>NZ_MUHR01000013.1 GCF_002105285.1 Planktotalea arctica
ATGGATGCGCTGCCGATCCATGAAATTGCCGACGTTGATTATAAATCCACCCATGCGGGGGCGATGCACGCTTGCGGCCATGACGGGCATACAGCCATGCTGCTCGGCGCGGCGAAATATCTGGTTGAAACGCGCAACTTTGATGGCACTGCCGTGTTGTTTTTCCAACCCGCCGAAGAGGGCGGAGGCGGCGGCAAGGTCATGGTCGATGAGGGCGTGATGGAGCGCTATAACGTCGATGAAGTCTACGGGCTTCACAATATGCCCGGCGGTGCTGCGGGCAGTTTCGCCATTCGCAAGGGTGGCCTTATGGCGGCGACGGACCTCGTGGAAATCAAAATAACTGGCAAGGGCGGTCACGGCGCGATGCCGCACAGCGCGATTGACCCCAACATCACCGCCGCGCATATTCTGCTGGCCCTGCAAAGCATCACCAGCCGCAATGTGGACCCGCTGCAAAGCGCGGTCCTGTCGATCTGCATGATGAGCAACGACAGCGCGGCGTTTAACGTTATTCCGCAGACGGTTAATCTGTGCGGCACCGTGCGCACCTTATCGCCGGAAGTGCGCGATCTGGTGGAGGCGCGTCTTATCAAGCTGGTGAGTTCAACCGCCGATGCCTTCGAGTGCGCGGTCGAGATCAACTATGAGCGCGGCTATCCTGTCACCGTGAACCACGACGCTCAAACCGACTTTGCCGTCGATGTCGCCTGCGCCATCGCGGGGGTGGGCAATGTCGATCCCGACACTGCGCCGATGATGGCCGGCGAGGATTTTTCCTACATGCTGGAAGCGCGCCCCGGCGCCTATATTTTCCTCGGTAACGGCGAGAACGGTGCGATGGTCCACCATCCCGAATATGTGTTCAACGATGACATTATTCCGGCAGGCTGCTCATGGCTCGCTGGAATGGTCGAAGCCCGTATGCCTGCTGCTTAGGGGGGAAATATGAAATGTTCGTTAAGTTAGGGTCCGTAATAGCGTAGCTTTTGTTCGGTTTCGGAGCACTCAGAACCTTACTTGGCTTCTTCTTCGCGTTTGGAACTGACACTATGGAAGCAAACGAATTTGCCGCGCGGCGTTATTTGGCCTCTGCCAATACGGGCGAGGCGATCGATGAAGGTATCATGTTGATCGTTGCTGGAGTGGCGATTGGCCTGATCGTGCAAATTGCTAACAATACTGCTGAAAAATAGGAGCCACTCAAATGCCCATCAAGAACCGCCTCGCCGAAATGCTGCCGGAGATCACCGAATGGCGCCGTGATCTGCACGAGCATCCTGAAATCCTGTTCGAAACTCACCGCACCTCTGCGATTGTCGCTGACAAGCTTAAGGATTTCGGCTGCGATGAAATCGTCACGGGCATTGGCCGCACCGGCGTCGTTGGCGTCATCAAAGGCAAGCAGAACGCCTCTGGCAAGGTCATTGGCCTGCGCGCAGATATGGATGCGCTGCCGATCCATGAAGCGACGGGCCTTGAATATGCGTCCAAAACCGCTGATGCCATGCACGCTTGCGGCCATGACGGCCACACGGCCATGCTGCTTGGCGCGGCGAAATACCTCGCGGAAACGCGCAATTTCGACGGTACGGTCGTGGTGATCTTCCAGCCCGCCGAAGAGGGTGGCGGCGGCGGCAAGGAAATGTGCGATGATGGCATGATGGAGCGCTTTGGCATCCAGGAAGTCTACGGCATGCACAACTGGCCCGGACTGCCGGTCGGTGAATTCGCGATCCGCTCCGGTCCGTTCTTTGCCGCCGCCGATCTGTTCGAGATCGAGCTGGAGGGGAAGGGAGGCCATGCTGCCAAGCCGCAAGAGACCGTCGACACGACCGTGATGGCCAGCCAATTGGTGCTGTCCTTGCAAACCATCGCCTCGCGCAACCTCGATCCTGTTGAAAATCTCGTCGTCTCCGTGACCTCTTTCGAGACCTCCTCCAAGGCGCATAACGTGATCCCGCAAAAGGTCTTTATGAAGGGCACCGTGCGCACCCTTAGCCCCGCAGTGCGCGACATGGCCGAGGCGCGAATGGGCGAGATATGCGCAGGGGTTGCCGCCACTTTCGGCGGCACGATCACGCTCGATTATCAGCGTAATTACCCCGTGATGGTCAATTCCGAAGAGCAAACCGCCTTCGCCGCCAAAGTCGCCGAGAGCGTCTCGGGCAAGCCCACGCAGGACGCGCCATTGGTCATGGGCGGCGAGGATTTCGCCTTCATGCTTGAAGAACGCCCGGGTGCCTATATCGTGCTCGGCAATGGCGATTCCGCTAGCGTGCATCACCCCGAATACAACTTCAACGACGAGACAAGCCCTGCTGGCGCAAGCTGGTGGGCGGAGATCGTCGAGCAGCGGATGCCTGCGGCGTAAACGGCAGCCCTTTCCAAGCAAAGGCGTCTGGGGTATCGCGCCCTCGACGCCTTTTTCATTTTCGGGAACACGCATATGCACGCCGCAACCATCGTCTGCATCAAATGGGGCACGCTTTTCGGCCCTGAATACGTGAACCGCCTCTATTCGGGCGTGCGCCGCAATATGACGCGGCCGATCCGTTTTATCTGCATGACGGAAAATTCGGACGGCTTTCATCCCGATATCGAGGTGCTGGACCTGCCCGTGGAACCCTTCCTTGGCCCGATGAACGACGCACTTGCCGTGGCTAACCGCCAAGGCGCGATGCGAAAGGTCTCCCTGTTCAAACCTGGCCTGATCCCCGATCTGCAAGGACCAGTGCTTGGCTTCGATCTGGATGTGGTGATTACCGGAAATCTTGATGATATCTACGAAATGGCCCCCGGCAAGATCGCGATGCGCCACGACTGGACCGAAAAACGCAAAGGTCGCCCCACGGGTCATGGCTCGGTCTTTCGCTTTGATCCGGCCCTGCACCCCTTTCTCTATAACGACCTCGCGGCGAACCCCTACGCGGAGGTCGAAAAAGCGCGCGGATCAGAGCAGCGATATACCTCGCACAAAGCCATGGACAACGACTGTTTTGAATACATTCCACCCGAATGGGTCGTGTCCTTTAAATATGATACCAACCCCTTTCCAATGAATTATGTGCGCCCCTCCAAACTGCCTGCCGATGCGCGTGTTGTGTGCTTCCATGGTCGCCCTAAAATGTCCGATGCGCTCACCGGCTATACAGGCCAGATCATCCGCTACGCCAAACCCTGCGCCTGGCTGCAAGAGCACTGGATCACGCGTGCCCAAGCAGACCTCGGCGACAGTTACGCGTAAACCTTCCGCTTCATCTTCCCAAATAAACTTCCGCCGGAGGCTCCCCACCTGCGCAATATGACGTGCCGTTCCAAACGATGCGCGCCGCTTGACGGAATCATTCGCCTTCTGCATTATCTGAACAAGCGTTCAATAAATTCGGGAGCCACCACCATGTTCACCCATTCCATGAGTTTCGATCTGGGCGAGGACGTCAACGCCCTGCGCGAGTTGGTGCATCGCTGGGCGCAAGAGCGTGTTAAGCCGATGGCGGCCAAGATCGACGCCGATAACGTGTTCCCCCCCGAGCTTTGGGTGGAAATGGGCGAACTTGGCCTGCACGGCATCACCGTGGACGAAGAATTCGGCGGCTCGAATATGGGCTATCTGGCTCATGTGATCGCGGTTGAGGAGATCGCGCGCGCTTCCGCCTCCGTCTCCCTCAGCTATGGCGCGCATTCCAATCTCTGCGTCAACCAGATCAGTCTCAACGGCACGCCCGAGCAGAAGGCGAAATACTTGCCCGGACTCGTGTCTGGCCAGCATGTTGGCGCGCTTGCCATGTCCGAACCAAACGCTGGCTCGGACGTTGTTTCGATGAAACTGCACGCGGAAAAGCGCAACGATCACTACCGCCTGAACGGCAACAAATACTGGATTACCAATGGCCCCGACGCGGACACGCTGGTGGTTTATGCCAAGACCGATCCCGATGCTGGCTCCAAGGGCATGACCGCCTTCCTGATCGAGAAATCCATGACGGGTTTCTCTACGTCAAATCATTTCGACAAACTCGGCATGCGTGGCTCTAACACCGCCGAGCTGATCTTCGAGAACGTCGAAGTTCCGTTTGAAAACGTTCTTGGTGAAGAGGGTAAAGGCGTGCGCGTGCTTATGTCGGGGCTCGATTACGAGCGCGTTGTGCTTTCCGGCATCGGCACGGGCATCATGGCGGCCTGCCTTGATGAAATCATGCCCTATATGGTGGAACGTAAGCAATTCGGTCAAAGCATCGGCAACTTTCAACTGATGCAAGGCAAGATCGCGGATATGTACACCAAGATGAACACGGCCCGCGCCTATGTCTACGAGGTGGCCAAGGCCTGCGACAAAGGTCAAGTGACGCGGCAGGACGCCGCAGCATGCGTGCTCTATGCGTCCGAGGAAGCGATGACCGTCGCCCACCAAGCGGTGCAGGCGATGGGCGGGGCAGGCTTCTTAAACGATAGCCCTGTCGCACGCATCTTTCGCGATGCCAAATTGATGGAGATCGGGGCAGGCACCTCGGAAATCCGCCGCATGCTGATTGGCCGCGAATTGATGGGAGCGATGGCGTAATGCCGCGCTGGCTACTTTGGACGCCCATTGCGGCGCTCACGGTGGCCACCGCTTTTTTCGGGCTGCGCGCGGGCTGGTATCACTCGAACCTGACCGAAACCGATGTGATAGAGCGCGCTGCGCAAAGCTACCTTTCGGGCGGGCAGGGTAGATCGCCCAGCGATTGCAGCGCGGTGCCCGCGCCTCAAGCCCGGGTTTGGCTCACCGTGACATGCACGCCTTCGGGCGGCGCGCCGGAAACCTATCACGCGACGCGCCTCGGCACGGTGCAGCGCGGTGAACCTGCTGCCGCGCCGCCGGAAACCTAACATGCTGAACGCGACTGACACATACGAGCAAATGCGCAGAAATTTCCGCTGGGCGCTGCCGGAGCGGCTGAACATGGCGGGGCAATGCCTTGCGCATCCTTCCGATCAAATTGCGATCCATGACCTCGAGCAGGGCGCGATCTCCTACGGCGAGCTTGAAGCGAAGAGCGCGGCACTCGCACGGGCGATGAGCGCGCGCGGCGTTACGCGCGGGGATCGCGTTGGTGTACTGCGCTCGCAAGACCCGTGGACTGCCGCCGCGCATCTCGCGATCTGGTCGCTCGGTGCGATTTCCGTGCCGCTGTTTACCCTGTTTCAAACCCAAGCCCTCGATGCGCGCACCTCTGACGCGGACATGGCCTTGATTATTACCGATGCGGCCAATGCGGCCCGCACCATGACCGCCCCAGCGCTGGTGCCCGATGAGCTGGCGATCACTCCAGGGGAGAGGCTGGACTGCGTCGAAACAGGCCCCGAAACCCCCGCTTGCCTGATCTACACCTCCGGCACAACGGGTGCCCCCAAGGGTGCGCTGCACGGACACAGAATGCTCACAGGTCATCTCCCCGGCGTCGAGATAAGCCATGATTTCCTCGGCCAGCCAGGCGATTGCCTTTGGACTCCCGCTGATTGGGCTTGGATCGGCGGCTTGTTTGATGTTCTGATACCCGCCCTTGCGCTTGGCGTGCCGGTTGTCGCGGCGCGGCTGACCAAATTCACCCCCGAGGCCTGCCTCGAGGTCTTGGCTCGCGCGCCCATTCGCAATGTGTTTTTCCCGCCAACGGCCCTGCGCATGCTCAAGGCCGCAGATGTGCGAATCGACGGCCTGCGCTCAGTCGCTTCGGGTGGAGAACCTTTGGGCGCGGAAATGCTCGACTGGGGCAAGCGTGCGTTCGGGCTGACGATCAACGAGTTTTACGGCCAGACCGAATGCAACATGGTGGCCAGCGCGTCTTCGGTTTTGTTCAAACCTTGTCCGGGCGCGATCGGCAAACCTGTCCCGGGCTTTGATATCGCGGTCCTGGACGACGCTGGCAGCGCGACCCAGGATGAGGGGGACGTCGCCATCCGCAAAGGCGCGACTTCGATGATGTTGGAGTATTGGCGCAAGCCGGAAGCAACTGCCGAAAAGTTTAAGGGCGATTGGATGCTGACCGGTGATCGCGGTATCTGGGAGGCCGGGTATCTGCGTTTCGTCGGGCGCGAGGATGATGTGATCACCTCGTCCGGTTATCGCATCGGCCCTGCCGAAATTGAAGATTGCCTGCTCGCACATGAGGCGGTCGCGACTGTCGGTGTGATCGGCAAACCCGATTTGATGCGCACCGAAATTGTCAAAGCCTATGTCGTGCTGAAGGGCGGTTTTGAAGCAAGTAACGATTTGGCAACAAATCTTCAGGTGTTTGTAAAGGAACGCCTCGCATCCTATTCATATCCAAGAGAAATCGAGTTTCTGGATGCCCTGCCTATGACCGTCACAGGCAAGGTGATCCGCAAAGAGTTGAAAGCGCGCGCAAGCGCCGAAATGGAGGACGCAAAATGAAGCTATCCAGCAAGGCCCTGCCCAGTTCGGCAGAGTTTCAGGCCAATAGCGCAGCGCATGAAGAGGCGCTTGCGCTTATCGCTCAGGTAGCGGCAGAGGCCGCATATGGCGGCGGCGATGCCTCGCGTGAACGCCATGTCAAACGCGGTAAGATGCTGCCGCGCGAACGCGTCGCCAATCTGCTCGACGCTGGCTCGCCTTTCTTGGAAATCGGCGCAACGGCGGCGCATGGCATGTACGGCGGCGCGGCCCCTTGCGCAGGTGTGATCGCGGGCATCGGCACGGTCGAGGGCCATGAGTGCATGGTGATCTGCAACGATGCGACCGTGAAAGGCGGCACTTACTATCCGATGACCGTCAAGAAACACCTGCGCGCGCAGGAGATCGCCGAGGAAAACAATCTGCCCTGCATTTACCTTGTCGATAGCGGTGGGGCGAACCTGCCCAATCAGGATGAAGTTTTCCCCGACCGCGATCATTTCGGACGCATTTTTTACAATCAAGCGCGGATGAGCGCCAAGGGCATTCCGCAGATTGCTGCCGTCATGGGGTCGTGCACTGCGGGCGGCGCGTATGTGCCGGCAATGAGCGATGTGACCATCATCGTGCGCGAGCAGGGGACGATTTTTCTTGCCGGTCCGCCCTTGGTGAAGGCGGCGACGGGCGAGGTGGTGACTGCCGAAGATCTTGGCGGCGGCGATGTTCACACGCGTCTTTCTGGCGTCGCTGATTATCTGGCCGAGGACGACGCCCATGCGCTCGCGCTCGTGCGCCGCGCGGTGAGCCATCTGAACCGTGCCAAGCCGAGCACGGTGCAGTGGCAAAGCCCCGAAGAGCCCGCCTATGATCCAGCAGAGTTGTTCGGCGTCGTTCCCGCCGATTTGCGCACGCCCTATGACATTCGCGAAGTCATCGCGCGGTTGGTAGACGGTTCGCGCTTTGACGAGTTCAAGCCGCGCTATGGCGAAACTTTGGTGACTGGTTTTGCGCATCTCAAAGGTTGCCCCATCGGCATTATCGCCAACAACGGTGTGCTGTTTTCCGAGGCGGCACAAAAGGGCGCTCACTTTGTTGAACTTTGCTCGCAGCGTAAAATTCCGCTGGTGTTCTTGCAAAATATCACCGGATTTATGGTGGGCCGCAAATACGAGAACGAAGGGATCGCGCGGCATGGGGCCAAGCTGGTTACGGCGGTTGCAACCACCTCTGTGCCCAAGATCACCATGCTTGTTGGCGGCTCTTTCGGTGCGGGCAATTATGGAATGGCGGGGCGGGCCTATCAGCCGCGTTTCCTCTGGAGTTGGCCCAACAGCCGCATTTCTGTTATGGGCGGGGCACAGGCAGCGGGCGTGCTCGCGACGGTCAAGCGCGACGCGATCGAGCGTAAAGGCGGGCAGTGGTCAGCCGATGAAGAAGCTGCGTTCAAGCAGCCGACAATTGACATGTTCGAGGAGCAGAGCCATCCGCTCTATGCCTCCGCGCGGCTTTGGGATGATGGGGTGATTGATCCACGAAAAAGCCGCGATGTACTGTCGCTTAGCCTGTCGGCGGCGCTCAATGCACCTATCGCGGATACGCGTTTCGGCGTGTTCAGGATGTAGGGGGTTAATTCATGTGTAACTTTAATAATCACCTACAACTTACTGATATTGAAAAGGTAATGCGGAATGTTTGACGCCATCTTGATCGCCAATCGCGGCGAAATCGCCTGCCGGATCATGCAAACGGCGCAGGCCATGGGGGTGCGCTGCGTTGCGGTTTACTCTGATGCGGACGCGGTCGCGCGCCATGTGCAGATGGCGGACGATGCCGTTTATATTGGCGGTTCTTCCCCTGCAAACAGCTACTTACGCGGTGATGTTATCATAAAAGCGGCGTTAGGGAGCGGCGCGCAAGCGATCCATCCGGGCTATGGTTTTTTGTCCGAGAACCCTGATTTTGTTGAAGCCGTGGAAGCGGCCGGGTTGACTTTCATTGGGCCTAGCAGCGCCGCGATCCGTGCAATGGGATTAAAAGACGCCGCTAAGGTGTTGATGGAAAAGGCAGGTGTGCCCGTGGTGCCGGGCTATCACGGCAAGGATCAGAATGATGATTTGCTCGCGCACGAGGCGGTTAAAATCGGCTATCCTGTGCTGATCAAAGCCGTTGCTGGCGGCGGTGGCAAGGGGATGCGCTTGGTTGAGCAGCCCAGCGAATTTGCCGATGCGCTTCAGAGTGCGCGTTCCGAAGCGAAAGCGGCTTTTGGAAATTCAGATGTTCTCGTTGAGAAATTCGTAACGAAACCGCGTCATATAGAAGTTCAGGTGTTTGGCGATGGCACAAGCGCGGTGCATCTGTTCGAGCGCGATTGCTCGCTTCAGCGGCGTCACCAGAAGGTGATCGAGGAAGCACCTGCTCCGGGCATGACGGATGCGGTGCGCGCGGCGATGGGCGCGGCGTCCGTGCGCGCGGCGGAGGCGATTGGCTATGCGGGGGCGGGCACGATCGAGTTCATCGTCGATGGCTCGGACGGGCTGCGCGAGGACGGGTTCTGGTTCATGGAGATGAACACACGCCTGCAAGTCGAACATCCGGTCACAGAAGCGGTGACAGGGGTCGATTTGGTGGAATGGCAGCTACGAGTGGCCTCTGGCGAGGCGCTGCCCAAGACGCAGGAGGAGTTGACACTGACCGGCCACGCATTCGAAGCGCGGCTTTATGCGGAGGATGCAGCGCAGGATTTCCTGCCTGCAACGGGGCGTTTGGCGCATTTGGCGTTTGCAAGCGGTGCGCGGGCCGACACAGGTGTGCGCAGCGGCGATGAGATCAGCCCGTTCTATGATCCGATGATTGCCAAGCTGACCGTCCACGGACCCACGCGTGAGGTCGCGCTAGCGCGGCTGCGCAAAGCGCTTGGCGACACGCAAGTGGCTGGAACAGTTACCAATTTGGGCTTTCTCCATGCGCTTGCCAGTCATCGGGGGTTTGCTTCAGGTGATGTGGACACGGGGTTGATCGCGCGCGACTACGATGCGCTTGTGGCCAAGGCGGAGTTGAGCGCGCAGGCTTTGGCGCAAGGCGCAATGATGGCGGCGATCAACGAGCGCCATGGGCCGGAGACGGGTTTCACTCTTTGGCAGCCACTCGCACGCATGATTGCGTTGCAAAGCGGCGGCGAGCGCTATGACTGCGCTGTGCATTTGAGCGGCGCGCATGCCGCGCGGATCGAAACACCGCTTGGCACCGTGCACGCGATGCGGCGCGGGGCGGCGTGGCTTTACGGCGGTGCGCCGCAAATTCCGGCGAAACGGATCGGATCGAAGGTCTACCTGTTCGGCCCGCAGGGTGTCAGTTTCGATATCGTCGATCCGCTGGAACGTAGCAGCGTGGCGGGGGGCGATACGGACGTCATCGTTGCACCGATGCCCGGTTTGGTGAAGGCGATGCTAGCACAAAGCGGACAAAAAGTAGCGCAAGGGGATCGGCTTGCCGTGTTAGAGGCTATGAAAATGGAACATTCCTTGCTTGCGCAGCGTGCAGGGGTCGTCGCGGAAGTGCTTGCATCGACAGGCGCACAGGTCGAGGCTGGCGCAGCGCTGATACGGCTTGAGCCAGAAACGGAGACAGACACGTGAGCGATATTGTCCTACATCACTGCCCACAAACGCGGTCCATGCGATCCCTGTGGCTGCTCTACGAATTGGAGGTGCCGTTCCAGATTGCGCTGCATTCCTTTGATCAAAGCCTGCGCGATCCCGCCTACCTTGCGCTCTCGCCAGCGGGGCGGGTGCCTGCGCTGGAGATCGACGGAGAGCGGATGTTCGAAACCGGCGCGATCACCGAGTATTTGTGCGAGCGTTTTCCCGAAGCCGGCCTTGGTCGTGACTCTGGCAATCCTGACCGCATGGCCTGGCTGGTCTGGGTGCATTTCGCCGAAACGATCAGCCAGCATGTTGCGGCCCTCACGCAGCAACACATCATGCTGCGGGAGGATTGGATGCGCAGCCCGACGGTAATGAAACTGGAGGCGGCGCGCCTGTCCAAATGTTATGATGCGATCGAAGCGCGTCTGAGTACTCCGATCGAAAACCGCGATATGCTTTTGACCAGCGGGTTTTCCGCCGCCGACATCAGCGTTGGGCAGGCGGTCTATCTTGGGCAGAAATTTTGCACTTTGGACAATCACCCCTCGACTGCGACATGGTTTGCGCGCCTGGCCGAACGCGAGGCGTTTCAAGCAAGCCTGCCGGGCGAGGGCGCAGGACTTTACCAGCAAGATTTCTATCCTGCGTGGGACGCGCCCAAATGAGCGAAGCGGTCGAGATTTTCGAGGTCGGTCCGCGCGATGGATTGCAGAACGAGCCGCGTCTGATTTCGTCGCAGGACAAGATCGCTTTGGTCGATCTGTTAAGTGGGGCAGGGTTCAAGCGCATCGAGGTGGCAAGTTTCGTGAGCCCCAAATGGGTGCCGCAAATGGCAACCAGCGCCGAGGTTTTGATGGGCATTGCGCGCCAAACGGGGATTTCTTACGCGGCTTTGACGCCCAATAAGCGAGGCTTTGAGGCGGCGGTTGCTGCCAAAGCAGACGAAGTTGCGATCTTTGGCTCTGCGAGCGAGGGGTTTTCCAAGGCCAACATCAACGCTAGCATTAAAGAAAGTCTGGAGCGGTTTCGCCCTGTGGCAGAGGCGGCGCATGTGGCAGGGATACCTGTGCGCGGCTATATTTCCTGCACCGTTAATTGCCCCTTCGACGGGCCGACGCCTCCAAGCGCGGTGGCGCATGTGGCAGAGCAATTGCACGCGATGGGCTGCTATGAGCTCTCGCTTGGGGATACGACGGGTCATGCCTATCCTGAAGAGATTGCCAAAATGTTAAGCGCCGTGCGCGCGGCTGTGCCGCTGGCGGTTCTGGCGGGGCACTACCATGACACCAGCGGGCGCGCTTTGGACAATATCGAGGCGTCGCTGGACGCAGGCGTGCGCGTTTTCGATGCGGCGATCGGGGGGCTTGGGGGCTGTCCCTATGCGCCGGGCGCTTCGGGCAATGTGGCCACGGAAGCGGTTCACGCGCGCCTGAGCGCACTTGGCTATGACACGGGATTGGACGCGGGCGTTCTGGCACGCGCCGCAAATATGGCACGCGGTTTGCGCGGCGAGGGGGCGATATGACGTTCGAGACAATCACGCTGCAAAGCGACGCGCGCGGCGTTGCGACGCTGACGCTGGCGCGGGCTGAAAAGCACAACGCGATGTCCGAGCGAATGCTGGACGAATTGACAGTCGCGGCAAGGCAGATCGCAGAAAGCACTGAAATCCGCGTCGTGATTCTGGCGGCGCAGGGCAAGAGTTTTTGCGCGGGCGGCGATCTGGCCTGGATGCACGCGCAGATGGACATGGACCCTGCCACGCGATCGCACCAAGCGGGCAAACTGGCCTATATGCTACAGGCGTTGGACACGCTGCCACAGCCACTTATCGGGAGAATTCACGCCAATGCCTTTGGCGGGGGGGTCGGCCTTGCCAGTGTGTGCGATGTGGCGATCGGGGCTGAGGGGTTGTTAATGGGCTTGACCGAAACCAAGCTGGGCCTGATCCCGGCCACCATCGGTCCTTATGTAATCGCGCGCATGGGCGCGGCGCATGCGCGGCGTGTGTTCATGTCTGCGCGGCGTTTTGATGCGGACGAGGCTTGCGCGCTGGGGCTGCTGGCCAAAGTGGTTGCGCAAGCAGACCTTGATGCGGCGGTCGAGGCGGAAGTCGCGCCCTATCTGGCCTGTGCCCCCGGCGCGGTCGCGGATGCCAAGGCATTGATCCGCGCGCTGGCGGTGCCTGTGGATGAAGCGGTGATCCAGCATACGATCGCGGCCTTGGCGCAGCGCTGGGACAGTCCCGAATCCCTTGAGGGCATAAGCGCGTTCTTCGACAAACGCGCGCCAAGCTGGTCTAAGTGAGCAGCCTTGAGCTGCGCACCACGATAAATTCTGTCTGAAACCGTGGAATCGGGCGAACATCGCCGCCCGCACAGGTGTTGTGATCACAAAAGATACGCGGGACAGCCGAGGTTGCCCCGACGAATTGCCGCATATTTTCGGCGTTAACCTCCAAGCCCATGTAAATAAGGGGTTCGCCCAAATGGGCGTAAACTCAATTGTTGACGCGCGTGAGTTGACCCTCTGGGCGGGTCTCGGTAAACCACCATGCAAGCAAAGCACGTCATTTGAGCGCGCTCGTCACGCGCGCAGTATCGAAGGGACCCATTCTTCGTGGAAGATATCGCAAGAGAATACCTCCCCATCCTCATCTTTCTGGCCGTGGCTATCGGTCTGGGATTGGTGTTGATCCTCGCCGCCGTGGTTATCGCGGTGCGCAATCCCGACCCTGAAAAGGTCTCGGCCTATGAGTGCGGGTTCAACGCATTCGATGATGCGCGCATGAAGTTCGATGTGCGCTTCTATCTGGTGGCGATCCTGTTCATCATTTTTGATCTGGAAATCGCTTTCCTGTTTCCTTGGGCCGTTGCGTTCAAGGACATTAGCATGGTCGGCTTCTGGTCGATGATGGTCTTCCTCGGTGTGCTTACCGCAGGCTTTGCCTATGAGTGGAAAAAGGGAGCGTTGGAATGGGAGTAGTTGTTGGGGCGAACACCGCTGGCGGTGATCGCGATCATGGCACGGCGGCGCTTAATGCCGAACTGGCCGACAAGGGTTTTTTGCTGACCTCTACGGATGATCTGATCAACTGGGCGCGCACCGGGTCCTTGCATTGGATGACCTTCGGCCTTGCTTGCTGCGCTGTGGAAATGATGCACACGTCTATGCCGCGCTACGATCTTGAGCGTTTCGGCACCGCGCCGCGCGCCTCGCCGCGCCAGTCGGATCTGATGATTGTGGCGGGCACGCTGACCAACAAAATGGCCCCTGCTCTGCGCAAGGTTTATGACCAGATGCCAGAGCCGCGTTATGTGATCTCTATGGGGTCCTGCGCCAATGGCGGCGGTTATTACCACTATTCCTATTCGGTCGTGCGCGGCTGTGACCGCATCGTGCCTGTAGACATTTATGTGCCCGGCTGTCCCCCGACAGCAGAGGCACTACTATATGGTATTATGCAGCTTCAGCGCAAAATGCGCCGCACCGGAACGATTGCGCGCTAAGGCGCTGCGAAGGAGAAATTGATGAGCGAAGCGCTGCAAGAACTTGGCACCCATATCGAGCTGAAACGCCCTGACTGCGTTCTGGACTGGGCGATCGAGCGTGGTGAATTGAACGTGACTGTCGCGCCTGCGAATATCGCGGGGCTTGTCGAGTTTCTGAAGACCGATCCGAACTGCCGTTTCTCGTCGCTGGTGGATATCACAGCGGTAGATTACCCCGAGCGTATCAAACGGTTCGACGTGATTTACCATTTCCTGTCGATGTATCGCAATCAGCGTATCCGTTTGCGCCTTCACGTGCGCGAAGAAGATATGGTGCCATCTATCGTTGATGTGCACGCCAGCGCGAACTGGTTCGAGCGTGAGGTCTATGACATGTTTGGCCTGTTGTTCTCTGGCCATCCCGATTTGCGCCGGATCCTCACTGATTATGGTTTCCGCGGGCATCCGCTGCGCAAGGACTTCCCGACAACGGGCTACACTGAAGTGCGCTACGATGAAGTCGAAAAGCGTGTTGTGTACGAGCCTGTGAGCCTCATTCAGGAATACCGCCAGTTTGATTTCATGTCCCCTTGGGAGGGCGCGAAATATGTGCTGCCGGGTGATGAAAAGACGGAGGAAGCGAAATGATGGACGGCTCCAAATTTGACGACGGCGCAATCGACGCGCTTTCTGGCGAACAGAAAATCCGTAACTTCAACATCAACTTCGGACCGCAGCACCCTGCGGCGCACGGGGTTTTGCGTCTGGTCATAGAGCTTGACGGCGAGATCGTTGAACGTTGCGATCCGCATATTGGCTTGCTGCATCGCGGTACGGAAAAGCTGATGGAGAGCCGGACGTATCTGCAAAACCTGCCGTATTTCGACCGTCTCGACTATGTGGCCCCGATGAACCAGGAACATGCCTGGTGCCTTGCCATTGAGAAGCTCTGCGAGATTGAAGTGCCGCGCCGCGCCTCGCTTATTCGCGTTCTTTACTCCGAGATTGGCCGCGTGCTGAGCCACCTGCTGAACGTGACGACGCAGGCGCTTGATGTCGGTGCGCTGACGCCGCCGCTTTGGGGCTTCGAGCAGCGCGAGCAATTGATGATTTTCTATGAGCGGGCTTGTGGTGCGCGCCTGCACGCGGCCTACTTTCGCCCGGGCGGCGTACATCAGGATTTGCCTGACGATCTGCTGGACGACATTGATCTGTGGGCGCTTGAATTCCCGAATTTCATGGCGGATATGCACGGGCTTTTGACCGAGAACCGCATCTTCAAGCAGCGCAATGCCGATATCGGTGTGGTCACTGAAGAAGATATTCTGAACTACGGTTTCTCCGGCGTTATGGTGCGCGGCTCTGGCCTTGCATGGGATTTGCGCCGCGCGCAGCCCTATGAGTGCTATGACGAGTTCGAATTCCAAGTTCCCGTCGGCAAGAACGGCGATTGCTATGATCGCTATCTGTGCCGGATGGAAGAAATGACGCAATCGGTGTCGATCATCCGGCAGGCAATCGTGAAACTGCGCGAGGCCACGGGCGATGTGATGGCGCGTGGCAAGCTCTCGCCGCCCAAGCGCGGTGATATGAAAACCTCGATGGAAGCGCTGATCCACCATTTCAAACTTTATACCGAGGGCTTCCACGTGCCTGCGGGCGAAGTTTATTGTGCGGTTGAAGCGCCCAAAGGCGAGTTTGGTGTTTACCTTGTCGCGGACGGCTCGAACAAGCCATACCGCGCCAAAATTCGCGCACCGGGTTTCTTGCATTTGCAAGCGATGGATCACATTGCGGTCGGACATCAACTAGCCGATGTGGCTGCGATTATCGGAACCTTGGATGTGGTTTTCGGGGAAATCGATAGATGAAACGCGCCGCATTCACACTCGCTGTTTTCACGCTGCTTGCGGGCTGTGTTGAAACTACGGCGCGTGGTGGCGACGGCGCGGTGGTGGACAGCGCCGCCAACTTCGATGCGGCCGTCGCTTCGATCGGGTGTGATTTGAAGTTCGAAAGCGACTATTTGCCGGTGGAATTACAAACCGGCATGAGCCGCGAAGAAATACAACAAGTGGCCGCGATCAAAGTGCGTCGTGGACAGGCTGTGGCGTTGAGCGGGGGCGGTATACGCTCCATCGTCGGGATCTGTGATCCTGCCGCGAACGCGCCAAAGCAAAGCTAATACGGGAAAGATCAAGACATGCTCCGCCGCCTCTCCAAAGACCAGCCCGACAGCTTTGCGTTCACCCCTGACAATCAGGCGTGGGCCGATGCGCAGATCACCAAATATCCCGAGGGCCGTCAGGCTTCGGCGATTATCCCTTTGCTATGGCGCGCCCAGGAACAAGAAGGTTGGCTGACCCGCCCTGCGATTGAACATGTGTGCGAATATCTTGGCCTTGCTTATATTCGCGGGCTCGAAGTGGCGTCGTTTTACTTTATGTTCCAACTCCAGCCTGTTGGAAGCGTCGCACATATCCAGATTTGCGGCACGCTGTCTTGCATGATTTGTGGCGCGGAAGACCTGATCGCGGTGTGCCGTGAAAAGATTTCTGACAAGCCCCATGCGCTTAGTGCGGATGGCAGATTTTCCTGGGAAGAGGTTGAATGCCTCGGGGCCTGCTCTAACGCGCCCATGGCCCAGATCGGTAAGGATTACTATGAGGATCTGACGGCCGAAGGGTTCGCCGCGATGCTCGATGACTTTGCCGCTGGCAACGTGCCGACACCGGGCCCTCAGAACGGTCGCTATTCTTGCGAGCCTTTGTCGGGTCTGAGCAGCTTGAAGGATTATGACAGCGGCAAGACGCAATATAACGCGTCCGCGCAGCTCGCCGTCGATCTGGGCGATTCGATCAAACGCATTGATGGCACTGAAGTACCGCTGCTTGCGCCTTGGCAGGGTAAATCTGTGGGCGGCAAGGCGTCGTCAAAGCCTGCAAGTGCCAAAAAGGCAGAGCCTAAGAATGCGGCCAAGCTGGAAGTTGCGGCGACAACCGCTGCAAAAGCTGCCCCCAAACCTGCGCAAGCAGAAACGGATGCACCGCAAGCTGCAGGCAAAAAGCCAAAAATTATGAAGGCGCCGCGCAAATCTGGCGCGGACGATCTGAAAATGATTAAGGGCGTTGGCCCAAAAATGGAAAGCCTGCTGAATTCGCTTGGCTTTTTCCACTTTGATCAAGTGTCCAAATGGTCCGCAGAAGAAGTGGCCTGGGTTGATCAAAACCTCGAAGGATTCAAGGGTCGCGCGACGCGTGACAACTGGGTCGAGCAAGCCCGCGTGCTTGCAAGCGGGGGCGACACTGAATTTGCATCCCGCGTCAAAAAAGGCGGCGTATATTAATGCCGTGTAAAAAAGACTGGGAGTGTAATTATGACTAATCCGGGAAAAGACCCCAAGTGCCAGTTCTGGTGCTGGGTAAGCGCCGCTATTGCGGGCGCGTTGATTTTTATCATGCTGCTTACGATCGCAGGTAAATCCTTTTTTGCTGCGCTGATTTTGGGCGCTCTTGGCTTTGGTCTGCTTGGACCTTTGTTCAACTGGCTGTTCTGTGCGCACGTGCCTGCGATGGGCGAGAGCGCGCGTTCTAAAGCGAACGCCGTGGCTGCACCTGCCGCGAGCGCTGCGCCGACGCCAGCGCTTGCAAAGGACCCCGTAAAGCCAAGCGTGCAGACAGCGCCAAGCGCTACCGCAGCTACCAATGAGGCGGCTGTGCCCGCAAGCGCAGCGCCCGCCGCGACCATCAGCGCGCCAAAGCCGGAGGCGGCTAAGGCCGCTCCCAAGGCAAAAGCAAAGCCAGCGGCCAGCGGGGCTGGATCGACCAAAGCGAAACCTGCAAAGGCCAAAGCGAAGCCCGCTGCGGCGCGGGTCGATCTTGAAGATGAGGGCACGCTCGCAGGGGCGGACGAGGGCAGCAAACCGGCGCTCTTGAAAAAAGCACGCGCGGGCGGCGCGGATGATCTCAAACGGATCAAAGGCATCGGACCAAAGCTGGAGGGCGTTTGCAATAAAATGGGCGTTTACCACTTTGATCAGATCGCCGCGTGGAGCGCGGACGAGATGGCATGGATCGACGCCAATCTTGAGGGCTTCAAAGGGCGCGCAAAGCGTGACAATTGGGTTGAGCAGGCAAAGACTTTGGCGGCAGGCGGCGAGACGGAGTTCTCCAAGCGCGTCGGCAAGGGCTCGGTCTATTAAGGAAGAATGACAATGGGCCTTGACGATAATGAAGTCGCATTGGCACGGCAGGGGCGCATGGTCGCCCTTGTCATCGCCGGATCAATGTTGTTTTGGATTTTGGCCCAATGGCTCGGACCAAAGCTGGGCTTGCCCGGACGGTTCACGTTTCTCATCGACTTCGCTGTTCTGGCAGCGCTGGTTTGGTCGATGGTTGTGACATATCAAATCTGGCGCAAGCGCCAGGACACGAAAGGATGATCCTAAGATGCTGAGCGATCAGGACCGCATTTTCACCAATCTCTACGGCATGCACGAACGCACGCTGCGCGGTGCGCAGGCGCGTGGGCATTGGGATGGCACAGCTGCGATCATTCAAAAGGGTCGTGACTGGATTATTGACCAGATGAAAGCCTCTGGCCTGCGTGGTCGCGGCGGTGCGGGTTTCCCGACCGGCCTGAAATGGTCTTTCATGCCCAAAGAAAGCGACGGACGCCCCAGCTACCTTGTGGTGAACGCGGATGAGTCCGAGCCGGGCACCTGCAAAGACCGCGAAATCATGCGCCACGATCCGCACACGCTGATCGAGGGCTGCCTGATTGCCAGCTTTGCGATGCAGGCCAACGCCTGCTACATCTACATTCGCGGGGAATACATCCGTGAAAAAGAGGCGCTTCAGGCTGCGATCGACGAAGCTTACGATGCGGGTCTCGTGGGCAAGAACGCCGCCAAATCCGGTTGGGATTTTGATATCTACCTGCACCACGGAGCAGGGGCCTATATCTGCGGCGAAGAAACCGCATTGTTAGAGAGCCTTGAGGGCAAGAAGGGCATGCCGCGGATGAAACCGCCATTCCCTGCGGGCGCGGGTCTTTATGGCTGCCCGACAACAGTGAACAACGTCGAGAGCATTGCGGTCGTTCCGACTATTTTGCGCCGCGGCCCTGAATGGTTTGCGGGCTTTGGCCGCGCGAACAATGCTGGCACCAAACTGTTTGCGATTTCGGGTCACGTCAACAACCCCTGCGTTGTGGAAGAGGCGATGAGCATCTCGTTCGAGGAGCTGATCGACACGCATTGCGGCGGCATCAAAGGCGGCTGGGACAACCTGAAAGCGGTTATTCCGGGCGGCTCCTCCGTGCCCTGCGTGCGCGGTGAAAACATGCGCGATGCGATCATGGATTTCGATTATTTGCGCGGCGATCTTGGCTCTGGCCTTGGCACGGCGGCGGTGATCGTCATGGACAAAGACACAGATATCATCAAAGCGATCTGGCGCCTTGCCAAATTCTACAAGCACGAATCCTGCGGCCAGTGCACGCCGTGCCGTGAAGGTACGGGCTGGATGATGCGGGTGATGGAGCGCTTGGTCCACGGCAACGCTGATCCCGAGGAAATCGACATGCTCTGGGACGTGACCAAGCAGGTTGAGGGCCACACGATTTGCGCGCTTGGCGACGCGGCGGCCTGGCCTATTCAGGGCCTCATTCGCAACTTCCGCGATGAAATTGAAGATCGTATTAAAGCGCAGCAAACGGGCCGCACGACGCGCGCGGTGGCTGCGCGATGATCCGAAACGCAATCATATGCGGCGCGGCTTTACTGATGCTGACGGGCTGTGAAGACCCCAAGAATGCGACGCTATTCGATGGCATGCGCTATTCGGGCCGCTTGCAAGCGGACAGCGAGGACAAGCGCAGCTTTACTGCGACGGTTTCGCCTGTGTCCCAAGGGCTTGAAGCAGCCCGCGAAGCAGCGCGTTTCGAGGGTACGACACACTGCGTTCGCAACTACGGCAGCTCTGATATCGACTGGGTGCTCAGCCCTGATGCCGAAGCCACTGCGCTTAGTATCACGGATGATCAACTAAGCGTGCAGGGGCGGTGCGCAGAATGACGAAAGCCAAGCAAAACAGGGCTGTTATTGCATATCAAGCCGCTTGTGCCCCATTTCTGGGGCGCGATCTGGCAGTGGGCCGGATTGCGAGAGCAGTTTGCATGACAGGAGCCACCCCATGCGTATGAAATCTAAAGTGATCGCGTCCCTTTTTGCCGTTAGCCTTGCCTTGGCAGCGCCCGTTTCCGCTGCGGGCCTTCAAGAAGAGGCCGAGATCAACAATGGCCTGTTGGCCGTTGGCATTGCGGATGAAATACGCAAGCTCTGCGACAGCATTTCTGCTCGCACATTTACGGCGATGGGCTATCTGAGCTCTCTCAAGCGGGACGCACGTGCCAAGGGCTATTCCAACGATCAAATCAATACCTACACCAAGAGCAGCACAGAGAAGGCCAAGATGCGCAAGCGCGGTCAGGTCTATCTTGCCCAAAACGGCGCATCCATGTCCGACTCGGCCTCCATGTGCCGTCTCGGACGCGCTGAAATCGCAAAACGTAGCCAAATTGGCGTACTACTAAGAGCAAAGTGAGACCCGATGTCTGACCTACGCAAGATCATAATCGACGATACCGAAGTCGAAGTGGATGGGGCATTGACCCTGATTCAGGCCTGTGAAGAGGCGGGGGTCGAAATCCCGCGTTTCTGCTATCACGAGCGCCTGTCCATCGCGGGCAACTGCCGCATGTGTCTTGTCGAGGTCGTCGGCGGTCCGCCCAAACCTGCCGCATCCTGCGCGATGCAGGTGCGCGATTTGCGCCCAGGTCCCGAAGGACAGGCACCGCGCGTCAAGACCAACTCGCCCATGGTGAAAAAAGCGCGCGAAGGCGTGATGGAATTTTTGCTGATCAACCATCCGCTCGATTGCCCGATCTGTGATCAGGGCGGCGAGTGTGACTTGCAAGATCAGGCGATGGCCTACGGCGTTGATTTCTCGCGGTTCCGCGAACCAAAGCGTGCGACGGACGATCTAGATCTGGGGCCGCTGGTCGAAACCCACATGACGCGCTGCATTTCGTGCACGCGCTGCGTGCGCTTCACGACCGAGGTCGCGGGCATCACGCAGATGGGCCAAACCGGGCGCGGCGAGGATAGTGAGATCACCTCCTATCTTGGCGAAACGCTGGACAGCAACTTGCAGGGCAACATCATTGATCTGTGCCCTGTTGGCGCGCTGGTGTCAAAACCCTACGCGTTCACGGCGCGTCCATGGGAATTGACCAAGACCGAAACCATTGATGTGATGGATGCGCTTGGGTCTTCCATTCGCGTGGATACCAAGGGGCGCGAAGTCATGCGCATGCTGCCGCGCAATCATGATGGCGTGAACGAGGAATGGATTTCCGACAAAACACGGTTTGTCTGGGATGGCTTGCGCCGTCAGCGGCTTGACCGTCCTTATATCCGCGAGAACGGCAAACTGCGTGCAGCGGGCTGGGATGAGGCGCTTGGCGCGGCTGCGGCGGCGATGAAGGGCAAAAAGCTTGCGGGTTTGATTGGTGATCTTGTGCCTGTCGAAGCGGCTTTCGCGCTGAAGCAATTGATCGAGGGGCAGGGCGGCAATGTCGAGTGCCGCACGGATAAGGCGCGCCTGCCAGCGGGAAATCGTTCGGCTTATGTCGGCAACGGCTGCATCGAAGATATCGAAGCGGCGCAAAATGTGCTGTTGATCGGCACGAACCCGACCGTTGAGGCACCGGTGCTGAACGCGCGTTTGCGCAAGGCCTGGACGCGCGGCACGAATATTTCGTTGATCGGCGTGCCAGCCGATCTGACCTACGAGCATACGCATCTGGGCACCGACCGCGCGGCTTTGGGCGACGCGGAGGGCTTTGATCTGGTGATCATTGGCCAGGGTGCTTTGCAAGAGGCAGACGGCGAAGCGGTTCTGGCGCGCGCCATGGAGATTGCCGAAAAAGCGGGCGGCAAGATGCTGGTGTTGCACACGGCCGCTGGCCGCGTTGGCGCGATGGATGCGGGTTGTACCACGGATGGCGGCGTTGAGGTGGCCACTAAAGACGCTGAGGTGATTTACAACCTTGGCTCTGATGAGGTCGATATCGACGCTGGTGCCTTCGTTATTTATCAAGGTAGCCACGGCGATCGCGGTGCGCACCGTGCTGATATCATTCTGCCGGGCGCTGCATACACGGAAGAGCAGGGGTTGTTCGTCAATACCGAAGGGCGCCCACAACTTACGATGCGCGCTGGTTTTGCGCCGGGCGAGGCCAAGGAAAACTGGGCGATCTTGCGTGCGCTTTCGGCTGAGTTGGGTGCTAAATTGCCCTACGACAGCCTTGCTATGCTGCGCTCTACGCTGGTGGCCGAAGTGCCGCATCTGGCCGAGATCGACGAAGTGCCCCTGAATGATTGGCAGGCGATTACGCCCTCCAAAATGGGCAAGGCTGATTTTCGCAATGCGATTGCCGATTTCTATCTGAGCAACCCGATTGCACGCGCAAGCGAGTTGATGGCCGAACTGAGCGCGGGCGCGAAAGCGCGTGCGAGCGCTGGAAAGCTGGCGGCAGAGTGAAGCGTGCTCTGATCATATCCCCGATTGCGTTGGCCTTGGCTGGTGCGGTCTCCGGCTGTGAGCAAGCGGGCGAAAGGCCTTCAGCTTTCAAACCGGTGTATCAAGGGGTGAATACCCGCCTGCTTGATGGGGATTTGGTTAATTTTCAGGTCAAAATGACCGGCGCACGGGGCATCGAAGACGTTGATGCCTATGCGGAATGTGCTGCTGCGCAATATGCGTTAATACGAGGTTATGGTTTTGCGCGTCATTTGCGCACGACAGTTGCCGAAGAGGCTGGCCTCTGGCTGGCAGATGCTGTTTACACCATCTCGCCAGCCCTGCCGCGCGGATTGAAGACGATTGACGCCGAAGTCACCGTTTCAGCCTGCGCCGAAAACAAGATACCGACGGTGTGAGGACCTAATGTACGACTTTTTCACCACCACCACACTGGGCATGGGCCTAACAATCGTCGGGCAGATCTTTCTGCTGGTGATTCCCTTGCTCCTCGCGCTGGCATTTCTGATGTACGCGGATCGAAAAATCTGGGCCGCAGTCATGATGCGCCGCGGACCGAACGTCGTTGGCGTCTTTGGTTTGCTGCAAAGTTTTGCGGACTTTTTGAAGTATATCGTTAAGGAAGTTGTCTTCCCTGCGGGTGCGGACAAGGTCGTCTTCTTGATGGCTCCGATGGTCACTCTGGTGATGTCACTCATCGCTTGGGCGGTGATCCCGTTCAACGAGGGCTGGGTGCTATCCGAGATTAACGTTGCGATCCTCTATGTCTTTGCGGTCTCCTCGCTTGAAGTCTATGGTGTGATCATGGGGGGCTGGGCGTCCAACTCCAAATATCCCTTCCTTGGCAGTTTGCGCTCTGCTGCGCAGATGATCTCCTATGAGGTCTCGATCGGCTTGATCATCATCGGAATTATCATTTCTTCCGGCTCGATGAACTTTGGCGGCATCGTTGCCAGCCAAGATGGCGGATACGGAATGTTTAGCTGGTACTGGTTGCCGCACTTCCCGATGCTTATTCTCTTCTTCATCTCGGCTTTGGCGGAAACCAACCGCCCACCGTTCGACCTTCCAGAGGCGGAATCCGAACTGGTTGCTGGGTATCAGGTGGAATATTCCTCGACACCGTTCCTGCTCTTTATGATCGGTGAACTTGTCGCGGTCGTTTTGATGTGCGCGCTTATTTCGCTAATGTTCTTTGGCGGCTGGTTGTCGCCTATCCCGGGCTTGCCGGACGGCATCTTCTGGATGGTCAGCAAAATGTTGATCGTGTTCTTCTTCTTCTCGATGGTGAAGGCAATCACGCCGCGGTATCGCTATGACCAACTGATGCGGATCGGCTGGAAAATCTTCCTACCGATGAGCCTCGCTTGGGTTGTATTCGTCGCATTCGCTGCAAAATTTGACTGGTTCTGGGGCGCTTATGCGCGCTGGGGCATGGGGGGCTAACCAATGGCAGATTTCGATTATGGCCGCGCGGCCAAGTATTTCCTCCTCGCGGATTTCGTCAAAGGCTTTGGCCTTGGCCTTCGCTACATGTTCGCACCCAAGGTCACGTTGAACTATCCGCATGAAAAGGGGCCTTTGTCCCCGCGTTTTCGCGGTGAACACGCGCTGCGCCGTTATCCCAATGGTGAAGAACGCTGCATCGCATGCAAGCTGTGCGAAGCGGTTTGCCCTGCGCAAGCAATCACGATCGACGCGGAACCGCGTGATGACGGCTCGCGCCGTACCACGCGCTACGACATCGACATGACCAAGTGCATCTATTGTGGCTTCTGCCAGGAAGCCTGCCCTGTGGATGCGATCGTCGAGGGGCCGAATTTCGAGTTCGCAACCGAAACCCGTGAAGAGTTGTTCTACGACAAGGACAAGTTGCTCGAGAACGGCGATCGCTGGGAAGCGCAGATCGCGCGTAACCTAGAAATAGATGCGCCCTACCGATGAATGATGCAAATAACCCTTTCGCCATGATGATGGCTCAGGCGCAGGAGATGGCGAAAGCCTTCACTCCCGGCGCGGGCGGCTTTTCGACGCAAGCTATGGAAAAGCTCTGGCCGACCATGACCAAAGAGATGATGGAAATGACCTTCGGCAAAGGCGCAAGTAAAGAGGGTCTTGATGCGAAGACCCGGCTTTTGCTGACGCTTGCCGGTCTGACCATGCAGGGCGCGCAAAACGAGACGCAGCTTCGCATGACCGTGCGCCACGCGATTACCGCAGGGGCGAGCAACGATGAAATTACCGAGGCAATCGCGCAAATGTCGATTTTTGCAGGCTTGCCCGCTATGACCCGCGCGATGGAATTTGCGAATGAGGTTATTTCAGAGACCAAGGATGATGAGACATGAGCGTCGCCGTATTTACCTTCTATCTCTTTGCGATCTGCACGATCACAGGCGGGCTGTTCACAGTCATTAGCCGCAATCCCGTACATTCGGTGCTTTGGCTGATCCTTGCGTTCTTATCCTCTGCGGGTTTGTTCGTGCTGCTCGGTGCGGAGTTCGTGGCGATGCTACTTATTATCGTTTACGTGGGCGCGGTTGCGGTTCTGTTCCTGTTCGTCGTGATGATGCTCGACATTGATTTTGCTGAGCTTAAGGCGGAAATGGCGAAATATATGCCGCTTGCGCTTCTCATTGGCCTTGTTTTGTTGATGCAATTCACGATGGCCTTTGGTGTTTGGGAGGCCAGCGAGCAAGCTGAGGGGCTGCGCGACGCGGTAACGCCAACGGATACACATAACACGGCGGCCCTTGGCCTGCTGCTTTATGACAAGTACTTCCTGATTTTCCAGCTTTCCGGCTTGATCCTGCTTGTAGCCATGATCGGCGCAATCGTTCTGACATTGCGTCACCGCACGGACGTCAAACGACAGAACGTAGTGGCGCAGATGCACCGTGATCCGGCCAAGGCGATGGAGCTGAAAGACGTGAAACCGGGGCAAGGGCTGTAAGCCAGACTATTTGAAAAATTCAGGCTCGGTTTTATTGGATGAAATCAGGGTCGGGGCAAAGAAAGAGACTACGCGATGATCGGATTAGAACATTACCTGACGGTGGCGGCGACGCTTTTTGTCATCGGTATCTTTGGCCTTTTTGTGAACCGCAAGAACGTCATCATCCTGCTCATGTCGATCGAGTTGATGCTGCTGGCGGTGAATATTAACTTGGTCGCCTTCTCCAGTTTCCTCGGGGATCTGGTGGGGCAGGTGTTCACGTTGTTCGTTCTGACAGTTGCCGCCGCCGAGGCTGCGATTGGCCTTGCGATCCTCGTTTGCTTCTTTCGTACTCGCGGCACTATCGCTGTCGAAGACGTCAACGTGATGAAGGGCTAACCAGATGGAAACGCTAATACTTTTTGCGCCTCTGGTCGGGGCGATCATTGCTGGTTTCGGCTGGCGTCTGATCGGTGAAAAGGGTGCGATGTGGGTCAGCACTGGCCTGCTTTTTGTCGCCTGTTTCTTCTCTTGGGTGGTTTTCCTGACCCATGACGGCGTGATGGAGAAAATCCAACTCATGCGCTGGATCGAAAGCGGCAGCCTGAGCACTGATTGGGCGATCCGCATGGACCGCCTCACCGCAATCATGTTGATCGTGATCACGACGGTTTCCGCGCTGGTTCACCTTTATTCCTTTGGCTACATGGCCGACGATCCCCAGTGGAAAGAGGGCGAAAGCTACAAGCCTCGTTTCTTTGCCTACCTATCATTTTTTACCTTCGCGATGTTGATGCTGGTGACGGCGGATAACCTTGTGCAGATGTTCTTTGGCTGGGAAGGTGTGGGCGTCGCGTCCTATCTGTTGATCGGCTTCTATTACCGCAAGCCTTCGGCAAATGCTGCAGCGATCAAGGCCTTTGTGGTCAACCGTGTTGGCGATTTTGGTTTTGCCCTTGGTATTTTTGCACTGTTCTATCTGACCGACAGCATCAATTTTGACGATATTTTCGCGGCAGCGCCCGCGCTGGCGGAAATGCAAATCACCTTCCTATGGACAGAGTGGAACGCAGCAAATCTGATCGCCTTCCTGCTGTTCATTGGTGCGATGGGTAAATCTGCGCAGCTTTTCCTGCACACATGGCTTCCCGACGCTATGGAAGGCCCGACGCCAGTGTCTGCGTTGATCCACGCGGCGACGATGGTCACCGCGGGTGTGTTTCTGGTCTGCCGCATGTCGCCGTTGATGGAATACGCACCCGAAGCGATGGCTTTTGTCACGTTCCTAGGTGCAACTACCGCTTTTGTTGCGGCCACAATCGGCCTCGTCCAGAATGACATCAAACGCGTTATCGCCTACTCGACCATGTCCCAGCTTGGCTACATGTTCGTGGCTGCGGGCGTTGGTGCGTATTCTGTCGCGATGTTCCACCTGTTCACACACGCCTTCTTCAAAGCGATGCTTTTTCTTGGGGCGGGATCGGTCATTCATGCGATGCACCACGAGCAGGACATGCGTAACTACGGCGGTTTGCGTAAGAAAATCCCCTATACCTTCATGGCGATGCTTGTAGGCACGCTTGCGATCACGGGCGTTGGTATCCCGCTCACGGGGTGGATCGGCTTTGCCGGCTTTGCCTCCAAGGATGCGGTGATCGAATCTGCCTTCGCAGCGGGTCCGATGGGGTATGCCTTCTGGATGCTGGTGATAGCGGCACTGTTCACATCATTCTACAGCTGGCGCTTGATGTTCCTTACCTTCTTCGGCAAGGCGCGCGGCGACAAGCACACACACGAGCATGCCCACGAGAGCCCGAGCGTGATGTTGATCCCGCTTGGTGTTCTTGGCATCGGCTCGATCTTTGCAGGAGCCATCTGGTACAGTAGCTTTTTTGGCAAGACTAACGAGATCGCAAGTTTCTTTGGTGTGCCCTACGCAGAGGCGTCCGAGCACGCTGATGCGGGTGATCATGGCGACGTCAAGGATGACCACAGTGATGTCAAGGATGGCAAGGCCAAGAAAACTTCCTACGTCTTTACGGGTAAGCCGGGTGAGGGCGCCATCTACACTGGCCCCGACAACCACGTTATCCACGATGCGCATTATGTCCCGACTTGGGTCAAGCTAAGTCCGTTCATTTCAATGGTCATCGGTTTATTGCTTGCTCTGTGGTTCTACATTTGGGATCCAAAAATGCCCAAGCGTGTCATGGAAACCAACCGTCCGCTCTATAACTTCCTGCTGAACAAATGGTATTTTGACGAAATCTATGACGTAGTTTTTGTCAAACCTGCCTCTATGATTGGACGTTTCTTCTGGAAGCGCGGCGACGGAGATGTAATTGACGGCACGTTGAACGGTGTGGCGATGGGTATCGTGCCCTTCTTCACCCGCCTCGCAGGTCGCGCGCAGTCCGGCTATATCTTTACCTACGCCTTCGCCATGGTTATCGGAATTCTGGTTCTGGTCACATGGATGACGTTCTCCGGAGGAGCGCAATAATGGATAACCTCCTTTCCATTGTCACTTTCATCCCCGCGCTTGCAGCGCTGATCCTTGCCCTGTTCCTGCGCGGCGATGACGAAGCGGCAGCGCGCAATGCCAAGTGGCTTGCGATGATCGCAACAAGCGCGACCTTTATCGTTTCGCTCTTTATCCTGTTCCAGTTCGATCCCTCCGACACCGGTTTCCAAATGGTCGAGGAAGGCGCATGGCTTATGGGCATGTCCTATAAGATGGGCGTGGATGGTATTTCCGTGCTCTTCGTCATGCTTACTACGTTCATGATGCCGCTGGTGATTGCGGCAAGCTGGGATGTGAACACGCGGGTCAAGGAATATATGATCGCGTTCCTGCTGCTTGAGACCTTGATGCTCGGCGTGTTCATGGCGCTTGATCTGGTGTTGTTCTACGTGTTCTTCGAGGCGGGTCTGATCCCGATGTTCCTGATCATTGGCATCTGGGGCGGAGCGAACCGTATCTACGCGAGCTTTAAATTCTTCCTCTATACCTTCCTCGGTTCAGTCCTCATGCTGGTGGCGATGGTCGCGATGTTTGTGGATGCGGGCACGACCGATATTCCGACGCTGATGAGCCATAGTTTTGATGCGCAGGGTTTCTCGATCCTGGGGGTGCAGATTGTCGGGGGCATGCAAACATTGATGTTCCTTGCGTTCTTTGCCAGTTTTGCAGTGAAAATGCCGATGTGGCCGGTGCACACATGGCTGCCGGATGCGCATGTTCAGGCACCGACAGCGGGCTCTGTCGTGCTGGCTGCGATACTTTTGAAGATGGGTGGTTACGGGTTCCTGCGTTTCTCCTTGCCGATGTTTCCAGTGGGCGCGGACGTTCTGACGCCGCTGATCCTTTGGATGTCCGCGATCGCGATTGTTTATACCTCGCTCGTGGCGCTGGTGCAGGAAGATATGAAAAAGCTGATTGCTTATTCATCAGTCGCCCACATGGGCTACGTCACCATGGGGATCTTTGCGGCGAACCAGCAGGGCATCGACGGCGCAATCTTCCAGATGATCAGCCACGGCTTTATCTCTGCGGCGCTCTTCCTTGCGGTCGGGGTCATTTATGACCGGATGCACACACGCGAAATTGATGCCTACGGCGGCCTTGTGAACCGCATGCCCGCCTATGCGCTGATCTTCTTGTTCTTCACCATGGCCAACGTGGGCCTTCCCGGCACCTCCGGTTTTGTCGGTGAATTCCTGACGCTTGTGGGCGTGTTCCAGGTGAACACATGGGTCGCTGCGGTTGCAACGGCGGGTGTGATCTTGTCGGCAGCCTATGCACTGTGGCTCTACAGGCGTGTGGTGATGGGCGATCTGATCAAGGAAAGCCTGCGCACGATTTCCGACATGACAACGCGCGAGCGTGCGATTTTCGCACCGCTGGTGGTGATGACACTGCTCCTTGGTGTCTATCCCGCGCTGATCCTTGATATCATCGGCCCCTCTGTCGAGGCGCTGGTTTCTAATTATGAAACGGCACTGGCAAGCGCACCAAGCGCGATCCAGACAGCCGCTTCGCGCTAAGAAAGACGCTGACTATGATACAGGCTGACCTGACGATCATACTGCCGGAAATCCTCCTGTCGCTTTACGCGATCGGCGCGCTTTTGGGGGCGGTTTACACGAGCAAGGACAAGCTGGGTCCGCTTTTGGTCTGGCTGACTGCCGGCGTTTTCGTGGCGCTGGCCGCGTGGATCGGCTTTAGCGGTGCGGGCACCAATGTGGCCTTCGGCGGCATGTTTGTCGATGATGCCTTCTCGCGCTTTGCCAAAGTGGCAATCCTGCTTGCTTCGGCAGCCGTGCTGATGATGAGCCAGGAATATATGTATCGCAAAGGTCTTTTGCGCTTTGAATATCCCGTGCTGGTCGCGCTGAGCGTGGTGGGCATGATGGTCATGGTCTCTGCGGGTGATCTGATGACGCTATATATGGGCCTCGAGCTGCAATCGCTCGCGCTTTACGTCGTCGCGTCCTTGCGCCGCGATTCAGCGCGCTCGACCGAAGCGGGCTTGAAGTATTTCGTGCTCGGAGCGCTTAGCTCGGGTTTGCTGCTATACGGTGCATCGCTCACCTACGGTTTCGCCGGCACGACACTGTTTTCCGGTATCATCCAGACGGCAGTCGAGGGTGATGTTTCCATCGGCCTTCTGTTCGGCCTTGTCTTCATCATTGCAGGCCTTGCCTTTAAGGTTTCGGCCGTACCGTTCCATATGTGGACGCCGGATGTGTATGAAGGATCGCCAACGCCGGTCACCGCCTTCTTCGCCACGGCACCTAAGATTGCTGCGATGGGCCTGTTCGCGCGGGTTCTGCACGACGCCTTCGGCTCGCTTGGCAGCGATGGTGCATTGATCGTCGATTGGAGCCCGATCATCGCGCTCCTGTCTCTGGTGTCGATGTTCCTTGGTGCATTTGCCGCCATCGGTCAGACCAATATCAAACGCCTCATGGCCTTTTCGTCCATCGCGCATATGGGCTACGCGCTGATGGGTCTCGCGGCGGGCACGGTCTTGGGCGTGCAGGCTATGCTGGTTTACATGGCGATCTACGTCACGATGAACATTGGTACATTCGCCTTTATCCTGAGCATGGAAAAGGACGGCCAAGCCGTCACGGATATCGCATCGCTCAATCAATACGCCAAGCGCGAACCGGGCAAAGCCTTGGCAATGCTGGTGCTTTTGTTCTCCATGGCGGGTGTTCCACCGATGGTTGGCTTCTTCGGCAAGCTCTATGTTTTGCGCGCCGCTTATGATGCGGGTCTCGCATGGCTCGCGATCGCGGGTGTGATCGCTTCGGTGATCGGAGCCTACTATTACCTGCGTATCGTCTACTACATGTACTTCGGCGAAGAGCAGGACGAAGCGCTGGATACCAACAAATCGCCGGTCCTTTGGGTCTTCCTGATGGGTTCTGCGGCGATCATGGTGCTGGGCCTTGTCAACCTCTTCGGGGTCGAGGGCGCAGCAGCGGCGGCGGCGGCGACGCTTGTCAACTAAGCCGGATACGCGGTTTCCGACTGGCTACGGGCGGCGTGTGCTGGCAGAGGTGGACAGCACCAACGCAGAAGCTGTGCGCATTGCGAAAACTCTTGCAGGGCCGGAGTGGATTTTGGCCTTGAACCAGACCGCTTCGCGCGGGCGGCGCGGTCGCGCTTGGAGTTTCCCCAAGGGCAATTTTGCTGCGACACTGGTTCTACATCCGCTTGAAACACCCGATATTGTTGCGCTTCGATCGTTCACCGCATCTTTGGCGCTGTTCGAGACATTTGTTTCTATTGGCGTTCAACCTCAAGCGCTTGCGCTGAAGTGGCCCAATGATGTGCTACTCAATGGCGGTAAGGTTGCGGGCATCTTGCTTGAGAGCATCGGGGCAGGGGCGCAAGTCGCCCACCTCGCGATCGGCATTGGCGTTAACCTTGTCGATGCGCCCAGCGTCGATCAGGTCGAAGCGCGTGCGTTGCGTCCGGTTTCGCTGCTCTCTGAAACAGGTGTTTCGATTGATTCCGAAGAGTTTCTAGGTTTGCTCGCAGCCCATTATGCGCGCCTTGAGACGCAGTTCATCACATACGGTTTTGCGCCCATTCGCGAAGCCTGGCTGGCCCGCGCCGCCAAACTTGGCGACGTCATCACCGCGCGCACCATGAACAGCGAAACCACTGGAACCTTTGAAACGGTGGACGCCCAAGGCAATCTTGTGCTCAAAACCTCCAAATCCCGCGTGGCCATCGCCGCCGCGGATGTCTTCTTTTAACTTCGGAGATGTGCCATGCTTCTCGCCATTGACTGCGGCAATACGAATACGGTTTTTTCGATCTGGGACGGTGAAAAATGGCTGTGTACCCTGCGCACTTCGACCCATCACGGGCGCACGGCGGATGCCTATTTCACTTGGTTTCACACGCTGGTGCAGCACTACAAGATAGAACTCGATATCAAGGATGTGATCATCTCCTCGACTGTTCCGCGCGTCGTGTTCAATTTGCGCGTTTTCGCCGATCGCTTCTTTGGATGCCGCCCTTTGGTTGTCGGCAAGCCCGAGTGCAAGCTGCCGATCGAGCCGCGCGTCGATGCTGGTACGCGGGTTGGACCGGATCGCCTTGCTAATGCGGCCGCAGCCTTTGATCGTCATGGCGGCAACGTCGTGGTCGTCGATTTCGGGACTGCAACAAATTTCGACGTTGTTGCAGATGACGGTGCCTACGTTGGCGGCGTGATTTCGCCTGGCGTCAATCTCTCGCTCGAGGCGCTGCACAACGGCGCGGCGGCTTTGCCGCATGTGGATATTTCCCAACCCGAGCAGGTGATTGGCACAAATACTGTCGCTTGCATCCAATCGGGGGTCTTCTGGGGCTATACGGGGCTGATCGAAGGCATTACCAAGCGCATCAAGACTGAATATGGCAAGCCCATGAAAGTGGTTGGCACAGGCGGACTTGCCCCGCTGTTTGCAACCGCAGAAAACCTGTTTGACGTGATCGAAGACGACCTGACAATGCACGGTCTGATCGTGATCCACGAGCATAATAAAAAGAACGGATAACGAAAATGAGCGCAGAGCGTTTGATCTACCTTCCCCTTGGCGGGGCGGGCGAAATTGGCATGAATGCCTATGTATATGGCTACGGAAAACCGGGCAAAGAGCGTCTGATCCTTGTGGATATCGGCGTGACCTTCCCTGATATGGATGGCACCCCCGGCGTGGATCTTATCCTGCCGGATATCACGTGGCTGAAAGAGCGCCGCAATCAGCTTGAGGCGATTTTCATCACCCACGCACATGAGGATCACGTCGGCGCGGTCGGGCATTTCTATGAGCAACTGAAAGTGCCGATCTATACCCGCGCCTTCACTGCAAATATTGCGCGCCGCAAGCTTGAGGAATATGGCGTCGAGGCCAAGGCTGTGACCACCGTGTCGTGCTGGCCTGAAAGGACCAAAGCTGGGCCGTTCACCGTTGGCTTCCTGCCGATCTCGCATTCGATCCCCGAAAGCTCCGGCCTTGTGATCGACAGTCCCGATGGGCGCGTTTTGCACACGGGCGATTTCAAATTGGACGAAACGCCGCTGGTGGGCGAAGCGTTTGACGAAAAACTCTGGCGCGATGTGTCCAAGGACGGTGTTAAGGCGTTGGTCTGCGATTCGACCAACGTGTTCTCACTGACGCCGGGCCGCTCCGAGCTTTCCGTAGGACCTGAAATCGTCAAACTGATTTCCGATCAACCGGGCATGGTTGTTGCGACGACCTTTGCGTCTAACGTCGCCCGCGTGAAAACACTGGCGGATGCCGGAGTGCGCGCGGGGCGCTCTGTCGTGCTGCTGGGCCGCGCCATGCGCCGTATGGTCGAGGCCTCGATCGAGACGGGCGTTTTGAAAGACTTCCCGACCTGTATCAGTTCTGAGGATGCCGCCAGCCTACCGCGCGAGAACGTTATGCTTTTGGTGACCGGATCGCAGGGCGAGCGGCGCGCAGCCTCGGCGCAATTGGCGCGTGGCAAGTATCAAGGCCTCACGCTGAAAGAGGGCGATACATTCCTGTTCTCTTCCAAAACCATCCCGGGCAACGAGCGCGGCGTGATCAGCATCATCAACCAACTCTCTGAAAAGGGTGTGGATGTGATTGATGACAGCTCCGGCCTGTATCATGTTTCCGGTCACGCCAACCGACCCGATCTGGAGCGCATGCACGAGATCACAAAGCCCCAAATGCTGATCCCGATGCACGGTGAGCACCGCCACCTGCGCACCCATGTGAAGATCGCCGAGGCCAAGGGGCTCGCGGGCATCGTCGCTGTTAACGGCATGATGATCGACCTGTCGGGGAACAAACCCAAAGTGGCCGATTACATTGAAACGGGCCGCACGTATCTGGACGGCTCCGTTCAAGTGGGCGCGCTGGACGGCGTTGTGCGCGATCGCATGCGCATGGCGCTGAACGGGCATATCACGGTCACGCTGATCCTTGACGAGAACGATGACATGCTGGGCGATCCATGGTGCGAGGTCATGGGTCTTGCCAGTCAAGGTAAATCGCGCGCGCCGCTGATTGATGTGTTGGAAGAAGATCTGAGCCAGCTCATTGGGCGTTCCAACCGCAAAACGCTCAAGGATGACGCCAAGTTGGAAGAGGCGATCAAACGCCAAGTGCGCCAGAGCTGCAATGCGGAGATCGGCAAAAAGCCGGAAGTGACAATTGTTGTGAGCCGTCTCGCCTAAATCCGGTTCTTATCGAGCCAGCCGCCAAGGCGAAACAACTGAGCGGTGAGGGCTGAAATTTCCTCATCGCTCCACCCATCCAGCATGGCGACATAGTTTGGCAGCAACGCGCGCTGTACCTCTCGTAAGTGCGCAAGGCCTGCCTCGGTCAGAAAGACCTGCTTGAAGCGCGCATCGCTTTTTGTTGCTTCAAAGCGCGCCCAGCCCAACCCTTCAAATTTCGCAACCATCTTTGACACGGCAGGTTGCTTTACCTCGACCGCCGCGGCAATCGCTGTGACGCTTTGGCCCTCGGGCATGCGGCGCGCGAGATGATTGAGGACGGAGAATTGGGCCTCCGTCAATCCGAATCGATCAAGGGATGCCCCCATGCGCGTGCTGAATAGCTGCGTGATGATGCCAAGCGCGGTACCTAGTTTTACAAATTTTTCAATGTCTTGTGGCGGGCGATCCAAAAGGTGTCACTTTCTATATTGAATCTAATTCCACGGAATGTAATAAACATTCCACGGAATACAATTAGAGAAAGGATTTACATCATGTTTTGCACACTGAAAGAAAAAACCCAGTCGCTCTCCCTGCCCAGTCATATTCTTGCGACGCTCGCTAGCTTTGCGGCGTTTCGGGGGACGCAGATCTATCTGGACAAACTCTATGCTGCCTCTGGCCATCCTGTTGATTTTGCGACGGGGCAGCTTGCCTTTAACGGGGAGGTGATTTTCGGCTACTACGAGGCGATGCGGACAGGGGGCACTTTTGGCATATATGTGCAGACCCAGCTTTTTGACTTTGCCTTTATCGCTTCGGTCATCGCTCTCGGCGTCTGCCTCGGAACGCTCCTTGCTTGCGTTGGCCGTGGGGCGCGTTTAACGGGTATTGGCGCAGCGTTCTTTGCGTTTACGGGCGGCACATTTGATGCGCTCGAGAACCTGATGTCCTTTTACCTGATGCAGTTCGAGCAAGGTATTCCGCACGTGCTGGCGCTGATTTACTCCAGCTTTGCCGCGCTCAAGTTCGCCTCGCTCACCGCAGCCATGGTGCTGGTGCTTTGCGCGGTACTCATGGGGCTGATCTCGGGTGGTATGCGTCTAATGCACCGCTCGACAGTGGCCTAGGTCAATTGAAAAAGCCCCGCTCTGCGTTTGGCAGGGCGGGGCTTTCATCTCAAAGTATCAAATGTTTAGCCTGTTCGGCGTTCATCAAAGCTCATCGCGATGAAGCCGGGCATGTGATCTCCCATTCCCACCACTTTGTTGTCGCCGCCGCCACCACCGCGCGAGCGGTTGTTATTGTTGCCAGAGCGGCCACGCGCCTCTTTTTGTGCTTGCGGCTTGGGTTGGGCGTTTGTGTGCGTATTTGTTTGAGCCTTCGGCTCGCGTGTGTGCGGCACAGCTTTTGGTGCGTCGCTTTTCGCGTCATGGGGCTTGGGCGGTTCCGCCTGAGCGGCCTCGATTGGTGCGGCTTCCACCTGAGCCGTTTCGACCTTCGGCGCTGCAGATTTGCGCGGTGTCCGTGTGCGCGTGCGTTTAGGCTTTTCGCCTTGCTCGGCCGCGGGGGCTTCATCCAGCGTGTCGGACGTCTGCATCGGGTTGTCGATCCGTGTGATCGTTTTCTGAATCAGCTTTTCGATGGCATCAAAATTTTTCTCGTCGCGCGGCACGCAGATCATCATGGCCTTGCCATCGCGTCCCGCGCGGCCGGTGCGGCCGATGCGGTGCACGTAGTCTTCTGCGTGGCTTGGCACATCATAGTTGAATACGTGGCTTACCGCGGGCACGTCTAGTCCGCGCGCAGCAACGTCGGAGGCGATCAAAAACCGAAGCGATCCATCGCGAAACGCATCAAGCGTTTTGGTGCGTTGGCTTTGATCCAGATCGCCGTGGATCGGTGCGGCGTCATAGCCGTGCTTTTTCAACGACTTGGCAACCGTGTCCACGTCCATCTTGCGATTGCAAAAGATGATCGCGTTTGTGCATTTCTCGGCTTCGTTGTCGATCAGCATGCGTAGCGCCTTGCGCTTTTCGCTCGCTTCGCGATCCTTGCGCGAGCCTTTGAACATCATCACAACCTGCTCGATATTCTCGGACGAGGTTGCTTGACGCGCAACTTCAACGCGGGCCGGGTTGGACAGAAAAGTATTTGTGATCCGCTCGATTTCCGGCGCCATGGTGGCAGAGAAAAACAGCGTTTGGCGTGTAAACGGCGTTAGGCCGAAGATACGTTCGATATCGGGAATGAAGCCCATATCGAGCATGCGATCCGCTTCGTCCACGACCATGACCTGCACACCCGTGAGCAGCAGTTTACCGCGCTCGACATGATCGAGCAAACGGCCCGGCGTCGCGATCAGAACGTCGACGCCTTTGTCGATCAGCTTGTCCTGTTCTTTGAAAGACACGCCGCCGATCAGAAGCGCTTTGGTCAGCTTGTGATATTTGGTATATGTGTCGAAATTTTCCGCCACCTGCGCTGCCAATTCCCGCGTGGGGCAAAGCACCAAAGAGCGCGGCATGCGTGCGCGTGCGCGACCTTTTGCAAGCAAGGTAATCATCGGCAGCGTAAAGCTGGCGGTCTTGCCCGTCCCGGTTTGGGCAATACCCAAAACGTCGCGACCTTCCAGCGCGGGGGGAATCGCGCCTTCTTGGATGGGGGTGGGAGATTCGTAACCAGCGTCAACGATGGCTTTAAGGACCTTCGGGTCCAGATTGAGATCTGAAAACTTTGTCATTTGTATCCGTGGCTTACGGACACAATGCGGCCCGTACATCGAGATCAGGCCAAATCCGATTGATTGAGTGTCTTTGCACTCCATGGGCCTTGGCGTTGGAATAGCGAAAAACCGCGCGCAGGTCAAATCAACAGAGACGCCACATGGGTTTGCGTCGCTGATTTTTGCGCATTTGCTGCAAATTGTTCGCGTTTTGGAAACTATGGCGCGTGCTGCGGGAAATGCTCTTCGATGGCGCTGCGCAAATCCAACATATGCCAATGTAGTAAACCGTGGTCCCCGAGTCCTTGCAGCAATTGGGGGCGGGGCGTGCAGACTTCATCGTAAAAGGCGCGCAAGCCCGCCTCAGAGCGGTGTTGCTCGATACTGCTGAGCAAGGCGTGCATGCTAAGGCCGCCTTTGCCGTGATCAAAGGGCGCGTTCAATTCGGCGCGGTACGCGCCTTTTGATTTGCGGTAATCATAGCTCGCGCGCCAGGCCTGCCAACTGTCGCCGTGCAGATGGCACAGGCGCGCATGTGATAATTCTTCCTGACCGGGGTTTTGCACGTCGCCCAGAAATGCGTTGTGAATCTTGACGGTAAACCCGTCTATCCCCGTGCGGTAGATCATTTTTCCTGCCACGTGGCTCAGGAAGCCACCGTTCAGATGCGCGCCAAATTCGGGATAAAGCGCTTCGGTGATCCTGCGCCGCTCGGGCATAGGCAGCGCGAAGCCTTTGAAGGGGCGCGGCTCGGTTTCGGGGCCGTCCCAGCTTATGGCTTCGACAGGGCGAATGCGCGCGCACAGGCAAGTCTCGGGCAGGGCGGCAAGCTGCTCAGGAAAGGGCGCATCCCAGACAAGAAATTCATCGTGATCAATATGGGTGAGCCAGTCGACTTCAACGCGTTTCGCATAGGCGTCGGCTGCATTGATCGTTTGGCGCGGCTGGTGTTTTGCGGGCCGGTTGCCCTTTTTGGCCCAATAGGCCGCGTCGCAGCGGGTTGGGCGCACCTTGGGGTGGGCCTTGAGCGCGGCAAAGCTCGCGGGATCGGGATCATCAAGGTAAATATAAAGCCGATGCGCGCCGCGTTGCAGGTGATAAGCGGCAAAGCCGAGCACCTCGTGCAAAGGCGCTTTGATCGTGCTGACAATACCCCATTTCGGCTCAGACATTTGCGTACTCGCGCAGGGATGTTTTCAATGTCGTGCGGATCAACATCCTATGCTTTTCAAGGGTTTCGATGACGTCGGGGCGCGCGGCGCAAACCTCGTCAAAGAGCTTTTTCGGCCCCGCAGTGCCATGATCCTCGATCAGAATGTCGATGATTTCCCCAAGGCCAAGGCGCGATTGACCGCGGTCCCGATACGAGCCTTGCGAGAGGCGAAACGCCAGATGCCGCTCGAAGCCGGGCCAGTCGGGTGCATGACGGTGCAGCACGTTAAGGCTTTGAACACGCTTGGCATTCTTCACCTCGACGCCGCCGCGTTTCAAAAGGTGAACGCCGAAGCGCACATCGCTTAGCCCTGTGCGGGCCATGGTTTTTCCGACGGTATGACTGATAAAGCCGGAGCGCAGGTAAGCGCCGAAAGTCGGGTAGAGCGCGTCCAGAACCGATTTATCGCAGCCTGCATCGAAATAGGTGCGCCGGAACAAAAGTACTGCGTCCTCGCTGCTTTGCGCGATTTCCTCGGCGGGGGGCATAATCAGCGCCTCAGCGCTCAAGGGGGCCGCGTTCAGGGTGTCGGGAACAGTGGTTTGTGGGTATAGAAATTCGTCGCAATCGATATGCGCCAGCCAATCGCTTTGCGCCGCGCGGTAGGCTCGGGTCGCGTTAAAGGCTTGGCGTTGTTGGTGTTTTTCCATGCGCGGCTTGCCCGAAGCCTGCCAGTATTCAACGTCGCAAGTGGTCAGCGTCACCTTGGGATGGGCAAGTGCGGCAAGGTCTGCAGCGGGCAGGGGCGCATCAAGAAAGATGTGCAGATGTGCCGCGCCAAGACCAAGGTGGTGGGCGATGAAGGGCGCGATTTTGGCAGCCTCTGCCTTGATCGTGCTGACTGTCGCCCAGGAATGATCCTTGGCGCGCGCGGGGGGGGCAGGCTCGGGCTCCGCATCGGCTTTTTCTGTGGCATCGTCTTTGGCGCTGCGCTGTCGCATCTTGCGCCCCCGAAGCGTGGCAAAGCGGCGAAAAACCGTTCCCGGATCGGCGTTGAGCAAATCCAGCAACCGATGCGCAAGGGGCGCGATCGTGCAATCCTGCTCTGCATCGAGCCAGAGCCGCGCAAGCATATTGACGTCGAGGCCGCCGGAGACCAGCGCATAGCGGTCCATATTCAGCGGAAGTTTGCTGTTTACCAAACGCTTGAGTTTGAACTCCTTATCCGGTGCAAAACCTGAATATAGCCGCTCGGATTCATAGAGTTTCATGGCTGCGAACAACACGCTCATTGATGTGCCGACGCGGCGCTGCACTTCGGTGGTGCCATGATCGCCGAAGGTGGTGATCGCAGAGACGAGCCAGCGTGGATCGAGGTGGCGAAACAGAAATTCTGCCTCCTCGTCCCACATGCGGGTGAACAGTGCCATGCTCTGAGCAGGTTGACCGGATTTGCGCAGATGCGCGATCAAAAGACCATGCAGCTTGCAAAGCTCGGGCTGACCAATAAATTCTGCGTTGAGTTCCAAGGACTTGCGCGTGTTGCCCGATTGATCCTTGGCGCGTGGAATATCCTTTGGATCAAGCTCTTGCACCAGCGCGGCCTTGAGCGGAGCAAAGTCCAGACCGATGCCGGGCAAGGCTTCGCCCTTGGAGAAACTCAGCGGTTTTTCACGCGCCTGCATGCGGGCTACGACCGCCTTGAACCCACCATCGTAGGTTAGTGTTTCGGGGGTGTCATCTGCCTCGCTCATAGCGCTCAGGATGCCCGCGCGGCACGTGTGCGGCAAGCGCTAAGAGAGCATCATTTCCTTTGTCGCGCTCAGTGTGACATCGGGGTAGTCGCGCGCCACGCGGTCGATGTCCCATTGCAGGCGCGTCAGGTAGACCACATCGCCGTCATTGTCCGTTGCGATGTGTTGTTTGTTGGCTTCGGCAAAGGCATCAACGGCCTTTTTCTCGCCCAAGACCCAGCGGGCAGAGGTAAATTGGCTCTGATCGAAACGCACGGGCAGGCCGTACTCCAGCTCGATCCGGCTAGCGAGCACTTCGAATTGAAGCGCGCCGACGACGCCGACGATATAGCCAGAGCCGAAGGTGGGTTTGAACACTTTTGCTGCGCCTTCTTCGGCGAATTGCATCAGCGCTTTTTCCAAGTGCTTCGATTTCATCGGATCGCCCGCGCGCACGCCTTGCAAGAGCTCCGGCGCGAACGACGGGATGCCGGTCACGCGCAACGCTTCGCCCTCGGTCAATGTATCGCCGATGCGCAATTGGCCGTGGTTGGGGATGCCGATGATATCACCGGCCCAGCCTTCTTCGGCGAGCTCGCGGTCCGAGGCAAGAAACAGCACTGGATTGGAAATCGCCATCGGCTTTTTGGTGCGTACATGGGTGAGTTTCATACCGCGTTTGAAGTGGCCCGAGGCGAGGCGCACAAACGCCACGCGGTCGCGGTGCTTGGGATCCATGTTCGCCTGAACCTTGAACACAAAGCCTGTGACTTTGGTTTCTTCCGGCGAAATCGCGCGTGGGGAGGCGCGTTGCACCTGCGGCTCTGGCCCGTATGTGCCAATGCCGTCCATCAATTCCTTGACGCCAAACGAGTTGATCGCAGAGCCGAACCAGATCGGCGTCATATGGCCTTCAAGGACGGATTGAACATCCAAAACCGGCAGCAATTCGCGGGCCATTTCGACTTCTTCGATCAGCTTTTCCAGCAGATGTGCAGGAACGTGCTGCGCGAGGGCCGGATCATCGAGGCCATTGATTTCAATCGATTCCGCAACCTTGTTTCGATCCGCGCGGTCCATGATTTCAAGGCGGTCGCGCAGCATATCATAGCAGCCCATGAAATCGGGGCCTGTCCCGATCGGCCAGCTTGCGGGGCTTACGTCAATCGCCAGATTTTCCTGAATTTCATCAATGATATCAAACGTATCGCGGCTTTCTCGGTCCATCTTGTTACAAAATGTCAGGATCGGTAGATCGCGCATGCGGCAAACCTCAAAGAGCTTTTGCGTCTGGCTCTCCACACCCTTGGCACCGTCGATCACCATTACCGCCGCGTCCACGGCCGTTAGCGTGCGATATGTATCCTCGGAAAAATCAGAGTGACCGGGCGTGTCCACAAGATTGTAGCGGAAGTGTTTGAAATCAAAGGACATCGCCGAGGCGGACACCGAAATACCGCGATCCTTTTCCATCTGCATAAAGTCCGAGCGCGTGCGCCGCGCTTCGCCTTTGGCACGCACTTGTCCCGCCATCTGGATTGCCCCGCCAAAAAGCAAGAATTTCTCTGTCAGCGTCGTCTTTCCTGCGTCGGGATGCGAGATGATCGCAAAGGTCCGGCGGCGGGCGATTTCAGCAGGTAGGGTTGGGCGGTTTGTGGGCGTGTCTAGCATAAAGCGCGTATATGCAGGCTCGCGAGCCTATGCAACGGGGCCACGAATTTTCTGGAAAATTCGGACTAGCGTTTCGACGCTTTGCGCAATTTATCCGCAGCATCCGGTCCCAACAGTTCTGATCCCACCTCGAATTCCTCATGGAGCCAGCCCGAATGGCCGCTCAAGGCCTCCAAAACTTCCGAACTGACCGTGTCAGTAAGGGCAGGTCGGGTGCGGGTATCGACCAGAAGCGTCTCGGCGGCGATGCCCTCGGCATAGATAATCTCGTGCTGATCAAACAGCAGTTGGAAATAGTCGATGAACCCGCCGTCCTGTTGCGTGACCGTGTCGCCGTTCACGAGGTGGCGCGCTTTGACCAGAACCTCGGAGCGGCCCGCGCCCAAAGCATCGCGGCGTTGATAGATGAACAGGCGGTGATCGGGGCTGACCACCAGATCATTGGTATTGTTGAGCGTGCCTGCCTTGATCACGATCGGGGCGAAATCGCCGACGGCGCGCACTGTGTGTTGGCCGATCCAACGGATTTCCTGACCGCCATCATCGCGTGTCAACACCTTATCGCCGACCTTTAGGTCCTCGATCGGGCGTTGCGCACCGGAGCTCATGGTGATGTTGGTGCCGCGCGAAAAAGATACGCAGGCGACTTGTGCCAATTTGCGCGCGGCGTTTTCCCGCTCAATCCCGACGAGGCGGTAATGACCGTTCGGCGCGAGCGGCGCGAGCGGGAGCACATGCACGCTTGCCACGTGCGCTTCGCTATCCAGTTCTACCAGCAAGAGCATTTCCAGCGTCGTGCCGTCCAGCGTCATCACGGTCATACAGCTGTCTACGATCACCCGCGCGTCGGGGATGCCGGCCTGCGTATCCTGTGCCACCCGGAAATCGCCGCCTGACTGCGCGTGGATCGAAAGGCGGTGCCTCTGCGCGCGCGTGCCAAGTTCGTAAACGTCGTCAAGCACGGCCTCATCAGCGAAACTGAGGGTGTCGTCGATATTGGCACCATCGATCACCAGAAAATCTTCGGCGCGATAAACCGGGATGCTTTGCGCCAAGGCGCTGCCCGAAGGGCTATCGGGCCTATCGCTGGAGGGGCTGCTTGCATTCATCTCGATCACTCGACTACTAAATTATTGTTGTGCTCTCTTGCCACGCTAATATGGCACTTTACAGACATTCATGCGACGAGGCATTGGAATGAGCGGCGCGCGTTGCGCAAATACAAATTCAGGAGAGTAAGATGGATCTGGGACTTAAAGGCAAGCGCGCAGTGGTTTGCGCATCGAGCAAGGGCCTCGGGCGCGGTTGCGCAGAGGCGCTGGCAGAGGCTGGCTGCAATCTGGTGCTAAACGCGCGCGGTGCAGAAGCACTGGAAGCGACAGCGGCAGAGATTCGCAGCACCTACGGCGTCGATGTGGTGGCTGTCGCCGCCGATATCACCACCGAAGAGGGGCGTGCAGCCGTGTTGAAAGCGGCGGGTGAGGTTGATATTCTGGTCAATAACGCAGGCGGCCCGCCCCCCGGCATGTGGCAAGATTGGGAGCGCGAGGACTTCATCAAGGCCCTCGACGCCAACATGCTCGCGCCGATCGCGATGATCAAAGCGCTGGTGCCGGGCATGATGGATCGTGGCTGGGGCCGTGTCGTCAACATCACGTCACAATCGGTTAAAGCGCCCATCGGCGTGCTGGGCCTGTCCAATTCCGCGCGTGCGGGCCTCACGGGCTATGTTGCCGGCACCTCGCGCCAGGTTGCAGGATCGGGCGTCAACATCAACAATCTGCTGCCCGGTATTCATGCAACGGACCGCGCCGTGTCGCTTGATGGCGGCGTCTCCAAGGCGCAAGGCATCACCGTTGAAGAGGCCAAGGTACAGCGCTGCAAGACCATTCCTTCAGGGCGCTACGGTACGGCGGCAGAATTCGGCGCAACTTGCGCCTTTTTGTGCTCGACCCAAGCGGCCTTCATCGTTGGGCAGAACATCCTGCATGACGGTGGCGGTGTGAACGCAACGTTCTGATGCAGACCTAATCAGGCCTAACGATCCACTAGAAAACCGCCTGCGAAGGCGCTGGCGTCATCGGTGCCGTGAAACACACCGATGGCGCGATCCTGACCGACAAGACCGCTCAAAGCGGCTGCCTTCTGGTTGAAAAACGCCGCTCCGGTCAAGTTTTTATCGCTGAAACTGCCGCGAACGATCAAAGTGCCGTCATCGCCTTCCAAAGTGCCGAACTGAAAATCGGCGCGCAGCGTGATGCGGCCTGATGTGGTGACAACTTCGCCGTATTTGCGCGTATCGCCTTGCGATTTTCCGACTTCCGCCACCTGATAGACCCCGCTCATCGACGCAATTCCGAGCGTTGGTAAAATGCCCGCGTCACTTCCGGGCAATAGCCCGCCATAGGCACTGAAATCGGTGCCGTCGCGACCAATTTCGACCGCTACGCCATTGCCCGATGCGTCCTCATAGCCGCCTTTGAAAATGGTCGGTAGCGACGCGCTGAATGTGCCGTCTGCGCGCGGCACCCCAAACCCGGAGCGCAGCGTGGTATTGGCCTCCATCACCGCAAGTTGCGCGGGCGTGGGATTGTCGAAGACGATCGTGTCCTCTTGATCCATGTTCGAGTTATCGCAGCCCATGGCCCCAAGCGCGCAAAATAGGGCTATCGCCCTGAACAAAGCAGGCGGCGGCTGGCTCCAAACCTGCCGCATCGAAAAGATGGAATGTTTCATAACGCTCAAAATGCACAGGCTTGGTTACCAATCGGTTAACGCCAACGCGCTTCAGTAAAACATCTCCCTGCGTCACAATAGCGTCACCGCGCGTCGCGCTACTTTTCAAGGGCGCGGGCATCTGTCAGCAGGGCAGAAACAAAATTCCAAGGATTCCCCCATGAGCGCCTCACTGACTTCTCTGACCGTCATCGCCATTTTCGCGGCCATCGTCGCGGCAAGCCTGCTGGTCGCGCCGCGTCGCGTTTCCATTGAAGGTTTCTTTGGCGGGCAAAGCGAAGCAGGCAGCGCGCCGTCGCTTTTGACGCTTGTTCTCAGTCAGGTCACCACCTGGATTTTTGCACGCTCCTTGATGAACGCGGCGATCCTTGGCTACTTTTACGGCATGGCCGGCACGTTGGCTTATACGGCCTATTACGGCTCGTTCCTGACGGGTGGTTTCGTGGTGGCGCGGCTGCGCGCAGGCGGGGCAGGCTCTGTTCAGGACTGGCTTGGCGCACATTTTGGCGCGCTTGGCACAGGTGCATACAACCTTGTCATTGCACTGCGATTGCTCTCCGAAGTTTTCGCAAACCTGATCGTCGTGGGGCTGATTTTTTCGGCGGTTCTTCCCGAACTTGCGCTGGCCAAAGAACTCTCTATCGCGCTTGTCGCGCTGCTTGGCCTTGCCTATTCCGCATGGGGCGGGCTTAGCGCGGCGCTGCGCACAGATGTGCTTCAAATGGCTGTTTTTCTTGTGGTTTTCACCGTAGCCTTCACCGCTATGCTGCTAAGCCCGGGCTTTGATCTGGGCGCAGTGCTCACAGCGGGCGGCACCTCGGGAAGCTATAACGGCTGGATATTGATGGCGGTTGCGGCGCTGCAAGTCTTTTCCTACCCCGTGCATGACCCCGTGATGATGGATCGCGGCTTTCTCGCCGATGCCAAGACCACGCAGCGCTCGTTCGTGCATGCGTTCTGGCTCTCGGCGCTGTGCATCATCGCCTTTGGCATGTTCGGTATTCAGGCCAGCCTGGTGGGGGCTGAGTATGAGAGCGAGTTGATAGGCACTTGGGCGGGCATGTTCCCTGCGTGGATTTTCGCGGCGCTGCTGATTTCGTTGCTGGTTTCAGCGCTCAGCACGCTCGATTCGGCGCTGTCTTCTGCGGCGCGGCTTTGCGTGGAAGAGTTGCGCCTTGCCCCGCGCACGCTGGCCGGTGGCCGCAGTGTCATGGTGCTTTTCATGCTCGCGGGGGCTGCGCTGACGCTTTGGGGCAATGCCACGCTTTTTGATGCGGTTGCGGTAAGCGGCACGGCGTCGATGTTCCTCACGCCGGTTCTGATCTTCGGGCTGGTCTTGGGGCGGCGCGTGGCGCTTTGGTCCTATATGCTGGCCTTTGGCGCGGCGCTTGTTGGCGCGGTGCTTTATTTCGCGCGCGCCTCGGATTGGGCGGCGGCGCTGCTGCCTGCGGGTCACAAATACGAACAACTTCTGGCGATCTGCATTGTGGTTCTGATCGTCGGCTTTGTCGCAGTGGCAAGCGGGGCGCGGCGGGTTGAACCGCAGCTATGAGGCTGTTAGGAATTGCCAATCTTGATGAATTCGCTCAAGTTTAGTGTTCCATAACCAATCCCGAAGGCCCGTCATGCAAGGCAACGCCCCGCGCCTCGAAATTCGAAACCTTACGCGTCTCTTCGGGGGCGCGCGGGTTGTCGATGACGTCTCGCTCAGCATTTCTGCGGGGCAGGTGACGTGCCTTTTGGGTCCCTCGGGCTGCGGTAAATCCACAACGCTGCGGATGATCGCAGGCGTGGATATGCAAGACAGCGGCGAGATCTGGGTCGATGGCAGGTTGATCTGCGATGGCCGTTTCTCGCTGCCCGCAGAGCAACGCGGCATCGGCTTGATGTTTCAGGACTTCGCACTTTTCCCCCATATGAACGTGGCGGACAACGTCGCTTTCGGGCTTAATGGCACGCGCAACGAAAAGCGCGCCCGCGTTGAGGAATTACTCGAAAAAGTCGGCCTTATGCGGCTGATAGAGGCCTTCCCACACCAGCTTTCAGGGGGCGAGCAACAGCGCGTTGCGCTTGCCCGAGCGCTTGCGCCACGCCCCAGGATAATGCTGATGGACGAGCCGTTTTCCGGCCTCGATAACCGTTTGCGCGACGGGATCCGTGACGAGACTTTGGCGCTTTTGAAAGGCGAGGGCACGGCGGTTCTGCTGGTCACCCATGAACCTGAAGAGGCGATGCGCATGGCCGATGAAATCGCGCTGATGCGGGGCGGAAAAATTGTGCAGCGCGGTGCGCCCTATAACATCTACAACTCGCCTGCGGACAAAGCGGCGGTAGGCTTTTTCAGTGATATCAACGTGATATGCTCTACTGCCAATGGGGCTTTGGCCGACACACCCTTTGGCCAATTCCTCGCCCCCGGCGTGCCGGATGGCGCAGACGTGGAAATCGTGTTTCGCCCGCAGCATGTGGGCATCGATTTTGATCGCGGCGGCAAAGGCCCGCTTCCAACGGCGCGCGAGGGCGTGGCCGCGCGCGGCACCGTGCAGCGCGCGCGCTTCATGGGCTCGGAAAGCCTGATCGAGTTCAAGATGGATGACAAGGACGCGATCATCCGCGCCACAGTGCCAAATGTGTTCCTGCCCAAAGTCGGCACGCCGCTCTGGCTTACCATCCGGCGCGATCGCTGCTTTATCTTCCCTGCTTAAGGCCGTCAAAGCCCTGCCTGGGGCGCAGTTTTCTTGCGCGCCAGATAGGTTTGGCGTAGTAAAAATAGCCCATTTGCGCGTTTGTCCCTTTTAACACGCGCGCCAAGGCAATAGATACAAATTGAAACACCGCGCCAAGCGCGCCATTCGCAAGACTTTGGGAGACAATCATGCTTAACAATATCGGCCCTATGGGCTTCCTTTTGATCGCAGTCGTAGTGCTAGTGCTGTTTGGACGTGGCAAAGTCAGCTCGCTCATGGGTGAAGTCGGCAAAGGTATCACATCCTTTAAAAGAGGCATCAAAGAAGGCACTGACGAGCTTGAAAACGAAGCGTCTGAGACTGCAAAAGACGTGACACCCGCAGAGAAAGACAAGGTCTAAGAGCCATGTTTGATCTGGGCATGACGGAGCTTCTGGTGATCGGCGTTGTCGCGTTGATCGTCGTGGGGCCCAAGGATTTGCCGATGCTGTTCCGCAAGGTGGGGCAGTTCGTCGGCAAGGCCAAGGGCATGGCGCGCGAGTTTTCCCGCGCGATGGATCAGGCCGCGGACGACAGCGGCATGAAGGAAGCAACGTCGAGCTTTAAGGACATGACCAGCACCAAAAACATGGGGTTGGACGGCTGGGACGAGGCGACGAAGGATCTGAAAAACTGGTCCGGCGATCCTGATAGCGAAACCGGCAAGCTGGCGGCAAAACGTGCGGAGCAGGCCAAGAAAATCCACGAGGTTTCGGCGAAAAACGCTGAAGCGCGCCTCGCGGCGCAAGCTGCGCGCGCGGCTGATGCCAAGAGTGAGGCCGCCGTAGAGACCGCGCCCAAAACCGCTGTCAAAAAAGCCGCCACCAAAGCTGTTGCCAAAAAACCTGCGGCTCAAAAGGCACCGGTGAAAGCGGCAGTAAAGCCTGCCGCTAAACCTGCAGCCAAGAAAACTGCCGCTAAAAAACCGGCAACGAAAAAGACCGCCGCGAAGCCGGCAAAGGATTCTGAATGAGCACGAGTGACGAAGTCGAGGACAGCTCCGCCCCGCTGATCGAACATCTGGCAGAGCTGCGCACGCGGCTTATCCGCGCCGTCCTAGCCTTTGTCGTTGGTATCATTCTGGCCTTCATCGTGGCCGAGCCAATTCTGGAGTTCCTGCTTGCGCCGATCGAAAACACGCTGAGGGACTTGGGCGATCCCAATCCGACGCTGCAATATACATCGCCGCAGGAATATCTGTTTACCTTGTTCCGCATTTCGATGGTCTTCGGCTTTATTCTGGCCTTTCCTGTGATCGCTTTCCAGCTTTGGCGCTTTGTTGCGCCCGGTCTCTACAAGAAAGAGCAGGGTGCCTTTTTACCGTTCCTGATCGCATCACCCGTTATGTTCCTGCTTGGTGCGTCTTTCGCGCAGTTCGTGGTGACGCCGCTGGCGATGTCCTTCTTTCTGGGCTTTGCGGATGTCAGCTCGATCTTTACGGGCATGTTGGCCACTGTTGCGGGCAATATTGCGCCGTCCGATGGTCTGCCGCCCACAGGCGGTTTGCTGGCCGACCCCGCAACAACCAGCGACGGGGTCCGCATCACCTTCTTTGGTAAGGTGAACGAAAGTCTTGATATCACTCTAAAATTCATCATCGCCTTTGGCATGTGTTTTCAGTTGCCCGTGCTTTTAACCCTGATGGGCAAGGCGGGACTTGTGAGCGCCGATGGCCTTGGCGCGGTGCGTAAATACGCGATGGTCGGTATTTTGTTGCTTGCCGCACTGGTGACACCGCCGGACGTGATCACCCAGTTGATCCTGTTTACGGTGGTTTACGGTCTGTATGAAATCTCTATTTTCCTCGTGCGCCGCGTCGAAGGAAAACGCGAAGACAAGCTGCGCGAAGAGGGCTATTATGACGATGATGAGGAAGAATTCGACGATCCGTTGATGAAGGAGTTCGACGAGGACGAGGGCAAGTGAGCGAGCTGGAGCGGATCGCGGCGGCGCTAGAGCGCCTCGCGCCTGCGCCGCTGGCTGCGCCAGATTTCGCAGCGGCAGAGGCTTTCGTGTGGCAAACTGCGCCGGATGCCTTGCTGCCTGTTGCCAGTGTGAGCCGCGTCCCGCTTGATTTGCTCGTGGGTATCAACCGTTCTCGTGATACGCTTTTGGCCAACACGCGTCAGTTCGCCAAGGGTTTTCCCGCCAATAACGCGCTGCTTTGGGGCGCGCGTGGCATGGGTAAATCCTCACTGGTCAAAGCGGTCCATGCACAACTTATCGAAGAAGGTGCCGCGCTCAAGATTGTCGAATTGCAACGCGAAGACCTGCCGAGCGTGGGCCGTCTTTTAGCGCTTTTGCGCGAGGCGAAAGAGCGGTTTGTGCTCTATTGCGATGATCTTTCTTTCAGCCATGACGATGAACATTACAAATCGCTCAAGGCCGTGCTGGACGGGGGGATTGAAGGGCGCCCTGACAACGTGCTGCTTTATGCGACGTCGAACAGGCGTCATCTCATGCCGCGTGATATGATCGAAAATGAACGCTCCAGCGCCATTAATCCGGGCGAAGCAGTTGAAGAAAAAGTCTCGCTCTCGGATCGCTTCGGTCTGTGGCTCGGCTTTCATCCGTGTGATCAGGATGAGTATCTCGCGATGATTGACGGGTATTGCGCCGCGGCTGGTTTGGAAATCGACCCGGTAATCCTGCGCGCAGAGGCGATTGAATGGCAAGCCACGCGCGGTGCGCGTTCGGGGCGCGTGGCGTGGCAGTTCTTCTGCGACCTTGCAGGGCGCCACGGCGTTTCCACCTAGAGCCCAAATTTTCTAGAAAGTTTGATCTTCAATTTTTCGAGAAAAATCGTTTTTACTGCAAGTAAGGCAGCGGATCGACGCTATCAAAGCCTTTGCGCACTTCAAAATGCAGGAAATCAGAGCTTCCAGCACGCACTGCGGCAAGCTGCTGACCACGCGCAACGCTATCGCCTTTTTTCACTTTCAAACCATCCACATTGGCATAGACCGTCAACAGATTGTTGGGGTGCTTCACCACGATGATCGGGAGGTTATCCGTGTTCTCGGTAATTGCGGCGACAGTTCCTGCAGCGGCAGCCTTGACGGGGGTTCCCGCGCTCGCGCCGATGCCGATGCCGTCATTCTTGCCTTTGGTGTACTCACGCACGATCGGGCCTTGCACGGGAAAACCCATGCGCGCGGCTGCAACGGCTTTTGTGGGTTTTTCAAGCTCAGGGGCCGGCGGCGTCTCGATTGGCGCGGCGGCGACGGGTGTCTCTTCCTGCGGCAGGGGCTGCGTCGCGGAGGGCGGTGTTGGCGTGGGCGTGCCGGTTCCGGGCGAAGTGGTTGCAGCCAAAGGCGCAGGCGCAGCGCTGGCCTGGTTTTGCGCTACGGGGATCAGCAAATACTGCCCTTCACGCACAGAGAAATCCTTGTCGAGCCCGTTCCAGTCAGCCAGCGAGCGCACGGAGACATTATAAAGCCGCGCAATGGTAAAGGCGGTTTCGCCGCGCGCAACGCGGTGGCGTACCGGTTCGGGGCCTGCAGCGGCGGCAGCTGGCAAGGCCGAGGTGGTGACGGGGCTGCTGTCGATCGCGCCTTGCGCAAGGGCGGTGATATCAACTGCGCCGGGCGCAGGGGCGGTGCCTGTGCTGTCGCCGGGCAGTGTCGAGACCGGATTGCGCAGCGCCAAGACTTCGTCTTTGCGCAGTTTTGTGCTTGAGGACAGACCATTGTAGCGCGCCAATTCCTCCGCATCCACGCCGATCCGCGCGGCCACGTCCGCAACGCTATCGCCGCGCTGCGCCACCGCAACCTGATAGTTGGAGTAGGTTATCACGCCGCGTGCATCGGGGCTGGGGCGCGCTTGCGTGGCATTGATTGCCGCATCGGTGGTGTCGAATTTGTTGCCGAGCCCGCCGCGCATATCCAGATCGAACCCGTCCTCGCAGGCGCTGAGCGCCAGAAAAGCTGTGCCACACAAAAGCGCGCGCAAGGGAGTGCTGCTTGCAAAAATCGTCATCTCGATATCCTCACATGCGCCGCGTTGCCCGCAGCGTCCTGAAATTTGAAGGTCTTATAACAGATTTATCCGTCGCGTCCCAGACCCTCGATAAGTGGGACAAAGCGCACGGGTCGGATCTCGTCATATTCAAAGCCGCTTTCATGGCGGGTCACGCGGATCAGACTTTGCACCGCGTCCGACTGCCCGACAGGCAGGACCATAACACCGCCCACTTTGAGCTGCGCGAGCAGTGGCCCCGGGGGATCCTCCGCAGCGGCGGTCACGAGTATGCGATCAAAGGGCGCCTGATCGGGCAAACCATATGATCCGTCCGCTGTGAAGGCGGTTATATTGCTCAAACCAAGTGCGTCAAACACCTCGCGCGCCTCTGAGACGAGCCGTTTGTGGCGATCGACCGTGTAAACCCGCCGCACGATATGGCTCAGCACGGCGGCCTGATAGCCAGAGCCTGTTCCGACCTCGAGCACCGTATCACGCGGCCCTGCGCGCAGGGCCTGCGTCATCAGGCCGACAACCGAGGGCTGGCTGATCGTCTGCCCGCACGGTATGGGAAGGGGCATATCCTCATAGGCGCGCTCGGAAAACAGACCACGAATAAAAGCTGCGCGATCCACTTTTTCCATTGCTGTCAATACGCGCGTGTCCGTCACGCCCTTGGAGCGCAACGTGTAAAGAAATTGCATGAGGGTGGAGGCGTCGGTCATAGGTTTGCTGCAAAGCGCTCCAACATGTCATCTGCCGTCAGGTCCGCGCGCATGGGGGTGACGGAAATGTAGCCATCAAGGTTAACCGCGGCATCCGTGCCATCGCTCGGGCGCACGCGCTGATCTCCGCCTTTGATCCATAAGAAACGCCGCCCCGAGGGGGACATATGCGGCTCGACCCCGAAGTACACCTCTGGGCGGCGCCCCTGGCGCGCAACTTTCACGCCTTTGACATCTGCTGCTGGAACCGGTGGGAAGTTCACGTTGAACAGCAATTGGTAGTCGCCTTGCTCGGCTGGAACCTGCGCCAGAATGCGGCGCACCACGTCCGCGCCATGCACGCTAGCGGCCTCGAACGGGTCTTCCAGATCTGCATTGTGCACGCCGTAATATTGCGAAAGTGCGATTGAGGTCACACCTTGCAAAGCGCCCTCAATGGCCGCGCCAATGGTGCCGGAATAAAGCGTGTTTTCGGCTGAATTATTGCCGCGGTTGATGCCGGACAGGATCAAATCAGGGCGCGTGTCTTTCATCACGTCATGCAGGCCCACCAGCACGCAATCAGCGGGCGAGCCTTCGGTCGCATAGCGCCGCTCGTCCATTTGCGAAACCATCATCGGATGGGTGTAGCTGATGCAATGACCAACGCCCGATTGCTCGAACGCGGGGGCCACAATCCAGACTTCGCCGTCCTTGCCCGCAAGCTGATGTGCGATGCCCTCAAGGGTTTTCAAACCCGGTGCATTGATGCCGTCATCATTGGTGATCAGAATGCGCATAGCTGCCCCTTTATCCGCTTTGGTGATCCATAGTGGAGGGGCAGCGATGCGTAAAGGCTTTAGGCGCTGAGCAGCTTTGGCAGCAGCCCTGCGGCCACATCGCGTGGATGGGCGAGCGCTGCACGATCCTCTCCGGGATGAAAGCGCGCGCGCGTGGCTGTGGACATGGCGGGTGGAACTTCGACAAGAACGCGCGGGCCTGTGTTGGTGCTCTCGCGCGCCCAAGAACGCGCCAGTGTGATCTGCGCCGCTTTAGAGGCCGCATAACAGCCATGGAACTTGTCGCCCGTGGTCTGATCGTCAAAGAACATTGCCGTGCCGCTCGCACCAAGCAAAGGAGCGATATAGGGAATAAGAGTGCCCATGGAGGTCGCGTTGATCGACATGGATTTCGCCCAATCCTTTGGGTCGATATGTGCGGCGGGCGTTAGGGGCGCGGCATGCACCGCGCAATGCACCCACAGGTCAATGCTGCTCCAACGATCATAGATCGAGCGGCAGAGCTGCGCCATCGCGCCCTCATTGGTGATGTCCATCGGCGCAAGCGTGGCTTGGCCACCTGCCGCCTGAATGCGGTCGTCAAGGTCTTCGAGCGCGCCGGTGGTGCGCGCCACTGCGACGACATGATGCGAAGCGGCGAGCGCCTCCGCGATTGCAAACCCAAGGCCGCGCGATGCGCCTGTGACCAGTGCTATTTTGCTCATGTTGGATGCCTCCGGCGGCGATATTTCTAGAAAGAGGAAGGGGCTGCGTTACTCTGCGGCCTTCAACTCGAACCCTTTGGTGATTTGATCTGTTGGCTTGACGGGGTAGTCGCCCGAGAAACACGCATCGCAATATTGCGGGCATTTGGCATTGCGCCCCTCGGCCTCGCCCACGGCGCGGTAGAGCCCGTCGAGCGAGATGAATTTGAGGCTGTCCACGGCAAGGTGCACGCGCATTTCTTCTTCCGTCATCGTCGCCGCCAGAAGTTTTTCGCGCTGCGGTGTATCGACGCCGTAAAAGCACGGCCATGCGGTCGGGGGCGAGGCAATGCGGAAATGCACTTCGGCGGCGCCAGCATCGAGGATCATTTCCTTGATCTTGCGCGAAGTCGTGCCGCGCACAACACTGTCGTCCACAAGGATCACCCGTTTGCCTCTTATCAGCGCGCGGTTCACGTTGAGTTTCAGGCGCACACCCATGTTGCGGATGGATTCCGTTGGCTCGATAAACGTGCGGCCCATGTATTGATTGCGGATGATGCCCATCGCATAAGGAATGCCGCTTTCCTGGCTAAAGCCGATCGCCGCTGGCGTGCCGCTGTCTGGCACAGGGCAGACGAGATCCGCATCCACGGGGCTTTCCTTGGCCAGCTCAACGCCAATCTGGCGGCGCGTTTCATAGACGGATTTCCCGCCGATAATACTGTCAGGTCGCGAGAAATAAACATGTTCAAAGATGCAAAAGCGCGAGGCTTGGCGGCGGAACGGGAAATGGCTCTCGACGCCGCCCGATGCAGTGATCACCACCATTTCACCCGGTTCAATCTCGCGTACATATTCCGCGCCTATGATATCGAGTGCGCAGGTTTCCGAGCTAAGAACCCAGCCGTTTCCTTCCAGCTTGCCGAGCACGAGAGGGCGCACGCCAAGCGGATCGCGCACTCCGATCAATTTGGTGCGCGTCATCGCAACGATAGAGAAGGCCCCTTGCACGCGGCGCAAAGCATCTTCCATGCGCTCGGGAATATTGCGCTGCAGGCTGCGCGCCATGAGGTGAATGATACACTCGCTATCGGACGAGCTTTGAAAGATCGAGCCGCGCTCGATCAGCTCTTTGCGCAGCTCGTCGGCATTGGTGATGTTGCCGTTATGCGCAATTGCCGCGCCGCCCATGGAAAACTCGCCGAAAAACGGCTGTACGTCGCGAATGACCGCGCCTTTGGAGCCAGCGGTGGAGTAGCGCACATGCCCGATTGCAAGCGGACCGGGGAGCGTTTCCATCAGGGAGGCTTTGGTGAAATTATCGCGCACATAGCCAAAACGGCGGGCCGAGTTGAACCCTTGCTCGGGATCATGGCTGACGATGCCACCCGCTTCTTGCCCGCGATGTTGCAGCGCATGCAGGCCAAGGGCGACGAAATTGGCTGCATCGCTTGCGCCAACGACGCCGAAAACGCCGCATTCCTCCTTTAGCTTGTCACCATCCGCATCGTCACGCGTATAGTCGAAGTCAAAAGGATGGGCGGGCGGCATTTTACGCATCACGAGTTAGCTCCGAATCCGAACCTGGGGCAGTTGCGCCTGTCTTAGAGGGTCGGCGCAGACATGTCACCAATTCATAAGAGCGTCGGGCCTGCGTTACTCTGGCGCGCCGCAGGTGCCGACGAGTTGTTCGTACTGCGTCGTGATCCAGCCAAGTGCTTGCTCTGGATTACGATCCTCGATCTGACCGGTCATGCGTGCAAAAACCTTGGCAGAGCGGCTCTCGTCTACCATTGTTATCTCTTGCTGCGTGATCACTGTGTCATAGACGAAGAAAGCGACAGCAATCAAAAGGATGCCCCGCAGAACGCCGAAGAAAAAGCCAAAGCCCTGATCTATCCCGCCAAGCGCGGAGCGCTGCACGAGCGAGGAAAACAGCGGCGTGAACAGCGAGGTCACAATTAATGCAATGGCAAAGACCACGGCAAAAGCGGCGATGATCGCCAATTCGCAGCTGTCGGCTAGAAACTCGCCGATCACGGGGATCTCCTTGACCAGCGGTTCGACTTGCGGCGCGAACATGAACGCGAGGAACGCAGCGGCGATCCAGCCAGCGATCGCCATGGCTTCGCGCACGAAGCCGCGCGAATAGGCAAGCAGCGCGGAGAGCACGATGATTACCGCGACGACTCCGTCAATAATGGTAAAACCTTCCATAGGTCCGCTCGCCTTCCAATTTATGATGGCGCGTTAACCTGCGCCGAATACATCACCCACAAAAGCCGTCAGATCGCTCATTTGATTGAGCGTGATTCCGTCGACCTTCACACCTTTACCACCCGCAGGGGCAAGTGCGCCTGTAAAACCAAGTTTTTGCGCTTCCTTCAACCTATTTTCCGATTGCGGGGCAGGGCGCAGCGCCCCTGACAGGCTGATTTCGCCAAACACCACAGTCTCAGCGGGTAAAGCGGCGTCTTCTCGCGCACTTAAAAGTGCAGCGGCGACGGCAAGATCGGCCGCTGGCTCTGAAATTTTCATGCCGCCTGCTACGTTGAGATAGACATCAAGCCCCGTGAAGGGGATGCCGACGCGCGCCTCGAGTACCGCGAGAATCATCGCAAGGCGTCCCCCGTCCCAGCCCACGACCGTGCGGCGTGGCTGGCTATGGGGCGAGGGGGCGACCAGCGCTTGCAGCTCGACCAGAACCGGGCGCGTGCCCTCGACACCTGCAAAGACCACAGAGCCGGGCGAGGGCGTGCCGCGTTCGCTCAGGAACAGCGCGGAGGGGTTGGTGACCTGCGCCAGCCCCATGCCCGTCATCTCGAACACACCGATTTCATCGGAGGGGCCAAAGCGGTTCTTGACCGCGCGCAAAATGCGGAATTGATGCCCGCGCTCACCCTCGAAATAAAGTACGGTATCGACCATATGCTCGACGACGCGAGGCCCTGCGATCTGGCCATCTTTGGTGACGTGGCCCACAAGGATCACCGCCATGTTGCGCCGCTTGGCGAAACTGGTCAGCTCATGGGCGGCTGCGCGCACCTGAGCTACAGAGCCGGGGGCAGAGCCGACGCTGTCGGACCACATGGTCTGGATCGAATCGATGATTGCCAGTTGCGGATTTTCGATTTCCAGCGTCGTCAGGATATCGCGTAAATTGGTTTCCGCAGCCAGTTGCACAGGCGCGTTTGTGAGGCCAAGGCGCTGCGCACGCATGCGGATTTGCGCGCTGGATTCCTCGCCCGAGACATAGATTGTCTTGAGGCCCATATTGGCGAATTGTGCGGCGGCCTGTAGCAAAAGTGTGGACTTTCCGATCCCCGGGTCCCCGCCGACAAGCGTGGCAGAGGCGGGTACCAATCCACCGCCGAGCACGCGGTCAAGCTCGTTGAGGCCGGAGAGCGTGCGCGCGGGCGGGGCTTCTTCGGTGCTGAGGTCGGTAAGTTGCACCGCGCGTCCGCGCACCGTACCAAGGCCCGCTTTTGCAGGGCCGCTGCTGCTAAGGCCGGCATCCTCGACGATGGAATTCCACGCGCCGCACGCCTCGCAGCGCCCTGACCATTTCGAGGTGATGTTTGCGCATTCGTTACAAGAGAATGAAGGTTTTTTAGCCATACTGTCTTTTGGCCGAGTGCAACCGCCGCGTCAATTGGATGTTCTCATCTTGTTCCGCTTTTTTGTAAGCATTCCCAAGGCCAATTGCAGCAAAATACAGCCCGAGAACAGATAAAGCCCCCAAGCTGTCTCGATCCGCCCGACGCCGATGCCTTTGGAGACGGTGATATAAACCGCGATCAAGAAGATATCCGCCATAGCCAGTTTGCCAAGGATCGCCAGCGCAGGCAGGGCGCGCGCGCTGAGCAGATCGAAATGCACCAAGGCCAACCCGAGCGTTTTCACATAAGGCGCGAACAGCGCAAAGAAGGTAACGAGCAGCGCAAGAAAAACATCACTGCTCCAAAGGCTTTGCAGCCCTGAAATTATGCTTATTTCGCTAAGGCCGAACAGGGGTAAAATCCCGGCGCGCATCAAGGGGGCGAACCATGCGACTGGAAAGGCGATCAGCAGCGCGAGGTTGAGCAGTTTGAGCAATTTCATAGTTGCGTGATCGCCCAAAGCCCGAAAAAGCCGAGCGCGGCGATCAGGTGCAGCGCATCCAGCGCCCACCAGCGCCGTCCCTGCATGCGCCACGACAGCGCGAACAGGAACGTCACGGCCACAGGCAGCGCCATGCCCGATCCTGCAGTGATCACGCCCTGGTTGATGATCTGCGATGCGAGGCGCGCGATGTCTGTTCCGCTCAAACTGGCGAGGGGCGGCACATATTTCGCGGCGATCCCGACAAACGCGATCGTGAAAGCGCCAAGCGCCGCAATACGCGAGGGGCCTTTGGCGCTGAAGACGCGGATCAGGGCCAACGCGCCGATGAATTCGATATATAGGAAAGTCTTGATCATCAAGAATGTGAGGATCGTGTAGTTTGGCTCGAAAAGCGTGCTGAAATTGCTCACGTGCAGGTCGCCTCGATTATGCCTACTGAAACCAAGGTGGCGGTAAATGCAACGCGTTGCAAGTGGGGAGGGACTTCGAATTTCCGAGAAAATTCGTGCGCGCAGTTCAGCGCACCGATTCAATCGGCCCGTTTGCGCGTCCATGAATGAATTGATCCAGATAGGGATCGCCTGCATTGTCCATATCGCCTACGGGGCCGGTCCATTGGATAACTCCGTCGTGCAACATCGCCACATGATCGGCGATCGCGCGTACAGAGCTCATGTCATGGGTAATCGTCATTGCGGTCGCGCCCATTTCCACCACGATTTCGCGGATCAGATCGTTGATCACGCCCGACATGATCGGATCGAGGCCCGTTGTCGGCTCGTCGAAAAAGATGATCTCCGGCTCGGCGGCAATCGCGCGCGCAAGGCCGACGCGCTTTTGCATGCCCCCCGAAAGCTCCGCAGGCAGGCGATCGGCGACATCCGCCTTGAGACCCACGCGGCGCAGTTTTTCAATTGCAATCTCGCGTGCTTCGTCCTTGGGCCGCTTCAGCGCGCCGCGCATCAAACGGAATGCAACATTCTGCCAGACGGGCAGGCTATCGAACAAGGCGCCGCCCTGAAACAGCATCCCGAAGCGGGCGAGAAAGGCATCGCGCTCGGCTTTGGCGGCGTCCTGACCATCGACCATAATCACGCCGCTGTCGGGCGTCACGAGGCCAAGTACGCATTTTAACGCCACGGATTTTCCCGTGCCGGAACCGCCGATAATCACCATCGACGTGCCGCGCGCGATCTCCAGATCGACGCCGCGCAGGACGTGGTTGTCGCCGAAGGATTTTTTGACATTAGAGAGCGTGATCATACCGAGAAGAACACCCCCGTCAGAACGAAATTCGCGGCCAAAATCAAGATCGCTGCCGCTTCGACCGAGCCTTTGGTCGCAGCGCCCACGCCTTGCGCGCCGCGCCCCGAGTTCATGCCGTAATAGCAGCCCATGAGCGTTGCAATCACGCCAAATACCGCGCCCTTGGCAAGGGACGAGAACACATCCCGTAGCTCCAGAAAGTCAACAGTGTTCACTATGTAGGTCGAGGCGTTGAAGCCCAGCGTGCCCGTCGCCACTGCATATCCGCCCAGGATACCGATAATATCGCCAACGCCCACCAAGATCGGCACGCAGATCAAGCCTGCCAACACGCGCGGCACCGTGAGGTATTGCATTGGATGGGTCGAAAGCGTGACAAGCGCGTCAATCTGCTCGGTCACTTTCATCGTCGCGATTTCAGCGGCAATGGAGGAGGTCACGCGCGCCGCAATCATCAAGCCGACCAAAACGGGGCCAAGTTCGCGCACCATGCCGATGGCGACAATCTGCGGCACCACGGCCTCGGCATTGAAGCGTGCGCCGCCCGCGTAGATTTGCAAGGCCAGCGCGCCGCCCGTGAAGATCGCGGTGAGGCCGACAACGGGTAGGGATAGCCATCCCACTTGCATCAGCGCAATGCCAAGTTCCTTGACATAAAAGGGGCGGCGAAACATGTGGCGCAGTGTGCTGAATCCGTAGATTGAAATGCGCCCGAGCGCCGCGAGCATGCCAAGCGTTGCAGCGCCAAGCACTGCGAGGGGATTAAGCAGCAGGCTCATCCCACGTACCGCCGCGCATAGCGCGCGCCGAGCGAGGTCAGGATTTCATAGCCGATCGTGCCGGCATTGCCCGCCAGCGTGTCCACCGATTGGTGCGGTCCGATCACTTCAAGCGCGCCGGGCATCTCGCGTGCGTCAGTGACGTCGACGCAAATGCTGTCCATCGATATGCGCCCCGCGATGGGGACGGGCGTGCCATTGGCAAATAGCTGCGTCTTTGGCCCCAGCGCCCGCAAAATGCCATCCGCATAGCCGCTCGAGACCGTCGCAATCCGGCTGTCACGCGCTGCGATCCATGTGTTGCCATAGCCAACGCTTTCCCCCGCCAGCACGTCGCGGGTCTGGATCACCGGTAGATGCAGCGACACCGCAGGCGCGGCGTCGAAGAACGGCAGCCCGCCATAAAGCCCGATGCCGGGGCGGGTCACGTCGAAATGATACTCGCGCCCCAGCAAGATCCCCCCCGTCGCCGCCAGCGAGCGGGGCGCGTCAATGCCATCGCTCATCTCGTGAAACGCCGCCAGTTGCCGCGCGTTCATCTCGTGCTCGGGCTCGTCCGCGCAGGCCAGATGCGACATGATCAGCTTCGGCCCCTGCGGCACGACGAGCGAGCGCACTGCGCTCCACTCGCCCGCTTCCATGCCAAGGCGGTTCATGCCCGTATCAAGCTGAATGCCAAAGGGCGTGCCGGGCAGCGCTTCGAAATGGCGCAGCATCTGATCGATGGAACTTAGAAGCGGGATCAGTGCCAGATCGGCGATCGTGTCGGTATCGCCAGACATATGCCCCGAGAGCACGTAAATCTCCGGCTCCGGCCCCAGCGCTTGACGGATATCCGCGCCTTCCTCTGCAACGGCGACGAAGAATTTGCGCGCACCGCTCTGTGCAAGGCGGCGCGCGGCGCGCCCGATGCCGGTGCCATAGGCGTCGGCCTTCACGACCGCGCCTGTTTCGGCTGTACTCATCGCGTCGAGGGCAGACCAGTTCGCAGCCATCGCGCCCAGATCGATTGTTAAAGTGCCTGTGCTCATCCCTAAGGTGTTTCGCACGGCAGGCTCGCGCGTCAAGAGTAAAAGCTGCGGCGCTTACGGCTCTCGGGCAATTGGGCACAGGCCGCGGCTGCAATTTATCCAAGCATCCGGAATCAGAATACTCGGGATACTGCATGGAAAGCACCAAGTTGGTGATGAGGGCCGCGCCTGCCTCATTGTCCTACCCATTTCGGCTCAGTCAGCTTATGCGTCTGTACCGGCCGGCTTGTGGGCGTCATAGCTGGCTTCCAGTTCAGAGCGCAAAAATGCCCCGAAATTCAGTGGCTCGAACTTTGGCGCGCCAATCAGCGGCGCGATATCCGCACTCACATTTGGATCATAAAAGAAGGGACAGGAATAGCGCTCGCGCCCCGTTTTGTTGATCACGCGGTGCGGCGTCGAGCGCAGCGCGCCGTTCGACATCCGGTGCAGCATATCGCCTACATTTACCACAAAGGCATCTGCGCGCGGCGGCACGTTGATCCAAGTGCCCGCAGGCGATAGAACCTGCAAGCCGCCTACATCGTCGGTGGCCAGAAAGGTCAACGCGCCGAAATCCGTGTGCGGCGCAGAGCCGTAGAGATCGTCGGGCGCGCTTTCGGGCAGGGGCGGGTAGTGCAAAAGGCGCAGCCATGTGGTTGGCGGCGCGAACATCTGCATCGCCGTGTCTTGCGCGCCAAACGCGCGCAAAGCGATACGCAGCGTGCGATCCGCCAGCGCGCACATCTCGCTGTTGTAGCGCTCCAGGGTTTTGCGAAAACCGCTGAGTTCGGGCCATTTGTTCGGCCCCGACAGATATATCGCCGGATCAATCGCCGCGTCCTCGCGCATCATCATAAAGCTGGCCGATTGGTTGGGCTTGGTCACGTTTGCCAGTGTCGTGGTCACATCGGTGGAGGTGTCGATCCCGATATAGCCGCGATGGGTGTGATCGACCTTGATCCGTTGTTTTTTCGCCATATCCAGCGCATGAAAGCGGCGCGAGGCGTCAAACAGTGCTCTGCGCAATTCAGCCGAAATACCATGCCCGACGAGATAGGCAAAACCCACCTCGCTATAGGCTTTGAAAAAGGCGCGCTCGATATCGGGGGCGTTCAGATCAAGGACGGGAATGCTGTTCATCAGGCGCTCGGGAGTTGCTGGGTGGCACAGTGAATACCGCCGCCGACTTCGCCAAGCGCATCGACGTTCAGGGTCACGATCTCACGCCCCGGATAATGGCGCACAAGCGCTTCGCGGGCGATTTCGTCAGTCTCGGCATCTCCAAACTGCGCCGCGATCACGGCGCCGTTACAGGCATAGTAGTTGGCGTAGGAGGCAACGAATTCGACGTCTTTCACGCGCCGATAGCTTGGCTCTGGAATGACCTCCAGATCGACCCCTGCCGCCTTCAGATTGTCGTAGGTCTCATAGGCGGCCACGTGGAACGGGTCCTCCCAATCAGGATTGTCGCTCAGGTTGATCAACACGCGGTTCGGCCCTGTGAAACGCGCAAGGGAATCGATATGATAATCGGTGATATCCTCGCCGCGCACGCCCTGCGCCCAGATCATCCGCTCTGCGCCAAAGGCTTTGAGCAGACGGCGCTCTACCTCTGCGCAGCTAAGACCGGGATTGCGGTTTTCGTTCACCCAAGAGCTTTCATGCGCCATCAACAGCCCATGCCCGTCATGTTCCACGCCGCCCGCTTCGCCAAAGAGACCGCTGTCCAGAAGATCAAAGCCGAGGCGGTTTGCAATGGCACCAGCGAGAGCGCCGTCGTGCGTGTGAACCTGTTTGTTGCCCCAGCCGTTGAATTTGATGTGACTCACCACGCGGCTTGATCCACGGTGCGCCACAAGCGGCCCTGCATCGCGCGCCCAAAGGTCGTCAGTGGGGATATCCCAAAGCGTGACCTTAGCGCTTAGCATTTGCTTTGCCCGCGCTTGATCACTTGGCGCAGCCAATAGGATCACCGGCTCGAAAGCGGCGATCGTATTGGCGATATCGGCGATGGTGCTCTGCAAGATATCAAGGAACGCGCGCTCTGGATGCACTGCGCGGCTCGCGGGCCACATCATGAACGTCGCTTCATGGGGGCCGTCTTCGGGGCGCACATGCAAAGGTTGGCTGGCCATAGCGGACCTCGCAAAGGGTAGGGCTGCGCTGGCGGCTAGGAAATGACGTCGTTTCATAAAACCCCTCCCACTGGCGCTTTTGCAAAGCTATGCTAGCGTGGCATTCAAAAGCGTGCGCCGCAAGAAAATTGGCGCGGGGCGAGGAGGTATCGGATGACACGGCTTGCGATCTTGATGCGTCACCCCTGCATTGTGCTCATGACGGGCGTTTGCGGGTTTGGTGCGATTGTGCTCGGTCTGTTTGGCCCGCTTTGGGCATGGGGTTTCGTGCCGCTGGGGATCGTGGCGCAATATCTCAACGAGTATAATTTGCACCGCCACATTTTTCACCTTGCGCCGCCGCAGCGGCAATGGGCCTTCGATCTGCTCTACCGCGCGCATTACGGGCATCACGACTTCCCCACCAACGAGAAGTTGTTCTTCGTGCCGATCTGGGTGGCGTTGCCGATGCTTGCGTTCAACTTCCTCGCGCTTTGGGGCGTTCTTGCGCTGTTTGGCGTGGCGTCTGCGCTCTGGATCGCGATCGCCATTGTGCCTGTAGGCGGCGTTGCGACGTTTCTCGGCTATGAGTGGTTCCACATGAGCGCGCATCTCAATATTCCGAAAGGAGCCTTGGCGCGCCGCGTCACAAGGCTTCACAACCAGCATCACTTTCGCGACTTTTCCAAATGGTTCCATGTCTCGCCGGGCGGGGAGATTATCGACCGCGCACAGGGCACGGCGATTGCGCACGGCGCGCTTAAAGCGCAGCAGCGTATGGAGTTTATCCGAACACTGGGACTGCGCCCTGATGACCCACGTCTGGTGTCCGCGCGGATGCGCTTTGCCGCAAAATATGGGCTTGGCGCTGATGAGATCGCACAAGCGGCACGGCGCTAGCGCTTTCTTGGAAAGAAAGCGCCGCGAAAGCCATCAAGGGGTTCGGTTAGCTGCGCGGTTATCTAGAAGCTCGTGTCGTCATTGCCGACCTGCCATGATTTCGCAAGGTTTCCAAAGCGGGTGAATTGGGCTTCAAAGCTCAGCTCGACATTGCCAATCGGGCCGTGGCGCTGTTTGCCAATGATCACATCCGCCTTGCCATGCAAGCGCGCCATTTCGTCCTGCCATGCAGCCATCGCCTCAAGGTTATTGTCGTCAGGCTTTTCGCGCTCTTTGTAATACTCGCCGCGATACACGAACATCACCACATCCGCATCCTGCTCAATCGAGCCGGATTCGCGCAAATCCGAAAGTTGCGGGCGCTTGTCTTCGCGGTTCTCGACTTGGCGCGACAACTGCGACAGGGCGATCACCGGGATTTGCAATTCCTTAGCAATCGCCTTGAGGCCCATGGAAATCTCGCCAATCTCCTGCACGCGGTTCTCTGACGTACCGCGCACCAGCTGAAGATAATCTACGATGAGCACATCAAGCCCGTGGGTCCGTTTGAGGCGGCGCGCACGCGCGGAGAGTTGGGCAATCGGGATCGCGGCTGTGTCGTCGATATAGAGCGGGCAGGCTTCCAGCTCTTTGGCGGCCTCGACAAAGCGGCGGAATTCGAATTCTTCCATATCGCCTTGGCGAATCTTGTGCGACGAAATTTCAGAAGCCTCGGATAGGATACGTCCTGCAAGCTGCTCCGCGCTCATTTCCAGTGAGAAAAAGCCGACCACTCCGCCATCCACTGCGCCCTCTGTGCCATCGGCGAGTTTGCCGTGGCGAAAGGCTTTTGCGACGTTGAACGCAATGTTTGTGGCAAGCGAGGTTTTACCCATGGACGGGCGACCCGCGAGAATTAGAAGGTCGGATTTGTGCAGGCCACCCAGCATCTTGTCCAGATCGACAAGGCCGGTAGAAATGCCCGCCATGCCGCCGCCGCGCTCGTAGGCGGCGTTGGCGACGTTCACCGCATCGGTGATCGCGCGCAAGAAAGATTGAAACCCACTATCCGCGCTGCCCTTTTCCGCCAGCTTATAGAGCGCTTGCTCTGCCTCGACGATTTGCTCGGCTGGCTCGGAAGCCACATCAACATGCGCGGCTTTGGCAGCAATGTCGCGGCCAAGCCCCATAAGTTCGCGGCGGATCGCAAGGTCATAGATGATCTGCGCATAATCGCGCGCGGCAAACGCGGAAATCGCAGCGCCCGCAAGGCGCGCGAGGTACGTGGGGCCGCCGAGTTCCTTGAGGCCTTCATCATCCTCCAGAAACGCCTTGAGCGTGACAGGAGAGGCGAGGTTGTTCTTTGAAATACGCGCTGCTGCGACCTCATAAATACGCTGGTGCACGGGGTCATAGAAATGACGTGGCAGGATAATCGACGCGACGCGGTCATAGATGTCGTTATTGGTCAGGATCGCGCCCAAGAGCTGCTGCTCTGCCTCGATCGAGTTGGGCATGGTTTCAGCGGCGGCAATATCCACCTGCGTTTGATTGATCGACGCAATTTCGTTCATAACTCACCTTCGATATCCCGAGTGATCTGATACAAAAACCAGCGCGGGACATGCAAATTGTATGTTTCTGTGGATAACCTACTTGTGGGTGAAGTTCCACAAGATATTGGGTTTTCGCCTGTGTTGCCCGCTAGATGATGCAAAAGAAAAAGGGCGCGGCAAAGCGCGCGCCCTGATCTGCAATCGGGATCGGACCTAGCCCTTTTTGTTGGCCTCTTGCCAGGCGCGCGGATCATTGAGGAAGGCCTCGACGGCGTCCAAAGTGGCGGTATCAAAGGTATTTTGCGCCTTGGCCTCGGCCAGAACATCCCACCACGTGCACAGATGATGCAGTGTGACGCCGTGATCGCCGAGCGTCTTTTCGGTTTCGGGGAAAATATCGTAATAAAAGATCACAGCGGTATGGGCGCAGGTGGCCCCGGTTTCGCGAATCGCATCGACGAAGCTAAGTTTGGAGCCGCCGTCAGTCGTGAGGTCTTCCACCAGCAGCACGCGCTGGCCCTCACTCATATCGCCCTCGATGCGTGCGCCGCGCCCGTAGCCCTTGGGCTTTTTACGCACATAAGTCATGGGAAGCGCCATACGCTCGGCCACGAGTGCCGCAAAAGAAATGCCTGCGGTTTCTCCGCCTGCGATATTGTCGAACGCCTCAAAGCCCGCATTGCGCATGACGGTGACGGTCATGAAGTCCATCAGCGCCGAGCGGATACGCGGGTAGGAGTTCGGTTTGCGGCAATCAATATAGGTCGGACTGGGCAGGCCGGAGGCGAGAATGAACGGCTCGGCAGCATTGAAATGCACCGCCTTGATTTCCAGCAGCATGCGGGCTGTGAGACGGGCGATTTCTTCGCGGGGGGGATAGCTAGATGGGATCATGATGTGGCTCGTTTTGTGAGTGCGGGGGCGAGAGGGCCAGCCCTCTCGCGCTCTCCCGAGGTATTTTTAGACCGAAGAAGGCAAGACCGACCAATTCAGGGGGAAGCCGGGGTCGAAGACCGTGACCTCGCCAACGCCGGTGATGATTTTCTCGGGGTAGCTGGCGGGCGTTCTGCGCAGGGTGATGGTGTCCTGATTGACGGGCAGGCCGTAGTGCGCGGGGCCATTGAGAGAAGCGAAGGCTTCCAGCTTGTCGAGCGCGCCCGCAGCCTCGAACACCTCGGCAAGGATCGACATGGTGTTGGTCGCGGTGAAGCAGCCCGCGCAGCCGCAAGCGTTTTCCTTGAGATCATCGGAATGGGGTGCGCTATCAGTGCCAAGGAAGAAGCGCGCCTCGCCAGACGTAGCGGCCTCCACCAAAGCGAGGCGATGCTCTTCGCGTTTGGCGACGGGCAGACAGTAGTAATGCGGTTTGATCCCGCCCACGAGGATGTGGTTGCGGTTGATTACAAGGTGATGCGTGGTGATCGTGGCGCCGAGGCTGTCATCCTGCGCGCGCGCGTAATCGACCGCGTCCTTGGTGGTGATATGTTCCATCGTGACCTTGAGGCCCGGGGTCGCGCGGCGCAGCGGATCGAGGATTTTGTCGATGAACACAGCCTCGCGGTCAAAGATGTCAACGTCGTGATCGGTGACTTCGCCGTGTAGGCACAGTGGCAGGCCGATCTCGGCCATAGCGTCCAGCACAGGCTGCACGCGCGCAAAATCGCGCACGCCGCTGGCGGAATTGGTCGTCGCGCCTGCGGGATAGAGTTTCACCGCTTTGATAAGACCGCTCGCATGGGCGGCGCGCATATCGTCCGGATCGGTGTCTTCCGTCAGGTAGAGCGTCATCAGCGGCTCGAACATCATACCATCGGGCAAAGCGGCCAAGATGCGCGCTTGATATGCCAGCGCATCCGCGCCTGTGACCACGGGGGGCACAAGGTTGGGCATGATGATGGCACGCGCGAAATGGCGGGCAGTTTCCGGCAGCACCGCGCGCAGCATATCGCCGTCGCGCAAATGAAGGTGCCAGTCGTCGGGGCGGCGGAGTGTGAGGCTATCTGTCATGCCCGCTCGCATACACCGCCCCTTGTGGTTTGCGCAAGTCTGCGGCGGGCTGTAGAACAGAGTGCATAGTACGCTGGGAGCATCGGGTAGACCCGGAGGGAGTGTCGGTATGATCGTGACGTTGATTGCAGGGTTCTGTGTCGGAGTATTCTTCGGGCAAGCAAGCGTGCGCATCGGCGATCTGCTTGCGAAAGCGGGCATCACCCTAGGCGCTGAGGAAATCACGCTGGCCAGTTTCGCGCTTTGCCTTGCAGGGGTTGCGATGATCTTGCTGTTGATCGGGGTCGACAGCTATCCGGTCTTGCTGTGCCTGTCTGCGGCGATTGGCGTGGCGCGCAAGCCACTGCTCGCGCGTATCACCGGAAAATAGGCAAGGAGAATAGACCGCGACAGAGGCAGCGCGCATGCCGGCCTTAACTTGTCGGAGCGCTGGTTTCTGCAGCTTGCAAGGCGGCAATCTGCTCGCCGCGTTTCTTGAAGCGCGGCGCATTCAGCGCCTTAGCAGCATGATCGCAGATTGCCCGTGCAAGGCTCCAGCGTTTCGCATCTTCCATATCACCTAAGATAGCGCGCAAATAGTTGCGATCCATGCGGCGCTGGCGGTGCAATCTGTAGAACTCGGCTGACACATTCTCGCCCGCGCCAATCGCGCCAAGCAGGGCATAAAGGATATCGAGGCGCATCATCTGGATATCGAGCGCTGCCCCGAAATAGGGCATACGCAGTTTGTCCACGTTAGAGCGCGTGAATAGCGCGGCGTGCATCGCGTCCATCTCGACCCGTGGATCGTAGATCACCGTCGCACGCTCTGCTGCGTCAAGCATGTCGGGCGCATAGCCATAGCGGTCCGTAAAGCTGATCCGGCGCATGCGGCGAAACCGCTCGTCCCACTCGCTGACGCGTGGATCTAGCGTGGCTTGCGGGCTCAGGGCCAGAACCTGTGCGCCGGGCGCTGCAACCGAATAGGCGCAGGCGGCATAACCGCATGATCCTGCGCCATAAAAGATAACCTGTTCGAAATCCTCGAAAAAGCCGTCATCTATCAGGCGGTCGAAATAGCGGTAAACTGCCGGATCGCGAAACCAAGTCTGGCCCTCGCAAAAGAAACTCAACAGCGACCAACCTTCTTCGCGTACCATCTCGAAACCCACAGGATGCGCTTCGCTGCTTGTCGATTGCACTGACTGCAACGTCTCGAACGTCACCAGCAGGGTTTTGCCTGCGTCGATGAACGCTGCGTTATGGCGTGCGCTTAGGGGTTGGAAATATCCGGCCTCGTCGGCAATATCTTCGAGCGCGGACAGCCAGGCTGCGCCGGTTTGCCCGGCCAGCGATTGATCCAGCATATGAAGTGGCTCTTGCATCGACTTAGCTCCTGCACGTCTCGAAACGGCCCGTCTTTTGCGGACCTCTTGCTGGCAATCTGCCTGCGAATTGGGGCAGGATTGGGAAAATGGCGTGCTCATGTCTTGGCAGGGGGCTTTGCGAATCGATGGAAAAGGAACAGGCGATGGACAGTATTGACGATGTGCAAAAGGCGCTGGGCAGCGCCGGATACGTCTGCGGGCGCGATCTTGCGACGGTAGTATTTCTGTCCCTGCGTCTCGGGCGGCCATTGTTTCTTGAGGGCGAGGCGGGCGTCGGCAAAACCGAAATCGCCAAGGCGCTCAGCATCGCGCTGGGCCGCAAGCTGATCCGCCTGCAATGCTATGAAGGGCTCGATGCCTCCAGCGCAGTCTATGAGTGGAACTTTGCCGCGCAGATGATCGCCATTCGCAGCGCCGAGGCCACAGGCGGCGTGGATCGCAAATCTCTCACTTCTGATCTGTTTTCCGAAGAATTCCTGATCGAACGCCCGCTCCTTGATGCGATGCGCCCGCAGGCAGGCGGCGCGCCTGTGCTCTTGATCGACGAGTTGGACCGCACCGATGAGCCATTCGAGGCGTTCCTTCTGGAAGCTCTAAGCGATTTTCAGGTCACTATCCCCGAACTCGGCACGATCAAAGCGCCTGAGCCGCCCATCGTGATTCTGACATCAAATCGCACCCGCGAAATCCACGATGCGCTGAAACGCCGCTGCCTTTATCATTGGGTGGACTACCCCAATTTCGAGCGCGAAATGGAAATCCTCACCGCCAAAGCGCCCGAAGCCAGCGAAAACCTGTCGCGCGAAATCGTCGCTTTCGTGCAAAGGTTGCGCACAGAAGACCTGTTCAAGAAACCGGGCGTGGCGGAAACCATCGACTGGGCCAAATGCCTGCTCGCGCTCGATGTACTGACCCTCAGCCCCGAAGTCATTGCCGACACGCTTGGGGCGATCCTGAAATACCAGGATGACATCGCGCAATTGCAAGGCTCGGAAGCCAAACGCATCTTGGATGATGCCAAACAATCCTTGGAAACCCTCTAATGCTTCTTTGGTCCAGAAATACCTCACGGGGGTCTGGGGGTGTGAAACCCCCAGCCTCGATCCATGGTTGAACACATTCCTCTTGAACTCCCCGAAAACCCGCGCTTTGCGGCAAATATTACCTATTTTGCGCGCGCACTTCGCAAGGCTGGTCTGCCCATCGGTCCGGGCCGCGTCATCGACGCGATCCACGCGGTCGAAGTGGCAGGCTTCACCGACAGGCGCGATTTTTTCTGGACCTTGCAAGCCTGCTTCGTAAGCCGCCCTGAACACCGTGCGGTCTTCTCCCAGGTCTTCCGGCTCTACTGGCGCGATCCGCGTTTTATGGAGCACATGATGGCGATGATGCTCCCTGCGATCCGGGGCGTGCAGGAGGAAAAGCCAGCCAAAGCAGCGGAAAAGCGCGCCGCCGAGGCGCTGCTTGACGGTGCCAACCGCGACGCGCCACAGCCCGAGAGCGCTGAGGACGAGGGCACCGAGATCGAGATCGACACATCGCTCACCATGTCCTCCGAAGAACGTCTGCGCTCCCTTGATTTCGAGCAGATGAGCACCGACGAAGTGGCGCAGGCCAAACGCATTCTCGCTCAGCTCAAACTCCCTGTTGCGCCCCTGAAATCGCGCCGCCTGCGCAGCGATGCCTCCGGCTCCAGCATCGACTTTGCCGCCACCATGCGCGCCTCCATGCGACGCGGCGGCGAAATTCAATCGTTGTCTAAACAATCGCGCCGCATCCGCTGGCCCAACCTCGTGGTGCTCTGCGATATTTCCGGCTCCATGAGCCAGTATTCCCGCCTCGTGCTGCATTTCCTGCACGCGGTGTCCAACGACAAAGGCGCAGGCTGGGCGCAGGTCCACGCCTTCACCTTTGGCACCCGCCTCACCAATATCACCCGTCACCTGAAGCAGCGCGATGTGGACGCCGCGCTTGCTACCGCGGGCGCAGAGGCGCAGGATTGGGAGGGCGGCACGCGTATCGGCGAGTGCATCGAGCGTTTCAACAAGGACTGGTCGCGCCGCGTTCTGGGGCAGGGCGCGCTGGTACTGCTCATCACTGACGGCCTAGATCGCGGCGAACCCGATCGCCTTGCCGCGCAAATGCAGCGCCTGCATCTGTCAAGCAAACGGCTGATCTGGCTCAACCCGCTGCTGCGCTGGAGCGAATTTGCCCCCAAGGCCCAAGGCATCCGCGCCATGCTCCCGCACGTCGACAGTTTTCGCGCGGGCCACTCCATTGCCTCTCTGGAGGATTTGGCGCAGGCTCTCTCAAACGCAAATGACACAGGTGAAAAGTCCCGCCTGATGCGCGCGATATCCATGGAGCAAACCAAATGAGCGAGCCGACATTCGATCTGATCCCCGAGCAGGCCCTCGCGTGGCATCGCGCGGGCACGGGCGCGGCGCTTGCCACGGTGATCGAGACATGGGGCAGCGCCCCGCGCCGCGTCGGCAGCCAGCTCGCGATTAACGGGCAGGGCGAGATTGTCGGCTCGGTTTCGGGCGGCTGCGTCGAGGGCGCGGTGATCGTTGACGCCATTGAAAGCATTGCCATGGGCGATGCGCGCGAGTTGGAATTCGGCGTCTCTGATGGTGATGCTTTCGCCGTTGGCCTTGCCTGCGGGGGCACAATCCGCATCCTGATCGAACCCGTTGGCGCGGTTCTGCCCGAGCAAATGCTTGCCGATCTGATCAGTGCACGCGCCGCCCGCCAGCCCGTCGCTTATGATGTTGATCTCGCCACAAACACCCGCGCGCTGCATATGAACGGATTCACCCAGCGGTTCGCCATGGACCGCTCCGGTTTTGAGGAGGGCACACGCCGCTTCATTGCCATTCACAATCCGCCCCTGCGCATGATCGTTGTCGGTGCGGTCCATATCGCGCAGGCGCTCATGCCTATGGCACAAATGGCAGGCTACGATCCCGTGCTGCTTGATCCGCGTGATAGTTTCGCAAGCGCGGCGCGCTTTCCGGGGCAGCGCATTCTGAACGACTGGCCCGCAGACGCCGTTGCAAAGATTGGCCTCGATACGCGCACCGCCCTTGTATTGCTTACCCATGATCCCAAGCTCGACGATCCCGTCCTTGAAATTGCCCTACGCTCGGATGCCTTCTACATCGGAGCTTTGGGGTCCAAACGCACCCACGCCAAACGTGCCGCGCGCTTGGAAGAGGCCGGGTTTACCTCCGTTGACATCGCCCGCATCCATGGTCCTGTGGGCCTCGACATTGGCGCGTCCAGCCCCTCGGAAATTGCGGTTTCGATCATGGCGCAAATCACCCAAGTGCTGCGCAAGGGCCACCCGTGAAGTTCGGCCCGATTCCGTTAGAGGCGGCCCTCGGCTCCATCCTCGCCCATTCCGTCAGCCTTGAAGCGGGACGTTTGCGCAAAGGCGTTATTCTCGAGGAGCACCATATAAACCAGCTCAAAAAGGCGGGCCTGAACGAGGTCACCGCTGCGACGCTAGAGCAGGGCGATGTCGAGGAAAACGAGGCCGCCCGCCGCCTTGGCGCGGCGCTGCTTGCTGGCACCACGGGCCTATACGCGACACAGGCCGCTACAGGCCGCGTCAATCTTATCGCCGACGGACCGGGCCTTGCGCTCCTTGATGTTGCGCGCGCCACCGCACTCAATGCGGTGAACCCGATGATATCTTTTGCAAGCGTGCCGGCGCATCACCAGATGCACGCAAAGGGCATGCTTGGTACCGTCAAAATTATCTCCTACGCGGTTCACGAGGACGATCTCGCTGCGGCCTGCGCCCATGCGCGCGGGGCTCTGCGCCTTGCGGTCCCGCGTCACAACACAGTCACGCTGATTGTCACGCAAATCAATGAAAACACAGATGAAAGCAAGGCGATCAAAGCCACTGGCGCGCGCCTCGCTGCGCTCGAAAGCCCTTTGATAGAAACCCTGATTTGCGCCCATAATACGGATGCGCTGACCCAAAGTATCCGCGCGGCGCGGGGCGAGGTGATCCTCATTCTCACAGGCTCGGCTACTTCTGATCCCCATGACGTTGCGCCAATGTCATTGATGCTTGCAGGCGGCACGCTTACCCGTTTTGGCATGCCGGTCGATCCCGGCAATCTGCTGTTTCTGGGCGCGCTCGCTGGCAGGTCGGTGATCGGCCTTCCGGGTTGCGCGCGCTCCCCTGCGCTCAATGGCGCGGACAAAGTGCTCTCGCGCGTGCTCTGCGGCGTTGACGTCACCAGCGCGGATATTGCCGGTATGGGGGTCGGGGGGCTGCTCAAAGAAATTCCGACGCGGCCAAGGCCGCGCAGCGCTTAATCTGGCTTGCGCGCAATAAAATCAAGGAGCGCGGACAGGCCCACATGCGCAGAGCCGGAGCGCTGCTCGGCCTCATATTCTTCGCGCGCGAGGATATCACAGCCTGCGAAAATTTCATCAAAATCCTGCGCGGTGTACATGTTTTCCACAAAGGGCGGACCGCCGGTGTCGAAGTCCAACTGCTTTGGCGTATAACCGTGGATCATCACGAGCCCGCCGGGCTTGGTCGCGGCCAGCATATTGCGCCATAAAATATCGCGCTGCGCAGGTCCGACAAACTGAAAGAATAGCCCTAGCGTGATGTCATAGGCCTCGTTCGGCCAGTCCCACTCAAAAAGATCGCTTTGGATGAACGTCGGTGAGGTGCCGTTCTCTGCCGCCAGCTTTTGCGCTTTAGCCACGGCAGAGGGGGCAAACTCGACGCCCGTCACCTCCAGGCCGCGTTTTGCCAAATGCACCCCGTTGCGCCCCTCGCCCTCAGCGATGGAGAGCACCGATTGTCCCGCCTCAAACAGCGCCGCGTGCTTCAACAAAAATGGCACCGGCTCCGTTCCAAACAGATAGCCCTCTTGCGCGAAACGTTTTTCCCACATGCCCGTTTTCCCTAACTGAAAAAGGCCCGACAGACATGTCAGGCCTTTAAATTTAAATGCAATCACACAGCGTTATCTAGGCAGCGGCCCGATCAACATCACCATCTGGCGACCTTCCATTTTTGGAAAGTTCTCCACGCGGCCATGCTCTTTGGTGTCGGCCGCAACACGCTCGAGCAGTTCGCGGCCAAGGTTCTGGTGCGCCATCTCGCGGCCGCGGAAACGCAAAGTGACCTTCACTTTATCGCCGTTCTCCAAGAACTTATAGACGTTGCGCATCTTGACTTCATAGTCATTGGTATCCGTGTTGGGACGGAACTTGACCTCTTTGATCTCGATGATCTTCTGCTTTTTGCGCGCTTCGGCTTCGCGTTTCTGGGTCTCGTATTTGAACTTGCCGAAATCCATGATCTTGCACACCGGCGGGTTCGCGTTGGGCGAGATTTCCACCAGATCGAGGCCGGCTTCTTCAGCCATAACCAATGCTTTGGCCGGATGGATGACACCGACATTCTCGCCGTCCGCACCAATCAGGCGAATCTCGGGAGAGCGGATTTTGTCGTTGACGCGTGGTCCGGTGTCGCGCTGTGGCGGCGCATTATGAGGTCTGCGGGCTATGGGATTTATCCTTTGATAGCTTTAAAATCAGGCCTTCAAGGTACAGGCAGCCGCGCCTCTCTTCAAGCGCCAAATGGGCAAAACTGCGCTCATTTCACGTGTTTTCCCCGTGTTGCTGCCGTGGTTTCCCCTTGCGTCCAAGCCTTTTTGCGCCCATCTCGCGATTGCAGCATTCTGGCAGATGCGCCGGAAGCAAAAGTTTATCTCTAAGGGGAGAGATCCATGAAAAATTTGATCTGGGTTGGGATCGCAGCGCTCGTACTGGGCGGTGGTTATATGCTCTACTCCAACAACGCCGCCGAGCAGGCCGCAATTGTTGAAGCAGAAGCCGCGAAAGCCGCCGAAGCGGCCGCGATTGTCGAAGCCGAGGCTGTGAAAGCCGCTGAAGCGGCCAAGATGGCCGAAGAAGAAGCCGCCGCGAAGCTCGCGCAAGAGGCCAAGATGGCCGAAGAAGCGGCTGCTGCTGCTGCGGAAGAAGCTGCCGCCGCCGCAAAACTGGAAGAAGAAGCCGCTGCAGCTGCCGCCAAGCTGGAAGAAGAAGCCGCCGCCGCTGCCGCTGTTGCAACCGAAGAGGCCGCCGCAGCCGAAGCGGTAACTGAAGAGTTGAGCGAAGAAGCTGCCGCTGTTGCAACAGAAGCGGCTGCCGCAGAAGCCGCTGCCGCTGCTGAAGCCGCTGCCGCTGCTGAAGCCGCTGCCGCTGCTGAAGCCGCCGCCGCTGCTGAAGCCGCCGCAGAAGCCGCCGCCGCTGCAACCGAAGAGGCCGCTGGCGGCATCGCCGATCTGCTGACACCCGAAGGGTTTAGCATGGATAAGGTCGCCGAAATGATTGATGGATCCGAGCTTGGCATGGTTCAAAAGACCACGCTGAAGGCGGCGTTGAACGGTGCCAAGGACAATCCTGACCTGCTCAAAGGCGTTCTTGATCAGATCAAAGGCGCGCTTGGCATGTAAGCCATTCGCCCTTTCGCGAAAACGATCAAACCTCGCTCGTAAGGGCGGGGTTTTTTCTTGTCTGGGCACTGCCGCTCAGGCTTGCTCTGTCGGTGGGTCTTTCAAACATCAGCGGCGCAGTGTGCGCGGGAAAAGGCGCGCAGTGCCACTATGTGATGGGCGATTTGACCGTGAGTTTTAAAAGTTAACAATCTGTTAATAAACAGGAATTGTTTCGCGCGCGAAACAAAATCCGTCCGCGCGCAAGCGAGCTGATCAATCCAGAAATGCTTTCTCGACCACATATTGCGCAGGCTTGGAATTGGCACCTTCCTCCAGTCCTGCAGCCTCAAGCATCGCTTTCAGCTCAAGGTTGAACGCAAGGTTGCCGCAGATCATCGCGCGGTCATTTTGTGGGCAAAGCGGCTCCACTCCAAGCTCCGCATAGGCCTCGCCAGAGTTGATCAGATCAGTAATCCGGCCCATCTTTGCGCTCTGCTCGCGCGTGGTCGTAGGGTAGTATTTGATCTTCTTCCAGAACCCCTCGCCAATCACCTCGTTGAGCATTTCGTCATGCTCCAAGGCCTCGATCAACTCGCGCCCGTACGTCAGCTCTCCGGCGGTGCGGCAGGTGTGGGTGATGATAACCTCATCATAATCCTCGTAGGTTTGCGGTTCGCGCAAAAGCGACGCGAAGGGCGCGAAACCCGTGCCCGTTGCAAAGAACCAAAGCCGCTTTCCGGGGATCAGCGCGTCATGCACCAAAGTGCCAACCGGCTTGGGGCGCATGATAATTTCATCGCCGACTTTGATGTGCTGCAAACGCGAGGTCAAAGGCCCGTCGGGCACCTTGATGGAATAAAACTCCAGTTCTTCGTCCCAAGACGGCGAAGCGATCGAATAGGCACGCAAAAGCGGTTTCGCCTTGCCGGTTTTCTCGTTCACATCGCCCATAAGGCCGATCATCACGAACTCGCCCGAGCGAAAGCGCATTGACGCGGGGCGCGTCATGCGGAACGAAAACAGCCGGTCGGTCCAATGGGTCACCTGCGTGACAGTCTGCGCGTCGGGCAAGGTCGGTAGTTTGGGCGTTGCTATGTCACTCACGGGCATCATCTCATTCATATGCGTACAAACGGAAAGTCTCTCCCGCCTTTCTGTAATCTGGATCGCCGCGCATTGAAAGGGCGCGGGGGCGGCTTGGGATTGCATTTGGGTCTGTGTAGGTGAACCTTGAAACCCACTTCTTTGACATATCTCAAATCACACCTCTCAGACGGGCCTGATAATCGCCCTCTTGCCAGTGCGCGCGTGCCAGCCAGTCTGCTTCGGGTTGGCGCGCGGCCAAATCTGCGCTGATTTCCACCTCGTCAAAGCCTGCACGTCGCGCCATGGCGTATTGATCGGCGATCACATGCCCGCTTGCGCGCAGCCGTCCGCTATAGCCGCGCAGCCGAAGTTGGCGCGCGATACTAAAGCCGCGCCCATCGGCGAAATTCGGAAAATCGACGCGGATCATCTGGATGGTGTCACTCAGGTCCAGAGTGCTTGGATCGGCGTCCGATGGCAGATCGAGTGCGATGTCGCCTGCCGCGTCATCAGGTACGAATCCTGTGTCATTTACCAAGATACTCATGTGGTTTCCTTCGCGCTGTGCGGTGCGCGCGCGGCGCGCCCGTTGATGAAATGCCCGTTGATGAAATGAATACCGCACTCGACCTTTTCGCGGCCGCGCCAACGGCCTGAACGTGCGGTTTCACCCGCTAGTGTAGGGCTGGTGCACGGCGCGCAGCCGATTGACAGATAGCCCTTTGCGAGCAGTGGATGTTTGGGCAGGCGGTTTTCCTCCATATAGGTGCGTAGGTCTTGTGCGCGCCAATGGGCCAGAGGATTAACCTTGATCAAGCCCGTGGCAGGGTCCGCTTCGAACACGTTTAGCGCGCGGCGCGGCCCGCCTTGGTAGCGCTTGCGCCCGGTGATCAGCGCGCCAAGATCGGGTATCGCCTCCAGCGCCGCTTGCAAGGGGGCGCTTTTGCGCAAGGCACAGCAGGCATCGGGGTTTTCGCGGTGCAACTTGCCGCTTGGATCACTGTGCTCCAATGCGGCGCGCGCGGGCTGGATGATGCGCAGATTGCGCAGGTTCAAACGCTCCGCCAATTCTTGTTGATAGACCAGCGTTTCGGCGAAATGCTGCCCCGTCTCAAGGAAGAGAACCGGCAGGTCCGGCTTGCTTACTGCGACAAGATGCAAGAGCACCGCCGCCTCAGCGCCAAAGCTGGAAACAAGCGCGACCTGCCCCAGCTCGGGTGCCTCAAAGCTGATGCGCAGCGCTTGCTCTGCGCTGCGCGAAGCCAGTTGCGCGTTCAGGCTTTGGGCGAGGGTCTCAAGCTGCATTTTCCTGTGCTTTCTCTGGGTAAAGCGCCGCTTTGAACGGGGCCATGCCAAGGCGGCGGTAGCTTTGGATAAAGGTCTCATCCTCGCTCAGGCGCATTTCCAGATAGGCCGCGATCAAGCGCTCTATGGCGGGGATGATCTGCGCGCTGGAAAAGCCGGGGCCTGCGCGCTCGCCGATCGCCGCCGTTTCGGTGTGATCGCCGCCAAGGGTAATCTGGTAGCTTTCCTGCCCCGCGCGATCGAGGCCGAGAATGCCGATATGGGCGACATGGTGATGGCCGCAGGCATTGATGCAGCCGGAAATTTTTATCTTGAGCGCGCCGATATCGTGCTCCAGTTTCAAATCATCAAAACGGGTCGCGATCTGCTGCGCGATGGGGATCGAACGCGCAGTGGCCAGCGCGCAATAATCCATTCCGGGGCAGGCGATGATATCAGAGATCAGGCCGATGTTGGCACTGGCAAGGCCGTGTCGTTTGAGGATGCCGTGCACGTCGGGCAGATGCGATTGATGCACATGGGGCAGGATCACGTTCTGCTCGTGGCTGATGCGCAGCTCGTCATGGCCAAAGCGTTTCGCGATATCCGCGAGCACGCGCATTTGCGCGCCGCTCGCATCCCCGGGCGTCGCACCATGCGCCTTGAGCGAAACCGTGACGATACTGTAGCCTTCGGCCTTATGCGGATGCAGATTGGTGTCAGCCCAAGAGCGAAACACCGGGTCCTTGGCGCGCGATTCTTCAAAAATTGCTGTGTCGCTTTTCTTGAAAGCGGGCGGTGCGAAGGAGGCCTCGATGCTTTTCAATATCTGCTGATCAATGCCTGAAAAACGTGCTTTGATTGCGCCAAAGCGCTCCTCCACCAGCGCGCGGATTTTCTCAAGCCCGTTCTCGTGCACTGTGATCTTGATCCGCGCTTTATATTTGTTGTCGCGCCGCCCGAGCAGGTTGTAGACGCTCACGATCGCTTCCAGATAGGGCAGCAAATCTTCGCGCGGCACGAAATCGGCAATCACTTTGCCCAGCATCGGCGTGCGCCCGAGACCGCCGCCGATGATCACCTCGAAGCCCGCAGTCCCGTCGCGTTCAACCATACGCAGCCCGATGTCATGCGCGCGCGTCACGGCACGATCATTTGGTGATCCGGTCACAGCGACCTTGAATTTTCGCGGCAGGAACTGGAATTCGGGATGGTCTGTGGACCACTGGCGGATCAACTCTGCCACAGGGCGCGTATCGGCGATTTCGTCCGCCGCAGCGCCGGCAAAATGATCTGCTGTGACATTGCGGATCGTGTTGCCCGAGGTCTGGATCGCGTGCATGTTGACGCGTTCCAGATCATCAAGCATATCGGGGATGTCGCGCAGTTCTGGCCAGTTGTACTGGATGTTCTGGCGGGTGGTGAAATGGCCATAGCCCTTGTCGTATTTTTCCGCCAAACGGGCGAGCATCTCCATCTGCGCACTGTTCAGCGTGCCGTAGGGAATGGCCACGCGCAGCATATAGGCGTGCAGTTGCAGATAGACACCGTTCATGAGGCGCAGGGGTTTGAATTCATCCTCGCTCAAATGGCCCGCGATGCGCCGCTCCACCTGCGCGCGGAACTGGGCGTTGCGAGAGGCGAGGAAGCTCTTGTCGAACTCGGAATAGGCGTACATCAGATGCGCTCCTGTTTGCCGTGTAGGTAATTGGATGGGCCGTTGCGCCGGAACCTTTCGCGAAAGTGCACAGGCTCGGGGCCATGTGTGCCTGCGGCCATCTCCGCGAGATAGGCACCGACGACGACGCCGGTTTGCGCTTCGGCCTGAAGCAGGCGCAATTCTGCATCGGCCTCATCAGTGAGCAGCGCCGCTTCACGCAGATCGCGTGTCCAGCAATCGCGCTCGGTCAGATAGACGACATCGCCCTCCAGCAGTGCATTGGCGGTGATGACTTTGGGGGTGAACTGGTGTGTTGAACGCGGCATTATGCAAATTCCTCTTGGGGGAGCGTTGCGAGGGCTTGGGCCGCGCCGCGCGGGGCGAGGCCGATGAAAATGACGGCAGGGCCGGTGAGCGTGGTGGCGGCCTCGGGAAGGGTTTCTATGGTGGCAGGGACGATGCGCTGATCGGCGCGCGAGGCGTTTTCGATCAGCGTGACAGGCACCGCGCGATCTGCCCCGTGCATGAGCAAACGGCCCTGCACGAAGCGCGCCGCTTTTTTGCCCATGTAGATGGCGGCAACCGTATCCGGTTTGCTGAGCGAGGCCCAATCGTGATCGGCAAAGCCTTGCATGTCGTGACCCGTGACGAAGCGTAGCGCGCCGTTGCGCCCGCGCCGCGTAAAGCTCTGCTGGATCGCGGCGACAGCGGCGGAGGCGGAGGTGATGCCGGGAATGATCGTGTAGGGGATCGCGTGGGCCTCGCAGGTCTCGATCTCTTCATCAAGGCGGCCAAAGAGCGTGGGATCCCCCGATTTGAGCCGCACGACCTGCGCGCCGTTTTGCGTGTGCGCAGCGATTAGCGCGTTGATCTGCTCCTGCGCCATGGAGGGGCCAAAGCCTTCCTTGCCCGCATCCACGATCAACGCTTCGCGCCGTGCAAGTTCAAGGACTTGAGGCGTCACGAGGCGGTCATGGATGATCACATCCGCTTCGTCGATCGCCTTGCGCGCTTTGAGGGTAAGGAGTTCGGGATCGCCCGGACCTGCGCCGACAAAAGCAATCTGCGCGGTGCGGGATTTTCGCTGAAGGTGCTTTGCGAGCGTGCTGTCCAGAGTGTCTTCGATTGCGGCGTTCGTATGCGCGGCGGGGCCGGCGGTGAAGTAATATTCGCGCCAGAAATCACGGCGCGCGCGGCCCGTGGGCAAGGCGTCAGCGGCCTTGCGAAAACGCTTGCCGATCCGCGCGAGCGTGCCGAGCGTTTGAGGCAGGCGTTCCTCCAGATCGGCCTTGATCGCGCGGGCAAGCACGGGTGCTGCGCCCTCGGTGCCGATGGCAATGGTCACTGGATCACGGTCCACGATGGCAGGGGTGATAAATCCGCTGGCGTGCAGGTTATCGACCACGTTGAGCAAGGTCCCTGCGGCATGCGCAATCTGTGCGGTGGCCTTGTCGGCGGCATCGTTTTCGTCGGCGGCGTAGATGAGTTTTGCGCCTTGCGCATCACACGGTTTAAGGGCGCGGCGGTGAACTTGCAGCTTGCCCTGCGCCGCCCACTGCGTGATTTCCTGCGCGGGGGCTTGGGCGAAGACATGCAGATCAGCGCTGGTTTTCAGCAAGAGGCGCAGCTTGGCCAGCGCCGCTTCACCGCCGCCCGAAAGCAGGACGCGCTGGCCCTTGAGGGCGACGAAAATGGGAAAATGATCCATGCGGCGGACTCCGGTGCGTGTTTCTGGAAGTAGTTTAGGAAATTATTCTGCTAAAGCGCCAGATACCTGCGGTTGAAAGGGAAAAGGTTTTGTCATTTGGTGCTGGGGTGGCTATCTGTTCTGAAAAAGGGAGGGGCATGCGAATGGCTGTTCGAATAGACGAGACGGATCGAAAAATCCTGCGTGCGTTGCAAGTGGATGCGGACCGCTCGCTTGATGAAATTGCGCGCGAAGTGGGGTCCTCGAAGACGCCCGTGTGGAACCGGATTCGCAAAATGCGCGAGGCGGGGGTGATTGGAGCCCAGACTGTGAAGCTGGACGCGGAAGCGTTGGGATTCGAGGCCTGTTTCTTTGTGCTGATCCGCACCTCCGAACATGATGCGGATTGGCAGGCGGCGTTTTTGAAGGCGCTTCAGGATCGCCCCGAAGTACAAGAAGCGCATCGCCTGGCGGGGGATATTGACTATATCCTGAAAGTTCGCGTTCAGAATGCGCGCGCCTATGACGTATTTTATCAGGCGCTGATTTCAGAGGTGAAAGTGCATAATGTGACGGCGCTTTTGTCGATGGAAGAGATCAAGAGCACCAGCGCCTTGCCGATTTGAGAGGCTTCGGATCGCTTTGGCGATCCGACCGGAGTGGGGGCCAGCCCCCACACCCCCGAGGTATTTGCCGACCGAAGAAGGGGTCAGGTTTGGAGCATGAGGCGCTCGAGGCCGTGGAAATGGTAGAGGTTGGCATATTTAGGCGGCTCAGTGATGCGCAGGTTCGCGAAGCGTTCAAAGAGTTTGGGGATGGCGATTTGCAGCTCGAGACGTGCGAGCGGCGCGCCGACGCAGAAATGGATGCCGCCGCCGAAGCTGGTGTTGGTTTGAACTGGCCGGCCGGGGTTGAAGGTGTTGGCGTCTTCCCACACCCCCTCGTCACGATTGGCGGCGGCGAGCATCAGCGCGATTTCATCGCCGCGCTGGAAGGTCTGGTGGCCCATTTGCACTTCCTCGTAGCAAATGCGCGTGAACACATGAAGGGGCGGATCGAAACGCAGGATTTCCTCGACTGCGGCGTCGATGTGATCGGGGGCGAGGCAGGCGCGGGGCGTTTGCTGCTCCAGCAAGGTTTTGACGCCGTTGCCGATAGTATGCACCGTCGCCTCATGGCCTGCGTTCAGCAGCAAAATGCAGGTGGTGATCAGCTCGTCGGTGCTTAGGGTTTCGCCGTCTTCTTCTGCCTCGATCAGCTTGGTGATCAGATCATCGGCGGGGGCTTTGCGTTTGTCTGCAACGTAGCCGCGCAGGAAACCGGAGAACTCGGCGGCGGCGCGCGCGGCGCGCTCTTCTATCAAGAGGTCCCGGCGGGCCTGATACATGGCGACCATATCGTTGGACCATGAGAGCAGTTGATCGGCCATGGATTCGGGCACGCCGAGGAGACGGCAGATGATGATCACGGGGATCGGCGTGGCGTAGGATGTGATCAGATCGAAGGGCGCATCCTGCGGAATTTGATCCAGAAGATCATCGCAGAGCGCCGCAATCTCTGGGCCGAGTTCCTTGATGCGGCGCGAGGTGAATGCGCGCAGAACCAGCCCGCGCAGGCGTTTGTGGCGCGGCGGTTCCAGCTCGAGCATGGAGTGCGCTTCAATCGCGTAGAAGGGCAAAAGATGGGCCGGTGCATCCACTGGTTTGATCGGTTCGCGCCCGAAGCGGCGATCGCGCAGGATCGCGCTGGTCATCGCGTTGGAAAACACCGCCGTCATCCCGTAGGCAGGCCAATGCAGCGCTGGCGCGATCGCGCGCGCGGCGTCATAGGCGGGATAGGGGTTTTGCACGAAAGCGGGGTCGGTGGGAATTTGAAGCCAGTTCTGCATAGGCGCTGCTTTTAAGGCAAGCGCTGGCCTTTGCAAGCGGGGTGGATATAAACGGCGGTGTCATGAGACTACTTTTGCGCGAACGCGCGCTGATCATCGTGTTTTTCCTCGCGCTCGTTGCCGCCTTGGCGGGGGGCATCTGGCGCTATGGCTATGTGCAGGCGCTTGCACAGCTGGAGCAGCGCGGCCAGGCTGATTTGCGCCTCGCGGGGGACCGGCTGACGCGCAATTTGCAGCGCTTTCAAGAGCTTGCGGTACTGCTCGCGGATCACCCGACATTGGCTGCGGTCCATGCTGGCGGCGATCCACGCGCAGCGCGGCAATTGTTATTGGAAGCGGCGGACAAGACATCGGCGCGCAACCTGATTTATGTGGACGCAAGTGGCCGCGTTCTGGCATCGGCGCAGCCCGGTATCCCCGTGGGATTGGCGCAATCGATTTATTTCCGGCGCGCCATGCAGGGCGCGCTCGGGGCGCATCACGATGTGACGGGGCCACAGAACAACCGGGCCTACTATTTCGCCGCCCCTAGTTTCGGACCGCAAAAACGCGCGCAAGGGGCGTTGATTGTCATCATCGACGTGGAGGCGGTAGAATTCGAGTGGCGCGGCGGGCGCCCTGCAGTGTTCTTCACCGACGATCTTGGCGATATCTTTGTGTCCAACCGTACGGAAATGTTGCTGTGGTCGCGCACCGATCTGCAAAGCGAATTTGTGGATCTGAGCGGCGCGGTGCAACGCAAACGCGTGCGCTATGTCGGGCCGTTCGAGATGTGGCAGATCGAATGGGGGCCCTACCTGCCCAAGCGTGCGCTGCATCTGGTGCTGCCTTTGCCGGTGATCGGACTGACCGGTGAGGCGTTGATCGACGTCGCTCCGGCGCTGCGGCTGGCGGGTTTACAAGCGGCGATCTTTGCCGCCCTTAGCCTTGCGGTGGGGGCGCTGCTGTTTCTGGTGGCCGAGCGCAGGCGCGTGCTGGCGGTGCAAAATGCAAAGCTGGAACAAAGGGTTATGGAGCGCACAGAAGAATTGCGCGCGGTTCAGAGCGAATTGGTGCAGGCGGGCAAGCTTAGCGCGCTGGGGCAGATGTCAGCGGGTATTAGCCATGAGCTTAATCAGCCGCTGATGGCGATCCGCTCGTTCGCGGAGAACAGCACATTGTTCCTGCAGCGCGGTCAAACTGAAATTGCCGCCGAAAACCTGACGCGTATTTCCGAGTTGGCGCGGCGCATGGGGCGGATCATCAAGAACCTGCGTGCCTTCGCGCGCAATGAAAGCGAAGCGATTGCGACGGTTGATCTAGTGGGCATTATCGAGGGCGCGCTTGATCTGAGCGCGGGGCGACGGCGCGAGGGGGATGTTGCGCTGGAGTGGGATGCGCCGCACGGGCCGGTTTTGGTGCGCGCGGGCGAGGTGCGCCTCGGGCAGGTATTCTTGAACCTGATCACCAATGCGTGCGATGCGATGGATGGGTTGGAGCAGCGCCGCCTGTCGATCAAGGCCGAGCGCAAGGGCGCGCGCGTCTTTGTGGAAGTGGCTGACACAGGCCCCGGCATTGAAGCGCCGGACCGTATTTTCGATCCGTTCTATACCACGAAAAAGGTTGGCGCGTCGGAAGGAATGGGGTTGGGATTGTCGATATCCTATGGCCTCGTGCAAAGTTTCGGCGGCGAAATCAAAGGCGAGAACCGCCCGAAGGGCGGGGCGCTGTTCACGCTGGAACTGGACAGTGCCGCAGATAGCGCCGCAGGTGGTGCCGCAGAGGGCTCCGCTATAAGTAATGCAGGGAAAGATGCGCCATGAGACAGGTTTTGCTGGTCGAGGATGACGCCGCCGTGCGCGAAGCACTGGCGCAAAGCCTGAGCCTTGGTGCCTGCACGCCGGTGCCTGCGGCCTCTTTTATCGTGGCGAAAGATCATATTTCACCGGATTTCCAAGGGGTGATTGTGTCGGATATGCGCATGCCCGGGCGCGACGGGTTTCACCTTTTGCAATATGCGCAGGGGATCGATCCGGATCTGCCGGTGATCTTGCTCACGGGGGAGGGTGATATTCCCATGGCCGTGCGCGCGATGGGCGAGGGGGCATTCGATTTTCTTGAGAAACCCTGCGCGCCCAGTGATCTGATGGTGGTGATCGAGCGGGCGTTGAGGACGCGTGCACTGGTGCTGGAAAACCGTGCAATGAAGGCGCAACTGGAAACGGGGGACCCTGCGGCGCGGTTGATTTTCGGGGTTTCGCAGAAGGCAGAAGCGCTGCGCGTACAAGTGCGCCGCGTCGCACTTTCGCGCAGCGATGCACTGGTGACGGGCGCACCGGGTACGGGCATTTCCAAAGTGGCCGAAGTTGTGCATTTGTGCTCGCCCGCCGCACGCGCGCCTTTCGTCAAATGCAGCGGCGCGGGGCTGGAGCGCACCGCGCTCGAGATTGCGCTGCACGATGCCAAGGGCGGTACACTTTTCGTGGATGACATTGGCGCGATGCCAGCGCAGGTGCAGTTTCATTTGCTTGAACATCTGGAGCAGGGCGGCGCGCTGCGCCTGATCGGCGGGGGGGCAAAAATCGAAACGCTTGAGCAAAGCTTGAACGCCGATCTCTTCTATCGCCTTGAAGCGGGTCGCGTTCATATTCCTGCGATCGCCGAGCGCCCCGAGGACATTCCGACGCTGTTTCGCCGCTACGTCGCGCAGGCGGCCGAGCAATCTGGCATCAACGCGCCCGAGATCAGCCCTGAAACCGTTGCTGCCTTGATGGCGCAGGATTGGCCGGGCAATGCGCGTTCCCTGATGAGCGCGGCGATGCGTTTTGTGATGGGCCTAAGCACCCCGGCCGCCGCGGGCGAGGAGCTTGGCCTTGCAGAGCAATTGGCGCAGGTCGAGCGCGCCTTGCTGCTTGCCGCGCTGCGCCGTCAAAAGGGACAGGCGAGCGCCGCGGCAAAAGCGTTGAAATTGCCGCGCAAGACCTTTTATGACAAGCTGGCGCGCTATGGCATCAAGCCCGAGGATCATCGCAGCTAGGCGTTAATGGTGCGCAGCATAGCGCGTTTTCGCTTGGTAATGTGGTGTTTACGGATTCCCTATTTGGAATCGATCTGCTCGCCGGTAAGGAAGTGGATGACCCGGCGCCTGACCCGTGCGTCGTGCAGCGCGAACCGCAAAATAACGTAGAGCATGGCGAATGTGACCGCGACGCGGGGCCAGTCGAGCACGAGCAGAGTAAAGATGGACAGCGCGATGAGGCTGATCCGCACGATGGTCAGAACTTTCGGCACGTTCTCGATTTTGATCTTCACGAAGGCACCCCTTTTGCGGCTCGCTGTGTTGGGTTTGATTTAACCATTTCTCGCGCGGCTCGCAATCGCCGTAATCGGGGATGGTCTGTGCGGTTTTTCGCACAGTCGTGGCGGACCCATGTGTGAAATTTCGCACGAATAATGTTTGCGGTAACAGTATTTGCCGCTAAGGCGCTGATCAAAAACGTGAAAACTTTCAAGATTACGGCACTCACAAAAACTTGAGCGAGCGCGAGCAAAGTCGCATCCTGCTGAGCACAGAGGGCACTGGACGACTCAGCGCGCTCGCGAACTAACCTTTCTCTGGGAGGAGATCACATGAAATATCTAGCATCCGCCGCAATGGCGTTGGCACTTACAGTCACGGCGAACACGGCTATCGCGGCTTGCGATGACGGTGAAATCGTCATCAAATTCAGCCACGTCACCAACACTGACAAGCACCCCAAAGGCATCGCCGCGACGCTTCTGGAGCAGCGCGTCAATGACGAGATGAACGGCAAAGCCTGCATGGAGGTCTTTCCCAACTCCACGCTTTATAACGACGATCAGGTCTTAGAAGCGCTGCTTCAGGGCGACGTTCAGATGGCCGCGCCATCCCTGTCCAAATTCGAGCAGTTCACCAAGACATTCCGCCTGTTCGATCTGCCGTTCATGTTCAAGAACATCAACGCGGTTGACGAATTCCAGACCTCTGAAACAGGTCAGGCAATGAAGGAATCGATGACGCGCCGTGGTCTCTTGGGCCTTGCGTTCTGGCACAACGGCATGAAGCAGATGTCCGCCAACAAGCCGCTTGAATTGCCGACAGACGCGGCGGGCCTCAAGTTTCGCGTACAAAACTCTGACGTTCTGAAGGCGCAAATGGCGGCAATCGGCGGCTCGCCGCAGCCAATGGCATTTTCTGAAGTCTACGGCGCGCTACAAACTGGCGTTGTCGACGGACAAGAGAACACATGGTCCAACATCTACGGGCGCAAGTTCTTTGAAGTGCAGGACGGCGTAACTGAAACCAACCACGGTATCATCGACTATCTCGTCGTGACCTCGGTCGATTTCTGGGACAACCTGCCGGGTGACGTGCGTGATCAGCTTGGCACGATCGTGACCGAAGTTACCTTTGCGCGTAACTCCGAATCCACAGCCGTAAACGCTTCCGCAAAGCAGTCGATCATCGATGCTGGCGGTATTGTACGCGAGCTTAGCACAGAGCAACGTGCCGCGTGGGTCGCAGCGATGAAGCCTGTTTGGGAAGAGTTCAAAGGCGACGTTGGCCAGGAAAACATCGACGCCGCTCAGGCGATCAATGCCAAGCACTAAGCCCTTGGGCTAAACCATCTGCGCGCCGCGCCAAGTGCGGCGGCGCGCAGACTTCGGATTTTCTGACAATCTGGGAGGGAGCGCTATGTCTGCGCATTACGAGCCAAAGGGCGCGCTTGGCCGCGCCGTGCACGAGATCGAGGAAACGGTCATCGCGATCATCCTTGGTTTGATGGTTTTAATCACGTTCATCAACGTGGTTCTGCGTTACGGTTTCAACACAGGCCTGATCTGGGGCCTTGAAATGACAGGGTTTTTGTTTGCCTGGCTGGTACTGTTCGGCATCAGTTACGCGGTAAAGACCACGGCCCATCTGGGTGTGGATGCGGTGATCAATCTGGTTTCGCCGACTGTGCGCCGTGCGCTGACGCTGCTTGCCGCAGCAATTTGCATCGCCTATGCGTTTTTGCTGTTCAAGGGGTCATGGGATTACTGGGCACCCTTCGCTGGGCTGGACACGACATCCGGGCGCATCTTCCCCACTGGCTTCGAGGCCACGCGCGATCAAGCCTGGTACGAGGTGATCGACATTCCGCTGCCCGAATTCCTGCGCTTTCTGGAACCGATGATGAACCAGGGCGAAGAATACGAGAAACTGCCGCGCTTCATTCCCTACGCGATCCTGCCGTTCGGCTCGGGTCTGCTGCTCTTTCGTTTCATTCAGGCGGGCGTGCGCCTGTGGAATGGCACCTCCAAAACCTTGATCGTCAGCCATGAGGCCGAAGAGGCGATCGAAGACGTCAAACACATGAACGCGGGGAACTAAGCACATGGAAGTCGCAATCCTCTTTACCATGGTCATCGGGTTGATGCTGATCGGCGTGCCGATCGCCGTCTCCCTTGGCTTTTCCTCCATCGTCTTCCTGCTGGCGCTTAGCGATACTTCGCTTGCCTCCATTGCGCAGACCTTCTTTCAGGCGATGGCGGGGCATTACACGCTGCTGGCCATTCCCTTCTTCATCCTTGCCTCGTCCTTCATGTCCACGGGCGGCGTGGCGCAGCGGATCATCCGCTTCTCCATCGCCATCGTCGGCCATTTCCCCGGTGGCCTTGCGATTGCGGGCGTTTTTGCCTGTATGCTCTTCGCGGCGCTTTCCGGTTCCAGCCCTGCGACGGTCGTTGCCATCGGTTCAATCGTGATCGCAGGCATGGTGCAGGTCGGCTACACCAAAGACTTCGCCGCAGGCGTCATCGCCAACGCGGGTACGCTGGGCATTCTGATCCCGCCCTCCATCGTGATGGTGGTCTATGCCTCGGCCACAGACGTCTCCGTGGGCCGTATGTTTTTGGCGGGTGTTATTCCCGGTCTGATGGCCGGCACCATGTTGATGTTGACGATCTATATCATCGCAAAGGTTAAGGATTTACCAAAGGGCGAGTGGAAAGGCTGGGGCGAAGTTTGGGCCTCTGGCACCGAAGCGGGCTGGGGTCTTTTCCTGATCGTGATCATTCTTGGCGGCATCTATGGCGGTATCTTCACCCCGACAGAAGCGGCGGCGGTTGCGGCGGTCTATGCCTTTTTTATCGCCAACTTCATCTACCGCGATATGGGCCCGCTGCGCCAAGGCAATGGCGAGCGCAATCTCTCGCTCATGGAAAAGCCCATCGCGCTGGTGACTGCGTTTTTTCATAAAGACACGCGCGACACGCTCTTCGATGCGGGCAAGCTGACCATCACCTTGATGTTCATCATCGCCAACGCCTTGATCCTGAAGCATGTTCTGACGGACGAGCAAATCCCGCAGCAGATCGCGGGCGCAATGCTTGCGGCGGGCTTCGGCCCTGTGGTGTTCTTGATCATCGTCAACGTGATCCTGCTGATCGGTGGTCAATTCATGGAGCCCTCGGGCCTCATCGTGATCGTCGCGCCGCTGGTATTCCCGATCGCGATCCAGTTGGGGATTGATCCGATCCACCTTGGCATCATTATGGTCGTGAACATGGAAATCGGCATGATCACGCCGCCTGTGGGCTTGAACCTGTTCGTCACGTCCGGCGTTGCCGGGATGCCGATGATGCGGGTCGTGAAAGCGGCGCTGCCGTTTCTCGCAGTGCTCTTCGTGTTCTTGATTATCATCACCTACGTGCCTTGGTTCTCGACCTTCCTGCCCACCTACTTCATGGGGCCGGAAATCATTACGAACTAAGGCCGGGACGCCGCACTAAAGAAAAGGCCGCGCTTGGAATGCTTCGAGCGCGGCCTTTTCATGTTTGGTGCAGCGATATGTCATGCGACGCTCAAACACCGCGCAGAATCGCGTCATCAACGAGGCTGAATAAACATGTCGGTGCGCCCTCTGGTAATGCCAGAAGGCGAGAGGGCTCTGAAACCTGTGCGAACAAATTCAATCTTGAGGTAGAGCAAAGCAACCGAATCGAAGCTATACTATGTCAGTCATGTTAAGGGGGAATTTACACCAGCTGGCAGCCCGTACGAGAATCGAACTCGTCTTTCCAGGTTGAAAACCTGGCGTCCTAACCGATAGACGAACGGGCCAGCTAGCTGGTGTGAGGCGACTTCTAGGCAAAGACGCCGAGCCGCGCAAGAGTAAAAATCAGGTTTTTTCACAGAAGTTTATGTGCCCTAATTCAGGCGGGTGCAGCGTCCTCTAAACGCAGCTGCGGGCTCTGGCGACCGCCCCATGAATTGATCTCGAGGCGCCCTGCAAGGTGGAAGCGTTTGCCGCCGTGATTCTCCAAGGCCGGGCCAAGGGGTGTGTCCATGGCGCCAAAGCAAATCGCTTCAAGGCGCGCGCCGAGGCCATCGCTGAAGGTGATTTTGAGATGGGTCTCGCCGACGCGTTTGGTAAAGCTGATTTCAACGTCGGGAAAGGCGAACCTAGGGGCGGGAGCCCCTGCGCCAAAGGGGCCTGCTTGCTCCATCTGCTCGATCATCTCGATTTGTGCAGCGCCCGGCATGAGCATGCCGTCAAGGCGAAGATCGGACGGGCCTGCGTCACCCGCGCCTTGCTTGGCCATAAGCTCGGAGAGGCGCGCCATGGCGGGTTCCAACTGCGCGCGGCTGAGCGACAGGCCTGCGGCCATTTTGTGACCGCCGCCTTTTTCAATGAGGCCTTCATGGGCGAGTCTCTGGATGGATGCGCCAAGGTCGACGCCGCTGATCGAGCGTCCCGAACCTTTGCCCACGTCGCCGTCAAAGCCGATCACGATTGCAGGACGATGCGCAGCGTCCTTGAGGCGTGAGGCAACGATGCCGACGACGCCGGGGTGCCAGCCCTCTCCAGCGGCCCAAGCGAGGGGGGCGTCAAAGCCGCGCTGTTCGGCCTGTTCCAGCGCAGCGGCGCGTACATTGTTTTCGATCTCGCGCCGCTCTGTGTTGAGCATGTCGAGGCGTTCGGCCATGGCCTGCGCCTCGTGGGGGTCACGCGTCGCCAAAAGGCGCGCACCAAGGTCAGCCTTGCCGATGCGCCCGCCCGCATTGACGCGCGGACCCAGCAGGAAGCCGAGGTGATAGGACGAGGGCGCGGTATCCATGCGCGAGACATCCGCGAGCGCGGTGAGGCCAATGCGTGACCGACGCCCCATCACGGTGAGGCCCTGGCGCACCAGCGCGCGGTTCACGCCAATCAGGGGCGCGACGTCAGCGACCGTGCCAAGGGCGACAAGATCGAGCATTTTCAGCAGGTTAGGGCCAGTTGCGCCGTCATCGCGCAACTGGCGACCTGCTTCGACAAGCATCAAGAAGACGACGCCAGCAGCGCACAGATGCGCGAGATCACCGGTTTCATCGGCGCGGTTCGGATTCACCACCGCAAGCGCGGGGGGCAGCGTTTCGCCGCCAAGGTGGTGATCAAGCACGACCACATCCGCGCCAATGGCCGCGGCGATGGGGCCATGAGAGAGCGTGCCGCAATCGACGCAGATGATCAGGTCGTGATCGCGCGCAAGCATCGACATGGCTTCATCGTTGGGGCCGTAGCCCTCGTCGATACGGTCGGGAATGTAGAGCGTGGCGGATTGATCGAAATGGCGCAGCCAGTCGATGATCAGCGCGGCAGAGGTGCCGCCATCCACATCGTAATCGGCGAAGATCGCGATCTTTTGGCGGTTTTTGACAGCGGCGAGAATGCGCGCGGTCGCCTTTTCCATATCGCGCAGGGAGCGTGGATCGGGCAGCAGGTTTTTGAGGGTGGGCGCGAGGAAATCTGCGGCCTCCTCGGGCCTGACCGCCCTGCGCGCAAGAATGGCGCAGATCGGGGCGGGCAGGCCGGTTGCCTGCGCCATGGCCTCGGCCTGGCGCGCGATTTCAATGTCCGGACCGACCCAGCGCCGCCCGGTCAGAGAGCGCTCCACGTTGAGGAACGCCCTCATTATTTTAAACGCTCACGGGGTTGCGGTAGGACATGCGCCGCACAGAGCCGGTCTTGGAGCGCATCAGCAGCGTTTCGGTTGTGACATAGCCCACCTCGCGCTTGATCGCAGGCAAAAGCGTGCCGCCTGTGACGCCTGTCGCGGCGAAGATCACATCCTGAGTGACCATATCATCGCGGCTGTAGATGCGGTCGAAATCGGTGATGCCGGCTTTGCTCGCGCGGCCACGCTCGTCATCGTTGCGAAACAGCAAACGGCCGTAGATTTGTCCGCCCATACATTTGAGCGCCGCAGCGGCCAAGACGCCCTCGGGCGCGCCGCCTGAGCCCATATACATGTCGATGCCCGTGAGATCGGGTTCGGCGCAGTGCATGACGCCGGCGACATCGCCATCTGTGATCAGGCGGATAGAGGCCCCGGTCGAGCGGACCTCGGCGATCATTTCATCGTGGCGCGGACGCTCAAGGATGCAAACGGTAATGTCAGAGGGCGCACAGCCTTTGGCGGTGGCGAGCGCGGAGACGCGCGTGGCGTAGGGCATATCGAGTGTGACGATGCCCTCGGGGTAGCCCGGGCCAATGGCGAGCTTGTCCATATAAACGTCCGGCGCGTGCAGCATGGAGCCGCGCGGGCCCATGGCGATCACCGTGAGCGCGTTTGGCATGTCCTTAGCCGTCAGGGTGGTGCCCTCAAGCGGATCAAGCGCGATATCAACGCCCGGGCCGTTGCCTGTGCCGACTTCCTCGCCAATGAAAAGCATGGGGGCTTCATCGCGCTCGCCCTCGCCGATGACGACGACGCCGGCGATGTCCAGTAGGTTCAATTGCTGGCGCATGGCGTTGACGGCCGCTTGATCGGCGGCTTTTTCATCGCCGCGCCCGATCAGGGAGGCGGAGGCGATGGCGGCTTGCTCGGCGACGCGCGCGAGGCCGAGGGAGAGCATGCGGTCATTGAAATCAACTGGCTTGGACATGAGGGCTTCCTTAGAGAATTGTTAGCCTTGGCCTAGCGGGCGGGGGCGCGCAAGACAAGGGGAGCGGGCGCGCTGTGGCGAGTGTTTGCGCTGACATTGGGCGTTGGGAGCGAGAGGGCCAGCCCTCTCGCGCTCTCCCGAGGTATTTTTGGACCAAAGAAGGAGGCTCAGGCAGGGTCGCTGGCATCGAGCGTGCGGATCAGGCCTTGGAGGAGCATCGCGATCATGACGCCGTTCAGGCCGTGCCAGATGAAATGGGTGCCTGCGGGGAAGCTGTTGCAGATCGCCATATCGACTGTGCGCGCGCAGAGCGAGACTAAGAAGGCAAGCGTGGCGGCGATCACCCAAGGGGCCATCGGGCTGGAGCGGCGCCATGAGAGGATAGAGAACACGATCAGAGCGATGACGGCGGGTGCGTATTGGCCCGAGCCGTTCAGCGGATCGCGGCGGGGCTCTGTGAGTTCGGGCGCGGAGCCGTCGCTGGCAGCGAGGACCACCACGGTGATGACTGCGGCGATTGCCAGAAAGATGATTGTGAGCTTGCCAGGGTTCACGCCGCCGATGCGGCGGATGGCGACGAAGACGAAGACGGCCACAAAGCTCCAGATCGGGATGGTATCAGCAAAGGCGGACCAGACCTGCGCGAACGTGTGAAACAAGAATGAGCCGATGCCGATGAGGCCTGCGAGGGTGATCAGGATCCAAAGATCTGCCTCGCGTCGATTTTGCGCAACTGCGGTGCGCGCAGCCCAAAGTGCGGCAAGAAGGAACATCGCGTTGCTGATCGCGTTCAGCGGTTCTGCCCAGAAACTGGCGTCCGTGCGTTCGCAATAGATATCAACGGCTTGGGTCCAGTCCATCGTGCTGCACCTTAGAGGTTTTCGATGCGCAGCGCGACCGGCGCAGTAGAGACCACATCGGTTGCATTCATCGCTGTGATCGCTTCATCGAGTGCTTGGCGCATACATTTATGGGTGACGATCAGCACGGGCGCGGTTTCGTCCTGGTGGCCGTATTGGCGCATGCGGTCGATGGAAATGCCTGCCTCGCCCAGAATGCTGGCGATTTTAGCCATTGCACCCGGTTTGTCCTTGAGGCCGACGCGCAGATAGAATGGCGCGGGGGTGGAGGCCATGGCGGCGGGGGCTTTGACAAGCTGCGCTGCAGGAATTCCGAAGGTCGGGATGCGGACGCCGCGTGCGATATCCATAACGTCGCCCATCACCGCTGAAGCGGTCGGCCCCATGCCTGCGCCGGGGCCGCGCAGCACGATTTGCTCTACGCTGTCGCCCTCGATCACCACCATATTGGTGCCACCATCAAGCTGGCCGAGCGCGGATGTGTCGGGCACGAGGCAGGGCGTCATGCGCTGCTCGAGACCACGGCCGGTCATTTGGGTGACGCCGAGCAGCTTGATCTTGAAGCCCATATCAGCGGCATGTTTGATGTCGGAAAGTTCTATCCGCTGGATGCCTTCCAGCTCGACTGCGTCGAAGTCGACTTGCGTGCCAAAGGCGATGGACGCGAGCAGGGCGAGTTTATGGCCCGCGTCGATACCGCCGACATCGAGGTTCGGGTCTGCTTCCAGATAGCCAAGCTCGGCGCATTCTTCAAAGAGCGCTTCATAGCCGCGCCCGGATTTTTCCATATTGGTTAGAATATAATTGCAGGTGCCGTTCATCACGCCCATGACGCGGGTGATTTCATTGCCTGCAAGGCCCTCGAGCAGGGATTTGATCACAGGGATGCCGCCAGCGACAGCAGCCTCGTAGCGGATCACCGAGCCTGCGTTTTCAGCCGCCAGCGCGAGGGCTTGGCCGTGATGGGCGAGCAGGGCCTTGTTGGCAGTAACCACGTCCTTGCCTGCGGCCAGTGCCGCTTCTACGGCGTCCTTGGCCGGGCCGCTTTCGCCGCCGATGAGTTCTACGAAAACGTCTACGTCATCGCGCGTGGCCAGTGCGACCGCATCGGTTTCCCAAGCATAGCCTGACAAAGACACGCCGCGATCGCGGCTTTGATCACGCGCGCAAACGGCACTGATCACCACTTCGCGCCCTGCGCGCGCGCTCAGAAGTGCGCTTTGTTGGCGGATGATCTTGACCACGCCCGTTCCCACGGTTCCCAGACCTGCAATTCCAAGGCGCAAAGGCGTTCGCTGGTTCATCCGGGGTCTCCTTCGGGATAATTTCTGGCGTGTGTTGCTCTGCGTTTAGCTTTGACGCTGCACAGGTGCAATGTTGCATTGCGCTCTTTCGCGGTTTCGCCTTGCTTATTCGGGAGCGATCGGCGCGTTGATCCCGCGCTCCATTCGTTTGCGCAAATCTGCGTCGAAAAGCGGATCGCTTGCGGCTTGTACATCGCGGCGCGCGCGCAGGGCGTCTATGCGGTTCTGCATAGGATCATCGCTGTTCTGCCCGGGCGTCGGTGCAGCCTGAAGATCATCGCGGCGCGCGGTCAATTCTTCCTGCACCTCTCCGGTGATGCTTGGCTCCGGTTCTTTCAGAAGTTCCTCAATCGGGACCAGTTTAGGGTAGGGGCTTTTGGCATCGAATTGTTCTTCGGAGACGTCGAGTTCCGGAAATTTCTGGCATCCGAGCAGGGCGGTCGCTGCGAGGGCAAGGATAAAGGGGGTGGAGGCGCGCATGATTAAATGGTCCAACTGCTTTGCACCCCTTTGTGCCGTAGCCGCGCGCGGGGGGCAAGGGGAGCACAGGGCGCGTGTGCGATTAGTGGTTTTTTTTGAACGCGTGTTCAGTTAACATAAGCTCCATGGCTCGAACCCAAGGATCCCATTCCGGCACCACCCGCCCGCGCGTGCGTGCGGCGGCGCAGCGTCTGTTTGCACAAAGCGGCTATGCTGCTGTTTCCATGCGCCAAATTGCGAGCGAAGTGGGGGTGCAGGCTGGCGCACTTTATAATTATACGCCTGACAAACAGGCGCTGTTGTTCGATCTGATGCAGCAACATATGGACGATCTGCTTGCGGCGCGCGCGTTGCAAACACATGGCGCAGGGCCGCTTGCCGCTTTGGAGCAGTTCACGCGGTTTCACATCCGTTTTCACCTTGATCGCCCCGATGCGGTCTTCATCGCTTATATGGAATTGCGCAATCTGACCGCGCCACATTTCGAGCAGATTGAGCAATTGCGCAGGCGCTATGAGAGCGAACTCACCGATATTCTGCGTACAGGGCAAAGGGCGGGGGTGTTCGAGATCGCCGATATACCCGTCGCAACGCGTGCGGTGATCGCGATGCTGACGGGGGTCACGACTTGGTATCGCGAAAGCGGCGCGCTTAGCCGCGTCGATGTTGAGGACGTCTACTGGCAAATGGTGCGCGGGGCGGTTGGGGCGCGTTGATGCGCTCCCCTTTTCCCGGTTAGTGAGCGGGTTTTATCCGCCGCTCACAGGTAAAAGTGGGCACCGGTTTTTCGGGTTAGTGAGCGGGTTTTATATGCCGCTCACAGGTAAAAGTGGGCACCGGTTTTCCCGGTTAGTGAGCGGGTTTTATAAACGTCCCGTTGCGCAATTCCTTCACGGCCTGCTGCAATTCTTCGCGCGTGTTCATTACGATAGGGCCGTGCCAGGCCACAGGTTCTTTGAGCGGCTGGCCCGAGATCAAAAGGAACCGCACGCCGTGCTCGCCCGCTTGCACCGTGATCTCTTCGGAGGCACCGAAGCGCACCAAAGTGCGGTTGCCTGAAAGGTCACGGATGTTAACCTCCTCGCCGCCGACCTCCTTTTCCAAAAGCACACCCATGGGCGCAGAGCCATCGACGAAGGCCGCATCGCCCTCGAATACATAGGCGAAGGCGCGGCGGTGGTGGCTGAGCTTGAACGTCTTTTTCACGCCGGCTGGCACATGGATATCAAGATATTGTGGATCGGCCGCAATGCCATCGACGGGGCCCGTTTTGCCCCAGAAGTCGCCGACCACGACCTTCACGCGGGTGCCGTCGTCGTCAATAATCTCGGGAATTTCCTTTGATTCAACGTCCTGATAGCGCGGCGCTGTCATTTTCAGCGACGCGGGCAGGTTTGCCCAGAGCTGGAAGCCATGCATCTGCCCCTTGGCATTACCGTGCGGCATTTCCTGGTGCATAATCCCCGAGCCGGCAGTCATCCATTGCACGTCCCCTGAGCCTAGCGTTCCGGTGTTGCCAAGGCTGTCACCGTGATCGACGGTGCCGTTCAGCACGTAGGTAATGGTTTCGATGCCGCGGTGGGGGTGCCATGGAAACCCCTTCTCGAATTTGTCGGGGCTTTCGCCGCGAAAGTCATCAAAGAGCAGGAACGGGTCTAGTTCTGTGGGGTCCTGAAAGCCGAACGCGCGGTGCAGATGCACGCCCGCGCCCTCAAGTGTCGGGGTTGCAGTGGATGTTTCAAAACGGGAACTGACGGACATGATGTGCCTCCTTTAAGGGTTAAGGAGAACATAGTGTTAAAGGGTCAGTGCGCAATTAAGCGAAAACCAACGGGTTGTGTGCATGGGTGCACAGGAGGCGTTACCCGCCGGTATGGCTCATGTGGCGTGTGACCTGACCATCGGCCTTTTGGCGCGAATAGTCGAAATCATGGCCCTTTGGCTTCAGGCCGATGGCCTTTCGAATTGCTTCTTGTAGGGGCGCTACGTCCTTCGGGTTGTTGCGCAACGGCGCGCGCAGGTCGGCCATGTCTTCCTGACCGAGGCACATATAAAGCTCGCCCGTGCAGGTCAGGCGCACACGGTTGCAGCTTTCGCAGAAATTATGCGTCAGCGGCGTGATGAAACCAATCTTCTGGCCGGTTTCCTCTAGGCGGACATAGCGGGCCGGACCGCCTGTGCGTTCGTCAAGTTCCGTCAATGTGTAGTGCTGCGCGAGCTGGCTGCGCAGATCATTGAGCGACCAGTATTGTCCGACGCGGTCCTCGTTTCCAAGATCGCCCATCGGCATGACCTCGATCCAGGTCAGGCCCATTTCGCGTTCAGCGCACCATTGCGTCAGCCTTAGCAATTCGTCCTCGTTGAAGTCTTTTAGCGCAACCGCGTTAATTTTTACTTTAAGACCGGCGGCCAAAGCGGCGTCAACGCCTTTCAAGACCTGCGCAAGGCGGCCCCAGCGGGTGACGCGCGCGAATTTTTCCTCGTCCAGCGTATCGAGCGAGATGTTCACACGGCGCACGCCCGCAGCATAAAGCGGCTCTGCGAATCGTGCGAGCTGGCTGCCATTGGTCGTTAGCGTCAATTCATCCAGAGCGCCGCTGTCGAGATGGCGGGTCATGCCTTGGAAAAACGTCATGATATCGCGGCGCACCAAGGGCTCACCGCCCGTGATGCGCAGTTTTCGCACACCCATGCCGATGAACGTCGTGCACATGCGATCAAGTTCTTCGAGGGTCAGTAACTCTTTCTTAGGAAGAAACTGCATATTCTCGGACATGCAGTAGACGCAGCGAAAATCGCAGCGATCGGTTACCGAGACGCGAAGGTAGGTGATCGCGCGTGCGAAGGGGTCAATCAAAGGAGCTGTCATATCTTAACGGTAGTGCGACAAGCGAAAGCCCGCAAGTGCGGCGATGCACTTTGGCGGATGTTATTGCGCTTTGCGGTGCAGGGCGTAATTTGGCGATATGAATCGTTTGATTTTCCTTGCGGCGCTGATCGCGCTGTCCGCTTGCGCGCAAACCCCGAACGGGGGCGCGCGTCCCGAAGCTGTTTCGCCGCGGAGTGATCAGATGCGCCCGTTGTCGCGTCCGGCAGGTTTGGGCCGCGTCGTGCCCGCAGCGGCGAAAACGGTCGAGGAATTCGACGTGACAACGCCGCAGGAACGCGCAGCGGCGGCCGCTGTGCCTGTGCAGGGGGGCGAAACGCGCCTTGGACTGACCGTCGCCTCGCTTGGCGATCCGTCGCAGGCAGGTTTCTGGATCAAGACACCGCTGGTGAGCGCACCGGGCAAAGGGCGTGTGGTTTATCCTGGCACGGGCAAATCCGTGCAGCTTGATCTGATCCCGATTGAGGGCGCGGGCTCTGCGGGCAGCCGGCTTTCGTTAGCGGCGTTCCGCATTATTGATGCACCGCTGACGGAGCTGCCCGAGGTCGAAGTCTTCTTGGGCGGTTGATCGCGCGCCTTGATAACCTTGGCCCTATTCTTCGCGCATCAATCGCGCGGCTTCCTTGCGTGCGAAGGGTTTTAGCGTCTCGCCATGTTGCTCAAGAAACGCGGCGACGCGCGCGCGGTCGTGTTTGCTTAGCTCGCGCAGCCACCACGCGATCGCCTTCTGGATGAACCACTTGTGATCGCTCGCATAGCTCTCGATCCAGCTGAGAATACGTTCGCGTGCGGCGATCTCTTCAGGTTTGGGGTTGTTCTGTTTGGTCCAGGGCAGGGTGATCACCAGCGCTGCGCGCCGCGTCCAGAGGTCGTCGCTACGCGTCCATTCCTCGATCTGGTCAAGGCGGGATGGATCGGCGACGAGGCGCTTTTGACCCGCCATGCAAACATGATCGGCAATCGCCCAGCTGTCGAAATCAGGCACCCAGCTTTTGATCAGATCCCAAGCGGCATCATCGGGGCGAATGCGTGCTTGGGTCAGCAGCTTTGCCGCGGCGATGCGCGCCTCATAGATATCTGTGTCCCAAAGCGCGCGCGCCAGCGCGACGCGGGCCTCGACATCGAGGGCGCTGCGCCACTCTTTCGTCAGATCATTGAGCGCGGGATTGGGAATGCCAAGGTATTCGCGCGGCGCTTTGTGATACTTTGCCATGCCGGCTGCGCGGCCTGGCTCGATCGCATCGCGTAGCGCGTCCAGTGCTTCCGAGAGGATCATTCGACTGTCACGGATTTGGCGAGATTGCGGGGTTGGTCCACATCCGTGCCTTTGGCGACGGCGGTGTGATAGGCAAGCAGCTGCGCGGGGATCGAATAGACGATCGGGCTGATCAACGTGTGACACTCTGGCATAACGATTTGCCCCCAAACGTCGCCTGCATGCTCAAGCCCTTTGCGATCGGAAATGAGCAACACCTTGCCGGAGCGTGCCATGACCTCCTGCATGTTGGAAATGCTCTTGTCATAAAGATCGTCGGAGGGGGCGAGAACAACCACCGGAACCTTCTTGTCGATCAGCGCAATGGGGCCGTGTTTAAGTTCGCCCGATGCATAAGCTTCGGCATGTATGTAGCTGATTTCTTTTAGTTTTAATGCACTTTCATGTGCGATTGGATACATCAGTCCACGCCCGAGGAACAGAATGTCACGCGCTTCCGCGAGCTTGCGCGCGTGCGCTTTAATCGCGCCGGATTGCTCTAGCGCGACGTTCAGCAGACCGGGCAGCGCGCGCATGGCGGCGGCGGTTTCGCGCAGGTGCTGCTCGCTCATGGTGCCGCGATCGCGCGCAGCCTTTAAAGCCAATGAAAGCAATACGGTAAGCTGACAAGTGAAGGCTTTGGTGGAGGCGACGCCAATCTCTACACCAGCAAAAATCGGGTAGGTCTGATCGCTTTCGCGGGCGATCGAGCTTTCGGCGACATTGGTTACCGACAGGATTTTGTCTGCCTTGCCAGTGCAATAGCGCAGTGCGGCCAAAGTGTCGGCGGTTTCACCGGACTGGCTGACGAAAAGCGCTGCGGTCTGGGCGGGAATCGGCGGCTCGCGATACCTAAATTCAGAAGCGACATCGACTTCGACAGGGATGCGCGCCAGTTTTTCAAACCAGTATTTCGCAGTGAGGCAGGCGTAGAATGCGGTGCCACAGGCGACCATTGTCAGGCGCTCGATCTTGGTGAAATCGATATCGCCGCCGGGCAGCACGATATCATCGCCCGCAGCTGGCAGGTAGTTGTTGATCGCTGCGCCTACGACGGCAGGCTGTTCCGCGATTTCCTTGGCCATGTAGTGATCGAAACCGGCCTTGTCGACCTTGGCGGTGTCGATCTCGATCACGCGCATTTGGCGTCCGACCTGATGTCCTTCGGCATCCCAAATGAGCAGGCTCTTGCGGGTTAGAACAGCGCGGTCGCCTTCCTCCAGGTAAGTGATGCGATTGGTCAAAGGCGCGAGCGCGATCGCATCGGAGCCGATATACATCTCTTCGGCGCCATGGCCGATTGCGAGGGGCGAGCCCTTGCGCGCGGCGACCATAAGGTCGTCCTCACCGTGAAACAGGAAGGCGAGGGCGAATGCGCCTTCAAGACGCGCAATCGTCTTTTCCGCCGCCTCGATCGGGCCGAGGCCGCTTTGCATGTAGTGATGCGCCAGCAATGCAACGGTTTCCGTATCGGTTTCTGTCACGAAATCAATGCCATGGCCTGCAAGTTCGGTGCGCAATTCGCGGAAATTCTCGATGATGCCATTGTGCACCACAGCGACGGGGCCGGCCTGATGGGGGTGGGCGTTGTCGGTGGTCGGCGCGCCGTGCGTCGCCCAGCGGGTGTGGCCGATGCCGGATTTGCCCGCGAGCGGGTTGTGCACCAGAAGATCGGAGAGATTGACCAGTTTGCCAACCGCACGGCGACGATCCAGAACGCCGTTGTTCACAGTCGCGATACCGGCGCTGTCATAGCCGCGATATTCCAGCCGCCGCAGCGCTTCAACCAATGTCGGCGCAACCTCATGCTGCCCCAAAACCCCTATAATTCCGCACATTATACGGCTCCCTTCGTCTTCAAAAACTTCTTTTTCTTTAAAATATCGAACAATTTCACTGCCAGCCCTGCCTTGTTCACTTGCGGCGTCCGCGCAATCGCAAGCGCCTCGTCGGGGACATCTTTGGTGACCACCGTGCCGCTGCCGGTCATCGCGTTTGCGCCAACGCTGACAGGTGCCACAAGCAATGTATTGGAGCCGATGAAACTATCTGCGCCAATCTCGGTGTGATGTTTCATGACGCCATCGTAATTGCAGGTGATTGTACCCGCGCCGATATTGGCGCGCGGCCCCACATGGGCATCGCCGATGTAGGACAGGTGGTTGACTTTGGCACCCTCGTCGATCACCGCATTCTTGATTTCGACGAAATTTCCAACGCGGGTGAACTCGGCAAGCTCTGTGCCCGGGCGCAGGCGCGCGTAGGGGCCGACGACCGCACCGCGGGACACGTGGCAACCCTCCAAATGGCTGAACGCCCGGATCGTCGCGCCGTTTTCAACCGTGACTTCGGGGCCGAACACCACGTTGGGTTCGATCACTGTGTCGGGGCCGATATAGGTATCATGCGAGAGGTAAACCGTGTCGGGGGCGTGCATGGTGATGCCTGCCTCCATGAGCTCCAAACGGGCCTTAGCCTGAAAGATCGCATCCGCTTCGGCCAGTTGCGCGCGTGAATTGACGCCAAGCGTTTCGCTTTCGTCGCACGTGACGGACGTGGCGCTAAGGCCTTTGGCCTGCGCGATTTCAACGATGTCGGTGAGGTAGTATTCCCCCGATGCGTTGTCATTGCCAACGGCATCGACCAGATCGAAAAGCACCGAAGCCTTGGCGCAGATAACGCCGCTGTTGCAGAGTGTTATGGCGCGTTCTTCATCGCTTGCATCTTTGAATTCAACGATCTTGGAAAGGCTTTTACCTTGCATGACCAAGCGGCCGTAGCGCCCTGGATCGTGCGCGACAAAGCCAAGGACAATCACATCATGCGCGGCGCGTGCGTCGCACATGGCTTGCAAGGTTGCGGGGCTGATAAAAGGCGTGTCGCCGTAGAGCACGATCGCGTCGCCGTCAAAGTCACGCAGGGCCTCTTTGGCCTGCGCGACGGCATGGGCTGTGCCGAGTTGCTCCGTTTGCAGGACGACTTCGGCGGTCTCATCATAGGCGCTTGCCGCGGCGCCGACGGCCTCGGCACCGTGACCTGCGACGACGATGGTCTTTTCCGGTTCCAGATCTTGCGCGCTTTTCATCGCGTGCACGAGCATGGGCGCGCCGGCAACTTCGTGCAGAACCTTGGGCAGATCTGATTTCATGCGGGTGCCCTTGCCAGCGGCAAGAATGATGAGAGCGATGCTCATTTTGTCTAATACTCTTTGCAATTTGTTAGGGGCCGTTCTACCTAAACTTCGAGGTAGAGCAAGTCGCGAGTGTTCACCTTAGATTGCGGTGTGTAACACGCGTCTTTGCGGCGTGGCCATCGCTGCTTGCGGGAGGCACTATGCGCACGGTTATTTTCGATCTTGATGGAACGCTTGCAGATACGAGCGGTGATTTGCTAGCGGCGGCGAACAGTTGTTTTGACGCGATGGGCATGGCGGTGCGCCTTGAGCCAAAGGCAGATGCAGGCACCGCGCTGCGCGGTGGGCGCGCAATGCTGAGCCTCGGGATCGAGCGCGAGACAGGGCAGGCGGCGCAGGCGGCGCTTCTGGATGCGCAATACCCCGCTTTGCTGCGCGCCTACGAGCAGGCGATTGACGTGCATACGGTCATGTATGACGGGGCGATGGATGCGGTGGAGCGGCTGCGCAGCGACGGGTTTGCGGTTGGAATTTGCACCAACAAACCCGAATATCTGGCCGAGATTTTGATGACCAAACTGGGCGTGCGCGGTGCCTTTGGCTCGCTTGTCGGGGCGGACACGCTGGCGGTGCGCAAGCCCGATCCGGAGCCGTTTTTCGAGGCCGTGCGCCGCGCGGGGGGCGATGCTGCGCGCTCCTGCCTGATCGGCGATACTATTACGGATCATTCCACCGCGCGCGCCGCTGGCGTGCCGAGTGTGCTGGTCACCTTCGGCCCCGGAGCGCGTGCAGGGCAAGCGGATATTCGCGCATTGGAGCCCGATGCACTGCTGGATCACTTCAATGAACTGCCGGCTTTGGCCGTGCGATTGCTGGGAGCCTGACATGAGCGAGCGTTTTACCGGAAGTTTCACCCAGCAAGAACCGATCCCGCAGGCGGGGATCGACGCTGCGATGCGGGTTCTGCAATCGGGGCGTTTGCACCGCTATAATGTGGCAGCGGGCGAGCACGGTGAAACCGCGTTGTTGGAGCAGGAATTCGCGGCAATGGTAGATGCCAAATATTGCCTTGCCGTGGCCTCCGGCGGCTATGCGATGGCGACAGCCTTGCGCGCGGTGGGCGTGAAGGCGGGCGATAAGGTTCTGTCAAACGCCTTCACGCTGGCGCCTGTGCCGGGCGCGATTGCGGCAGTGGGCGGCGTGCCTGTTTTCGTTGGCGTCACGCGCGATCTGACGATTGATCTGGATGATCTGGCGGCTAAGGCCGATCAGGCCAGCGTGCTGCTGCTGAGCCATATGCGCGGACACATGTGCGACATGGACCGCCTGATGGCAATTTGCGGCGCGGCCGGGATCAAAGTGATCGAGGATTGCGCGCACACGATGGGCGCGAAATGGGGCGACACGCATTCAGGGCGTCACGGCGTCATGGGCTGTTATTCGTGCCAGACCTACAAGCATGTGAATTCGGGCGAAGGCGGTCTGCTGGTTTCGGATGACGATGAACTAATGGCGCGCGCCATTATGCTTTCGGGCAGTTATATGCTGTTCGAGCGGCATTTGGCAGGGCCACCCAAAGAAGCCTACGCGCAGATCAAATATGAAACGCCCAATATTTCGGGGCGGATGGATCATTTGCGCGCCGCCATTTTGCGCCCGCAATTGGCGGACCTGGAAACGCAGGTTCAGCGCTGGAATGATCGCTACAGGGCGGTGGAGCAGGGCCTCGCCGATACGCCGGGGCTCACGGTGATCAAGCGCCACGCGAAGGAGAGCTATGTGGGTTCGTCCATTCAGTTCCTTTTAGAGGGCTGGAATGGCGAGGCTGTGAACGCTGCGATTGCGCGCTGCGCCGCGCGCGGTGTCGAGCTGAAATGGTTCGGCGGCGCCGAGCCTGTGGCCTTCACGTCGCGCTATGACAGTTGGCGCTATGCCCCGAGCGAGGCGATGCCGGGCACCGATGAAATCCTGCGCGGCATTGTTGATATGCGCCTGCCTTTGACGTTCTCCGAGAGTGATTGCGCGCAGGTCGCGCGGATTATTCGTGCAGAGGTCTCTGCGGTCTATCAGGCCAGTTAGAGGCCGGCTTCGCGTGCGGCATTGCTCAGGTAGTCGCCAAAATCGCGCGCCGAGATATCGGCCTCGCGTACCAGCGTATCGAAGTGCTGTGTGAAGGCGCTGACGCGTTCTGTGTCGCGAAAGGTCACGTAGTATTGGCCAAGGTAGACCGCGCTTAGAAGCGGGCCAAAAACCGTGACAGGCGCCGAAAAAAGCCGATGCGAATCAAACATATAGATGCGCAAGCGCGGATAGTGGCTGGCGTGGATGTCGAGCAAATGTGCCACCTGAGCGCGTCGGATATCCTGCGATAGCCCTGCGTAATATCCACTTGCGGTCAGAAAGCTGCGCAGCTCGCTGATGGGAAAGGCGATCTCGTAATCGGAATGCGCGCTGCTCATCCAATCGAGGCGATCCTTGCTGGCACCGATCACCTGCGCGCTGGTGCGGCCAAGATGGGGCGCATATTCCCAAACCACCATATCTTCGGTCTTGAGCATGTCGGGCAGGGTCGCGGGAACATGGCGGATTTTGTAGCCCTTTGCCTCCTGATGCCACGCGAAAATCTGTTCGTCCACCAGCGCGCGGGGGGCCTGCGACATGCTGAGCGATGTGGCCAGCAGATCGGCGGCGCTTTCGGGGCGCTCGGAGAGGGCCAAAAGCCAATCGGCGGAAACTTTGAGCGCGGAGGCGCAGGCACCGACCACATGGGCGTTGGGCAGGCGCGCGCCGTCCCCGCCAAGGAGCTGGGATACGGTCGAGCGATCCACCCCGATGCTTTTTGCGAGCGCGCTTTGCGACAGGCCGCAGGCTTGCATGGCCTGATTAAGGCGTTCGCGAAACAGTCGGGCGCGGGCGCGTTTGTCGATAATATCCATCATATTGTGATTATTATCACAAAGCGTGAGTTTTGTTAATCATATTCAGAATGTTCACCACGCCCATCGCAGACTACCCCTTGGCTATGACACAGATACCCCATCAAATCAGCCATCAGACAAAAACCCGCGCACTGCTAAAGGCAGTGCTTTGGACCTTGATGGGTCTGCTCGTGATGATCGGGGTCGGTTTTGCCATGACCGGATCTCTGGCCACGGGTGGCAAGATGGCGGTGATCAATAGCGCAATCGGGATGGTCACCTATTTCCTTTACGAGCGGCTGTGGGATAGGATCTCTTGGGGTCGCCTTGGAGGAACTAATGTCAACGACGCGCCGTTTTGAATGGCCCACATGGGCGCTTTTGCTGGCCTGCTACGCCCTGTTCTTCGCGGCAAGCACATGGCTATTCGCGCTATCACTGCCGCTTGGCATCATTGCGATGGTTCTCGCGGTCACGCTGCACTCTTCACTAAGCCATGAGGCGCTGCACGGTCATCCGTTTCGCAACCGCCATTTGAACGCGGCGCTGGTGTTTCCGGCGCTGAGTTTCGCCATTCCCTATATGCGGTTTCGCGACACGCATCTTGCGCATCATGTGGATAGCGTCCTCACAGATCCCTATGATGATCCCGAGAGCAATTATTTCGACCCTGCCGTCTGGGCAGGGCTGAGCGCGCCGCATAGGGCGGCCTTGCGCCTCAACAATACGCTTGCGGGGCGGATGTTGCTTGGACCTGCAATCGGGCAGCTGGCCTTTATGAGAAGTGATTTCGCGCTGATCCGGGCGGGGGACCGGCGCGTGTTGATATCCTGGCTGGCGCATATCCCCGCGGCGGCGCTGCCTGTGGTTTGGATTGCCAGCTTTGCTGCGATGCCGCTCTGGGCCTATTTCGCATCCGTCTACGCGGGGTTGTCCGTGTTGAAAATCCGCACGTTTCTGGAACACCGCGCCCATGAAAACGCAAGTGGGCGCACGGTGGTGATCGAGGATCGCGGGCTTTTGGCGCTGCTGTTCCTGAACAATAATTTCCACTGCGTGCATCACAGCCATCCGCGCACGGCATGGTATGATCTGCCCGCGCTCTACACCGCTGGCAAAGAGCGGTTTCTGGAGGTGAACGAGGATTACGTATACCGCTCCTATGCGCAGATTTTTCGCGCGTATTTCTTCAAGGCGAAAGACCCCGTGCCTCATCCGCTCTGGTCAAAGGATAGCTGATCGCGGATAGGAGGGCATGGACCTTTGGATACTTGCCACGATCGCGGCCACGATTTTTCAGACCCTGCGATTCATGCTGCAAAAGCAACTCAGCATGGGTGCGCTTAGCACGGGCGGCGCGACATTTGCGCGTTTTGCCTATTCCGCGCCGCTCCTCGCGGCGGCCCTTGGCCTTTGGCTTTTTGCAAGCGGGGCCGAGATTCCCGAGGTTTCAGCGCGCTTCTGGATCATGGGCGCAATTGGCGGGCTGGCGCAGATACTCGCGACAGTTTGCGTCGTCGCGCTGTTTCGCGCGCGCAATTTCGCGGTGGGGATCACGTTCAAGAAAACCGAGGTGATGCTGTCGGTGTTGGTCGGACTCGTGATTTTGGGCGAGGGCGTGTCCGCCCTTGGGTTTGCGGCGATTCTGGTCGGCTTGTGCGGCGTTCTGACCTTGTCCAAAACGCCGGATGCGGCGGGACATTGGACACAGCGCATATTCACGCGCGCGGCGGCGCTTGGGCTTGGCTCGGGGGTGTTGTTCGCGATTTCCGGCGTGACCTACCGTGCGGCAACGCTGGATGTAGGTTCTGATGCGCCGCTGCTGCGCGCGGCCCTGACCCTATCGGCGGTCACGATGATGCAATTCTCGGCGATGGCGCTCTGGCTCCGATGGCGCGAACCCGGGCAAGTGCGCGCAGTCTGGGACGCGCGCCGCAAAGCGGTCTGGATCGGGTTGAGCAGCGTTGCCGGCAGTTTGGGCTGGTTTGTCGCCTTCACCTTGCAGACGGCGGCCTACGTCAATGCGCTCGGGCAGGTGGAGTTGATTTTCTCGCTGCTCGTGTCGGTCCTTGTGTTCAAGGAAAAGCTGAGTCCGCGTGAAGGTTTTGGCATCGGGCTGTTGTCGCTAAGCGTGCTGTTGCTGGTCTGGGCTGTCGCCTAAGAGGGGGCGCTGCCCCCGTCTGCACACGCAGACTCCCCCGCGATATGTTTTGAAAGAGGAAGCGCCTCAGGGTTTTAGGGCGGTCTCTAGCGGCGAGGCACCTGCGAGGCGCAGGAAAAGGCTTTGTTCTTCGGTGTTGAGGAACATGGGCACGCTGGCGGGGGGACTTGGATCTTTGGCGCGCCCTGCAATTTCGGCGAGAACGACTTCGGTAATAAAGGGCAGATCGAATTTGCGCACATCGCTTAGCGCGATCCATTGCAAGTGCGAGAGTTCGTCCGAGGCGGCGGAGAAATCATCGATATCGCCTTGCAGTGCATCTGCGTCGATCAAGAAGAAGCGCGCATCGAAGCGGCGCGGGCGTCCGGGGGGCGTTATCGCGCGAAACACGAATTGCAGCGCCGAGGCGTCGGGCAGATGGCCCGTGGCTGCGAAGCTCTGCCAGTCAGAAGGGGGCGCGCCGCTCCAAGCGCCAGCGCGCCCGAGAATAAGGCCGGTTTCTTCCCAAAGCTCGCGAATGGCAGCAACGCCGAGCGCATGGATGCGGTCTTCATCGCTTTTGCGCAGCAAATGCGCTGCGCAGTCTGCGTTGATCGGCGCGGCGAGCGGCACGTCGGCGTCCGCCGCATCCACAGCGCCGCCGGGGAAGACGAATTTGTTGGGCATGAACGCGGCTTGCGCCCCGCGTTGCCCCATGAGCACACGCGGCGCGGCGCTAAAACGATCGCGCAAAACGATGACCGTCGCGGCCTGCCGGATCGCGCTTTTGTCGATGGCGGGTGTCTGGGTCATGGGGGTCGCGCTCCTGTGCTCAGACCTGTGCTCGGGAGCAGACAATCACGCTGCGGGTTGCTCTTCAAGGGGCAGATGCTCTGCGCCAAAGCCGAACATCTGGCGCGCCCATTGATAGGCGACGATCATGCCTTTAAGGCGGGGCAGCAGGTACAGTGAAAGCGCGACGCAGCCCACCGCGAAGATCGTGAACAGGATCAAAGGCTCGGGGCGGAATTTGACGAATGCGATATGTAGCGAGGGTGCCATGAGGTGTCCGACGATGAGAATCGTCAGATAGGCAGGGCCGTCGTCTGCGCGCGCAGGGCGAAAATCCTGCCGGCACACGGTGCAGTTTTCACGCATCTTGAGATAGCTGCGCAGCAAGGGTCCGTTGCCGCAGCGCGGGCATTTGCGCCGCCAGCCGCGTGCAAGCGCAGGCCATAAAGGACGCGCGTCGCCATCATGGCCATGATCATCGTGTGTGGCTTGATCGCTCAGGTCGTGTTGTTGTGCATCGATCGGCGCATGTCTTTCATTGGATATCATCTATCCAGAACCCCTCTGTCTCGCTCTCCCTTAGCATGAGGCCTGCGGTATGGCTTTAATAGGGCACAAAGCGTCCTTGCGGCGCGATGTCGCGAATGTGCTTTGCATAAAAGGTAAAATAGCAGCGACGGAAACTGCGCGCTGCGGCGTTTGATCTATCATGGTAGGCAAAGCACGCCTGCTATGTGAAGGCCCGATAGGGGCCGTATCGATAGACGGAGTAGTATAATGAACATGAAAATGCGCACAGCAACGCGGATCGCCCTGACAGGGCTGGTGATCGCCACAGGTTTCGGCGCGCAGGCTTCGAGCGGCAACGGCGAGGGGCGCGGCCATGGCAAGATGGGTCACGAACGCCCGAGCTTTGCCGCGCTGGACACGGACGCCAGCGGCACGCTGACACGCGAGGAGATGGCGAGCCACGGGCGCGCCCGCTTCGAGGAGCGCGACGTGAATGGCGATGGCATGCTGAGCAAGGAAGAAATGCTTGCGGATGGCAATAAGCGCGCAGAGCGGCGCGCTGGCAAGATGATCAAGCGCCATGACGCCAATGGCGACGGAATGCTGAGCTTTGAGGAAATGGCGCAGGGCAAGTATGAAGAGCGGCAGAGCGAGATGTTCGAGCGGATGGACGATGACGGCGACGGCACCGTATCCGAAGCGGAGTTCGCCGGGATGCAGCATCATGGTCATAAGAAGCGCCATATGAACAAGAGCGACGATTAAGCCTTGAGCCGCTGCTTCGCCCGCCACTGCGCTGCGGTGCGCGGGCGGAGCAGCACTTGAGTGAAAGGACCTCCGTGCATACAAGACGCGAATGACCATGGCCTTGGACCAGAACGCAGATATCGGCGATGATGCGCTGTTGCAGCTTTATGCCAATGGCGATCAGGGGGCGGCGCGTAGCCTGACGTTGCGCCTTGCGCCGCGCGCCTATGCGCAGGCCTACCGCATGCTTGGCAACGCGGCAGAGGCGGAGGATGTGGCGCAAGAGGCGATGATGCGCATCTGGAAGATTGCGCCCGATTGGCGCGCTGGCGATGCCAAGGTGACCACCTGGCTTTACCGCGTCACGGCCAATCTGTGCACCGACCGGCTGCGCCGCGCGCGCGGCTCTTCGCTCGATTCGATCGACGAACCTGTGGACCCAAGCCCGAGTGCGGCGGATGTGATGCAGGGCACGGCGCGCACGGAGGCGCTGCAGGGTGCGCTGATGCAGCTGCCAGCGCGCCAAAGACAAGCGGTGGTGCTGCGCCACCTTGAAGAACTGGCCAACCCGCAGATCGCGGAGTTGATGGATATAAGCGTGGACGCGGTGGAAAGCCTGACATCGCGCGGCAAACGCGCGTTGGCGCAGATATTGAAGGGCCGCAAGGCGGCTCTGGGATTTGAAGGAGATGAGCAATGAGCCATGATGATGATCTCGTCGAAATGTTCGAGGAGGCACGCCGTGCGCCGCCCCCCGCGCCGTCGGCGGATTTTCTTGCCCGGGTTCTCAGCGAGGGGCAAGCGATGCAGCCCGCCCCTGCCGCCCCTGCCGCGAAGATGCGCGCGCGCCAAAAAAGGCGCAGTGCCCCGCTCAAGGGGCTGTTCGCGGGCCTTGGAGAGGCGATTGGCGGTTGGCCTGCCTTTGCGGGCCTTGCCAGCGCGGCTGCGGCGGGGCTTTATATCGGGATCAGCCCGCCGCAAGGGTTGATCCTGCCCCTTGGCGCGGCGCTTGGCGGCGATGCGGCCGCATTGACGCAGGTGTTCGAGGTCGGGGATGGCTTCGATTTCACACAGTTCGAGGGATAGGGCAACATGAGTGATCCAAACACGAGCGATCAAACGGGCGGCGCGGCCAAGCCGAAGCGTCTGTTTCGCGTGCTCTTTGCGCTTTCTGTGGCGTTGAACCTGCTGGTGGTTTTTGCGGTCATCGGCGTGTTCACCAAAGGGCCGGGCGCGCGCGGTGGCCCGCCGGGGCTGCGCGAAATTTCCGCGCCCTACGTTGGTGCATTCGAGCGCGAGGACAAACGCGCGATGCGCGCGCAAATGCATGAGCGCTTGCCTGGGCGCAGCGCGGGAATCGCTGCCAATAAGGCAGATTACAGCGCGTTTCTGGCAATCGTGCGCGCCGAAGAGTTCGACGCACCGCGTGCTGCGATGATCATGGAGGGGCAGATGGCGCGGGTTGCGGATTTGCAAAAGCTGGGCCGTGAAATGGCGCTGGCGCGTATTGCGGCGATGAGCCTGCCAGAGCGGCGCGCCTATGCGGACCGCTTGCAGGACTGGCTTGACCACAAGGCGCACAAGCGCGGCAAGCCCGAGCGCTGATTTAAGTAGAAATCCCCCCGCGACCATGGCAAACCTTGAACGGTATTTTGTGTCGGCCAACGGTTTGGCCTCGGTCTGGATTTGGGGGGCATGGGAATGTCATTATCGCGCGACGCGGCAGAAGTTTTCAGCCTGAACGTCTTGGGCTGGCTGGTGGGGCAGGACGAAATCGTGCCCGTGTTTCTGGGCGCAACGGGGGCGAGCGAATCCGATTTGCACACAGAGGCGGGCAAACCGGAGTTCATGCTCTCCATGCTGGATTTCCTGATGATGAACGACGAATGGATCATCGCGTGCTGTGATGAGTTGCGCGTCCCCTACGAGCGGATAGGCCAAGCGCGTCAGGCCTTGCCCGGCGGCGCGGAAATGAGCTGGACATGAGCAGCACGTCCGATGTGTTCAAGGCGGTTCTGTTCGATAAGGACGGCACGTTGTTCGATTTTCGCGGCACATGGGATGCTTGGGCGGCCGGTTTCCTGCCGGTGCTCTGCTCGGGCAAGGCGGATGTGCTGCGCGAAATGGCGGTGGCTCTGAGGTTCGACCTTGAGGCGGGCGCATTCCTGCACGATTCTCTGGTGATCGCAGGCACTAACCGCGAGGTGTCCGAAGTGATGGCACGCGTGCTGGAGCGCACGGATATCGACGCGCTTGAGCGCGAAGTGTCGCAAAGCGCCGCGCAAGCACCACTCGATCCTGCGGTGCCCTTGGAGCCGCTATTGAACGCGCTCAAGGCGCAGGGCTACAAACTGGGCGTAATGACCAATGACGCCGAGGCCGTCGCCCATGCGCATTTGGGCAAGGCAGGCGTGGCCGGGCATTTCGATTTCATTTGTGGCAGTGATAGCGGCTTTGGCGCGAAACCTGCCCCCGAACCGCTGCTGGCCTTTTGCACACATGTTCAGGTGGACCCGTTTCATACGGTGATGCTGGGTGACAGCACGCACGATCTGCAAGCGGCGCGCGCGGCGGGCATGGCGGCTATCGGCGTGCTGACCGGCATTGCGCGGGCGGCGGAACTGGCCCCGCACGCAGACGCGATCCTTAACGATATCGGCGCTTTGCCCGCCTGGTTGCATGAGAAGTCTGCACGCAGGTAACAAATACGACAAGATGTGTCGCAGTTGGGATCACCAGCAGCGCGTTCCTTGGCTTTGATGTTCCCTAGCATAAGCGGGAGAGTATCATGGAAGGTTCGGACAATCGCAGACGCAGGGGCGGTGGACGTGCAGGGGCTTCGGCGCGGCGTGGCTCGTCCGCGATCGAGCAAAGCCCATGGCGTCTCCCCGTTAACATAGATCGCCCGACCGAACCTTTGGACGAGGCCGGTATCGCCGCTATTCATGACGGCGCGATGCGTATCCTTGAAGAGATAGGGATCGCGTTCCTCAACCCTGAAGCGGTTGAAATCCTCTCCAAAAGCGGGGGCTGCGATATCGACGGAGAGATCGTGCGCATGGGCCGTGACTTTGTCATGGAAAAGATTGCCCTCGCCCCGAGCCAGTTCGACATCACGCCGCGTAATCCCGATCGCAAGCTGACTATCGGCGGCAATCACATCTTGTTCGGAAATGTGTCCTCGCCGCCTAATTACTGGGATATGGCGCTGGGCAAAAAGGTGCCGGGCAATCGCGAAATGTGCCAGAACCTGTTGAAATTGACGCAGTATTTCAACTGTATCCACTTCGCGGGTGGCTATCCTGTGGAGCCTGTAGATGTGCATGCCTCGGTGCGCCACCTCGATGTGCTCTATGACAAGCTGACGATCACTGACAAGGTGATGCACGCCTACAGCCTTGGTAAAGAGCGCGTCGAGGACGTGATGGAAATGGTGCGCATCGCGGGGGGGCTAAGCCATGAGGAATTCGATTCCTCGGCCCATATGTATACCAACATCAACTCAACGTCGCCGCTGAAGCACGACTTTCCCATGATGGACGGCTGGATACGCATGGCGCGGCGCGGTCAGGCCTTGGTGGTCACGCCATTCACGCTTGCCGGTGCGATGGCGCCCGTTACGATGTCGGGCGCTGTGGCGCAATCGCTCGCCGAAGCGCTGTGCGCGGTGGTTCTGGCGCAGGTCATTAACCCCGGTTGCCCTTGCGTGATCGGCACATTCACCTCGAACGTGGATATGAAAAGCGGTGCGCCCGCCTTCGGCACCCCTGAATATATGCGTGCAACGCAGATGACCGGCCAGATGGCGCGGTTTTACGATTTGCCCATGCGCTCGAGCGGCGTGTGCGCGGCGAACGTGCCCGATGGGCAGGCGATGTGGGAGACCTCCAACAGCCTTTGGGCGGCAGTGCAATCGGGCACCAACATGGTTTATCATGCGGCCGGCTGGCTGGAGGGGGGGCTTATCGCCTCGCCCGAAAAATTCATCATGGATTGCGAGGTTCTTCAGCAAATTCAACGCTATATGGAGCCTGAGATCTTTGCGACGACACCTGATGATATCGCGCTCGATGCGATCAAATCTGTCGGCAACGATGGTCATTTCTTTGGCATCCAGCACACGCAGGACCGTTATCAGACGGCCTTTTACCAGCCGTTTCTGAGCGATTGGAAGAACTATGAGGGTTGGGAAGTCGCGGGTGCGATCTGGACGCCGGAGCGCGCGCACAACCTGTTTCGCCAGATCCTCGAAGAGTTCGAAGAACCGCCCATGGACCCGGCCATTCGCGAGGAACTGGCCGACTTCGTGGCGCGGCGCAAATCCGAAGGCGGCGCACCCACGGATTTCTGATTTGCTTAATGATAGTGGATCAATTTGAAGCTAATGCGCGTCACTTTCTGGCGCGCATTAGCTCTTTGTTAAGACCCATCGCGCAAAACTGGGCTTGTGGCTATGCGCTGCAAGACTTCGTTTTCCGAGTTAGGTTTCACAATGCACGGTTTGGTCAATAAGGCGATTGAGGCCTTTGTGATAGACACATATGGCGCGCAGCCATGGCGGGTGATCGCCCAGATGTGCGAACTTGACGATCCGCATTTCGAAGCGATGATGTCCTATGAGGGCGATATCACGTCGCGTGTCATCGACTGTGCAACACGCGTCCTGAAGGCGGATCGTGCTGATTTTCTGCAAAACCTCGGCACCTATCTGGTTTCGCAACCGAGTCAGCAGGCGGTGCGCAGGTTGCTGCGTTTCGGGGGGGTGGATTTTGTCGATTTCCTGTATTCGCTTGATGATCTGCGCGACCGCGCACGCCTTGCGGTGTCCGATCTGCATCTGCCCCGGCTCGAACTTCGCGAACATACATCGAACCAGTTCAGCCTGACGGTGCGCTCCAAACTTGACGGGTTCGGCCATGTGCTCGTCGGGCTATTGACGGCGATGGCTGATGATTACGGGGCATTGGTGATGCTCGATTATGGTGGGCGACGGGGCGAGGTTGAAACGGTCGCCATCGCCCTTCTGGAGAGGTCGTTTGCCGAAGGAAACAGTTTTGAATTGGGAGCAAGGGTTTGAAGGTTGATCGCGCGCTTGGCTGCGCCGCACCGATTGAATGGTCCGCGCTCGAAGCGGCGCTGGATATCTTGTGCCCGATGCACCTGCGCCTGACGGAAACCGGGCATATCATTCATGCGGCGCCAACTTTGCAAAAGATGTGTGCGGAATCGGATTTGATCGGTAAGCGGTTCTTGGAGGTATTCTTGCTGGATCGCCCCCGCGCGATCACCACGATGTCCGAATTGATGGCGCGCGCGCGCAGTAAACTACATATGGAATTTCGCGTTGCACCGCATACATCGCTCAAGGGGGTTTTGGTGCGTTTGCCGGCAGGGCAGGGCGCGTTGGTCAACTTGTCGTTCGGCATTTCAGTGGTCGAGGGCGTTTTAGATTACCGACTTACCAGCGCGGATTTCGCCGCGACAGATCTGGCGATCGAAATGCTCTATCTGGTGGAAGCCAAATCCGCGGCGATGGATGCGTCGCGCAAATTGAACCAGCGCCTGCAAGGTGCCAAACTCGCCGCGGAAGAGCAGGCCGCAACAGACACGCTGACCGGCCTCAAGAACCGCCGCGCGGCGGATCGTATTCTGGCGCAAAAGATCGAGGAAAGCGGCGCTTTTGCTCTGATGCACCTTGATCTTGATTACTTCAAGGCGGTCAACGACACCAAAGGGCACGCTGCAGGGGATCACGTCTTGCAGGAAGTAGCCAAGGTGATGCGCGCGGAGACGCGCAAAGGCGATATGATTGCGCGCGTCGGAGGCGATGAATTCATGATCCTGATCGATGATGAAGTGTCCAAAGTGAAACTGGCCGAGATCGCCGCACGGCTGATTCAAGGTATCGAGAAACCTATCCCTTTCGAACAGGATGTTTGCAATATCTCTGCCAGTATCGGGATTGCAGTGCACCTGGAGTGCGGCCACCTGGACCTCGACACGCTGGTGCAACATTCAGATCGCGCGCTTTATGCCTCCAAAGACAAAGGGCGGGCCTGTGCAACCTTCTTCGACGATCTCGAAGCGCCGAAACCGTAGAGCGCGTAGATCATGTTTTATGCGCACCACCCGCGCGGCGCAGCCGCAGCGCGTTGCTCAGGACGAACACACTGGAGAGCGCCATAGCGCCCGCCGCCAAGGCAGGGGAGAGCAAGACACCGAACACCGGATATAGTGCGCCCGCAGCGACGGGAATAAGCAGCACGTTATAGCCAAAAGCCCAGAACAGGTTTTGCTTGATATTGCGCAGCGTTGCATGGCTGATTGCGAAGGCGGCCTGCACGCCCGCGAGGTCACCGGAGAGCAAAACCACATCTGCCGCTTCGATCGCGACGTCGGTTCCCGTGCCGATCGCGATGCCCACTTCGGCCTGCGCCAAAGCGGGGGCATCGTTGATACCGTCGCCGACGAAAGCGACGGGGCCGTGTTTTTGCAATTCGGTGATCGCGTCTGATTTACCACCGGGCAACACGCCCGCGATCACGCGCGTAATGCCAAGTTCTTGCGCTGCGCGCTGCGCCGCTGCTTCGCTGTCACCGGTGATCATCACGGGCGTGAGGCCCGCGGCTTTCAACGCTGCGATACTCGCTACAGCGCTCGGTTTGAGCGGATCGGAGATTTCGAACCGCGCTGCCAAGGTGCCATCGACGGCCAGCAGGATTTCAGTGCCGCTAAACCCGTCTTGCGGCGCTTCGATGCCAACGGACCCTAGCAGACGCGCATTGCCAAGTAGCACGTCGCGGTTCTTGATGTGGCCACGCACGCCGCCGCCGGTAATGCTTTCAAAGCCCTCGATCGGGGCGAGGTCAAGGCCTTGGGCCTGTGCCGCTTCGATCAAGGCGCGCGCGATGGGATGCTCTGAATTCACCTCTGCCGCTGCCGCAAGGCCAAGGGCCTGCGCCGCGCTGAAATCGCCGTAAGTCACGACGTTGGTGAGCGAGGGACGCCCTATGCTCAAGGTGCCGGTCTTGTCGAATGCGACGGTTTTGACCGATTGCAATTCTTGCAAGGCCGCGCCTTTGGCGAAGAGCACGCCCAGTTCTGCAGCGCGTCCGGTGCCGACCATGATCGAGGTTGGCGTGGCGAGGCCCATGGCGCAGGGGCAGGCGATGATAAGCACGGCGACGCCCGCGACCAGTGCGTGTGTCAGGGCCGGGTCCGGCCCGAGCGCGAGCCAGATTGCGACAGTGAGGGCCGCGATCACCAGAACCGCAGGTACGAACCAGGCTGTGATCTTGTTAACAAGGTTTTGCACCGGTAAGCGCGCGCCCTGTGCCTTTTGCACCATCTCGATGATCTGGCTAAGCACCGTGTCCGCGCCAATCGCGTCCGCCTTGAAGGTCAGCGCGCCCGCGCCGTTCACCGTTCCTGCGGTGACGCGCGCGCCGATGGCCTTTTGGGCGGGCACAGGTTCGCCGGTGAGCATGCTTTCATCGACCCAGCTTTCCCCGCCGAGAACGGTGCCGTCCACCGCGACCCGCTCGCCCGGGCGCAGGCAGATCACATCGCCGATCGAGAGCGTTTCGATAGCAACTTCGCGCCGCGCGCCGCCCTGCTCGAGCATCGCAGTTGCAGGGCGTAGCGCGATGAGGCGGGTGATGGCCGCGCCCGTGCGTCCCTTCGCGCGCGCCTCCATCCAGCGCCCTGCGAGGATCAAGGTCAGGATCACGGCCGCTGCTTCGAAATAAACGGCGCGGGCGGCAGCGGGCAGCAAGGAGGGTGCGAGCAGCGCAAGCACGGAATAGAAGAATGCAGCGCCCGAACCGAGCAGGACCAGCGCGTTCATATCCGGCTGCCAGCGCAGCAGCGCGCGCAGCCCGTCCCGCCATAGGGTGCGGCCAGGGCCGATGATCACCAGAGCGGTCAACACGAACTGTGCGGCCCAACTGGCCTGCATTCCGATCGTGCGTTCGATCAGGTGGTGAAAGGCGGGGAAGGCATGCCCGCCCATCTCAAGGATAAACACCGGCAGCGTCAACAAGGCGGCCCAAAGAAAGGCGCGCTTCATGCTTGCTGCATCATCGCCGTGGGCATCGCTTGCACGTTGCGGGGTATCAAGCGCGGCGAGCGAGGCGGATTTGCCCGTGCTTTTCACGGCGGCGATCAAGGCAGGCGATTTGGTTCCAAGCGCCTGCACCTCGGCGCGCCCCGTGGCCAGATTGACCTCTGCCAAAAGCACTCCAGGCACGCCTTGCAAGGCCTTTTCGACGCGCGCGACGCAAGAGGCGCAGGTCATCCCGTCGATGTTCAAGCTAACCGTGTCGGCGCGCGCGGGCTTGCCGACGGCGTCCAGCGCGTCTTTGAGCACGGAGGCGTCAAGCGGGCCTTCGCTTTGGACTTCGGCCATGCCAGTGGCGAAATTCACCTGAGCCTGCGTGATGCCGGGCAGTGCGTTCAACGCGCCCTCTGCGCGCACGGCGCAGGAGGCGCAGCTGAGGCCTGTAACGGAAAAGCTGAAGGTTTCGGACATGTTTGTTAACCTTGTGGTGCGCGGGCGGCGCTGAGTTGACTCCGACATATGCGGTTTGCGCGCAAATATCACCCCCGCGCGTATGCGACCTTATGTGCGTGATATTGCGCATGGGCCTCAATGGCGTATCGTGGCTGGTAAGTTCGAGCCTTTACGTGATTTGCCCTAAAAGGAGCCTCCCCTCGCATGCCTAAGAACATTCTGTTCATCATGTGCGATCAACTGCGCTATGATTATCTAAGTTGCTATGGTCACCGCACGCTCCAGACCCCGAATATCGACATGCTGGCAGAGCAGGGCGTGCGCTTTAGCAACGCTTACGTGCCCTCGCCGCTGTGCGGCCCGTGCCGCATGTCGGTCTACACCGGACGCTATCCGCGCAGCCACGGGTCGTATTGGAATTCAGCGCCGCTACGGGTGGGCGAGTTTAACATCGGGGATCATCTTAACCCGCTTGGGATGCGCACGGTGCTATGCGGCAAGACGCATATGGTCGGTGATCTTGAGGGGATGAAGCGGCTTGGCATTGATCCCGAAAGCGCAGCTGGCGAGCGCATCTCGCAGGCTGGATTCGAGTGTTGGGACCGGCTTGACGGGACCTATCCGGCCAAGGGGTACAAACGTGCGAGCCATTATTTCGAGTATCTGAACGCCAAGGGCTATTCGGGCGACAACCCTTGGCACGATTATGCCAATTCGGCCGAAGGCGCCGACGGGGCAATCAAATCGGGCTGGTTCATCGAGAACAACGATTTGCCCGCGCGCATCAAGGAGGAGGATAGCGAGACGCCCTACACCACGTCGCGCGGGATAGAATTTATCAAGCAGAATGCGGGGAGTAGCTGGTGTTTGCATCTGAGCTACATCAAACCGCACTGGCCCTATATCGTGCCTGAACCCTACGCGAGCATGTTCGGCCCCGAGGATGTGCCGCCCGCGGTGCGCAGCAACGCCGAGCGCGAAAGGGCCAGTCCTGTCCAGAAGGCGTTTCAGGAGACGCGCGCCAGCACGTTCTTTGCCCGCGACAAGCTGCGCGAAAAGGCGATTCCCGCCTATATGGGATTGATCAAGCAGATCGACGATCAGCTGGGCCGCGTTTACGCCGCGCTGAAGGAGACGGGGCAGTGGGACGAGACGTTAATCGTTTTCACCTCGGATCACGGGGATTATCTTGGCGATCACTGGATGGGTGATAAGGATTTCTTTCATGACGTTTCGGTCAAGGTGCCGCTGATCGTGTTTGACCCATCGCGCAATGCGGACGCCGCGCGCGGTACGGTTTGCACGCAGTTGGTCGAAGCGATCGATCTGTTGCCGACTTTTGTCGAATATGCGGGGGGCACCGTCACGCGCGATGTGCTGGAGGGGCATTCCTTGATGGCGATTTTGCACGGAGTGCAAAAGGAACCGTTACGCGATTATGCGATCAGCGAATTTGATTTTTCGGAGCGCAAGGTGCGCGTCGATCTGGATCTACCAGTTGATAAATGTCGCCTCGTGATGGTGTTCGACGGGCGTCACAAGGCGGTGTTCAACATTGCCGGATTGCCGCCGGTCCTGTTTGATTTGCAAGATGATCCGGATGAATTGGTAGATATCGCGGCGCAGAGCGGCGCGGAGGCTGTACTGGAAAAGCTACGCGCTTACATGTGGGAGTGGGCGATGCAGCATCACGCGGCGGGCACTGTGCCAGCGGCGATGCGTGCGCAGAGGGTGGATAACGAGCATGAGGCAGGCGTGCTGATCGGCTATTGGGACGAGCAGGATGTGATCGACACGGGCGCGGCGCATCCGCTTTCATAAGTTGGTGCTCGGTCACATGTTGCCGCCAGCCAACGCCCGCAGAGCCGCCCGTATCCGCTTTTACGCCGCATCATCATCCCGAGCGCTGTCAACCGGGCTTTGGCGAACTGCTTTGTTGCGGGGCCTGTTTGCTTCTTAGAACTTGCACAGCTTGGCGAGCGCCTGCGCCAGATCGCTGCCGTTGGAGAGGTCGTGCACGATGTCAAAATGATTGCGGCCTTTGATTTCTTTGGCCTCGGCCTTGGGGAGTTGCAAAGCAAAGCTCGCGCTTTGGCGTTTGAACTCGTCAGGCTCGATTTCGCCCCATGCCAGCAAGGTGGGGGGGAAGGTGGTTAGATCGCGCAGGGACGGGCTGTTATAGCGCGCGTCCTCCACGCTCATCTTCAGCGGCTCGTTCACATAGGTGCCCACCAGTGGCTCTAACTCATAGATGCCGGAGAGTAGGATCACGCCATTGGGGCGGTGCTGCGGCGCAAGGTCAAGGCAGGTCATCGCAGCAAGATGCGCGCCAGCGGAGCTGCCGGAAAGGGAGATGCGCGCAGGGTCAATGCCAAGCAGGTCCGCCTGTTCGAACAGGTAGCTGACCGCATCAAGGCACTCGGCGGTAATCTCGTCCAGCGTGGCATGTGGCGCGAGGGTGTAGTCAAGAGCGGCAAAGGCGACGCCCTGATCAAGGAAGCCTTGGGCAGGAAAGGTACTCTCGCGTTTGGAGAGCGCCTGCCAGTAACCCCCGTGGATGAAGATATGCAGTGGCGCAGGATCATCCGTTTCGGGCATGAACAGATCGACGCTTTGGGTGTCATGTGGGCCGTAGCGCAGGGTTTGCACATGTGGATGCGCCGCGTAGGTGGCGGCGCTTTGCGTTGCATAAGCCTCAAGATAGGGCGTCAGATCGCCATCCGGTAGCGCCTTGCTGGGGGAGTAGGCCACGTCGCGCGCGGCCGCGTCCATCTCGCGCCAGCGTGGGGCGATATCGCTCATGTGACGGCGGAACGGATATTGAAACGCTCTTCCTTGTAGGCCTCGGTCTTGAGGATATCCTCAAGCTCGTCCACCGCGCGCAGGATGTCTGCCTCATCCACGAAGAGCGGCGTAATGCCGAAACGCATCATGTCGGGCGCGCGAAAATCGCCGATGACCTTGCGAGAGATCAGCGCCTGCATGCAGGGGTAACCGTGCTCGAATTTGAAGGAGACGTGAGAGCCACGCTCGTTCATATCGCGCGGACCGGTGAGGGTGACACCGGGGCAACGCGCCTCGACCTCTTTGATGAACAGCTCCATGAGTTCGATGGAGCGCGTGCGCACATCATTGAGATCGACGCCTTCCCAAACGTCCAAAGCCGCCTCAAGAATGGCGAAGGAGGCGATAGAGGGCGTGCCGATGCGCATGCGGTCGATCTTGCCGGGCATGGGGCGATAGTCTGTATCGAAGGCGAAGGGCGCCTCATGGCCGTACCAGCCCGATAGGACAGGCTCGACGGTCTCGATCAAGCGGGGGGCAACGTAGATGAACGCAGGGCCGCCGGGGCCAGCGTTGAGGAATTTATAGGTGCAGCCAACCGCGAAATCGACGTCCGTGCCGGCAAGGTCCACAGGAATCGCGCCTGCGGAGTGGGCGAGGTCCCAAACCACGACCGCGCCGACGCTATGCGCCTTGTCGATAATCGCTTTCATGTCGTGCTTGCGGCCTGTGCGGTAATCCACTTCGGTGAGGGTGATGACAGCCACCTCGTCGGTGATTGCGTCGATGACGGCTTCGGGTGCGACGGTGCGCAGCTCAAAGCCGTCTTCTTTGAGTTTTAGCAAACCCTGCACCATGTAAAGATCTGTGGGGAAGTTGCCTGTGTCGGACAGAACCACCTTGCGATCAGGCACCAGCGCAAGACCCGCGCCAACCGCCTGAAACACCTTGATAGAGAGCGTGTCGGAGACGACGATCGTGCCTTCCGGTGCGCCGACCAGCTTGCCGATGCGATCGCCAAGCGTATTGGGCTGCATGAACCAGCCTTTCGTGTTCCAGCCTTTGATCAGCTCTGTGCGCCACTCATTGTTGAGGAAATTCATCATTGCCTCGGGCGAGGCTTTGGGCATCGGCCCAAGCGAGTTGCCGTTGAGATAGGTCATTCCCTCGGGGATATCGAACATGGCGCGGGTTTTGGTGAAATCACTCATTTGCGGTTCTCTCAATTTACTTACAGCTTGACCCAGCCCTCGGGCGGCTCTTTGCCGGGGTGTATGGCATTGCAATTCGGGCATGTGCGCGCCTCGGTGGAGGCATAAAAGCTCTCGTAGACCGGGGGCAGGTCGCGCACGATGCTCTCTAGCTGCATCTCTGCCCTGTGGACCAGATGCGCGCACTCAAAGCAATACCACTCGATCGCATCGAGTTCGCCGGTTTGGCGTTTTGGCTCGATCACAAGGCCGATGGAGCCTTCCTGCGGGCGCTGCGGCGAGTGGCGCACATGGGGCGGGAGCAAGAAAATCTCGCCCTCGCGGATTGGCACGTCGTAGAATTGCTCGCCATCATAGAGTTTCAGCAGCATGTCGCCCTCGATCTGGTAGAAGAACTCTTCCACCGGATCATCGTGATAGTCCGTGCGCTTGTTGGGGCCGCCCACGACAGTCACCATCAGGTCCGCATCTTCCCAGATTTGCTGATTGCCCACAGGGGGTTTCAGCAGGTGACGGTGCTCGTCGATCCACTTTTTGAAGTTGAACGTGCTTAGCTTGGTCTTGGCCATGGTAATCTCCCTTATCTCAGAGTTTCAGCCCGCAGGTTTCAAACGCGGCGCGGGTGGCCGCCTTTTCAGCGCCCGTCAGTTCCAGCATAGGGTGGCGCACATGCCCGCCTGTCTGGCCGAGCAGTTCTTGCCAGTATTTGCCATGCGCCGTGGGCTTGCCTGCGGGTTTGGTGGATTTGATCGCGGCGCGCACGGGATCAAGGCTGTCGCGCACGCGGCGCGCCTCTGTGAACTTCCCCGCAAAGGCGAGTTCTGTGTACTCAAGCATGCGCAGGTCATTTGCTGTCTGTAGCTGGTAGGGGGGGGAGGAACAGAGGTAGAGCTTCCAATCGAGTTCCTCGATATTGTCGAGCCAGTCGTCTTCCAAAGATGTCGAGACCTGAATTTTATTGCCGATCATATGGGTCAACTTCACATATTTCTCGCGCGGCACGGAATATTTGATCGCGACGATATTTGGCAACTCGGCAATGCGCGCGGCGGTTTCGGGTTCCATAATGTAGCCGCTGTCGGGATGGCTCCACATGGCGATGCCGATATCGAGGCGATCGCAGATGCGTTTGTAGTAGGTGTAGAGCAGCTCATCGCGGTCGGTGCAAAAGCTAAGCATCGGGGTGTGAACCACCACATAATCCGCGCCGCAAGCCTGTGCGTGCAAGCCAAGCTGCACAACCGTATCCACGTTCTGATCGGAAATGGACATGATCGTGCCAGCCTTGCCCGCGCACTCGTTCGCGGCGATCGTCATATTGTCCATGCGCTCTTGCAGGCTCATCGCCCAGAACTCACCCTGCTTGCCCGCGATAAACAATCCCTTGATGTGCAGATCGTCGATCCAGTGGCGAATGTTGCTACGCAGGCCTGCCTCGTTAAACGATCCATCCGCGTGAAACGGGTTCAGCGCCGCCGCCCAGATGCCGTGCATAGTCTCGCGCGCATGTTCTTTTGCCTGATGCTTGGTGTAGTTCATGTGGTTTGTCCTTTTTGCATGGCGCTCCAAAGCGTGCAGGGCGTCAGCGGCATGTTAAGATCAGTGACGCCCATCGGTGCAAGCGCGTCAAGGGCGGCGTTCAGGATCGCGGCAGGCGCGCCAATTGTGCCAGCCTCGCCCACGCCCTTGGCACAAAGGGTGTTCATCGGAGAGGGGCGTTCAAAGCTGTGCATCTCCAGGGGGGGAACATCCGAAGCGCGCGGCATGGCGTAATCCATGAAAGAGCCGGTCAAAAGCTGCCCGTCCCCGTCAAATTCAATATGCTCCATCATCGCCTCGCCAAAGCCTTGCGCGAAACCGCCGATGATCTGGTCCTTGACCAATGCGGGGTTCACTTGGACGCCTGTATCATCGACGCAGAAGGCGCGCTCGATAGTAGGAGTGCCGGTGTCGGCGCAAATGCTCATCTGGATCAGGTAGGCACCATAGCCCCATGCCTGGCCCTTGTTTTCATAGATTATGTCTGCGGTGATCGGGTAGGACGCGCCTTTGGCCTGTTGGTGCTTGATCTCTTGGCAAGCTTCCAGAACAGCGCTGCCCCCGATAGCGGTCGAGCGAGAGGCAAGCGCGCCGATGCCTGTGGGGGTGGTGTCCGTGTCCGACAGCAAGACGGTGATGCTATCGGGTGGGAGGGAGAGGTGATCGGCCGCGATCTGCGCATAGGCGGTTTCGCGGGCGTGCCCTTGGGAGGAACTGCCGCTGGCGACTGTTGCCGTGCCATTGTCGTTCAGCGTCACGCGCGCACTTTCCCAACCGCTACCCGAGGGCTCAACATAAAAGGCAATGCCAATGCCTACGTGTTCCCCCTTGGCGCGGCGGGCGTGCCGGTCTTGTTTGAGCCTTGTGTAGTCAGAGCGCTTCTCCAGCAGATCAAGCGCGCGGGCGTAATCGCCGCTATCAAGACGATTGCCGGTGCCTGTGTCATGGGGCAACGCGCTGGGCGGCAGCAGGTTGCGCCGACGGATATCGAATGGATCAATGCCACTGGCGCGTGCGGCCTTGTCGATCAGGCGCTCCATCAGCATGTTTGCCTCGGGCCGCCCCGCACCGCGATAGATGCCTGTGGGTGTGAGGTTGTTCTGAATTGCGCGCGTTTTGATATCCAAGTGCGGGACAGTGTAGCCGGTGGGCAGGATACGCGCTGCGTTCCACGCCGGGATCAGCGCGCTATTTGGTAGCCATGGCCCGATAGGGGCCTGCACATCCGCGCTCAGACTCAGGAAGATTCCATTTGCGTCTATGTCCAGCGTTCCGCTGCTGGTGATGCCGCGCCCGTGAGTGGCCGATGTGAACTCGTCCGAGCGGGTGGCGGTCCATCTGATATCACGCTTATGGTGAAACGCGGCCCAGACGGCAAAAACGTCTTCTGGATAGAGCGAGGCTTTCATCCCGAAAGCGCCGCCCACGTGCGGTGCGATAACATGGATGCGCGACGGCTCGATGTTCAGAATAGAGGCAAGTTCGGATCGGGTGCGATGCGGTGTCTGCGTTGAGTGATAGACCGTGACGCTTGCGCTTTTGCGGATGTAGCGCACGGCAATTGCGCGCGGCTCCATCGGGGAGGGGGCGAGGCGGGGGTGGCGGACCGTGCACGCTGCGCTGTGGGCACTTTCTTGGGGCGGGGTGCCTATGCGCCAGCTTTGTGCGGCGATCTGTTTGGGTGTATGTGATTTCTCGTCCAGCTCGGCGTAGACTAGGTCTGCAGCATCTAGCGCCTGCGCTGGGCTTTCGGCGAGAACCGCAGCAATAGGTTGCCCGATCGAGGTGACGCTGCCTTGCGCGAGGCAGGCAAAGCGCAAAGGCGTGCGCAGCGGAATAACTGGATTCACCGAAAGTTCGCCAAGTGCGGGCATCCGCGCGCCTGTGTGCACTGCGACGACGCCCTCGCCGCCTTGGGCTTCTTCGATCTCGATATCGCCGATTGCTGCGCTGGCCACTTGCGAGCGGATGAAACCCACATAAAGGGGGGCATCCAGTTTGATATCGTCGGCAAAGCGCCCCGCGCCCTTGATCAATGCGGGCGTCTCGCGCGGGGCGAGCGATTGTCCGACATATTTGGATATTGGACCGTTCATGATCTACTGCATTTCTAAGTTCGCCCCCCTTTGCAGCAATTTCGAGTGCTGCATCCAAGTGCAATGCGCGAACATTGGTATCAATTTTACAAATACCTGAATTGGAAAAACGGGCAATTCTTGTATGGCGACCTTTGCTATCAACTGGTGACAGCGTCTTCTACGCATCCCTATCTGCGGGGCAGACATTCGCTGGCTACAAAGCGCTTCGAGCGTTTGGCAGGTGTTTGAAAAATTACTTCATGTCTAAAATATTTTAGCTTGAAATGTAAAAAGTAGCGGATAAGCTGATGTAATAAGATCGCTGAGCCGGCTTTGGCTTTTGCGTTCAAAGAGACGAAACAGGGAGAAAATTAGTGAAACTGACCCATTTTATAGCAGCTACCGGCGTTGCGGTTGCAAGCCTTAGCGCCACCTTCGCGCAGGCCAATGAATTCCGCCTTGGCCTGATCACTCCGCCAAGCCACATCTGGACCAAAGGCGCAGAGAGTTTTGGCGCAGCATTGTCCGAGGCCACGGGCGGCGCGCATACGGTGACGGTGTTCCCCGCCCGCCAGCTTGGCAATGAGGCGCAAATGCTGCAGCAGCTTCAGACCGGCGCGCTTGATATGGCGTTTATGACGGTGGCCGAAGTGTCCAACCGTGCGCCTGATTTTGGGGCCTTCTATGCGCCCTATCTGGCCAATGACATTGCGCATGCAGCGCGTATCCTCGACACCGATCTTGCCAAGAGTATGCTCGATCAACTCCCTGCCAAGACCGGCGTTGTCGGCATCGGCTATGGCATGGCGGGTTTGCGTCAAATCCTTGCGCGCGGGGATATCAAGAGCGCGGCAGACCTTGCAGGTCTGAAACTGCGTATCACGCCGTTCGATCCGATCCTTGATTTCTACAATGCGATTGGCGCAGCTCCGACGCCGATGCCCTTGCCTGCGGTCTATGACGCGCTGGCGAACGGGCAGGTGGACGCGATTGATATGGATGCAGAGCTGATTTATTTGCTGAAATACTACGAGCATTCCGACACGATCTTGCAATCTAACCACATGATGTTCCCGATGGTCGGGCTTGTGTCTGCGCGCGTGTGGAAGGACCTCTCGGAAGAGGACCGCACAGCGATTGACACGCATATGAAAGCGGCGCTTGCAGACGTGGTCGCGCAATACGTCGAAAAAGATGTGGAGTGGCTGGAGCAGGTCAAAGCGACGGGCGAGAATTATGTCGAAGTCGGCCCCGAGTTCTTTGGCGATGCGCTGGGCAAGTGGGATGCGATCTGGTCCGAGAAATCCTCGCAACTGGGCGCGCTGCGCGCGGCGGCTGCGGCCGTTAAGTAATCTCCCCAACTGGGCCGCCTTTCAAAGGGCGGCCCTTTTTCTTTGCATCCTGTAAGGTTTGATCATGCTCCACACCCTGTCGCGCCGCTGGGCGCGCGTCGAGATTTTCTGCGCCTCGTTTTTTGCAGTTCTCATCACACTGCTGATCTTGCTGAATGTGGTCACGCGGGCGATGAACGCGTCGATCTACTGGGTTGATGAAGCGGCGATCTATGCGATGGTCTGGATGGCGTTTCTTGCGGCCTCCGCCGGAATTCACGAACGCAATGCGGTTTCTGTCACGATCGTGCAGGACATGCTGGGCGCGCGCGGCCAGCGCATTTTGGGTTTTGCCGTCGATCTGATCGTTCTCTTGTTCGCGGCGCTTATTATGTTTTTCCTGTGGCGCTGGCTCTTGCCGCTCGATTTGATCCGCGCCGGGTTCGATTTCGAGGCCTTTCAGGGCGAGACGTTCAACTTTGTCTATGCCGAGCCGACGACGACGCTGGGGTTCAAGAAAATCTGGGTCTGGTCGATCATGGTCATTTTCGCTTTTGGCGCGACACTTCATGCAATCGCCAATCTGGTCCCCATGCGCGAAGGAGCGCTGCGATGACACCGTTTATCTTTGCGCTCTTGCTGCTGGGGGCGGTGCCCATTGCGCTGGTTCTGACGCTGACCGCCATCTGGTACATCGCCGAGAGCGGCAACATGGTACTTTTTGACAGTTTTGCGCAGCAGATGTTTTCGGGCATTGAAAACTACGGCCTGCTGGCCATCCCGCTGTTCATGCTGACGGGCGAGTTGATGAACGAGGGTGGCATGACTTCGCGGCTGATCAATGCGGCGCGCGTGTTCGTCGGCGGCTTTCGCGGTGGCCTTGCCTATATCAACCTGCTGGCAAATATGTTCATGGCGGCGATCATCGGATCAGCCGCCAGCCAGATTGCAGTGATGTCGCGTGCGATGGTGCCCGAGATGGAAAAAGAGGGCTATGATCGCGGCTTTGCGGCGGCGACCACAGCGGCGGGTGGATTGCTCGCACCGGTCATTCCGCCCTCGATGCTTTTCGTGATCTACGGCGTTCTGGCGCAAATCCCCATCGGGGATATGTTTCTTGCGGGGATTATTCCGGGGATGATGCTTGCTGGCGTTTTCTTCATCGTTATTGCGCTCATGGGGCTGAAGCAGCAGTTTCCCAAGGGCGAATGGATGAACGCCCCTGAAATACGTGCGGCCCTGCTTGCAGCATTGCCTGCGATTCTGATTCCGGCCTCGATCATCGGGGGCATTCTGTTCGGCATTGCGACCCCGACCGAAAGCGCCGCCGTCGCCTCGCTCATCGCGTTCCTGATTGGCTGGCTTTACTACGGCGAAATCGAGCTTGCAAAACTGGGCGTCGTCTTCGGGCGCACTGCGCGCAATGCGGCGATGGTGATCTTTATGATCGCTGCAGCGAGCGTGTTCGGCTGGGTGGTGATTTACGAGGCTTTGCCGCAGAAGCTGGCGGTGCTGATCACCTCGGTGACGGACAATCCCTTCATGTTCCTGCTGATCGTCAACTTGACGCTGCTTTGCGTCGGCATGCTCATTGACGGGATCGCAGCGGTCATTTTGGTGACGCCGATCCTGCTGCCGATTGCGATGAACAACTACGACATCGACCCCTATCAATTCGGTGTCGTGATGTGTCTGAACCTTGTTCTGGGGCTTTTGACGCCGCCTGTGGGCGTGGGCCTCTACATCGCATCGAGCATGAGCGGCGCGAGCCCCATGTCGATCCTGCGCTCGCTCTGGCCGTTTCTTCTGGCGGTTCTGGTGGTGTTGATCCTGCTTAGCCGTTTCCCATGGCTGTCGACGGCGCTGATCTAACGCTTCACGGCGCGCACAATTTGCTCTATCGGAGCATCCGATGAGAAAGAGCATGAGACATAACCCCCCGAGCGCAGCGCGCGCCGCACGGCTTTCGGTCGCGCCGATGATGGATTGGAGGGGGTGGCTTTTATCTACATGATTTATAATAAAAATAAACGGTAGTCTTTGCGCGGTGTTCCCATGGATTACTCCATTCAGCCGTTTACCGTGCTTTATACTGATTAGCGTGTATTTTCTCTTTATACGTTTTTGCGATTAAACAGTGTTTATGCGTATAATCGTATATTGATACAATATGCGTTACTGCGTGTATCTCTATTCATGAATGATCTCGCCCGCACTCCGCAACAGTTAGGCACTTTGATCCAGCGTGCGCGTAAAGCGCAGTGCTGGTCGCAGACGGAATTGGCCGAACGTGCCGGGCTTAGGCAAGCTACGATCTCGGGGATCGAGACGGGTGAAAAGCCGGGTCGGCTTGATACGATCCTCGCGCTGCTGGCGGCGCTTGATCTGGAGTTTCGGGTAGCAGCGCGCTCGAGAGGGCAGGGGCAGGACATCGAGGATCTGTTCTAATGGGCCGTCGCCCTGCCTATGTGCCGCTGCGCGTTTATCTGAATAACCGTCATGTTGGCATTTTGCTGCGCGAGGCAGGGGGCGCCATCCGTTTCACCTATGATGCCGATTGGCTGGCATGGCAACACGCACTGCCTGTCTCCCTGTCGATGATGCGGCGATCGAGCGTATTCTGAACGACCTTGGCAAAGCACCGCTTGGTCTTGCTGCTGATGATGCCTTCAGAATTTCGGTTGCGGGCGCGCAGGAAAAGACTGCGCTGCTCTATCATGAGGGCAGGTGGATCAAACCGCATGGCACCACGCCCACGACACACATTTTCAAAACCCGCATCGGGGCGCTGCCCGGCGGCATTGATCTGGCGGATAGCGTGGAGAATGAATATTATTGTCTGAAGCTGATGAAAGCGTTTGGCTTGCCGGTGAACACTGCACACATGAGCACCTTTGGGCAATCGAGCGCACTGGTCATCGAGCGGTTTGATCGGCGCTGGACACAGGATGGCCGCTTGCTGCGATTGCCGCAGGAAGATTGCTGTCAGGCGCTATCCGTGCCTCCAACACTCAAATACCAGAGCGAGGGCGGGCCGGGGATCACAGCCATCATGTCGCTTTTGCAAGGCAGCGATACGCCAGTGGAGGACCGCGAGACTTTTTTGAAAGCGCAGGTCATTTTCTGGCTGATCGGAGCGACAGACGGACATGCTAAGAACTTTAGTCTGTTTTTGGGTCCCGGTGGGAGCTACCGGATGACACCATTCTATGATGTCCTGACCGCTGGCCCAGCTGCCAACGCACGCCAGATCGAAGGTAAGCAAATGAAACTGGCCATGTCGGTTGGAAAGCGTCGCCATTACCGCATTGATCAAATCCATGGCAGGCACTTTGTGGAAGCCGCGGTCGAGGCTGGCATGTCTCGAAAACGCGCGATTTCTGTTCTGGAGTCTGTTGCCGAGCAGGTAAACGGCGCACTTGATACGGTAACTGATGATCTGCCAGCAGACTTTCCAATGGAAATCGTAAGTGCTGTTAATGGGTCGGTTCGCAAGCGGCTAAGTAGATTGTCGGTTGCGACGCCTTCGGATTGATCTGTGGGAATTTTTTGTATCTTGTTGGAGCTTTGTTACACAAATTGTGCCTGGAGGATTCACCACATGATTCCAGCGTGATAGCTGGTGACCATGAGCAGCTGGACCCCTACGAAGTACAAGACCAAGAATTGGTCGTCTTACAATGACAGCTTGAAGCAACGCGGATCGCTGTCGATCCATTGACTTGCAGCATATGCGTGCATGTGCGAGGCGTTGGTTTGACGCGGAGATGGCTTGGGAGGCGAAGCCATCAGGTCATCGTGGACGCCAGCAAGCCTGTAGCGATGCGGCGATCCAAGCCCGTCTGACCATGAAAGTGCTGTTCGGTTTGCCTTTGAGACAGACGACTGGCTTTGTTGAAGGTCTGCCGGAATTGATGGGGCTTGACTGCTCAGTGCCAGACTTTAGCACCTTGTGTCGACGGCAGAAGACGTTGCCGGTCGCCATTCCCTATCGGGGCTCAACGGGGCCGTTACGTCTGCTCATCCCCTCTCGGGCATTGCTGCGCAATACCCTGCCGGGGCAGCGGATAGTACCGGCATTAAAGCTGGGGGCGTATTGTCGGCCAGAAACGGCCACTGAAGTCCAAACATGTCTGGGCGATCCGTGTCAGGCTGGAACTTGCCGTGAACCATCGCGATCTGGCTCTATTCAATATGGCCATTGATAGCAAATTGCGCGGGTGTAACCTTGTGCGGATGAAAGTGATCGACGTCATGGCGTCTGGACAGATCAAGGAACGGGCATCGGTGTTGCAAAGCAAAACCCCAATACCGGTCCGGTTCGAGATTTCCGAAGGCACCCGCGCCTGCACATCTCAACGCGCCAATATGCTCGAATTGTGCGGGATTGGGTTTCATCGATAGGTTTGGAAGTGACCGCCTATGGAACCCATTCGATGCGGCGCACAAAGGTTACCCAAACCTATAAGAGAATGTGCAACCTGCGTGCCGTGCACGTTTCTGCAGGGGCATACGAAGATGGACAGCACTGTAAGATATTGGGGCGTTGATCTTGAAGATGCTTTGGCAATAGCGGAAGCTATTGAAATATGAGAGCTTGGGCCGTTCGACACGGACGGCCCAAACCCGACCTTGGCCGTTGGTTCTGGATGCTGCGGTGCGGCCCGTCGAACCAGCCATTCGCTGCGACTGCAAAATCTCAGCGCAAGCGAAATCACAGTCTGCGGACTTTTCGGTCATTCGTTTTTCTCACTTCGCTGACGCAGCATTTGCTCGCGGTTGCCGCACTTATTGTGTTGCAACGCTGCGCGTGTCGTCATTCCAGCCATTCGCGGGCTTTGTTCTAGCTGGAACCAAGACCATGCTTTCGCTGCATTCCGTCCAGACAAACAAGACGCTGATGAAACTGTCACCTAGCGTCATGGAGAAACCAAGCTGGCCTCCACGGCCACCAAAGTGCAGGTAGCTGATAGGACGCGGATTCCGCGCGCCGAGGCATATTCTGAACTGTCGTACCGAACCTTAAGCGCAGCCACGTCCGGAAACTCAAACATCACCCGTCGATTAACAGGGCTTTGTCAAGATTGCTCGGGCAGGTTACGAAGACAACAAACAGACCAGATTCAGTCTGCAACAATTTGATGCCATTCGGCTTCGGCTGTGATACTCAACTTACGGAGAATTGGTCAGGAGATCAAATGACGTCGGACTTGAAGCGATTATTGGACTTGTGCAGTTGCGGCTATTGCTGACGCAGCATACGTTTGCAGTCGCGGCGTAATTATTTCCGGTTTGCGGCTGACTTCACCAGACCGTTCATTCGTGAGTGTCGTTTTCCCTCGAACAAGGACCGCACTTTCGCTGCAACGTGGAACGCCGCCCTGCGCGACAACGGCATCTTCAAATCGCCGGGCAAGCTGTACCCGTCGCTCGTACTGACACAGGCCGATCTAGACCAGACGGAGCAGGCCTTCGGGGTGGCGGCGCAAACTCTTGCGCATCATAGAGCCTGACGGCCAGGCCACCAGCCTGCTAGGGGCCTTGCACCAGCCCTTTCACCAAAGCATCGACAAAGGCGCGGGCATTGGTCAGCTCCGTGCGCCTTTCGGTGAACAAGGCATAGGCAGGCACAGTGGCGGTCGCGAACTCAGGCAGCGGATTGCATAGCGTTTTGTCTGCCAGTGCATCGCTCACTGAAAATTCCGGGAAGATAGCAAACCCGTCCCCCTCAGCCAGAACCGCACGGATCATCGGGGCGCTGTTCACGACAAGCTGACGGCTCGGCGCAATCACGGTTTCACGGCCGTCCTCCGCGTAAAGCGGCATCTTGCGCGGCATCGTTGGGGTGCGAAGCCACAAAATACCGTTCAAGTCTTTCGCGTCTTTGATCAATTCGGCATGTTCAGGCCCGCAGCAAACCACACCGCGCGTCTCAAAGAGCTTGCGCGCAAGACGTGGGTCATCCCCAGGATCACCAATGCGAATAGCCAGATCGACGCGCGCTGCGACAGGGTTCAGCACAGTGTCATCAAGTGTGATGTCCAGCGCCACATTGGGGTGCGCCCGCGCAAACTGCGCTACTACGCGGCCAAAGCGGGGGCCTGACGCAACCGTCGGCGCGGTCACGCGCAACCGACCTCTCAGGGCGCTTCCCTCGCGCCTCATGCTGTCCAGCCCGCTTTGGAAGGCGTCGGCTATGGCGGCGGCATGGGGCAAAAACGCTTCTCCCGCCTCGGTCAGTGCGATTTTGCGGGTCGAGCGATACAAAAGCTGACGGCCCAGCCGTGCCTCCAGATCCGAGATCATCTGGCTGACATAGGGGGGCGACAGGCCAAGGCTATCGGCGGCCGCGCGAAAGCTGCCTTGCGCGACAACGGTTTGAAACACGGCGACGGGGCGTAACAGATCAAGATTATTCATAGGTAATACCTACTAATACATTCGGCAAATCGCCAATACTAAAGAATGTTTTGGTCGGTCATCTTCAACTCATCTGCAAAACAGGAGTGAATGATGCTGAAAACCCTTACCGTAAACGCCGCCCTTGCACTTAGCGCAGGCTTTGCCACTGCACAGGAAACATCGATGACCGGACCAATTTACGAAATCGCCATTCAGGAAGTCAAAAACGGCGATGTTGCCGACTGGACTGCCGCACGTGCGCCGCTGCTCGAAGGTCTGGCCCAGACGCCGGGAGTTGAAGAAGATTGGACGCTCAAGGCATTCTTCACCTTCCCGGAACCCGGCCCGCTGACCGTCTATGTCGGCCTGACCCGCTGGTCTTCAATCGAGGATTTCGGCGCCGCGTCAAAGGCGATGATGGGCATGCCGGTGGTGCAATCCTTCTTTGAAAAGGTGAACATGCAAGCCTTCGTGCAGGTTTCTCCCGCAGATGGCGCGCCCTTTATCCTTGAGGACTACATCAACAAACCCGGACAGGTTCTCGAGGTTGCCGTGCGCACGCCCAAGGCGGGTGAAGAGGGTAACTTCGACGCCGCCCGCGCTGGCTTTTTTGGCAAGGTGGCGGAGCAACCCGGCTATATCTTTGATCGTGAGTTCGTCACGGCTGATGGCGCGAGGGTCGTCATGATCGGCTGGGAAAACCAATCCGACTTCATGACTGCCCTTGGTGCGCTGTCGCAGATGCCCGAAATGGGCGCTTTCTTCGGCATCATCGACGCCAGCGCCTATCAGGCGGCCATCGTCGAATAACGCGCAATACCGCAGATGAAGCGCGGCGCCGGGCACTCGCAAGTGCCCGGCGCTTCAATCTGCGCCAAACCGATCGAGCACATTCCGGGTCACGGCGATTACCTGCATGTCCTTCCTGACCAGCCCAGCCACCCATTCACAGGTCGCCGCTGTGAAGACAGAGCCTGCGCCCTTTTTCCAATGGATGATCATGCCGTTGCCACGTGTGCAGGCATCCAGCGTCTGGGGCGTCACCTCACCATAAAGCGCCATCGCCTTGAACGCGGCATCCGCCGCGCCGATGTAGGGCGTCTCGCCCCAGATTTTGTGGTCAGCTTCGATGTTCGTCGCCAGCCCCATTGCCAGAATTTCAATCTCTTGCACTGCCCCATCCGTGCAGGTTGCAAAGGGCAACCCGTCTTCGAACCGATAGTCCAGCCCATCAACCTCATAGCCAAAGATGCGCGCCTGAGCGCCAATCACATCGCCATAACCGACCTGCGCCGCCTCAAAGGCCCAGTGCTCGGGGCGGTAGATCGTAAACCCGCCCGCGCCGCGCCCCACGCAATTGCCAAGGCCCGCATAGACACCGCGCAGCGCATTCACGCCAAATGTCAGTGCGCCGGGCCGGTCCACGGGCGCAATCTCCCATGCGCCGGTCACGAGATGGGCCTGATCGGTGCCTACCAGCGGATCGTGCTGATCAGCGGTATATTTGTAGCAAACCTGTTGCCGCCCTTCGTCCTCGATCCGCGTTTGCCACAAGAAGTTGCCAGCAAAACGCGCGACGTTTCCGCCCTGTTCAACGTAAGTATCGACTGCGTCGCGCATGTTTGCGCTCCAGTATTCATCATGGCCGACGAAGACCGCGCAAGCATACCGCGAGAGCAGCGCTGGATCGTCCTCGAGATCATGCAGGGTGACGAAGTCAAACTCGTAGCCTTCGCTTTCGGCCCAGCGGGCGAAATGGCGCTCGTAGCTGGCCCAGCCCGCCGAGGCGTATTTCTTCGAATAACCGTAGGCATAGGCCCATTCCATATAGGGATAGCGCACCATGTCGCCCACGCGTGGCGGCGTGTCCGTGAGCGCGCGTGGTGCGCCTTCGGGCAACTTGCAAAACCCGCGCGACCATGGCCGCTGGGTCGAGACGACAGGCGAGAAAGCGTTGCCATCGGGGCCAGTTATCCCCTCATAATGGTTTGATCCGCCCCAACAATTGTAAGCCAGCCAAGTGCCCGTGGCACAAACCAGAACATAGGACGGCGGGGCGGTATCAGGGGCTGCACGCACCAGAATGATATGATGCTCTTCGACCAAATCGTCGCCGCGCCGCGCCCGAAACGTTACGAGGTATCCTCCTGGCCGCCAATCAGCGGGGATGGTGAAGGCAAAGCTTTCGGGCCAGACGCATCCGTTGACCGAGCAATCCTGCGGCGTGGGGTGATGTTGGCCCGTGAGGCCGGTTTCGTGCAAAAGCTGCGTGTATTCGACACCATCACGGCCAATCTCAAGATCCCAGTCAGGCGCCGTGGTTGAGACGTGAAGCGCCACGCGATCGCCCGGGGCATAACTCATCTTCAGGGTGTAGCCCCAGATCTCCAGCACGGCATCGTCGCGCGCGGGGCCGATATAGTAATTGTCCAGTATGTGCCGCGCTTTGGCGCGGGTTCTGGGGGTGGTGGCAGGCTTGGGGCTGTCTTCTGTCATGTCACTATTCCGGCAAATATTTCTCTGACCACGCTTCAGCCGCGATACCTTGCGCAATCATGCTGTCAATATCACTCTCTGAATAGCCCAGACGCGCAAGTATAGAGCGGGTCTGCGCGCCGTATTTCGGCGCAGGTCCGGGGATAGAGATTTTAGCGCGCACAGGCCGGACCGCATTGGGTGCTGCCAGATCAACCCAGCGGCCCATGGGGTGGGTGTCGTGGCGCACGGCGCGATAGGTCGCGCGTTTGATGTCCACCGCGCCCGCGCTTTCCAGCTGCAAGCCGCCTTCGCGCGTTCCGTGAAGCGAGCCGAGTGGAACGATACCAACAGAAGTGCCTGCAAAGCGGTCGGCCCAATGCGCGATCTTCTCTTTTGCGAAACGGCCCGCGATCAGCGCCGTCAATTCGTCCTCGCCGCTTTGCGCCAAGTCCTGCAACTCGGGAACCCGCTCCAGTGCGGCGACGCGCTCTGTCGGAGCGGCAAAGAACATCCAGCCATCTGCCGCCCTGTAGCAATGATAAAACGGACCCCAGCCTTGGACGTTCCGCCCAGAAGGCTCGTCAAAGGGTGCGCGCCCCGCATAATCATACATAAATTGCGCCTGAATCATCTCGCCAGCGCCCGCAAGGGCCGCGCGCGCTGTGCCGCCTTTGCCTGTGAGCCGCACCTGCTCAAGGGCCGCGCCGAGCGCGACACAGGCGCAATACCCTGTGAGCACGTCAATGGTTCCGAAATGGGCGTGCTCTTCGGGCGTATCCGGCCCGCCACCAAATCGGGTCATCACCCCTGTTGCCGCCTGTGCTAGATCATCATAGCCCAGATGATCGGATTTGGGACCAAGGGCTGGCCCGCCAAAGGCGTCAAGCTGCACAAGGATGAGCTTTGGGTTGATCTCGGCAAGGCGCGCTTCGGTTAGGCCGAGGACCGCGCGTTGGGCATCCGTGCCATTCATGGTGAGCACGTCCGCTTGCGCCACCAGTTGCCACAGCGTTTTCTGTCCGGCGGGATCACGAAGGTTCAGCAAAAGGCTCTCTTTGCCGCGCTGCGCCTGCAGGCCAAAGACAATAGCGTTCCAGGGATCGACTGAGGGGGACACCGGCTGTACCAGCGTGACCTCCGCGCCGAAGCGCGCCAGTGTAGAGCCGATTGTGGGGCCTGCGATGACATTGGTTAGATCCAGAACTTTTAATCCATCTAGCCAGCCGCCCGTGCCCTGCGCCGCAGTTTTGGGGCGTGTTGGTTCGGCCAGACGCTCTGGCAGCGCGGCTCGAAAGTCGTCGATCTCAGGCCCTGCACGTTTTTGCAAAACGCCCCTGTCTTCAGCAAGCCATGCGACATTGCCCATCTGGCGCATCTCGCCATAGCGCGGATCATCGACCTTCAGCACCAGACCAGAGGCCAGTGCATGCGGATCGGCAAGCCACTCCTTGGTGCTGCGCTGCGCGGTTGCAGGGGCTTTGGCCGCCCCGAAGAGCTCTTCCCACTCATGCGCGGGCCGCCTCAGAAACGCTTCTTTCATGGCATTTGACAGGCGTTCACGATCGCGCTCGCCCACAGGATAGCTGCGCAACGCCCATGTGTCTGGCCACTCCGCCTGATCTACATACACATCAAAATCTGGAAGCTCCGCGAGCAGATCGCCAAGGCCCAACACCTCCAGAACCCGGCGCGGGTGTGTCACGATGGAACAGGAGACGATATAAAAACCGCGCCCGTCCGCGCAGGTATAGGTCCGGTAAAACGGGTCGAGAAACTCGGACAGCTGCGCGTAGTCCATATCGTTGGGCAGACCAAGCCGCGCGCGTCGCTCCAGTTCGAATTCGCGGGGGGATTTGTAGCGGTCGGGATACTCCTCAACCAACTCGCTGTTGTAGGCAAGGCCCTCAAAAAGGGCCGACGCCAGCGGCACTTCGATATGCTCGCCGCCAAGCCTGTCACGGGCATTGAGCGCGAACAGGACCGACATCGCCCCAAAGGATGCGCCGTAAGCCGAGGCAAGGCCAAGAGGCGTGAACGACGGGTTGATGCCCATCAATTGGCGGTTAAGGCCCATATCTGTGAATTGCCCCGTGCGCGCCGCAATCACCGCCTCCCAAGCCGCAACATCGCGCAGATCAGGATCGGTTGATGCAAAGCCCGGCATAGACAGCGAGACGATGCTCGGGTTGGCCGCCTTCAAGGCGCGCGGCCCAAGGCCGAGCCGCTCCATCACTCCCGGGCGGAAATTCTCGATCACAACATCGGCGCGCGCCACCAGATCAAGGGCGGTCTGATGATCCTTGCCCGATTTCAGATCAAGCGTGAGCGCACGCTTGCCGCGCGAGAGCATGTCAAAGGCCGGATCGCGCCATCTCCGGCCAGCAGGCGGATCGATCCGAAGCACGTCAGCGCCCATATCGGCCAGCATCATCCCGACCATCGGACCGGCCAGATACTGACCGAAATCAAGAACGCGAATATGCGAGAGCGGGCGGTTTGGCATGAGGCTGATCCATGTTTGAGAGACGGTGTGTCACTTCACCGTAGAAAACGATTGCCACAGGGCCTATGCTTAAAATGCCAAAAGAAAAGCCCAAACTGCCAATGACGCGTCTAAACATCACTGTCTTTCTATTCGATGCCTTCTCCAACATGGTTTTGGCCTGCCTGCTGGAACCGTTGCGCGTGGTGCGTGACCAGCACGGGCTTGATATCAGCTGGACCATTCTGACCCAGACTGATTTGCCCGTGGAAAGCTCCAGTGGCATCGCTGTGACACCTGACAAGCCCAAGGCACATGCTAAGCCAGCGGATCTGGCGTTTGTCATCGGTGGCGATGTGTTTCGCGACACGCGCAGCGCCTCGGATTTGCGCCGCAGTCTTGATCCGCTGATCGCAAACGCCACGGTGATTGCCGCTGACACCGGAACATGGATATTGGCGCGCTGCGGATACCTTGAGGGACGTAAAGCAACACTGCATTGGCAGCTTCTTGACGAGTTCGCGGAAACTTTTCCGCAGGTCGATGTCTCGTCTGACAGAGTTGTGCGCGACGGGCGCTTCTGGACCTGCGGAACCGCCGCCGCGGCACTGGACCTTATGCTAGACTATATCCGTGAACGTTTTGGCCCTGCTGTCGCGCTTGATGCCGGTGCGATGTTTCTGCATGACAACGCGCGGCGGCACGGGGCCTCATATCCTGCACAATCGCTGCCCTTTAATGCCTCCCCCAAGCTGGCCCGCGTCTTGCAAATCATGTCCGAGACGCTGGAAAACCCCGTGTCCATTGCGCGTTTGGCCGAAGCGGCAAACATGCCGGAGCGCTCCTTTCACCGGCTGTTTCTGCGCGAGTTGCAAATGCCTCCGGGAAAATACTATGTTCTGTTACGCCTCGCTCGGGCGCGTGAGCTGGCACGCTATGGCGGCTTGACGCGGGGCGAAATTGCCCTGCGCTGCGGTTTTGCAAATGCGTCAACGCTTGCACGCAGCTTTCGCAAGCATCACGGATCAGCTTTCGTTTGATCCGAAAAGCCTAACAACAATCGATACCCGTTCAAACCACCCTGAACCGGCCAAGGGGCGATGCAAAAGCGCACTTTGTCGTTAGTGTTTGAATGCATGGTAGCGAAATTCGAACGGTTACATGAACGGCTGCTATTTACTCTGCACGGCCGCATCAATTGTCAGCCCACTTCAGAGAGCTTTGCGCTTCTTGAGAACGCAGCGCGCAAATCAAATAAACTGAATGGGCTCATTCCTATCGACTGCTGTGGGAAGCATGAAGGCTTGGTGTGGATTGGCGAACGGGATTAGCCGTCCGCCAACGACGTTCAGATGTCGATCCGTTCAGCGATGCTCAACGCATCTTCTAACTCGACGCCGAGATAGCGCATGGTACTATCGACCTTCGTGTGGCCAAGCAGAAGTTGCACGGCGCGAAGATTGCCCGTTTTACGGTAAATCTCCGCAGCTTTGGTACGACGCATCGAGTGTGTACCGTATCCGCTGGGCTCCAGACCAATCGCTGTCACCCAAGCTCGGACAAGCCGACCATACTGACGGGTTGAGATGTGAGCGCGGTCATGGAAACGGCTAGGGAACATAAAGCGGCAAGCGATCATCTCGGGTGACCTCACCCACGCAATGACGGAAACACGCGTGTTTTCAGTAAGTTCGAACTGAACCGGCTTTTTGGTCTTGCTCTGGATCACCGAAACCCGTTCGCGAACGCGATCGTCTTTGACCAAATCAGCGACGGCGAGTTTGACCAGATCACAGCCGCGTAGTTTGCTATCAATCGCGACGTTGAACAGCGCAAGGTCGCGAAGATAGCCCGCAAGTTCCAGTCGCGCACGGATCGCCCACACCTGTTTAGGAAGCAGCGGTCGCTTCTGCCCGATAATTCGCCCCTTGTTCCAGGCTTTGCGCTTTGGGGTGACTGCGGGAAGTTTGACTCTTGGCATAATATGCCCTCCAATCCTCCCTCCATACCCAATCATCAGCACAGCGCTGACGCCGGTGGCATAGCATCGAGCTCAATGGCTGTTGTGGCAAGACGCTAAAACGCATCATCTCTGCAATTGCATTAGGCCGCAAAGAGCCCACTCCCACATATGCTGCAACCTGCTCAAATGTCTAATAAGTGCATCTAGCGGTTATTCGATGCGCGATGGGTCAACACCCCAACAAAATTGGCGTGGCGGTGAGGGTGTGATTTTGGGTGTTCCTAGCCTGGAAGTGCAGAAATCGAAGGCATTGCCAGGCTAGCCTGATGGGGCAAGAAAAGCTCCGGCTTATTGAGCCAGAGACATTTCGCCTGCTCTTGCGTTTTGCGCGATCTCGCGGGCATGGTCGCGCAAGACAAATTTCTGGATCTTGCCGGTGGACGTACGCGGGATCGGCATGAATACAAACTGCCCAGGCACCTTATAGGGAGCAAGCTGGTCCTTGCACCAAGCGCGTAAACTGGCGGCATCCGCGGTTTGACCCTTGGCCAATTCCACAAAGGCACAGGGCGTTTCGCCCCATTTTTCGTGGGGCATTGCAACCACGGCGGCGATCTCAACCGCAGGATGACGGTAGAGCGCTTCTTCCACCTCGATGGACGAGATATTCTCGCCGCCCGAAATGATGATGTCCTTGGAGCGGTCCTTGAGCTGGATATAGCCGTCGGGATGCCGCACGCCCAGATCGCCAGAATGGAACCAGCCGCCATCGAAGGCCTCTTGCGTGGCTTTGGGATTGCGGAAATAGCCTTTCATGACGACGTTGCCGCGAAACATCACTTCGCCCATCGTTTTTCCGTCGCGCGGTACGGGCACCATGGTTTCAGGGTCCAGCACATCCAATCCCTCAAGCGGCAGATATCGCACGCCTTGGCGTGATTTCAGCGCGGCCTGCTGGGCGGGCGGCAGATCAGACCAGTCCTGATGCCAGTCATTCACCACGGCTGGACCGTAGGTTTCAGTCAGCCCATACAAATGCGTCACATCAAAGCCCGCGATTTTCATATCGGCCAGGAGATTTTCCGGTGGCGGGGCGGCTGCGGTAAAGAACTGCACGGCTTGGTCGAGCCTGCGCTTTTCGGCTTCGGGGGCCGAGATCATCAGAGACATGACAATGGGCGCGCCGCACAGGTGTGTGACGCCCTCATCAGCCAAAGCGGTCCAGATTGGTTCTGCCCGCACCTGACGCAGGCAGACATGTGTCCCGATGATCGCCGACAGGGTCCACGGGAAACACCAGCCGTTGCAATGAAACATCGGCAGCGTCCATAGATAGACCGCATGTTTCGCCATCGAGGTCGTCAGCGCATTGCCCTGCGCCAACAGATATGCACCGCGGTGATGCGAAACGACGCCTTTGGGATCGCCGGTTGTGCCGGATGTGTAGTTGATCGAAATCGCGTCCCATTCGTCCAGAGGCATCAGCCAGTCAAACCCAGGATCACCCATCGACAAGAAGGCCTCATAATCCTGCGCATCTGTCGCAGCTGCAGGCCCGGTGAATTCAGCATCGTCGTATTGGATGACCAGTGGTGTCACTGTGGCCAGCGCCAGCGCGTCCTGCATCAACGGCATGAATTCGCGGTCTACGATAACGATTTTGGACATGGCATGGTCCAGCTGAAACGCAATCACCGACGCATCGAGGCGGATGTTTACGGAATGCAGGACACCGCCGCACATGGGAACACCGTAATGGCATTCCAGCATCGCGGGCGTATTGGCCAGTAAGGCCGATACCGTGTCACCGCGCCCGACGCCATGCTGCGTCAAAGCGGATGCCAACTGGCGTGATCGCGCATAATACGCAGCATAATTGCGCCGCAACGCGCCATGCACAATTGCTGTGTGATCAGGAAAGACTGACGCTGCGCGCTCCAGAAATGTCAGCGGCGTCAACGGCTGATGGTTTGCCGGATTGCGGTCCAGATCGGCGTTGTAGGGGTTCGCGGCCATGGCTCAGGCGTCCTGCCATTGGGGTGCGCGCTTTTGAATGAAGGCCCCGATGCCTTCCTCAGCGTCCTGCGCGAGCATGTTGTCGACCATCACACCCGAGGCGTAATCGTAGGCGTCGGATAGCGCCATTTCACGTTGCGCGTAATAGGCGCGTTTACCTGTTGCCAATGTCATGCTGGATTTTGACGCAATCTTGCGCGCCATCTCCATCGTTGTCTCTTGCAGTGCCTCGGGTGCCGCGACACGGTTCACAAGACCAATCTCCGCGGCCCGCGCGGCTGACGTCATATCACCCGTCAGCAACATTTCCATCGCGTGTTTGTCGGCCACATTGCGCGACAGCGCCACCATTGGTGTGGAACAGAACAGCCCTATATGCACGCCTGGTGTGCTGAAATGCGCGGTATCTGCCGCAACCGCCAGATCACAGCTTGCGACCAGTTGGCAGCCTGCGGCAGTGGCCACGCCAGTGACTTCGGCAATGACGGGTTTGGGGCAATTCACGATGCCCTGCATCACGCCTGCGCACATCGCCATGACATGTGCAAAATAGGCTTTGCCACCATCATGATGCGCCCGCCCAGCGGTCATTTCCTTGAGGTCGTGACCCGCACAAAAGGCAGGACCATTGGCCGCCAGAACAATGACCCGCACCTTTGGGTCGGTCGCCGCATCTGTAAACGCGGCACCCAGTTCCGCCAGCATTGCCTCGGACAAGGCATTGCGCCGCGATACATCGTTCAAGGTAAGGCGCAGTATGCCGTTTACGTCCAGATCGCGCAGCAGGATGTCAGATGTGGTCACGGGGCTATTCCTTTTGGGTGCTAAAGAATGTTGATTTCGACGCTGTCTGCCAAGGTGTTCGCGATAAAGCAGTAGCGGTGCGCGCGGTCCTGCATCTGCGCCAGCTCCTCGGCGCTGACCAAAAAGCCGGTATCGAAACGGACTACCGGATGCAGGTCAATTCGTGTCACCGACATCTGGCCCTTGGGGTTCTTGCCCAAATGGGCTTCGGCGTAATCGTGGTAACTGGCCACGGGCCAACCCGCTTTTGCGGCCAGCGCGAGAAAGGTCATCATATGGCAACTGGACAACGCCGAGGCGAGGGCCTGTTCGGGGTTCGTGTTGTCCGGATTTCCGCCCCAATCAGGGGCGGAATCGACGAGCAGGTCATAGCGGTTGTTGTATTGAACCGTATGCTCGTTTGAATACGCACCAGTTTGCAAAACGGGAGTCGCTCGCTGCCAATGCAGCTCAATTGCGAGGTCTGACATGTCGGTCTTCTTTCGTGTGGCAGGCCGTTACGCGGCTGCAATTTGCTTTTTGGGATCATAGAACGGACGCTCGCAGATTGTTGCGCGGATGGGGCCAGACTTTGTGACGACCTCGACCTGTGCACCGATGCTGGCGTGTTCCACTGACACCATGGCCAAAGCGATGTTCTGCTCCAAACGTGGGGAATAGACGGCGGATGTGACTTTACCGATTGCTTCGCCATCTGAATTGATTTCCCAGAACGTCGTATTCGGCCCAGTGAGAGGGGCACCGTCGATGATCAGGCCGATTTGCTTGCGACTGACACCTTCGTCCTTAATGCGACGCAACGCGGCCTTGCCGATGAAATCAGCCTCCATGTCGAGGTTCACAAGCCGATCAAATCCAAGCTCATAGGGGTTGGTACTCATGTCAGCATCTGCGTGATACGACAACATCCCTCCTTCGATGCGGCGGATGGAGGATGTGTGGCCGGGCTTGAGGCCAAAATCCAGACCTGCTGCCATGATGGTTTCCCACAGCAGGTCGCCCTTAGAACCGTCACGCAGGTAAATTTCGTATCCCAGTTCACTCGACCAGCCGGTGCGGGACACGATCAGAGGGATGCCGTCCAATTCCACTTCGCGCAGCCAGTAGTAGCGCAGGTCCATAATCTTGTCGCCAAACAGCGCACGCATGATCTCGCCGGACTTGGGACCCTGCAATTGCAGAGGGGAGACATCGGGTTCGCCAATCGTGACATCAAGGCCAGAATTGACCGCGACACCCTGCGCCCACAGGAGGATGTCGCTGTCAGCCAGGGAAATCCAGAAATGGTTTTCTGCAAGACGCAGCAGGATCGGGTCGTTCAGAATGCCGCCATCCGCGTTGGTGATAAGGATGTATTTGCACTGGCCCACGGCCATCTTGGACAGATCACGGCAGGTCAGCATCTGGGTGAATTTGGCAGCGTCAGGCCCTGTGATTTCAACCTGCCGTTCAACGGCAACATCACACAGAATAGCATCGTTCACGAGGTTCCAGAAGTTCTGCGCCGGATCACCGAAATCACGCGGGATATACATGTGGTTGTAGACGGAAAACCCTTGCGCGCCCCAACGCACTGTTGCGTCAAAATAGGGCGACTTGCGGATTTGTGTGCCGAAACCGAAATCATCTGCTTGCATTGAAACGTCCTCCCATTTGTTTGTGATCCTCCCGACCACAAACCGTTGAATTCTGTCCGAGAAATAGTCCGGGAAAGGCAAGGAAAGCGGTCCAAAGATTCCGCATTCGCAGTCCAACCAGGCCGTTTTTAAAGCGCTATGAGGACCGTTTGGACCGGTGCGGCTATTTAAGGCGCGCAGTGGCCAGCTTTGATATGTTGGGCAAAGCGGTTTTCACTTGTCGGGTCGCGAAGTGGGTCATGTAGCGGTCGATGCCCAGATCTTCGACATGGAGGTCTTCCACAAAGTCCTGAAACGCAGTCAAGTTCGGGCTTACGACCTTCATGATGTAGTCGACCCCGCCGCCCGTGGCGATACAATCAATAATCTCGTCTCGGCCTTTGACGTAGGCTTCAAAGCGGTCGAAGTCTGCCTTGCGATGACGGCTGAGTGAGACTGTCACGATCACTTGGGCGAAATCAGCCAGCAGACTCAACGCAATGTCGGCGTGATAGCCGCGAATATATCCGCCCGCTTTCAATCTGGCCAGCCGCGCCCAGCACGGTGTCGCGGAAAGACCGCTAATCTCGGCAAGCTTGGCTTTGCTCAATTGCCCATGCTGCTGAAGCGCACTGAGAATGCGGACGTCTGCGGCATCAAGGGCAAGTTTTTTCATTCAATCTGGTCTTTCATGGTATGAATGCACAGCCATAAGTCGCACGACCGCATGCTAGATTAGGATCTACCTATCTGAAAGCTCTCCAACGGGATGCCGGTTTTGCGACCAAAACGAGCAAATCCTCGTCTAGGCAGCCGAGTCGCCGGCCAATAAGTGGCTACCTTGGTACGACATCAATTTTTCGTAGCCATCCTATTTTCACAAAAGCAATGCAATCCAAACGCTAGAATGCAGCTATCAATGCCCAAGTTGAGTGTTGGCGAAATTCACAACTGGCAAGATTTCGGGCTACAGCCAGATATTGGTTGCATCACGTTCTCTAGAACCGCGTGCGGTCCAACTGTTTTCTCAATGAACACTTTGTTCACTTTCCAGGCTGCAGCCACTAGATGCGCAAATTCTAGCGCGAAAGTCCGCAATGAGCATAAAGCCACTGATCATGCATAAGCAGCGAAATGGTGCTTTGTTGGCAGTCTGTAAATTAGACCAATGATTTTTGCTGCACTCTGCGCGAATGGCTGGTTTTCCCGCTGCGCGGCAGCACCGAATTTTACGCTCACGCAGCATTTTCGACGCTGCGAGCGCACGCAGCAGGAAAAACAAATTCACGCAATGGGCTCAGCGCTGCCATTAGATCGGTCGCAGCATTTTTCGTTCATGGGCCTCGCCGCACCGACACGGACGGCTCTAACCGGTCATTCGAGGCCGAGGTCTGCGCCGCAGCGCCGCTTCACCAAACCAGCCATCACGCACGGCGCAGCATTTCCACAGGCATGACGATCGCAATGCGGAAAAACCGACATTTGCAGGGGTAGCGGATCACCATCCTGCCTATTTGCCGACCCCATCTGCGGGTTCTCGGACTTCGCTCGGCGATAAACCGGTCCAACGTCGGAAGCTTCGGAAAAAACTGTTCGGATCGCTATAAGCCAGCAGGAAGGAGATTTCCTCGTTCGCCAACGCGCTCTTGGTCAGGTATCGCAGCGCAAGGTCTTTGCGCGTTGTATCGAGGATTTGCTGGAACGTCGTGTCCTCGTCGCGTAATCGCCGTTGCAAAGTGCTGCGGCTGACGCTGAGTTCCTGGCATACCGTCACCACGTCAGCTTTGCCCAACGGCAGTTGTGTCAGTAGCGCGCTTGAGACCTTGGCGGACATGTTGCTGGTGCGGGATCGCGCGGCAAGTTGTCGTTCGAGATCCTGTTCCATCGCCCCCCACAACCCTTGGGCCTCGGATAGAAATGGTGCCGTTGCATCGGCGTGAGAGAAGCTCAGGGTGGCCTTTTCGCCATATCTCGGCATCACGCCGAGATGCCGGGCGAGTGTGTGTCGCGAATCTTCGTCAGCCCTGAGCGTGGCCGCCACCGGGACCATCGGGCGGGCAGTCATCAGCCGCGCTTTTTCAACGACGAATGCAAGATAGAGCGCCAGCATGGAGGCGGGCAAATCAAGCCCCGGTATGCTGCTGTCGTATTCCACTGTCAGTTCCGCATCATCGCCGAAAACGTGCATGCGGGTTGGACCGATAAGGCTCTTATAGCGGGTGATCCGGCGCAAACCTTGTTCAAGGTCAGGCGCACAATCCAGCGCCAGAAAGACAGGAACGATCGGCCCGCGCGCAATGGCGATGCCCATTTGGCTCGGCAAGTCATCGCGCCCTGCCAGACAGACCATTGCGTCCCACGCGGCCACGTATTGTATTGCGGTCACTCCAAGAGCTGCCTGCTTGGGATCGAGATGGCCGAGACCGGCCTCGCGGAGCATGTCTATGGGGTCGATCCCGAGCATACGGCAGGCGTTCAACCCGAGCGCGAGCGGATATGTTTCCTGCACCGTAGTCTCCCTATCAGTTGGTGGTCCCTTCGTAGTTCATTGCGCCAAAACATCCCTCTTGCAAGTTCTGCAAGTCGATTGGGACGAAATGCAAGCGTTTGACCGCATCTGCATGTTCCAGCTCTAAGCGGTCCGGCTTAGCTTGACCTCCAACGCAATCAATCAGGATCAGAAAAATGAAGTTTCAGACCACGACAATAGACGGCGTCATGATCCGCTTTGCGGCCAGCCGGAATGAAGGCAAGCCGCAGCTCTTGCTGACCTCGCCGCAACCCATGAGCGTTCTGACCTATCGCAACTGGTGGGATCAGCTATCCCAAAGCTTTGATGTGGTGGCGGTGGATCTGCCCAATCACGGCGGTTCTGACCCTGCGCGTCATGTCACGACCGTCAGTCAGCACGCGGTGTTTCTGGGCAAGATTCTGGATCACTTCGGTCTGTCGCACCCGCATGCAGTCGGGCCGGATATCGGCACTCCAACCCTGATGCGGTTCATGGCGGACAACCCGGGCCGGATTAAATCAGCGACCGTGGGCGATGCGGGCGTGGTTGGAAAGGTGGAAGGGTCGTTTCTCCTGCGGGCTCTCGTGTCTTCGCGCCTTGTGCAGTGGGCGACACTCTCTGGCGGCGGCCGCATCGGCGGGCGCATCTACTGCGCCGCCGCTAACAGCGTCGGGTATCGTCTCATCAAACCGTCACGCGAGGTAAAGGCAGACTATCTTGCCGGGTCCACGCGCTTTGCCAAGCTGCGCGGGCAAGTCGGCTTTCTGGGCAGCTATCCAACCGAAACACCGGCGCTTGAGCGTGATGTAACGCGGATCGAAGCCCCGGTGCAGGTCCTTCATGGTGAGTTCGATACATTCGTGTCTGTATCCAATTCGCGGCGGCTGGCGGACCTTCTGCCAAACAGCAGGTTCGCTGTCATTCCTGGTGCGGCACATTATGCGTGGGAGGATAACCCGTTAGACTACCTCGAAAAGGTCTTGGGCTTCATCAAGGAGGTGGATGCCACCACCTAAGCAAACCCGTATTCTTAGGGTCAGGACCCATTAATCCTGCACCACGGGCGCCAAATCCGCGAAATATCAGTGGTTTGGCCCGGAAAGGGAATAGTGGTTTTATTTTCAGGCGGGCCGAGCCGCTGAGATGAAGCGGATTTGGCGTCCTACGGATTTGGCGGATTTTCAGCCTGCCGTCTTCCCAGAGCCTTGAAATAAAAACACTATTCCTGCGTCTCTGGTCATAGTCAGACAGAAAATCTGCCAAACCAGTGGCGCAGGATTAATGGGTCCTGACCCTAGTGAAATGCCCGCCTCCGGATCTTCACTTTCAGCGATGAGTTGACGAACGGCGTCAGGAATTGGCTGGGTTTTGACTGATTTACCGCGTCCCATCAGAACAGAGTTCAGCGCAATTGTGGCAAGGATGAATGCAACGACAAGGCTGGCCCGCAAAAACCGTGAGGCATCGCCACGCAAAGCAAAGTCCCACCAGAGGGCATCCCGATACGGCACGTTGCTATAGGCAAAGAGGCCAACCCATGTGACTGCGCCCAGAAGGGCTGCGAGACTGACCAGCCAAGTCGTGTTCAGGCGGAACACCGAAGCCCCGTCGACCCTGTAAAATGCAGACTTAAAAGCGCCGAGAATACTGGTGCTGATCAGCAGGCCTGTGGCCTCCTCCCAATCGAGGCCCTTGAGCAGCGAGGCCAAGATACCTGCCACCATGAGCGCCATGGCGATGAGCCAAGCGCGATAAAGTTTCCGATAGAGGCCCCGCGAAATGACGATGAGCAACAAGCCTGCGACGCTTCCCGCAAGGTGCGACGCTTCGATAAAGGGCAAGGGGATCATGTCACGCAGCACACCAAGTCGCGCCGTATCCGCGGGTAAGTTACCAGAAACGAGCAGGAGCGTTCCGGCCAAAAGAGCGACACCGGCTGCAGCCATCGGCACGATCGGTCGGGCAAGGCGAAAGGCCCAGGTCGCGGTTTGTGTCGCCGCGTGGCGTTTTGATCCTGCCCAGACAAACGCCAACCCGACGACGGCGACCAGAAACGGCAAGAGCGTGTAGATGAGCCGGTACAGCACCAATGCGGCCAAAGCGTCTGATCTGCCAGCAGCACCCAAGCCAGCAATAATCGTTGCCTCGAAAACACCCAAGCCCCCCGGAGCATGGCTGAGAATACCAAATGCGATCGCACTGATATAAATGATGAAGAAGTAAGGGTAGCTCTGCACCAGATCGGCAGGCATCAGGACATAAAGCGTCATCGCAGCACCGGTGATGTCGAACAGGGCGGCGATGGTCAGTCCACCGGCAAGGCGAACCCCGGGCAGATTAAACCCAAAGCCCGCAAATGACAGGCGGCGCGCGCCCCGCGCCAACCATACAAAGAACGCTATGAGTGCCGAAAGCAATCCAACGCCCATGATGGTTTCGGTTGAATTCGCGAGGGGCAGAACTGTGGACAAACCCTTGGGATGAAGGGTCATGAGAGTGCCAAGGATCAGGATCAGTCCCATCCAGAACGCCACCCAAGACGTCGCAATCACCCCTGCAACACGGGCAAGATCCAATCCCATAGCAGCATAGACCCGATAGCGGACGGCTGTCCCTGTCAGATAGGAAAACCCCAGCAAATTCGAGATTGCATAGCCACTTGCGCCCGCAAGCCCCGCGATCTTGTCTGGGACTTTGCCCTTCGCAACAGAGCGCACGGCAAATACGTCATAAAACGAAAGAGCAAAAAAGCTGACCACAGTCCAAAGTAGTGCAAAACCAAGAGACTTCTTCGAGCTTCCCGCGATATCGGCTTTCACATCCGCCCAATGCACTTGGCTCGCAAACTTGTGCAAGACGTAAACAGCGACGCAGGTGACCAGGATTGGAACGGCTATCTGGACAACAGGATGCTCCAGAGCGCGAACAATGCGCTGCGGTGGACGTGCCGGTTCATGGGCGTTCATTCAGACGTTCCTCCAGAAGTTCGATCTGGATTTGTTGCAACTCAGCGAGCTTGTCCCACTGCTGGGCCAATTGATGGTCCATCTTCTCGTGGAGTTGCCGGATCTCAAGTTCTGCCTTCAAATTGACGCGGTAATCATTTTCAGCCTGTATCCGGTCTCTGGTATCCTGACGCCTTTGGCTCATCATGATGATTGGGGCCTGAAGGGCCGCAAGACTGGACAGGACGAGATTCAGCAAAATGAAAGGGTAGGGATCGAATGGCCGCACCATCAGCCCGATTGCATTGACAGTGATCCAGATGACCAAGATTGCGGTGAATGAAATGATGAATGGCCAACTACCGCCAAACGCGGCGACGTGATCGGCCATTCGTTCGCCGAATGACGTTGATTCCTCTATCGCATTTGACAGGTTCTGCGAAACCAATTGGCCAGACTGAAGGCTTTCGATAACTTGGCGGTCCAGATCGCTCAATTCGCCGCGTTCTCTCTCAAGCAGCGCTTCGACATAGGCACCGCGGAACGTTGCGAGATCAGAGCGACAGATGTGCTTGCCCGCGTCCCAACCGGGATAGGCTGCGTTGACCAGTTCGGAAACGCCGGGTCTGACGGAAACCCAAGGCCGAATGCGAGACGGCGGGAAAGCCTTCTGACAAACATGGCAATGGAACTTTGTGGTCGAGATCTTGGGCTCGGTCACAGGGCCAGCGTTCCTGCGGAACGCGACATCAGGAGCATCGAAATGCCAGTTGATAAGAAATTCAGACCAATCAAAAAGCCCAAAACCCATGTGGAGGTTGTCGGCCACTGCACCAAAATGACGGCTCCAAGAATGACCGCTGAAACCCCGCTTGCTATGATCCAGCGCCAGCTTGATATCTGATTGCGCAATCTCAGCCCAAAAGTGATCGAGAGAGCGCCATCGAGCAGAAGTGCAATGACGATGAACCCAGTGATGAATGCCGCGCCGCGATCGGGGGAAAAGACGAATGAGAGCCCTATAATTAACACAGCTGCGAAAAACAGTGTTACGATGCGCCAGTCAAAGATCGCACGGAAACTGTTGGCAAAGGCCAGACCGGCGAGGCCCCAGAACACAAAGAGCCAAGCGACCAGTTGTTCAACTACAAGCGTTGCCACCACAGGGGCAAGGATCGCAGCCACACCCAGTGCCGCAAAGACGAGCCCGAGGTTTCGGAAACTGTTCCTGATGTTCGCGTGACTTCTGGGTGTTTGGGGCGGGCTGTCAGGTTGCATGATGTTTTGATCCTTGTTGCGTTGGCCGTGCCCGCTATTCCCTTGAGAGTTTCTCAGCCATTTTGGCGTGTTTGGTATCGAAATGGTTGCGCAGATGGTTTTCGGCATCTGAATCGAGGTTCGTGCGCAGAATGCGTCCACCCTTCTTGCTCAGGCGCTCAATGACGCGGTCTGACGCTTCGGTCCGCATCATCATGAACAGCGCTGCCTGACCCGGTTGCAGGGCACCTGAAACGTCTTTCATGAAATCGTCATCAATACCGTAGTCAGAAAGGCCGCCTGAAATTGCACCTGCACCGGCCCCGACGGCCAAGCCCAACAACGGATTGAAGAAGATAAGACCCGCCAAAAGGCCCCAAAACGCACCACCGGTTGCACCAACGGTCCACATATTGACCATTTGATCCAGCTTGATGTTCCGATCCTTGTCTGCTGTCGCGATTACGGCATCCGCAATCTCCACAAGGTATTCCTTTGCCATTCCAAAGAGTTCATAACGCGCAGCCTCGGCTTTGGCGGGCGTGTCATATGCAACGACAATGAGTTCAGACATTCGATGTTCCTTTGTGAAACTGCGATCATTTCAGGTACTAAACGCGGCTGAGGATGAGTGAGTGTTGGCCCAATACGGTGGTGGCCGGGGACTGCGCGAGGGCGACACCAATACGTTTGAGCCCCCCTGCCGGAAAGGGCTTGAATGCCTCAATTAACTTCTGCGGACGGAATTTCCGCCAGCGATGATCTTGTTTATCAACGTAGCGACCGCGTTATGTTCCTCGATCTCTATGTCGGAACCTCCCGCATTTTCATGTGTGGCGGCAGCATCCATGAGAACGCCCATGATCTCTTTTTCTGGCAGGACCTTCGCATCATTCAGCGCAAGAAGCAGCGCTTCGCAGATTGATAAGGCGGCCACACCAGAACTCGTGCTATGGTCAGACATACTGTGTTTGCCTTTCAGGATTACCCGACGCGCGCAGCGAACCTGTGCGGCGGTAAATGCAGTCTTTCAAAGATCATTTCTCTTTGGACTGATCCATGTCAGTCGCGGCTGATTTCTCTTTGATAGGTAACCAGCATTTTGTGTGGATAGGAGCCCATGATGCCGAACAAGCCGCTCGCACTTAAACTGGGCGCTTTTGTAGCCTTATCAGAGGCCGAACTGTCCATTCTGGAAGGTTTGCACAAGCGCCGCCGTGCCTTTGTCGCTGGACGCGATCTGGTGCATCAGGGGCAAATAGATCATGCCGCATACATTCTTGAGTCCGGGTGGGCCTGTTCCTACAAACTGCTGCACGATGGGCAGCGACAGATTGTCGATTTCCAGATACCAGGCGATTTTTTGGGGCTGCGGAGTGTGGTGTTGCACATCTCGGATCATAGTATTGAGCCTGTCACTGATATCGAAGTGACGGAAGTGCATGTCTCTGACCTTCTGGAGGTGTTTTCGCACACGCCGCGGCTGGCGACAGCGGTCCTTTGGGCGGCATCTCGCGACGAGGCGATGGTGGTCGAGCATCTGGTAGGTATCGGGCGTCGCGATGCGGCTGAACGCATGGCGCATTTCCTGCTCGAACTTGGGGCCAGATTGTCCCTTGTCGGCTTGGGAAGCAGGGCGGGATACGCTTGTCCTCTGACACAATATCTTTTGGCCGATGCCCTAGGGTTAAGTGCCGTTCACGTGAACCGCGTGCTGCGGCAATTGCGCGAACAGGGACTGGTTACATTCCGCGATGGTTTTGTCACGTTTGATGACTATGACCGGCTGGTTGAATTTGCAGATTTTGAGATGACCTATTTGGATCAAGTTGGACCATTGTTGGCGAAATGATCAGTTTTCTTGGTTTGGCAGAACTGAGTGACTGTCCTGAAACGAGAAACACGCGGGACGGGGGACATGGGAACAGTCTGTCCCACGTGTCTCTGGATCACTCGGACTGGTTACACGTCCACCTAAGTTCGGTGAACACTGGGGACTATCGCGCCGCCCTCGTTCTCCCACACTGATGTAGGTTGGTCTGGACCTATTATTTCCGGTAGTACCGGATGGAAGTTCACAAACTGGTGGAGTTTGGCCGACGTCCGGTTGATGATTGCCCGGGCGGCTCCACCCAGTGTTTCGCGGTTTTCTGCCGTTGACTTAAGAAAACGCACAGAAATGGCGGAAACAGGAAATGTAACCTCGATATCTTCACCTCCAAGTGCTGTTTGCACTCCACCGAATTGATCCAGAAGCCCCAGCATTGCCGTGTTCTCGCTGTGGACCAGGGCATTGAACTCGGTAATTCGACCTTGCCTCGCGAATTTCGCCAGCGCGCCAAGGAGAAGACTGCCCAGCCCCTGACGCTGATAGTGATCGGCAATGGTGATCGCGATCTCAGCGACATGTTTTTGATCGGGTAGCCGTATATATCGCGCGATGCCAATCGGTTCTGGCGTTGGTCCATCTCTGAGCAAAGCGCCTACCGCGACGTGGTCCGGGCCGTTTGTGGCTGTGAACGTGTCCAGTTCTTTCTCGGTGAGGTTTTTGTGCGCCCCCAGAAACCGAAAATATCTCGCACGATCGGACAAATGCGCGAAACCAATCTCCAATAGGTGGCGATCTGTCGATGTCACTTCCCTCACGAGCACGGACGCGCCGTTTTTGAGGGTTGTTGGGAAGTGCGTGAGTTTCACTGCTTGCCTCGAAGGTCAGATACGCCTTGTTGCTCTGCAAAAGTTTCATCTGTCGCGCCTTGCCGCGCTTTGGGCTTATCTTCTAGAATGCGTGTCCCCGCACGGCCCTCGATGATGGCGCGGGCATCTGTCAGCTGTCCTATTCCGGCGAGTTTGCCACTGACGGTTGTGAAGGCCACCGCAGCGGCAACCTTTGGACCCATCGACCCGGGTGGAAGGTCAAGGTTCCCAAGTTTTGACGGAGTGGTCGTGCTGATGGCGGTCTGATTGGGAGCGCCAAAATCTCGGTAGACGGCTGGTACGTCAGTCAGCAGCAAAAGCGCGTCTGCGTCGAGGCCGAGGGCCAGAAGGGCTGACGTTCGGTCCTTGTCGATGACCGCCTCGACGCCCTCCATGTCACCGCTCGCGTTTCGAATGACGGGAATGCCTCCACCGCCCGCGCAGATGACGATATGCTCAGCGTCCAAAAGAACCTTTATGGCGTCCAAACCGATGATGCGAAGGGGCATGGGCGAGGGAACGATCCGGCGCATGCCGCCGGTTGCTTCCTGCACCATCTGCCAGCCGTGATCGCTGACAGCCAACGCGGCTTCTTTTTCAGTATAGACAGGACCGATGGGCTTGCTGGGGGTGCCAAAGGCAGGGTCTTTCGGGTCCACCTCCACACGGCTGAGGAGGGTTGCACAGCGCGAACCTTTTGGGAGCGCGTTCATCAATTCTTGTTCGATCAAGTAGCCAATCATGCCGTCTGTCTCAGCGCCCAGCACATCCAGCGGCCATGGTTTTTGAGGATCATAGGACGCACCTTGGAGGGCCAGCAAACCAACCTGTGGTCCGTTGCCATGGGCCACGATGATTTCATGGTCACGCGCCAGATCAGCAAGCGCAAGTGCCGCAAGCCTTACGTTCGTCCGCTGAACGGCTGCGGTCAGCGGCTCACCTCTGCGCAATAATGCATTTCCGCCAAGGGCCACAACGATGCGCATGTCAGGCCCCCATTGTGGCGACGAGGACCGCCTTGATCGTATGCATCCGGTTTTCTGCCTGATCGAATACGACAGAGGCGGCGCTTTCAAACACCTCTTCGGTCACTTCCATGCAGTCGATGCCGAACTTTTGGAACGTCGCCTCGCCCACTTCGGTGTCGCGGTTGTGGAAGGCGGGCAGGCAATGCATGAATTTGGCGTAAGGGTTCTTGGTCTTTTCCATCACCTCGGTTGTCACGCGATAAGGCGACAGCAGTGCGATCCGCTCTTCCCAGACGTCATCAGGTTCACCCATCGAGACCCAGACATCGGTGTAGACGAAATCGGCCCCTTCCAACCCTTCGGCATGCTTCTCGGTCAGGGTGATCCGCGCGCCCGTGGCCTCGGCAATGGTGCGGCATTGCGCGACAAGCTCTGCATCGGGCCAGCAGCTTTGTGGGCCACACAGGCGGATATCCATGCCGATCAGGGCGGCACCGACCATCAGGCTTGAGCCCATGTTATTTCCCGCATCCCCCATGAAGCAAAATGCGATATCTGAAAGATGCTTGTGCGTGAATTCCTTCATGGTCATCAGGTCAGCGAGGATCTGGGTGGGATGAAATTCATCCGTCAGCCCGTTGAAAACCGGTACGCCGGAAAACTCCGCCAGCACCTCTGCATCCTTTTGGCCAAAACCGCGATACTCGATCCCGTCATAGAAGCGGCCAAGAACGCGGGCGGTGTCTTTCATCGTTTCCTTGTGGCCGATGTGGCTGCCGGATGGACCCAGATAGGTGACATGGGCGCCTTGATCATAGGCTGCGACTTCAAAACCGCTGCGGGTGCGGGTGCTGTCCTTTTCAAAGATCAGAGCGATGTTCTTGCCTTCGAGCATGGGTCGTTCATATCCGCCTGCCTTGGCCATCTTGAGGGAGGCCGCGAGTTGCAACAAGTGCCGTATTTGGTCTGGCGTGAAATCGAGCAGCTTAATGAAACTGCGTCCGCGAAGGTTCTGTGGCATTAAATGTTCCTTGAAGAATGAGTGCATTGGGTAGGGTATTGGTGTGCCATCACGCGGGTTGCGATATGTTGGCTTGCCACACGGCGGCTCCAAGCCAGATCATCGCCGCGATGATTGAGATGGCACCGACCAGAACCAGATAGAACGGTGCGCCAAATGCGAATTCAGCGACAATACCAACTGGCATCAACATGCCCGCCAACCCGAGCCAAGAGATCCAACGTGCGGAAAATGCGTTCAGCGGCAGTTTTAGGATCAGGTAGCCGATCATGATGTTGAGCAGAGCAAAGAGGTTGCCGTGCACATGTGCCAGACGCGATTCAAAGTGCGTTCCAGTCGAATAGTCGGCGATCCATTGCGCGCGGCTCGGTGCAAAATCGCGCAGATAGATCAACCCAAAACCGTAAAGCATGAAAGCTGCCAGTAGGAACAATCCGGCCACGATGTTCTTTTTTCCATAGGTCATATGGCGTCTTCCATTTCTGTTAGGTTTCAGGTGCGGTTTGGCGGCAAGACCTCGTAAATAGAGTGCGATTGTGATCCATGTGCCTGCGCGCAGGATCATGGCACCCACAGTGCGCATCTCGTACGGGTTGCCTTGCAAAATGTGCCAACCAAGCAATGCAAATACTGCGACAATTGCGAGGGCCATTGCGATAGCTGCCCAATTCGCCCATGCCTTGCGCAGCGAAATGCCTAAACCAATTGCCATGTAGGCGAAGCCGGACAGAAAATTGAACCACAGCACGAAAGGAACGGCGTCGCCCGCTGCTGCACGCGCGGCGGACGGGCCAAACAGAGCGCGGCCACCGGACACAATTGTCAAAGCTCCAAATGCCAGCGCCACAGCGGCTGCGATCCAAATGCCTTTAGGCACCTCTTTCAATGTGGCTTGTTTTGGTGTCACAGGGTGTTCCTTCAAACAGCGTCGCGGATCAGGGGGCAGGTCATGCAATGTGATCCACCGCGTCCACGCCCCAGTTCTGATCCGGGTATCGTGATGACCTCGACGCCCGCTTTGCGCAGGAGGGTGTTTGAGAAGACGTTGCGCTCGTAGCCGACGACAACGCCCGGCTCGAGGCAGAGCAGATTGTTGGCATCGTCCCATTGTTCGCGAGCGGCCTCATAGGCGTCGCCGCCTGTTGGCACGGTGCGAAGTTTCTTGATATTCAAAGCATCCGCGACCACATCGAGGAAGGGTTTTGTTTCAACCTCGACGGCAATGGTTTTGTGGTCCGTTTGGCGCAGGCTTGTGCAGCGGATTGCATCTGTCACTTCGGAAAAGACCGTGACCAGATCACGGTCACAGAAGGTGAAGACCGTATCTAAATGCATCGCACTGCGGGATTTAGGGAACTGGCAGGCTATAACGCGGGTTGCACCGCCGCCTGCAAAAAGCCCACGCGCGATCTGGCCCACGGCCTGAGGCGTCGTCCGCTCGCCCATGCCAACGAGGACAGTGCCATTGCCGATTGGCATCACGTCGCCGCCCTCGACCGTGGCAGGCCCGTGGTCTTGTCTTGGATCACCCCACCAGATGGGAAACCCGGCATCCTTGAAATCCGGGTGAAACCGATAAATCGCGGCAAGGTTCAGCGTCTCTAACCGCCTTGCAGGCCAGTGCATCGGGTTGAGTGTAACACCGCCGTAAATCCAACAGGTTGTATCGCGGGTGAAGATGTGGTTAGGCAAGGGGGGCAGGATGAAATCAGCCGGATCCAGCATGGGGGCCAGTACGCCCTTGGCGGTAATCGGTAACTCTGCCTTGCTCATCCCGCCGATTAGAATAGTGGATAGCAGATCGGCGGGGATTTCCATCAGATGGGCCATGAGATCCTCAGCAAGGCCGATGCCAACGGTATTGTCAGTAATGCGCGCCTCCAAAAGCCAGCGGCGGGCTTCCATGTCGGCCAATGTCTCGGCCAAGAGTTGGCGCAGGAACACGACCTCGACCCCGCGATTGCGCATCGCATCAACAAAGGTCATGTGCTCGATGCGCGCCTGTTTGACCCAGATCACATCATCAAACAGCAGCTCGGCGCAGTTGGCGGGTGTCAGCCTTGCCATGGCAGCACCGGGTTTATGCACCAGAACGCGGCGCAGTTTGCCCGCCTCTGAGTGAAGGCCGTAGGCCAATGAAGCATCGTGTGTCATGTTGGGGTTCCTTGAAGCAGCACGCCAAGACTGAGGGCGGCCATGATGATGACGGTGAGGCCCAGCAGCACGGGCCAGACAAAGCGCAGCCAGCGCTCATAAGGAACGCGCGCGATGGCGAGCCCGCCCATGACTACGGCAGAGGTGGGAGTGACGAGGTTGACGACGCCGGTCGCAGATTGAAATGCGGTAACAATTAGGCTGCGCTCGACCCCGGCAAAGTCGCCAACCGGCGCGAGGATCGGCATCGACAAAACGGCAAGACCTGACGTCGAGGGTACGAAGAAGGCCATCACCACTTCGATCCAGTACATCACGTTGATAAACACGATTCGATTGAGGCCCGCGACTGTACCTTCCGCCCAATGCAGGATGGTGTCGGTCATATGACCGGCGTCCATGATAACGACGATACCGCGTGCAAGCCCGATAATGAGCGCGACACCCAGAAGGTCGCGCGCACCGCCGACGAAGGCCTCGACCATACCTTTTTCGCCCAGACGCCCGATAAGGCCGATGCCGATTCCGGCGAATAGGAACAGCCCGCTCATCTCAGCCATCCACCATCCGCCCAGCGACACGCCCCAGATCATGACGGCGAAGGTGGCCCCAAAAAGCAGCAGGACGATTTTATGCAGACCGGTAAAGTCAGAGATGACCGCCTCGGCCGTGCCAAAATGCGCCTCGTTCGCGGCCTTCAGATCATAGACAAACGACTTAGAAGGATCGGCTTTGACCCTTGCAGCATAGCGCATGACATAGGCCACGGTGGCCGCAAAAGTGATGCCAAGGATGACAAAGCGCAGCATCAGCCCATCGGTAAACGGGACACCTGCCGCGTCCGACGCAATGACGGTAGAGAAGGCGTTCACGGTCGAGCCAAGCACACCGATGCCAGCGCCCAATAGGATCACCGCCACTGCTGTCATGGAGTCATAGCCTGCGGCGATCATGACGGGGGTCAGCAGCACGTAAAAGGCCAGTGTTTCCTCGGCCATGCCTTCGGTCGTGCCACCTATGGCGAACAGACCCATCAGGATCGGGATCATCCACTTTTCGCGGCCCTTGAGCCGGGTCATGGCGCGTTTGATGCCCGCGTCGATGGCCCCGGTGGCTGTGACCACGCCAATAAATCCGCCGATCATCAGCACGAACAACGCCACGTCGATCGCGTTCGCGGTATAGCTGCCAGGATCGTAAAAGCCTGCGATAGGGGCAAGGATGACATCGAAGACGCCCTGCGGGTTGGCCTCGGTGGGGGCATAGGTCCCCGCCACGGGGAGTTCCTTGCCAAGCGCCTCGGAGGCCACGCGTTCATATTGGCCCGCCGGGATCACCCATGTCAGGGCCGCGATGATCACGATCAGCGCGAACAGAATCGTATAGGCCGAGGGAAATGAGAGCCGTTTGGTGGTTTCGGGAGCGGGTGTTGTTGGATTTGCCATCTGGTGTCCTTTGTCGGCACGCATCGCAACGGCGATCGCGGCGGTTGGGACAATATTACCGGGGGCTGGCAGGTGCTGGACTGACTGAGGTTAGCTGCCTATCAGGATGCACTGCGGTACAGATGTGGGGGCCGGAATGGTCGAGCACACGAGTGCCAGAAACTAAGAATCCGCCCCGATTGGTTCGAGCGAAGGGACCAGATGTTTGCATCCACTCCAGAGACTACATACTTTACGTTCACACAATGTCCGGTTTTAAATCTCGGACTGGTTGGATTGAGTTGTTATGAAGAAACACGATACTGGAGTGTGCAGGCTGACAAGAAAGCGCGGGAAGTACGTTAAATCCCATATTGTCCCAAAGGCGCTGACGCCAAAAGAGGTTCCAGGCGGCCCGATGTTTCAATCGGACGGCCAAGAACGTCCCAAAAAACGCTTTGATAGTTGGTATGACCAACAGCTCGTAATCCGAAAAGGCGAAGATATTCTCGCGTCAATTGACGATGATGCGATTAAAGAAATTCAGCGGCTGAAACTTGCATGGAAGTATTGGGACGATGTTTCCGAACTTGAGATGGAACCATTCGGGGCTGGGGCTGCTATTGGGCTAAGATCGCTTAGCGACGTCGATCACATTACGCTGGCTAAGTTCGCAACTAGTATCCTCTGGCGTGCGGGCGCTTCCGGAATGATGGATTTACAGAGCTTTCAGGTTTCGGAAGCGCTTCTCGAACAGGCCAGAGAAGTAGTACTTGGGCATTGCGAATTCGATCCGAAAATATTTCCGATCAAGGTTTTCCAGTTTGCCACAAAAGGCCCGTTGCACAACCTTACTCCCATGAATCATGAAATGATTCGACCTGATGGATCGACAGAGAAATTCTTTCGGGTCTTTGCTAATGGCCTTTTCTTTCACATTACTGACACGGTATCGTCTCAGCCTTACGATCTTGGAAAAGAAACCTGGTATCTTGGCAATTCTGGCAGGCTCGACGTGATCTGTATGGATTTCGAGAAATCCGCTCAGAGTGAATTTGTTACTTCAGTTTTTCAGCACTTCGCTTCACTGAAGAACAGTGGTGGCAAGAGAACTTAGGACGGTTCAGCCAGCCATAGCAAACATCCGACCAGTATGCGGCATCTGTTGCGATGCGCTCACAGCCGAACTTTCCCAAACTCACCCTTCGCCCATATCCACTACCGGCGTCTGCTGGTGGCTCAGCCGCAACCATGTGCCTTCATCGTTCAGGTAGGTCGAGGTGCAAAGCGCCTCATAGATCGGCAGGTCGCTCCGTTCTGCGGACACGCGGTACGCCAGAACAGCAATGTTGACCTGTCGTGATATATGACGCTCACTCATCACGACCGTGCGCCATCTCTGCGCGACATCAGCCTCTCTCCAGAGGGCATCACCGCGCAGGATCCCGACGGGGTAGGGGAACACAAAGACGGCGTCTTTTGCGGTCATATTGCGGGCGCTTTCAGCTCCGCTCGTCCAGAAACGCTCTTCGAGATTCCATAGGGTGTCATCCGGTGTCATGCCGCGCCCTTGTCAATGTCCGACATCTCCCGGAATTGCTTGATATTTGCATCTCAGTTCCCTTGAGCCAGCGTTACGATCCAGCCAAGAAAAAGGGCTGCTGCGATGATCCAATAGACGGGCGCGCCGGTTGGCAGTTTCACAGATTGAGCGACCGAGCCATTTCCGGAGGGTCCCGTGGTTTTTGCTCGATTTGGCAGAAAGGCCAGCAGTCCCGACGCAACGCGACCTTGATCCGATAGCAGCGTGGGCACGTCCTCGAAACGGGCCAATAACGCTACCAGTCTTTGCCGTGCCGGGGCCTCTTGCATCTTGGCCAGATCAGACGCCTCATTCCACGGATCGACGTTCAGTCGGGCAAGCATCGACAGGACAGACACGCTGGTGCCTGTTCGGTCTTCACCGACCGGTGCCCCAAGAAAACGCTCAAAGGCCGGATCTTGGCCCAACTGGGTCATGGACATCGCCATTGTATTCTCCTGTCCTGTGATTGGCAGAAATGGTTTAGCCGCGCGATTGTCTGTACATTTTGTGACAGGGTAAGCCTTGATGTGCCGTGCTGCGCTGATGCAGATCAGGGCTTAAGACGCGTAGGAGCAGTCTTGGCGCTGGTCAACGCATGGGTTGCCCGCGCGACGATGATCTCTTCGTCAGTTGGGATGACCAGCACGTCAACTTCGGAACTCAGGGAGCCGATGCGGGTGGCATGTCTGTCGTTTGCGTCGGTGTCGATCTCCACACCCATCCAGAGCAGACGATCGCAGATGCGACGACGCACGAGGGCAGAATTTTCGCCGATCCCAGCGGTAAAGACGATGGCGTCGATCCCGCCAATGGCGGTTGCGAGCCGGGCCAATTCACCTGCTGCACGATAACAGAATAGGTCGATCGCTTCCTGTGCTGGGGCTGAGGCAATTGCTTCTAGGGCGGCCATGTCATTGCTGATGCCTGACACACCGAGAAGACCGGATTTCGTATAGAGCAACGATGTGACGTCCTGCGCGGTTAGTCCTTTTTCCTGCATCAAATACAACACGACGCCCGGGTCGAGCGCGCCGCAGCGACGGCCCATCATCAGCCCATCCAGAGCGGTGAACCCCATGCTTGTTGCAACACTGCGTCGGCTCAACATCGCGCACATGCTGGCTCCGCTGCCCAGATGGGCGACAATCACACGCCCATCGGCACGGCCGCCAAGATGGGTAGGTAGGGTGCCAGCGATGTAATCATAGGACAGACCGTGGAAGCCATAACGCAATATACCCTCGTCAGTCATTGCACGGGGCAGAGCAAAGAGTTGCGACAGCCGACTTTGCGTCCGGTGAAAGCTGGTGTCGAAGCAGGCGACCTGCGGCAGACCCGGATCGGAGGCGGCTACGCAGCGGATTGCCGTCAGATTATGCGGTTGGTGCAGTGGCGCAAGCGGCACCAGCGTTTCGAGATCAGTCAGCAGCACATCGGTGACCCGCGCCGGTTCGGCGTGCGTGCGCCCGCCATGCACCACGCGATGCCCGGCGGCCCGGATCGTGACACCGCCACGGTTGGAGTTCAGCCAGTCCAATAATTTTGGAATTAGATCGTCTAGACCTGCCGACGGCTCAAGCGGCATCGGACTGGCCTGTGGGACTGCAACCCCCACACTTTTGCGTACCGAAAAGACCGGGTTTGTGCCGATCCCTGCGATCTTGCCGCGTAGTATCGGTGGTGGGCTGCCCGGTGCATAGGGATACACTGCGAACTTGAGGCTGGAAGAGCCCGCGTTCAGCACAAGGATGGCGTCTGTCATGGCAATGTCGATGGTTGGTGGTTGATGAACAGCTGCGCCAATGCGCAGGAGGCAAGCCGCGACACCGTGCTGTCGGCCCGGCTGGTCAAGATGATCGGCACCCGTGCGCCCAGCACGATGCCTGCTGCATCGGCACCGGCCAGATAGATCAACTGCTTGGCCATCATGTTAGCGGCCTCCAAATCCGGGGCGACGAGGATGTCTGCAATGCCCGCCACATCCGACACGATCCCTTTGGCAGCGACCGCTACTGGAGAGATGGCATTATCAAAAGCTAATGGACCATCCAGCAACCCACCGGTGATCTGGCCCCGATCCGCCATTTTGCACAAGGCGGCGGCGTCCAACGTCGAGGTTATTCGGGGGTTCACAGTCTCAACTGCTGAAAGGATTGCGACCTTTGGCAGTGGCGTCCCTAGCGCGAGTGCCAGGTCAATGGCGTTTTGGACAATGTCGCGTTTGACCCTGAGATCAGGATAGATGTTGATCGCGGCATCTGTGATCAGCAGGGGTTTGGGATAGGTCGGCACGTCCAGCACATAGACATGGCTCATCCGCCGCTCGGTGCGCAGGCCAAGGGTGGTATCGACGATCGCTTCCATCAACTCATCCGTGTGCAGCGCTCCTTTCATGAGGGCATCCACTGTGCCCGCCCTGACAAGGGCCACAGCTGCAAGGGCTGCGGCATGGCTATGGGGCGCGTTGACAACCTCAAATCCCTTAAGGCTGAGCCCAGCCTCTTGTGCCGCAGCTTCGATCTTTGCCTTTGGTCCGACCAGAACGGGAAGAATAATCCCTTGCCGACTGGCCTCTAGCGCGCCGCTCAGGGACAGCGCATCGCAAGGATGCACAACGGCGGTCCGAACCGGTTCCAGATCCTCGGTCGCTGCGATCAGCCTGGCATATTGCGCGCCTTGGACATGCAGATGGACCTCGGGCAGGACGACGCGCGGGCGGCGCACCTTTTCGCGTGGAGCGATGACACGGGCCACGCCTTCGATGACTGATCTGCCGTCTTGGTTGAGGCAGGTGCAGGCGAGCAGCAGGCGGTCTTTCTCAAGCTTTTCCGTCACTTCAACCCGTACGGTGACCGTATCGCCAAGCCCGACCGGAGCCTCGAATGTCAGGCTCTGGTTTAGGAAAATCGTGCCGGGGCCGGGCAACTCGGTCCCTAGTACGGCCGAAATGAGCGCGCCACCCCACATGCCATGGGCAATCACACCGTGGAACATGTCTGACTTGGCGTATTCGGCATCGACATGCGCTGGGTTCACGTCGCCGGACATAACGGCGAACAATTCGATATCCTGCGGCTTCAACGTCCGCGTCAGTTCCGCGTGGTCGCCCACTGCAATCTCGGCGTAAGTCTTGTTCTCGATATACTGCATCGGTTCAGGCGCGGACATGCAGGCCTCCGTCGACATAAGTGACATCGCCAGTGACGCTGCGCATGCCGTCGCTTGCCAGCATGACTGCCACATCCCCCACATCCTTGATCGTCATAAGATTCTGCTCGGGTGCGCGACTTCGTGCGGCGTCGATCAACGCGTCAAAATGGGCGATACCGGAGCCTGCGCGTGTTTGCAGCGGCCCTGGCGAGATCGCGTTGACGCGGATGCCTTTGGGGCCAAGTTCAACCGCAAGGGCGCGCATGGTCCCCTCAAGGGCGGCTTTGATTGGTCCCATGATATTGTAGTGGTCAACGACTTTTTCGCCGCCGTAATACGTCATGGTCAGGATCGTGCCACCCTTTGTCATCAACGGTTCGGCGAGCTGTGCCATGCGGATCAGCGAGTGGACCGAGATGTCCATGGCCTGTGCAAAGCCCGCGCGGGAGCAATCAACAACCCGACCGTGCAGGTCTTTTGCCACGCAAAAGGCGATGGAGTGGACAAGAACATCGAGCCGCCCCCAGCGAGCGTCGATCGCCGCAAAAACGGCGTCCATCTGCCCCTCGGCTTCGACGTCGAGTGGCAGTAGCAGCTTTGCTCCCACGGCGTCGGCAACTGGCTGCACGTAGGGTTTGGCCGTCTCGTTCACATAGGTCATTGCGATCTCGGCCCCCGCATCAGCGAAGGCCTGCGCACATCCGGCTGCGATGGAATGGGCGTTCGCAACCCCAACCACCAGCACGGTTTTGCCCTCCAGCGACTTCATCGCTGCATGACATAGGAGCCGGGCGCATCACATAGCGCCTTGTAGGTGCCCGACGTTGTACCCATGCTTGGTGGTGCGGCGAGCGCACTTGATCGCGCGGCAAGCCAACTGGCGAAGTCAGTCCACCATGAACCGTCTTCGGCCGCGTTTTTCTCAATCCATTCGGCGGGATCGCGGTAGGTGGCATTAGCTTTGGTCTCAGCGATCCGGAAATGCCGTCCCGCATGGCCGGGCTCTGAGACAATGCCTGCATTGTGTCCGCCGCTTGTGAGCACAAAAGTCACATCCGTATCAGCCAGAAGCTGCATCTTGTAGACTGATTGCCAAGGGGCGACATGGTCATCCTCGGTGCCGACGGCAAAGATCGGCGCGCGGATATCAGAGACGGCAATGGCTTTGCCCCCGACATGATATCGGCCTTCGGCCAAGTCGTTATTGAGAAAAAGCTTGCGCAAATATTCGGAATGCATCCGAGCCGGCATCCGTGTGGCGTCGGCGTTCCACGCCATCAGATCGAAGGCATCGCTGCGCTGTCCCAGCAGATAATTGTGGATCGCAGGCGCCCAGATCAGATCACGGGCGCGCAGCAGCGCGAAGGCACCGGCCATCTGATCCGAGGAGAGATAGCCCTTTTCGGCCATCATGTCCTCGATCAGCGTGACCTCACTGTCATTGATGAACAGGCGCAGCGGTCCGGCTTCGGTGAAATCGACCTGTGCTGCAAGGAAGCTGGCCGACGCCAGACGCGCGTCACCGTCCCGGCCCATCGCCGCCGCTGCGATCGAGAGCAGGGTGCCACCAAGACAATAGCCGACAGCGTGCAGCTTGGGCGCTTTTGTGATGGCGAGGGCGGCATCAATGGACTCCATCACGCCAAGCTGGCGGTAGTCTTCCATGCCCAGATCGCGGTCTTCCGCGCCGGGATTTTTCCATGAAACGATGAATACGGTAAAGCCTTGGGCCACAAGAAACGCGACCAGCGAATTCTGTGCCGACAGGTCGAGGATGTAGTATTTCATGATCCAGGCTGGCACGATCAGGATCGGCTCTGGCCGAACTGTGTCGGTCGTAGGCGTATATTGAATCAACTCGATCAGGTTGTTGCGGAACACCACCTTGCCGGGCGTGGTCGCCAGATTGCGCCCCACCTCAAAGACTTGCGGTCCAGCGGGCGGTGCGGTTCCGGTTTTCGCGATCAGGTCTTCGGTCAGATTCTTCACACCGCGCACAAGGTTCTGACCATGCTCAGTAAGAGTGGCCGAGATCACGTCCGCGTTGGTCATGGCAAAGTTCGACGGTGCGGCCGTGTCGGTCATCAGACTGGCCACGAACCCCATGAGGTTCTCATGTTCGGGCGTCACACCGTGCACGCCGGTCATGGCGTCCTGCCACCAAGCCCAGGACTGCTGATGTGCCTGAGACCAGACGTTGAATGGGTATTTCTGCCAGGCTTCACCGGCGAACCGACGGTCGGGGTTCAGGGCCAGCGATGTGTCTTGCGCAGCCTCTGGCTTACCGATACCAAGGCTGGCCATCCAAACGGTCTGAGCGTTCTGCAGTGCCTTTTCCATCAGGTGCAACTGCTTGCCCGGCGAGACGGCGAGGTGGGTTGCCCAGTCCATCCACGCCTCGGCCAGCACCGAAGGTGAGAGCCCTGAGGTTGCCTTTGCGACGCTTGCGTGGGCCATCCGGTCAAGCGTTTCAAAGGGCGCGAGCGAAGGCGGTTTTTTAGGGTCAACGGCGTGTCTTTTGATCTCCGACGTCTGAGTGGATGGGGCCGGTTTATCTGCGCGAGACGCGATCAGTTTGGGTTGTGTTGACATGGCTTGTCCTCCGGGTAACGACGCGACTGGCGCATCCTTTTCCGGACATCTAATGCGTTTGCTGCACTGCGGCGTTGATCTGGGTTAGTGTCTGGGCAGAATTGATCACCGTCTTCGGCTATGATTGGCCCTAAGGTTTAGGGTGTAGATATTAACGCCTGTCACGCGCGGTGACGGCACCGGTGCCAAGTTCGATAATTTCCGCCGTAATCGCCTCCTGCCGCACACGGCGCAGGGTCGCTTGAAACGTCTCCAGTTCACGTGCGATTTGAGTCCCTGCGGACGACATGGCTTCCATCCGCGCTTCGTTTTCAGCGGCAAAAGCGTGGAGCGCCGCCTTGCAGACTTGCGCGTTGAAGTAATCCTGACCGAGCGAAGCGATCAGGGTGCTTGGCGATAACTGCATCAGGGGGCGGTCTTGCGATGCAGGCGGAAGATTGGCCAGATCGATCGGAAACAGATGTTGCCGGACAAGGGCAGGGCGGCCTGCCTGCCAGCCGGTGAAGATTACATCGAGACAGTCAATGCGCCGCGCTGCGACCGCCGCGTAGATTGCCGTTGTGATCTCGCCTGCCAATTTCGGAATGCCGGGCGTGTGGGAGGGCAGGGGTGCGCTCCAATGCGGTTTCATACCGCGTGCTGTCGCAATAGATAGCCCCCTCGTGCCGATGAGGAACAAGGTTTCGGTGCCCGATGCCCCGTTGATGCTGTCGAGCACACGTTCGCTGAATGCGCCTGCGAAACCTTGCTCGGCACAAAAGACGAGTAGACCCATTCGGTTGCCCGCGTCTTGGTCGGGGCCAGTTTTGGCGATGTCAGGCCCAAGAACACGCGACATCGCCATAGCAATGGTTGCGGCGTAACTGTCCACGGCGTCAACTTGCCCTCGGGCGACATGCGCACGGGCAGCGGCGATGCCTTTCATGGCATTCACCACCGCGCCCAACTCGCGAATACCTTCGATCCGGGCGCTGATATCGGCCAGTCTTTCGGTCATGGGCCGTCTGCTGCGGCTGTGTCTGTCTTCGCCGCTGTCTGCTCTCCGCCCAGTGACGTGGCGAGTTCGGCGAGCGTTTCCATCAGGCGCTCGCGAACTTTATCGTCAAGGTCTCCTGTCTCGGTCAGAGCTTTGAGCATCTCGGGCGCGTTCTTGTCCAGATGCGCTGGTAGACCTGTCCGATAGGCGGCCACCGCCGCAAGCGGCAAGGGATCCAGCAGCCCGGCCTGCACTGCGAGCATAAGTGCGACTTCATCCACCAAACGGAACGGCATATGCTGGGATTGACGCAGCGCTTCACGGATCCGCGCGCCACGGGTCAGCTGCTCGCGGACGCGGCCATCGGGCATGCCGCCGAAGCGAGTAAAGACCTCAAGTTCCAGAAACTGCGCATAGTCCAGACGCAGCGTGCCTGCGGCTTTGCGAAGGATAGGTGCCTGTGTCTTGCCGCCGACGCGGCTGACGCTCAGGCCAACATCCACGGCCGGTTTCTGACCCTGATGGAACAAGGCGGCGTCCAGGACGATTTGTCCATCGGTGATCGAGATCAGGTTGGTTGGTATGTAGGCCGACAAGTTGCCTGAATCAGTCTCTGCAATCGGTAGGGCCGTCAGTGACCCGCCGCCGCGGTCTTTGGACAGTTTAGCCGCCCGTTCCAGAAGTCGTGCATGGATGTAGAAGACATCACCGGGATAGGCCTCGCGACCCGGCGACTGACGGGTGAGGAGTGCGATTTCACGGTGGGTGGCGGCGTGTTTGGATAGATCATCAATGATGATCAGCGCATGCTGGCCCTTGTCGCGGAAGTATTCGGCCATGGTCATGCCTGCATAGGGTGCAATCCATTGCAGACCCGGCGCCTCAGACGAGCCCGCCACGACGACGATACAGCGTGCAAAATTGCCCTGTGCCTGAAGCGCATCGATGGCGCGGCGGACGCTGGATGTCTTCTGCCCCACGGCGACGTAGATGCAGATCATGTCGCTGTCACGTTGCGCGATCAGCGCGTCTATGGCCAGCGTCGTCTTACCCGTCGAATGATCGCCGACGATCAACTCGCGCTGGCCTCGGCCAAGCGCAAAAAGCGTATCCATCACCACGATACCGGTCTGGACAGGTTCTGTTACCAGATCCCGTTCGATAATAGAGGGCGCGGGTCGTTCTATTGGCAGATGTGTCTTGGCCTCTACGGGCCCTTTGCCGTCTAGGGCGCGTCCCAGCGGGTCCACGATCCGACCCAACAGCGCCTCGCCAACTGGAACATTCACAACCTCGCCGGTCCCGAAAACCGCGTCACCCGCTTCCACATCCGTGGCGGCGTCCAGAAGAACACATCCGATCAGATCGGGGTCGAGCACGCGGGCGAAACCCGTCTGACCGCCCTCAAAACGCAAGACCTCATCAAGTCGCACATCGCGCAGTCCGGAGATCATGGCAACGCCGTCGCCGATCTCTTCGACCCGCCCCTTGTGCATGGTGCGAGGGCCAAGGGCTGTGTTCTTCAATGCGTCTGCTGTTCTCGCGACCCAGTTTGACGTGTCAGGCGGCATCTTTCACCGCCTTCCGGACCTGTTTTAAGTCCTCAGCCCACGAGTTGTGGAGGGTGAAGTGCGGGCTGCGCAGCTCCAGACCGGCAATCAGGTCGGGATCGGTGGTGAAACGTATCTCTGTGGTGCCGCCTAAAGCGGTCTGAATTTCTTTTTCGACCTTCCCCTGCTCCGCCCCAGTATCGGTCGCCGAAACGATCTCGATGCCTTTTGGATCACTCGCTAGTGCTTTGCGGTCGGCGGCGGGCATATCTGCGATGGCGTCCACCAGTTGCGACAGAAAGGCGGATTGTACAGTGGGACCGTTCAGGCGTTCCAGCAGCCGGGCGGCAATTTTGAGCGACAACTCCGAGGCCTGGGCGTCATTGGCTTTGCGGGCGGCTGCGGCTTCATGGTTGATGGTGTCTTTCGCTGTGGCCAATATCGCCTCGGCTTTGGTGCGGGCCTCGGCGAGGGTGGATTTTGCTGCGGATTCAGCTTCTATCCTTGCCGCATCGCGCATCGCGGCGCGTTCTTCTGCGATGCCGGCGCGGGCCTTGGTGGCTTCGGCCAGTGCGGTGTCGGCCTTGGCCTGCGTGGCCTTTGCAGACCCGATCACCTCCTCTGCCGTTTCCTGACGCTTGGCAATGGCCGCCGCGACAGGACGCCAGAAGACCCGTGACAATAGCCAGATAAGGATCAGGACGTTGACCGCCTGCAGGCCGAGGCCCCAGAAATCGATTGTCATCGGCTCAGCTCAGCAGCGGGTTGGCAAAGATCAACAAGAGCGCGATGACCAGACAGTAGATCGCGGTCGTCTCGATCATCGCGAGGCCGACAAACAGTGTGCGGGATATCGTGTTCGCAGCCTCTGGCTGTCGGGCGATGGCCTCCATTGCGGCGGCAACGGCGCGGCCTTCTGCGAGTGCGGGGCCAAGTGCGCCAAAGGCCACGGCAAAAGCCGCACCGATGATACTGGCTAGAGAGAGGTAATCCATTAAGTGTCCTTTTGGTTCGGGGGAGTGGCCGGAGCGGCATCGCGCTCGGAGCGCTGTCCGTCCTCCACCGTGGATGTGATGAAAACCATCGCCAGCACGGCAAAGATGTAGGCCTGCACCAATCCGGTCAGCAGATCGAGCGCCATCAGCGGGATCGGCACCAGAAGGCCCGCCAACGAAGCGACGATGCCGATGACAAAAACGCCGCTCATTACATTGCCGAACAGGCGCACAAACATGGAAAAAACGCGCGTCAGGCTTTGCAATATGTTCAAAGGGATCATGATCGGGTTCGGCGCTGCGAAGGATTTGAGATAGCCACCAATGCCGTCGCCGCGCACACCAAACCAGATCACCGACAGAAAGACGAGAACGGCCAATGCGGCGTCGGTTTCCAGCCCGGCGGTTGGCGGTTCGACCCCCGGGATCAGCGACGACCAGTTGGCCACAAGAATGAACATGAACAGCGTGCCGATGAAGGCGCGATAGGGGGAAGGGTTTGCGCCGCTCGTCTCGACGATCTGGGTGTCCATTGTGGTGACGATCAGTTCAAGGGCGGCCTGCCGTTTGCCGGGTACAAGGTCCATCCGTTGGGTCAGTAGATAGGACCCGATGACCAGTATCGCCATGATCGCCCAGGTCGTCAGCACGGCCTGCGTGATGGGCAGAGGGCCAAGGTAGAAGAGTGCGATTGAGTCCAGTGGCGAATTCAAACCTCGTCCCTCCGCACCTTGTAGAGCATCAGAGCTTTGGCGCAGAGTACCCCTGCAAAAGTCGCCAGTAAGGCCAGCCCGCCAATCAACACAGCGATGAAAAAGCCCGTGACCAAAAGGGACAGACGCCCGAGGGTCAGGGCCAATCCCATCAGCGGTTGACCCTCGTGCACGATCAGATCAGCCGTCGCGCGTAGGGCGCGGAAATAACCATATCCGATAAAAAGCCCAGCCAGAAAACAGCTTGCTAGGAGGATGAACAGCGGCAGGCCTGAGAGATCAATCATTCCGCATTCATCCATTTCCATGCGGTCCAGCCGCCAAGGCAAACACCCAAAAACATTAAAGGGGCGCTCCAGAAAATGCCCGAGGCGAAGCGAGCATCGAGCCAGCGCCCCAAAAACAGGCCCGCCAGCGTCGGGACAACAAAGATCCAGCCTAACACCCCGATTTGCGCCAGACGGCGGCCCACGGACATGTCGCCGTCGCGAAGCCACCGGTCACGCCGGTCCCGGCGCAGGCGGGTTTGCGTCACTAGCGGATCATCTTCGGGCTCTGGGCGGGTCATCGGAACTCACCCGCGTTTGCACCGGGTTTCAGGCGACTGACCATGTGGCGGATGGCGTTGAACTGCAGGCGCATCGTCTCGACATGCTCGGTCCGCTCAACGTCTGCATCGGATTGGAAGCGGGCCAGCACATCGGCGTCGAGGGTGGAAAGGTTATCGCCCGTCACGGCCTCGCGTGTTGCAATATGAATGTCTGAGGAATCCCCCACAGTCATGACCCCACCGCGCAGGGCGCTAAACTGCTCGAGGTCTGCTTTGCGCCAACTGACAATCGAAAGCGCTAGTGCTGTGACGAAGGGCGCATGGCCAGCGAGGATGCCGAAACTCCCGCTTGCGTCCTCGGCGCGCAATCCGTCGATGTCTTCGTCCACAACGACAGACAGGGGTGTAATAATCCGCAACCTCATGCCGCAGCCTCTTTGGCGTTGGCGGCGTCTTCTTTCTTGCGTGCATCCTCCAATGTGCCGACCATATAGAGAGCGCTTTCGGCCCAATCGTCAGCGGCACCGTCTAGGATCGCGCGGCACCCTTTGAGAGTGTCAGCCAGTGAGACGCTGGCACCGGGCGTTCCGGTAAAGGCTTCGGTCACCATAAAGGGCTGGGTCAGGAACCGCTGCAGCCGCCGGGCGCGTTTCACGATGAGACGGTCGGCTGTTCCCAACTCCTCGACCCCCAGCAAGGAGATGATATCGGTCAACTCCCGGAAGCGGGCCAGGGCTTGCCGGACAGCTTCGGCGGTCTTGTAGTGCTCCTCTCCGACCACGAGTGGATCGAGCAACATCGAGGATGAGGCCAGCGGGTCAATCGCGGGATAGAAGCCTTCGGCGGCTTGGGCGCGTGACAGTACAATAACGCAATCCATATGGCTGGAGATCGTGGTGACCGCCGGGTCGGTGAAGTCGTCGGCAGGTACATAAACCGCCTGAATCGCCGTCACGGCTGACCCTGCGACCGATGCAATCCGTTCCTGAAGCCCTGCGACTTCGGTCGCAAGCGTGGGCTGGTAGCCCACACGGGAGGGCAGGCGGCCCAGAAGGCTCGATACCTCGGCACCGGCCTGCACAAAGCGAAAGACGTTATCCATCAGCAAAAGTACGTTCTTGTGCTTCTGATCCCGGAAATATTCCGAGATTGTCAGTGCGGTTAGCGGCGCGCGCCAGCGCGCGCCGGGCGGCTCATTCATCTGCCCGTAGACCAGCACCGTGCGTTCCAGCACGCCGGACTCGCTCATCTCTGTGAGCAATTCGTGTCCTTCGCGGGACCGCTCGCCGACACCTGCAAAGACCGAGATGCCTTCGTATTTCTCGACCATGGCCCGGATCAGTTCCATCACCAAAACGGTCTTCCCAACGCCCGCACCGCCGAACATCGCGGCCTTGCCGCCCTGGGCCATCGGAGTCAGCAGGTCGATCACCTTGATACCGGTCTCGAATACGTCCGTCGTGCGGGTTTGGGTGCTCAAAACGGGTGGCAGCGCATGGATTGATCGGCGTGGCGTATCCTTTGGCAGCGGTGGCCCATCGTCTTTGGGAGAGCCCACGACATCCAACAATCTGCCAAGCACCGCGTCGCCAACCGGCACGGCAACTGGCCCGCCGCTTGCATGCACCGCGACGCCGCGCGCGAGGCCCGCGGTTGATTGGAACGCCACTGCGCGTACCTTGGTCAAATCAAGATGGCTGTGAACTTCCAGGATAAGTGGGCTTGGCACATCCCATTCGACATTCAACGCGGCGTGAATTGGCGGCAGGTCCGCGCTGGCAAAAACCACATCCACAACTGCACCTCGTACAGCATGCACGGTGCCAATGTTCTGATGAAATGGATCTGTGGATTTGTGGTGGTTTTGCATCTGAGCGCGGTCTTTCTGAAAGGGCCATCTGTCTCAACTTACCCGGAGCGTCGGGGGACCGTGCTGATCGGTGTTAGCGTGGCGCCGGTAGCCGCGCAGGCGTACTTTACAAATCGGACACCTTACATTGAAAGCCATGGCCACTAACCCTGATCAGTGCGGAGGGGGCTATCTCTAGGCAAACATGAACGGATCGCTGCGTCATGTGGCGCAACCTTTGGGAGGTTTGTCGTGATTGGATACTTTGGAAACATCGAGGAATTGGCCGAAGAAAACACGGACTTCCGGCGGGTGCTTTATTCCGGAGCCAAGCTTCAGCTGGTTCTGATGTCGATTAATCCAGGCTCCGAGATCGGCGGTGAGATTCATTCCGACACGGACCAGTTCTTTCGTATCGAGGACGGCAAAGGGCGCGCGGTGATCGACGGCGTCACCCATAAGTTGGGACCCGGCGACGGTATCGTTGTGCCCGCAGGTGCGCATCATAACGTGATTTGCACAGGGCATGAGCCACTTAAGCTTTATACGATCTATGGCCCAGCACATCATCGCGATCAGCTTGTTCAGAAGACAAAGGCAGAAGCGGATGCCTCGGACGAGACCTTTGAGGGACAGACCACTGAAAACAAATCTGATGTGGTCCGGGTCTAGCGACTTGGTCCTGTTGCCGTTCTGACTACAACCAAAATGGGCGCATAATGTGCCACTAAGTCATCTTCAAACAAAAAAAACATGGAGTTCTTAATGTCACAAAATAGCAAAGCAACCACAGAGGCAGCGACCGATTTCGAAGCTGTAAGCCACCAGCTCGCCGCCTTGCGGACAGATTTGTCGCGTCTTGCCGAGACAGTTAGCGGGATTGCTGGAAAACGCGGTAGCCATATGGCGACTGATATCGCCGAAGGCTTTGGCGAAGCGAAACATTACGTCGAAAGAACAGGCAAATCCGCCGAACATCAGCTTGAGGCATCGGTTGCCGATCACCCGTTACTGGCCATTGGCCTTGCGGCGGGCGCTGGTCTTTTGGTCGGGGCCATGTCGCGCCGGTGAACCAGTTTCTGAAAGATGCGATGCGCGGCGTTGAAGGCAGTGCCCGATTCGCTGCGCAAAAAGTGCTTTGGCGCTTGTTTTTGGAAATATCAGTTGGCCTGATTGGGCTTGCGGGCCTTGGGTTTATCACTGTGTCTGCTTTCCTCGCACTTAGCGCGTCATTAGGCGCTGCGTTGGCCGCCCTTCTGACGGGGCTTGGTTTGCTTTTGGCAGCAGGAGGGTGTGTGGCGATCTTAAAAAAACCGTGGTCAAAACAGCAAGTTGCAAACGCACCCAAGGCCTCACCCATTCCTTCGGCGACGGACCCCACAGGCGTCGCGGCGACAGTTGCTTTTACTGCAGCCTTTGTCCTTGCCAGATATTTGGGCGACGACAAACCGGACTGATTTGATCAGAAACAGCGCGGCGAAGGCATCCTTTTCCTGATCAACTTACTTGTTCTTGAGAAGGCCCCCAATTTCGGATGCGCTCAATACGCGTCCGGTTGAGACGACCTTTTCGTCGATCACCAGACCGGGGGTGGACATGACCCCATAGCCGGAGATGGCGACAACATCGGTGATTTTTTCGATCTCGGCGTCGATGGCTGCAGCTTGCAAAGCTGTCTTTGCATTCTCGCCCAAGGCCACACATTTCTTGCAACCTGATCCGAGGATTTTGATGATCATTGTGTCTCTCCTTTTCAAACAAATAGATGGGCTGTGGCGTTAAAAATATAGCCAATCAGAATGATACCTGCCGTGACGATGCCGATGAACACCGCCAGCAGGCGCGGCTTGACGACGCGCTTGAGCATGATCATCGAAGGCAGTGAAAGTGCTGTGACAGCCATCATGAAGGTTAGCGCGGTGCCCAGACCAACGCACTTCTGAACCAACGCCTCGGCGATGGGCAGTGTGCCGAAAATATCTGCATACATCGGAACTCCCACAAGCGTCGCGACCAGAACGGACCACCATTTGTCCTGACCCAAGAGTGCTGAAATAAAGGCTTCTGGTATCCAGTTGTGGATTGCTGCACCGATCCCGACGCCGATCAAAACATAAAGCCAAACCCGGTGGGCGATATCCATCACTTGACCCGCGGCAAAGGCCAGTCGCTCGCGTAGACTGATCGCCCCATCATTGTCATGGTCACTGACAGGACTTTGATAGACAAATGCTTCAACCTGATCTTCCATTTTGAGTCTTCCGATCAGGGTTCCGCCCAACACAGCCAGCACCAATCCAATGGTCACGTAGGCTAGGGCGATGCTCCAGTTAAAAATGCTGGCCAGCAAGATCACGGAGGCCAGATCAACAAGCGGGGATGAGATCAGAAAGGAAAATGTCACCGCCAGTGGTAGACCTGCACTGGTAAAGCCGATGAAAAGCGGGATAGAGGAGCAAGAGCAAAAAGGGGTGATGGTTCCAAGAAGGGCCGCGAGGATATTAGCACCCAAACCGCTGCGCTGCCCAAGAATGCGGCGCGTACGTTCGGGTGGGAAATAGCTTTGCACATAGGAAATGGCGAAGATCAAAACCGAAAGCAGAATGAATATCTTGATCACGTCATAGATGAAAAAGTGAATGCTTCCGCCAATCTGGCTTGCTGGATCCAAACCGAACCCGTCGCGCACCAGCAATGTGACAAGATCCGACAACCACTGCATGCGCAGCAGTTGATCGTTCAGCCACACAAAGACATCGCCCATTCAGATATACTCCTTTGACGGTAAGGACATCGTTCCGCCATTTCCTCAAGCTCTAGCGAACCCGGGCGGCGTGGCGTTGATCTGCGTCAGGACAAGTCAATTTGTTGCTGAGGTGTGGCCGACAACTTGTACGTCTTCACACTCAAAGCCATGGCGTTCCAACTCGAGGGTGATGTGAGACAGCCCGAACCTAGCGCGAAGGACGATCTTCACGGCCTCTTTCACGCGATCAGCCTCGTTCCAGCGGCCTTCTTTGATCACAATATGGGCGTTCAATGCGGATTGGTGTTCCTGCATCTGCCACACATGAAGGTGGTGCACATTCTCAACGCCTGACACGCTGCGCATCGCCGTCAATACAGCTTGAGTATCCAGATCCGGCGGGCTGCCGAGCATCAAGATGCGCACTGAGCCGCCAATTTCGGTGATGGACTGCCACAGGATGTACCCCGCGATCAGTAATGTGATCAGCGGATCAATCAGCCGCCAATCATAGAGAATAATGACAGTGCCCGCGACAATGACAGCAACGGAACCAAGTGCATCCGCAACATTGTGCAGGAACGCCGCGCGAATATTCATGCTGCTTTTGGAGAGCGCGTAGGTCAGAAACGCGGTCAACGTATCCACCCCAAGCGCGAATGCCGCAATGATTACAACTGACCAACCGTCCACGTCCGTTGGGGCGAACAATCGCAAAACCGCCTCATACGTCAAAAAGAGGCCAAGCAGGATCAGCGTCGTATAGTTAATGAGCGCTGCGACGATCTCCGCACGGCCATATCCAAACGTCATGGCGTCGTCTGCTGGTCGCTGCGCGATTTTGCGCGCAAAAAATGCAAGACCAAGTGAAAGGGCATCTGACAGATTGTGGATCGCATCGGCGATTAACGCGAGGCTACCGGATAGAATCCCACCAACGATCTGCACCACGGTCAGCATGATATTGATCACAACTGCCCAAAGTATCCGCGTGTTTCCGGCTTTGGGGTCGATATGGTGGTGATGCCCGGGTTTGTTTAGGACATTCCTAGTTTTGACCGTATGCCCCAACTCAGACTGGCATATTGTCGAACAGGTCATCATCCTCAGCTGGCCTGAGTGCTTGCTTCGTACCTGTTGAAGTCGCTTTTTCGTGCGACTTCTTGCCATCACTCTTGTTGGCTGGTGTCGCTTCCTCCTCAGGGATTTCTGTGGGACCAAACGCCTTTTTGTCGAGGTCTTTGAAAGTCATTTGAAGCTCGCTTTCTCTGAAGAATATTGTGTTTATCAAGTGTCGTACAAAGGAGCATCGGCTTGCACTAATCCAAGTTAGGAAAGGCGGCATCTACCAAGACGCAGCGACCTGTTCAACGGATCGACGCCTCAAGCATGCGAGAACGCTAACCCGTCACAATCCCATCCCCCACCACCAGTTGACGCCGGCAAAGACCCGCTATCTTTTCGTCATGGGTCGAGATTAGAAATGTCGTACCTTCCTCGCGGTTAATCTGTCCGATCAGCTCCATCACTTGACTGGCCGAGGCGCGGTCAAGGTTGCCGGTAGGCTCATCTGCGAGCACCAATTCAGGGCCGTTCATCAGGGCGCGGGCGACGGCGACGCGTTGTTTCTGTCCGCCTGACAGTTTGGTCGAGGGGAAGTTGATCCGTTCCTCCAGCCCCATGCGCACCAGCAAGTCGCGGCCACGGTCGCGGGCGGCGGATGTCTCGCGGCCCATTCGGACAGCCGTCGGAAAGATGACGTTTTCCAGTGCGGTGAAATCGGGCAATAGGTTATGAAACTGGAAGACAAAGCCAATATGGAGGTTACGAAACACCGTCAGTTGATTGTCGTCCGCCGCGATCAGATCCTGATCTAACATGTTGTAGCTGCCTGATGTGGGCTTCATCAACGTACCAAGGATTGTCAGCAGCGTGCTTTTGCCCGAACCGGACGGACCCAGCAGGGCGGCCATTTCTCCCTTTGCGAGGGAGAGTGACAAGCCGCGCAACACGCGTGTTGCCACGTCCCCGGTTCCGAAGGTCTTGACCAGATCGCTCACCTCAAGAAGGGCGCTTTGCGAAATCGTCATTGTCCGATTGCCGTGACTGGATCGACCCGGGCGGCCGACCTCGCAGGAAGGATCGAGGCGAGTATCGCGCCGATGAGCGTCAGGGCAATGGCCAGTCCATACGATCCCTGGGTAATGTCCAACGGCAGAGTCCCTGCCTGAAACGCATCGCGCGATGGGAATGGCAACAAGGCAAGATACCCCAGGGCCGCCCCCGTGACCCCGCCCATCAGTCCTATCATGGCACCTTGAGTGACGAACACGAAAACAACGAAGCCACGACTTGCCCCCATCGCCCGCATAATCCCGATCTCGGGGCGGCGGCGGTAGGTGGAGAGCAAGAGCGCTGAGGCGACCCCGATGACGATGGTGATGAGCGCGAATGTTTTTAGGAAATACCCGGTCTGCGCCTGTGCGTTCAGCGCCTCCATCAACTGTTCGGCTCCGTCCGTCCACGGCACGGCATCCAGACCCGTGAGCCCACTGATCCGAAGGGCGGTGGTATCGGCGGCATTCAGATCGTCCAGCTTGATCTCGATCTGTGTCACGCCTTGGGGCATGGCAAAGAGGGTTCGCGCAGTCGAAAGGCTGACAAAGGCGCGCGCGCCGTCCATCCCACCATTGCCCGTATCAAAGATGCCGCTCAGTGTGAGTGTCGCCGTGACCCCGTTTGAGCTTTGCAACCGTAGTGTCTGGCCGAGCGATAGGGCCAGATCATCTGTCAATCTATTGCCCAGCACGATGAGACCCGAGCCGAGCCGTACGGTTCCCGCGACCATGTAGCCCTCAAGGTCCAGGATCGCGGATTCTTTCCCAGGCTCCAAACCTGTCACGCTGACCTGGCTGACTTGTGCGCCGCGTGTCAGAAATCCGGCACCGGTGATCTGCGGCGAGACGGCGCGCACACCGGGTACTGCCTCGATCAGGGGAAGCCATGTCGCCGCATCACTCAGTGTGGCGGTCCGGTCGCGGCCCCGTTCGGTGACGAACAAGACATGGCCGCCATCCAAGTCATTTGGTGAAATCAATACGGCAGGGTCATCGATCTCGGCCTCGATCGTGATATGCGAGATATCGCCCACGGTGCGCGACAGGATGAATTCGGCCAACCCCCCGATCAGGGCCGACATGAAAATGAAGATAAACACGCCCACCGCGACCCCGACGATTAGGAGCGCTGTTTGCGCCTTGCTCGCCGTTAGGTATCGGCCCGCGATCTTGAGGGCGTAAAGCATCAGGGTTGGTCCGACACGACGGCCTGCCCAACTTCGATGTTGGTCGGGTCGATGATCACGGCGTCACCCTCGGTAAGGCCTCCTGTCACGATCAGCCGTGCGGCGGGCCAATCGACCACCGAAACGGGTTGGAACATTGCGATTCCGTCTCTGACCACAAGAACGCCCGTGCCATCCGCGCCTGTTTGCAGGGCGGTGCGCGGTAGGGTCAGCGCCGCATCGCGTCTCTCCACGATGATGTTCGTCGCAACCGTCAGACCGATGGGAGCCATGACCGGGGCCTCAAAGGCGATCTTGACCGCCAGACCACCGGTTGCCGCATCCACAAGGGCAGACACAAAACTGACGTGTCCGTCTCGATTGCGTGCCTCACCCGCCAGTTGCAGCACAGCAGGTTGTCCTAATGCAATCTGTGTCGCATAGGCTTCGTCCACATCTGCCTCGACCACCAGATCGCTCAAATCTGCCAGTGTCAGCAAGGGAATTGTGGGTCCGGTAAGTTGGCCCAGCTCGGCGTCAAGCGCCACAACAGTGCCGCTGCGCGGCGCGCGGATGGTGTGATTGCCAAGCACGACTTGGGCTTGATCAAGAGCGGCGGTTTGGCGCGCAACCTCCTGCACCGCCGTTTGGACGACATGGGCATCGGTTTCGAGCACGCTCCTGGCGATATTTGGGCCAAGGGACAGCGCGCGCTCGTAGCTTTCGGTTGCCTGAGCTTGGGTAACGAGAGCTGCATCCAGGCCAGCCATGGCTTGCCGCACAATTGCATTTTGCGCGGCGGCGTCCACTTGTGCGAGGATCTGGTCTGCCTCGACCACATCACCTTCGGTAACGGCAATTGCTATCAGTGTGCCTGTAACAACGGGCCGGATGTCGACGGAATTGACTGCAGCAATACGTCCGTTGACGGCGAGAAGGCGTGTGACGGGCGCCTGCTGCGCCATTTCGACAGTGACCACCGACGGCCCTGCCATCCACAGTTGTGAATATGCGAGAGCCGCCAACAGAAGACCCATGACGCTTGCACTGATCCAGAGCCAAATCCTTCGGTTTGGTGATGCGACTGGCGCCGGATGACGTAGGGCAGGGACGGGGGCTGGACTCAAAGCGAGCAGATCGGTCGTGCCGTTCTCATTGGAAGTTTTATCAGTTTCCGTCAATGTGACGTCCTTTTCGAATTGAGTTTGAGACTGTAAGTGCGTCAGTCTCCGACCCTGTGTCTGCTAGGGCAGAATAGGCGTTCCTGCACCTACGGTGCTGACATGGATCAGGACGGGCCCCTAACTGACATGGCACCTTAAGCGGACAGAAGCACCGGACGGTCGGATGGTCCGCTTACTGCGTTTTAGTCAGAGTTAAGGGAGTCTGAATGCCCGACGATCCATACGAAGCGCTTGGCTTGCCCAAATCGGCCACGGCAGACGCAATCAAGAAAGCATATCGCAAACTGGTGCGCACCAGCCATCCGGATCTACATCCCGACGACGCGGGCGCAGAAGCACGGTTCAAGGCCATTGCCGCTGCGTATGAAGTGTTGAAAGATCCCGAGACCCGTGCGCGCTTTGATGCCGGCGAGATTGACGGACTAGGTGCGGAACGCCCTCAGCGCCAGTATTACCGCGATTTCGCACATGCACCTGACAACGCTTATCAACAAGGTCATGGCTTCGGGGCAAATGCCGATCCCGCCGACATCTTTGCGGAGATTTTGCGGCACCGGGGGCGCACGCGTGGTGCCGACGACTTTGGCGCGCGTGATTTTCAGGCCGCCGGGGCGGACGCGCGCTATACATTGGAAGTGCCTTTCCTTGATGCCGTGCGGGGCAGTACAACGAAGATAACTCTGCCGGACGGCCAAAGCCTTGAGGTCAAGATCCCGCGCGGCACGGAAGATGGTCAGACCCTACGACTGCGCGGCAAGGGCAGCCCCGGCTTTGGTGGTGGACCACCCGGTGATGCATTGATCACAGTCCTTGTGCGACCACATCCGGTGTTCCGACGGGACGGCGACGACATCTTGCTGATTTTGCCGATTACAATAGACGAGGCCGTTCTGGGCGGCAAAGTCACCGCACCAACCATCGACGGACCGGTCGGTCTGACAGTGCCACCTGGAGCCAGCACCGGCAGAGTACTGCGTTTGAGGGGGCGCGGCGTTGCGCGGACGGGGCGAAAGACGAAAGGCGATCAGAAGGTCGAACTAAAGGTCGTTGTACCGTCTGACCCCGATGAGAGCTTACGCAACTTTCTGTCCGAATGGCGCCAAAATCACGGGTTTGATCCGCGCGTTGATCTGATAAAGGGGGCAAAGACATGACGGACTTTTTCTCAGAAGATGAGGTCGTCATTACGGTAACACGATTGACCCGCGTCCAGCTTGTGCGCTTTATCGAAGGCGATTTCATTAAGCCGCAGCGCCATACCGACGGATATGTTTTCCGTCCCATAGACATCGCGCGGTTGGAGCTCTTGTGCGATCTGTCTCAGGATCTCGATCTTGATGAAACAGCGCTTGGCATTGTGATCTCGCTCATCGATCAATTGCACGCCGCGCGACAGGATCTTGCGGCAATCGCCCAGGTGATTGACGCCCTGCCTGTGGATCTGCGCAACCGGATCGACACCACGTTGAAACAGGGCTGAATAAGGTGTGCGAAAGATCAACGGATGACTTTTGATGCTTAATGATCGCTTAAAGACCGCTCTGCTGGCCATTGCTTTGCTGGGCCTGATATCCGGTGCGGGCCTTTGGATGGCCGGTTTGCCGGAGTTCGCTGACTTGGCCTGGTCGGCTGGTGTTGTGCCGGTTCTTGCCGCCCTTGTAATCGAGATTATTCGAAGTCTCGCGCAGGGGCGGGTCGGGCTCGACATCGTCGCTGCTTTATCGATGTCGGCGGCGTTGGTTTTTGGCGAAGCGCTCGCAGCCGCAGTGGTCGCACTGATGTATTCAGGCGGCACGTTTCTGGAAAGCTTTGCCGAGGGTCGTGCCCGGCGCGAGATGCGCGATCTTCTGTCCCGGGTCGCGCGGACAGCGACGCGGCATCATGATGGACGGCTGGAAGAGGTCGCATTGGACGCCATCGTGCCGGGGGATCTGTTGTTGATCCGGCAAGGCGACGTTGCTCCGGTTGACGGCGCTCTGGAAAGTGCGCAGGCCATGTTGGATCAATCTGCCTTGACGGGTGAAGCGATGCCGGTACGCTTGGAGCGTGGTATGGACGTTATGAGTGGCTCCACCAACGCGGGCGAGGCTTTCGATTTGCGCGCAACTCGTGTTGCGTCTGAGAGCACCTATGCCGGTATCGTGCGGCTTGTCGAGGCGGCACAGAAATCTCGCGCGCCTATGGCGCGACTGGCAGATAGATACTCACTGCTCTTTCTTGGGGTGACGGTCGCGCTGGCGACCGGGGCCTGGTGGTTTACCGGCGATCCGATCCGGGCGGTCGCTGTCTTAGTCGTTGCTACCCCGTGCCCTTTGATCCTGGCCGTGCCTGTGGCCCTTGTTGCGGGCATGTCGCGGGCGGCGCATTTCGGCGTGCTGATCAAAGGCGCACAAGCGCTTGAGGCCATGGCACGGACCCGGACACTGATATTTGACAAGACGGGAACGCTGACGGACGGGCGCCCAAAGATTACGGGGGTCACTTCGACCGGCGATTTGAGCGAAGAGGACATCCTGTATTTTGCAGCGTCCCTTGATCAGGGCTCCAAGCACCCCGTGGCACAGGCTGTTGTTGCTGCGGCGCAGGCGCGCGGCGTTGAATTGCCGGTGCCCAAAAACGTTGTTGAGACACCAGGCGAAGGTGTCACCGGTATTGTGGATGGCCGGCCCGTCGTGGTCGGCGGAACCGGATTTATTGCGGCACAAACAGGAACGCCTGCAGATATGAAACCTTTGGCAACGGGGGCTGTTGTGGTGTCGCTCGCCGTAGATGCAAGACCTGCAGGGTGGATCGAGATGGCCGATACGTTGCGAAGTGGGACGACCGAGTTGCTGTCCGAACTTCGCCGCAACGGGGTTGCACGCCTCTTGCTGGCGACAGGCGACAGGCACGCCGTTGCAGATGCGGTGACAGAGGGACTGGGCCTTGATGCTGTTCATGCGGATCTGACACCGGATCAAAAGGTGCTTTTGGTCCTATCCGAGCGCAAACACGGCCCGGTTATGATGGTGGGCGACGGTGTAAACGATGCACCCGCACTTGCGGCGGCGGATGTTGGCGTGGCGATGGGTGCACGCGGTGCCGCGGCATCAGCCGAGACTGCGGATGTGGTTCTTTTGGTGGACGACCTTGGGCGGCTTTTGCCGGGTCTGGTGATTGCTCGCGGTGCGCGCCTTATCGCGTGGCAGAGCGTCATTGCAGGGATTGGCCTGTCAGTCGCGGGCATGTTTGCTGCGGCCTTTGGCTACCTGACTCCGGTGCAGGGCGCATTGCTGCAAGAGTTGATCGACGTCGCGGTCATCCTCAATGCACTCCGGGCGCTGAGGATCGAACCGTGACACGTCGAGCCGTGTGATCGTTTCCGACACTGATCCACATCAACGCAGCGCACGCTGCGGCGTGGGACACCCTTCACTGACCACGGATCGAAAGGCATTCAAAGTGACCCATTCCCCCAAGAGCACCGTCGCTATTCAAAGCTACTCGGCCTATCAGATTGGCCTGCACTGGCTGATAGCAGCACTCGTCCTTGTGCAGCTTGTCTTCGGGGAAAGTATGACCGCGCTGATCGAAGCGATCGAAGAGGGTGGTTCCGTGTCGTCGCTCGATAACAGTCTTGGAGGATTGCACTATTATTCCGGTATCGTAATTCTGACGCTTGTGGCAGTCCGCCTTGCCTTGCGCCTCAAGACCGGTACTCCGCCACCTCCCGTTTCAAGCAGGTTCGTTGAATTGGCCGGCAGATTGGCGCATTGGCTTTTCTATGTGTTGTTGGTTGTTGTCCCGATCATGGGATTGCTTGGGTTTTACTTTGGCGATCCATACGGCGAAATTCACACCTTCGCAAAGCCGGTTTTCATCGGCCTTATCGTCTTGCATGTATGTGCTTCACTCTATCACCAGTTCTGGTTGAAGGATGGTCTTTTGATGCGCATGATACGGGTCCAACCAAGGTCTTGATTGGTTCAACCGAGTAACAGGCATCCGAGCAGGAAATGTCTGGCTTCACTTCTTTTTCTAGGCTGCATCTGAGCGGGCGGCACCATCACGTTGATAATACCAAGGAACCTCACCGGTCAGGGTGACGTACCCTTTTTGAACCCGAGTTTCTCCGCGTCCTTGGGGATGGAAGAATCCCATGAGAGCCGATGCAACGCTGCCTTTGCTATATCATCGTCGCTGTGGTGAACGCTGCCATCTGATCTCCTCGGCGATAGCGCGGACACACTGTACTCTGCCTGCCGCACGTTCTGCTGCGGCTTTCTGCCTATAGCTATCCACGTGTCCGGTCAGGGTCACAACTCCCCCATCGGCGGTGACGCCGATATGATCTGACGTGACGCTCGGTTCCCAGTCCAATTCGGCCTGCACCGCATTTTTCAGCTTGTGGTCGTCGTTCATGATACTCTCCATTCTCAACGATGCCTGTAAAAGTTCCGAGCGTAACCGGACATCGGAAGCGGTCGCGCGTTTGATGTGGAGGGCGGGTCAAGTTCTGCTCCACTCAACTAAGACCTTTAGAGGCGAACGAGATCTGCCAAGCTGATCCAAATCAGGCGTACCATCCCTATCGGCTGTTTGCGGCTTGTTCGAAAGGCGCACAGCTGCTCGGTGCTAACACACGCCTTGTGATCCCGCCGCTTGATCCAGGTTAGCGACACCGCCCACGCCACATGAAATAGCTACTAGTGTGATCCGTATTCGCTCGCGCCACAGCAGCTATCTCGCATGCGCCATTTTTGAATACGGACAGTTGAACAGGAGTTAGAGAAATGACAACCAATGTGGGAACTGTGGACCGTGGGGTTCGGCTGGTTTTGGGTGTTGCGCTCATCGCGGCGGCGCTTTTCAGTGGACTGACCATTTTTGACGGTGCCGTTATGAAATACGGCGCGATCCTCGTAGGGGTGGTTCTTGCGGTAACAGGCCTGATGCGAACTTGCCCGGCGTATTCAATTTTCGGCATTCGCACCTGCAAGGTGTGAGTTGGGTGGATACCGTCTTTACACCTTGGCAATCGCTGGCTGGCGGAGCTTTGATTGGTCTCGCATCAACACTGCTTATGCTGATGCTAGGCCGGATCATGGGGGCAACAGGTATCCTGGCTGGGCTTCTGTCGACCTCACCGTTTCACGATAGTGGGTGGCGTCTGGCGATCCTGCTGGGGATGATAAGCGGACCGCTCGCGGTGCTGGCCATAAGCGGTCAAATGCCGCTAATTCAAGTGCCAGTATCGACACCAATGCTGGTTGTTGGGGGCTTCATCGTAGGTATTGGCGTCACTTATTCTTCGGGATGCACCTCAGGCCACGGAGTTTGCGGTGTGGCACGGCTGTCGCGCAGATCAATCGTCGCCACTGCGGTTTTCATGATCGCAACGGGATTGACCGTTTATGCCGTTCGGCATCTTTGGGGGGCATGAGAGATGCGTCTCATCACTAGCTATTTCATCGGTCTGATCTTCGGGATTGGCATTTCTATTTCAGGCATGGCCAACCCGGCCAAGGTGTTGAATTTCTTTGATATCGCGGGCACTTGGGATCCCAGCCTCATCTTCGTGATGGGAGGTGCCGTCGCGGTCGCCTTCATCGGGTACCGGATTGTATTTCTGCGCAAGACACCTGTCTTTGACGCCGGTTTCCAGTTGCCGACCAACACACGGCTTGATGTGCGTCTGATCGCCGGCTCTGCTGTCTTTGGTATTGGTTGGGGCATCTCAGGTTTCTGCCCTGGTGGTGCACTTCCGGCATTGGGAACTGGCCGCATCGAAGTCCTGATTTTTGTTGCAGCACTGATCGCTGGAATTCTTGCCGCGCGCGGTCTGATTGCCTTTGGCGGTGCGCGCTTACTGTCTGGCAAAACATAATAATGGAGGAGAAACACATGACAGAATACCCGATCAACCTGGATGTAGAACCCACGGTAGAGGCGTTTTTCGACGCAGTGACCAACACCATCAGTTACATTGTCAAAGACCCGTCGTCCGACGCTTGCGCGGTGATCGATTCAGTTATGGACATCGACTATGCTGCGGGGCGCACCACATACGACCATGCCGACCTTTTGATCGCCTACATCCGCAAGCATGACTTGAATTTGGAATGGATTATCGAAACCCATGTGCACGCTGACCATCTGAGCGCCGCGCCCTATATCCAGAACGCTCTTGGCGGCAAGATCGGCATCGGTGACCAGATCATGGTGGTGCAGGACACCTTCGGTAAGGTCTTCAATGAAGGCACCGAGTTCCAGCGCGATGGCAGTCAGTTCGATACGTTGTTCAAAGACGGCGACACCTACCAGATTGGCGATTTGAAGGCGGTGGCGATCTATACGCCCGGACACACACCAGCCTGCATGGTGCATGTGATCGGCAACGCGGCATTCGTGGGCGACACCCTTTTCATGCCCGACGGCGGCTCCGCACGCGCCGATTTTCCCGGTGGAGACGCAGCAACGCTCTATGACAGCATCCAGAAGGTGCTGGCCTTGCCTGATCAGATGCGTCTGTTCATGTGCCACGATTATGGCCCTGACGGTCGCGACGTTGCGTGGGAAACAACGGTTGGCGAGGAAAAGGCACACAACATCCACGTTGGCGCGGGCAAGACCAAGGAAGAGTTTGTTAAGTTCCGAACCGAACGTGATGCGACGCTGGGAATGCCCCGGCTCATTATTCCTTCCCTTCAAGTGAACATGCGCGCGGGTGAAATGCCGACCGATAAAGACGGCCGCCTGATGATGAAGGTGCCTGTCAACGTTCTTTGATCCCAAACACCAGAAAGGCCCCATAATGGACCCCAAATCGCTATCGGCTGACCTTTCGGTCAGCCCCCAGATTACCCCGGAAGATGTTTCAAAGGCGCGCAAGCTCGGATACCGCGCGATCATCTGCAACCGGCCTGACGGTGAAGGGCCCGATCAACCGGGTTTTCAGGAGATCGAACAAGCCGCGAAGTCTGCGGGTATGGAGGCGCGATATATTCCGATCAGTGGCGGGATCGTGGGCGATGAAGATGTCTCGGTGTTTCAGACGGCCATTTCAGAGTTGCCGGGTCCGGTTCTTGCTTATTGCCGTACCGGAACGCGCTCCGCCACGCTGTGGTCGCTCGCACAAGCATCAGACACCCCCTTACCCGAGATTCTTGCCGCAACCAAGGCTGCGGGATATGACATGGGTGGCGTTGCGCGCCGCATCGCCAATGGCGGCAAAACACCGACGGACAAAGCCGATGCTACTTATGACATCGTGATCGTTGGGGCAGGGGCCGCAGGCATCGCTGTTGCAGCCAGCCTGCTGTCACGCAAACCGGGGTTGGAGATCGCGATCATCGACCCCGCAGACGTGCATTACTATCAGCCGGGTTGGACCATGGTTGGTGCGGGCATCTTCACGCAACAGGAGACGTCGCGCACTATGGGGTCGCTGATCCCGAAAGGTGTGCACTGGATAAAATCTGCCGTCGCAGCGTTTGAACCAAAGACCGATACCGTAATCCTCGATGGCTGCCGGGTGGTTGGGTATAAGCGGCTGGTCGTAGCACCGGGTCTGAAGCTTGACTGGAACAAGGTCGAGGGGCTCGTGGAGACGCTGGGCCGCAATGGTGTAACCTCGAACTACCGCTATGATCTGGCACCCTACACTTGGGAGTTGGTAAAGGGTCTGAAATCTGGACGAGCACTCTTTACGCAGCCTCCAATGCCGATCAAATGTGCGGGCGCGCCGCAAAAAGCGATGTATCTGTCGGGCGATACCTGGTTTCGTAACGGCGCGCTCAAAGACATCGACATTCAATTCATGACAGCGGGTGGCGTGCTTTTTGGCGTCAAGGACTATGTGCCGGCGTTGATGGAATACGTGAAGAAATACGATGCCACCCTGAATGTCTTTCATAATCTGGTGGCTGTGGACGGGCCTGCAAAGAAGGCTTGGTTCGACGTCTCAAAACCTGAAACACCGACCGAGCAGATCGAGGTCGAGTTTGACATGATCCACGTTTGCCCGCCTCAATCAGCGCCGGATTTCATCGCAGTCTCTCCGCTGGCCGATGCGGCGGGTTGGGTGGATGTCGATCAGGCAACATTGCGCCACATGACCTATCAGAACATATGGTCGCTCGGGGATGTGATGAACGCGCCCAATGCCAAAACGGCGGCAGCAGCGCGGATGCAGGCCCCTGTGGTGGCCGAGAATATCTTGGCGGATATTCGGGGTAGATCGGCGGTGTCGCAATACAACGGTTATGGTTCCTGTCCGCTGACGGTCGAGAAGGGCAAGATCGTGCTGGCGGAATTTGGCTATGGCGGCAAGCTATTGCCAAGCTTCCCGACCTTTTTGATCGATGGCACCAAGCCCAGCCGCGCCGCGTGGTTCCTCAAGGAGACGATGTTGCCACCGATCTATTGGCGGGGCATGCTGCGCGGGCACGAATGGCTGGCCAAGCCCGAAAAGATTGTAGTGGCCCGATCCGTTGCGGAATAATTCCAAATCATTGGTTTTTGAACGTCCGGTTTCTTCTTCGAGATTGAATCTATGACTCACAAACCACTCAAACGGTATCTGCCTATCCTGCAATGGGCACAAAGCTACAATCGGCAGGCGCTTTCGGGCGATTTGCTGGCTGCGGTGATCGTCACCTTCATGCTGATCCCGCAGTCGTTGGCTTATGCCTTGCTGGCCGGTTTGCCCCCCGAAGCGGGACTATATGCATCGATCGCGCCGATTCTTCTTTATGCGATATTCGGGACCAGCCGGGCACTGGCGGTTGGACCAGTCGCAGTTGTCTCCCTGATGACCGCAGTCGCACTCCAGGCGGTCGCTGAGCAAGGTAGCATGGGATATGCCGTCGCCGCTCTGACCCTAGCTGGGCTGTCCGGGGTGATGCTTTTGGCCATGGGATTCCTGAAGCTTGGCTTCATGGCAAACTTTCTGTCACATCCCGTGATCGCGGGCTTTATCACGGCAAGCGGGATCCTGATCGCCGCCAGCCAGATCAAGCACATCCTTGGCGTCGATGCAGGCGGCCATACCCTGCCTGAACTTGTTGTTTCGTTGAGCGAACATCTGGACCAGACTAACCTGATCACATTGGGCATCGGGGTGGTTGCGATGGGCTTCCTGTTCTGGGTCCGCAAGGGGTTGAAACCTTTGCTGCGCCACTTTGGTCTTGGCCCACGACCAGCAGATATGATTACCAAGGCTGGGCCGGTTGCCGCCGTGGTGGTCACGACGGTCGTGGTCTGGGGGCTGGGACTTGACGCGCAGGGCGTCAATATCGTTGGTGCCGTGCCACAAGGCCTGCCGCCATTTACGCTGCCGTCTTTCTCGCCGGATCTAATCCGCCTGTTGATCTTGCCAGCCTGTCTTATTTCAATCATCGGGTTCGTGGAATCCATTTCGGTGGCCCAGACGCTGGCTGCGAAGAAACGCGATCGGATTGACCCTGATCAGGAGCTGATCGGTCTCGGAGCGGCCAACATAGGTGCCGCCTTTAGCGGCGGTTTCCCTGTCACCGGCGGTTTTTCACGGTCTGTGGTGAATTTCGACGCCGGGGCCGAGACAGCGGCCGCAGGGGCCTTTACGGCTGTCGGGCTTTGTATCGCCGCATTGGCGCTGACGCCGTTGATCTATTTTCTGCCAGTCGCAACGTTGTCGGCAACGATTATCGTCGCCGTTCTTAGCCTTGTTGATTTCTCGATCCTGAAACGTAGCTGGTTGTATTCGAAAGCCGATTTCATTGCGGTCACGGCCACAATCTTGTTCACGCTGGGCATGGGGGTCGAGACCGGCGTATCAGTAGGCGTTGTTTTGTCTATCGTACTGCACCTTTATCGCAGTTCTCGCCCACACATTGCCGAGGTCGGTCTGGTGCCCGGAACCCAGCATTTCCGAAATATCAACCGTCACAAGGTGCTGACCGATCCGAGCCTTGTGACGATCCGCATTGATGAAAGCCTTTATTTCGCCAATGCCCGGTTTTTGGAAGACTACATCTACGACCGCCTCGCTTCCGATCCAGCGATCCGTAATGTGGTGTTCATGTGTTCAGCCGTCAACGAGATCGACCTGAGTGCGCTGGAAAGCCTTGAGGCGATCAATCAACGGCTGCAGGACATGGGAATCAAACTGCACCTATCAGAAGTGAAAGGGCCGGTCATGGATCGGCTGGAAAGGACGCATTTCCTTGATGCGATGACCGGGCAAGTGTTTCTGTCACAATACGATGCCTGGATCAGGCTCGCGCCGGTCCCGAATGAAGTGCAAATGCCGGAAGTCGGGGTATCATCGATAAATTGAATGACGTTAGTGAGGATGATTGTGGTCCTGCCAAACAATTTGTGACCAAGTATCATGACTTTATTTGGTTTAACCTCAGGCAGCGTAAGGTCCATTATATAAAATTCAGTTTGGGATTGTCGTTGCTTGCTTGGGGACGAGATGGCCAACTGCTCTGTCTGTGATCGCCCTTCCACCTCATGCGAGACTAACATCGATCAATTCGTTGCCAGTTTTTCCCACGTAAACTGAACGAAATGACGAATTTGCCGACAACGGGAAGAACTGATGAATCACATCGAACAACGAACACATACGACGACATCGATCAATATTCCCGAAGCCGTTGGAGTGTTTGACAAGGTCGAAGATTTTCAGGCGGCTTTCTACGATCTTCGTGCGGTGGGATTCAGTCGGTATGACATCAGCATTCTCGCCAAACAGGAGGTTCTCGAAGAGAAGTTGGGAAAAGCGTATTGGCGCGCTTCTGATCTAGAGGACAACCCAGACGCGCCGCGCGCGGCTTTCGTTTCGGAGGAAGCGATTGGCGAACTGGAAGGGGCCATAACCGGTGGGTTCTTCTTTCTGGGATCGTATGTTGCGATGGCGGCGATGCTTACAGCTGCTAGCACACTTGCGGCGTCCGTTGCCGCTATTGCAATCGGAGGCAGTCCGGCGCTCGTGCTTGGTGCGTTGCTGGCGCGTCGGGTTGGCAAGCAGCACAAGGACTACTACGCAAACCAGATTGAGCACGGCGGTATTCTGCTTTGGGTCCGCGTAAACGACGCGGCGAAGGAGGATTTGGCCGTTAAGATCATGAAAGCGCATTCAGGACGTGATGTGCATGTCCATCCATGGAGCGAGTGATTTCCGACGTCGCACTGAACAGCTGCCAGTTTCGCTCCAGCAAAGAAATCACACAACAGGGTCGGTCGTGCTTACGCAGATCAATGCCGACTAAATTCGAGCGGAGTAGCTGTTGTCCCCTCGACAACCATATTCCATCGGAGGTTCAGAATGATGGTTACTGGCAAGAGAAATGAAGAGCAGGTTGCGTTTGAACGAGGGCGTCAGTCCGTTCGGGATGGGACAGTTGGAAACCCGTATAGATTAGAAACAATGCTTTACTCGAAATTTGATGAAGGAGTAACTTGTCAGGCTGAGTGCGAAACCGAGCAGCCGCTGGGGCAAGTGGGTGTCTTACGTCTCGTTCAATAAATAGGGGCGAGAGTATTGTTTGATCTGATCATTTCTTGGCTGATTACTTACGGTGGATGGGGCGTTGCCTTTCTGATGTTCTTGGAAAACGTTTTTCCACCGATCCCCTCAGAGCTTGTTATGCCGTTTGCAGGGTATCTGGCAGCAGACGGCACGCTTAGCTTTTCGGTCGTGGTTTTGGCCGGAACGACTGGTTCTGTTGCGGGTGCTTACCTTTGGTATTTGGTTGGTGTCCTCTTAGGTGAGCAACGCTTGCATCGTCTTATTGAGAAGTATGGAAAATGGCTGACGCTCACCACTTCTGACCTCGATCGGGCGTTGCTCTGGTTCCAAAGACACGGAGAAGCGGCGGTGTTCTTTGGCCGCATGATCCCCTGGATCAGAACCTTCATCTCAATTCCCGCAGGGGTAACTGGCATGCCAGTTTGGTTATTCATTTGCTACACGACCTTCGGTAGCATAATTTGGACTATGGCTCTCGCGGCCGCAGGCTTCTTTCTCAAAGCGCAATTTGATCGTGTTGAGGCGTGGCTAAATCCCGTGACCAATGTTCTTCTCATCGGCCTCGCCGTTGTCTACTTCTGGCGATTTTTCAAAACCACGCCCGCTGAGTAATGCAGCAACATAAAGAGATTACTCTATAGCCGATTCCATTTTAGAGCGTTGTGGTGCGCAAATAGGGGCGTACCTCGGTCCAACCCTGAGGGAACAAGTCTTTCGCCTCGGACTCTGAGACTGAAGTGGGAATGATGACCTTACCACCTGGCATCCAGTCAGCAGGCGTTGCGATCTGCTTTGCATCGGCGGTCTGCAGTGCGTCGATCACCCTCAGGATCTCGTCAAAATTGCGCCCTACATTCATCGGATACGTCATTGTCAGGCGGATCTTACGTTTCGGATCGATGATGAAGACCGACCGGACGGCCGCCGTCGTGCTTTCATGGTCGTGGATCATGTCGTAGAGCCTTGCTACGGTGCTATCCGGATCGGCGACAATTGGGAACGTGACGGTCGTGTTCTGCGTGTCGTTGACGTCTTTGATCCATTTCAGATGCTCCGCGACACCATCTGTCGAAAGCCCAAGCGGTTTCACCTTACGTTTTGAGAATTCGGCAGCTAGCTGTGCAGTCCGGCCAATTTCGGTCGTACAAACCGGTGTAAAATCGCCCGGATGGCTAAAGAAGAAAACCCAATCATCGCCGATCCAGTCGTGAAACTGGATTTCACCAGTCGTCGTCTCAGCAGTGAAATCAGGGGCGACATCGCCAATATGAAGGCTCATTCGGTAGGTTCCTTTGCTAGAAGCGTATAGTTGCCATTATAGTGCGAACTAAAGGCGCGAGACCTAATTCAGATCAGTGCAGATGTAGCAATTTGCGCCATGATGCACCCATGCCAGACTATTCAAAAAGTGGAGTTGATTGATGACCATGGCTGCCAAGATGACTTGTCTGAGTTGCGGTCAGATCAACCGTGTTCCCATACCAAAGCTTGATGCCGGTCCAAAATGTGCGAAGTGCGGTGAGCGTCTAGTGAGCGGTCTCGTCGCTGAACTGGATGTCCGCCTGCACAACAAGGCCACTGGTCAGGATGAAATGCCGATCATTGTTGACTATTGGGCACCATGGTGCGGACCGTGCCGTACAATGGCCCCGGAATTTGCAAAGGCTGCGCTCAGATTGAAAACGAAAGCCCGTTTCGCGAAGATTGATACGGAACAGCATCCTGAAATTTCGCAAAAGTTAGGTATTCGAGGTATTCCGCTCTTGATCCTGTATTCTGGTGGACGAGAAGTTGCGAGGCTACCTGGCGCACGGCCTGCTACCGATATTGAGGCGTTTATTTTGGAGAATATCAATGCTGACGGTTAGAGTGCCGCTACGAGATAGTGCATATTAGTATACGCGCGGATGTATCTCTCGACGGCATTTTTGGTGTGCCTCAATGCGCTAAGAGCACCGGCTGTTCGGTTTGCTCTATCATGGTACGTGTGGTGCCACCAAAGATGGCCTCGATCATCCTTGCATGGCCATAGGCACCCATGACGACAAGGTCGGCTCCCTGTTCTTTGGCACGATCCAGAATACATCGTCCAACCTCGCGACCACCTGTCGGAAATTGAGAGACAGTCACCGAGCAACCATGGTGGCTGAGCCAAGCGGCCACATCTGTTCCGGGATCCGCGCCTTCACCTTCGACAGTAGCAATAGGGTCAAAACAGGCCACGACAACGTCCTTGGCCGTGCGCAAATATGGAAGGGCAACATGCACAGCGCTCGACGCCGCTGCACCGGTGTTCCAGGCGACAAATACTCGGTCTGCATGCTTGGATGGGGAGGCATTCAATATCAATCCGATAGGAGAGTTAAACAGTACGCCATGTGCGACTTCGTGCATCACATCTGACTTAGCGCGCAGGTTGGGTGCAATGTGCGCGGTGTCGCAAACCCTTGCGCGTCGCGCGACGGTGTTTTTGATATCCGCCGTTGGGCATAAAACAGACTGAACATCTGCAGAAACGCCACTGCGCGCCAACAAGACTTCGATTTCTGACTCTCGGTCGATCAACGCCTTCCGCGATGAATTCAAAAGCTCCCCCCAGTTGTCTGGCACGTGCATGCTACCATAGGGGGAAATCCCGTAGGCATACATTGGTGGAACTGGAGCAGGACCAATCATCAGGCAGCTTAAATGTGTTTGCTTCTGGAAGGCGCTTTCAGCCAAGTCAGCGACGACAGTGTCAGCTGTGTCAATGTCGATGACCAAGAGGGTTGTTGTGTTTTTCATTTTTTGTATCCGTCCAAGAACTTCGTGCGCAATCGCGTGAGCGACCGTGCAGACAGTTTAACGGGGATTTCCCGGCCGGCGCTTACACAGATCAATCCAGCCTCTGGTAAAGACCGTAAATTGGATGCAAATACTTTGAAGGGACGCTAAATGCCTAGATCACTCAAACGGCAGCGGCGGCGATGAGGTTGTTGTTGGTGCGGGTCATCGCGAATGCCCTGCGGCTGCGCAATGGAAAACTTTAGGCCAATCATGCATGCGCAGCACGACCTATCTGTGGCAACCTACAACATCCATAAAGGTATCGGCACCGACCGACGCCGTGATTTGACGCGAACTGCGGCGGTGATCGCTGAAATCGGGGCGGATATACTGGCTGTGCAGGAAGCAGATACGCGGTTTGGCAACCGCAAGGGCCTGCTTGATCTGGATCAGATACGCAGTGATCTGGGGTTAATCGCGGTCCCGATGGACGATGTTGGGGATGCGCACGGCTGGCATGGAAATCTTTTGCTGGTGCGCAATGCGCTGGTCCAAGAGGTTCATCAACTGATCTTGCCAGGACTAGAGCCGCGCGGGGCGCTGGTGACTGATCTGATTATCGCAGGGCGACCTCTGCGCGTTGTGAACGCACATCTGGGATTGCTGCAAGCCTCGCGAACAGCGCAGGTGCGAGCGTTGCTCGACAAGATCGGGAGTATGGAAGGGCGTCCAACGTTACTCATGGGCGATCTGAATGAATGGCGCGGGGCAGGGGGTGCGTTCCAGACTTTAGAGAAACATTTTACGTTTGCACAAGCGCGTCCCAGTTTCCCCTCTCGCTATCCGCTTCTGGCACTTGATCGCATGATGATGTCGCCACAGGGCGCATTGATGGACGTTGTGGCACATGACAGTCCATTGTCACGCCGCGCCTCTGACCACTTACCGATCAAGGCAAGGCTGCGCTTTGGTCTCGATCATAAAGGCAGCCAAGGATGATATCCGATCTCCTGACTTTTCTTGTCTGGATCGTTGTCGCAGTGGCACTGGTGGCAATCGCTTCTTGGTTGGCACACCGCTCGTATCGTCGCTTTTTGCAGGAATCGCGTGGGCTTGACTCAATTGCTCTGCCTTGTGTCGCGCCAGCCACGCTGCTCGATGCGCTGCTTGGCCCTCTGGAGCAAGGACATCTTGGGGAAACAGGTCTGACGCTGCTTTTGGACAATACCGATGCCTTTGCCGCCCGCATGCAGGCCGCAACGCAAGCAGGCCGCAGCCTTGATCTGATGTATTACATCTGGAGTACCGACACGGCCGGATTGCTGCTGATCGATGCATTTGTAACGGCTGCGGATCGGGGCGTGCGTGTCCGTCTGCTGCTTGATGATGTCAATGTGCAGGGCTTTGACCGCACGTTTCTTGCCCTAACGCAGCATCCGCTGATTGAGGTGCGCCTGTTTAACCCGACACGCAATCGTGGCCAGGCATTGCGCCGTTTGGTGGAGATGCTTTTGGGGTTGGCGCGTTTCAACCGCCGCATGCACGGCAAAATGTGGATCGCCGACCGGCGGCTGGCGATCATTGATGGCCGAAATATCGGCGATACCTATTTTAGTGCGGCCAACGGAACCCGAAGCTCGGTTGATGCAGATGTGATGTTAGTTGGTCCGAAGGTGGCCGAGGTTTCGGATGTGTTCGATAGCTATTGGAACCTTGGCTTATCCTTGCCGATTGCTGCGCTTTGGCCTGCGTTACGTGCAAGCCCTCGCGCTTTTCGCAATAGACTGGCGCGGCATATTCAGTCCGCCGCGTCATGTGAATTTATTAGGAAGGTTCAGAATGGAAACTCACCAGATAGCTTTCTGACCGACCGCCTGTATTGGACAGACAAAGTGCAACTGCTCGCCGATCCTCCCGACAAGGCCTATGATCTACATACCGCCCCCTGGATGGACACCGCCATCGCGTCAATACTGGAGGCAGCAGAAACCGACGTGCAGTTGGTTACGCCCTATTTTGTGCCGGGTGCCGCTGGAATTGCAGGTCTTACCGCTTTGATGACGCGCGGGGTAAAAGTCTCCCTGATTACAAATGCTTTGTCAGCAACGGACTTGATCACAGTGTACGGAGCGTATCGGCATTTTCGCAGCCCGATGTTGGCTGCTGGGGCCAGCATTTTCGAGTTTTCCAAACCTGCGCTTGAGGGGCGCAAGCGAGATGTCGTTCATTCCAAGGTGTTCATGATTGATGGGCGGCAAGGCATTGGGGGTCGCTGAATTTTGACTTGCGATCCGCTTATATTAATACTGAACTGGGGCTGCTGTTCGAAGGGCCACCCCTACTAGCTGAACTGCGTGCTATGTTCGACACGCTATCTTCGCCTAAACAAGCATACCAAGTCACCAAATTCGGTCGCTCTGTACAGTGGCCTGCCACGCGCGCGAACCAACCGACTGTGATGGCTGTCGAGCCAGAATCGGGCTGGTCCAAACGCGCGGTGTCATGGATGGTTGGACACCTGCCGATCCAGAAGTATTTGTAAACAGACGGGTATTTTTCCGTTCCGGCGTACAACCCCGCTAGCTAAGCAGCTTCAACAAGGCTTTAGCCGCGTCTTTGGAAGATGCGGGATTCTGCCCCGTGACCAGTTTACCGTCTACGACGACATATGGTGTCCAATCGGCCCCTTTGGAATATTTACCGCCATTTTTACCCAGCATATCTTCTACAAGAAATGGCACCACATCTGTCAAACCTACCGCCTCCTCTTCGGAGTTGGTAAATCCCGTCACATTGCGACCTGAAACGAAGGGCTTCCCGCCCGCGCCCTTCGTGTGGCGAAAGATTGCAGGGGCGTGGCAAACTGCAGCGATGGGCTTGCCACTGCTGGCAAAGTTCTCAATCAGATGGATGCTGGCAGGGTCCTCTGCAAGATCCCACAATGGGCCGTGCCCGCCGGGATAAAACACCGCATCGAATCTGCTGAGGTCCAGATCGGACAGTTTGACCGTTGCGGCCAAAGCCTTGCCTGCGGCTGCATCATCTTTGAAGCGGCGCGTGTCGTCTGTCTGCGCGTCGGGCGCATCGCTCGAGGGGTCTAGCGGGGGCTGCCCCCCTTTGGGAGAGGCAAGCGTGATCTTGGCGCCAGCGTCACTCAGGACATAATAGGGTGCCGCAAATTCCTCCAGCCAGAAGCCAGTTTTCTTGCCAGTATTGCCAAGGGCATCGTGGGAGGTCAGAACCATCAGAACATTCATGTTGAGCTTTCCTTATTTTCGATTATTTTTTCGGGACCCACATGGATCACTCGTTTGCCAAAGTTCTCACCGCGCAGCAGGCCGATTAAGGCACGCGGCGCCTCTTCCAGCCCTTCGATCACCTCTTCGCGGTAGTGTATCTTGCCCGCTGCAAGCCAGTCGGTCATCGCAGCGGCAAATTCAGGGTAGAGATGCCAAAAATCCTGAAAGATGATAAAGCCCCGCATCGTCATGCGCTTGCGTAGGATTTGACCCATCAGCCAGCCCATCCGGTCCGGCCCTGTGGGCAAAGCGGTGGCGTTATAACCCGAGACAAGGCCGCAAACCGGAATGCGAGCCGCAGTGTTCAACAGCGGCAGCACTGCGTCAAATACCGCACCGCCGACATTCTCAAAATAGGGCGATTGTATATTTGACAAACCCAGCAATTGCAGAAGGTTTATCTGACCGCCGAGCACAGCCCGATCAGTCGTCTTTTTTGGCGTCGTCGGGCTTCTTGCCAGCCTTTGCGATCTTCTTGAGTGCAGCGTCAAAGCGCGTGTCGTCATTGTCGCACTCAAGTTCGCGCGCGGCTTCTTTGAAGCGTTCAGCTTGGGTTTTCTCAGTCATTCTCCGCCCTCCCATAAAGGAGGTTGCTTTATTTTATCGGGCAAATCCAAGTCCCAAGTGTGCAGAACCTTCAAGCCCATCTTCTCTGCAAAAATAGTCTGTGTCTTGTCGTCTGTATAGAAAATCTCTGCGCCATTGACTTGTGCAACAACAGCAATCTGGCGGTCGAATTTGATCTGATTCCACCCCGCTTCTACACCAGACTTCTTATCATTTGCCGCAAAGGCTTTTCTATTTATGTCGGCCAATTCAATCGCGCACCTAGCATCGAATGGGAACACATCGATAGCCACACTTTGGCCAATCATTTCGACCGTTCGGGCCATATCTGGAACTGCGCACAGCATTTCTGAAAAACATGGGGAAGGCACGATTACTGATCCGTTTTTCTTGCTTAGATCATCAATCAGCTTCTCAACACGCTCTTTGCTGAATTCAGTTACTTCACCTGTTTTAAAGTTGGGCGTTGGCAGGGTGTTGGGGTTGAACGCCAATGATAAAAACGTGTTATCGAAAGCAACAATCATCCGCTCATTGCTCCCTTTTCTTCGATGTCACGAATGATCCCCAGGGCATCATCTGGCCAGGCCACTCCTGCGGACCTGATCCGATCTATAGATTGGCGTAGGCTTTCTTTTTTTACTGGAGTGAAGTCAGTAATTGCAAAATCGTCAATATCCCAAGCCCCAGACCCGTCTCGCGTCCAAGTGCCGCGCCCGCTGACCTTTATGTCTTCAAACAGAAAGTCTCGCAATGCCTTGGCTATGTCTCTTGTAGTTGTGCAAAAAACGACACCATATGCTTCCGTTGTCAGGCGAATCTTCGCATCATCTTTAGTTCCGGCAATATGATATAGCTCTCCAACAAAAGTTGCCGCGTCACGGATTCTTATACTGCTTTGTGCGTCTAAGCCCTTGCCGGGAAAAACGATAACGTTCTGGCCCATACTGTCCACGAAGTCTGCGCTCGTCGCATCCGCCTTTAGCATTGCGTTCAAATTGTCTTGCGCTTTTGTGGCGGTCTTAGGTGCGGTGCCTTCGTTCAATTCTGCAATTCGCTTTTGCAGTTCAGTTTCATGGTTGAAATCTACACGAAACCTGTTGCCGTGGCTGCTTTCAAATATGTCAGTCAGATGCAGGTTGTCGGATACTCCAAGCATCTTCTTGAGTTCTGCATAATAGTCTACCAGTCTCCCGAACGGCATCGTTTCGGGAGTGAATTTTTGAATTCTAAAAGAGTAGTGCTTTGCATCGCTCATCGGCTGCGCCTCCTGCGCAGATTCTAAGCGCCCAATGAGTCCCTGTACAGGACTCGTTTACCTACAATGCCCTTAAGTGCGACATTTGCACGGCATAAATCGTCCACCCCATTGGCGATGCGGTTATTATACCGAAACTCAAACTCTGCTGCATAACGATGAAGATGTTGTTTACCACAATGCTGATAAACGCCCTTCATGCCGCGCTTAAAGATGCTGAAATAGCCCTCAATCGTGTTTGTGTGTACAACGCCACGGCCATATTCTCCCTTGCTGTGTGTCGTGAAGTCGTGATCTGCGAAGTGCTTTCCAATGCCAGTGTATTGCTTGGCTTCGTCGGTGTAGACGGTCGCCTCTTTGGCAATGTTTGCCTCTAGGATTGGCACCAGAGTTGCTTTTGTTACGTCCTTGACCACGAAAGACTTGGATTGACCTGTTGTGCGATCCACAAGGGAAAGCATCGCGTTCTTGTGGGCGTATCCGCGCGCGCCTTCTTTCTTTTTGTGCTTTTGCCCAATGAATGTTTCGTCAACTTCGACAACGCCGCCACCAGAACCGAACATAGGGCCACCATCGGAGCGCATAGCCTCGCGAATGCGGTGAGACATGAACCACGCACTTTTATATGTGATTTCGAGAACGCGGTGTAGCTGGTGGCTGCTTACGCCCTTCTTGCTGGATACCATAAGGTGAATTGCTTGGAGCCACTTGTGCAATGGGATGTGGCTCTCTTCAAAGATTGTGCCGATGCGCACCGTGAATTGCTTGCGGCATTCCGCGCACTTCTTGAGGCCGTGACGTTCAACGCCTTCGGGGTTCTTCTTGGAAGGCTTGGAGCGGACGCCCTTGAGTTCATAGATTTTGTCGCAGTTGCCACAGTGTGGGCAAACTGGACCGTCTGCCCAAAGCATACCTTCAACGTGCTTAAACGCTGCGGCTTCGTCGTACATGTGTGCTTTGGACAGAACAGACATTTCGTTTCCTCTAACTCTATGAGAAGAATATACGAAACTCATTTGGGTTTGTCAAATATACAATCGCCCAAAATAGACATCAATGCCTTTGGGTGCAGCAGCCTTCAGCTTCTCGGCAAACCCGTCTGATTTATGGTCGATACAGGCATCAAACCCCAATTCTTTGACCGCGTAGGCGCATTTCTCTGCGCCACCCGCGATGCCGACGACATGACATCCCATCAGCTTGGCAATCTGTCCGACCGTCGCGCCCACTGGTCCGGTCGCGGCGGCCACACAAACAGTCTCGCCTGACTTTGGAACGCCGATCTGGGTCAGGCCTGCCCAAGCTGTGAAACCCGGCATGCCCATTATTCCCAATGCCCAAGATGGATGTGCAAGATCAGAGCCAAGGACCGTAACACCCGTGCCATCCGACACCGCAAAATCCCGCCAGCCGTTAAAGCTCAGCACCCAGTCACCGGGGCTGAACCCGTCTAAATGCGACACGACAACCTGTGCGACTGTGCCACCTTCCATCACCGCGCCCAAAGCCACAGGTGCCGCGTAAGAGGGGGCATCGCTCATCCGGCCACGCATATAGGGGTCAAGCGACAGATATTCTGTGCGTAGCAACAGCTGGCCGGGCGCAGGATTGGGCACGGGGCTGGTTTCAAGGCGCAGAGTATCTGCGTCAGGTTCGCCTTTTGGCCGTGAGGCCAGTACGAATTGGCGATTAATCGTCAAGGATTGGGACATAAGCAGTATTCTCCCATCGGTGATGTAGTGCCAAGCGAACAGCGGATGATTCCATTGCCGAGTTTTCGACCACGCACTGGTTGATTTACAAATCGACTGAGAAACGAAGTGCCATTTCCCGTCCACCGATTTGTCATCGACCGCACGGCAACCGTTCGTCAGGTCGCTTTCGGCGACCAAGGGGGGATCGCCATAGCTCAATGATGCCTACACTACGTTAGAGGATAAGGGACTGATCGATGTTAGGTGTGGGCGGACACTTTTCTGATCAGATAAAATCAGGGCGTTGGCGTCTACTAGCAGCAAGTTTCTGTAATATTGCAAGTTAACGCAATCATCGCTTCACGGTTGGAAAGTGCGGCGGTTTCCAGAAGTAAAAACACTCTCTCGCCGCTCGAGTTTTCCAAGTGGTTGTGTCAGGGAGGGCCTAGGAAATGATACGAAGCCTTCTGCCGATGACCGCCCTTTTGATGGGATCAGCATTCTTGCTGTTTGCTGGCGGCATAAACAGTTTGATTTTGCCCGTGAGGGGAGAGGCCGAAGGGTTCAGCGCCATCTCACTTGGCCTTCTGGGCACCGGTTGGGCGATTGGCTATGTCGCGGGGTGTTTGCGAACCCCCGTACTCGTCGCGCGGGTGGGTCACATACGCGCATTCGGTGCAATGTGTGCGCTCGCCGCCATTGCTGTGTTATTGTCACTGGTGTTGATTGACCCCTGGGTTTGGATTCCCGTGCGGGCGGTTTCCGGTTTTTGCTTTGCCGGGGCGGCGATGATTGTCGAAAGCTGGCTGAGTGAACGTTCAGAAAAAGCCTCACGTGGCCGTATCTTTGGCATCTACACCATGGTCAATCTGGCTGCCACCACGGCAGGGCAAATGGTTCTGACGTTGGGTGATGCCAAAGGGTATTTCTTCTTCGTGCTTGCGGCGATGATTTACTGCCTTGCGTTACTTCCAACAGCAATTTCTGCCACCAAGACGCCACAACCCCTGACCAGCGTTTCGCTGGACTTGCGAGGCCTTTGGAAAAACTCGCCGATATCTTTCTTTGCCGTTTTCATGGTCGGTGTATCGAATGCAGCTTTCGGCACACTCGCAGCGGTCTATGCAGCCCGGATGGGGCTGACACTGGGCGATATCGCGCTGTTTGCAAGTCTTCCAATCTTGGCCGCGGCAGCATTGCAAATCCCGGTGGGTATTATCTCAGATCAATTTGACAGACGGATTGTCCTGATCGTGATCGGTCTGATTGCTGTCCTGGTAGATTCTCTGTTCCTCTTTGGAGGTTTTACCGATCCGATTATGCTCATGGGACTATCAGCCATCTTTGGCGCGATGATTTATTCAATGTACCCGGTGATTGTCTCCCACGCCAATGACCGCGCGGCTCCGGGGACGTTCATTCAGGTCAGTGGAGGTTTGCTGCTCGTTTATGGCGTCGGATCGATCATCGGTCCGGCGATGGCTGGATTTGCGATGTCCAGCTATGGCGCGCCAAGCTTGTTTGCAGTGGCGGGGGCCGCCCATATATTGCTTATCCTATTCGCACTCATGCGGCTTAAATCGACACCCGCTGTTGAGCCGCTCGACAAGGGCAGTTTCAAATCGACACCAATGGTCCTGGTCTCGACGCCGGAAACGGCAGCACTTGCCGCGGATGAGGCGGAGCTCAGTTCTGATCGAGAGCAACACAGCGCGCCTGACCACGACCAACCACCCGCCGCGGAAACCGAATGAGCGCTCTCGCTCTTGTTATCATCGGTCTGGTAGGATCAATCATCGGAGGTGAGCTTCTTGTGCCATGCGCGACGGATCAGTAACTGCGTGTGAGATTGTTTTGAATGGGTGGCTGGTAAAGGGGCCCAAGAATCTCATGCAGAATATTTAACATCCGATCGACGCAGCAAAAATCGGATGTATTCGTTGAGCCTCACACCATTGAAGCGAAAGTTAGTTAGGTGAGTCTTCCGAAACCTCCTGACGGAGGGCTGGTCCCTTGGCCAGACGTCGTCCAAGTGCGGCGATGAACGCATCATAGCGGTCGCCTGCCTGCGCTTTGGCCGCAGCCCGCGCAGGTTCAGGCAGTGGCGGATTGGTGGTCAACCAAAACCGAACGAACAGTGCCAGGGTTTCCACCGAGATGCTGACGTCGCGCTCTAGGCGGAGCATGCGGCGGTCAATTTGGTCAAGGCGTTTGGTCGTTGCTGCTTCTTGGCGTTCGGCAGCATCTGGCGAGAGGAAGGACGCAATCGCAGCCTCCGCGACAAGCGAGCGAGAATGGTCACGCCGAGCTGCGTAGTCGACAAGCGCCGTCATGATGTCCGGGTCAAGGTAGACGGATAGGCGGTGTTTCTTGGGCTGTTTCATCCTGATGCCTTTACATATCGATGCCATCGTTTGGGTCCATTGAAGCCTGTCGGGCAAGTTGCCGCGCTTGTTGCTCAAATTGCGTCAGTTGAACGGCTTGATCGGTGGCTGGCCTCTTGAAATCAGTTTCAAACTCGTCCTCGGTTGGTCCACTCGGATCCACTGACGGCTGCCGGTCGATTTCAGGCTGTTGCCGTTTTTCATGTTGGGCCTCGCCCATTTCATTCTGTTCAGAGAGTAAATCTGGATCGTCGGGTTTAGGGCGCGGTGGCAGGGGTCGTGTTGTCCAATCGTCAGTATCCGTCCGCGCAGCCGAGGTATGTGCGGTCGGTGCAGGCAAGATACGTGCTTGGAACTGATCATCCTCGAAGTATCGCGCCTTCTTGGCTCGGATCGGCGGGGTGCCTGCGACCATGACGATCTCGTCCGAAGGTGGGAGTTGCATCACCTCACCGGGGGTCAGCAGCGGGCGCGCAGTCTCTTGTCGGCTGACCATCAGATGCCCGAGCCAGGGCGACAGGCGATGCCCGGCGTAGTTTTTCATGGCGCGCATCTCGGTGGCGGTGCCCAAGGCATCCGAGACGCGTTTTGCCGTGCGCTCGTCATTCGTCGCGAAGCTCACACGCACATGGCAATTGTCGAGGATCGAGTTGTTCGGCCCATAGGCTTTTTCAATCTGGTTGAGCGATTGGGCGATCAGGAAGCTCTTGATGCCGTAACCGGCCATAAAGGCGAGCGCGCTTTCGAAGAAATCAAGACGACCGAGGGCAGGGAACTCGTCAAGCATCAACAGCAGCCGATGGTGTCGGGTCTTGCCGTGCAGGTCTTCGGTCAACCGGCGTCCGATCTGATTGAGGATCAGGCGGATCAGCGGCTTGGTGCGGTTGATGTCGGAGGGCGGCACGACAAGGTAGAGCGTGACGGGATCGTCGCTTTCGACAAGCTGTGCGATGCGCCAGTCGCAGCGCCGGGTCACCTGTGCGACCACAGGGTCGCGATAGAGGCCGAGAAATGACATTGCAGTCGACAAGACCCCGGATCGTTCGTTGCCAGATTTGTTCAGGAGTTCCCGCGCGGCGCTTGCAATAACGGGATGCGCGCCAGCCGGTCCTAAGTGCGCCGTCGCCATCATGGCTTGGAGCGTCGCCTCAATGCTGCGTTTGGGATCCGATAGAAAATTGGCGACGCCTGCCAGCGTTTTGTCCGCCTCCGCATAAAGAACGTGAAGGATTGCACCGACAAGCAAGGCATGGCTTGTTTTCTCCCAGTGATTGCGTTTCTCAAGGGAGCCTTCAGGGTCGACAAGAATATCGGCAATGTTCTGTACGTCACGTACTTCCCATTCGCCGCGACGGACTTCTAGTAGAGGGTTGTAGGCGTCTGATTTTGTATCGGTTGGATCAAACAGCAGGACCCGGCCATGGCGAGCTCGAAACCCGGCCGTCAGCTGCCAATTCTCACCCTTGATGTCGTGCACGATCACCGATCCTGGCCAGGTGAGGAGCGACGGGATGACAAGCCCAACACCCTTGCCCGATCGCGTCGGTGCGAAACAGAGCACATGTTCCGGTCCGTCATGTCGCAGATAATGCTGGTCGAGCTTTCCCAGCACGACGCCACTTGGATCAAACAGCCCAGCGTTTTTGACATCTTTTTGATCTGCCCAACGTGCGGATCCATAGGTGTCGACCTCCGAGGCCTCGCGCGCCCGCAACACTGACATGAAAATCGCAACCCCAACGGCCATGAACCCACCTGATGCTGCGATGAGCGCACCTTCAATGAAGATCGGCGGGGCGTAAGCGTCATAGGCATACCACCACCAGAAGAAGGCGGGCGGATGATAGATTGGCCAGCCAAAGAGCTCGAACCACGGCGTGCCGAGTTGCGGTTGGAATCCGAGCCGGAGGGCCGTCCATTGTGTAGCGGTCCAGGTGGTAGTGAGCACGATCAGCGAAACGATGATGATTTGCCCCCAAAGGATCTTTGTCCCAGTCATGGTGCTGTCCCTTTCTGGCGATATCTGCCGTTACAAGCTCAGACCGCGGTTGCGCCCGAAGTTCCAATCGACACCGCCATTGCTGCGCGCGATTCCCGAGATGTGTTTGCCCAGATGTCGCTCGACGGACGGTGTCCAGGGCACGAGTTGAAACCCAAATCCGTCGTTGATCATGGCGAAGCGACCGGAGGCGAGGGCGAGGCGACGTTGATAGGTTCCGGATACAAATTCACCAGCTGACGATGGCGTGTACGTCTGGCCTGTCTCAGTGGTTAGTTTTTCTCCCGCTATCGCCAGTTCGCGTGTGCGCAGCTGCGTCAGCAGCGCGCGATGGAAGATTACCCGGTTGCCATGACGCTTGGCCAAGCCTTCGGCGATCAGGTGCTCAGCGCGTTGGTTGAGCGCGTCGCTGACTTCTGCACCGAAGCCACCATTGCCCAACGGTACCGGATCGCGGGCAATTGCATGGCGATCAAGCCAGGTCGCGCCTGTTGCTGTCACCTGCTGTTCAATCGAATAGTCGGACCGAACGGCAAGCGCGACCCGGCGGCGACCTTTGGCACCCTCGAACTTGCGCAGTTCCACGATCGATCCCGGCGCGCTGTCTCCGGCGGCATCGATATGCGGAAGCCGAATGTGATGGGTGCGACCGTCAACACCGTCGATCACGGCATAGGCTGTGCCTTTCAACTCGTCGTCCAAACCACGATCGAGGAGTCGCCCGACAATGGGATCGTTTAGGCCGTCGCTTGCAAGGACATAGTTAGCTGTGCTGCGCGCGATGCCGCGTGCTGTAAGTCCGCGATGGATGCGCTTGATGATGTCGCCGCGCTCGCCGAGTTCGCGCAAGGTTGGTTCTGCGTCTTCGTCCATCACCCATTGGCCTGGGCCAACTTGATCGGCCAGACAAAGTGTTTCCAATTTGCGCAACCGGCCGATCTTGAGCGCATGACGTTCGTCAGGCTTGTGGCCAGACACCGGCGCGAGATCAATAATGCCGAGGCGATTGGCGTCTCGTGCAAGCTGCCGATCGAGGTTGGTCCAACTTTCGCTGTCGATCTGGCGCTCGAGCGTGTTGTGAATGTCGCGGTCTGTCCGGTAGCCAAGGTCTTGCGTGATCAGATCTTGAGCCCGCGCCCGCATCCCTTCCTTGATATAGTCGCGCGCGATGACGAGGTCTTCGCCATTATCGACACGACCCCTGGCGATGACATGAATGTGCGGGTGTTCGGTGTTCCAGTGATCGACACCGACCCAATCCAGTTTTGTGCCCAGATCCTTTTCGGCTTGGTGCATCAAGTCGCGGGTGAAGGATTTGAGATCCATCATCTCGACGGCGTCTTCGGGCGAGACAATGAAGCGGAAGTGATGTCGGTCGCCTTCGCAACGTTCGGCAAACTTCTTTGCGTCGATCTCGTCCGCCTCAGGTCCGAACAACTGTGCCTTTTCCCCGTCGCGCGTGACGCCGTCCCGTTGGAGGTAGGACAGATGGGTGGCGAGGGGAGCGCTGCGACTGCCGTGCCGGACGACGCGCGTCTTGATGACGGCGACACGGGACCGTGGGGTGAGCCGACGAAAGGCCTGCACGCTGGCGCGTTTGCCGCGTCCAAAGTGAGACAGATTGCCAGAGGTGATTTTACCCGCACGCGTGACCTTGCCACCCGCGCGTTGAGCAGCCGCAAGGGCTTGCGAGATGAAGGGCCGCGCGCGTTGGCAGGACGATGATCGGACGCGGCCAGGGCGGATGCGGAAGGTGTCCTCATCGCTCATTCGCCACCCCTGCACATCGCGCTAACGTTCTGAAACGATTGCAGAACAGGCTAGGCCGCAGGCTGCGCTGATGATGCGCACCTCGTGAGTTCTCTACGTAAGTCTCTGAAATCACTCTCCACAACCGCGGCACACATCGTGCCCTTTTATCTCGCCATCCCCTTCCTCTGTCGTCTGTTGCACACCTCTTGATACGCCAGACTGTGCGGTAGACCTCTGCGGTGCGATTTCGCCTCATGCCCATCATTGCGAGGGATCCGAGCGAGATGGTGTGACGAATATCCCGTCCGGACGATCCGGGGGCGGGGCAAGGGCATGCGTTTCCTGGGCTCTCGGATCAGCGTCAGGTTGACGGTTTATTTGCGCTGGAAATGTAGTCGGTGCACCATCGACAGGCGCTACAAAGAGCGCGGCGTCACGCCAATCCGTCGGTCGTACGGTAGTATGACGGCTGCCCGGCGGAAACTCTGATCCGATCATCGGCGCAAGCATCGCGACGTAGGCGCGGGTTTCGCGCGGCAGTGGACGTCCCGTCGCGAGATGCTCCGCATAGCGGTTTGGACCCGCGTTGTAGGCGGCGAGAAAGCCCGGCGCGCCGAAGAGATCGTACATCTCGCGCAGGTAAGCCGTGCCGCCGAGGATGTTATCGCGGGGCTCGAAGGGGTCGTTGCCGAGACGGTGGCGGAGGCGCAGTTCCGTCCAGGTGCCGGGCATGATCTGCATCAGACCCAATGCTCCGGCGGACGAGACTGCTGTCACCCGACCCGCACTTTCCACCTCCATCACCGCCCTGATCCAATGCTCTGGAATATCGAAACGCTGCGACGCTTCGGCGATATGGTCGGCATGAGGATGCGCGGATGAACGCTCTGCCGCAAAGTTCTGAGCATGTACAGGTGTCGGTGGGGCGGCATTCACAAGCAGTCCGGAAAGAAGGAGGAGTGGCAAAAGTCGTGTGGGTGATTGCCACCTGCACGTTCGGTTTGGTTGTGGGTTGCGCATCTGATCAGGACCGGTCGCGGCGCTTCGAGGGCCGGTTCCAGGTGAGGAGGTAGAGTTCATTGTCCTGCACGGAGTGGAACAGATTGGCGTTGATTGGATGCGGCAATGCTGGGTCGTCAATCAGCACCGAGACGTAAGCCCCAGCCTTCTCGCCAGTGCGTTTCCAGCCCGCACCGACTTCCACGCTTTGGTCGTCTGTGCCGATATGCACGCGGTAGTCGGGCGCATTCTCTGCATCGTTGTGGTCGGTCGGAATGAGCGTCAGCTCGATATCAAGGGTGAGGGTTTTTAATCGACCGCAATAGCCGTCTCTGGTGCGGGTGAACTGTCCGATATGTGCCATGAGGTTTTCCTTTCAGGGCGTGCTGGTGATTGTGAATAGGGTGTCGTCGATCACATCGGACGACGATGGTTGGTGCGCGGCGTGATCTTCGGCGGTCCAAATTGGGATTGCTTCGGCGAGGAGGGCGTTACGCGGGATCGGTCCGAAATAACGACCGTCGAGGCTGGTCTCGACATGCGGATTCATGAGGAAAACTTGGTCGGATGTGATGCGGCGGCAGCCTTGCCAGACGGGCATTTGGTGCCCGTGACTGTCGGTCTGCTGCGCCTCTCCCAGACTGATTCCATCGACCGTGATGCTGCGGTCAAACCGGCAAACGATCTGTCCCGGCAGGCCGGCGACATGTTTGAGAAGTGGGATATCTGGTGGCAGATAGCCCCGGTCCGCGATGAATGCGGCGATCGGGTCGGGCGCAGTCACGGCGACGAGATCGCGCGGGCCAAGATGGTCGATCGACTGCAGACGATAGAGGCCGATTGGGACGGAGGGGCTGGCATTCCAGAGGAACAGCGTTGGCATTGCGACGGCAGTTGAAACGGCAATCGCTCCGACTGCGATGAACACGACACTTGCCCAGATGCGGCGCGTCATTGACTGGCCCTCCGGCGCTTGATCCAAGCCATATGTCGTTGGATTGTGTACACGCGCGGAGGTTCACCCGCCGCAATCCGGTTGTGGACATGACGCCAATAGTCCTGCGCGACGTCTGCGGGATTGATGCCGAGCGCTTCGATGGTGTCGGTCGCTTGCAGCACTTGCTGGACCTTTGGCCAGCCTGTCAGGCGCAGGAGACTTTCACCCCCCGGCCGGACGTACGGTAAGGTTTGATGCGGTTCACTGGGATCGACGGCCCTTAGGATGTCGATGCGCGACATGATCGTTCCATAGTCGTTCGACCGCCAACGGACTAAGGCAAAGATACGGTCTGGCGCAAAGCTGATGATGCGTCGATGGCGATCCAGAATTCGTTCTTTCGCGACGCGCCCGAAGCGGATCCAGTATTCGATCTTACCTTCGATCCAGAGCAACTCGACATGCGTTAGTGCGCAGGTGCTCAGATCATTGCGCGTACCGGTGACTGGTCGGGTGTGATGGTGTTCACTGGTCATCGCGGGTCTCCGCGATGCTGGCGTCGCGCGTCTGGGCGTCGTTTTCCTCTACGCGGCGGTCCCTACTACCAAAGTTAGAATCTGTGTTAGATTCTAAGTTAGGGGCCGGATTTTCTGCTTGTGTGTCTTGGGTTAGGGCGGCTTTCGGTTCCTGAAAGCACGAGCCATCGGTTCCCGATGGCACGATAGGGCTGGTTCCCGATGGCACGAGGCCATCCACAGGTTGTCCACAGGTGACGGGCGCGAATGCGAGGAGTGTCTGTCCTCGGGGCCCGATTTCGATCCACAAACTGTAACCGGGCAGGGGCTGGCGGTGAACAATGCCGCGCAACTCGAAGGCGAAGCGCTTGAATGGCGAGAGGCTGCCGGATTTCAGATAGAGATGGCGGAATTCGAACTGCCAGCCGTTGCGTTGGCGGCCACCGTGCTTGCGCACGAGGCGATAAAGCCAGCGGTCATAGCCACCGGTGAGGTCAAAATAGGCGCGGTCGATGGTTAGGATCAGCGCATCGTCAAGGACAGCATTGTAGAACCAGTCCGGCACGATCAATTCGAGGCCTGCAGGCCTGCCTTGAAGATCGAAACGCTCGACCCATTCGTTGATCCAGGAAAAACGGTGCCGCCGGCCTTCGCTGGATTGGCGGATGGTCGTTGCAATGGCGGTGGATTGCAGGCGGTCCAATGCGGCTTTCAGGCGCTGATAGTCACGCGCGCTCACGCCGCGTCCGATGAAGGTGAGGATTTCGTAAGGGGTTGCGGCCATCAGGCGGGAAGTGCGCAAGCCTGCGTCGCGCGCTTCGACGATTTGGCTGGCGGCCCAGATCAGAATATCTGCGTCCCAGATCGTCGCCATGCCGTGTTCGGCCACGGCCTCAACACGGATCACAACCCCTGACACTGCGTAGTCGATGGGTTGGGTGCGCCGCGATTTGGCGAGGCTGAAGAACGGATAGGCCATCAGATCCTGCGCATCGCGCGGGGCAAGAGCGGTGCCGTGCGCCCGAAACAGCTCAAGCTGACCCCGTTCGGAGGAGAGGAGGGAACGTTTGACCATGACAGAGCTCCGTCCGACGGATCAGCGTGACTGGCTGCCGGAGCGGGTCAGCGCGACAGGGTCATGATGTTTGGCCGGTAGGACTGACCCGCGCGGGTCAGACGTCGATGTGACGGCACCGCGATTGGCCCAGGCTTGCAGATCTTCGATGGAATAGACGACCCGTCCGCCAAGCTTGTGGTACGCGGGGCCTGTCCCATAAGTGCGGTGTTTTTCCAATGTGCGGCCGGACAGGCTGAGAAAACGCGCCGCTTCGGGCGTGCGTAGGTAGCGTGGCGGCAAGTCGGTTGTATTTGCTGGCATGATCGGGCCTCCGTGGGTTCCAATGCAGCCACCTGAGAGGGGCGGCGGATTGCGGCCACGATGGCGAAGAAGAACTGGGAAGGGGGATGGGGAAGTAAAGGGTGCAAAAATCGCACCCCTTTGACCCAGTCACAGCTCCAGCCGCGAACACCACTTAGATGCATGCGCAATATGAATGGTCGCGTGTTACTTCCGGCGGCGCTGACGCAAAAGGCTGCGATATCCGCCATCAATCATGGCCCGACCGTCCCGGACGAGGCTGATCGTGCTGTCCCGCAGCGCCGAGGTCTTCCAGACGTCTGCGGCAATGCGGGATTTGCCGTAGAGGACTTTTCCAATGTCGCGGTAACTCGCCCCATCGATGTGCCCGTCAATTGCCTGCAGCATCCGGCGCAACCTTTGACGACGCTGCGCAGTCAGTCGTCCATTCGGCGCTGACGGACGACCCTGTAGCATGCGCCAGAGGCGGAGGGCTGCTTCGATGCGATCCAGAACGGCGTCATCGAGCGGTATGACCGCCACGAGGGGCGTGTCGGGCCCTGCGTCATCAATGAACAGAACGCGCAGCGCTCCAAGGTCATCGGACAAAGTCAAACTCGTTCCATCCGGGTCGCGCATGGTGGTGTCCGGTTCGACCGGCGGGAATTTGACGGGTTGAAGACCTGCGATTGGCGATCTGGACGAAAGGATCACCGTGCCCGGATCTGTCTCAGGCTGCCAATAGACAACCGCCTGCAGGGCAGTCCGCTGGGGATTGATCGGGAAATCGTAACCCCCAAGACCGACGCATCATGTGCGTCAGATCACGGGGGTCCTCTTTCCTCTCAGTGGCGCGGGCATACTCGTGCTGGTAGTCCGTATTTCGACGCAACCATTCCCATGCGAGGTCCGGTGCCGTCAGGGATTCGACATAGTCATACTCTGATGCCGAGCGCCAACGCGATGGGTCTCGGGGCATTTCAATCCTCCGGACGGGCACATTGGTTTAAGGGTTAGAGTTTCAATAAAATGGCGAGTCGAAACAAGCTGGCAAAGTGCGTAAAATAGGGGCACTGGCAGAATTCTGCTGGATCAGCGCGGTGATTTACCCAAAAGTTGCCGATATCCATGCTCGGTCATCCAGTGAGCGCGGGCCAGATGGCTGTCATGAATGTGCCGCGCACGTTCAGGATCAATGGAGGGATCAAGCGAAAACAGGACGGACACGACCTCTCGCCAATCCGCACTGTCGGCATAGGCGTCCAAGAGGCGCATGTAGAGTGTGACATGCGTCCGGTCGTAATCTGTCAGAACCGCACTTTCAGGCGGTGCATCAAGGAAGTCTGCGTTCGTCAACGTGCCCCCCTTGTTCGGCACGTTACTGCCGATTGAAGCGTCTGTTAACCATTTCCAACCTTCGCGCGCCGGAGCCCCCAATTTCATGCAATGACGCAGTCAACTGGTTGAGCAATCTGCTCTAACGGGTTCCTTTGCCAACCTCATCGGACTCGTTAATCAACACACCTTCGCCTTGAGCGGTCGTCAGAAATACGATGCCGACGGCTTCAAGCGCCCGGCGCACCTGATCATCGGTCGACTCGAAGACCCGCTTGCCGTGGGGCGACTCGAGGCGTTTCAACGCGGTCAATGAGACCAGGGCCCGTTCAGCGAGCGTTTCCTGAGTCCAACCAAGTAACGCGCGCGCGGCCCGTGTTTGTCGGGCGGTGATCATGCATGATCACCTCCACGGACACATCTGCGCACGCCAGAACTACGACTATATTAGTCGTTCTTGGCGTTGATGGCGAGTGATTATCTGTTTTTGAGCAGGTGTTTGGCGGAAATCGCCCAATCCGATTCGGTTGGGTCTTGAAGTGCGTGTCCCCGCCCGGTGCGTCCGGGCGGGGTTGTGCTGCGGTGGCTCAGTCGCCGTTGCGGCGGACCGGGCGGGACCAGATCAGGCTGTAGGCGTCGCCGTCCTCCTCGTCGAAGAGGTTGGCGTAGATCGGAGCGGTGAAGCTCGGATCGTCCAGCTTGAGGCCCAGATACGCGCGGCCTTCGTTGGAGGTCTTCGACCAGGCGGCTCCGATTTCGGCGCGGCCCACGAGGACGCGGTGGCTTGGGGCGTTCTCGCTGGTCTGGCTGGTTTCGGGAACGATGCGGACGTTCTTGGCCTGAACGTTGAGGGTGACGATTTCGCCGGTGTATTCGGTGCCGGACTTCTTGAAGGTGCCGATGGTTGCCATTGTGGTTCTCCTTGATCAGATGTTTTCGAGCCCGCACCATTGCGGCCTCGATGGAGATCGACAGGCCGGAGGCGACCGGCGGCTCACCCGGCACGGGCCGGAACATCAGTGGAGGACGGGGACGGGAGACTTTCTTGTCGCGCGAGGAATGGCGGCGCAGCCGACTGGGGAAGAAAGTCGACCAACCCCGTTGAGCCTTAGGCGGTCGAGGCGCAGCCGTCCTTCGGCCAGATCAGTCCATTGACGAGGCCATATGGAGCGGTCGACCAAGGCAGAGATGATCAGTGGAGACCTTGGCACCCATAGGCACCCCATGGGGTCAGGCACGACCGAATTTCCGACAATCGTCTCGCGATTCAGGCCAAATGACCTGGAGCTTCATAGTTCCAAACAGCCTTTGCGAGACCGCTGCCGCCACAGACTGTGACGTGCCGCGTTGAACGGAACTGCCTTGAAGACAATCGAGGTGGCCCCGCTACGTCATGGCTCAAGCTGCCCATCCCAGCGGTCCCCACTCGGTCACTCATCGAAAACATCGAGAGTTAAGCGACGGCCCTGATCTTCTTTCCGGCCAAACCCATGCGGCTAAGCTTCGCTGGCTATTTCCGTGCGTGGATCGGGTGGGGCTACGCCTGCTATCCGAAACAATGCGGTGAAGCCGACTGCCACAGCACCGATGATTGCGACGACTATCTGCCATGTTTAGGACGGCATCGCGAATCTGGTGATGCCAAGGGTCGCCGCATACCCGGCAATCGCAGCGGGACCTGCAAAGAAGGCTGCAACGAGGGCGCGGACCCAGAGGGGCCGTGCGAAAGCGAACGCAAGTTGGCCGACAATCGCCACGGCACCTGCGGCAACTGCGCCCAAAAGGACCCCCCCGACGGCCCCCGTTCCAGTCTCATAGGCCCACACTCCGACCGTGACGCCCGCGAGCAGTGGCAACGCATAGACGGCTAGGGTGAACACGAGCCAACAGAGAAACCCGACGGTGACGAGCAAGAGGACGATATTGAGAACAAGCATGGTGAATGCCTCCGTGCTAATCGGTTGAATGATTACGCCATCCACCACCACCTCAGCGCAACCGAATGGTAGTTCAAAAAGCGGGTTTTTGGTAGTCTTGAGCATTGTGACCGGGAGTGATCGGCGAGAATTTGCAACTGATCACACGCCTTCGAACTGAAGTTTCAATGGGACCAGCGTGACGCGAACTCGGACAGTGAGACCTGATCGGTGTCACGGGTAGTGTCTGGAGCGTATTGGCATCTGGATGTTCAGTATTGCTCGTAAATGCAGCGCTCACGCGCTGCACCCTTTGCGAAAATCAAAGGCCTTGATGCCGAGCTTGCGGGCCTTGTCTGCGAAATTATCTTGGATGCCTGTGCCGGGGAAGATAATGACGCCGATGGGCAGGACGTCGAGGATCTGATCGTTGCGCTTGAAGGGGGCGGCTTTGGCGTGGCGCGTCCAGTCGGGCTTGAAGGCAACTTGTGTGACCTTGCGGGTCTCGGCCCATTTGGCAGCGATCAGTTCGGCACCGCGCGGCGATCCGCCATGCAGCAGCACCATGTCGGTGTGCTTGGAATGAACCTTGTCGAGGGTATCCCAGATCAATCGGTGATCATTGAACTCGAGCCCACCGGTGAAGGCAATTTTGGTTCCTGCTGGCAGATAGACTTCAGTATCTGCTCGGGTTTTTGCGGCAAGGAAGTCCCGACTGTCGATCATGGCCGCAGTGAGATTGCGGTGATTGACCCGTGATCCGGTGCGGGTCGCCCAAGGGGAGCCCGTCAGACGCAGATAATGCTCGGCGGCATGGTCGCGGAAGATCTCCATGCAGTCGCGGCGGTTGAGGAGCGTTTGGCCGGTCGCGATCAGATGTTCGAGCTGGACGGATTTGACCTCTGAGCCGTCCTGTTCGCGCTGGCGGCGTTTTTGCGCCTGTTCGTTGTCGTCGAGTTTGCGTTCGATCCGGTCGGTCGCGCGATGGAACATGTTGACTGCCGACCAGAGCATCTCGTCGAGATCGGCATCGAGGCTGGTGTCGGCCATCGTGGCGACAAGGGCGTCGAAGATGTCGCTGACGGCACCTGCGATCAGGCGATCTTCGGGTACGTCGCGGGGGTCGGGGTCGTTTTCGGAATGACGGTAGCCGTAGAGTTCCAGATCGCTGCAGATGGCGTGGGTGGGGGACGCGTCGTGGTGTGGCTCGGCATCTGTGTGGTGGGGATCGGCATACATGGTGTGCTCCTTCGTCGGTTTGACCGCGACCGCCGCGGCCTTCATGGCGCCGAAAGAGGGCAGGCGGGGCGGACCTGCACCCGCATGGGCCGCAGCGCAGCGGAGGAGGCTGGAGGCCGGTTCTTTTGGCTCGCGATGGAAAGGCGGCTCTGCCGCCGCCGGAAAAGAACCGGGCGCAGGCGTTGCGGGTCCGTTCCGTTTGCCGTCCGGTCGCCCTCCCAAGAAGGCCGGGGTCGCGCGTCCCACCGAGCTGGGGGCACCTCCCTTGCTGGTCACAGCGGGGGTGCACTAGCCGGGTGCGGCCTCGTTCGCGGTCAAAGCTGCAGCATCCATGAAGCGGGCGACGTCTTCCGGCGCGATCTGGACCCGAAGCGCGTTTCGGAGGGCATCGGCTCCAAGCAGGCGGAGATCGTCGTTGAAATCACCGAACTGCGGTGACAGGGGGATAGCCTCGATGCCTACCTCTTCGGCGCGTTGGGTCAGGCGAGCCGATGCACCATCGCCGGCTGGATCGTTGTCACGGACGATATAGAGGCGTTGGAGGGACAGTGGGAAGCGGATGGAGGCAAGATGGGCAGCGGACAGCGCTGCGGCCATCGGCAGATTGGGCAGGATAATTCTGAGCGACAGAATGGTTTCGATGCCTTCACCTGCTGCCATGACATCGCGTGCGGTGCCAAACCGGACAGCGTGGCCGAGCAAATTGCCCATCGCACGGCGAGGCGTGTCGATTGGGGCTTTGCCCAAGTTTGTCTTCGAGAAGCCGTTCGGATCAAGCCACGTGCGATGTGCGCCGGTGATCGCGCCATTGAGATCGGTGACCGATGCGATGAGGGCGGGCCAGATTTCGGTCTCGGAATGCCGATCTGGTCGGTAGTAGCATCGCGGATGAAACCGCAGGCTTGCGGTGTTGTTCAATGCTGTCAGTCCACGGTTGTGCAGGTATTCTTCGGCCAGCGTCCCCGCAATCGGCTGCGACATGGCAATGAGCCGCTTGGCTGCTTTCGGCGATCCGGTCGGTGCGGGATCAGATCGGGACGCTATGTCGTCTGGGCGTTTTGGAGGCGGCAGGCTGAGAAATCGCCGGGCCTCTTGTGCGATATCGGCAAAATCGACGAAACCGCAGGTCTCGCGTATGATGTCGAGCAGATCGCCATGCTCTCCGGTGGCTGCATCGGTCCATTTCCCTGCAGCACCTTTGCCGGAAAGCGGCCCTTTGAGACGGACAAACAGGGAGCGTCCGGGCGTGTTGCGGGCATCGCCAACCATCCAGTAACCGCCTTCACGATGCCCGTTCGATAGGTAGTGCCGACAAACAGCTTCAGCATCGCTGGCGAGCGCTTCGGTCAGATCGACAATGGAACGGGACATATTGATACCTCCAATGAAAAAAGGGCCCACCTCGCGGAGGACCCAGTGGGGAGTACGTTGTCATTCCGCGGCGGTGCACTGCTTGTCCTGCCTCGTATCGTCAGGATGGCCGGGGCCATCGTCTTGGTCGATAGCCCAATTGCCGTCATTTCGGCGCTCCGCTGCGATTGGGGCCATTTTTGGCGTTTCAATTGTGCGACGTTCAGCTTCCCAAACGGCGAAGTCGAAGGTCGAGGCGGGTGTGGTGTCTGGTTCGGTCATCGGAGTGCTCTTGCTATAAAAGAGGAAGGACCCGGCGTGAGGGCCGGGTCCATGGTTGGTTGAGGGAGACTGAGCTACTCGGCTGCGACCGGTTCGACCTCAGGCGTATCGTCCGCACCGGGTATATCCGCTGCTTCGATGGGGCTGTCAGCGCCGGTCTCGGCTACCGCTGGCTTATCCGCTTCTGATACTGTGGCATCGTCGCCCGGTGTGCGCAGTGGTTCGGGCAACCAGCCGGTCCCATGCAGCAACTCTTCGGCGGCAGTCACCATCTCAGGCTTCTTCAAGCCCGTGATCCGGTTAGCGGCATCGTCACCTTTGGCCTCCCGCACCGCTTCGAGAATCTGCGCCTTGGTCACGCGTGACAGGTAGGCCTCCGCCGTTGGTGTCCAGCCCACTGCGGCCATGTCGAGCCTCAGCGCAGTGGCCAGAATGTCGGCATGGGCAAGTGCCCCAGGGCGGCGATTGTAGGCCGCTTGCACCGCGTTGAGCGTCAGCGACACGCAATGGGCGAAGAGGGCCTGACGGCTGTCACTGTCGAAGTCGATCAGCACCTCCCACAGGTCTTCCGGAGCTTTGGGCAGGTGCTTGACCCAGTTCTCAGACCGCGCCTCGATGGCCTGTGCCGAGGGGGTATCGGCCAGACCGGGGGCTTGGGCGGAGAAGGCGGCGCTGCGCGGGTCGATCTCGATGCAGCTGTTGAGGCCGTAGCGGTAGAACAGCTTGAGCGTCAGCACATGCAGGGCTGCCACGAAGGCGATATGTGGATCGCCCGCAAGTGCGTCGCGCAGGGCCAGCGTTCGATGTGCCGTCAGTTCCGTGACGAGGCGGTCAGAGAGCGGTTTGATGCCGTCGTCTTCGTCCTCCTCGTCATGTGGTGCTCCGGCGTCAGGATCAATGTCGGCGTCATCAACATCCGCATCGGCTGTACCCGCGTCAGGTTGATCTTCAGAGGGAAGGGCCGGCTCGTCTTCCGGACGCACATAGCCGCGTTCGACGCGCAGCCGCCCCGAACTGTCGATGCTGACGAAGGCCCCGGCGATTGCCAACTCGTCCTCCTCGAAGCGGACCGGACGATCCTGCAACGTCTCCATCGCCGTCTCGATCTCGCCCAACCGCGCATCGACCTCGTCTGGCAATTCGTCGGCATCGGCATGATCTGCCTCAAGTTTCTCGAACTCCGTCTTGAGCGCATCGTAGGTCGCCACTTCCTCGTCGGTCATCGGTTCGACCTCACCCGCCATGCGCCGCATGCCGTAGGTGTGGCCATAGGGAAAGTCGGTATCCACCTCGAACCAGTGCCAACCTTCGGCCTGAATGGCCTCGGCATCTTCGCGCAGCTTTTCGGTGACCATCAGGCCGAGCAGTCCGGCATCCTGCAGCCAACCAACATCATCGGTCTGGAACAGGTCGCGCAGGATCGCACCGCCCGCATCCACATAGGCGTCCAGCCCGACATATTGCGCGCGACGGTCGGAGGCGCGCACCGCGCCTTCTGTGAGCATGCGGCGGATTTCATAGGGCTGCTTGGAGTAGTGCCGCTGCAACGCTTCCCAGACCTGTTCCTGCCGTTCGTGGTCGGGATTGACCGTGAAGGCCATCAGCTGGTCGAGAGTCATTTCCTCCTCGGCATAGGCGTCGAGCAGGGACGGCGCGACGGCGGCAAGCTTGAGCCGCTGTTTGACAATGCTGGCCGAGACGAAGAACGCGGCCGCGATCTCTTCCTCGCTCTTGCCCTTCTCGGGCATCGCCTGAAAGGCGCGAAACTGGTCGAGTGGATGCAAAGGCGCGCGCTGGATATTTTCCGCCAAGCTGTCTTCCTCGGCGAGGCCGTCTGTGCGGATGATGCAGGGCACAGGTGCGGTGCGATTGAGGCGTTTCTGCTTGACGAGAAATTCCAGCGCCCGGAAACGCCGCCCGCCCGCCGGGATTTCGAACATGCCAGTCTCTGCGCCGCTCTCGTCCAGAACGGGCCGGACCGTCAGGCTGGCCAGCAGGGTGCGCCGGGCGATGTCCTCGGCCAGCTCCTCAATCGACACACCCGCCTTGGTGTGACGGACGTTGGACTGGCTGAGCAGGAGCTTGTTGAAGGGGATATCGCGCGAGGCGCTGAGGGTGATTTTCTGTTGCTTGGTCATCGGGGTTCTCCGCGACGGGCCGGTCGGGAACCTCTCTCGACCTTCAAACCCGTCACGAAAAACCCGACCCACCTCTTCCTCTGGGGAAGGGACGGACCGGGACAATCTGGGTGCGACGTTGTTCAGGCGGCAGCTTCCAGAAGCTTCTTGGCGCGGGTTTCCATTTCCAACCGCGCGTCTTGCTGGGGTTTGTTGCGCGCGACCGCCGTGATGCCCTGCACGAAATCAAAGACGCTTTCGGGCGGGCGGTCTTCTTCGGTCAGGACGGCGTCGATGATTGTCGACGCCGCTGCTTTCGAGAACCCGCGCTTGCGCAGAAAATCGGACCGATCGTCGTCGTTGCGGGCGACAATCTTCTCGCGCGCGGCGCGGATGCCGTCGATGAAGGGCGCGGGCGATGAGTTGGCGAAATTCTTGAGGGCCGGGGCGGCCTCATGCGCGAAACGGGATGCGGCATATTTCGAGTGACGGATTTTGATCTCTTGGAAATCCTCGACGCCCCAGAGGTTGCGGTTTTGGCAGACGGCACGGAGGTAGAAGCTGGCGATGCCCAGCGTTTTGGCACCGACTTCCGAATTCCAGCAATAGAACCCGCGGAAATAGAGGTCTGGCGAACCATCGGGCAGGATCCCCGCCTCGATCGGGTTCATGTCGTCGACCAGGAACAGGAACACATCACGATCCGAGGCATAGAGCGTTGTTGTTTCCTTGGTCACGTCCACACGCGGATTGTAGATGCCCGTAGACCAATCCAGCACGCCCGGCACCTTCCAGCGCGTATCACCGGTGCCGTTGCCCGCGATGCGTTGCACGGCGGAGACCAGTTCGTGGTCGTAGATGCGCCCATAGTCGGGGCCGGTGACGGCACGCAGTTCCGTGCGCCCGTTCGCGACCTCCATGGTCTTGATCTGCTCTGCCCGGTGGTTGGTCAGCCCATATTGCAGGTTGATGCCTGCAAGCGGTGCGGGCAACTGACGCAGATAGGCGGCAGGCGCGCCGACAATGCTCGACAATTGTCCAAAGCTCCAATGCGTCGGCGCGATTGGTTCGTCGGCCCCGGGTAGGACCAACCCCAGTTTCTCGGGGTCATCGCGATGCGCCTCGACCCGGATCGCGGCACTCTCCACGGTCCGTGTTCGGCTCTGCTCAGCGCGGGTTTTCACAGACGCGAAGAGGTCGTCGAGGGACAGGTATCGCTCATCATCGGGGCGCGAGAACCACTCCGACGAGACGCGATCCACGTTTTCACCGCGTGACACATCAACCTTGTAACCGCCACTGGCGTTACGCCCGGCATCGATAATTTGGGTATTCATTGGGTATCTCCCGCGACGGGCGGTCGGGAGCCTCTCTCTCGACCTCCAAACCCGTCACGGGAACAGCCTCCACTCTCTCACTCCGATGGCTTTGGGGGATGAACGCTTCCTTTTTGGAACTCTGGTTGTTGAACTCAGGTGTCCGATGCTTGTATGCAAATTTCGGACAAGTCACTTCCATCATGTCCGAAATCATGCTACAGATTTCGGACATGGAACATGCATCAACAGATCTAAAGAGCGATATCCTGACACGGATTACGAATGGCACGCCGCGGGGCGTTTGGACGCCGAGGGATTTTCTGGATCTCGGCGAGCGTGATGCCGTGGACAAAGTGCTGCAACGACTGACGCGGGCAGGAGCTCTGCGCCGGGTGGATCGTGGCCTCTACGATCAACCGTCGACCAATCGCCTGACCCAGAAAGACAGCCCGGCAGATCCTCGCGAAGTGATTGATGCCATTGCACGCCGAGATCAGATACGCGTCCTTGTCGATGGGATGACGGCCGCCAACGATCTGGGTCTCACCAATGCTGTCCCGGCCAAGATCCTGGTGCATACGGATGCCCGATTGAAATCGATCTCCCTTGGCCAGCTCGACATCGTGTTCAAACCAACAGCTGCCAGCAAGCTCTATTGGGCCGGACGGCCAGCTATGCGCATTGTCCAAGCTCTGCATTGGCTACGGGATACGATGGGCCAGTCTGACGAGGATCAGGTCCTGATCCGCCGCCTGACGGCGCTTCTCAAGGATCCGACGAAAGGCAAGCGCCTTCGCGACGATCTAGAGGACGGGCTAACGACATTGCCGAGTTGGATGCAAAGCTTGTTGCGCCCGATCCTGGCAGAGCAGGCAGGTGCCGCGTGAACCCTGCGTTCGACCGCATCATCTCGGCGGATGATGAGACTCGTCTTGGCCTTTTCACGACGACAGCGCAGCGCTTGGGCACCACACCGCAGAATGTCGAAAAGGACTTTTGGGTTTGTTGGACCCTCGACGCGCTGTTCAACGGATTGCCGGACGGGCCAAGGCTTCTGTTCAAGGGTGGCACGTCCTTGTCAAAGGGCTTTGGGCTAATCCGCCGGTTCTCGGAGGATATTGACGTCACAGTGTTCCGGGACGATCTCAGAGAAGCCGCAACCATAGAAGAGCTTGAGGCCTTGAGCGGCAAGAAACGCGGCAAGGCGCTGTATGCGATCAAGGCTGCGTGCGAAACTTACATCCAGGGCCAGTTCTTTGGCGGGCTAAACGAGATTGTTTCGGACGTTGCCGGACGAAACGGCCTGAACCCAGCTCGGTTCTTTATCGAGCCTGATCCAGAAGACAGCCAGGCGTTGTACCTGCGGTATCCAACCGCGACACCGGTCGATGCCTACATCGCCAAGGCCGTGAAAATCGAGTCTGGTGCAAAATCCGCACTTGATCCCAATTCTGTGCGCAAAATTACTCCTTATCTGGCGGAAGACGTTCCGGATATTGATCTGACTGTTGGGAATGTCACCATCGTCGACGCGGAACGGACATTTTGGGACAAGATCGTGATCCTGCATGGCCTGCGCCGCTGGTTCGACATCCGTGGAGAACTGAAAGGAAGCGGTCAGCGCGTGTCGCGACACTATTACGATACCTATCAACTTCTGGGGTCGGACCTCGGCGAGAGAGCTTTGGCGGATCGCGCGCTTGGTGCCGACTGCGTTGCCCACGCGCGCATGTTTTTCAACCGCCCGGACTTTGATCTCGCGACCGCAGTGGCGCCGACATTTTCCATCAGTCCCGTTGGAAAAATGCTCGATGATCTGCGCCGCGACTACCGCGCGATGTCGGGCATGATCTTCGGACAAGCGCCGCCTTTCGATGCCGTGATCGAGCGGGTTGCTGATTTGGAGAGAAAGCTCAACACAACGCAGACGCGGTCGAAGGGGGCTTTGGATGGAAGTTCAAGAATTTTGCACAAAAGTAGTAAAGGGTCCGCAAAGCCGCCGTAGCCCCGGTGAAATCTTAAGGTCCAATGTGCGGACATAGTGTTAATTCACTGCTGTTGCGCCAAGGTCCGCTGCTGGAATTAAGTGCTAAAGCACCCGTTTGAGAAATTCGATTTGCGTGTTTATGGCTTTCAGGAAGTTCGGACTATCCTCCCACAAAAGGCCAAAGTGTCCGCCGTCAATAATGACTTTCTCTTTTGGTCCCGCTATCCTATCGAATACAGCGTTTTGCAGTTCTGGATTGCAGTGAAACATCTCATCATTCCTACCGTTCATCATCAGGACTGGCATGTTAAGGTGAGGAGCGGCAATCAAAGGAGAGCAGGGGACCGGCGTCTTCGGGATGACCCGCGTCGCCTTGTTTTCCCAGCCGCTGCCGTGCCGACCACCATACTCCAGAAACCATCGAAACGCTTGTGGCGGCGCGAGCAGCGACGGAGCGTTTATCTGATCAAGCGAGACCACAGGCATAGGGCCAGCAACGTCTGCCGGCTCACCGCGCACATCCGCGCTTTCAAATAGGTCGCGAAGGGTATCGAAGGCGGTGCCCTCCGTTGGACCCTGAGGCCAAGTTGCGCCGCACGAGGGTATTTGCGCCACGACGGCAGAAACGTCTTCGATGAGGGCACCTGCGACCAAAACGAGGCCACCGGCGTAGCTATCCCCCCAAAGAGCAACACGGTCCGCTTGCAGGGACTCTCTGAGAAACGCCACGGCGTCACGGTATCCGCGCGCCTGCACCCAGGGGTTTATCTCTTGCCTTGGTTCACCACCGCTTAGACCGAAATTTCTGTGATCATACAGGAGAACATCAAATCCGGCCTCAAAGATGGCTTCAGCATAGCGATCGATCGCCATTGTGATCGTAGCACTGGTGCCGTGGGCCATGATGACTGTAGGTCTTGCGTTCCCAGCCGAGTGGTAATGTCTGCCTTGTAACGTCGCGCCCTCCGACGCAAATTCGATATTACTGTACATGTGCTGTTCCCATCTGTGATTGATAGGAGCAATCAACCACACAGACGAAAATCCCGCATGAGGCGGATGTCCCAGTTGCAAGTCATTGATGCGCAAACCCTTGGGGCGAATGTCCTATCCGTCAGAAAGAATCTTCACGATTAATTCTGATCTGCTGCGCACACCGACTTTGTCGAGTGCCACAGTGATTTGATTACGCACCGTTTTTTCGGACTTCCCTAGAACGGCGGCAATTTCGTGGTTCCCCATTCCTTTGGCCACCAGTGCAACAACATCTTCTTCGGCATTGGTCAGATGGTAAGCGGCACGGACTGGACGATGTGTCATTGTCTCAGGCAAGAAAGCACGGAGCGTTTTGAGGAACACCTCCCAGGCAGGTTCATTTTCGAGTAAGATGTGGTTTGCGGTGTCCAGCGCAACAAACTGGGCGCCAGCAATGACGGCGGCCAGCTTGCGGCCCTCATCAAAGGGAATGCGCGCATCGTCGTTTGCATGAAAAATGAGGGCGGGCACGTCGAGCTTTGCTGCATCTGCCAAAACATCAATCTTATGCAGGATCTCCAATGTGCGGAGCGCGATTTCTGGCGATGCGCTCTCTCTTTCAAGGCGTCGCCACCAACTATGCTGTTCTGGCGTACCAGATGGAACAAAGAGGTGGGTAAACACCTGATTAAAGGCTTGCACTTCTTTGCCCCACCCAAGTCGGACCAGGTTTGCAAGGGTATCCGCCTCAAGTTGTGTATTTGTGGCGTCACCACGCGCCAGCATGCCCTGAGCATATGATCCAATCAGAATGAGCCGCTCCACTTTTTTGGGGTGCCGCAGGGCGAATGCTATGGAAAGTGCGCACCCTTGTGACAGGCCCAGAAGTGTAACAGGTCCGTCAATGGTGTTCGCCACCGCTTCCAGATCGGACAGCCAAGCATCAAAACTAATGTCTTCGACATCCCGATCCGAAAGCCCGCAACCGCGCAAATCATATCTGATGAATTGGTGATCCCGGGAAAGCTCTTGCAGCCAGTGCCGCCAGATAGGGCTTTCACCATCATGGGTCGCATGGCTTAGCCAATTGCCCGCCTTGAGAATGGTTGGGCCCTTACCCATTCTTGCAACTGCGATACGAGTCCCATCCTTGGCTGTGACGAACGAGATCTTCTGATGTGCAGGTTTGGTTGGATTGCTCATGTTCTGAGACTATCAGAAGAAGTTCCCTCAGTCAGTATGACTCCTCGGGCAATGTTGCCGAGTGATTAGCGGATCAGAGCCGCCCCCCATTGCGGACTTTCATCCACATCGCAGCATCATGCAAAGTGGGCTCTTTCAGTACCTTCGCTGCGATGTTCACGGGTGGCCGGTTCAGGGAACAATGCCGTTCGCTGCGTCATGAATAAACTTACTGACTGCGGGACTTTTGAGACCTTCGCTGCAAGTGCATCAATGCCCGGTCCGACTAACCGTTCAACAAACGGTCGTTTTTGGGAGGCCATTCGGGTGCATCTAAAGTCTATGAAAGCCCTTACTATGACGACATAAATCGTCGGCGGGCATCAACGGCAATGTTGTATCGTTGTTCTAAGTCGGCAATTAAAGCCATTGCGAGATGCTTGGTTTCGGCGGTTTCCGCATCTCTATAATTCTGCTTTGCGGCATCCAGCAGTTTCTTGATCTTGAACTCTTCGGGCAATACACCCGCCTCAGCCATGATGCGGACAGCAACGGCAGTCGCTAAATCAGTAAACGCTTCGCCTGCGCGATCCGGCAGCGGCTTGCCTTCACCCTCCAGTTCCTGAAGTTTGCCCTCCGCGAGAGCTTTCTGGATTTGACGTTCGACGAGACGATCAAGTGATTGTGCCATATTATTGTTGATAGCACCGACGGAGATACATCGCCAGAATTAAGCAACTCTCACTGTTTGCGCACCAAAAACCCTCCTATTTGGCACGCCCGCAAAAGCATTCGTTTGATGCTTCCACAAACCCCGTTCAAAACACAAGTGGTTGCTGAACGTTTTTGCCTTTACCGCGACAGCTGACATTTGCGGCATCGCAGAATTTTGGTAAAGTGGGCTCTTTCGACACCTTCGCTGCGCAATGTCCGAACGGCCGGTCTTCCTCGTTGGATCGAAATGCATGATATTTGCTCCACGCCGAGACTGCTATAAAAGTAAGGCAACTGGGCTGGTGTACAAATCGGGTGCAAAATGTGCCTGCCGGTTGTAGTTTGCCAAAATGCTTATGGGTTACGCCAGAATGTCCTGCCATTCGCCTGATCAATGGCGACTGCGTTTTGCATTCAGTCGTTGAGCGTGACAATACATTGACGTGTATTACTCCCCTCCACACGAAACTCATGACATCAAAGGGGTCATAAGTTGAAAGAAATCTCCATTGCTCGCTTCAACGCCATAGCCGGCTATGCACGCCAACCAATGTCGCAAGTCTATGGCGAGGAAATCTCTTACTTTGAAGGCGCGAATGGCTTGATAATGGGAATGCTGATCAGAGACCGATCAGACGATGATTTCTCCGGCATCCTGTTCGGGCAGGACAAGAAGTTGCGCTTTCGATGGACGGCAATGACTGATTTCTTTCGGGCAAAGGAGGAGGCGCTGGATGCACTACAGCTGAGAATGCAAGAGGCGTTAATCGCCCCCGCCGAGCAGCATCACCAAGGAGACGAGGTCGGTGATCCGGTCGATTTCTTCACACCGATTCACGAACCAGAACGTTTGAACCCCCACTTCATGAATTTGGTAAACGAAGGCGCGTTTTCTCCAGCCAAAGAAATCATCGAACCAATGATGCGCTGGTACGAAGATGCTGACGGAAATTTTGTCGAACAGTTTCAAACGACTGGATTTGATCAGCGTATCTGGGAGCTATACCTTTTTTCGATGTTGATTGAGCTTGGGTATGTGATTGATCGTGAAAAAGCTGTTCCTGATTTCTGCTGTTCGGGCCTTCAAGGTCAAATGGCCATTGAAGCCGTAACCGTTGGGCCAACACGTAACGGGGAGGAAATTGTGCCTCCTCCGCCGACTGATACGCCTGAACAGCAAACGGCCTATTTGAAGGATTACATGCCGATCAAGTTTGGAAGCCCATTATATAGCAAATTGGGAAAAAAATACTGGGAACATGATCATACTGCTGGAATTCCGCTGGTATTGGCTATCGCAGATTTTTCATCTCCAGGCTCAATGGTGCATACAAAATCCGCCTTGGAGCGATACTTGTTTGGTTTTTCGTATAGCACTATTTTTGGCCAGAACGGTAGGCCAACAATAAACGCGAGCAAGATTGAAAGTCATAACTGGCAAGGAAAGACCATCCCGTCCGGATTCTTTGACATTCTAGAGGCAGAGAATATCAGTGCAGTTATTTCAACTACTGCCGGAACAGTTTCGAAATTCAATCGTATCGGATTGTCCGCAGGTTTTGGCAACGGAAAGGTTCTCATGATCCGTGAAGGCACTCTAGTCGACCACGATCCTGATGCAACAAATCCTTTATACTTCAAGGGAATTGTCAACGCTCCAGGTTATGATGAGTCATGGATTGAAAGGTTGAATGTCTATCACAACGCAAAAGCCAAAATTCCTTTGCCAGAGCATATGTTCACTAACGCTGCACATCATCACTGTGATGCAAAAGGTAACTGGACTGCAAAAACGCCGAAGTTCCACCCAATGGCATCTGTCACACAACTTCTTGCACCGGTCGATGTCGAAAAGGCATTGAAGGATGCCGACGGGGATTTGTTTAGGGTTTGGAAGAAAACGCGGAAAGAAGAATAATCTCGCGTGCGCTGGCAAAGTGTGGACACCTCCTTGGTGGGTGTTGGGTGCACCGATCAACAACAACTGCAAGCTAGCCAGTTAGCGGAGTTAGCGGGCATGCAAACAAGGGCGACTGCTTTCAGGAAAATGCTCTTTCTGATTGATAAGTGAAGCAAGATATGTACCTATCGTGTATTAATGAATGCAATTGGTAAGTTTTTGAATTGGAACAAAAATTGACGACGCAGGCTTCTTGGCCGTCCGTAGATGACGCGGTTCCTGACGAAGAAGGGGGCCCGATTGCTCGTACTGGTTTTAGTTACCAGGATGAGGTCGCCGTGCGTCTCCTAATTTGCATGCTCGAAGATCCTACAATATTGAAAATTCACTGCGAGACACAGGACGACATTGTAGTTGTACGACAGCTACAGGGCGAAGCGCACCGGACTGTTGAGTATGTTCAGGTTAAGGCTGGTGAACCTGACTCCTTGTGGTCAGTTGCCAATGTGTGCGCTCGCGACAAGAAAAAGGTCGGCAGTTCGATAGCCGAAATTTCACTGGGACGCGACAAATGCAAAGAAATATCCAAATTCAGGATTGTTACACTTAGGGACGTGGTTAGCGAACTCAGGCCACTAACCTATGATTTTTCAGCCCCTGGCCGAGCAGCAGAAGTCTTGGGTATGATCCAACTTTCCAAAGAGTTTGAAACTCGCATTGGAGAGTTCAAATCCCCAAAGGGAAATGACTATGCTTTCTGGCTGGAAAATTGCATCTGGGAAGTATGCCATAGTCAAGCTTCTGTCGAACGCGACAATCTTCTTAGATTGATCCAGCTGGCGCAAGCCGAGGGGCGGCCCCTACTGCCTGAGCAAATAGAGGTAGTGCAAACCGAACTGAGGTCTAAAGCCAAAACCGCTGGCGATTTGAAATGGGGTAAAGACGGCCACCGGAAGATCATCACGCGCGCTCATCTCAGGACATGGTGGATTGCAAGGACTACAGAAATTTTCGATGGCGCCTCGGATCAATCTGGAGGAAAGCTCAAAACAAAGATGCAAGATGCCAAACTATCCGAAGATCAAATAGCTTTGGCGATTGAGCTTCGTAGAGAATATGCTGAAGAGACACGAGCACCAAAATACCTAGACACAAGTGATGTAAGCCGTCTGCAACAGCGTGCTCGCTCTGAGATTGCAACTTTGCGTGCCCAGTACATGGCTGGGGAACTCACATTAAATCCTTCGGAGTTCTATGCCCTTTGTATTAAACGCATGGATGAAATAAGTTCTGAACTAAGCGTAGACAAAGAAGATCAATCAGCTTTCCTAAAAGGTTGCCTGTATGACATTGCTGATCGCTGTCTTCTTCGCTTTACGGGGGCTTCCGCGTGAGGTCTCTGGATCGACTAGGAGGCCAACCGGTAAGTCTGCCGCTTTTGGCAGACGACATTGTCGAATTCCATGCAGCACGTCTAATGCTATTAATGCACCTATGTGGTGTTCGCGGTCGGATCAACGGCTTGACCAAAATGGCGAAGCTAGATTTTTTTGTGCGATATCCGGACTTCTTTGCTTCGGCTCAAGCATCGGAAACCAGTGACGCCGAAAACCCGGAAAATCACTCTCATGACGAACAAGTGGAATCTGCCATGGTGAGACATCATTACGGACCATGGGACAAAAGATACTACCATATACTAGCTCATCTTGAGGCTAAGGGGTTAATTTCAATCAGTAAGTCTGGAAAATCATATCAGATTGCACTTACAGAATTTGGCGCTGAAAAAGCTAAGGCGCTAGGCAAACTGAATTCCTTCTCCCAACTTGTCGGTCATATGCGTGAAGTAAAGCGAGTTTTTGGCGGAAAATCAGGCAGCTATCTCAAAGACCTAATATATCGGCTCTTTGACGAGGAAGTTGGAAAGCGTCCGATGGGAGAAAAGATCGACTAATGTCACAAAAACACTTGAGCATCTCTCGAATTGAACGACGCCGCTCCACAGGGAACACAGAATTATTGGAATTTCAAACTGGCGTAAATTTGCTAGTTGGCCCGCCCAATGCAGGCAAAACCAAGTGGCTTCAGACGCTTGATTTCTTGTTCGGCGACACCGGTGGGAACCCATATGAAGCAGACGAAGAAACAGATTTGGCCGACAAATACGATGCTGCCAGTGTCTACTTGAAAATTGGTGATGACGAGTTCGCGGTTGAGCGGCGGTGGCAGGAGGCCGGAGCTCGCTCAAAGGTATTCGTAGACGGTGACGGAAAGTCGGGCCAAGAATTCCAGCATTGGCTGATGGGCAAACTAGATATCCCAATCCTGCACTTCCCAAAGGGAAATCCAATGTCAGGCCAAACTTGGCCGGAATTAAGCTTCCGAATGCTGCTTAGGCATATTTACCGCCAACAGAGGTTTTGGAGTGATCTCGCAGATAAACAGCCAGAGAGAGAACAACATGCATGCTTGCTCCAATTTCTGGGCTTAGCGGAGGCAATCTACACTGAGGACTACGGGACACTCATACAGCTTAGGATCGACCTTGGGAAATTGGTCGCAAGAAAAGAGCAATACAGTGAAACACTTAATGATGTTGCACGGGACATCTTGGCCGACCCTGGAATGACCGTTAGCATCACCAGTGCATCACTGGTTGCAGCGCACGAACGACTTTCTGAAGAAGTAACCGGGCTTCGCGAACGCCGTATAGAAATTCTTGAAAGAAGTTCAAATTCGGAGATAGCTCCTGAATTTCGGGGGCATCTCAACAAGCTTGGGGAACGTCGTGCTACCTTGCTGACTGGACTTGAAAGGAGTCGGGAAGAGCTCAAAAAAGCGCAAGAGCGAACCGAAGAAATGAAGCGTTACCAACAACAGCTTTCTGACGAGTTGTCACGCATACAGCGTGCTGAAGATGCGGGCGCCGTCATCTCGGACATTCGAATAAGTCACTGCCCAGCCTGTGACCAAACAGTTAAATCGGTCAGTGCAAAAAGTGATAACTGTTTTCTATGCCACCAACATTTACCATCAGAGCCAGTTGTCGAAGGACTTGGAAAGGTTCGACTTCGTTTTGAACGAGATCGCCTAAAGGGGGAGTTGGACGAAGTCGAGAGCCTAGTCGGCCTCCTCTCCAAAGATGTCACTCGGTTTTCGGCAGAAATCTTCAGAAATGAGGAAGAGCTCAGGAGTGTTGAAAGAGAACTTGAGCCTTCCAGGCAAGCTGTATCAGCGGTTTCACAGGAGGAAATCAGCGCGATAGACGTGAAACTGGGTGAGGCGATTGAGCGCGAAAGACAACTAGGTAGGGTTGGTGCGGCTGTAGATCTTGGTAAGGGCCTTGATGCAAAGATAGAAGCTCTTGAAAAGAAAATCGCACCTCTGAAGAAATCAGTGGATTCCTTGTCTAATTCATTAGATTACGACGCTGCGGCTGACATGCTTGAAAACGGCATGAACGACTACCTAAATTCTCTTAACTTACATCGTCCGGGTTCTTGGCGACATAGTGGGATCAGTGTGGATTTAACAAAATCTGGCTTCAACTTTAGAGTTGGGAGACGTCGCTGGCAATCGGCTCTGGGAGGTACAGACTCGTTGTATTTTCTTATGGCGTACCACTATGGCTTGTTATCTTTAAGCAACAAACTCGATTGTCATTATCCAGGTTTGTCCATCATTGATGTACCTGGTGAATTCTCTGGCGAAGCTATCGCAGACAAGGAAAACTTCATTGTCCAGCCTTTTGTTGAGTTAATGAAACAAGACGACTTTGCAAGTGTGCAACTCATTATTACTGGCGCCGCATTCGAAAACCTTGATGGCGCAAAATTCCAGAGAATGACGGAGATTTACCTTTCTTAGATTTTCGTCTGCCGCATAAACCGCAACGTGAACCTGACCATGTAATCCGGACATTTCAGGTGAGGAAGTCAGTCCCTTCTGAGATATGCGGTTAATTCCAATGCGCAGTATGATGCACGAACGAACATGATGATCGGCCACACCCTAGCGTGTCAACCTTATGATCCGGTTCTGATATGGGTCAATTGGGTCCGTGGATATGCTGGGCAAGACGCAGATCGAGGCAGCAAGTAGCACCTAAAGATGCCGCAGAGGAGGGCCGGGTCGGGAACGTACGTGGCCCTTTGTGGCGATTCAGTGGTAAGAAGGATGAGCGATTGATGACGGCGTCCTAGGCGTGGGTGCGGGTTTCACTAATTCCCGGACACGGATTTCAGTAAATCCCGGACAGGCGTTTCAGTAATTACCGGACAGGTATTTCACTAATTCCCGGACAGCTCTGG
>NZ_MUHR01000014.1 GCF_002105285.1 Planktotalea arctica
AATGCTCCGTCAACTCTGCGCCCAGCATTCGCTCCATCAGGCGGACCTTCAGTTCCTTCATCAGGCCTTTGTCACCCAGCAGATCTTCGGGCCGTTTAATGCCGCTCAGCAGCTCGTCCAGTAATTCTTTGGAAATCGTCATTGTTGTCATGCTCCTTTGGTTTGGAAGCATGGGCCAAATTACTCATACACAGAAGATCGGACACTCTCTGACGCAATCGATCAATTTCACGAAATCGCCGATAGATATGACGCCCCCGCCAATGATGACTACGATCACATAGCAATCCTCAAAGACCCAGCATGGAAAGCTGTTGTTCGCGCCGCTCAAGCTGCTCAAAAAGCTCTCGAGCCTCTTCTCTTCGATCCCAACGAAAAAGAAATTTTGAAAGGTAAAACTGACCCTAAAAACGCATAAGCGCTGATATGTTTTTTTTCATCCCAGACTCTGCGGATCAAATCTACAAGTAAGCTACGAAACTACGCTCGAAAAGACCCGGACCACTTAACAGGTGCACAAGCGTCCCGTCCAGTTCCAGCCCCTCCCTCGGGCTGGCGATGTGACCAATGCAAGCGCACCGCTCCTTCTGTGGATATTTTCGGCACACATAAAACACCTCGGAAAGACCGATAGGATCGCCACCCTAGAGGCTGACGCTCGCCTTCAGGCTCAGCACGGATCACCACTTCCCCCGCCCTGCCCGCTCTGTCATAATGCGACCCAACCCGAGGCCCCATAACAAGAGCAGCACACATGAATGACCTTCTGTCCGGCCAAGAGCCGTCCGATTACGATGCGTCCTCCATCGAGGTGCTCGAGGGGCTGGAACCCGTGCGCAAACGGCCCGGCATGTATATCGGCGGCACGGACGAGCGCGCGTTGCATCACCTTGTGGCCGAGGTTCTCGACAACTCCATGGACGAAGCGGTGGCAGGCCATGCCAGCCGTATCGAGGTGGAGTTGCTCGCCGATTATTCCATGGTGATCCGCGACAACGGGCGCGGCATTCCGATTGATCCACACCCCAAGTTCCCCGACAAATCCGCGCTTGAAGTCATTCTATGCACGCTCCACGCGGGCGGTAAATTCTCGGGCGATGCCTATGAGACATCCGGCGGCCTGCACGGCGTTGGTGCCTCTGTAGTGAACGCGCTCAGCGATTCCATGGTCGTGCAAGTCGCGCGCAATAAGGAGTTGTTCGAGCAACGCTTTTCGCGCGGCATCCCGCTCGGACCAGTGGAAAAGATCGGCGCAGCCCCCAATCGGCGCGGCACGACCGTGACATTCCATGCGGACGAGCAGATTTTCGGCTCGCACCGTTTTAAACCTGCGCGTCTGTTCAAGTCGATCCGCTCAAAAGCCTACCTGTTTTCCGGTGTCGAGATCCGCTGGAAATCCGAGATTGACGATGGCGAAACGCCGACCACAGCCACCTTCCACTTCCCCGGCGGTCTATCCGACTACCTTGTTGAAACCCTTGGGAAATCATCGACTTACGCCGACAAACCCTTTGCGGGCGTTGTGGACTTCAAAGAGAAATTCAACACGGCAGGCAAGGTCGAATGGGCGATCAACTGGACGCCTGCGCGCGATGGTTTCATCCAGTCCTATTGTAACACCGTCCCGACGCCAGAGGGCGGCACGCATGAGGCGGGTTTCTGGGCGGCGATCCTCAAGGGCATCCGCGCCTACGGCGAACTCGCCAGCAACAAAAAGGCCGCATTGATCACGCGCGACGATCTGACGACGGGCGGCTGCGCGCTGGTGTCTTGCTTCATCCGCGAACCTGAATTCGTGGGCCAAACCAAGGACCGCCTCGCCACGGTCGAGGCCGCGAAACTGGTCGAGGGCGCGGTGCGCGATCACTTCGACAACTGGTTGGCGGCAGACACGAAATCCGCAGGTGCGATCCTTGATTTTCTGGTGCTACGGGCCGAAGAACGCCTGCGCCGCCGCGAAGAAAAAGAGACCCAGCGCAAGAGTGCCACCAAGAAGCTGCGCCTGCCGGGCAAGCTGGTTGATTGCACTTCGAAAACCCGCGAGGGCACGGAGTTGTTCATCGTGGAGGGCGACAGCGCGGGCGGCAGCGCCAAAATGGCGCGCGATCGCAAGACACAGGCGCTTTTGCCGCTGCGTGGTAAGATCCTGAACGTGCTTGGTGCGGCCTCGGGCAAGATCGGGTCCAATCAGGAAATTAACGATCTGTCCCAAGCGCTTGGCGTCAATCTGGGCACCAAATTCAACGTCGATGATCTGCGCTATGACAAGGTCATCATCATGACCGACGCGGACGTGGACGGCGCGCATATCGCAGCACTTTTGATGACCTTCTTCTTCACGCAAATGCGCCCGATGATTGATACGGGTCACCTCTACCTCGCTTGCCCACCGCTGTTTAGGTTAACGCAGGGGCCAAAACGGGTCTATTGCCTCGATGAAGCCGAAAAGAACGCACATCTTGAAAAGGGTATCGGCGGCAAGGGCCGCATCGACGTGTCCCGCTTTAAGGGTCTGGGCGAGATGGACGCGAAGGATTTGAAAGACACCACGATGAACCCGTTAACCCGCAAGCTGATCCGCGTGACGATTGACGAGGACGAACCGGGCGAGACGAGTGATCTGGTCGAGCGTTTGATGGGCAAGAAGCCCGAGAAGCGGTTCGAGTATATTCAGGAGAACGCGCAGTTTGTTGAGGAGTTGGATGTTTGAGGATTGATGAAATCCGATCAAATGCAGGGATTTTAACTTGGTCAAACTTAAGCCGACTTGTTCAGATTCTTGGCAAACGAGCAATAATAGCCTTTCCATTGGTCGGATACTTGCTTCTTGCTAACGATTACGTTGTCGGAAAAATCTCTTTCAGTGAAATTTCAGGAGAAAACGGAACGTTTTTGTCGGGTGAGCTGCGAATGCAATTCATCTACTTTGGACTAGTTCTACTAGCTGCCTGTTTCGCTTGGTTTCAATGGCGTGCACCGAGACCAACACTAGTCGCTCGAAACCATTTAGAGTTTAGAGAACACGCGTTCCGAAATTGGATAATTTCTGATTTCGTTAACACGTTTTTTCGGCTCGAAACAAAATACAATTGGGGCAAATTCGATGATGTACAGTTCACGCGACACGACCTTAACCAATTTGTTGAAAAAGCGGTAGGAAACCAAGTTTCCGGCTGCGAAGGCATGGAATTCGAAGAATTTTGGTTTCTGATGACAAAAGTCAACTCGGCGGAAGAAGCCAAATCGAAATCAAAGGAGTTTTTGGCAACTCTTCTAGATGCAGAATTCGATTATTGTCAGTATGAAAAACAGTCCGAAGGGCGATTACTGTTTTTGACAACAATAGTTGCATACTTTTTAATTTCAGTTCCATCAGCCGACGTCTTTTTGTCGGTTTCACGAACATTGTTCTCGTGACTTCTCGCTGAACTACAAGGCCAGCGCCAGACCAGTGGGCAGGCGCTCCACAGTTCGAACAGCACACTTTATCCCAGTAAAATCCGAACACCCCATCAACGGGAATAACCAAAGTCGCCAAAGCGCCGGCCCTAGCGGCTGGTCTGGCGCTGGCCGGGCAGCAAGCTGCTATTCCGGCCAAAAAGGCGCATCATTGCAAAGGGTGCAATCCTGAACGTAGAGTGCATGAACCACTCTCGCTACGGACTCCCGATATGACCCCAGCAAACGCGCAAACCTACTTAGATGAATACTTTGCGCCTTGGGTGCGGGCGCTCGATCTGACCTTCACCGACCTCGGCCAAGGCACCGCAACCGCCACCATGCCGATCACCCCCGACCTCACCCGCGTGGGCGATATCCTCTCGGGTCAAGCGCTCGCCGCGATGGCGGACACGATCATGGCCTTCGCCTGTTTCGCGCATTATGGCGCGCTCAAACCAGTGGCGACGACCAACCTCGACACCGTCTTCCTGCGCCCCGGCGTTGGCACACATATCCGCTGCGAAGCGGAGGTTGTCAGAGCGGGCAAGCAGCTATTGTTCACCAAAGCCACGATGTTCGCAGAGCCATCGGGCAAGCCCGTCGCCACAGCCACCGCGACCTTCTACTTGGCCTAGATCAATCTGCCTGAAGGCTCTCGATATAATCCGCCAAAGCCACCAGCGCGGCAGGCGTTGGCGTCACCACGCCGTCCCCTGTTTCCATGATCACATCCTTGCCCGCCAGCTTCACGCCGAATTCAGGCATCGCGCCGCTGAAATGCTCGCCGCGTGCATAGCCGTCCATAGTAGAGACCACATAGTTGCGCGGGAAAATCCCATCGTTATTGGCGCTCAAGGCGGTCAGATCGGACGGCGGCATGAACAAATCTTTCGCCAAAGTTCCATCGCCCTGCCCGCTTGGTCCATGGCAGGCCGCGCAATTCTCTGCATAGAGCCGCTTACCGCTTGGCTGGGTATGCTCCCGTTCCTGCGGCACACAGCCCGCGACGCTTGATGCGGCCAATGCTGCCAGTCCTAAAATCCATGTCTTTCGCATGTCTGTCTCCCGTTTTGCTCAGGATCAGCTTGCACCATCGCGCGCACCGTGCGTTGATCTAGCGCAAATACACCTTTGAATGAGGCCAGGTGATGCCCACAACCAGCTATGCTTTCGTGATGCTTTGCGCAGGGATCGGCATCCCGATTCTTGCTGCTTTGAACGCCGCGCTCGGAGGGCGGATCGGATCACCCGTTGCGGCCTCTGTCGTGCTCTTCGCGATCGCCTTTACCAGCGCGCTTGCGGTCTATTTGATCGGCGGGTTCAAGGCGCAAGCCAGCGTGCTGGATGCGCCTAAACACCTCTTGCTCGCAGGGGTTTTGATCGCGTTCTACGTGCTCTCGATCACCTTCATCGCACCCAAATTCGGGGTGGGCAATGCGGTGTTCTTCGTGCTTTTGGGGCAGTTGATCAGCGCAGCAATGATCGATCACTTCGGGCTGTTCGGCGCGCAAATCAACCCGCTCTCGATGACGCGCGCGGGTGGGATTGCGCTTATGGCGGCCGGAGTTTTCTTGACCCAGCAGGCCTAATTCAGGTTCAGATTGCTGATCGCGCCGCGCACCGCAGTGTCCGTATCATCGCTATCCGCAGAGATCGCGAGGCCGACCACAGCGCCCTGCACGCCGCCGAACGCACGGCGGTAATCCCCCGCAAGATCAACGCTTTCCGAATGACTGCCGGTGCCAGAATCGCGCAAGATTACCGTCTTGCCGCGCGCGCCCAAGTAAGGGCTGCTCAGCATCTGCCCGCGCCCGTGATCGCCGCCCCAGACATAGACCAGCACGCGCGCCGCGTCCGCGCTAAGCAATTTGCGAATGCCCGCGCCTTTGAGGCGCTGCGCATCCGCTTCGGGCAGAAACACGACATAGATAGCAAGGTTGCGATCATCGCCGCCCTTTTTGCGAAGGTCCGTGGCGGGGACCGATTGATCCACGCTCCATCGCCATGAGGCTTCGATGGCGCCCCAAAGCCCCTCAGGCACCGCGCGATACGCCATGGAAACCGAGCCGTCCGATTGCACGCCCAAGGTGGCATCCTGAAAGCTGTATCTGTTCTTGGAAAACAGCGAGAATTTCTGCTCTTTCCACGATTCATCAAACGGGATTTGCTCTGCCTGAATGGCTGGAGTCGCGAGGAGCGAGGCGGCGAGCGCCAAAGAGAGAATACGTTTCATCTGCTTTATGTGACGCAAGCCCGCCTCAACTGCATCACACGTCTGCGTGAGCGGGGCCGTTGGAGAGCGTTACCATCAAATCCCAAAGCGCCTGTGGCACATCAACAGGGTCGCTCAAGCGTTTGTTCTGCCCCGGCATACGCGCGCCCTCGTCCTCAATGGCGGCCGCGCCAAGCGCACCGAGGCGATCAAAGAACGCAGGGCTGGCAGCAGGGTCAATCAGCATGAAGAACTGCCCAAGCCCATGCGGCGCGCCGGTCGCAGCTTTGAGCGGTTTCACATCCCGGCTTGCCACGCCACCCGTCATGCCAGCGGCGAGCAATTCGACCATCAGGCCAAGGCCCCAGCCCTTATAGCCCTGCTCCATCCCGCCAAGCGAGGTGAGCGAGCCTTTCAAAGCCGCATCAGGGTCGGTGGTCGCCGCACCATTCGCATCCACGGCCCAGCCTTCGGGGATCGCTTCGCCAGCCGCGCGCGCCATGGTGATCCGGCCAAGCGCGACTGTGGTTGTGGATTGATCGAACGCCATCGCAATGCCACCCTTACCGTCAGGCGCGGCGAAGGCCATGGGATTGGTGCCGATCACCCGTGTGCGGCCACCGGGCGGCGCCACGATAGGGGAGGCGTTGGTCATGCCGATCGCGATCATTCCCATTTTCGCTGCTTTTTCCGTGAAATAGCCCAAGGCAGTGCAGGTATGCGCGCGGTGAATCGCCACGCTTGCCATGCCGGTTTCCTTGGCGGCGCTCACTGCTTCATCCAGCGCGCGCGCGAAAGCAGGCTGGGCAAAACCGTTCCCTGCATCCACCTCGATGCGCGAGGGCAAGGGGCGTGTCACCACCGGATCGACCACACCGCTGACCCGCCCGCTTAGCAATTGCTGGCAGTAACTCTCAACATAATAGAGCCCGCAAATGCGATTGCTGCGCGCTTCGGCCCAAGCAACCGCGCGCGCCATTTCAGCGGCAATCCAGCCCTCAGCCCCATGGGCACACAGCGCTTTGTGCGTGATCGCTTCGATCTCACTAACGAAAATATCCGGCATGATGGCCCCTTCGGCTGATTTGTGCGAACGGTGCTTAATCTGCCCGCTGGCGTCAAGGCATCAAAGCCTGAACTCAGGTCTGGTCTCAGGTCTGGCGAATATCGACGAAGCTGATCAGGCTTTCATAAACCGCCTCCATCAAACCTTTCAATTCAATCTGACTGTCGCCGGAAAACCAGAGGGTCACCCCGATCGTAGCGGTGATGTGCGCTGCCAGCGCGCGGGCGTGTTGCTACCGTGATGCGAGGCGATCATGTCCTTGCCCTGCTCGGCCAAGCCTTCGAAAGGCACAATCACGGCGACGCCGAATATGGTTAATCCATGACTAATCCAGGATAAACCTACTGAGTAAAACAAGTTAGATGGCTGACATGCCGATATCTTTGATCCAATAGTATTTGGCTTCGGATATCCCGCTAATCTGTCGAAAAATGGATTCAGCCACACGGATCAAAGCGCGACCAGACGCCCGTCTTCCATGCGCAACTGGCGGTCCATACGCGCGGCCAGATCGAGGTTGTGGGTCGCGATCACCGCTGACAGGCCAGTGCCGCGCACCAGCTCCATCAGCGCTGCGAACACCTGATCGGAGGTGCCCGGATCAAGGTTGCCCGTCGGCTCGTCCGCAAGCATCAGGCGCGGCGCATTGGCAAGCGCTCGGCAAAAAGCGACGCGCTGCTGCTCGCCCCCCGAAAGCGCCGCAGGGCGATGGCTCGCGCGCGGCGCAACGCCAACGCGGGTGAGCAAATCAAGCGCGCGCGCCTCGGCCTCTTTGCTCGGCACACCATTGGCCAGTTGCGGCAAAACGATGTTTTCGAGCGCGGTAAATTCAGGCAGCAAGTGATGGAATTGATAGACAAATCCCACGTCGATCCGCCGGATCGCGGTGCGTTTTCGATCACTCATCCCAGTCATGTCCTGCCCTGCGATCTTCACGCAGCCCGCGTCGGGCGTATCGAGCAGACCCGCAATGTGCAGCAGCGTCGATTTCCCCGCGCCAGATGGCGCAACCAGCGCGACGACTTCACCCGCGCCGACGCTCAGGTCGATGTCGCGCAGCACGGTCACTTCATTCGCCTTGCCCTTGTTGTAGGCCTTTGCAATGCCGCTCAGCTCAAGGATCAAATCACTCATAGCGCAGCGCCTCCACAGGGTTCATTCGCGCGGCGCGCCGTGCCGGAAAAATCGTCACCACAAAAGATAGTCCCAGCGAGAGGCTGACCGCCGACATTACATCCTCAAAGCGCAATTCGGCGGGAAGTTGGTAGAGTCCACGCACGGACGGATCCCAGACCCCGCCGCCTGCAAAGTAGTTAACGGCAGAGAAAATCGGATCGATATAGATCGCAAACAAACAGCCCAGAATGACGCCAAGCGCTGTGCCGATGATGCCCGTAAACGCGCCGCAGATGAAAAAAATCCGCAGCACGGAGCCTTCACTCAGCCCCATGGTGCGCAAAATCCCGATATCGCGGCCTTTGTTTTTCACCAGCATGATCAGGCCCGACACAATATTCATCGCCGCAATCAACACTAGGATCGACAGGATCACAAACATCACATTGTCCTCCACCTCAAGCGCGCGCAGAAAGCCGCCAGAGGCGTCGGTCCAGGCCCATAATTGCGCTCGATCCCCGCCCGCACGCAAAAGCGCAAGCTGGATCGCGTCAATCTCTTCAGGTTCTTCGACCATCACCTCGATCTCGTCCACCGCCCCCTCGCGGTTGAAGAAACTCTGTGCTTCAGCAAGCGGCATGTAGACCCGCGTGCGGTCGATATCATAGCGCCCTGCGGTGAAAATATAGGTGACTTCATAGGCTTTCACACGCGGCGACGTGCCAAACGCGGTCTTGACGCCATTGGGGGAAATAATCTTGATACGGTCCCCGCTCGACACCCCTAGTTCGCGCGCCACGCCAGAGCCGATGGCGATCCCCTCGCCGAAGCGATTGATATCGCCGAAACTTTCCTCGGGATTAGCGACTTTGGGAACCGTCAGCAGGTTTTCTGCCGTGAGACCATAAACTTCGATACCGGTATTGCGCCCCGCCTTATTGCCCATGACCTGCCCGCGCACCAGCGGCGCGGCACGCGTGACGCCCTCCACTGCCGCAAGGCGCGCGGCCATCTCGTCATAGTCGTAAATCTTGCGATCTAGGCGGCCGAATTCATCTTGCTCCGCCGATTTATAGACCGTCACATGCGCGTTCGCGCCCAAAATGGTCCCGACAAAATCCGTGCGAAATCCGGAGCGCACCGACAGCGTCGCGATCAATGCGAAAACGGCCAAGGTGATGCCAATGAGGCTGATCCACGTCATGACGCTCACCCCGCCCTCGGCGCGTTTGGCCCGCAAGTATCGCCATGCGATCATCCACTCGAAACGGGCAAAAGGAATAGGTGTTTTGGCCAAGGCTCAGGTTTCCAATTCGGGTGTATCAATCGGTTTAGGGGTGCGCCGAAACAGTATCAAAGGCAAGCGCAGCAGGTAAATCAGCCCAGAGAGCAGCGCCAGTCCGCCGAGGAAGCCAATCGCTGCAAAAACGATCCCCTCAAAAGTCACAGGCAGCGCAGGTTTGTAATTTTCCCAAACCCGCCCCGCCAGTTCACCATCGGTAAAGCGCGCCGCATATCGCGCGCGGCTGAACGGGCCAAGGCCCTGCATTTGCTCCAGATCGCTCGACAGGCGCGCATGGCGCTCGATGGTCTCCACCATACTCTCCGCACGCGCCGCGCCCATTTGACCGCCCTGCGCAAGATCCACCAGCGCCGCCTCTCGGCTTAACTCAAAGCGTCCCGCGTCCGCGTCAAAATCATCCATGAAGCGCGACAGTTCATCAACAGCGCCCCCTAGGCGCTGCATATACTGTTGAGAGTACTCAGGAAACTGCGACACGCCCGCTGCACCGCTCAGACCGGCAACAACAGCAAGCGCGCGCGCAAACATATCCTAGAGACCCGCGTAAATGGCCGCGATCTTGGCGATCGCCTGCTCTGGTGGCATCTCTTCGCTCTCGCCCGTGCGGCGCGACGTGACCTCGACGACACCATTCTTGAGACCACGCGGCCCGACGGTAATGCGCCATGGCAGACCGATCAGATCCATTGTCGCAAACTTCCCACCCGCGCGTTCCTTACGATCATCATAAAGCGGATCAAGGCCAAGCGCCGTTAGGCTGTCATAAAGCGCCTCGCAGGCGGCATCGGCGTCCTCATCACCTTGCTTGAGGTTCACAATCCCGCAATGGAATGGTGTGACGCCCTCAGGCCAGATGATCCCGTTGTCGTCATGTGACGCTTCAATGATCGCCCCCAAAAGACGCGAAACACCGATGCCATGGCTGCCCATGTGCAGCGGCACACGCTCGCCATCCTCATTCTGAACGCTCGCGCCCATCTTTTCGGAATATTCTGTGCCAAAGTAGAAAATCTGTCCCACTTCGATGCCGCGCGCGGTGCGGCGGCGCTCGGTCGGCAACGCGTTAAACGCGGCCTCGTCGTGGGTTTCATCCGTGCGCGCGTAGCGCGATGTGAACTCTTCCATGACCGACTGGCAGGCTGCCTTGTCATCAAAATCAATCGCGCGCTCACCGAATTTCAGATCGGTGATTTCGCTGTCATAAAACACTTCGCTCTCGCCCGTCTCGGCCAGCACCAAGAATTCATGGGTGTAATCGCCGCCAATCGGGCCGCTATCCGCGCGCATCGGGATCGCTTGCAGGCCCATACGCTCATATGTGCGCAGGTAGCTGACCAAGTGACGGTTGTAGGCATGCAGCGCGTCTTCCTTGGTCAGATCAAAGTTATAGCCGTCCTTCATGAGGAACTCGCGCCCCCGCATCACGCCGAAACGTGGACGCACCTCGTCGCGGAATTTCCACTGGATATGATAAAGCGTCAAAGGCAGCGATTTATAGCTGTTCACGAAATTGCCGACCATGTCAGTGATCAGTTCTTCATTCGTGGGACCATAAAGCATCTCGCGGTCATGGCGATCTTTGATGCGCAGCATTTCAGGGCCATAGGCATCATAGCGCCCCGACTTGCGCCAAAGATCGGCGGATTGCAGTGTCGGCATCAACATCGGAATATGCCCCGCACGCTGCTGTTCCTCATGCACAATATTCTCAATCTTGCGCAACACCTTGAAGCCAAGTGGAAGCCACGAATAAATCCCCGCCGAGGACTGCTTGATCATCCCCGCGCGCAGCATCAGACGGTGGCTGACAATCTGCGCATCCGCAGGGTTTTCTTTCAAGATCGGCAGGAAATATCGGCTCAGGCGCATGGAACGTCCCTCATAAAACTCTGGTTTCTTCCCGTTTAGGCGCTCACGCTATAACCAGCAAGGCCCAGCAAGACTTGACCCCTTCATCTTGCCAAATAAACTCCGGGGGAGTCTCGGCCTGCCGAGACGGGGGCTGGCCCCCATGCGCCCCTTGAAACCTAGCCCGGCATAGGCGATGTCTAACGCAATCAAGTAATCAAAGGCGCGCGCATGGCACATCCCGTCAAAGACCAGCTCAAATATTGGGGCATCGCCACCGCGGTTTTTCTGCTGGCCATGTGGTATCTCGGCGATGTGATGTTGCCTTTCGTGCTTGGCGGCGCAATCGCCTATTTCCTTGACCCCGTCGCGGACCGGCTCGAGCGGATGGGCTGCTCGCGCGCGCTTGCTACGACGATAATCACTTTGATGGCCGTGGTCATTTTCATCGTCATGGTCCTGCTGGTGGTGCCGACGCTGATCAACCAGTCGATTTCGCTGTTCAACATCGCACCGCAGCTGTTTTCCGATCTGCGCGCTTTCTTGTCCGAACGCTTCCCCCAAGCGCTCGACGAAGGCTCTACGCTGCATCAATCCTTGCTTAGCATCGGCGAAACGATCCAGTCCAAGGGCGGCGAATTACTAAGCACCGTTCTGTCCTCGGCCTCCTCGATCATCAATATTCTCGTGCTCTTCCTGATCGTCCCCGTGGTCGCCTTCTACATGTTGCTCGACTGGGACAAGATGACCTCGCGGATCGACACGCTTTTGCCGCGTGATCACGCCCCCACCGTGCGCATGCTGGCCAAGCAGATCGACGAAACTCTGGCTGCATTCATCCGCGGCATGGGCACCGTTTGTCTGATCCTCGGCACCTATTATGCCATCGCTCTGATGCTGGTGGGACTGCAATTCGGGCTGGTGGTCGGCTTTATCGCAGGGCTAATCACTTTCATTCCCTACGTCGGCGCGTTGGTCGGCGGCTCGCTTGCCATCGGACTGGGCCTGTTTCAATTCTGGGGCGATTGGGTATCTCTTGGCCTCGTCGCGGGGGTCTTCATCATCGGGCAGGTGATGGAGGGCAACGTGCTTACGCCCAAACTCGTCGGCTCTTCGGTTGGTTTGCACCCTGTCTGGCTGTTGCTTTCGCTTTCCGTCTTCGGTTCGGTCTTTGGCTTTGTGGGCATGCTTGTCGCCGTGCCTGTCGCCGCGGCGCTTGGCGTGGTCATGCGGTTTTTCGTCGGGCAATACATGGGCAGCCGGCTCTATTCTGGCCTCGAAGCCCCCAAAGACAACGCAGGCGAGTAAGTGATGCCAAACCAACTCAGCTTCGATCTACCTGCGCGCCTCGCGCTGGAGCGCGACGATTTCTTCGTCTCGCCCTCAAATGCGCTTGCCCTTGCGCTAATCGATGCACCGCAAAACTGGAGCAACGGCAAGCTGATCCTGATTGGCCCAAAAGGCGCGGGCAAGACCCATCTCGCCCATGTCTGGGCTGCGCAAAGCGGCGCGCGGATAATTGATGCCCGCATGCTGGACGAAGCCGCCGTGCCTGCCCTGTCGCAAGGCCCTGTGGTGGTCGAGGACGCAGACCTGATCGCAGGCAATAAAGCGCTGGAAACAGTGCTGTTTCACCTGCACAACCTCGCGCAGGCCGAAGGGCAGCCCCTGCTGATTACCGCACAAAACACGCCGCAGCGTTGGCCGCTCGGCCTGCCAGATCTGGCAAGCCGGCTGCACGCAATCCAGATCGCCCAACTCGAGGCCCCTGATGATGCGCTGCTCACGGCTCTGCTCATGAAGTTGTTCATGGATCGCCAGCTTAATCCTGCGCCCGATGTCATCCCCTTTCTTGCGCGCCGCATCGATCGCTCTTTCGCGGCAGCGCAGCAGATCGTCGCCACCCTCGACAAGGCGACGCTGGATGCCAAGCGCCCGTTAACGCGCGCCTTTGCCTCTGCGGTTCTGGACAAGGTCGCACCAGTGGAAACATTGCTAAGCTACGCCGAAAAACGAAAGGGCGATGATGATGCAAGCTGACTTTCTCAAAGCGCCTCCCCCTGTGCCCCTCGCGCTGGACGATGTAGATTTTGCCGGTCCTGCGCGGTTCGTAAACCGTGAGCTCAGCTGGCTCAACTTCAACTGGCGCGTGCTGGACGAGGCCGAGAACCCCCGCGTGCCACTTCTGGAGCGCCTGCGGTTCCTGTCGATTTCTGCCACGAACCTTGATGAATTTTACACCGTGCGCGTCGCGGGTCTGCGTGAACTCGCGCAGGCTGGCAATGCCACACCTGCCGCCGACGGGCTGACCCCCGCCGAGCAATTGGTGCTGATCAATGAGGACGCGCGCAATTTGCTGCAAACCCAGCAGCGCGCGCTTGAGGGTATTCGCAGCGAAATGCTAGATGCCGGTATCGCCATTGTCGAGCGGGCTGATCTAAGCAAATCCGACAAGGATTACGTCGCTGACGTTTTCCTGCACAAGGTCTTTCCCGTGCTCTCACCGCTCGCGATTGATCCAGCGCATCCCTTTCCCTTTATCCCCAACACCGGCTATTCGCTTGCGCTGCAACTGGAGCGCCAGGCGGACAAGCGCGAATTGCTTGCGCTTTTGCCGATCCCCGCGCAGATCGACCGCTTCGTGACCCTGCCCGCCCCCGATGGCCTGCTACGCTATCTGCCGCTCGAAGATGTGCTGGTGGAAAACCTTGGCCGCCTGTTTCCCGGCTACAAAATGAAAGGCCATTTCGGCTTTCGCGTGCTGCGCGACAGCGATCTGGAAGTCGAGGACGAAGCCGAAGATCTGGTGCGCGAATTCGAGGTCGCGCTGAAGCGGCGCAAACGCGGCGAAGTGGTGCGCCTGACCTACACGGGCGACGCCCCGGCCAAGCTCAAGGCGCTGGTGATGCGCGAACTTGGCGTCACGGAAGCCGAAACCGTCGAACTGCCCGGGATGATCGGCATGGCCGACCTCTCGGAGCTGGTGACGGACGCGCGCCCCGATCTGCTTTGGCCGCCCTTCATGCCCCGCGTGCCCGAGCGCGTTCAGGATCATGATGGCGATATGTTCGCCGCCATTCGCCAAAAGGACATGCTGCTGCATCACCCCTACGAGACCTTCGATATGGTCGTGCGCTTTTTAACGCAGGCCGCGCGCGACCCTGATGTGGTGGCGATTAAACAAACGCTCTATCGCACCTCCAAACGCTCGCCCATCGTTTCGGCCCTGTGCGAAGCGGCAGAAGATGGCAAATCCGTCACTGCCCTGGTCGAACTGAAAGCGCGTTTTGACGAAGCTGCCAACATCCGCCAATCCCGCCGTCTCGAGCGTGCGGGGGCCCATGTGGTCTACGGCTTTCTCGATCTCAAAACCCACGCCAAGATTTCCACAGTGGTGCGCCGCGAGGGCGACAATCTGGTCACCTACACGCATTACGGGACCGGCAATTATCACCCGATTACAGCGCGCATCTACACTGATCTTTCCTTATTCACCTGCGACGCAAAGCTCGGCCGCGATGCCACCAAAGTGTTCAACTATCTCTCCGGCTACGCCCCCCCCGACGCCTTGGAAAACCTTGCAATTTCACCTCTGACGCTAAAACCCCGCCTGCTCGAGCTGATCGCGCAGGAAGCAGATTACGCGCGCGCGGGCAAGCCTGCCGTGATCTGGGCCAAGATGAATTCGCTGATTGATCCTGAAGTCATTGATGCGCTTTATGCGGCCTCACAAGCGGGGGTGAAAATCGATCTGGTCATTCGCGGCATCTGCGGCCTTCGTCCCGGCATCAAGGGCCTCAGCGAGACCATCCGCGTCAAATCTATCGTTGGCCGCTTCCTCGAGCATTCGCGCATCGTGTGTTTCGGCAACGGGCATGGCCTGCCCCACAAGAAGGCGCGCGTGTTCATCAGCTCTGCCGATTGGATGGGCCGCAACCTGAACCGGCGCGTCGAAACGCTGGTGGAGATCAACAACGCCACCGTCAAAGCGCAGATCGTCAGTCAGATCATGGCCGCCAATCTGGCTGACGTCGCGCAAAGCTGGCTGATGACGCCGGATGGCTCCTTCACACGCGAAATCGTGCCCGAGGGACAGTTCGCCTTTAATTGTCACAAGTTCTTCATGGAAAACCCCTCGCTATCGGGGCGCGGCTCTGCGGGGGCTGCGGATGTGCCCAAGTTGACCCATACCATCGACGAGGCGGGCTAAAACGGTTTGCGCAATTGACCTGCTGGCGTGATCGGGTAAACCCTTGGCACAAGAAATGATAGCGCGGATGATCTGATGAATGCTGGCCCCCGATCTGACGCCCCTCAGCTTAGCGCCGTAAACTACGGCCCCTTCGGGCGGCCATTGTTCAACGATCCTTCCGTGCGCAAACTCTCGCGTGTTGGCGTGGTCGATATCGGATCGAACTCTGTACGCCTTGTGATCTTTGACGGTGCAGCGCGCAGTCCGGCCTATTTTTACAACGAAAAAGTCATGTGTGCCCTCGGCGCGGGCATCGCGGAAACCGGCCATCTCAACCCCGAGGGGCGCGTACGCGCCCTTGCCGCCGTTGCCCGGTTCGAGGCCATCGCGCAAAGCCTCGGTATCTCGCCCCTTACGGCCGTCGCCACCGCCGCTGTGCGCGATGCGACCGATGGGCCGGATTTTTGCGCCGATATCCTGCGGGAGACCGGTTTGAACGTCCACATCATTGATGGACCTGAGGAGGCACGCCTCTCGGCACAGGGCGTCCTGCTCGGTTGGCCCGGCTCCTATGGGCTGGTCTGTGATATCGGCGGCGCATCCATGGAGCTTGCGGAAATTCGTGATGGCCACGTGGGGAAATGCGTAAGCTCTTCACTCGGCCCGCTGAAACTTCTCAGTATGAAAGGCGGCGCGAAGGCGCGCAAAACCTACGCCAAAGAAGTAATTGATGATCTGTGCGAGCGCATGGGCGAGCAAAAGGACCGCTTGTTCCTTGTTGGCGGCTCTTGGCGCGCCATTGCCCGCATCGACATGCACCGTCGTGGCTATCCTTTGCATGTGCTGCATGAATACCGTATGACCCCGAAATCCGTGCGCGAAACGGTTAAATATATCGCCAAATCCGATATCGAAGACCTGCGCAGCGCCTGCGGTATTTCCAGCGCGCGCATGGCCTTGGTGCCGATCGCTTCCGAAGTACTGAAAATCTTGGTTTCCCGCGTCAAACCCACCGATATCGCCGTATCCAGCTATGGCATCCGCGAGGGCATGCTCTACGAGCAAATGCCGCAAAAATTGCGCGATCGCGACCCGTTAATCGAATCCGCTCGCTTTGCCGAAGCCAAGGATGCGCGCATGCCGGGCTTTGGCAAAACGCTCTACGACTTCATCATTCCACTGTTCAAATCCGCACCCTACACCACGAAGCGGTTGATAAAAGCGGCCAGTTCCCTGCATGACGTCAGCTGGCGCGCCCATCCAGATTATCGCGCCGAAGTGTGTTTCGACAACTCGACCCGCGCCAATCTTGGCGGTCTCAGCCATCCTGAGCGCGTCTTTCTAGGCCTCGCCTTGCTGCACCGCTATCGCAACAAACGCGAGGGTACACGCTTTGACGATCTGTTCGATTTGCTGCCGCCCGAAAAGCAGAAACAGGCGGAAATTTTAGGCAAGGCTATGCGCTTCGGCGCTATGCTCTGGATGGAGAAGGATACGCAACTTGGCGAAATGCGCTGGTTCCCGAAGAAAAAACTGCTTGAATTGCGCCTGCACCCTTCGGCCAAACCGCTGTTCTCCGAAGTTGCTGAAGCGCGCCTCGCCTCGCTTGCCTCCTCATTGGACGCCGAGGTAAAAGTCAAATTCACCAAACCCTCAACGGAAGCCTGACCCTAGCCCCGATCCGATAAGCCACGCCAAGCCGGAACTCGACTAAAGCTCAACTTCGCCCTCAGGCAATTCCAGATCTTCAACCGACTTGCGCCGCATAATGATATCGCCATTCGGCAGTATTTCCGGTGCATGGTATTTCGAGAAATCCTCGACCTGCTCCAGCAAATCCCCCAGCGCAGGTCCCATGTTCTGCACGAAACCGCGTAATGCCGGTTCAAGCTGCTCGGACAGCCCCTCCATCTCGCGCAGCGCGGGCTCCATTTCTTCCATCAAGCCTTCAAACAAAAGGCGCGCGCCCTGCTCCATCAGATTAAGGCCCGTCTTGGGCGCTGTGTCCTCGGCCTGCGCAGGCAATGCCAGTGCGAGGGCCAAGGCAGCGGTGAGTGCAATCTGTTTCATAGCCTCGACATAGTAGCGCATCGCTCCGGTTTTTAGATCAAATGTCGATATCAAGCGTCACAGGGAAGTGATCGGACGCAGTCAAAAGCGCATTGCGCAGGCTCTCATTCTCCCAGCATTCAGGGTCATCAAACGGATGCCAGATGCGCCAGGACTTTGCTTTCGCTCGCAAATTATCACTCACCATTATATAATCGAGTAGCGCCTGCAAAAAGCGATTGTCCTGTTTCAGAAAAAATCGCGCCGTCGTAGGCGCGCCGCCGATTTTTCGCGCCAGCGCACGCGCCGCGTGCGGATCAAACAAACACGGACAGCCCGCCTCGCCCAGAATAATCTCTACTGACGAGCGCCCGAACAGGTTTTCGTACTCGTCAAGGCCGGGACCATCATTCAGATCGCCAAGCAACATAAGATGTTCGTCCGCGCCAAGATGCCCGTCAATGCGCGCACGCAGCCAGACGGCTTGGGCAAGTTGTTTACGTCGATTGGCGATCGAAAAGCGCATGACTTCGTCGCGCCCGCGCGCGCCGTGAGGTGCCTTGCTTTTGAGATGCGCGCCGATCATCCGAAGCTTAGTGCCGCGCGCCGTTTCCAGCGCCAATTCCAAAGGCGGTTTGGAAAACGTGACTTCATCCTCGCGGTTGTCGATGTCCAGATCGATATGAAACGCGCCGTCGAAGCGCGGGGCAGCCGCGTCGTCCAGAGCCGCGATCGGATCATGCACCGCGCTTAATTTACTTGGATCGTAGAGCAGCGCGATTTCTTGCTGCGTGGTGTTGCCGAACCCGATCAACGCCTTCGAGGTGCGCAGCCCGAACGCTTCGGCAAACCCCTCCAGCGCGCGCGTGCCCGAGCGATCCGCGTGATCATCGGGGGCTTCGATTACCATGATCGCATCCGCGTCGATCTTGCGAAACACCAGTGCCAGCGCCGCGATCTGCTGCGCGCGCGTTACGTCGCGCCGCCCCGACCAGCCGCCATCATTAAGAAGCTTGCCTGCATCATCAAACAGCCGATCGAACCATTCCACATTGTAGCAGGCAAAGCGCATCACGCCGCGCGCTCCTTGGTAATTTCTTCCCATGCACGATTGATATCAACCATGCGTTTTTCAGCCATGCGGATCGCCTCTTGCGGCACGCCGCGCGCGAACATGCTATCGGGATGGGTTTCGCGCACCATCTTTCGCCAAACCCCGCGAATTTGCGCGAGGCTCATTTCGGGGGTCACGCCCAGAACGGTGTAGGGGTCAGGGATCGCGTCGGGTACGAACCGCGCCCGCAGCGCACGAAATTCCGTGTCGGGCAACCCGAAAATTTCCGCCACCTGTTCGAGAAAACGGTTTTCCCCGGGGTGATAAAAACCATCTGCCATGGCGATATGGAATAGCCCCTCCATCAAATCGCACAGGGTCGAGGGCTGGTCGCCGAACATATCCGCAATGCGCGCGGCATACTCCTCAAAGCCCGCCACATCGAGGCGCGCCATGTTAAACACGCGCGCGGCATCGCCTTCATCGGCGGCGCCGATCTGGAAGACTTCCCGAAAGGCCGTCACCTCGTCGCGCGTGACCTGCCCGTCCGCTTTGGCCATTTTCGCGCCAAGCGCGATCACGGCGATGGTAAAGGCGACCGAGCGTTCGGGAGGACTGCGCAAGCGATCAAAAATCGCCGTCAGCCCTTCGCCGCTGGTCAGCGCTGCAAGCGCTTCTGATATGCGAGTCCAAAGTGACATGGCGCAAGTTTACGCGCCATCGCCGCAAATGCCCATGCGTAGCGTCACCTCTAGCGCAGGATTTTCTGCATCAAGATAAGGTTCATCCAGCGATCGAACTTGAAACCGACTTCGGGCAAGCGCGCGATATGTTTAAAGCCGATGCGCTCATGAAAAATCACGCCAGCAGGGTTCTCACTACTGATCCCTGCCCAAAGGCTGTGAATATTCTCGCATTTTGCGTGCAGCTCCAGCGCGCTCATCAACGCGCGCCCTGCCCCGCTGCCGCGCGCTTGCGGTGCAAGGTTGATCGAATGTTCTTTGGTACGCGCATATCCCGGGCCGCTGCGAAACGCGAAATAGGTGGCAAACCCCAGAACGGTATCGCCCTGCGCCGCGACAAAAAACGCCCCTTCGCGAGCGCTAATATCGGCGGTGATCTGGGCTTCGGTCTTCGGTGCCGTCGTGAAGGTCGTCGCGGTGTCTTTGATCAAAGGGTTCCACAGCGCGCAGATGCCTGCCGCGTCACCGGCACAAGCGGCTCGAATGATCATGTCAGAACGCGCAGCCCGTGGGGCGTATCGAATTCAGCAATGAGTTCGGGGGCTTGCGCCATCTCGAAACGCAAGACCGCACCTTCGATGATGCCAAGCCGCGCTTTCAATGCCTGCGCCTGCGGCAGTCTGAGCGTCAGCGCCTTGAGGCGCAGGTTGCTCGGCTCGAGCATCGCAGCCGGATGCAGATCGCCCTGCCATTGGATCAGTGGCGGGAACAGCCCGTCAAAGGGCAACGCACCGCTTGGCGGCACCGCCATTTGCCATTGTAAAGCACCGCGTTCAAGTGCGACCGCATCGCCGGCTTCCGGCCAGTCCGCGAGCGCGCTTGTCAAATCGGTAACGGCGCATATCCAGTTGCTCAGGCGAGGCGGGCCGGAGAAATTGTCCAGATCGAACCAGCGCGGGTGCGCGGGTACGGGCGCATCCGGATCAATCGATATCGCTTCGAGATAGAGACCATCCGCAAGGCCAAGCAAGTGGTTGTGCGTCGCAAAGCGTTCGTGAGCCCCCCCCGGCTGCATCGAAACGCCCAGCGCCTCTTCGACATGCGCACGCGCAGCATCGCGGCTGGCGGCGCTGACGGCAAGGTGATCCAGTTTTAAGTCACGCATCGGTTTTTACTCGCTCAAATCGAGCACTGCATTCGCGGTGCACAGGGTTACTCGCGCATAAGCGCGAGCGGTTTGGGGGCGCTGCCCCCGCTTGATCGAAGATCAAGCTCCCCCGAGGTATTTAGGGACCAGAGAAGCGTCCGCGCACGGACTTTTCGCGCGCGGCACCCTCGCTCGAATTATGTGCGCGTCTCGCGGATGATTTGCAAGATGTCCTGAGCGGCTTTGGGAATGTTCGTGCCCGGGCCGAAGATGGCTTTGACGCCTGCCTTGTAGAGAAAATCATAGTCCTGCTGTGGAATCACGCCGCCACAGATGACAATGATATCGCCCGCATCCTTGTCCTTCAACGCTTGCACCAATTTGGGCGCGAGGGTCTTGTGCCCCGCGGCCTGGCTGGAAATACCAATCACATGAACGTCGTTGTCCACAGCGTCCTGCGCCGCTTCATCGGGGGTTTGAAACAGCGGGCCGACATCGACATCAAAGCCGATATCCGCGAAAGCGGTCGCGATGACCTTGGCCCCGCGATCATGGCCGTCCTGGCCCATTTTCACAACGAGCATGCGCGGGCGGCGCCCTTCTTCGGTCGCAAAATCTTCGACCGATTTCTGGATCGCAGCAAAACCTTCATCGCCCTCATAGGCTGCACCGTAGACCCCTGCCAGCGTTTTGACCTCGGCGCGGTGACGCCCGAACACTTTTTCCATAGCCATGCTGATTTCTCCTACGCTGGCGCGCGCGCGCGACGCCGCCACGGCCGCTTCCAGGAGGTTGCCACCCTCGCTGGCGCGGCGGGTAATTTCATCGAGCGTCGCTTGCACGGCCGCGTTGTCGCGGCTAGCGCGAATGCTCTCGAGCCGCGCGATTTGAGATTTGCGCACCGCGTCGTTGTCGATGTCAAGGATGTCGATCGCATCCTCCTTTTCAAGGCGATACTTGTTGACGCCGACGATCACCTCAACGCCCTTGTCGATGTTGGCCTGGCGTTTTGCCGCCGCCTCTTCGATGCGCAATTTTGGCATGCCGGTGGCGACCGCTTTGGTCATTCCGCCCATTTCCTCGACTTCATCGATCAGCTTCCAGGCTTCCTCAGCAAGCTGGTTCGTCAGGCTTTCCACGTAGTACGACCCTGCCAGCGGATCGACCACGTTGCTCACGCCGGTTTCCTCTTGAAGGATCAACTGGGTATTGCGTGCGATGCGCGAGCTGAAGTCCGTGGGCAACGCAATCGCTTCGTCAAGAGCGTTGGTATGCAGACTTTGCGTGCCGCCAAGAACCGCCGCCATCGCCTCGTAAGCGGTACGAATGACGTTGTTATAGGGATCTTGCTCCTGCAAGGACACACCCGAAGTCTGGCAATGGGTGCGCAGCATTTTAGACTTTTCGGTCTGCGCACCAAGGTCGGTCATTATGCGGTGCCAGAGCAAGCGCGCAGCGCGCAGTTTTGCCGCTTCCATGAAGAAATTCATACCGATCGCAAAGAAGAACGACAGACGCGGCGCAAATTTATCCACATCCATGCCACGCGCCATGGCGGTTTTCACGTACTCCCGACCATCTGCGAGCGTATAGGCAAGCTCCTGCACCAAGGTCGCACCGGCCTCCTGCATGTGATAACCAGAAATGGAAATCGAGTTAAATTTTGGCATTTCCGCAGAGGTATATTCGATGATATCCGCGATGATCCGCATGGAGGGTTCAGGCGGATAAACATAGGTGTTACGCACCATGAATTCCTTGAGGATGTCGTTCTGGATCGTGCCCGAAAGCAGCGCGCGATCATGGCCCTGTTCTTCGCCGGTGACAATGAAATTGGCAAGGATCGGGATGACCGCACCGTTCATCGTCATGGAGACAGATACCTTATCGAGCGGGATTTGATCGAAGAGGATTTTCATATCCTCGACACTGTCAATCGCAACGCCTGCCTTGCCAACATCGCCCTCCACGCGGGGGTGGTCGCTGTCATAACCGCGGTGTGTGGCCAGATCAAAGGCCACGGAAACCCCTTGCTGGCCTGCCGCGAGGGCTTTGCGATAAAAGGCATTGCTGGCCTCGGCGGTGGAAAAGCCTGCGTATTGACGGATCGTCCAAGGGCGCCCCGCGTACATTGTCGCTTTCACACCGCGCGTAAACGGTGCCTCGCCCGGGATGCCCCCCATGTGGGGCAGGCCATCGGTGTCCGCCGCCGTGTAGAGCGGCTTGACGTCGATGCCTTCGAGCGTTTTCCATGTCAGATCGTCAAGCGGGCGTCCGCGCAGCTCTTTTTCAGCCAGGGCGCGCCATGTTTTGTCTTGTGTCATATCTCTGTCCTTTGCTCAAAGCGCGCTGCGATGCGGGATATCCCATCTGTGCAGGCGCCGCGTCTTCCAAAAAATGTGCCAATCCGTCCGCGCCTGCGCGCAGCCAGAAAAGGTCGTCGGCGTAGCGTTCTTGCAGCATCGCGCGCTGCGTCCGAGAGAACGGTTGCCATGTAGTGCCCTCGGTTTGCGCCGTAAGGCGCGCAAGCTCGTTCTCGCTGAGCGGCAAGCGCGCCAGATCCTGTGCACCGGGGCGTGCATTGCGCCAGATTTGCTTGCCCAGCGGCGGCGCGGGCATGCCCAGTAGACCCGAGAGCAAAGCCTGCGGGCGAGATGCGAAACGCTCGTAACTGCTGACGAAAATCGCGGCCTGCGGCGCAGCGGCGGAGATATCGGTGATCACGTCGCGCCAGTTGCGCGGTTGCTGCGCAAGGGCGCTCAAGCGCTCGGGCTTGGGCACTTGCAAACCGCGTGGAATGCAAAAGCTGAGCGCCGAAGGCCAGTAACTGCTCAGGCACCGCGTCGAGAGATGAATAACGCGGACGCTGCCACGAAAAGCCGCGATCGTGCGCGCGATCCGCTCGCCTGCCGAAGGGTAGAGGCTGTGGGACGAAATATTGTGGCGCATCTTGCCCAGAAGGTTTTCGTCCGACACAATAATTTGCCCGAGGCCCATCTGCTGCGAGCGCTGCAAATTGAGCGCGATGCGCCCCTGAGCGCGCGTGAAAGCCATGGGGCCGCGCCCGTGCAGCGCATCGGGCATGACACCGTGCATCATTCCTCCGCGCAGCCGCACAGGCCCCCAAAAACCGACGCCCTGCTCGCCCAAGGCCGCGCTGCTCTGGCGCAGATAGAGTTGGAAACTCGTGCTTGCCGTGCGATGCGCACCCAGTTGCAAAATAACGTCCACGCCTGTTTCCCTTGCGATATAGCGCGCTTTGCCCCCAATCGGGCCAAGCGCGTGCTTGCAAGGTCTGGCTCAAAGTGATGTTTTTTCCCTTAAAGGCGCAATTTTGCGCGATCAATGACATATCAGCCATCGCAATCACCGCCCTGCCCCCTATATTGGGTTCAAGAGGAGACCCCATGAAATCGTTCTTGTCATTTGTTTTTGCAGCGCTTTTTGCGGCTTCACCCGCTTTCGCGCAAGACGACCCCGTCACCGGGGAAACATCCGCCTGGGAGGAGATCACCGCCTCCGATAGCGACAATTTGAACGACTTTCTGTGGACTGCGCGCCCTGTCGTGGTCTTCGCAGACAGCGCTGAAGATCCAAGGTTCGCGCAGCAAATGCTCTTGTTTGAAGGCGCGGCGAAAGAACTGCGCGAGCGCGATGTGGTCATTTTGACCGACACAGACCCAAGCATGAGTGGCGCGCTGCGCAAGGCCTTGCGGCCCCGTGGGTTTATGCTTGTGCTGATCGGCAAAGACGGTGGCATAAAGCTACGAAAAGCCTCGCCGTGGGACGTGCGAGAATTGACCCGCGTCATCGACAAGACCCCGTCGCGGCAACGCGAAGTCCGCGAGCGGCGCGTCATCCCGCTGTCCGCATCTGAATAGACCACTTTCCCGCTGAACCCGGCCGTCCGCACACGCACGCGGGCGAGCCACGTGAGAGGAACGGCTAGGGGATCAGCGAGAGTAGACATCGCTCTATTCGAACTCCATGATCACATCATCAACCGCAAGGCTGTCGCCTGCAGCGGCGTTGATCTTGGACACTGTGCCCTTCTTTTCGGCGCGCAGGATATTTTCCATCTTCATCGCCTCGACCGTGCAAAGCGCCTGACCTTCCTGCACTTCGTCGCCCTCCTCAACATCGATCTTCACGATCAATCCCGGCATCGGGCAAAGCAGCAACTTGGATGTGTCCGGCGCGATCTTCTCGGGCATCTTGCGCGCAAGTTCGGCCTGTCGCGGCGTGCGCACATGCACTTTGATGTCCGCGCCGCGCGCGCGAATGCGGAAACCACCCGACACTTTGCCAACTTTCATCACCAGCGGTGCGCCATCCACAGACATGTTCGCAAGCGGATCGCCCGGCGTCCATTTGCCGCTAACGCGCAGTGCCGTTCCATCCTCGAAAGTGACCGTGGAGCCGCCTTGATCGGCAGCGATCACCACATCAAAGCTAAGACCTTGCAGCGCGACGTTCCATGCCTCGCCCACGTGGCGTTCATGGTTATCAAGCGTGCCGGAAATACGCGCACGGCGGATTTCGGCAACGCGGTTCATCGCAGCGCTGGCCGCCGCGATACGGCGCAGATCACCCTCGGGCAGATCGACCCCGTTAAAACCGTCAGGATATTGCTCTTCGATAAAGGCCGTCGTCATTTCGCCCGCAATAAAGATCGGGTGATCCATGACCGCACTAAGGAACGGCAAGTTGTGACCTATGCCCTCGACCTCGAAGGTATCCAGCGCGACGCGCATCGCTTCGATCGCAGCTTCGCGCGTCGTGGCCCATGTACATAGCTTGGCGATCATCGGGTCGTAATACATGGAGATTTCGCCGCCCTCATAGACGCCCGTGTCATTGCGCACGGCAACCTCTGCGGGCTTGGCATCGCCCATCCATTTGTCGTTCTCCAGCATCGGACCTGCGGCCTGCTCTACGGGCGGGCGATAGCGCGTGAGGCGGCCAATCGAGGGTAGGAAACCACGATAAGGGTCTTCGGCATATAGACGGTTTTCGATCGCCCAACCCGTGAGCGTGACATCGTCTTGCGTGATGCTCAGCGGCTCACCATTGGCGACGCGGATCATCTGCTCGACGAGGTCGACACCTGTGATCAACTCCGTGACAGGGTGCTCCACCTGAAGGCGTGTGTTCATCTCGAGGAAGTAGAAATTCTTGGCACCATCCACGATGAATTCCACCGTGCCCGCAGAGGCATAGCCAACCGCCTGTGCCAATGCGACGGCCTGCTCGCCCATCGCTTTGCGCGTGGCTTCGTCAAGGAAGGGGCTTGGCGCCTCTTCGACAACCTTTTGCTGGCGGCGCTGGATCGAACACTCGCGCTCGCCCAGATAAATGCCGTTGCCATGTGTGTCGCAAAGCACCTGAATTTCGATGTGGCGCGGCTGGGTGATGAATTTCTCAATGAAAATACGATCATCGCCAAAACTGTTAGCCGCCTCGTTCTTGGAGGATTGAAACCCCTCGCGCGCCTCGGCGTCGTTCCATGCGATGCGCATGCCTTTCCCGCCGCCCCCTGCAGAGGCTTTGATCATCACGGGATAGCCGACCTGATTGGAAATCTTAACCGCATCATCAGCGTCCTCGATCAACCCCATATAGCCGGGAACCGTGGATACATTGGCCTCTTGGGCAATCTTCTTGGAGGTGATCTTGTCCCCCATGCTTTCAATCGCGCCGACGGGCGGCCCGACAAACGCGACGCCAGCCTCTTGCAATGCGGTGGCGAATTTCGAATTCTCGGACAGGAAGCCGTAGCCCGGATGCACCGCCTCTGCGCCGCTGGCTTTGACAGCCTCCATCACCTTATCGATCACGATGTAGGACTGGTTCGCCGGGGGCGGGCCGATATGAATCGCCTCGTCGGCCATTTCCACATGCAATGCGTTTTTATCCGCGTCCGAGTAGATGGCGACAGTGGTGATGCCCATCTTCTTGGCCGTCTTGATAACGCGGCACGCGATCTCGCCGCGGTTGGCAATCAGGAGCTTTTTGAACATGTGGAGGTCCTTTTCGTGACTTGAAAAACGCAAAACGCCGCCCTGCCCGAAATGGACAAAGCGGCGTTTACGTGGATATGAAGACGCGGCGCGGGGCGCTGCGCGAAACGGTTTTTAGTTGGCCGTGATGGCCGCGCCGGTAATACCACCCAGAAGCGCGCCTGCGGCGATATTGGAGTTGCTGCCACCAATGGCCGCCCCTGCGAGCGCGCCAACGGCTGCGCCTGCTGCTGCGCCCTGAACCTGGCGATCCGGTTGCGAGACGCAACCTGCAAGGCCGACGGACAATACGAGTGCGGTTGTGATTTTTGCGAAGTTCGACATTTTATTTCTCTTTCAATGCTATGTATATCTACCGCAGAAATGAAAAAAGGCGGCAGCAGATGCAGCGTAGCACCAGACCGCCGCCAAGGGGAAGGGTTACGAAAGCCTTTGGCGCGAAACGCATTGTTGCATCTGCTCGGGCTGACAGGATTCACTGTGCAGTCCAGAGAACCGCGTGCATAGCCTTTGGCGCGCTTTGCTTGCAAAGCGGCCCGATCTTGCCGGAAATCCAAAGGCACAAGCGAATTCATGCCGATTTTCCCCAATCGGTAACGTCTGGAAAGGACATAGCGGCGGCGCGTGGATCAAGGATCAACTTGGCTTCGTAATCCGCGGGATCGAACGGATCGTCATAGGGCAGCACTTCGCGCCCGAAGAGCCAGCTGAGACGCCCGGCGTCCAGATTGCCGCGCTCGAACGGCTGATCGCCAAATTGCTCCCAAAGGGCTGTAACGAAGGCGGCATCCGCGCGCCGATCCGCAGGTCTGCGATCTGAGCGCCGCTCACGGCGCTCCAGCGGCGTTGCGCCCTTGGGATTGGCGCGGCGCAGGGTAAATTGGAAATCTGTACCGGGAAGGCGGCCGGGAAAGCCGCGGTGCTTGTGCATATAATCTAGTGCCATGACGCACCCCCGGAGCAGGTGGTCGGCAGGGTCGGGGCAGGCGCGAACGCCTGCCCCGCAGATAAGTTACTTGTACTTACCTGTGTAAACTGGCTCCATCGAGATCGGCGCGGGGTCAACCACAACGAACTCTTCAACCGGTGCTTTGCGCGCACATGCGGACGCTGCGAATACAACGCCGAACACTGCCAACAATTTGATGCTCTTGGACATATTAATCTCCTGTCACAATTGCTACTCAGTTTTGCGAGACAATCCCGCAACCCTGTCCCTCTCGAGGTGTAGGTCACTTGGGTGTACCTGCCGCCAAAGATACGCGAGCGCGTAGCAAAAAGATATCCACAGGCGTCCAAGCCCGCGCGTTGTGACGCTAAAGCCTCAACTCCCCGCTCGGATGAGCTTCGCTGCGCAACATATTGTGGTTTCATCAAAACATCTCCAACATGCAGGTACCGTTTTGGACGCTAAAGGCCTCAAAAACCTGCTCTACATCAGTATTTGCGACGCCGAACTCGACCGGTTCGGACGATAGCGACACCACGATTTGCGCTGGAACCGGCGCATCCTTTAGCACCACGTTCAGCCCGAAATCATCGCAGAGCATTTGCAGATCTGCACTCAGGTCTTCAAAGCTCGGGCGTGTCAGCGGGCTCGCCAAATCTGGCGCAACAAAACGCAGTCGCACGATATCCGCCTCTAGATCAACGCGCTTTTCGACAAAGCTCACCGATTGCCCCGAGGGCAAGGTGATCGGCATTTGCCCGCTCGCCGCCGTGCCTGCGACAACGCTCAGCACAAGCAAACTGCGCGCGGTGAACGTCATGTCCGAACACCCCCGGCGCATTTGATCCAGCGTGCCCGCAGCGCGCCATCGTGCAGCAATGCGTCGATCTTTTGCGACACCTGCCCCGAAATAGGAGGGCCAAGCCGCCCGCCCGCCGTCACGGACAATCCGTCTTCGATCTGTTCAATCTGAACGACAGGCGAAAAACCCCGCAGGTTCTGTAAAGCCCGCCACATATCTTGGCGGATTTGATGCGCAAGCCGCGTGCGCGCGACCAAGGGGAACCGCGCAGTGGCACTGACATCAAAGCGCGCAGGCAGATGCCGCGCGAGCGTCACGCAAGCGCCGCTGCGCTGAATATGCCAGTTTTTCTGCGTCATCCTGAGATGCCCTTTCGCTTACAGCGGAATGTTATCGTGCTTTTTCCACGGCATGCTTTGCTTCTTGGAACGCAGTGCCGCAAAGGCTCGGCTGATCCGTTTGCGCGTGCTGCGCGGCTGGATCACCTCATCGACGAACCCGCGCTCGGCGGCGACGAATGGATTGGCGAAGCGCATGTTGTAATCCGCCTCATGCTGCGCGATTTTCACCGCGTCGCTGGCGTCAGCGCGGTGAATGATCTCCGTCGCGCCCTTCGCGCCCATCACCGCGATTTCCGCGGTGGGCCATGCGTAGTTCACATCTGCCTGCAAATGCTTGGACGCCATGACAACGTAGGCACCGCCATAGGCTTTGCGCGTGATCAGCGTTACCTTTGGAACCGTTGCTTCGCCGTAAGCAAAGAGCAGCTTTGCGCCATGTTTGATCACACCGCGATATTCCTGCGTCGTTCCGGGCAGGAAGCCGGGAACGTCCACCAGCGTCAGGATCGGAATTTCGAACGCATCACAAAAACGCACAAAACGCGCCGCCTTGCGCGAACTGTCGATGTCCAGAACACCAGCCAGAACCATCGGCTGATTGGCCACGACACCGACGGTCTGCCCTTCAAGGCGGATAAAGCCGGTCAGAATGTTGCCTGCAAAATCTTCCTGAATTTCATAAAAATCACCCTCGTCAGCGATTTTCGTGATCAACTCTTTCATATTGTAGGGCTGGTTCGGATTGTCCGGCACCAGCGTATCGAGCGAAGTCTCGACCCGCGCCACATCATCAAAGAATGGACGCACCGGCGGCTTTTCGCGATTGGAGAGCGGCAGGAAATCAACCAGGCGGCGCACTTCAGCCAGCGCCTCCACGTCGTTCTCGAAAGCACCGTCCGCGACTGAGGATTTCTTGGTATGCGTGCTGGCACCCCCGAGCTCTTCCGCCGTCACCTGCTCGTTGGTCACGGTTTTCACGACGTCGGGGCCGGTGACGAACATGTAGGACGTGTCTTTGACCATAAAGATGAAATCGGTCATCGCAGGCGAGTAGACCGCGCCGCCAGCGCAAGGCCCCATGATCATCGAAATCTGCGGCACCACGCCCGAGGCCATGATGTTACGCTGGAAAATGTCGCCATAGCCGCCAAGACTGTCAACACCTTCCTGAATGCGCGCGCCGCCGGAATCGTTCATGCCGATGATAGGCGCGCCGTTTTGCATCGCCATATCCATGATCTTGCAAATCTTCTGCGCGTGCGTGGCTGACACCGAGCCGCCCAGAACCGTGAAATCCTGCGAATAGACATAGACCATACGTCCGTTGATCGTACCCCAGCCCGTGACGACACCATCGCCTGCGGGGCGCTGCTCTTGCATGCCGAAATCGGTGCAGCGATGCGTTACGAACATATCGTATTCTTCAAAGCTCCCCTCATCGAGCAGCAACTCGATCCGCTCGCGCGCGCTTAGTTTGCCCTTGGCGTGCTGGGAATCGATCCGCTTTTGCCCGCCGCCAAGCTGTGCGGCGGCGCGCCGGTCCGAGAGTTCGTGCAGGATGTCTTTCATCGCATGTCCCTTCTTTGCGCGTTTTTGGCGCTTATGAAGCGCCCCCGAGGCGCGCTTTACGTGCTGTCGTCTTTGATCTTGCGATATACCGTGCAAGTGCAGAAACAAAGCGTTTTGTCGCAAATTTGCAAAGTCCGCCAAGGCGATCATTTGCTAATAGCAAAACTGCAAACCCTGCAACGCCGCGACGTCGTAAAATCGCGCTCTGTTCCTGCGCGGTTTCCCGCGCTAGAGGAATGCAATGAGCATCAAATACATCGCGCGTTTCCTCGATCGCAGCACACCGCCCCACATCGTGACCCTTATTTTACTGGCGGGTCTGTCGGCCTTGTCGATGAATGTATTCCTGCCCTCCCTCCCTAACATGGCGATCCATTTTCAGACCGAATACTGGGTCCTGCAAATGTCCGTAGCGATGTATTTCGCGGTGACGGCCGTGCTCCAGATCATCATCGGGCCGATCTCCGACAATCTTGGCCGCCGTCCGGTAATCCTTTGGGGCCTTGCGCTTTTTACGCTCGCGTCCATCGGCTGTATCTACGCGCCCGATGCCGCCACATTTTTGTTGTTCCGCATGTGCCAGGCCGTGATCGTCACCGCCATGGTGCTCAGCCGCGCGATTGTCCGCGATGTGGTCGAGGCCGATCAAGCCGCCTCGATGCTGGCCTATGTCACCATGGGCATGGCCGTCGTGCCAATGGTCAGCCCGATGATCGGCGGCGTTCTAGATGAAGTCTTCGGCTGGCAAGCGAGCTTCTGGCTCATGGCGATATGCGGCGCTGCGCTATTTTGGCTGTGCTTTGCCGATCAGGGCGAAACCAAGAGCAAAACCGGCGAAACCCTGCGCGAACAGTTCGGCCACTACCCCGAATTGCTCTCCTCGCCGCGGTTTTGGGGTTACTCACTCGCCTCGGGTCTGTCGTCGGGCGCGTTCTTTGCCTACCTTGGCGGCGCGCCTTTTGTGGGAACGGAGATATTCAAACTCTCCCCGTCCGAGCTTGGCTTTCTGTTCGGCACCCCCGCGCTTGGCTACTTCTTCGGCAATTTCATTTCGGGCCGCTATTCGACGCGGGTCGGGATCAACCGTATGGTGCTTTATGGCGCGTGCATTTCCACCACTGCAACCGTCGCCTCGCTTGTCGTGTTCGGCCTTGGCTTTGGCACCGCGCTTAGCTTTTTCGGCTTTATGACCTTTGTCGGTATCGGTAATGGCATGACCATCCCCAACGCGACGTCCGGCATGCTCTCGGTGCGCCCGCATCTGGCAGGCACGGCCTCGGGCCTTGGCGGCGCGATTATGATCGGCTTTGGCGCAGTCCTGTCGGCGCTTGCGGGCATCATTCTTGGCGATGGTTCCAGCGCGATGCCAGTGCTCTGGCTCATGGCAGCGAGCACGGTGGGCGGCCTTGGCGCAGCGATCCTCGTGATCAGGCGCACGCAGGCGATCGGCGCATAGGGCTTGCCCCGATGGCTTTGCAAAGCGTAGCATAGCGCTATGCAAATCTGCTAAGCACCAAGCGAGACCGACCATGGCCCTACAAAAGATTTACGCGGGTTCAAAGCTGCGCGAGCTGCGCGGGCAAGTCGCCCTGACGCAAAAGGACTTTTCTGCCAAGTTGGGCGTTTCCCTGCCCTACCTGAACCAGATGGAGAACAACAAACGCCCGCTTTCGACCACTGTTGTTCTGGCACTGGCGCAGGAATTCGGCTTTGACGTCACCGAGCTTAGCTCTGGCGATGCAGAGCGCCTTGTTACTGATATGCGCGAGGCGCTGGCTGATCCGGTGCTCGACGCGGTCGAACCACCGCTGGCCGATCTGCGCCTCACCGCTTCCAACGCTCCGGCCCTTGCGCGTGCCTTTCTGGAATTGCACCGTGCCTACCGGCAAACCCACGAACGCCTCGCCTCGCTAGATGAAGCGCTGGGGCGCGAGGACGGGCAACTTCAGCCCAGCCCTTGGGAGGATGTGCGCGATTTCTTTCATTACTGCGACAATTACATCGATGCGGTGGACCGCGCCGCCGAGCATTTCGCCACGAGCGGGCCAAGCGAAGCCACGATCCGCGAGCGCGCCGTCGCAGCCTTTCGCCAGCACGGGATCGAGCTACGTTTCCAAGCCGTCGAAGCCCTGCGCCATTTCGATCCCGAGACCCGCAAGCTAACCATCTCGAGCAACGCCGCCCCCGCAACGCAGAGCTTTCAAATCCTCATGCAGATCGCCCTGATCACACAGGAAAAACTGCTGGAGGCGACGCTCGACCTTGCGCGCTTTCAAACCGTTGAGGCACGCGCCATCGCCAAGATCGGCCTTGCCAATTACTATGCCGGCGCGGCCTTGATGCCCTATGGTCCCTTCCTCGCTGCTGCACGCGAAACGCGCCATGATCTTGAACGCCTCTCTATCCTGTTCCGGGCCTCGATCGAGCAGGTCGCGCATCGCCTCTCTACTCTGCAACGCTCTGGTGCCAAGGGCGTGCCATTCTTTTTTGTTCGCGTGGATCAGGCCGGCTCCATCACCAAACGCCACAGCGCGACGCGCCTGCAATTTGCGCGCTTCGGCGGGGCCTGCCCGCTGTGGAACGTGCACCGCGCGTTCGAAACTCCGGGGCGTTTTGTGCGCCAGTTGGCCGAAACCCCCGATGGCGTGCGCTACATTTCTCTTGCGCGCGACGTGCTGAAACCGGGCGGCTCGTTCGGCGCGCCCGTGCGCCGCTTTGCCATCGCGCTTGGCTGCGAAGTCACCCACGCCAGCCAGTTGGTCTATGCCGACAGTCTCGATATTTCCAACGCCTCCGCCTATGAACCCATCGGCATTTCATGCCGCATTTGCGAGCGCACGAATTGTCATCAACGCTCCGTTCCACCGTTGGAAAGGCGCTTGCGCGTGGATAGCAACAGACGCGGCGTACTGCCCTACGAGGTCGGATGATGCGCGCGCAGCCCGACATGCAAATGGGCCGCTCCGTTCCCGGTGCAGCCCATTGATCTCAGTTTTGCTTTCAACGCCTTTCAACTAGCTCATGTGCTCAGATAAGCCGCAATTTCATCCTTGAGCGCAGAACGTTTCTTGCGCAAATCCACCTCGGCCATTTGCGCGATCGGCTCCACATTGGTTTCAGCGCGGTGCACCGCGCGGTTCACTTCGTGATACGCCTCGAACATTTTAGCGAAATGCGCATCGGACACTTTCAAAGCGCTCATCTTTTCAATATGTTGCGGGAACTCTTCGGCCAATTCATGCGGCGTGTGGGACATTGGATTTCCTCCTGTTTGAATATCTCCACGCCACTCTGCACTGCTTCACAGAAGCGTACTTTGACACGCATCAAATAGCACGCCTATCTGCGTGCTTTTCGCCAGCCCGCCGCGCGCGCCTGCGCCGCTGTGCAAAACCACTGCTCGCCCTTGGACAGGTTGATGCCGGTGCGCTCATAATCGCGCTGACCGGGCATATGGAAAATCTTGCCACTCTTTGAAATATTGCCCTTGATCGCACAGGTTCTGTCAGGTGGAATACGCCCTTGGGCCCGCGTGGCGCGATATTGCGCAGGATTTTGCACGCGGCTTGCGTGCAGGCCGCGATCATTCACCGCTGCGCCTTTCTCATCCAGATCATAAGCCATGGAATATTTGCGATAGGCAAAGGCCAAACCCTCAGAGACCAGCCTTTGCCCAACGTCGCGCCCGCCGATTTCGCAGCGCGCCACGACGCGCCCGTAGCGGTCGCGATCCACCTCTTTGCAGCGCGCTCGCTTGCCGCCGTACATTTCGGCGACGCGCGCACTGACCCAAGCACCGCAGGCCCAATTCGCGCCCTGCTCGGTCTCGCAAACCTGCTTGTGTTCGGGCGCGTCAATGCCGTGCAAACGCACACGAATACCCGCGATATCAAAAGTATCCCCGTCGACAACACGCACGCGTCCGATCACATCCGCGCTTATCGGCGCTCCGCAAGTGATCATTAACAAAGCTAAACAAAATCTGAACATAGTCCAGATATGCGCGGTGCCTCACCTCGGTTCAATCCATTTCGTTAACGAAAGTTAACAAAGGTTAACCGATTGCTAACGCCCCTCCTATTTGGTCCAGAAACACCCCGGGGATTGCGAGGGGCTGGCCACTCGCCCGTGAAGTGAACGGATTAACGCTGGGAATTCTCCCAATCTGGATGAATCCAAGGTCGATCATTGCTCGCTGGCAGCATATCGCGCCCCAGAATGTGATCCGCCGCTTTTTCCCCGACCAGAATCGAAGGCCCATTCAGATTGCCGTTGGTTATACGTGGAAAGATAGAGCTATCTGCAACGCGCAAGCCCTCGATGCCAATCACGCGGCACTCTGGGTCAACCACCGCCATCGGATCGCTAGCGCGGCCCATCTTGCAGGTTCCGCACGGATGATAAGCGCTTTCCGCATGCTCCTTGATGAACGCGTCCAGCTCCGCGTCGCTTTGCACGGCGCTGCCCGGTTGGATTTCGTGCTTCACGAACGGCTTGAACGCGTCCTGCGCAAATATCTCGCGCGTGAGTCGGATACAGCGGCGAAAATCTTCCCAATCCTGCTTCGTGCTCATGTAGTTGAACACGATTTTCGGGGCCTCTTTCGGATCTGCGCTGCGCAAGGTCACCTCCCCGCGCGAAGGACTGCGCATGGGGCCGACGTGCGCTTGAAAACCGTGGCCTTCGGCGGAAGCCTGACCGTCATAGCGCACTGCAATGGGCAGAAAATGGAACTGGATATCGGGATATTCAACACCTTTTTGCGAGCGGATAAAGCCGCAGCTTTCGAACTGGTTCGACGCGCCAAGGCCAGTCTTGGTAAACAGCCACTGCGCGCCGATCACCGCTTTGGAGAAGATGTTCCAATGCTTATAAAGTGTGATGGGCTGCGATGCGGCCATTTGAAGGTAGAGCTCCAGATGATCTTGCAGGTTCTGCCCCACGCCCGCGCGATCCGCGATCACCTCGATCCCATGCTCCGCGAGATGCGCAGCGGGGCCAATGCCGGAGAGCATCAACAGTTTCGGCGAATTGATCGCGCTTGCTGCAATGATCACTTCACGGCTCGCAGAAATCACTTTGCCACCCACCAACTCAACGCCTGTCGCACGCCCGTCTTCAATAACAACTTTCGCAGCCAATCCACTCACGACCGTGCATTTTCCAGTCTTCTGCGCAGGGCGCAAATAGGCATTGGCCGCAGACCAGCGCCGCCCCTTATGAACAGTCTGCTCGAACGGGCCAAAGCCCTCTTGCTGCTCGCCGTTATAGTCGTCTGTGGTCTGATAGCCCGCCTGCGCCCCCGCATCGACGAAGGCTTGAAACAAGGGATTGTCCCGGGGTCCGCGCGTGACGTGCATCGGCCCGTCCTTGCCGCGCCAATCGGGATCGCCCCCGTGACCGCCGCTATCCCAATTTTCCATGCGTTTGTAATAGGGTAGCACATCCGCATAGGACCAGCCGTTCGCACCGCTTTCGGCCCAATGATCGAAATCCTTGGCATGGCCACGCACGTAAACCATGCCGTTGATGGACGATGATCCGCCGATTACCTTGCCGCGCGGACAGGCAAGGCGGCGGTTGTCGAGATGCGGCTCCGGTTCGGAGTGATAACCCCAATCATAGCGTGACATGTTCATCGGATAGCTGAGCGCAGCTGGCATCTGAATGAACGGCCCCGCGTCTGTGCCGCCGTATTCGATGACGATGACCGAGTGGCCCGCTTCGCTGAGACGATACGCCATAGCGCAGCCGGCAGAGCCAGCGCCGATGATCACATACTCAGCTTTCATTGCAACGCCTCAAAGGGTGGGCATGCGGGAGCCTCCAGCGGGAGTTTATTGGCAAGATGAAGCCTAGAAGGGTGCATCGACCGCTCCCATTCGAACATAGACAGACTTCAACTGGCTATAGTGATTGATCGCTGCCTTGGAATTCTCACGCCCGACGCCAGATTGCTTCGAGCCGCCAAAAGGCGCTTCGACAGGGGCATCATTGTACGAATTTATAAAGCAAGACCCCGCCTCCATCTGCGCAATAACGCGGTGGCCCCGCGTAAGATCGGCAGTGAACACGCCAGCCGAAAGACCGAATTCGGTGTCATTGGCACGCGTGATCACTTCCTCTTCGGTGTCGAAATCGAAGACGGACATGACCGGGCCAAAAATTTCTTCGCGTGCGATTGTCATGGTGTCGGTGACCTCGGCGAAGACTGTTGGTTCAAGGTAAAAGCCCTCGGTTCCGACACGTTTGCCACCGCAGACAAGGCGCGCGCCCTCAGCTTGGCCTTTTTCGATATATCCTTGCACAATGTTCATCTGGCGCTCGGACACCATGGGGCCAAAATTCGTGGCTTCATCCAGCGGATCGCCCATGACCACGGTTTGCAGGCGTTCATGAAGACGCTTGAGAAACGCCTCTTTGATACCCTTTTGCACGAACACACGCGTGCCGTTGGAGCAGACTTGACCGGAGCTATAAAAGTTCGCCAAGATCGCGCCGCCAACCGCATCCTCGAGGCTCGCGTCATCGAAGATGATCAGCGGGGATTTGCCACCAAGCTCCATCGTGACGTGTTTGATGCTTGCCGCCGCTGCCGCGTAGACTTTGCGCCCTGTTGGAACGGAGCCTGTAAGAGAAACCTTATCCACGCGCGGGTCTGTCACCAGCGGTGCGCCGACTGCGCCTGTGCCTTGGATCACATTGTAAAGCCCTGCAGGCAGGCCCGCCTCGTGCAAAATTTCCGCGACTTTGAGCGCGCAAAGCGGCGTTGTTTCAGAGGGTTTAAAGACCATCGCATTGCCGCAGGCCAGCGCGGGCGCGGCTTTCCAGCAAGCGATTTGCGTGGGGTAGTTCCAAGCGCCAATGCCTACGCACAGACCAAGCGGTTCGCGGCGGGTATAGACCCAGTCCTCGCCAAGCTGGATATGCTCGCCCGTGAGTGACCCTGCGAGACCGCCGAAGTATTCAAGCGCATCCGCGCCGGACGTCGCATCGACGTAGAGCGTTTCGGACATGGGTTTGCCGGTGTCATAGGTTTCCAGAACCGAGAGATCATGGTTGCGCTCGCGGATCATATCCGCAGCCCGGCGCAGAATGCGGCCACGTTCGGTTCCGCTCATTGCAGCCCATGCTTTTTGAGCGGCTCTGGCGCTGGTAATGGCTAGCTCGATGATTGCAGGGGTCGCTTCATGGACCACTGCGATCTGCTCGCCTGTGGCGGGGTAGATCACTGGGATCTCAGCGCCTGCGGTGTCCTCGACGTATTTGCCGTTGATGAAATGGCTGGCGGTGGGCTGTGTGGGATAGGGCATGTTTGCCTCCGGCGGAAGTTTATTTGGGAAGATGAAGCTGGCCTATTCCCCTCTTGGGAAGCGTTGGCTTTCCTCGACGATATTGAGGTCCATGTGATTTCGCATGTAGCGTTCGGATGCTTTTTGCAGAGGCTGGTAGTCCCATGGGAAATAATCACCGTTGCGCAGCGCCTCGTAGACAACCCAGCGGCGGGCTTGCGAGCGGCGCACCTCTTCGTCGAAACGCGCGAGGTCCCAGCGTTGTTCAGACTTGGCACGCAGGGTTTGCAGTGTGCCTTGGTGTTCGGGCGAATCTGCAAGGTCGTTCAGTTCATGGGGGTCCGCATCCAGATCGAAAAGCTGATCGGGATCTAGCAAGCAGCGGGTGTGTTTCCACTTGCCGTAGCGCAGGCAGACGAGCGGGGAATAACTGGCCTCGGCTGCGTATTCGATGGCAACAGGCGCGGTGCGCGGCACGCCTTGGCCCATGGGTTTGAGGCTCATTCCCTCAGTCCACGGCATGATTTCTTCCATATCCACCCCCGCCAGATCGCAAAGCGTCGGACACACGTCGATGTTGCTGACGGGGGTCTCGATGAGGCCCGGTGCCATTTCAGGCGCGCAAATCATCAGCGGCACACGCGCAGAGCCTTCAAAGAAGGACATCTTGAACCACAATCCACGCTCGCCCAGCATATCCCCATGATCGGCGACGAACATGATGATCGCCTCCTGGCGCGTCGCTTCCAGCGCTTCCATCACCTCGCCGACTTTATCGTCAAGATAGGAGATATTGGCGAAATAGGCGCGGCGCGAGCGGCGGATATCCTCGTCCGAGATGTTGAAGTTATCACGATCATTTGCATCGAGGATACGTTTGGAATGGGCATCCTGATCGGCGTAGGGAATCGGGCCGACCTCGGGCATGAGATGTTCGCAATCCTCGTAAAGGTCCCAGTACTTGCGCCGCGCCACGTAGGGATCGTGCGGATGTGTAAAACTGACGGTCATGCACCACGGGCGATCGTCCTTGCCACGCGCATAGTCATAAACCTTGCGGGTTGCATGATAGGCGACCTCGTCGTCGTACTCCATCTGGTTGGTGATTTCCGCGATGCCGGAACCGGTAACACTTCCCATATTGTGATACCACCACTCGATCCGCTCGCCCGGCTTGCGGTAGTCCGGCGTCCATCCGAAATCAGGTGGATAAATGTCGGTGGTCATGCGTTCCTCGAACCCGTGAAGCTGGTCGGGACCGACGAAGTGCATCTTGCCGCTCAGGCAGGTTTGATAGCCCGCGCGGCGCAAGTGATGTGCATAGGTCGGGATAGAGGACGGGAATTCGGCGGCATTGTCATAAACACCTGTGCTGCTTGGCAACTGGCCAGACATATAAGCCGCCCGCCCCGGCGCGCAGAGCGGGCTGGCGGTATATGCGTTCTTGAAGCGGGTCGAGCGCGCCGCAAGTTTCTTGATGTTGGGCGCGTGCAGCCAATCGGCGGGGCCGTCCGGGAAAAACGTGCCGTTCAGCTGATCAACCATAAAAATCAATATGTTAGGCTTACTCATCGCACGCCCTTTCCAACTCTAAATCAAGATAATCCAGCACCTGCCGCGCCGCGCCGCTTTGATCCGGCACGGCTTTCACGAGACTCTGGCGCAGATAAACGCCGTCGATGAGCGCTGCGATATTTGAGGCGAGCTCGCCCGCCCGCTCACCAATCAAAGGCCGCAACGCGAACACCAGGTTCGAGCGCAAACGCGCTTGATAGATCTTCAAGAGTCGCGTCGCATCTGGCACGGTCTGTGCCAAAACATAGAAATTCAGCCAAGCCGCAATCACGTCCGGGCGAAAGTTCGAGTTGGAAAACGACGCGCGCACAATCGCTTCCACCCGTTCCTGCGGCGTCTTCGCCATCGCCAAAGCGCCGCGCACTTCTGCGCCGTAAACCGTCAACGTATGACGCATAGCGGCCAGGAATATCTGCTCTTTGCCACCAAAATAGTGATGCGCCAAAGCGCTCGACATGCCCGCGCGCTTGGCGATCGCACCTACGGTCACATCCAGCGAGCCTTGCGCGCCAATCTCGTGAATAGTCGCTTCCACCAAGGCGGCGCGGCGTATAGGCTCCATTCCAAGCTTGGGCATGGCGACTCCTAAAAAACTTGCTTTTGCGACGATAATTTGTTTTTTATTGACCCGTCAATCAATAAAAATTCCACCAATTAGGGAGACTTCTTGAATGAAACTCAAATCCACCCTTTCCGCGCTGGCCCTCATGGCTGCCAGCCCCGTCTTTGCCGATTGCGGCACCGTCACATTCTCTGACGTAGGCTGGACCGACATCACCGCGACGACCGCCGCGACGACCACAGTCTTGCAAGCGCTCGGCTATGAGACGGACATCAAACTCCTGTCCGTTCCCGTGACCTACACCTCTATGGCGCAGGGCGACGTTGATGTGTTCCTTGGCAACTGGATGCCCACGATGGAGGCGGATATTGCCCCCTACCGCGAGGCTGGCACGGTCGATACCGTGCGCGCGAACCTGACGGGCGCAAAATACACTTTGGCCGTTAACCGCGCTGCGATGGACCTTGGCATTGCGAGCTTTGCTGATATCGCGACGCACAAAGACGCGCTTGATGGCAAGATCTACGGCATCGAGCCGGGCAATGATGGCAACCGCCTGATCCAATCCATGATCGATGGTAATTCCTTCGGCCTGGAAGGTTTTGAGGTCGCTGAAAGTTCCGAGCAAGGCATGCTGGCGCAGGTCACGCGCCTGTCCAAAAAGGACGAACCGATCATCTTCCTCGGTTGGGAGCCACATCCGATGAATGCCAACATCGACATGGGCTACCTCACGGGCGGCGATGATTTCTTCGGTCCCGACCTTGGCGGCGCGACGATCTACACCAACACGCGTGCAGGCTATGTGGCCGAATGCGGCAATGTCGGCACGCTTCTGGGCAACCTTGAATTCACGCTCGCCATGGAAAACGAGATCATGGGCGCAATCCTCGATGACGGAATGGACGCAGATGATGCCGCCGCTGCATGGCTGAAGGCCAATCCGGACGCCTATACGGGCTGGCTGAACGGCGTGACGACCATGGACGGCGGCGATGCTGTCGCTGCGGTCAAAGCCAAGCTGGACATGTAAGCTGGAAATACCGCGCCCCGCGAACACCTCGCGGGGCGCTTTTTATGTTGAGAGGCGCATATGCTCGATTGGCTCACAGAACACAAAATCCCTATCGGCAAAACGGCCAAGACGGCTTTCGACTGGCTGCAAGAGGTGGGCGAGCCATTCTTTGACTGGCTCTCCGTTGTTTTAGAGGGCTTGATCGACGCGATCCTCTGGGTGCTGCAAACGCCCCACCCGCTATTTGTGATCGCTGCCTTCGCGGGCCTCACCTATGCGCTACAACGTTCTTGGAAAACCGCCCTGTTCATCGCGCTCGGCTTCCTGTTCATTCTCAATCAGGACTACTGGGAAGAAACCACCGAAAGCCTCACGCTAGTGCTATCTGCCTGTGTCGTGTGCATGGCCATTGGCGTGCCCATCGGCATCGCCGCCGCGCACCGTCCACGCCTGTTCAAGGCGATGCGCCCCGTGCTGGACCTGATGCAAACGCTGCCAACCTTCGTCTACCTCATCCCCGCAATCGTCTTCTTCGGAATCGGCATGGTTCCGGGCCTCATCGCCACAGTCATCTTTGTGCTGCCCGCCCCGATCCGCCTGACGCATTTGGGCGTGTCGTCCACGCCAACGCCGCTGCTCGAAGCGGCTCAGGCCTTCGGCGCGACCCCGCGCCAGACCCTGCTCAAGGTGGAACTCCCCTACGCACTGCCGCAGATCATGGCGGGTCTGAACCAGACCATCATGCTCTCGCTTTCAATGGTCGTAATCGCGGCGCTGGTGGGTGCGGACGGCCTTGGCGTGCCAGTTGTGCGCGCGCTTAACCAAGTGAACACCGCCCTCGGCTTCGAGAGCGGATTTGTCATCGTCGTGGTCGCCATCATGCTCGACCGCATGCTACGTGTGGAGCGCAAATAATGTCCGCAGCCGTCACATTCGACGCCGTCAACATCGTGTTCGGCGACAAACCTGAAACCGCGCTTCCCCTCATGGATGCAGGTCAGGAACGCCCCGACATACAGCAAAGCACAGGCCAAGTCCTTGGTGTACATGACTGCTCGCTTGAGGTTGAAGAAGGCGAAATTCTCGTGCTCATGGGGCTGTCGGGTTCTGGTAAATCCACGCTATTGCGCGCAGTGAACGGGCTTAATCCGGTGGTGCGCGGCACCGTCAATGTGCGCGGCAAAAGCGGAATGGTGGATGTCACCAACGCCAGCCCCGCCGATCTGCGCCGCATCCGGCAGGAAAGCGTGGCGATGGTGTTCCAGCAATTCGGTCTGCTGCCTTGGCGCTCGGTGCGCGAAAATGTCGGGCTGGGTCTGGAGCTCTCTGGCATGGCAAAAGCAGACCGCAATGCGCAAGTCGACAAACAACTTGAGCTTGTCGGCCTAAGTGACTGGGCCGAGCGCAAAGTCGGTGATCTGTCGGGTGGCATGCAGCAGCGCGTCGGCCTTGCCCGAGCCTTCGCCACCGAAGCGCCGATCCTGTTGATGGACGAGCCGTTTTCCGCCCTCGATCCGCTGATCCGCACCCACTTGCAGGACGAACTCCTCGATCTTCAGGCCAAGCTCGGACGCACCATCATTTTCGTCTCACATGACCTTGATGAAGCGTTCAAAATCGGCGGCCGCATCGCAATCATGGAGGGCGGGCGCATCGTGCAATGCGGCACGCCGCAGCAGATTTTCACCCATCCCTCAACAGATTATGTGGCAGAGTTCGTCGCCCACATGAACCCGCTTGGCGTACTGTGCGCGCGCGACGTGATGTCGGGTGATCCTGTGGACAACTCAAATAAATCCGTGGACTCAAACACTTCGATCCAAGAGGTCATGCAACACTTCGAGATCGGTGAACAAAGCCTTAACGTCACCGACAATGGCGCCATAATTGGTCAGATCACCTCTGCTTCGGTGATGAAAAAACTTCTTGATCCAAGGGCTTAGCCCACCATCTTCATCTTGCCTTTAAACTCATTCAACAGCGGCAAGAGGCTCAGACCTTGGTCTCATGGCTCACAGGCGTGATCGCGCCGCGTTTCAAAACCGCCTCGCGCCATGTAATGAACGTGACAGAGCCCAGGATCACGAAACCGCCGATCACCACCCAGATATCAACGCCCTCGCCAAAGGCGAAATATCCAAGCGCAACCGCCCAGATCAATTGTAAAAACGTCACTGGCTGCGTCACTGTCAAGGGCGCCGAGGCAAAGGCAAGCGTCATGGTGTAATGCCCTGCCGTGGCAAAACAGGCGACCGCGAACAGCATCGCCAACTCGCCCCAAGTCGGCGGAATCCAGACCGCATAGGCCAAGGGTGCCAGCCCGATCGTCACCGTGATCGACAGCATCGCAACCACCACGGAAGCGGGCACCGCATCCGCCAACATCTTGGCCGTCAGGTAGGAAATACAGAACACCATCGCAGCCGCCAGCATCGCAAAATGGCCAATTCCGAGCTCGCGAAAGCCGGGCCGCAGGATGATCATCGCACCGACCAGTGCCATCAATACTGCCAACAAACGGCGCAGCGCGAGCGTTTCACCAAGGAAAAGCGCCGCCGCGATGGTGACATAAACCGGGGTGAGATAATTCATCGCCGTCACTTCAGCGATGGAAATCTGCGTCATGGAAAAGAACCAAAGCGTCACGCCAAACGTGTGAAACAGCCCGCGCACCGCAAACAGACGCCAGAGCCGCGGGGTCAATTCAACCCGCCTAAGCGCCCCTAAAATCGGGATCAGGAACACCAATCCCATGGCATAGCGCAAAAACGCGGCCTCGGCGGCGGGAATGCGCGGCCCGTTCAGCTTGACCAGCGCCGTAACCGCGACAAAGCAAAGCCCGGTCACCACCATCCAAAAGACCCCGACCACAGGGCGCTGCGCGTGTTTTTCCATACCGACGTCAGATCAAACACTTGGCAGAGTTGCAAGCCTCAGATCAAAAGCGAAAGTGCGATTCCCCACATGGTCGCGGCGATGATCGCGTCCAGAATACGCCAAGCGGCGGGGGTTGCAAAAATGGGCCCAAGCAGACGCGCACCAAAGCCCAACGCTGTGAAAAACGTAAAACTGGCCAGCGCAGCGCCCGCGCCAAAGGCGACCCTGTCCTCATATTGCGCCGAGATCGAGCCGATCAGAACCACCGTATCAAGGTAAACATGCGGGTTCAGCCAAGTGATCGCAAGCAAGCTCGCCAATGTGGATCTGAGCGAACTTCGGGCGCTCGCGCTCGCGTCCAAAACCGCACCGCCGCGCCACGCAGAGCGCGCATTCTGCAAACCGTACCAGAACAAAAACGCCGCTCCGCCGTAGCGCATCGCACTTTCGAACCATGGCAGCGCCTTTGCCAATGCGCCAAATCCCGCGACCCCTGCAAGGATCAGGATCGCGTCGGAAATCGCGCAGGTCAACACGATCGCAAGCACATGTTCGCGGCGAAGACCATGTTTCAGCACGAAAGCATTCTGCGCGCCAATGGCAAGGATGAGCGAAAAGCTAAGCGCGAAGCCGGGCAAGAAAGACGACAGAAACGTGGGCATAGGGGCGTGTCCTCGGGTGAAGTTGCCATTGCTTTACGGCGCGGGCCAAATGAAGCCTAGTGAAAGAAATTCACTTGAGATAAGTTTTACTAATGCACTTCGACTATGATCAGCTGCGCGCGTTAACCGCAATTTTACGAAGCGGCAGCTTTGACAACGCGGCCGCTGCGCTTGGCGTGACCCCCTCGGCAATCTCGCAAAGGCTCAAGGCGCTGGAGGAGCAAGTCGGCGCACGGCTGGTTTTGCGGGCCAATCCGTGCAGCGGCACACCGCTTGGCCAGCGCCTTGCGCGCCACGCTGAAGACGTTGCCTTGATGGAAGCGCAATTGCTGCCCCAACGCAGCGGCCCCGCGCGCATCAGCGTGGCGGTGAACGCCGACAGCCTTGCCACATGGCTCGTTCCCGCGCTCGCCAGCCAGCCCGATCTGCGCTTTGATCTAACGATCGAGGATCAGGATCATAGCTTGCGCCTGCTGAAGGAAGGCCGCGTCGCAGCGGCGATCACCACCCGCGCGCAGCCCGTTCAAGGCTGCGACAGTTTCGCTTTGGGGGCGCTGGATTATGTCGCCACCGCCAGCCCCGTATTCGTGCAGCGCTGGTTTGCCGACGGCGTTAACGCCGCCGCACTTGCGCAGGCCCCCGCGTTGATTTTCGATCGCAAGGACGATCTGCAGCGTGCTTGGGCCTTGCAGGAAACAGGCGCCAGCATTGCATTAAGCGGACATATCATGCCCTCGACCCAAGCCTTCGTCGCCGCAGCCTTGGCCGGGATGGGCTGGGGCATGAACCCCGCCGCACTGGTAAAAACCGCGCTTGAGCAAGGAGCGCTGGTGGCGCTTGGAGGCACGCCTCATTTTCACACACCACTTTACTGGCAGGTGTCCCGCCGCCTCGCGCCGCAACTGGCCGGGCTCACGCGCGCTCTGAACAACGCCGCGAAAGTCGCGCTCGTTGCGCCGCGAAGCCAAAACAGCTAAGCCCGACGCATGGTGAATTTCATGCTCAATCCGATTGTCCTGCCACAGGGGAGTGCGCTGCGCCGCAGACATATCGTCCCTGCGCAATATCGCCTTGAAGGCTATGACGAGACTTATGATTTTCGTACAATTGCATATGATGTGATCTGGATAGAGCGACAAAAAGCGTTGCTTTTGATCTGCCCTAAACTTCTCAATCTTGAAGGGCTGGTAAAAGCCGCAAGAATAACGGCTTGCGGCCACGTCTTGCCACGCCCTCGCATCAAGCGATACAGGCGTCATGACGAAGTCTGGATACCGCTTGCAGAGCGCCCAAGCGAGATCGGCTTTGAAGCAGAAGGCCTCACGCTGAGGGTGAAAATAAGCCGGCAGAGCCATGAATTTGATGGTAAAAACGTGATGATGACCAAGTCGAAAGACAATACGCTTGTCTGGATCCAAGACTGGCTTCGCCATCACGTGAGCGCCCAAGGGGCAAACGCAGCGCTGATCTTCGACAATGGATCGACGCAATACCCCCTATCACATTTACAACAAGCTATGGAAAACGTGCCGGGCCTTGAAGCCGCCCATGCCATCGCCTCGGATTTTCCGTTTGGAAGCTGGAAAGCCAGCAAATTGATGCACCGCTCCATGTTCTATCAGGCCGGTATGCTCGCCATTGCGCGGCACCGCTTTTTGCACGCCGCGCGCGCCGTTCTGCCGATCGACGTGGACGAAATGGTGACGGGGGCGAATGTCTTTGACGCCGCCCTTCGCTCGCGTCTGGGCTATGTCACTATCCCCGGGGTCTGGCGCTATTCGAAGCTGACTGACGATCAAACCCCGCTTCACGCAGATCACGTCTGGCGGCGTGATCCTGATGCCGCCTGCAAGGAAAAATACTGCGTCATTCCCGGCAGATGGTTCACAGATACGGTCTGGGATATTCACGGGTTGCGGCGCTATGCCTTCAACAGGATGGTGCTGCGCGATGATGTGCGTTTCCTACACTGCGAACATATTTCGAACGGGTGGAAACGCAAGCGCGACGCAGCGGCCGGCGCGCTGCTGATGCGAGATGCGCAAAGCGAAGCTGCGCTTGGCGGGCTGCTTTAAATGCAAACGGCCCTTGCACAGCATTCACCGCACAAGAGCCGCCAAAAAACTTAAAGCATTACATTAAAGCTGCTCCATAACCTCATCAGATGCTTCAAAATTTGCCGTTACACGCTGGATATCATCGTCATCCTCAAGCGCGTCGATCAGCTTCATCAGCTTGGTCATGCCCTCCAGATCCATCTCCGTGGAAATGTTGGGTTGCCAGATCAGTTTGGCGCTGTCGCTCTCGCCCAGCGCGGCTTCCAGCGCGTTGGAAACATCGTTCAGGTCACTGTCTTCACAAATGATGATGTGGCCCTCTTCAGAGCTTTCGCAGTCCTCTGCGCCCGCCTCGATTGCCGCTTCCATCACAGTATCCGCGTCCCCAGCAGAGGCGGGATAGGTGATCTGGCCCTTGCGATCGAACATGAAACCGACCGAGCCTGTTTCACCCAGATTGCCGCCATTCTTGGAGAATGTCGAGCGCACGGTCGAGGCGGTGCGATTGCGATTGTCCGTCATCGTCTCGACGATGATCGCCACGCCGTTCGGGCCATAACCCTCGTAGCGGATTTCCTCGTAATCATCGCCCTCGCCGCCGATCGCCTTCTTGATCGCGCGGTCGATATTGTCTTTCGGCATGGATTGGGATTTGGCCTCTTTCACCGCAAGGCGTAGGCGGGGGTTCTTTTCGGGATCGGGATCGCCCATCTTGGCGGCGACCGTGATCTCCTTCGAGAACTTGGAGAACAATTTCGAGCGCAGCTTGTCCTGACGCCCTTTACGGTGCTGAATATTTGCCCATTTTGAGTGGCCGGCCATGTGTCTCTCCAGATGAGAATGTGTACAATTGGGCTCCGTATAAGGGAGCGCAGGGCATTCCCGCAAGTCGGTTTGCCACGCCGCTTACTGTGCGCAGACCTGCGCCAACAGATCACGCAGCAGAACAAAAAAGCTCCAGGTGAGCGATATCAGGATCAGCGCAAGTATCCAGTTGGGAAACAACGCAGAGAACGCCAATAGATTTTGAACGTGCTTTACCTGATTGGAGCGCTCAGGATCGTCGCTCCGCATCTTGTTCAACTTGCGCTCTGCCAAGCGAGAGCGCAGCACAAAAGAGAACGCATAAAGCGCGCTTGCGCCCAGCACCAACGGCGGAATCGTTTTGCCATAAGCAATTGCAAAAATCCAAAACCCCGGCATCAGCGCGGCGATGTAAGCCCCGAGACTACACATGCCTACGCACCTTCATTCATCGCGAAAGGCCACAGGCATCTACTCACTCCGTTCAGCGCTCAGATTGATCGTGAAGCCAAGGGCCGCGGCAAGGGCGAATATCTTCCACAAAGTAGGCCCCGACACCGATTCCCCGCGCGCAATGCGCGACAGGGCGGTGTGATCAAAGCCATATTGCTTCTGGATTTCCCGCCCGCTCAGACCAGAGCCATGCAGCATCTGGGCAATGACACTGGCACCAACAGTTTTTGCCAAATCCTTGCCGACCTGCTCCAGAATATCCTTTTTCTCGGAGGCGGGCATGGCCTCATAGGCGTCATCAAGGCGCGATCCGGAACTGGGCGTTGGAAGCTCAAGCGTTGTTTGCGCTTCAGGCGCTACCCCAGAGCGGGGCGCGATATCGCCCAGCATAGGCCGCGCCGTTTGCGCATCTGCTCCAGCCACATGAAATTGAGTGGGCGTTCCGTTACTAGGGAAAACACCTGCATCAGACATATTATCCTCCTTGAAGGGGCAAAATCATGGATTCTTTGTTGCCTCACAGAGCAACATTTAGGTCAAAACTTTACGCTTGTCAAGTTTTCACCGCTTAGCCTCTGCGCTGCATCGCATGTAAAGTCGCGACAAATTGCTTGATATTGGAGGCCGCGCAAACCCGATCCAGTTTTTCCTGCATCTCACTGAAAGAGCCGATGTCCCAGAACGTCAACTTGCAGCTCGGCGTAGCGGAAAAGAACACGCAGGCTGCAGTATCGGGCTTTTCGCGTGCGAAAATCGCAAAATAGGCCTCATCATCGCCAAAAGCCGCATGAGGCAAATCCTTGATCATGTGTAGATCGCTCAGCTTCGACAAAAAACCTGCCCCTACTGGCGGTGGATAATACGCGTCAACAAAGACCTTCTCGTAGAGAAAGTCTGCGTAAAAATTGGCTGCGGGCAACACCTGCGTGCGCATGCCATGGATATAACTGCGAAATGAAATTGCATCACGCAAGGCTACCTCGCGGCTATATCCCGCCTGAAGCGCAAGACTTTTAGGACCGTCATCAAATTCCTGAGTGCAGACAATTTCGATCTGGTCCATTGTCACCCTCTAAACACACCAAACATTACACCCCAACCATAAAAGACATCGCCCATGACACAAGAACAAATCATTATCTTCGCGCTCTTCGGAGCGGTCTTCGCTCTCTTGCTCTGGGGGCGGTTTCGCTATGATATCGTTGCCTTTTCCGCGCTTATGGCGGGGGTCTTACTGGGCGTGGTGGACACCAAGGACACGTTTTCCGGCTTTGGCCATCCCGCGACCCTGATTGTCGCTTTAGTGCTGGTCGTCTCGGCAGGTCTCGTGCGCTCGGGCGCGGTGTTCCTGATCACGCGCACTTTGGTGGATAGCTCGCGCTCGCTTGGCGGGCATATCGCACTCATGGGCGGGATCGGCGGGGTCCTGTCGGCATTCATGAACAACGTCGCGGCGCTGGCACTGTTGATGCCGGTCGATATACAGACCGCGCGCAAAGCGGGGCGCGCACCGAGGCTATCACTGATGCCACTCAGCTTTGCGACCATCCTTGGCGGCATGGTCACACTGATCGGCACACCCCCGAATATCATCATCGCGGCCATCCGCGAGGAAAGCCTTGGCGAGCCGTTCAAGATGTTCGACTTTGCCCCTGTGGGCGGCATCGCGGCGATTGCGGGCCTGACGTTCGTGGCGCTGGTCGGCTGGCGCTTCATCCCCTCGCGCGGCGATAGCACGGGTGCAGGCGGCGATATGTCGGATTATGTGGCCGAATTGACCGTGCCCGAAGGCAGCAAGCTGATCGGCAAGCGCCTGTCGGAAATCGAAGAGGACGCGGAAAAGGCGGATGTGGCCATCCTTGGTCTGATCCGCGATGGCAAACGCCGCTACGGGCGCGCGAACAACTCCGAACTCAAAGGTGGCGATACGCTGGTGCTCGAGGCCTCCCCCGATGCGCTGGATGAATTCCGCGCGGCGCTCTCGCTGGCCTTTGCGGATGCCAAACGCGAGGAACATCTGAAAGCCGCAGGCGACGGGCTTGACGTGATCGAAGTGGTCGTGTCGGAAAATGCGCGCATCGCGGGCAAGACCGCGCAGGCGCTTGGCCTGTCATGGCGCCAGCGCACCGTCTTGATGGGCATTTCACGCCAAGGCAAAGCGATCCGCGATCACGTGCGCCGCACCGAAGTACGCGCGGGCGACATTTTGCTACTGCTGGTCCCCAAGGATCGCGGCCCGGATGTGACCGAGTGGCTCGGCTGCCTGCCCCTAGCCGGGCGTGGATTGGCCGTTACGCAAGACAACAAGGTCTGGCTTGCGATTGGCCTCTTTGGCGCAGCTGTTGCCGCCGCGAGCCTTGGTCTGGTCTACCTGCCTGTCGCACTTGGCCTTGTTGTCGTGGCCTATGTGCTGGCCAAGATCGTGCCCCTGAGCGAACTCTACACCCATATCGAATGGCCAGTAGTGGTGCTGCTCGGCTCGATGATCCCGCTGGGCGCAGCGCTGGAAAAGGCGGGCGGCACGGAATTGATTGCAGGCGCACTTGTCGGCGCGACCGAGGGCATGCCGGCTTGGGCGATCCTGACGGTTTTGATGGTCGTGACCATGACGCTTTCGGATGTTTTGAACAACACCGCGACGACGATCGTAGCCGCGCCCGTGGGCATCCAGATGGCGCATTCGCTCAACGTCTCGCCCGACCCGTTTCTGATGGCGGTGGCGATTGCGGCCTCTTCCGCTTTCCTCACGCCGATTGGCCATAAAAACAACACCCTGATCCTAGGACCCGGCGGCTATCAATTCGGTGACTACTGGAAAATCGGCCTGCCACTGGAAATCATCATCGTGGCTGTATCGATCCCTGCCATTCTGGTGTTCTGGCCGCTTTGAGCCGATCAATAAAGCCGGGCAAGCACCGCGGCCTCATGGGCCTTCAGGCTTAGGCGCGCGCTACCGTAGGGGGCGGACATGGCCAGTTCGGGGAACAATTCGAGCAACTCGCTACGCGCCCCGCCTTCAAGTCCGGCGACATTTTTCGCCGTAGGGTGATAGCTTTCGGACCAGCACCCTTCGGAGCGGACGATTTCGTGGTTATCGAACAGAATATGCACATAGCTCACCTCTTCGCAGGGCGCGGCGCGGATGCTGTGATCGTTGATCAGCATTTTTGCCGCAGCCAGCACTTCAGGTTCGCCGAACATCAATTCCGCCTGCCAGCCTTGCAACAACATGCGGTGCTGCGGTGACACCCTGAGATCGGCAGTATTGCCGAGCGTGCCCTTACGAATCAAAATCGGCGCGAGATGCCCTTGCCCCGCAACTGTGCGCGCGCCGACCCAGCGCACGATCTGAGAGCCGTTGTCGCGCGTCATGACCGCGTCGCCGACTTCGATCTGGCCAATCGCGATCTCGCCCTTGGTGGTGGAAATCCGTGTCTGCGCCGCGAAACATACCACATTGGTATTGTCGAACGTGAGATCCGCGGCGGCGATGCCCGTCATCTCGATACCGCCGCCAATAGCGGTGTTGTCGGAAAAATCACCAACCGATTGATTCAGCACACCGTCGTCAAGAAAATCCGTCCGCAGTTCGGTGAGACCCGAATAGAACGCGCTCAGATCGACGAAATCATTGTTGCTTTGATCGCCATCCGTGACCGAGCCGGAGTTACCTGCGTTGAAGTCGGTGATCGTGTCATTGCCGTCGCCTGCGTTGAACACATAGGTATCGTTCCCCGCGCCGCCCGTGAGGCTGTCCGCGCCAGTGCCGCCGATAAGCGTGTCGTTACCGCCATTGCCTTCGATGGTGTCGTTGCCGCCGCCACCATCAATGCTGTCGTCGCCCTCAATGCCCGCAGGCACGCCCGTGACCGAATACTCCGGTCCGGGCGGCATGCCGATCATCGGCGATGTCAGCAGGTTTTGCGTCGCGCCCCCCGTGTCAGGGCCGCGCACCATGGCCGACAGAGTGTCGCCTCCGCGATTTTCCCAATAACGGATCTGGATCGTGTAGGTTTCACCCGGATCGAGGATCGCATCACCAAAGCGCGACGTGGTACTTTGATGGAAATCGTTGTTCAGATAGTCAAGCGTGCCACCTGTCTGGTTGCTGAACGAGACAGGATTGCCAGAGCTGTCGAACAATTGCAGCGTCGAGCCATCGTCGGACGCCGTGGTAAATCGGTAAGAGCCACCCGCGACCACGTTGATCGTGCTGGTATAGATGACGCCGAAATCTTCGGGGTTGGCGCTTGCGGCGTTGCCGCGCACCGTGTTGGTCAGCCCGCCCTCGTTGAAATCGGTGACATAGCCCGAGCCTGTGCGCGTGCCGTTCTCGATATCGAAGGCTTGTCCTGCGGCGCTGGAGAAATTGTAATCAAAGGTCTCGAAATGCCACGCGCCGTCAACGGGGCCATCGCCTGCCAGAACGTCCGCGCTGCCACCGCCGGTGATCGTATCATCGCCGAACGCGCCCGTCAGGGTATCCTGCGAGCTCGTGCCGGAAATCGTTTGATCCCCCTCAGTGCCGGGATTCGTGTTTGTGTTCGTCGCCATACCAAAGCAAACCTTTTAAAACCTGCGCCTCTCCTACCCTTTAAATGTGATTAAAATTTGTCGCGCAAACGGCGACAATAATTGGAATTGCGTTGGATTTTACGGGTTTTGCCCAATTGCATTCCGCGCAGGCCAAAGCGCGCTTTCCTCGCGCGTTTCGAAATGCCGCGCTTGCGCCGCCCGCTACGCATGCTAATCGGGAGATATGAGAACACTTTTTCTAGGCGATGTGATGGGCCGCGCGGGGCGCAGTGCCATTACCACACAGCTTCCCAAACTGCGCGAAGAATTGCGCGCGGATTTCGTGGTGGTGAACGGCGAAAACGCCTCTAACGGCATGGGGCTCAATGCAGAGCACGCAAGCGCGATTTTCGCAGCGGGCGCGGACTGCGTCACCCTTGGCGATCACGCCTTTGATCAGCGTGACATGCTGCAACATATCGAAAAGGACAACCGCATCCTGCGTCCTTTGAATTTTGCCAAGACCGCGCCGGGGCGTGGCCACAAGCTATTCAAAGCGGCGGGCGGACAAAAGGTGCTGGTGCTGCAAGTGCTCGGGCAAGTGTTCATGAAGCGCGCTTTTGATGATCCGTTTTCCGCCGTGGACGCAGTGCTGCGTGCGCATCCCCTCGGGGGCCTTGCGCAGATGATTTTGGTGGATGTGCACTGCGAAGCAACGTCCGAGAAAATGGGCATGGGGCATTATTGCGACGGGCGCGCCTCGATCGTCGTGGGCACGCATACCCATGTCCCCACCGCCGATGCGCAAATCCTGCCGGGCGGCACTGCGTTTCAAAGCGATGCGGGCATGTGCGGCGATTACAATTCGGTCATCGGCATGGAAAAAGAAGAACCCATGCGCCGCTTCGTCACCGGCATGAGCAAGGCGCGTTTTACCCCTGCGGCGGGCGAGGCGACGCTTTCGGGGCTGTTCGTGGTCACGGATGATCGCACGGGCAAAGCGACGTCGGTGCAAATGATCCGCCGCGGCGGGCGGCTCGAGCAAAGCGGGCCATGAAAGAGACCCTGCCCCTTTTCGGTGTCCTTTTATTGCTGGGCGCGGGCTGGGGCATCACCATGCCTCTCACCAAGGTCACGGTCGGGGCGGGATATCAGCACTTCGGTTTAATCTTCTGGCAATTCGCGATCGGGGCCGCCTTGATGGGAAGCGCGCTGCTCGCGCGGCGCAAGCTTAGCCTGCCGACACTGTCGCAATGGCGCTTTGCCGCGATGATCGCGCTAATCGGCACGCTTTTACCCAATTCGGCCAGCTATCAGGCCGCTGTCTATTTACCGAGCGGCGTGATCTCGATCCTCTTGTCACTCATTCCGATGATCGCCTTTCCCATCGCCCTTGCGCTTGGCAATGACCGCTTTTCCAACCGTAAGCTGATTGGGTTAACCCTTGGTTTTGCCGCTGTCGTGTTGATCGCACTCAACAGCGGCAGTTTCGGCGGGACTGTATCGCTTTGGTGGGTTGCCGTGGCCTTGATTGCGCCCAGCTTTTACGCGCTGGAGGGCAATGTGGTTGCCAAATGGGGCACCTATGGGTTTGATGCGATGCAAACCTTGTTCTGGGCAAGCGTTATTGGGCTTTTGCCAGCCCTCCTCCTCGCACTGGGTTCGGGCCAGTTCATCGCAGTGCCGCGCGTTTGGGGCACACCGGAATATGCGTTCTTGCTGGCTTCGATCGCACATGCGCTGGTTTATGCGGGCTATGTCTGGCTGGTGGGGCGCGCGGGCGCAGTGTTCACGGCGCAGGTCAGCTATCTGGTGACGATTTTTGGCGTATTCTGGGCCGTGATGCTGCTGGGCGAGCTATATGCCAGCGGCATTTGGGCCGCACTCGGATTGATGCTGTGCGGAATGTTTCTGGTGCAACCAAGGGGCAAGCAGCCCTCTGTCGAGGTGATGCCATGATGTTGTTTGAATTAACACAAACCCAAAGCGCAGTGGCGGCGATGCTCACTGTCCTTGGCATGTTCGTACTGTTCGTACGCGAAAGCTATCCCACCGAAGTGGTCGCAATCGCCGGCGTCGCGTTTTTGCTGATCCTTGGCGTGCTACCCTATGAAAACGCGCTGACCGTGCTGTCCAACCCTGCCCCCTGGACCATCGCGGCCATGTTCATCGTGATGGGTGCTTTGGTGCGCACAGGCGCGCTGGAGGCCTTTACCAAACTGGCTGACAAACAGGCAAAGACGCGCCCCGCAGTGGCGATCGCCATGCTGCTGGCCTTCGTGATCGTCGCTTCCGCCGTGGTGTCCAACACGCCTGTGGTCGTTGTGATGATCCCCGTTTTCGTTCAGCTTAGCCGCACCCTTGGCACCAAGGCCTCCAAGCTGCTCATTCCCCTAAGCTACGCCGCCATTCTCGGCGGCACGCTTACCTTGATCGGCACCTCAACAAACCTGCTTGTCGATGGCGTCGCGCGCTCCAAGGGGATGGAGCCGTTCACCATTTTCGAGGTCACGCCACTAGGCATCGTTCTGGTGATCTGGGGCATGCTCTATCTGCGCTTTGTCGGACCTTATTTGCTGCCAGAGCGTGACAGCATGGCTAGTCTTTTGAGCGACAAGAGCCAGATGAAATTCTTCACCGAAGCCGTGATCCCGCCCGAGAGCAATATGATCGGGCGCGACGTGATGGGCGTACAACTGTTCAAACGCGAGGGCGTGCGATTGATCGACGTGGTGCGCGGTGACACTTCGCTGCGCCGCAACCTTAAGGAGGTGACGTTGCAAGTGGGCGACCGCGTGGTGCTGCGCAGCCGGATTTCCGAGCTGCTCAGCCTGCAAAGCAACAAGGAACTCAAACGCATCGATCAGGTTTCTGCGGTTGAAACCCACACAGTCGAAGTGCTTATCACGCCGGGCTGCAAGATGGTCGGGCGCACCCTTGGCGCGCTGCGTCTGCGCCGCCGTTTCGGGGTCTATCCGCTTGCGGTGCATCGCAGAAACCAGAATATCAGCGGTCAGCTTGACGCGGTGAACGTGCGCATAGGTGATACGCTTTTGCTCGAAGGCTCGCCCGAGGACATCCAACGCCTTGCCAGCGAAATGGACCTCGTTGACGTCTCGCAGCCCTCGGACCGCGCGTATCGGCGCGGCCATGCGCCCATCGCCTTGATCGCGCTCTTCGGGATCGTGGCGCTTGCGGGCTTTGGACTGGCGCCGATTTTCTATCTCTCGATCATCGCTGTCGCCATTGTGCTGATCGCGCGCTGCATTGACGCGGACGAAGCGTTTTCCTTTGTGGACGGGCGCTTGCTTACCCTCATCTTCGCGATGCTCGCCATTGGCGCGGCACTGGAAAGCTCCGGCGCGGTCACGTTGATCGTCACCGCGCTCGCGCCCTACATAAGCGCGCTGCCGCCTTTCCTGATCATCTGGGCGATTTATCTGCTGACCTCGGTTCTGACAGAGCTGGTTTCCAACAACGCGGTCGCAGTGGTCGTCACCCCGATCGCCATCGGTCTTGCAGACGCCATGGGCATCGACGCCCGCCCCTTGGTGGTCGCAGTGATGGTCGCCGCCTCGGCCAGTTTTGCCACGCCCATCGGCTATCAGACCAACATGCTGGTCTATGGCCCCGGCGGTTATAAATTCACTGATTTCCTGAAGGTGGGGATACCGCTTAATCTAACTATCGGCATTCTCGCTTCCGCGCTCATTCCACTGCTTTGGCCGCTTTAGAGGCACGAGAGTGCGGATGAGTTTATTGGCAAGATGAAGACGCTTAGGGCGGCGTTATGATGCCTGCTTCGGTTATGATGAGATCGAGGGGTTGATCTGTAGGTTCCAGCGGTAGGCCCTGCGCCTCTTGCGCGGCGAATGCGAAGCCGATGGCGAGCGTGGCGCGGCGCGCGCGCAGACGCTCTAGCGTGCGGTCGTAAAAGCCGCCACCATAGCCAAGCCGACCTCCGCTTCGATCAAAAGCAACCAGCGGAACGATGACGATTTCCGGCTCGATCCATTCCCCATGCGCGGGGATAAAGGCACCGAACGTGCCCTCCACCATGGCGCAGCCCGGAGACCATTCGCGAAAATCGAGCGGCGTGGCTTTGGCCTTGATCACCGGCATGCCAACTGGCCCATGCGCCGCCGCTTCGGCCATGGCTGGCAGCGGGTCTATTTCGGTACGCATGGGCGCGTAACCCGCCAAAGGGACACCGCGATAGCCCGCAAGCACTTCGCTTAGATAGCTTGATTGCGCAGCATGGGCGCTCGCAAAGGCCACTTTGCGGCGCGCGAAAGCGGCGCTGCGGGCGGCGGTTTTGAGGGCGTTCAGATCGCTCATAGCAGGAACATCGCGGCAAGGCCGAGGAAGGCGAAAAAGCCAACCACATCGGTGACAGTCGTCACAAAGGCCCCAGAGGCGAGCGCCGGATCGACGCCTGCTTTTTCAAGGATCACGGGGATCACGGTGCCGGCCAGCCCCGCAACCACCATGTTGATCACCATCGCAGCGGCAATGATATAGCCCAGCGCAGGCGAGCCGAACCAGAGCACACCGACGACGCCCATAATGGCGGCAAACACAAGACCATTGATCAACCCAACCAGCACTTCGCGCCGGATCACCCGCCACACGTTTGAACCTGTGAGGTCCTTGGTGGCAATCGCACGCACAGCCACAGTAAGCGATTGCGTGCCCGCATTGCCGCCCATGGAGGCGACGATGGGCATCAGCACCGCAAGCGCCACGATCTGCGTGATCGCCGCCTCAAATTGCGCAATGACGAGGCTGGCCGCAATCGCAGTGACAAGATTGACCGCGAGCCACGGCAGGCGCTGGCGCGTTGTGCTGATCACGCGGTCCGACAAAGACCCCTCGCCAACGCCCGCAAGGCGCAAAATATCCTCTTCGTGTTCTTCATCCAGAACGATCATCGCGTCATCAATGGTGATCACCCCGACAAGGCGATCGTCCTCATCTACGACCGGCGCGGAAATCAGATGATACTGGTTGAACGCGTAGGCAACCTCGCCCTCGTCCTGCATCGCCGGGATGACTTGGAAAACATCTTCGGTGATTTCCCACAACAGCACATCGCGCTTGGAGCCCATCAGCTTGCCGAGGGTGACGTTGCCCACAGGTTTGTAGCGCGGATCGACCAGCGTGACGTGATAAAACTGATCCGGCAGGCTGTCTTGTGCGCGCAGATAGTCAATGGCCTGCCCGACGCTCCAGTGCTCGGGGGCCATTACCACTTCGCGCTGCATCAGGCGGCCGGCAGAGTTCTCGGGATAGGTCAGCGATTGCTCAACGGCGACGCGGTCACTGTCCGCAAGCGCGTCCAGAATGACGTCCTGCTGGCCAACGTCCATGTCTTCGATCAGATCGACGACATCGTCGCTTTCCATCTCGCGCACCGCATCGGCAAGCACTTCGGGGCGCAGCGCAGTGATCACCTCGTCGCGGATGCTCTCGTCCAGCTCCGAGAGGATTTCACCGTCGAATTCGCGATCATACAGATGGATAAGGCGCAGACGTTCGCCCGAGCTGATCTGCTCCAGAAGGTCGGCGATGTCCGCGGGGTGAAGCGGCTCCATGCGCGCGATCAACAGCGCTTGATCACCCTGCTCGACCGCACCGAGAATCGCGGCGACGTCAGAGCGTTCCAACACATAGTTTCGCTCCGGCGCGTCGGGGCGCGGTTCCATCCCTGTCTCGAAGTCGCTCATATCGGCTGCCTTTATTCTGCGGCGGGTGTTTTGCGGCGGGCTTTGCTCGGGGGGATCATAGGCAATGCCACGCGCGAGCAACAGGGGCAGATCGGGGACGCGGGCGAAAATCCTGTTTCACGCAGGCCTCTTTGTGATAGCGATGGATAATGACACAACAACATATACTGTCCGGCGATCTGCTGATGTTTGCCGGCGATCCATTTCATGCGCCGCCCAAAGAAACCGTCCTGATCGAAACCGACGGCGCAGTCCTTATCGAGAACGGCCAAATCGGCGCGAGCGGTGCCCGCAGCGCGCTGCTTGCGGCCTATCCGCAAGCGCGCCATCACGCCCATCCCGGCAAGCTGATCTGCCCCGGTTTCATCGATGCGCATGTGCATTATCCGCAAACCGCAATGATCGCGTCTTGGGGCAAGAGGCTGATCGACTGGCTGAACACCTATACGTTTCCCGAAGAAATGCGCTTTGACGATCCCGCCTATGCAGCAGAGATTTCAGCGCGCTATCTGGATCTGAGCGCCGCGCATGGCACCACAACGATGGCCAGCTATTGCACGGTTCACTCTGCCTCGGTCGATGCGTTCTTCGGCGAAGCGTTAAAGCGCGGCCAGCGGGTCGTCGCGGGCAAGACCTGCATGGATCGCAATGCGCCGGAGGGGCTGCGGGACACGGCGCAAAGCGGCTATGACGATAGCAAGGCGTTGCTGGAGCGCTGGCACGGCACCGGGCGTTTGTCCTATGCGATCACACCACGCTTTTCTCCGACCTCGACGCCGGAGCAGCTTGAGGCGATGGGCGCGCTTTGGGCAGAGCATCCCGACTGCCTGATGCAGACACATCTGAGCGAACAAGTGGATGAAATCGCTTGGGTGCGCGAATTGTTCCCCGGCGCACGTGACTATCTGGACACCTACGAGCAGTTCGGGCTTTTGGGTGCGCGCGGGCTATACGGGCATGCGATCCATCTGGAGCCGCGCGAAATTGACCGAATAGCCGAGCACGGCGCGTCGTTGGTGCATTGTCCGACCTCGAACACGTTCATCGGCTCGGGTCTGTTCGATATGACAGGGCTGAAAGCGCGCGGCCTTTCGGTGGGCCTTGCCACGGACACAGGCGGCGGGTCGAGCTTTTCGATGCTGCGCACCATGGCCGCAGCCTATGAGATCGGGCAGCTTAAGGGCACGGCCCTGCATGCGGGGCAATTGCTGTGGCTGGCCACCCAAGGATCGGCCAGATCATTGCACTTGCACGATAAAATCGGCGCGCTTGATGTTGGAATGGAGGCGGATATTGCCGTGCTCGATCTGGCATCGACGCCTGCGATTGCCCAGCGCTACGGCAATGCGCAAAACCAGTGGGACCGCGTGTTTCCCACCATTATGATGGGCGATGATCGCGCGATCGCGGAAGTCTGGATCGGCGGCGTCAAGCAAGTAGGCTAGCGTCTCAGCAACCCGTCTTGCCCAGCACCATCACCCAGCTTTCGCCCGATTGTGCCATGCCGAAGTGGATTGCATTGCCGCTAAGCAGGTTCTTGCGGTGACCTGGAGATTTCTGCCAGCCCGCAAGAGCTTGCAACGCGCCTTCCTGGCCTTGCGCGATGTTTTCGGCAACAAAGCAGAAACCGTAGCCCTGACGTTTGACGCGGTCCCCGACGCTTGATCCATCCTGCCCCGTGTGGCTGAAATAGGCATTACGCGCCATGTCATCCGCATGGGCCTGCGCTGTTCGGGCAAGGCGGGCATCGGCGGCAAGCGGCGCTTTACCGTTTGCGGCGCGAAACGCATTTATCTCTGGCGCGATGCTGGCACTGAGCCCGCCCGCAGGCTCGGCAATCGCCGCCGCCCCGCGTGGCGTGACATCCGCACCAGAGCGCACACAGCCCGAAATTAGTGTTGCAGACAACAGGCAGAGCAAGGCAAAGCGCATGGAAATTCCTATCCGAGAAAGGCTACCCTTCGGACAGTAGCTGCGCGAGTTCGTTTTGTCGCCCTATGGTTTTGGGCAAATCGATCGACATCACTTGCCCGGAAGCAACAACGCGCCGCCCCTCGATGAACAGATCGCGCACCTGCGTTGGCCCCGCGAGCAGCAAAGCCGCGGGGTCCCAGCTACCCGCCGCCTCGATCCCGCTCATGTCCCAGATGGCAAGGTCAGCGCGTTTGCCAACGGCAATCTGCCCGCAATCGCTCCGGCCCAAAACCTCGGCACCGCCGCGCGTCGCGATGCGCAAGGCCTCGCGCGCGCTCATCGCATCCGCGCCGTTCGCCACCCGTTGCAAAAGCATCGACTGGCGCGCTTCGAGCACAAGATTGCCCGCATCGTTGGAGGCTGAACCATCGACGCCCAGCCCCACGTTCACCCCCGCATCGCGCATGGCGCGCACAGGCGCAATGCCGGACCCGAGGCGGCAATTGGAACACGGACAGTGCGCCACGCCCGTTCCGGAGCGCGCGAAAAGATCAATCTCCTGCCCGTCGAGCTTGACGCAATGGGCATGCCAGACGTCATTGCCCGTCCAGCCCAGATCTTCGGCATATTGCCCGGGACGCGCGCCGAATTTTTCCAGAGAATAGGCGATATCTTCATCGTTTTCAGCGAGGTGTGTGTGCAGCATCACGCCTTTGTCGCGTGCAAGAATCGCCGCATCACGCATCAAATCGCGGCTGACGGAAAAGGGCGAGCACGGCGCAACGCCTACGCGGCACATAGAACCCTCGGACGCATCGTGATGCGCATCGATCACGCGGATACAGTCCTCGAGGATCGCGCTTTCCTTTTCGACCAGCGCATCGGGTGGCAGGCCTCCATCGCTCTCGCCGATAGACATGGCGCCGCGCGTGGGATGAAAGCGCATGCCGATATCTGCGGCGGCGGCGATCGTGTCATCAAGGCGCGCGCCGTTAGGGTAAAGATAGAGATGATCCGAGCTCAGCGTACAGCCCGAAAGCATCAGTTCCGCAAGGCCGATCTGCGCGGAGATATACATTTCCTCCGGCCCGAATCGCGACCAGATCGGATAGAGCGTCTGCAACCAGCCGAACAGCAGCGCATCCTGCCCTCCCGGAACCGCGCGCGTCAGCGACTGAAAAAGGTGATGATGCGTGTTCACAAGGCCGGGCGTGATCAGGCAACCGCGCGCATCGAGCGTCTTGTGCGCGCCGGCTAGCCCCTGCCCCACTTCGGCAATGACTCCGCCTTGAAGGCGAATATCGCAATCCCGCATTTCGCGGCCCGCGTCGTCCATGGTCAGGATCAGACGTGCATTTTTGATAACTGTATTGTCAATTTCGTTCATATTTAGCGTCCTTCTACGTGCTTGCACGCTTTTTTCGGTAGATATCCAAGTCTGGCTCGGGGCTGCGACAGAAAAAAGCGAAGGACTCGCAGCCAGTGGAGTAAGGTTAGCCGCTTGCCCCCGTTTGGTTCAAGCCTTTTTGCAAAAGTGCCAACGCGGCCGCGTGCAACGCGCTGTTTGCTGCGGCCAGAACGCGCCCACCCTCATGAGCTTTGCCGCCTTGCCAATCGGTCACGATGCCGCCCGCGGCCTCGATCACCGCGATGGGCGCGGCAATGTCATAGGCGTTCAATCCCGCCTCAATCACCAGATCAATCTGCCCCGCCGCCAACAGCCCGTAGGCATAGCAATCACAGCCATAGCGTGTCAGGCGCACGGAGCTTGCAACCTCGGTGAATCCTGCGCGCTCAACCGTGCTGCCCACTTCGGGGAAGGTGGTGAACAAGGTTGCTTGCGCCAGATCACCGCTTGCGCGCGCCTTAAGCGGCGCTGCGCCTTGCGGACCAATCACCTCTGCGCGGCCAAACCCGCCGCAGAACCGCTCCCCGATATAGGGTTGGTCAATGATGCCAAGGCGCGGACCGTTCGCGTCATTGAGCGAAATCAACACGCCCCATGTGGGCGTCCCACTAATAAAACCGCGTGTGCCGTCAATGGGATCAAGCACCCAAGTGAGGCCACTGCTGCCCGCCTGTGCGCCAAATTCCTCGCCAAGAATGCCGTCATCGGGGCGATACTGCGCCAAAAGCGCACGCATCGCCTGCTCAGCTGCGCGATCGGCGACGGTGACGGGGTCAAAGCCTGCGGCGTCCTTGTTGTCCGCACTCAAGCCGCTGGTGCGAAAATGCGGTAAAATAGCCGCGCGCGCCGCGTCTGCCAGTTGCTCGGCCACCGACCAAAGTTCACCCTGAAGAACGGTATTTTCAAGATCGGAAGCGGAATATGTCATGCAGCTCGGTCCCTCGTCGGTTGGCCGCGCGTCCAATAGCGCGCTAGACCAACCTATTGCAGAGGGCACGCACGTCTTCAAGCAACGTCGCTGAGCACCCGTGCCAGATCGAACAGGCGGCGGCGCTGCTCTTCGGGGATCGAATAATACGAGCGCACCAGATCAAGCGCTTCCTTGTCGTTCAAAATATCCGACGGAACATTGCTCTGCTCGGTGCTCGGACTTCCTTCTTCGGCGTTCTGCATACCGGCAAAGAAGAAACTCACGTCCACATCCAGCGCTTCTGCGATATCCCAAAGCCGCGATGCGCTAACGCGGTTCGCGCCGGTCTCGTATTTTTGGATTTGCTGGAATTTGATCCCGACCTTTTCGGCCAACTGCTGCTGTGTCACACCGACGAGCCACCGGCGATGCCGGATACGCTTGCCCACATGGACGTCCACAGGATGTGCCATGATGCTCCCTTTCAAGGTTTGGCACGACTTGCTCCGAGTGGCGGGGCAATCTTATCGTCGCCAGATACACGAGGCTGACGCTGAACAACTCAACGTCAGGTAGCGCATCCTTACGACAATACCTCTGCAGAGCAAGTATGGAATCGCAAACACTTTCCCCTTGCAGTCGGTGAATGTGCCAATCCGATCTGAAAACAGGGCTAAAAGCGGTGCCTCGGCCACGCACGGCACCTGTCATCTTTCGCCTCTTGCCGCTTTACATTTGCGTGGTGCAAGATAGCCTAACCCTGCCAAAATGAGAGGTTTTTCATGCGCGCTTTTCAAGTATCCAAAATCGGGAGCCCCGCCGCCATGGCCGTGCTCGATCGCCCCGAACCCGCATCGGGCGAAGTGCGTCTAAAAATTGCAACCTGTGGGCTGAATTTTGCCGATTTACTGATGCAGACCGGCCAATATCAGGACACGCCGCCCGCGCCCTTCACCCTCGGAATGGAGGTTGCAGGCACGATCGACGCACTTGGAGCGGGTGTTCAAGGCCTAAAAACCGGCACCAGAGTCGCTGTTTTCGGCGGCCAGGGCGGGCTGGCCGAATATGGCTGTTATGATGCGCGTGTCGCCATCGAGATACCCGCAGGCATGAGCATGCAAGAGGCAGCCGCGTTCCAGATCGCCTATGGCACCAGCCATGTTGCGCTTGGCTATCGCGCGAACCTAAAGGCGGGCGAAACGCTTTTGGTGCTGGGCGCTGCGGGCGGCGTCGGCCTCACGGCGGTGGAAATCGGCAAGCTGATGGGCGCGACGGTAATCGCCGTGGCGCGCGGTGCGGACAAGCTGGAGGTGGCGCGCAAGGCCGGCGCAGATCATGTGATCGATGCCGGGAACGAGGATTTGCGCGGTGCGCTCAAAGCGCTTGGCGGCGTCGATGTGGTCTATGATCCCGTCGGCGGCGATCTGTTCAAAGCGGCGTTTCGCGCGTGCAAGCCAGAGGCGCGCATTCTGTCCATCGGCTTTGCCAGCGGCGATGTGCCGAACGTGCCGACCAATCATTTGCTGGTGAAAAACATCACCGTCATGGGCTTTTACTGGGGCGGTTACATGAAATTCAAACCGGCGGTCATTGCCGATAGCCTGCGTGAATTATTCGCTTGGTACGATGAAGGTAAATTGCATCCCCATGTGAGCCATGTGCTGCCACTCGAGCAAGCTGGCGAGGGAATCGAGTTGCTGCGTACGCGCAAATCGACTGGCAAAGTGGTGATCGAGATCGCGCCCGAATAGCGGCGCGATCCTAATTTGTTGATCAGCGTTCAAACCCTATTTGAAGCTGTAGCTGACCCCGAGCGTAACGAACATCTGCTCTTTGGAGCCTGCAACGCTCACGATCGGGCTGTTGGCGGCATCGCCCATCAAGACCTTGTAGCCCGCGACACCAGTGATAGAGACACTGTCGTTCACCTTGTAGCTTGCGAAAAGCGACAGGCCCACATCCTTGATCCCCGCGTCCGCGTTGAACGCGGCCAGTCCCGACGGGCTGGCTGCGGCGACGCCAAACTGCGTGTTCATGTAATCAGCCGAACCATAGTTGGTCGCGGCGCGCGCGCCGAATGTCCAATCGCCCTGCAAGCGCAGCACGCCCAGCGAGGCTTCTGCCAATGTGCCCACTGCGCCGCCCTGAACCCCTTGCACCACCGAAATGCGCGGCGACAAGAAGGTAGAAAACCCGCCGATCGGCACGTTTACTTGACCGAAGGCACCCAACTCGAAACCGCCCTCTATATCGGAAAGCGCGCTGACCTGTGCATTGTCGATCTGCGCGCCCTCGCGCCCGAATTTATAACGCAGGATCGGTCCTGCATCCACCGCGCGCGAGGACAAGAGATCAACTTCGATCCCCGGGCCATTACTGCGCACAGACACCGTTTCGCCCTTGAACGAAAAGTTCGGAGCGACGCGCACGCCATAGTCTTTCGATCCCTCGAACTGCGGCACCATCGCTGCGCCGAGGCCCATGGTCAGTTCGGCCTTGGCCCCCGCGCTCGAGGCAAGCAAAGCGACAAGCGCTGCGAATGTCGTGGAGGTTTTGTGCATTGCGATCGGCCCTGATGTTTGAAAATTAAGCAAGATTGGGTTCTTAAAGGGCTACGTGCACGCTTTGCCTTTGGATCACAATGGCGTGAATCGCCACGTTACCACGTTACCACGTCACCCGGCTTCGCGCAGTAGCGGCGCTGTGCGCCCACCCGATTTCAGATCACTGTAGCCCTGACGCAGCAATTCGGCCAGCGCGCTCACGACCTGCGATTGCGCCTGCCCCGCACCATACATATTAATAAGCGAATGCGGCATTTCCGGCAGCGCGCCGCCATGCTGGATCGCAGCCATATGCGGCGGCTCTGTCCCCTCGATCACCACGCAAACCGCAAGGTCGGCGCCGATCACCGCTTCGATCGTGCGATCAGAGTCGGTTTCCGTGGCCATTTCCCAATCGATGCCTTCACGGTCCAGAACCTTTTGCACCAAGGGACGGAACATGCAGTGGCGGCTAAACCCCAACTTCAATGGGCGCGATCGCCAGACCGTTCCGCTTTCCGCGCCCGTCCAACTGAGGCGCGCCATGCTAAGGGTCTCGCCCTCGGGCATCACGCCCTCTTCAGTGGTAAGGATCAGATCATATTCACCGCGCGTCAGGCCTTCCTTCAACTGACGGGTAAAAGAGGCACGCAAATTGACCTGAACACGCGGAAATTGCGTGCGAAACTGCTGCAAAACCTTGGATACCACGGGATAGACGATGTCATGGGGCACCCCGAGCGAAACCTCGCCCTCAAAGCCCTTATCGGTCATTTTAATCATGATTTCGTCATTGAGCGCGACCATGCGGCGCGCGTAGGTCAGCAATTGCTCGCCCGCGGGGCTAAGCACGACCTGACGCCCCGCGCGCTCCAACACTTTGAGATCGAGGCTTTCCTCAAGCCGTTTGATCTGCATCGACACCGCCGATTGCGTCAGATTGAGCAGGCCCGCCGCGCGCGTCACGCCGCCGGTTTCGGCAATCGCTACAAAGGAACGCAAAGCCGTCAGATCAAGATTTCTCATATATCACCATCCGTGATGTGTCGCCTCAATACAATTCGTTTTTCAAATGAAGCACAAGGACGCATATACATCAACATAAAGAATTGATCACACATGACGCATCACACATTGAAGGGTAAAGACAATGACCACCGCACGCACACTTACAGCCGCAAACACCATGTGCGCCCCGCGCAGCAACGCCAATCTTCTGGAGCGCGCGCACCGTTTTATCACGCTTGCAAAAACGCGCCGCGCCCTTGCACAGCTTGATCTACGCATGCTCGATGATATCGGTCTTTGCACCCGCGAAGCGCAACTCGAGGCAGCACGTCCATTCTGGGATGCCCCTGCGTTCTGGCGCAAATAAAGCGCACTGAACAATGCGTTTAAAAATATAACCGAAAGAGTAAGATTTTCGCACTTTGCTCTTTCGAAAACCCTTGAAATGCCCCCCGCCTACCCCGATATTCACTCCAAGACCGCCAACAGGGCGGATCGTTTAACCAATGGAGAGTATTCATGGCTGAATATGGCACAATTCGCGACGTCGCAGGCTCGGCAGCCGCGAATATCGACGCAGGGCTCCGTGCCCATATGAACAAAGTCTACGGCACTATGTCCGTGGGCATGTTCATCACATTCCTTGCCGCTTGGGCAATTTCGGGCCTCGCGGTCACGACCGATCCCTCGCAGGCAGCGGCACAGATGCCAAACGGCAAGCTGCTGACATCGCTCGGTGTCGCGCTCTACGCCTCCCCGCTCAAATGGGTCGTGATGTTCGCGCCTTTGGCCTTCGTATTCGGCCTAAGCGCCGCGATCAACAAAATGTCGGCCGCGACGGCGCAAACGGTGTTCTACATCTTCGCAACTGTCATGGGTGTCTCGATCAGCTCTATCTTTCTGGTGTTCACAGGTTACTCGATCATCCAGATATTCCTGGTCACATCCATCGCCTTCGCGGGTCTGTCGCTTTGGGGCTACACCACGCAGAAAGACATCTCCGGCTGGGGTAGTTTCCTCATCATGGGCGTGATCGGCCTGGTTGTCGCTTCCATCGTCAACATCTGGCTGGCATCACCCGCGATCATGTTCGCAGTATCGGCAATCGGCGTGTTGATCTTCGCAGGCCTGACGGCCTACGACACGCAGCGCATCAAGACAGAGTATGTCGCGCATGCACATCACGGTGACACGGAGTGGCTGGGCAAGGCCGCAATCATGGGCGCGTTGAGCCTCTATCTGAACTTCATCAACATGTTCATGATGTTGCTCTCGCTCTTTGGCAATCGCGAGTAATTCTCGCACGCCACTTCAAAACGGTGCGGCCCGCTGGAGACATCTCCAGCGGGCTTTTTGTTGCTCAAACGCGCACCGCAGAACGCGCAGCGTTGCACGAATCACCGAAAGAGACACATGCTTGCGGCATCACGGCCACGCGCCGCCCAAAAGGATGTGTTACATGTCTCTCACCATGAACCGCCGCCACTTCCTTGCAGGCACCGCCGGCCTGCTCGCCATGCACCCGTTTTCGCTCTCGGCCTCCGCGAACCAAGCGCATTTGCGACTGATGGAGACCACGGACCTGCACGTCCATGTCTTTCCCTATGATTATTACGCCGACAAACCCCGCGACACGGTGGGTCTGTCGCGTACCGCGTCGATCATCCAAGGGGTGCGCGCAGAATCGACCAATTCGCTCCTGCTCGACAATGGTGATTTCCTGCAAGGTAACCCGATGGGCGATTACATCGCCTATGAGCGCGGCATGAAAGAGGGTGACATGCACCCGGTGATCTCCGCAATGAATACGCTGGGATTTGATGCCTCGACGCTGGGCAATCACGAATTCAACTACGGTATTTCCTTCCTGATGAAGTCCCTCGCAGGCGCAAATTTCCCCGTGGTTTCGGCCAATGTGGTCAAGGAAATGGGCGCTTCCCCGACCGCTGACACGACGCTGGTCAAACCCTACGTGATCATTCAGCGCGAGATTACGGATGGCGCTGGCAACACCCACCCGATCAAGATCGGCCTGATCGGTTTCGTGCCGCCACAGATCATGAACTGGGACCGCAAGCATCTTGAGGGCAACGTGCAGACCCGCGATATCACCGCGAGCGCCAAGGCCTATGTGCCCCAAATGAAAGAGGAAGGCGCGGATATCATCGTTGCGCTGTGCCACTCCGGCATTGGCAGTGCCAACCTTGAGGACGGGATGGAGAACGCGGCGATTCCGCTGGCCATGATCGAGGGTATCGATGCGATCCTGACGGGTCACAGCCACCTCGTTTTCCCCTCCTCCAGATATGCGGACGTCACCGGCGTGGACGTGGACGCGGGCACCATCGGCGGCAAGCCCGGCGTCATGGGCGGTTTCTGGGGCAGCCATATGGGTCTGCTCGATCTGCTGATCGAGCGCGATGGCAATGGCTGGCGCGTACTCTCGCACACCGCCGAAGCGCGCCCGATTTCCAAACGTAACGAGGATCGCTCTTATACCGCCCTCGCCGAGGATTACGCGCCTGTGCTGGACGCCGTGCGCGCCGAGCATGAGGCGACGTTGAAATATGTGCGCACCGCCGTGGGCAAGACCGATGCGCCGCTGCACAGCTATTTTGCCTTGGTGGCGGATGACCCGTCCGTACAGATCGTCTCGAACGCGCAGACATGGTACATCAAGGATCAGATGATCGGCACGCCCTACGAAGGCCTTCCCGTCCTCTCCGCTGCCGCGCCGTTCAAGGCGGGTGGTCGCGGTGGCCCTGAATACTACACCGACGTGCCCGTGGGTGCGGTGGCGATCAAGAATGTCTCTGATCTATACCTCTACCCCAACACCATCCGCGCGGTGAAGGTGACCGGGCAGCAGGTCAAAGACTGGCTGGAACGCTCGGCGGGCATGTTCAATCAGGTTGAGGCAGGCGCACAGGACGCGCCGTTGCTGAACCCCGATTTCCCCAGCTATAATTTTGATGTGATGGACGGGGTCCACTACCAGATCGACCTCTCCCAGCCCTCAAGGTTCGACAAGGACGGTGCGGTCGTGAACGCGGATGCTAACCGTATCACCAACCTGACGTTCAATGGCGCACCACTTGATTTGGCGGCAGAGTTCATTGTGGCCACCAACAACTACCGCGCCTCCGGCGGCGGCAGTTTCCCGGGCGCGATGGGCGACACGGTGGTCTTTGAGGGGCCAGACACCAACCGCGACATCATCGTGCGCTACCTCGTGGATCAAGGCACGGTGAACCCCAAGGCCGATGCCAATTGGTCCTTCGCACCGCTTGCTGGGACCACGGTGATTTTCGAAACCGGCCCTGCGGGTGTTGGCTATGCCGATAGCATCGAGGGCGTCAGCATCACGCCCGATGGCATGTCCGACACCGGCTTTGCCAAGTTCCGCATCCAACTATAGCGCGTTACCCAAAGGGGCTGGCACTGCGTTCAATGCCAGCTCTCACTCTTGAAGCAGACCCAGTACACCACACAAAGGGGCCGCAAATTTGCCAAACGCTCAATCCATCACCCTCGCGCTTATCGCTCTTCTCGCACTGGCGAGCTGCGGCAAGCGGCCAACCCAACCCGAAGTTGCGCCAGCATCCGAGCTCGATTGCATGGCGCGCGCGATGTATTTCGAATCGAACCGCTCCAGCCGCGACGGCATGATCGCGGTTGGCAGCGTCGTGATGAACCGCGTCCAATCAGACGCCTATCCCGACACGATCTGCGACGTCGTTGGCCAGAAAAACCAGTTCGCACCCGGCGTGATGAGCAAGGCCATGCAGCTTAACACTGCACCGCTCATTCCCGGCGCTGCAAAAGCCGTCGCACAAGGCGAGCGCCACCCGCGTATCGGCAATTCCAAGTTTTTCCATGCGGCATGGTACAAGGCCGATTTCAACAATATCCACTATGTTCTGACCACGGGTGGCAACGCATTTTATGAAAAACGTCGCCCCGAACATGTCACGCGGCGCAATCCCGTTCCCGCAAGCGAGGGGCTGACGGGCGGTTGATATCCAAGCTTGGTTTTATGGCCCAATCGCTCAGCCTCCGGTCCAATCCAGCACGACCTTGCCGCTCGATCCGCTGCGCATCGCATCGAAGCCCGCCTCGAAGTCATCAACGCCAAAGCGATGGGTGATCACGCGGCTCACGTCCAGACCGTTCTGAAGCATGGCGATCATCTTGTACCACGTCTCGAAAATCTCGCGGCCATAGACCCCCTTGAGCGTGATCGCCTTGAACACGATGCGCGACCAATCTACCGGCGATTTGCCGGGCGGTATGCCGAGCAAAGCGATGCGCCCGCCCATGACCATGGCCTCGACCATCTGATCGAGCGCGGCCTGCGAGCCTGACATTTCCAGCCCTACATCAAAGCCCTGACGCATCTTGAGGCGGGCGATCACATCGGCCAGATCTTCCTCCAGCACATTCACCGGCACCACATCCGTAACCTGCGCGGCCAGCGCAAGGCGATCAGGGTTGATATCGGTGATCACCACATTGCGCGCACCTGCGTGACGCGCGACTGCCGCCGCCATGATACCGATCGGGCCGGCGCCGGTGATCAGCACATCTTCGCACAACAGATTGAACGACAGCGCCGTGTGAACCGCATTGCCGAGCGGATCAAGGATCGCGCCAATGTCGTCACTGATATCATCAGGCAGCGGTACAACGTTGAACGCAGGCAGGCGCAAATACTGTGCAAACGCCCCCTGTTCATTCACGCCGATGCCGCGCGTTTCGGGATCGAGGTGGAACTTGCCGGCGCGCGACTGGCGCGAAGTCTTGCCGATCAAATGCCCCTCGCCCGAGCAGCGCTGACCCATTGAAAGCCCGCTCACGTTGCGGCCCATATCGACAATTTCACCGGCAAATTCATGCCCCGTTACCAGCCCCGTCGGCACGGTCTTTTGCGCCCACTCATCCCAGTTCCAGATATGGATGTCCGTGCCGCAAATGCCGGTCTTGTTGATCCGGATCAGCACATCGTCTGCACCGATCTGCGGCACCTCGCGCTGCTCCATCCACAGGCCCGGCTGCGGCTTGGCTTTAACCAGCGCTTTCATCGTGTTGCTCATGCCAGCACCCCGCTTGCGCGCCCGGCTTTGGCGAAGGCACCCAGCGCGCAGTCCAGATCATCGCGGCTGAGCGCGCTGCTCATCTGCGTGCGAATGCGCGCGCCGCCCTTGGGCACCACGGGAAAGAAGAAACCGGCGACGAAAATCCCCGCCGCATCTAGATGCGCCGCCATATCCTGCGCCAATTGTGCCTCGCCCAGCATGACGGGAATAATCGGATGCGCGCCCCTCGGCAGTGTAAAGCCAAGCGACGTGAGGCCAGCGCGCCAATACGCAGCATTGTCGAACAAGCACGCGCGCAAATCATCGCCCCCGCGCACAATTTTCAGGGCCTCGATCCCCGCCGCAACAATCGCAGGCGGCAGCGAGTTGGAGAACAGGTAGGGACGCGCGCGTTGGCGCAGCAGATCGATCACCGCTTGCGGCCCCGCGATATAGCCCCCCAGTGCGCCACCCAGCGCCTTGCCAAGCGTGCCGGTCAGAATATCCACCTCCACCCCGAAATGCGATGGTGTGCCAGCCCCGATCGGCCCCATGAAACCCGTCGCGTGACAGTCGTCCACCATCACCAGCGCGCCATATTTTTCGCCAAGCGCTGTGATCGCAGGCAGGTCCGCCAGCGTGCCATCCATGGAAAACACGCCGTCCGTAGCGATCATGATAAAGCGGGCGCCTGCGGCTTTGGCAGCCTGCAATTGCGCTTCAAGATCGGCCATATCGTTGTTGGCATAGCGGTAGCGCTGCGCCTTGCACAGACGCACGCCGTCGATGATCGAGGCGTGGTTGAGACTGTCGGAAATGATCGCATCCTCTGCGGTCAAGAGCGGCTCGAACAAGCCGCCATTGGCATCAAAACAGGCTGCGAAGAGGATCGCGTCGTCCTTGTCCAGATACGCGGCCAAATCCTGCTCCAGCTCTCGGTGCAAATCCTGCGCACCGCAAATAAAGCGCACGGAGGCCATACCATAGCCATGGCTGTCCATCGCGCTTTTTGCCGCTGCGATCAGACGGGAATCATCGGCCAGCCCGAGGTAGTTGTTGGCGCAAAGGTTGATCATGCGGCGCGTTTCGCCGCCCTGCGTCACGTCGATCGCGCCGCGTTGCGGCGAGACGATCGAGCGCTCGCGCTTGGTCAGGCCGGCAGCGTCGATACCGGCAAGTTCGGATCGGATATGGTCGAGAAAATCAGTGTTCATGGCAAATCCCTCTTTGGGAAATGCCTATCTGTTTCACTCTTCCGCGTCAAAACAAGCCGCTCAAAATATCGGGTGCAAAAACGAAAAAACCGCGCTCAAAGGGCGCGGCTTTTTGAGGTCTCAACAGAAACGCAAGATTACTTGATCTTGCCTTCCTTATACTCGACATGCTTGCGCACGACCGGGTCGTACTTGCGAACGACCATCTTTTCGGTCATCGTGCGCGCGTTCTTCTTGGTGACATAGAAGTGGCCTGTACCCGCGGTCGAGTTCAGGCGGATCTTGATCGTGGTTGGCTTCGCCATGGGTCATCTCCTGCATCGAGCGTGCTTGTGCCGCTCGGGAATTCTTTAATCAGTGCCTTCTACCCTGCACCGCGCCCGAGTCAACAGGCATTTCAGAGCGATATGAACGTTTCCCTCTCATTCCATAGATATTCCATTGCATATGCTTCGCTGCCCCCATGATGCGCGTGGCCGACCGCGACGGCTAAAAGAACAACAATCGGTTCGCAGCACGCCCAATGCCCGCTCCTCAAGCACATTCCCGAAAGAGGCATTATTTAGCGGTTCTCAGCCTTTGATCTCCATCTGCCATTTGCGCGCACTGCATGCAAAGGCGAACATGTTTGCGAACGCCTTGCAATCAGCTCGTGTTCTCGTCGCTGTTGCCGTGTGTTAGTGGTGAATCCAGCGCCTAAATGCCGATGCGCCTCCATCAGGCCCAAGGTTGCAAACTATAAGGTGTATAACCTCTTCGAATGCCGTAACGGTAGATCAAAGGGGAACCAAAATTATGAGTAACTCGATATGGGACGAGAGCCGCCTTCGCTCTGCAACGACGGCGGCCGGAGTAGGCCTTTGGTCATGGAATATCGAAACTGACGAGATCAGACTCGACGAACGTTCATGCAACCTGTGGGGCCTTCCCAATATGGACACTATTACGTTTGAAATATTGTCGTCTCGCATTCATCCTGCAGATTTAGATCGTGTCAGGTCGGCTTTTAGAGAAACCAGAGGCTTGGTCGGTCTTTATGAAATTGATTTTCGTATTTTGATCGAGGACCAGATTTCTTGGATTTCAGCACGCGGACAAGGGGAAGACGACGAGATAATTTACCCCACTATTTTCGGCGTCTTTCTAGACGTGAGCATGCGCAAGAAGGCCGAAATAGCTAAAGATCTTATCTCAAAAGAAATGGATCACAGAATCAATAATCTGTTTGCTGTCACATCCGCCTTGGCGCGGATCTCCTTCAAGACTACAGATACAAAAGAGGAAATGGCTGCTGATCTGTCGGAACGGATCCAATGCCTCGCCAGAGCGCACGCCCTCATCAGGAGTGACCCAAATCAGCAATATGTTTCGACCAGCCTCAAAGAACTGTTCACTGTTTTATTATCGCCTTATGTCGAAAAGAATTCGTCAGTTAAAAACCTTCTCGTTTCCTCGCCGGACATCGAGGTTTGCCAAGATGCGGCCACAACTCTGGCCTTAATCACCCATGAACTTGCAACCAATTCCGTTAAATTCGGTGCACTTTCCGTTGAGGGTGGGTCCTTGACTGTCAGATGTATAGATAATGACGGAGATGTCATTATTCATTGGAAGGAAAGAGGCGGCCCCCCCGTTGTTGCACCTGTAGGAAGTCGGGGTTTTGGAAGCCGGCTGGTAACCGAAAGCGTATATGGTCAATTGGGAGGAGACTTAAGTATCGAATGGCAGGCTAAAGGAATTTTTGTCAAAATACGGGTAAAGAAAGAACGTCTCGAACATTAGCGCAGCTATAATGACACGAGACCTTTGTCCGCATGGCCGACGCTCCAGACCTCCACAAAAAACAACACTTCCTTGTGTCCAAGAATCACAAGGTTCCCACCCCGGTTGCATCGAGGCTGAAACTAAGTTCCTAAATAAACGCGTGCGGAGGGCCTATAAGCCGGATTTTGTCCAATGCACCGCTCTCGAAGTGCAAATAGATGACCATTCATCTTAAAGCGCAGTTACCTGCGCCCCTCTAGCTGCCAACCCGGATGCCTCAGGCTGAAACGTCCCTGCGGGGATATCGGTTGCCCGATCACACCCACGCAGCATCCCTATTTGGCATTGCTCCCGGTGGGGCTTGCCTTGCCGGTCCGGTTACCCGTCCCGCGGTGCGCTCTTACCGCACCGTTTCACCCTTACCCATGCCTAGACATAGGCGGTTTCTTCTCTGTGGCGCTATCCCTCAGGTTACCCTGGCCGGGCGTTACCCGGCACCGTTGCTTCATGGAGTCCGGACTTTCCTCCCAAACGTGCCACTCTCGTGGCGACGTTCAGGCAGCCATCCAGCCCTCCGCACGCACGCTGCGCCTAGCCGTTGGCCTGCCGCCGGTCAACCGCGAATCGCGCAGCCAGTGATGCCGCATCGCGCCTATCCGCCTCCATCTGTGATCCAGAACGCGCCGGAGCAAAGCGCAGGCGAAACGCCTTCAAACACGCCTCGCTACCAAATTCAGCGGTATCATAGCCCAGCGCGTCTAAACTTTCCGTTAAAGGCAAATCATCGCCCTGTTCTGGCCAAATCGACAAACCGGCCAGCGCCAAGCGCCGCCAGTCAAAGCGCGCGCCGGGGTCGATCTTGCGCAAAGGGGCCAAATCGGAATGGGCAATCACATGATGCGCGGGAATACTCCAACGCTGCAGGATTGCGCCCAGCAGCTCCTCCAACGCATCCATGAGCGGCGCGGAAAACGGCGAAAGCCCGTTATTGTCCAACTCGATCCCGATGGATCGCGAATTGATATCCTCGCAGCCCGCCCAGCGCCCTGCCCCCGCATGCCAGGCCCGCGCACGCTCTTCGACCATCTGAACAAGCGTGCCATCGCGCGCGATCAAATAATGTGCAGACACTTCGTTTCCGGGATTGCACAGCGTCTCTATCGCCGCCTCTGCATTTTGCATCGCGGTATAGTGGAGCACCACCATGTCAGGCGCAATAATCCCGCCTCTGCGCACGCCGCAATTGGGCGAGAGGCGCTGCACAATCGGCGCGCCCATCCGCTATCAGCCGCTCACAGCGTTGCGAAACGGCGCGGGATCCCACGTGCAGGCAAAACCATCGCCATCCGGGTCCATGCCCTTGCGATCTTTCACAGGGCCACCCCCAGCCAGAAACGCCTGCTGCGCTTGATCGGCAGATGCGAAACCGGCGCAATTCTTGCGATATTTGTTCGCCGCGTTAAAGCTGTTGCGCTTGTAGACGCGCTGGCCCTTGGCGTTCTTGGCCTCTAGTGCAAAGGCCACAATGTTGGGTCCACCGCTGCCCTGACGCGTCGGCAGCGCGGTCGGCTGGATCACCTGATACTGCTGCTGGTTTTGCGCGCGCTTGGCGGCGTCCCCCTCGATAGAACGTTGGCCGGAAACCGCATCGAAATTGTTCTCGTCGCTGATACCGCTCGCGCGCAAAACAGGCGCGGCATTGGCCGGGCTGGCCTGCACGACGCCGCTGGTATCCGTGCTCGCGGCCGCGTTTGACGCAGACGCAATTCCGCTCGCAGCCGCTGGCGCGAGGGTTTCAGAGCTAACCGCCTGAGGCGGCGGCAAGGCCCCGCCGCCCAGCGCCGCATCGCGCGCCGCCTGTTTCTGCTGGTAGGTGTCGTAATTGTCAAAACCCACGCCTGCCCCGCTGTCCGGGATGGCAGGGTTACATGCGGCCAGAGCGCCAAGCGCGAGAACCGAAAAAAGGATGCGTTTCATATCTGGACTGCCCGTATTCTAAAGCATGGCGTTGGGTTTGCTGCGTTTACCACCATTTGTCCGGTTTAGCTACAAAACCCGCCGCCTGTTCCAAGGCATAGGCGGTATTTAGCAAATCACCCTCTTCCCACGGCTTGCCGATCAGTTGCAGTGCAAGCGGCAGACCCTTGCTATCCACGCCAGTGGGCACCGCGATGCCGGGCAGACCTGCAAGGTTTACTGTCACGGTAAACACATCATTGAGATACATTTGCACCGGATCGGCGTCGACCATTTCGCCAAGCCCAAAGGCTGCGCTTGGCGTTGCAGGCGTCAGGATCGCATCCACGCCGGCGGCGAACACATCGTCAAAGTCTTTCTTGATCAATGTGCGCACGCGGCGGGCGCGGTTGTAATAGGCGTCATAGAAACCGGCGCTGAGCACGTAAGTTCCGATCATCACGCGGCGCTGCACTTCAAGGCCGAACCCTTCGGCGCGGGTCTTTTCATACATCTCTGTGATGCCATCGCCTGCATCCAGCGTGGCGCGGTGGCCATAGCGCACGCCGTCATAACGCGCGAGGTTTGACGACGCCTCCGCAGGCGCAATCACATAATAGGCAGGCAGCGCATATTTCGTATGCGGCAGGGAGATATCGACGATCTTCGCACCCGCATCCTTCATCATCGCGATGCCGTCTGCCCAGAGCTTCTCGATCTCGCCTGGCATACCGTCCAAACGATATTCCTTCGGAATACCAATGGTCTTGCCCTTGATATCGCCCGTCAGCATCGCCTCGAAGTTGGGCACAGGCAGGTTGGCGCTGGTGCTATCTTTCGCATCATAGCTGCACATGGCTTCCAGCATAATCGCCGCATCGCGTACATCTTTGGTCATCGGCCCTGCTTGATCGAGTGACGATGCAAACGCCACAACACCCCAACGCGAGCAACGCCCGTATGTCGGCTTGATCCCAGTGATCCCGGTAAAGGCCGCAGGCTGGCGGATCGATCCACCCGTATCGGTGCCTGTCGCCGCAAGGCACAGGTCCGCCGCCACCGCCGCTGCCGACCCGCCCGAAGAGCCGCCGGGCGTCAATTCACGTTCGTCAATCTTCCACGGGTTCACCGCATTGCCGTAGACCGAGGTCTCATTGGACGAGCCCATGGCGAATTCATCCATGTTCAACTTGCCCAACATCACCGCGCCCGCATCAAACAGGTTCGCGCTGACCGTGCTCTCGTATTCGGGCTTGAAGCCCTCAAGGATGGCCGAGCCCGCTTGGGATGGCACACCCTTGGTGCAGAACAAATCCTTGATGCCAATCGGCAGCCCGCACATCGCAGGCGCATCGCCCGCGCCAATGCGTGCGTCGGCCGCTTTGGCCTGCTCAAGCGCGATCTCGGGCGTGTGGTGCACAAAGGCGTTCAAAGCGCGCGCGCCCTCGATCTCTTTCAGGAACGTCTCGGTCAACTCCACCGATGTCGTCTCACCGCGGCGCAGCGCATCGCGCGCGCCTGCCAGCGTCAGTTTGCTAAGATCAGACATTATTCAACCACCTTTGGAACCGCAAAAAACCCCTCACGCGCATCAGGGGCGTTGGCCAGCACTTTGTCCTGCTGCGCGCCGTCCGTCACTTCATCCGCGCGCCGCGTCAAACGCTGCGGCGTGACCGATGTCATCGGCTCCACGCCCTCCACATCCACTTCGTTCAATTGCTCGATAAAGCCCAGAATGGCGCTGAATTCCTGCGCCAAAGCCGGTAGCGCGTCCGGCTCTACCTTGATGCGCGCAAGTTTGGCCACGCGCGCGGCGGTTTGCTCATTGATCGACATCGGGCTTGGTCTCCGCATTTGGCAAGTTGCGCTGTCATTTAGCGCCCAGCGCGCGCAGTCGCAAGCCCGCGAGGCAACATAGCACTGCTTGAAAAAGCAAAGCGCCCGCCCCGCGCTTCATCTTGCCAATAAACTCAAAATTCCCCCGCGCGCCAAGGCCGCCGTCCTTTGGCGATATTCCCGTTTCATTTGTCATTTGGCCGATCCTCGCTAAACTCGCATAAATTCATACAAACGGAGCACCGAAATGAAAATCATCCCCCTTGGCCATTCCGGGTTCCGCATCGAGATCGAAGACCAGGTCTTGCTGATCGATCCATGGCTTAGCAGCTGCCCCGTGTTCCCAGAAGAGCGCCGCGCAGAGGCCATCAAAGGGGCAACCCATGTCCTTATCAGCCACGGCCATTTCGATCACTGCGCCGACGGGTTTAACGTCGCCAAAGAACTCGATATCCCCGCCGTGGGCATCTACGACCACATGGGCTTCATCGAGGAAAAGACGGGCATCAAGACGGTTGGCTTCAACAAGGGCGGCACCGTGATGCTTGGCCGCGTCGCCGTCACCATGGTTAATGCGGTCCACTCCAGCACCTACAACGGCGATGATGGCCCCATGTATGCGGGCACGGAAAGTGGTTTCATGATTGCGGGTGAAGGCCACGTCATCTACTTCAGCGGCGACACCGATGTAATGATGGACATGGAACTCTTCGAGGACCTGCACCACCCCGACATCGGCATCCTGTGCGCGGGCGGTCATTTCACCATGGACATGAAACGCGCGGCCTATGCGGCCCGCCGCTTCTTCAACTTCAAAACGGTGATCCCGTGTCACTACAACACGTTTCCCGTGCTCGAGCAGTCCGCGCAGCCAATGATCGACGCCGTTCCAAACGCGCGCGTTATCGAACCCGAAGTGTTGATCCCGATCGAGATATAGGCATGCAGCCTACGCTTCGTTTCATCAAAGCTCTGATTGGTACAGGCAAGACCAGCTATACCAACCAACCGGCAGCAACCCAATCAGCGAGGTCCCCATGAAGCACCTTCTTAGAGCGGCCAGCATCGCCTTTTGTACCGCACAGCCCTTCACTGTCCTGCCCCTCGCGGCGGAACAACTTGCGACGATCGAAACCTTTGGCGGTGCATGGGATACCAACTGGGGCGACGTCTGGGCGGTGCCGACGCAGTTCGGCTACGAGGGCACCTATACAGTGGACAACGGTTATTTCGGGCTGGAGTTCGACGGTCATGTCTTTGCGGGCTTCTGGCTCGAAGATAAGTCCGATCAACCCTGCGACGTGCCCTTCGAGGGCAGCTATCACTGGGGCCGGCTCGAGTTGTCCAACAGCGACAAACACCCCGGTATCAAGATGTATTGGGGCTATTGCGGCGAAGGCCGCATCGACAAGGTCTGGTCTTTTTACGGGCGCTTGCCAGACGGGCTGTGACCTCGCAACTGGCCCGCTAGCGTCTATCAAAGCACACTAGGCCCGCACGCCCGCATATTCAAAAAGATTGCCAGATCAAAATTTCGCGTCATAGTGGCACTCAAAATCGCGCCTGCGACAGGGGCGCGAGGACCGATAAATTGAAGGCCTGCGGTATTTTCGAAACCGCACATAAGCGCGCCCATCAGGCGCCCCCCTGCTTGGCCCTGATTATTTTAAAGGGACTGCAGCACCAGATTTACCGACCCTCAGGCAGGGTCCAACACCTGCACCGGAAAATTCGGGCATTCTATTTCAACTGGAGGACCACCATGAATTTAAGACCAGATCCGACGTTTCACGCATCGCCAAAACTCGCCATGCAAGCACCGATTGAAAACTACGCCTTTACCGTAATGCTGAGCCCCGATGGAACGCAATCAGACGGGATTGCGGTGATCGACCTCAAACCCGGCTCAGACACCTACGGGCAAATCGTGCATCAGGTGATCGTGCCCAACAAGGGCGATGAATTTCACCATTTCGGCTGGAACGCCTGTTCCTCCTCGCTCTCGCCGCTGTCTGGTCACGCTTTCCTTGAGCGGCGCTATCTGATCGTCCCGGGCATCCGCTCCTCGCGCATTTACGTGATCGACGTGAAAGAGCCGCTGAAGGCGAAGATCCACAAGACGATCGAACCCGAAGAGCTGTTCGCCAAGACCGGCTATTCGCGCCCCCATACGATCCACTGCGGCCCGGAGGGGATTTATGTCTCTTGCCTTGGCGGCGGCGGCGAGGACGGTACGGACGGCCCTCCCGGTATTTTCATCATGGACTGCGAAACATTCGAGATCATCGGCCAGTATGAGATGGATCGCGGCAAGCAGGACAAGCACTATGATTTCTGGTGGAACCTGCCACAGGATTACATGGTCAGTTCCGAATGGGGTCTGCCGCCGCAGTTCGAGAATGGCATCGTACCCGAGGACCTCTTGTCCAACAAATACGGGCATTCGATTCATTTCTGGGACCTTCGCGCGCGCAAGAACATCCAGACGATGGACTTTGGCGAGAATTACCAGATGGCGCTGGAAATTCGCCCAGCCCATGATCCCACTAAATCCTATGGTTTCTGCGGCGTTGTCGTGGATACCACTAACCTGCAAGGCGCGATCTTTACGTGGTGGCGCGATGATGACGGGGTCTGGCAGTCGAAGAAGACGATCACCATTGATCCGCGCCCCGAAGACCCCGCAAACCTTCCGCCCCTGCTGCAAGGCTTTGGCGCGGTGCCGCCGCTGGTCACGGATATCGACCTCAGCCTTGACGACAAATATCTCTACGTCGCCTGCTGGGGCCTTGGCGAGATGCACCAATACGATGTCTCCGATCCGATGAACCCCGTGCTTGCGGGCAAGGTCGAACTTGGCGGCATCGCCAAGGGCGAAAAGCATCCCAACGGCAAGGATTTCGTCTTTGGGCCGCAAATGGTCGAGATCAGCCGCGATGGCAAACGTGTCTATTGGACCAACTCGCTTTATTCAACTTGGGATGATCAGTTCTACCCCGGCGAAGAGGGTGGACAGATGGTTATGGCCGATGTGGGCGAAAACGGAGGGCTGACGCTCAATACCGATTTCTACATCGACTTCCCCAAAGGCCTGCGCGCGCATCAGATCAGGCTTGAGGGCGGCGATTGCTCGACCGACAGCTTCTGCTATCCGTCCGTGTAAGTGATTTCTGAGCTAACCTCAGTGACGGCCCTTTGGGGGGCCGTCATTTTTTCGGGCTTCTATCACGGGATCAACCCCGGGATGGGCTGGCCTCTGGCCGTCTCCTCGGCCTTGATGGAGCGCAATCACCGCGCGCTGCCAAAGGCGCTCTTGATGCTTGCCTTTGGCCATTTCCTCGCGATGATCGCGATACTGCTGCCTTTCTCTCTGATGATCTTTCTGGTGGAATGGGAGCTACAAATCCGCCTTGCGGCCAGTGCGCTGGTGATCGCGATGGGCATCTACCTGTTGATCAACCGCCGCCACCCCAAATTCCTCGCGCGCGTGCACCCTGCACGCCTCGCGCTTTGGTCCTTCCTTGCCGCCATGGCGCATGGTGCGGGCCTTATGCTGGTGCCAATCTATCTTGGTATCTGCGCGATTGCGCCTGATGATACGGGCCACCTTGCTGCGCAGGCTTTGATGAGCAGCAATGTAATGACCGCTTTTGCCGTCGCCGCTGCGCATACGCTTGCCATGACCCTAGCAGGCGGAATCATCGCGGTGGTCATCTACTTCTGGCTGGGCCTCAAATTCCTGTCTCGCACATGGTTCAACCTTGATCTGGCCTGGGCACTCAGCCTGATCATCGTGGGACTGTTCGGGGCCTATTCAGCGTATTACGGGCACTAACGGACTGGCTCAAAATCCTTGCTCGCCAAAAGCAGGGCAGCGGCGATCATCAAGCTGCCGCAGACCTTGTTCACCAAGTCGAACGAGAACCGTTTGAGCGCGGCTGCCGCGCGAATGCCCGTCCAGCCCCACAGCAGTAAAATCGCCCCGTCCACAATGATGTAGGTGATCCCCAGAATGAACAGTTGCGGCAACACCGCCGCGCTGGGGTCGATGAACTGCGGGAATAGCGCGCCAAAGAAAACCACTGCAAAGGGGTTGGCCATAGAGGTCACAAAGCCCTGCCGGAACAGGCGAAAGCGCCCATCGCTCGGATTGGCATCCACATTCGTGCTCTGCTCTTTCGAGCGGATCAGTTGCACGCCGATCCAGATCAGATACGCCACGCCAAGCCATTTGATCCAGATGAACGCACTGCCCGAAGTGGCGATGATCGCCGCAAGGCCAAAGGCCGCGCCGGTCATTTGCAGGCAATTCGCGCTTAGATCGCCTGCAATCGTGTAAACGCTTTTGCGCAAGCCATGGCGGATGCTGTTGGAAATGATCAGCAACTGGCTGGTGTCGGGGGGCGTCGCGAAGAACACCGCGACAGCCGCCAGATAGATCAGGTAGCTCTCAAGTGGCATGCGCGTCTCTCCCTAAATGCGTGCCGCCAAGGCTAGGCCCGGCGCGCGCGCCGGTCAATTCAAGAGCCACCCAAGCGAAAGCGACACCATTGACGTAGCGTATCCTCGCGTCAAATTGCATTGCCAGAATGCGCCAGCACGTTAAGCTGACGATCAATGGGAGCGCCCAACTCGCAACAGATCGCTTGAAGGCGACAGGTCGAAGTGGGCAATGGGGAGGAACAGGTCAGCCATGCTGAGCGTATCCGATTTGCATCTTTCCTTTGGCGGCATCAAAGCGCTGCAAGGGGTGAACTTCGAAGCCAAAGAGGGCGAGATCACAGGCGTGATCGGCCCCAACGGCGCGGGCAAGACATCGCTGTTCAACGCGATCTCCGGCTTTTACGCGCCCGATAAAGGCACCGTGCGCTTTGACGGCCAAGACATTACCGACATCACACCGGACAAACGCGCCTCTCTCGGGATGGCGCGCACCTTCCAGAACATCGCGCTTTTTCGCGGCATGACGGTTCTGGACAACATCAAGCTGGGCGGTCACACGCGCCTCAAGACCGGCATGTTCTCCGCGTTCAAATACTTCGGTAGCGCGCGCCGCGAAGAACTGGAACTGCGCCGCGACATCGAAGAGCGGGTGATTGATTTTCTCGAAATCGACCACATCCGCAAATACCCCATCACCATGCTGTCTTATGGTTTGCAAAAACGGGTCGAGCTGGCACGCGCCCTCGCGATGCGCCCGCGTGTGTTGCTGCTGGACGAACCTGTGGCCGGCATGAACCGCGAAGAAACCGCCGATATGGCGCGTTTTATCCTCGATGTGCAGGAACAGTTCGGCACGACCATTCTGCTGGTCGAGCATGACATGCACATGGTCATGGATATTTGCAGCCATATCGTCGTGCTGAACTTTGGCCAGCAAATCGCATCGGGCACCCCTGCGGAAGTTTCGAAAAACCCCGCCGTGATCGAAGCCTACTTGGGCGCAGCGGCGTAGAAAGGGCGAAATGGGACAGTTTATTCAATTTGCGATCAATGGCCTGATGAGCGGCGCGATCTATGCGCTGATCGCGGTCGGCATCGTTTCGGTCTTCAAAGCGACCAAAGTGGTCAATTTCGCCCATGGTTATCTGATCATGTTCGGCGCTTACTTCTACTTCACCTTCGCTGTCATCATTCCGGGGCAGGAATGGGCCCCTGCATGGCTCGCCTCATGGCAGCCGGGCTGGATGGTCGAAATGCGCCAGGGGCTGAACATGTTCTCGCCCCTTGGCGCGGTTCTGGACTGGGCGGCCAATGTGCCGCGTATCATCTTCGGGCTGATTGGCGCAGTGTTGTGTAACGCACTGCTCGGTATGTTGATCGAGCGCAGCCTTATGCGCCCGCTCATGGGTCAATCGGTCTTTGCGATGATCATGGTGACCGTCGGCTTGATCTCCATCCTTTCCGGTGCGGCTTCGTTGATCTGGACCGCAGACGCAGCCTTTGTGCCACATATCGCGCCGAACACGCCTATTCGCTTCGAGGTTTTTGGAACGATGGTCTTCCTGTTCGGGGCGGATATCGTGAATATGATCATCGCGCTGCTGATCTTTGGCGGCATCGTCGCCATGGTGAAGTTCACCAAGAGCGGCGTCGCGATCCGCGCCACCGCTGAGGATCAATCGACAGCGTATTCCATGGGTATTTCGGTGCCCAAGATCTTTTCGCGCGCATGGATCCTTGCCTCTGCGACAGGGGCCGTCGCGGGCGCGATCCTTGCCACGCGCAACGGCATTTCCCCCTCGCTTGGCCTGTTCGGTTTTTCGGTGCTCGCCATCGTCTTGATGGGCGGGCTTGATAGCTATGTGGGCTGTTTCATCGCCGCCATGTCCGTCGGCGTCCTTGAAGCGATGACCCAGTGGAAGCTGGGCGGTGAATGGGCAGAGATCGTACCATACGTTGCCGTTTTGGTCGTCATCATCTTCCGCCCCCACGGCCTTATGGGTCAAAAAGAGGTCGAACGCATATGATTAACGGCAATCTCAAAGCCGATTACGGCGCGGACGAGCGGGTTCTGAACAACCGCAACAAACAGTTGTTTGTTTATGGCTCCATGCTGCTTCTAGCGATTTTTCCCTTTGTCGCAGGCGATTACGCGATGTTGATGGCCTGCAAGATGGGCATCCTTCTGATCGCTGTGGTCGGCGTTAACGTCCTGACCGGTTACACGGGGCTGGTCTCTTTGGGGCACGGCGCATTCGTGGCCATCGGGGCCTATGCGACGGTGGTCTTTAGCAACCTGTTCAGCGGGCTGCCCGAGGGCATTCTGCCGCTGATCGTGATCCCGTTGGCCGTCATCGTCTCTGCGCTGGTTGGTATCATCGTCGGCCTGCCCTCGCTTCGGGTCAAAGGCCTCTACCTTGCCGTGGCGACACTCGCGGCCAGCTTCATTGTGACGTTCCTGATCGAGCAAGACCTCTTCGCACCCTGGACGGGCGGAGTAAACGGCATCAACACGCCCACAGCCAATCTGCTCGGCTGGGAGCTGGACACCAAACGCGAGATGTATGTGCTGATCACGGTATTAGCGCTTACCACGTTGCTTGCGGCGCAGAACCTGTTTCGCACACGGGTCGGGCGGGCCTTCATCGCCATTCGCGACCGCGATTATTCAGCAGAAATCCTTGGCATCTCTTTGCTGCGCTACAAGCTGATGAGCTTTGCCATCTCCGCCGCTTATTGCGGCCTCTCGGGTGCGCTGTTCGCCTATTTCTACGCGCGCATCCTGCCAGAGCAGTTCGAGCTCGACCTATCGCTCGAGTTGGTCGCCGCGCTGATCGTTGGCGGCATGGGGCGCACGATGGGGCCTGTGTTCGGCGTGTTTATCGTGATGATGGTGCCCGAGTTGATCAAGATCGCCATGGGTGCCGCGACCGGCGGCTCGCTCGAACTCGCGCGTTATACCGGACCTGTGCAAGAGATTGTCTTTGGCCTCTTGCTTGTGACGTTCCTTTTGAAAGAGCCGCTTGGCATCAATCAAATCACCGACCGCATTCTGCGCTCTGCAAACCGTTGGCCGTTTGCGCGTGGATAGAAATAATCAAGGCCACACCACTAGGGAGATGACTTTATGACACTCAACAGACGGACTTTCCTCGCCACGGGCGCAGCCGCGACGGCCGCCATGGGCGCTCCTATGATCCTCAACGCGCAGCCAGCCGAGTATGTGCTGGGCGCGTCCCTGCCCCTGACCGGTCCTTTCGCAACCGCAGGCCAGCTTGTTGCACCGGCCTTTGCGCTGGCGCAGAAATTGTTCAATGACGAGGGCGGCATCGCAGGCACGCCAATCAAATTCGTCACTGAGGACTCCGGCTATGTGCCGCAAAACACGCTGGCCAACTACCAGCGCGCACTTGCGACCGAGGGCACTGCGTTGGTCGGTTATTTCGCAGATTCCACAGGTGCAATGAAGCTAATCGCACCCGAGTTGAAAGGCGAGAACGCGCGACTCATGGGCTCGACGTCTTTCGCGTCCGAATTGGCGAACCCGGAAACGCACCCCTACCAGTATCTGTCTGGCCCGACTTATCAGGACCAGTTCGATATCTTGATGCAGAACATCAAGAATGCGGGTGGTACGAAAATTGCGATCATCTATTCCAACACAGAATTCGGGCGTGACCCACTCGAGCATGGCCGCGCAACCGCAGAGCGTCTGGGCCTTGAGATTGTTTTGGAAGAAAGCACCAAAGCGCAGGGCGCCGATATTCCAACGCACGTCACGAAGCTGGCACAATCGGGCGCAGAGCACTGCATCTTGCAAGGCTATGTGACAGGCGTTTGGCCACAGCTGATTGGTGGCGCACGCCAGTTCGGCCTGCCCGTGCAATTCCACGGCACTTTCTGGGGTATGGAAAAGCTGATTGCGGATCGTATCACCGCAGAGGCCGGTCCATTCCTTGCAGGCTATCAAGGCGTGATGCCCTACCGCTACTTCTATGACCGCGAAGATGCGCCGCGTTATGAGCAATATGCCGCGCTCTCCAAGGTCATGTTCGCAGGCACACCGCTGGAAAACTACATGTCCACATGGGCGATCCAGACCATGTGCGGCCTTGAATTGGCTATGAAAGCACTGCGCGACACTGCAGAGGCGGGCAAGGAGTTGACAGCTGACAACGTCGCCGAGAGCCTGTCGGGTATCAAGGATTGGGACAGCGGCGGTTTCTTTGGCGGGCCTGTTTCCATGGACAACAACAAGATCGGGACGGGGCGCGTTTATGAGTATTCGCCCGAGACCGGATTGTTCACGCCTGTGTCTGATTGGCTGAGCACTTAAGCCCTTTCGGGTGGCCTTTGGGCCACCCGACCGAGTGGGGGCCAGCCCCCACACCCCCGAGGTATTTTTAGACCAAAGAAGATGATGGGTGCGCGCGGATGCTGACGATCGAGAACATCGAAGTGAGTTATTATCATACTGTGCAAGCGCTGCGCGGGCTGTCTCTTGAGGTGCCTCAAGGAAAGATTGTGACATTGCTGGGCACCAACGGGGCAGGCAAGACCACGACGCTCAAGGCGGCGTCCAACCTGCTCAAGCTGGAGAACGGCGAAGTTGGCGAGGGCCGCATTCATTTTGACGGCAAGAATATCAAGAGCATCGCGCCGGATGTTTTGGTCAAGCAGGGGCTTTTCCATGTACGAGAAGGGCGGCGTATCTTCTCTGAAATGACCGTAGAGGACAATCTGATTGCTGCTTCGTATGCGCTGGACGGGCGCGGTATCAAAGCGGATTTCGACAAGGTTTATGCGTTTTTCCCAAGGCTTCTGGAGCGGCGCAAGCAGATCGCGGGTTATCTGTCGGGCGGCGAGCAGCAAATGCTGGCTTTCGGGCGCGCGATGATTGCGCGGCCCAAACTGATCCTGATGGACGAGCCATCGCTGGGCCTTGCTCCTAAAATCGTGAAAGAGATTTTCGAAACCATCCGCCGCCTCAATACCGAGGACGGCACGTCAATTCTGGTGGTCGAGCAGAACGCGGGCGTCGCCTTTTCCGTGGCCGATTACGGCTACATCATGGAGAGCGGGCAAATCGTGCTTGAGGGCGACGTCGAAACGCTGCGCAACGACAAGGACATCCAGAGTTTCTATCTGGGCGTGGCGGAGGATGGCAGCGAAGATCGCCAGTCTTTCCGAGACGTTAAACACTACAAACGCCGCAAGCGCTGGCTGAGCTAAGGATATGAGCATGACCGCATTCCGCTCGAACGTTTCGATTGTCTCGTCCCATGCGCGCACGGATCCTGAACTGGTGGCCATGCGCCAAAAGGATTTCGGCATCTGGAAAGAGACCAGCTGGTCCGGTTTCGAGAGCATCATGCACGCGCTTGCTGCCGGGCTGATGGAGCTTGGCATGGCCGACGGTGAACACATCGGCATCCTGTCGGAGAACCGGCGCGAATGGGTTCTGGCGCAGTTCGGCATCAATGCGGCGGGCGGCGTGGTTGTTGGTATGTACCCCACCTCTCCCGCAGCGGAGATCGAGCATCTGGCAGGGTCGTCCGACACCACAATGCTGTTTATCGAGGATCAGGAACAGCTCGATAAAATCATCGAATTGCGCGGCAAGTTGCCAAAATTGCGCCAGTTGATCATCTTTAATCCCAAAGGGACGGCTGGCGAAACAGCACTGAATCTCAAAACCTTTGACGAAGTGATCGAGATGGGGCGTGCGGCGCTTGACTCGGGCGCAGACAAGGAAGTTCAAGCGCGCAAAGGCGCAATCACGCCGGAGCGCACGGCGATGATGGTCTTCACCTCCGGCTCGACCGGATTGCCCAAAGCAGCGGAAATCAGTCAGCAAAACCTGTCCATCGCAGCGGACCTCAGCAAGGAAATTTTTGGTAGCTATCCGCAAGGCACCAATGTTCTCAGCTACCTACCCCTGTGTCACATCGCCGAGCAGAACGTGACCGTGACCAATGCGCTCTCAAGTAAGATGGTGATGAACTTCGGAGAAAGCCTGCGTACGATCATAATCGATCTGCGCGAAGTCGCACCGCAAATCTTTTTCGGCGTGCCGCGTATCTGGGAAAAAATGCGCTCGGACCTCACCATTCAGGCGGCGACAGCTGGCAAACTCAAAGGGCCAATGACGCTCTATGCGTTGAAACAGGCCGAAAAACGCGGCGCGATCCGGCGTGATGAGTGGTCCCTGACCGACAAGCTCGCCAACGCCTTCTGGGACTTTGCGATTTACCGCCACATCCGTTCCTACCTCGGCCTTGGCCGGGTGAAATTCGCGATCTCCGCCGCGGCCCCCATTTCCGAAGACCTGCTGGCCTTCATGCGCGGCATCGGGATCAACATTCGCGAGGCCTGGGGCATGTCCGAAACCACTGGCGCGGCGACGATCCAGCCTGACTGGGGTTGCTCCAAAGGGCGCGTTGGCCATTTTGTCGAGGGCATCGAGTACAAAATCGCGGATGATGGTGAGTTGCTGGTCAAAGGCGGCATCGTGTTTAAAGGCTACTACAATCGCCCCGACGCCACGGCAGAGACCATCATCGATGGATGGCTTCACACGGGCGATGTGGCAGAGGCCTGCAGCGATGGCTCGATCAGCCTGATCGATCGCAAGAAAGACATCATGATCAACGCGGCGGGCAAGAACCTCTCGCCCTCCTTGATCGAGAACATCATGAAAGCCTCGCCGTTTATCAAAGAGTGCATCGTGATCGCGGACCGGCGCCCCTATGTGACCGCTTTGGTGCAGATCGACATGGACCCCGTGCGCCTTTGGGCCGAGAGCAAAAGCATCGCCTACACCACCTTCCGCTCGCTCGCAGAGCATCCTCAGGTGATCGAATTGATCGACAAAGAGATCGCTAAACTCAACAGCAATCTCGCGCGTGTCGAGCAGATCAAGAAGGTGCATCTGCTCTCCAAAGAGCTGGACCACGATGACGGCGAAGTCACGGCAACGATGAAAGTGCGCCGTAGCAAAGTGTTCGAGCTATACGATAGACAAATCGAGGCGCTCTACGCTTAAATGACGGCTGCGCTCTTTTCACCCTTCGACAAATTGGCGATGGCACTTTTGCCCTTAGCCATCCCCGACGCATCAGATGGTGCCCATGACATTGCGCATATAACGCGCGTGTGGAGCAATGCCTGCGCGATTTCAAAGATCGAGGGGGGCGATTTGGCAATCCTCGCCGCCGCGACCCTATTGCATGATTGCATCAGCGTGGAAAAGGACAGCCCGGATCGCGCCAAGGCCTCGTCATTCGCTGCAAAAGCTGCAAGCGTGCATTTGCAAACGCTTGGCTGGAGCCATGATAAAATTGCGCGTGTCTACCACGCCATCGAAACCCACAGCTTCTCCGCCAATATCGCACCGGAAACGCTGGAGGCGCGCATCCTGCAAGACGCGGACCGGCTTGATGCCATCGGCCTCATCGGCGCCGCGCGTTGTTTTTATGTGGCCGGGCGCATGGGCAGTGCGCTCTATGATCCGGGCGATCCGCGCGCCAAAAACCGCGCGCTTGATGATCGCGCCTTTGCCATCGATCACTTCGAAACCAAACTTCTAAAACTCGCGGACGACTTTCAAACCCCGGAAGGCCAGCGTCTCGCATCCGCGCGCCACACGGAACTTCTCGGCTTTAGAGACACCTTTCTGGCACAAATCGCACCCTAACCTGCGCACCCTTCATCTTGCCAAATAAACTTCGGGGGAGTCTTGGCTCTGCCAAGACGGGGGCTGGCCCCCTTCCCTGCAAAACACGAAAAAACCCCTGCCACCATTTACTGCGGCAGGGGTCTCTCAGGCAGCCGCTGGGGAGCTCAGCAGCCTTGGTAAACTCTACTCCGCTGCTGTGGCGGCGGGGTTGTTGGGATGGGTAGTCCAATTGGCATATTCCGCCTCGACAACCCTCCCGGTGCGCGGATCGATCGCGCCCGTCGCCATTTCCTCCATGGTAATGCAATTCTCCACGGGGCAGACATTAACGCACAAATTGCACGCGACGCATTCTTCGTCGATCACCGTAAACGTGCGATCCTCAGACATGGCGATCGCCTGATGCGAGGTATCTTCGCAAGCCGCAAAACAGCGCCCGCAAGAAATGCAAAGGTCCTGATCGATCACTGCCTTGGCGATATAATTAAGGTTGAGATACTGCCAATCGGTCGTGTTTGGCACAGCCATGCCGACGAACTGCGAGGTATCGGTATAGCCCTTTTCATCCATCCATTGACTGAGACCGGAAATCATCTCCCGTACGATCTTAAAGCCATAGGTCATCGCCGCAGTGCAGACCTGCACATTGCCACACCCGAGCGCCATGAACTCCGCCGCATCGCGCCATGTGGTGATCCCGCCAATGCCGGAAATCGGCATGCCGGCGGTCGCCTCGGCGCGGGCGATTTCGCTCACCATGCTCATCGCGATGGGTTTCACCGCAGGGCCGCAATAGCCGCCATGCGTGCCTTTGCCGTCGATCGAGGGCTCTGGACTCATCGTATCAAGGTTAACCGAGGTGATCGAATTGATCGTATTGATCAAACTCACCGCATCCGCGCCGCCGCGATGGGCCGCCGCCGCAGGTTTGCGCACGTCCGTGATATTCGGCGTCAGTTTCACGATCACGGGTTTGGAATAATACTGCTTGCACCAGCGCGTCACCATTTCGATGTATTCGGGCACTTGGCCCACCGCCGCACCCATGCCACGCTCGGACATGCCGTGCGGGCATCCAAAGTTTAGCTCGATTCCGTCCGCACCCGTATCCTCGACCAGCGGCAGGATAGCTTTCCACGCCTCTTCCTCGCAGGGCACCATAAGCGAGACGATGATCGCGCGGTCCGGATAATCCGCCTTCACGCGCTTGATCTCTTCAAGGTTGGTGAACAGATCGCGGTCGGTGATCAACTCGATGTTGTTCAAGCCAAGCAAGCGCCGGTCCGCGCCGTAAATCGCTCCGTAACGCGGGCCATTGACGTTAACCACAGGCGGCCCTTCAGAACCGAGCGTCTTCCAGACGACGCCGCCCCAGCCCGCCTCAAACGCGCGGCGCACATTGTATTCCTTATCTGTCGGCGGCGCAGAAGCCAGCCAGAACGGATTAGGGCTTTTGATACCGATAAAGTCTGTCGTTAGATCCGCCATGATCAGGCTCCTCCCATCAGGCTTGCATGAATATCCAGCGCCGCATCGCGCCCCTCGGCCACGGCCGTAACGGTCAAATCATCGCCGCCTGTGGCGCAATCGCCGCCAGCCCAGACACCTTTGAGCGAGGTTAGTCCCGTCGCCGAAACCTTGATCTTGCCCCGTTCCAGCTTCGGCAGGTCCTCGCCCTGCAAAGTTTGGCCAATCGCCGCGAACACCTGATCCGCCGCAAGGCGCACAGTTTGGCCGGTCGGCGTCAAATCATCATCCGTGTATTCAAATTCTACCTCGCGCACCGTGCCGTTGCCATGCACCGCAACCGGCGAAGCGTTGGTGATGATCCGCACCCCCTTGGAGGCCGCCAGATCCTGTTCGTAAACGCTTGCGTTCATCCGCGCGCGTGAGCGGCGGTAGACCAGCGTGACGTTCAACGCACCCAGCAACTTCGCCTGCACAGCCGCATCCACCGCGGTCATGCCACCGCCGATCACAACCACGTCGCGCCCCACCGGTAGGGCGCTTAGATCGCTGGCTTGCCGAAGGTCCGCAATGAAATCCACCGCATCAGACATGCCGCTTTTGTCTGCGCCCTCAAGTCCAAGCCCGTTGACACCGCCAAGCCCCATACCAAGGAAAACCGCGTCATACTCAAGCTGCAAATCCGCCAGCGTCACATCGCGCCCAAAGGCCATGCCGTGCTTGATTTCAATTCCGCCAATTTGCAGCAACCAGTCCACTTCGCGCGCGGCGAAATCATCGGTGCTTTTGTAGGCCGCGATGCCGTATTCGTTCAGCCCGCCAGATTTTGCGCGTGCATCCATCACCACGACATCATGTCCAAGCATGGCGAGCCGATGCGCCGCCGCAAGGCCCGCAGGTCCGGCGCCAACGACCGCAATCTTCTTGCCGCTTAAGGCCGCGCGCTCGAACGGATGCACGGCTTTGTCCATCAAAATATCCGTCGCATAACGCTGCAATTGCCCAATCAGCACCGGCTTGCCCTCTGCCGCCTCGCGTACGCAGGCCTGCTCGCAAAGCGTTTCAGTCGGGCAGACCCGCGCGCACATGCCACCCAGAATGTTCTGATCAAAGATCGTGCGCGCAGCCGCCTCCGGCGTGCCAGTTGCGATCTGGCGAATGAAGAGGGGAATGTCGATTTCCGTAGGGCACGCTGTGATGCAAGGCGCATCATGGCAGAAATAACAGCGATCCGCCGCCACAAGGGCTTCGTGCGGATCAAGCGGCGCGTGCAGGTCCGCAAAGTTCTGTTCATATTCAGCGGGCGTCAAACGCGCGGGCTGTATTCCATCGGTAAGCACGTTGGCTGGCATGGACCTCTCCTGTCTATGGTGACCTTTGGATCAGGTTTGCAGGGTTTCAATTTTTTATCAACTGGTAAAATTTCAATGGCGCAATTTTCTGATCCCCTCCCTTTGGCGCGTCTTTGGCTTGCCGCCCTGCGGGCAGCGCGTTAACCAAGGGGCAAGAGGTCCTAAAATGAAGAAACAACAAATGAACCGCGACTGGATCGCCACGGCGCAAACGCTCTCCTCCGCCCTGCCCTATTTGCAGCGCTACGATGATGCGACAGTCGTGATAAAGCTGGGCGGTCACGCCATGGGCAGCGATGCAGGCATGGAAAGTTTCGCACGCGATGTGGTGCTGATGCAGCAGGTCGGCGTCAACCCGGTGATCGTGCATGGCGGCGGCCCGATGATCAACGCAATGCTGGAACGCCTAGACATCAAATCCGAGTTTGTGAACGGCAAGCGCGTCACAGATGCGGCCACGGTCGAAGTTGTGGAAATGGTGCTCTCCGGCCGCGTGAACAAGCGCATCGTGCAGGCGATCAATGCGCAGGGCGGCAAGGCAGTTGGGCTTTCGGGCAAGGATGCAAACCTGATGATCTGCGAGCAAACCGACGCTGATCTCGGTTTCGTTGGCACGCCTGTCGAAATGAACCCCGATTTCCTGCGCGGCCTTGCGCGCGACAACATCATCCCCGTAATCGCCCCCCTGGGCACCGGACGCAATGGCGAGACATTCAACGTCAATGGCGACACTGCCGCCGGCGCGATCGCGGCCAGCCTAAAGGCCGACCGCCTATTGCTGCTCACGGACGTGGCGGGCGTCAAGGATGGCACAGGCGAAGTCGTGACTGAACTCACAGCGGCGCAAATCCGCGAGATGACAGCGGATGGCACCATTGCAGGCGGCATGATTCCCAAGACCGAAACCGCGCTCGATGCGATTGCCGGCGGCGTGCGCGCGGTGGTGATCCTTGATGGGCGCGCGCCCAACGCTTGCCTGCTAGAGCTATACACAGAGCACGGCGCAGGCTCGCTCATTCGCGATTGATCTGACGCGCAGGTGTAAATTCTTGCTTAAACACGCACTGCGTGTAGGCTCTACCCATTATTTCATCAATTTTGGAGCCTGCTCATGTCCACTGACACCCCCGCCACGCCGCACTCCAAATCTGCCCTTCTTGGCTTGGTCTTTTCCATGTTGCGCCGCCCGATAGAATACGGGCTGACCGGTGCGGCGCTGGTCGGCGTGCTCTACCTCGCCAATCAATCCAGCATTCTGCCCAAAGTGTTCAAAGGTGCCGGCTTCGAGGTAGAGTTTCAGGAACGCGTTATCCAGACCACCGCCGATACAGAGCAAGGGATCAAGGTTCTGCGCGCCAATATCAAGGATATGCGCAGCGAACTCGCCGCCCTGCGCGCCGCGCTGGAAATCAACGATGCACCGCTTCTAGCACGGTCACTTGCCACCTCCGCACCTGCCGCACCCAGCTTTCAGGAGGACGCGGATGGTGCCAGCAAGGACAGTCTTCTGGTGAAGCAGGACCAGTTGATCCAAGCCGAGGGTTTCATCTGGCTTGGCACCTACGATCCAGCCTTGAACGCATGGACGGACGGCAGCGTGCAAACGCCCGGCGGGGGCGATCTACCAAGCCCGGACAGTCTTTCGGATCAAGTCTTGACCCTGACGACGACGATCAACGTGCGCGATGGCTACCCACCCAACAACGAGGCCTATTTCCGCGCCGTGCGCGCGATCGGCATCGCCGAAACCGGCACGCGCATCACCTTGCTCGCTGCACCGCAAACCTATGCGCGCGAAGAGGTGCAGCAAATCTGGGCGCATGTGGATGTACCGATGCGCCCCTACATCGGCTTTTCACAGTCAGATTGAGAGCGGCGATGAACACTGCGCTTGAACAGATAGAAAAGGCAGCGCGCCGCGCTCATCTTGCGGTCTTCGGCGCGCTTCATGAGGGCGAGGACACAATCATCCTGCTTGGGCCCCATGAACCCGGATTTTGGGCGCATGTTGAGGCAGAGCCGGAATTTCACGACGGTGCGCGCGATCCACTGGACCGCTTTTCGCGCCGCGTCATCACGGCACTGGCGCGCGAGCTAATTGGCACAGCGGTCTTTCCCTCGGATGGCCCGCCCTACCTGCCCTTCATCGCATGGGCCTTGGCCAGCGGGCGCGCTTGGGCCTCGCCCGTGGGGATGTTGGTCCATGACACGGCAGGCCTCTTCGTGTCTTACCGTGGGGCGTTGCGTCTATCTGGCAAAGTGGCGTTGCCCCGCCAGAGCGCGAACCCCTGCCTTGAGTGCGCCAAACCCTGCATCAACGCCTGTCCGGTCGATGCGCTTGGCGCCGCAGCCTATGACGTCGCGGCCTGCAGGGCACATGTCAGAGCCACTGACACCGCCGCGTGCCGCTCAATCGGTTGCGCCGCGCGCCGCATTTGCCCGCTCTCGCAGCGCTACGCGCGCTTGCCCGAACAATCCGCTTTTCACATGCGCGCTTTTTTGGGAGAGTAAGCCATGAGCAAAACACTGATCATCATGCGCCACGCCAAATCCAGCTGGGACACACCCTTTGAGGATATCGAGCGCCCCCTCAATCAACGCGGCAGGGACGGGGCTGGTGCCTTGGGCGATTGGCTGCGGCGATTGTCCTTGTCGCCCGATGAAATCCTGTGCTCCAGCGCCAAGCGTACCCGGGAAACCGGTGCGCTATTGCAACTCGATGCCCCGATGACCTCCATGCAAGGCCTCTATATGGCCTCCTGCGACGTAATGATGAACAAGGTCCAAAAGGCCACAGGCGACACAGTCCTGCTCATCGCCCATAATCCCGGCATCGGCGAGTTCGCCGAGCGCCTTGCGCAAGCCGTGCCCAATCATCCCCGCTTTTTCGACTACCCCTCGGGTGCAACAACAGTGTTTTCCTGCGCGATTGAAAGCTGGAGCGATCTCGCATTCGGTGCCTGCATTGCTAACCACTTCACCACACCCAAAGACCTTCTTTAACTATTCTCCGGTCCCAAATACCTCGGGGGGTCTTGGCCTAGCCAAGACGGGGCAGAGCCCCCCAAACAAAAAAGACAGGCCCTAAGGCCTGCCCTTTGAAAAACACCAATGTGCTTTAAACTCAATGACCCAGAATCTGGCTTAGGAACAGTTGCGTGCGCTCGGATTGCGGGTTGTTGAAGAACTCTTCCGGCTCGTTCTGCTCCACGATCTGGCCTTGGTCCATAAAGATCACGCGGTTTGCAACCTGACGCGCAAAACCCATTTCATGCGTGACGCAGAGCATGGTCATACCCTCTTCCGCCAACTCGATCATAGTGTCGAGCACTTCCTTGATCATCTCTGGATCAAGCGCCGAGGTCGGCTCGTCGAAGAGCATGATGCGCGGCTGCATGCAAAGCGAGCGCGCAATCGCGACGCGCTGCTGTTGACCACCCGAAAGCTGGCCAGGATACTTGTCCGCCTGCTCGGGAATCTTCACCTTTTCAAGGAAGTGCATCGCCAGTTCTTCAGCTTCTTTCTTGGGCGTTTTGCGCACCCAGATCGGGGCCAGCGTACAGTTCTCGAGGATCGTCAGATGCGGAAACAGGTTGAAGTGCTGGAAGCACATCCCTACCTCAGAGCGGATTTTGTCGATATTTTTGATGTCGGACGACAGAACCGTGCCATCGACTTCGATCCGGCCCTGTTGATGTTCTTCCAGCGCGTTGATGCAGCGGATAAGCGTCGATTTACCGGAACCGGATGGTCCGCAAATCACGATCCGCTCGCCGCGATAGACCGTAAGGTCGATATCGCGCAGCACGTGGAATGCACCGTACCATTTGTTCATATTCTCGATCGAAATGGCGACCTCGTCGGACACCTGAAGATTTGCTTCGGCCATCTGTTCAGCCTCCTTATTATCTATGTCCGGTTGCGAGCTGACGCTCCAACCATTGTGAATATTGCGAAATGCCATAGCAGATCGGGAAGAAGAACAAGACCGCCGCGAGCCATAGCTCCCAGTAGACGCCGTTCCATTCCGTCGATGCCAAAATCGGGCCACGGATCATCCCAACCAGATCGAACATCGAAATGACCGACACGAGAACCGTATCCTTGAACAGCCCCACCGCCACGTTCACGATTCCCGGGATAGAAATCTTGAGCGCCTGTGGCAGAATGATCAGGCGCATGGACTGCGCATAATCAAGGCCAAGGCTGCCTGCGGCTTCCGCTTGTCCCTTTGGCAGGGCCGCAAGGCCGCCGCGCACCACTTCGGCGATATAAGCCGCCGAGAACATGGTGATCATTATGATCACACGCAGGATAAGGTCAAAGTTTGAGCCCGGTGGCAGGAAGTAACCCAGAACCACGTTTGCCACGAAGAGCAATGTAATCAGCGGAACGCCGCGAATGAATTCAATGAAGACCACGCAAATCCATTTGATAATCAGCATGTCCGACTGACGGCCAAGGGCCAGCATAATACCAAGCGGCAAGGACAGCGATACGCAGACCACGCCAAGGATGAAGTTCAACATGAACCCGCCCATGTCGCGCGATGGCACCGGTTCAAGCGCGAGAACGTCAGACAGCGGCTCGGTAACATAGCCCATAAACGACCAGAATATCACCGTTGCGAGAATGCCGCCAATGAGGCCCATCGCAAAACTTTGGTACTCCAGCTTGGTGAATACCACGTAACCGACAATCAGACCAAGTGCGACCATGACAGGGACAATCAAAGAACCGCCCCAGATCAACCAGAACGCCACCAGCGGGAAGATCGCCGTGATGATCAGCATCTTGCGCGGCAGCTTGTTGAACAACACAGGCGCGGCCGCGAAGAACAGCGCGAAGAAGGCTACCGTTGGGCGCCAGTATTCTTCGCTTGGATACTTGAAGCCGAACAAAAGCTGGGGCCAGCGTTCTGTCAGGACCGAGAAACAGCCCCCCGTTTTACCTTGCAGGATTTCACGGCATTCGGCCAAAGAATTCGTGGACCAGACGCCATTATAAAACCAAGGAAAAGCACCAGACACGATAAGATAAACGAAATAGATCGCGACCAGCGTCAGGATCGAGTTGAAGACCCCATCAAACAGGTTTCGTTTAACCCAAGCCAAGGGGCCTGATGCAAGCACGGGCGGGGTTTGCTCTGCGAGCATTGCATCGCGCACGAAAGCGATAGGTTTGGTGTTGGTTTTGCTCATCCTACCGCTCCTTCAATTTTACAGAATTGTTATACACGTTCATCACCGCAGAAATGCTGAGGCTGATCACCAGATAGAAGGCCATGAGCAGCAGAACCGTTTCAATCGCGCGGCCCGTCTGGTTGAGCGTAATGCCCCCCAGCGTGCCCGTGACATCCATGTAGCCCACCGCGATCGCCAGCGACGAGTTCTTGGTGATGTTCAGGTATTGCGAAATTAGCGGCGGAATGATCACCCGAAGGGCTTGCGGCAGGATCACGAGGTTCATAATGCGCCCCGGGCGCAGCCCGAGCGAGGCCGCAGCCTCGGTTTGCCCCGTGGAAATCGCAAGGATACCCGCACGCACGTTTTCCGCAATGAAGGCCGCCGTGTAGATCGAAAGCGCGAAGGTGAGCGCGATGAAAGAGTTGCGCGCATAAATGCCGCCTTGGAAGTTGAAACCCTTGAGGGCAGGGTAATCCAAGGTGATCGGCTGCCCCATAATGAAGAACATCGCGATGACGGGAACGAAGAACAGACCGATGGAAGGCCAAAGCGTTGAAACCATGCGGCCATGATCGAAGAGCTGCTGTTTGGCATAGCGTCGATAGCCCCAAATTCCGACAAGCGACGCGGCGAAGGTCAAAACGACGAACAGCGAGCCAGGGCCGAAAACGGGTTTGGGGAAATAGAAGCCGCGCCCGGTAAAGGCGAACGACCCAAAGACCATGCTTGCCGTCGCATCATCACCGCGAAACTCTCGCGGCTGCGGTAGCACGGCCACAAAGACCGCCATGATAATCAGGATCCAGATCAACACGGGCACATTGCGGAAGATTTCCACATAGACGCCCATCAATTTGTTGACGAGCCAGTTGTTGCTCAGGCGCAGGACACCGACAATCACGCCAATGACGGTTGCGAAGAAACACGCGACCACTGCAACGAGCAGCGTGTTCAACATGCCCACAACAGCAGCGCGCATGTGAGTTGACTGGGATGTGTACTCGATCAAGCGCTGGTTGATGTCATAGCCCGCAGGCTCGCCAAGGAACCGGTACGAGATGTTCAGACCAGCCGCCTTGAGGTTGGCAATAAGATTGCTTCCCAAATAAGCGAAGGCCGCGATCAGCGCGATCAAAGCAATAAATTGAAAGGTGTAAGAGCGGTAGCGCGTATCGTTGATAAGCATCGATACACGAAATCCGCCCTTGGGAGGGTCAGATAAAGTCGTCATGGACTGTTCCCTGATTTGCGGCCCTCTGTCGAAGCCTGCCAGTTGATCCGGTCATGGCTCAGGAGCTGCTTTTTCTAATCAATTTCGTAGAAAAGAAGGGCGCGAAAGTTTTTCCGCGCCCTTCTGTGTCAAACCGGATTAACGGAATGGCGGAACGTAGAGCAGACCACCGTCTGTCCACTGAGCGTTCAGACCGCGAGACAGACCGATTGGTGTATTCTCACCAATGTTCTTCTCGAAGATCTCGGCGTAGTTACCGCCAGCCATGATCGCGTTTTTCGCCCAGTCAGCGGACAGACCAAGCATTTCGCCCAATGTGCCTTCTGTACCAAGAATACGGTTGATCTCTGGGTTGTTGCCAGCTGCTGCACCAAGCTCTGCGATGTTTGCAGATGTGATGCCGACTTCTTCAGCTGCGATCAGTGCGTTCAGAGTCCAGCGAACAACGTCGCCCCACTCGTTGTCACCGTGACGCACCAATGGGCCGAGTGGCTCTTTGGAGATGATCTCTGGCAGAACAACGTGGTCGCCCGGGTTCTCGAATGCTGCGCGTGTTGCAGCAAGGCCGGATGCGTCTGTTGTGTAAACGTCGCAAGCACCTTCAAGATACAGCGGCTGTGCTTCAGCGTTTGTCTCGATTGGGACCGGCTCATAAGAGATGTTGTTGGTACGGAAGAAGTCCGCCAAGTTCAGCTCTGTTGTGGTACCAGTCTGGATGCAGACAGTCGCGCCGTCCAGCTCTTTAGCGGAAGATACGCCAAGCGCCTTTGGGACCATGAAGCCCTGACCGTCGTAGTAGTTCACGCCGGCAAATTCGAACTTGAGGTCGACATCGCGAGAGAACGTCCATGTGGTGTTACGCGCAAGTACGTCGATCTCGCCGGAAGCGAGCGCCGTGAAGCGTGTTTTGCCGGTTGTTGGAACGAACTCGACTGCTTTGGGGTCGCCCAGAACAGCAGCTGCGATCGCGCGGCAGACGCCGACATCGAAGCCCTGCCATTCGCCGTTCGCATCCGGTGCCGCAAAACCAACGAGACCCGTGGTCACGCCGCAGTTCAGCTTGCCGCGCGCTTTGACATCGTCAAGCGTACCGGCTGCCGCAACGCCAGCCGCAAGGCTCGCAACGGTCATCGCACCAAAAAATACGGATTTTTTCATTTTTACCTCTTCCTGATTTCCCGCTCTTGTTGAGCGGTTCCTCCCACGAGTGGACGCGGGGTTTCATACCAAAGAGGGGTTTTGCCCCCCTCAGTGGCAGCAAGTTTGTCCGCAAGAGCACTCAAAGGTCAAGTGCAAGATGGAGGTAATTTTCCCGAAATCCCGTCAGGCGCCCTTAGGTTACCTGCAAGCGCCTGTTTTCTATACGAACGCGTTACAGATCAGGGCGCGGTGCGCGAAAGCTTGTAAAACGTATAGGCATGCTCGAAGGCTGCGCGCTTGATATTTGCGGCCTCCTCGGCGTCCTCATCTGTGCCCCATTGCTCTTGCTGATAGCGCTCGTCAAGGCGCGAAAGCTCCCATAAATCCGCTGGCTGTGCCCACTCATGGATCGCTGCCAGACCGATCACAAAAGAACCGGGAAGCGTGATCAGATCATGCGCCGCCGTCAGCTCAAACGCGCTCATGGGGCTCAACAACTCCCGCAAAACTGTCAGGCTTTGGGCCGGTTGAGGCGCGAACATTACGCCCTGAACCGGCGTCAAAGGCGCATCGAATGCCATGGTGCACCATGCTAGCAACGGGTCCCAATGCTGCGCTTGGCGCTCGATAAGCGCCTCGGGCTGGGCTGCGCGGTAGCACAATAGATCCGTGCCGGCATAGTCGGCCAGCATATCAGCGACCGCATCAAACTGCGGTGTCACCTTGTCCACCGCTGAATTGGCCGAGCGCGTCACAGGCATGGTGTTGGGGTTGATCACTTTGCCTTGCGCCTGCCACTCTGCCGCCATCGCCGCGGCCATGGCGCGCGTCGGCACGACCAGCGCAGCCTTGCCCGGCGTCTTGATCGCGCGCGCATCCAGATGGACCGTATAGCCGGTCTCAAGCTCGATCACCTCGGCGCGCTCCCAAAAGCGCTTCATTTTCCAGTCAGACATGGGACGTGCTCCAAAGCGTTTCGAGCGCAAGAACAAGCTGCGCGTAAGTTTCTACAAACACCTCCGCCCCGGCAAGGCGCGCGACGTCGTGATAGCCCCAAGTGACAGCGATAAAAGCCACACCTGCCGCATGCGCCATATCACGATCAAAGCTGGTATCGCCGATCATTACCGTGTCCTGCGGCGCAACACCTAGCTCGCGCATCGCTTGAAACAGCATCGACGGATTGGGCTTGCTGGGATGATCATCCGCCACTTGACGCGTCAGAAAAACGCCCTCTAGCCCATGCGCTTCGATCAGCTTGTCCAGCCCTCTGCGCGATTTCCCCGTGGCGACGCCAAGCAAGACTTCATCTTGCCCTTTTAAACTCATGAGAGCAGCGCGCGCACCCGGGTAGAGCGGCGAAGAGATGTCCGCGCCTTGCAACCGGCGTAGGCCCGCATAGGCATCCTTGTAGCCTTGCACCATACGCGTGCAGGTCGGTGCATCACAGGCTGGCGCGAGGATCGGGATCGCCACATCGAGGGACAGACCAACAATGCCAAGCACCGCCGCGCGCTCCGGCTCCTCCAGCCCTTCGGCTTGGAACGCGCCGGACATGGCGGCCAGTATATCCGCCTGACTGTCGACGAGCGTGCCGTCCACATCGAAAATAACCGCTTTAAGTGTCACGACATCAACTCTTTACATCAACTCTTCGAACGGGTCTTCGGGAACTTCTTTGGGATTCCATGCAAAGGTATCCCAAGTGCGCTGCATGTGATCGGGCAGTGGCGCGATGACGTGCAGCATTTCCTTTGTCGCCGGATGCTCGATCTGCAAAGAGCGCGCGTGCAGGTGCAGTTTCTTGCTCAGATCGCCGCCAAGCTGCGCGCCCCAGCCATCGCCTAGATTTTCCTGACCGGAGCCACCGTATTTGCCGTCTCCCACTACAGGATGCCCCATCTCTGCCATATGCGCGCGCAGCTGGTGCGTGCGGCCGGTTATGGGAATCAGCGCGCACCACGCGGTGCGCTGGCCTGCGGTTTCAAGCACTGCGTAATCCGTCAGCGCACGCTTCGCGCCCTCTGTCTGGTCGACCTCGCGGGGATGGATGCAGATCATCTTTTCCCCCTCGCCGCGCGCGCCGTGCCCCGGGGCTTTCATCAGCCCGTATTTGATTGTGCCCATGCGCGGGTTGGGCACGCCAGCGATGGCGGCCCAGTAAATCTTGCGCGTAGCGCGGTGGCGAAAGGACGCTGTCAGATCAGCCGTAGCGCGGCGCGTGCGCCCCAGAATGAGAACACCCGAAGTGTCCTTATCGAGGCGATGCACGAGGCGCGGGCGTTCTTCGGCATCATACATCAGCGCATCAAGCAAGCCATCCACATGGCGCGCGTGCCCCGTGCCGCCCTGAACCGGCAGGCCAGCGGGCTTGTTAAGCACGATCACCTGATCGTCTTTGTAGATCACGCAGGAACGGATGAATTTCGTATCCGCCGCGCTGACGCGCGATTGCGGCGCATGTTTGGGCGCATCGCTGTCCGGCAGCGGCGGGATGCGCAATTGCTGGCCAGCATTGACGCGGCTGTTGGCTTTGACGCGGCCGCCATCGAGGCGCAGCTCGCCCTTGCGGCACATCTTTTCGATCATGCCTTGGGTGATCTTCGGAAACTTGCGCTTGAGAAAGCGATCAAGGCGTTGATCGCCGTCGTCTTCTTCAATCATGATCGTTTGAACGCGGCTCATGCCCATATTCCTCTCGCGATGGCCAATCCAGCCATCAAACCTAAAATCGACAGGCCCACAGAAAGCCCGATGTAAAGAGCGGCCTGGCCTAAATGCCCGCGCTCCAGTAACGTCACAGCCTCCAGCGAAAAGGCTGAAAACGTGGTAAAACCACCAAGCAAACCGGTCATCACAAACAGGTTTGCAGCACTCAGTCCCTTGTGATGGGCAAAGACCACAAAGGCCCCCATCAAAAACGATCCCATGACATTCACAGGCAAGGTGCCAATGGGAAAACTCATCGGCATCGCTTTGACCAGCGCAAGGCCCATCAGATAGCGCAGGCTTGATCCAAGCGCACCGCCAAGAGCAACAAAAGAGACATTGAGTAACATCGCTGCCATGTCGCGCGCCGCGCGCGCAGAGTCAAGTTTTGCGCGATCAGTTCGGTGCCCCGATTTTTCTAGAAAAATCGTTTACCCGCTCCGTTGCGCGCGTAACCTGGCAAAATACTCCACCCGCTTTTTCAAGTCGCGCTCAAAGCCGCGCTCGACCGGGACGTACATCGCAGGGCGCTCCATGCCTTCGGGGAAATAGTTCTGCCCCGAAAACCCGTCCTCGGCATCGTGGTCATAGGCATAATCCTTGCCATATCCGATGTCCTTCATCAAATCTGTCGCGCCGTTCATGATATGCTTGGGCGGCGGTTTCGACCCTGTCGCCTTCGCCGCAGCGCGCGCCGCTTTATAGGCCACGTAGTTGGCATTGGATTTCGGCGCAAGCGCAAGATAAATGACCGCTTGCGAGAGCGCCAACTCCCCCTCGGGCGAGCCAAGCCGCTCGTAGGTTTGCCAGCTTTGCAAGCACACCGCCTGCGCCTGTGGATCGGCAAGGCCAATGTCCTCCACCGCCATACGTACCAGACGGCGCGCGAGGAACCGCGGATCTTCGCCGCCCTCGAGCATACGTGCAAACCAATAGAGCGACGCATCCGGATCAGAGCCACGCACGGATTTGTGCAAAGCGGAAATCAAATTGTAGTGGGCATCACCTGATTTGTCGTACTGCGCCGCGCGCTTTTGCAAACGCTTGGACAATTCGGGCGGCGTCAGTGGATGATCAGTCTTCCACGCAACCACCTGCTCGATCAGATTAAGCAAGGCGCGCCCGTCGCCATCTGCCATGTCCAGCAACGCTTCGCGCGCATGCCCGTCCAGCGGCAGCGCCTTGCCAAGTTCCTGCTCCGCGCGCTGCGCCATATGCTCCAGATCAACCGGATCAAGCCGCTCGAGCACCAGAACCTGCGAGCGCGACAGGACCGCCGAATTTAACTCGAAACTCGGGTTTTCCGTCGTTGCGCCTACAAGCAAAATCGTGCCGTCCTCCATATGCGGCAAAAATCCGTCCTGCTGCGCCTTGTTGAAGCGGTGGATTTCATCGACGAACAAAAGCGTGCCCTGCCCGTTTTGCCGCCTGATCTTGGCCGCCTCGAACACTTTGCGCAGGTCAGGCATTCCGGTGAAAATCGCGCTGATCTGCACAAAGTGCAAATCCGTTTCATGGGCGAGCAGCCGCGCGATGGTTGTCTTGCCAACGCCGGGAGGCCCCCAGAATATCAAGGACGACAAGGACCCCGAGCCAAGCATCACTTCTAGCGGAGCGCCCTCGCCGAGGATTTGTTTCTGCCCGATCACATCCGCCAGAACCGTCGGGCGCAAGCGATCAGCCAAAGGGCGGGGGCCTTTCACAGGCTCGGCTGCACCGCTGTCAAACAAATCAGCCATGCCTCAGAGCCGAAAGCGCAGCAGCACCAACTGCCCGCCCCTCTCGACGACCATGGAAACGGAGCGGCGCGCATCTTGAAACGCACGCAGCGCCTCGCGCGGCCGAATGATCTCTCGGCCATTGATTTCGCGCAGAAGATCGCCCCGTTGCAGCCCGATGCGCGCACCAATAGGGCCTGTATCCAGTACGACCACGCCCTCGGGCAGGATCGGCAATTGATACTGGGACAGGATCGCCGGGTTCACGTTTGAAAACCGCAGCAGCGGCAGCACGTCGCGCTCGCTCAGCGTCACCTCCTCGCGCGGCGGTAGTTCGGGTGGGCCGATCATCGCGACCGTGAAAGTCTCGGCCGCGCCGCCGCGCAGCGCGCTTACTTTGATCTGCGCGCCGATGCCCGCAACAGTCATGTAATACAGCATTTCAGAGGGTGAATTCACCTCGCGGCCATTCGCGGCGATAATCACGTCGCCCACGCCAAGGCCCACCTCTCCAAAGGGGCTGCCGCCCTGCAATTGCGTGATCACCATGCCCCCCGGACGATCGAGCCCGAGCGAAGCTGCTAGGTCCGCATCCACCGTTTGACCGCCCATCCCCGCCCAAGGCCGCTGGAACTGCCGCGCGCCCGCGCGTGCCTGACGCACAAACTGCGCAACCATGGCCGCAGGGATCGCAAAGCCGATGCCGTTTGATCCGCCCGAGCGCGTCACGATCGCGGTGTTCACGCCAATCAAAGCGCCGTCCATCCCGATAAGCGCGCCGCCCGAATTGCCCGGGTTGATCGGCGCATCGGTCTGGATGAAATAGCCACGCGCATTGCCGGTGACCTTGCCAGAACGCGCAAGGCCAGAAATGATCCCGCTCGACACGGTTTGCCCCACGCCGAAGGGATTACCGATGGCCAGTGCCAATTCGCCCACGTCGAGCGTATTGCTGTCGCGCAGCGCAAGAAACGGCAGGTCTTTCGCGCCATTCAAGCGCAATATGGCGAGGTCGCTGGCCTCATCGCCAAGGACCACTTCGGCAGAGTATTCACGCCGGTCTTTCATCACCACGCGGATGTCGCTCGCCTCGCCGACGACGTGGTAATTGGACACCAGATAGCCATCGCTCGAAAGGATAACGCCAGAGCCAAGCGAGTTTTGCACTTGCGGGCGCCCCACGCCTGAATCACCGAAAAAATCGCGAAAGAAAGGATCGGATGCGAAGGGGCTGACGCGCGTTTGCACCACGCGTTTGGCGTAGATGTTCACGACCGCCGGTGCCGCCTCACGTACCAAGGGGGCAAAGCTGAGCGAGATTTGGGCTTGGGTGTTGGGCACACGCGTCTCGGCTTTCACCGGTATTGGCAGAGTAATAAGCAATGCAAAGATTACAGCGCGCAGCATGGTTCACCTCGTTCCTAGGAGTGGCCATGATATGCGAGTTGAACGGCGGTGGCGCAAGGGGAAGCTCGCATTCACCAGATCAGACAGGAAGCTACGTGCAGATCCGGCATGCTCACAAATGATGATTTCCAAGGCGGGCATTGGCGCATGCACCGCTCTCGTCCAGCTAGGGCGCATTTCACCTATCCAAGCAAGCCTTCCCTAAACCTGCACCTGATTGTGACATTGACGGCAGCATCCAACAACGCGCCGCCAGAACGCAAAAAGCCCCCGCAAGATGCGAGGGCCTTTCTGAATTCATAACGCGTGAAGCCCAAGACTTACTCGTCTGCGTCTGCCTCGGCGGCGACGCGGGCCTTGTCGGCCTTGCCTTTGGCATCGACATCGCGGTCAACCAGCTCGATGATCGCCATTGGCGCCATGTCACCGTAGCGGAAGCCCGCTTTCAGAACGCGTGTGTAGCCGCCGGGGCGCTCAGCGTAGCGTGGGCCGAGGATTTCGAACAGTTTTGCAACGTCCTTGTCTTCTTTCAGCTGCGCTGCTGCCTGACGGCGCGCGTGCAGATCGCCACGCTTGCCAAGTGTGATCAGCTTGTCCATCACGCGCTTAAGCTCTTTGGCTTTTGGCAGTGTTGTCTTGATTTGCTCATGCTCGATGAGCGAGCCTGACATGTTTGCCCAAAGCGCCTTGCGGTGCTCATGAGTTCTATTCAGGCGGCGGTAACCTTTTGCGTGACGCATGTGTCATCTCCATAAATGTGCCCTCTACGGGCTGTTTTTGCTTTGTCTGGCAAGCGGTGCGTACCCGCCTACTCTCCTTGGGGCCATTACTGACCCAGTCGTAAATGTCGGGTGCGTGAGATCACGCACCCGACAGGATCTTAAAAAGCGTCTTCGAACTTCTTCGCAAGATCTTCGATGTTGTCCGGTGGCCAGTCCTCAACGTCCATGCCGAGGTGCAAGCCCATGCCCGACAGCACTTCTTTGATCTCGTTCAAAGACTTGCGGCCGAAGTTTGGCGTGCGCAGCATTTCTGCTTCGGTTTTCTGGATCAAATCGCCAATGTAGACGATGTTGTCGTTCTTCAGGCAGTTCGCAGAGCGTACGGAAAGCTCAAGTTCGTCCACTTTCTTCAAGAGAAGCGGGTTGAACTCAAGACCGTCATCCTCATCCTTGGCAGATGCGGACTCTGGCTCGTCGAAGTTCACGAAGATGGACAGCTGGTCCTGCAGAATGCGCGCAGCATAAGCAACCGCATCATCCGGCGTCAACGAACCGTCTGTTTCGACTTTCATCGTCAGCTTGTCATAATCAAGCACCTGACCTTCGCGGGTCGGCTGCACGTCATACGACACTTTTTTCACTGGCGAGTAGATCGCGTCGATCGGGATAAGGCCGATTGGCGCGTCCTCTGGCTTGTTCTTATCCGCAGCTACATAGCCCTTGCCCGTGTTTACGGTCAGCTCCATGTAGACGTCTGCACCATCGTCGAGGTGGCAGATGATGTGCTCGCGGTTCAGAACCTCGATGTCAGCGCTGTCGGAGATATCACCGGCGGTGACAATGCCCGGACCTTTTGCATTAATCGAAAGACGCTTTGGTCCCTCGACTTCCATGCGCAAGGACACACCTTTGAGGTTCAGCACGATGTCTGTGACATCTTCACGAACGCCTGCAACCGAAGAGAATTCGTGCAAAACGTTATCGATCTGAACTGATGTGATGGCTGCACCCTGAAGCGAGCTCATCAAAACACGGCGCAAAGCGTTGCCAAGCGTGAGGCCGAAACCGCGCTCAAGTGGCTCTGCCACGACAGTTGCCTGACGCGCAGGATCGTTCCCTGGCTTCACTTCAAGCTGTGTCGGCTTGATCAGTTCTGCCCAATTTTTATGGATCATACGTCCCTCCATCCTTGTTCCTGTCTCATGTCCAAAAGACGGGAACGCTCGAGGTTAAAATGACGACGCAGAGGCCGCGTATGAACGCAGCCTCTACTGAGTATTCGAAAGTCTTAGACGCGGCGGCGCTTTGGTGGGCGGCAGCCGTTGTGTGCCATAGGCGTCACGTCGCGGATGGACGTGATGTTGAACCCTGCCGTCGCCAAAGCGCGCAATGCGCTCTCGCGGCCGGAACCGGGGCCCTGCACTTCGACTTCCAGCGTTTTCACACCGTGCTCGGCAGCCTTGCGGCCCGCATCTTCTGCCGCCATCTGCGCCGCGTAGGGCGTGGACTTACGAGAGCCTTTGAAGCCCATCGTGCCCGCAGAGGACCAAGAAATTGCATTGCCCTGAACGTCGGAAATCAGGATCTTTGTGTTGTTGAACGAAGAGTTCACGTGAGCAACGCCAGCGGCGATGTTCTTGGAGACCTTCTTCTTTGCGCGTTTAGCTTCGCGTGCCATTAGTCAGTCCTCCCTTATTTCTTCTTACCAGCAATGGCCTTTGCAGGACCTTTGCGAGTACGAGCATTCGTTGATGTACGCTGACCACGAACGGGCAGGTTACGGCGGTGACGCAGGCCACGGTAGCAACCGAGGTCCATAAGACGCTTGATGTTCATCTGCGTCTCGCGGCGAAGGTCGCCTTCGACTTCGTAGGTTGCGTCGATGTGCTCACGAACAGCCAAGATCTCGGCGTCGGATAGCTCATTGATGCGGCGTGTTTCGTCAATCTTGACGGCTTCGCAGATTGCTTTGGCAGAGGCGGGGCCAATACCAGTGATATATGTGAGGGCGATCGGGACCCGTTTATGGGTCGGGATGTTAACGCCGGCAATACGTGCCACGTGGGAACTTCCTTCTTTGTTGCGGGTCCGTGGTTCCAGACCCTTTTTTCACAACATAAAGCCCTAGGCGATTTAGCCGAGGGCTTAAGCTGATCAGGTGATCTGCCAGAGCTACCCGATTCTGGCGGTTTGATTCTCGTTAGAGATGTGGGTGGTTAGGGCGTTTTAGGGAGAGGGTCAAGAGGTGCTTGGACCGTGGCTCGGTTACGCCTCCAAAACGCCCGCAATCTCTGCCTTTACACCGTCCATGCTGCCCAGGCCATCAACCCCCTTGAGCATACCCTTCGCGTGGTAATACCCGATCAACGGCGAGGTCTGTTTGTAATAGGCCATCAAACGGATCTTCAGGCTTTCGGCGTTGTCATCTGCACGGGCAGTCCCGCCAGCAGCGACTGCCTCAGCAGCGCGGCCAACGATGCGGTCAACCAAGACTTCGTCGTTCACCTGCAATTCGATCACATGATCAAGGGTCTCGCCCTGCTCTGCCATCAACTCGCCCAAAGCATCCGCTTGCGCCAAAGTGCGCGGGAAGCCGTCAAAGATGAAACCGCCGGCTTTATCGCCCTGCAACTTCTCGCGGATCAAACCGATCACGATTTCATCAGTAACCAAATCACCGCGCGCCATAACATCTGCTACGATCTTGCCCATCTCGGTGCCGCTGTCCTTGGCTTCGCGCAGCATGTCTCCAGTGCTTAATTGGATCATGCCCCGCTCTTCAACGAGCATTGCGGCTTGGGTTCCTTTGCCCGCTCCGGGTGGTCCTAGCAGAATAATATTTGTCATCGGCGAATTGGGCTCCGTTTCTTGCGTCCTTTGCCGCCCTTACCGCGCAGCTGTGATTTCTGGATCAAACCCTCATATTGATGCGCAAGCAAGTGGCTTTGTACCTGTTGGATCGTATCCATGGTAACGGAGACGACGATCAACACGGATGTACCACCGAAATAGAAGGGGATGGCGAACTGGCCGCGAATGACTTCGGGTAGCAAACAAACCAATGTCAGGTAGGCGGCGCCAAGTACCAGAATGCGGTTGACCACGAACTCCAGATACTCTGCCGTCTTCTTGCCGGGGCGCACACCGGGTACGAACCCGTTCTGGTTTTTGAGGTTATCCGCCACATCGTCGACTTTGAACGATACGTTGAACGTGTAGAAGTAGGTAAAGAACACGATCATCGCCGCGAAGAAGAGCAGATACAAAGGCTGGCCGGGGCCAAAGTAGGCCAGAAGCGTCGACATCACGGGCCCTGTAGAGTTGCCCGAGAATGTCGAAATAGTCGCCGGTAGCAGCAAGAGCGAGGATGCGAAGATGGCAGGGATGACGCCTGCGGGGTTCACTTTCACCGGCAGATGCGAGGAAGAACCTTCCTGTACGCGCATGCCAACCTGACGGCGCGGGTATTGGATATGGATTTTGCGCAATGCGCGCTCCATGAACACCACGAAGGCAATGGTGACGACCACCATCAAAATAACGCCAACGATTACCGCAGGGCCGATCGCGCCAGAGCGACCTTGTGCGAAGAACTGCGCCAAGGCGGCAGGTACTTCTGCAATGATGCCAACGAAGATGATCAGGGAAATACCGTTGCCGATGCCGCGCGCAGTGATCTGCTCACCGAGCCACATCAGGAACATCGTGCCGCCCACGAGCGTGATCAGGCAAGCGGTGCGGAAGAACAGTCCAGGCTCTGTCACCAGATCGCCCGCTTCCAGGCTGACTGAAAGGCCATAGGCCTGCAATGTCGCCAGCGCGACCGTGCCGTAGCGCGTGTACTGATTGATCTTTTTCTGGCCTTGCTGGCCTTCTTTCTTGAGCTGCTCAAGCTGCGGCACCATGGAGGTGAGCAGTTGAACGATAATTGACGCAGAAATATACGGCATGATGCCAAGGGCGAATATACCCATCCGGCCAAGCGCGCCGCCCGTAAACATGGAAACCATGCCGCCGATGCCCTGCCCCGCCGATTCCATAAATTCACGCAGCGCCGCACCGTCAATTCCGGGAACCGGAATAAACGTGCCCAGACGATACACGATCAACAGACCGAGCGTGAATAGGATACGATTGCGAAGGTCAGTGGCTTTACCAAGGGCGGACCAACTTGTGTTGGCGGCCATTTGTTCTGCTGCGGATACCATGAACGGCTCTCTTTTGAATGTAAAACGCCGCCAAAGCGTTCTCAGCTCAGGCGGCATTTAGGAAAACGTCTAGAGGTATGTAGTGGGGCAAGCGCCCCGTCACAACCTGTTATTCAGCCGCAACCGCTTTTGTGACCGTAAGTGAGCCACCGGCCTTTTCAACAGCCTCGACCGCGGACTTGGACGCACCGGTCACCGTGATGTTCAGCTTGGACGTCACTTCGCCCTTTGCCAGCACGCGGATACCGTCTTTGATGCGGCGCACAAGACCGGATGCTACGAGGGATTCCTCGGTGATCGCTGCTGTTGCGTCGATCTTGCCTGCGTCAACGAATTTCTGGATCAAACCAAGGTTAACGACAGAATGCGTCTTGGAATTGATGTTATTGAAGCCACGCTTGGGAAGGCGCTGATAGATCGGCATCTGGCCGCCTTCAAAACCTTTAATGGCTACACCCGAACGGGATTTTTGACCTTTGATACCACGTCCAGCAGTTTTACCCATGCCAGAGCCGGCACCACGGCCTACGCGCTTGCGTTTTTTCGTGGCACCTGGATTGTCGTGCAGTTCATTGAGTCTCATGTCGCTTCTCCTTTGCCGGATGCGACCCCCAGCGACGGGAGTGGCCGAACGCGGCGTGTGATTGATTCGTAAGTGGCACGGATTGCCACTCGGCGCGTATAGAGCGGCGATGAGGCTGGATCAAGGGGGGGCGCATTGTTAAAGAACCGCCGCCACGCGCTTTTCATTTGAAGTGCTCAATCAATGGCAGGATCGAAGCCCATAAGATACGCAAGTGGCGCGTGATCATCGGTCAGGACTTGCGCATTTTTTTGTTGCACGATCCCATCAATGAAGGCGCTGCCCAAGGCCTGAAAACGGGTCAGGTCAGGGGATCGCGCATCGATTACCGAAACTGCACTGTCAGAACCGCTCGCCAAAAGGACAAACACCCGCCGCTCGCCTGCTTGTGGTGGACGTGCATCCGTCCAGACCTCGACGCTTGGAAAGACATCGCGCAGCGTTACGACAACTGCTGCAAGCGCGTCCAGTCTATCCAGATTATCAAGCAGGTTCATCACAAAGACCCCGTCCGGCGACAAGCGGCGCGAAACCAGATCAAAAAACTGCCGCGTCACCAGATGTTCTGGCGCTGCGATGTCGGTAAACGCATCCCCGACGATGACGTCGAAGGTTTGAGTGCTCCGCCTCAAGGCCACGCGCGCATCTTCATGCAGAATTGTCGCGCTTGCAGGATCAAACCAGAATTGATCCACGGCAACTTCGGTGACCACCGGATCAATTTCTGCAATCGTTATGCCGCCAATACCTCGATCCGCCCAAGCGCGGGGCACAGAATACGTACCACCACCGATATGAAACGACGTGAAGTGCGCGGTGTCCATCCGCATGCGTGGCAAGGCATCCAGCATGGCTGCGTGCTCTGTAAACATGACGCGCGGGGCCTCTCGTGCGCTAATGCCATGGGCCAGATGATCCACGACCATCAAATTGACGGGATCATCGGGATTGTCTGAAACTGCGACAGTGCGAATGCAGTAATAGCTGCTTTCACGGTCACAAACAGGCGGCAGGCTCAATGCCCAAATGCCGGTGCCAAGCGCAACGCCTATCGCCAGAACCGGAGCGCGCGCTGCGTGGCCCTTGGCTTTTCCAAGGCGGAAACAAATCAGTGCTGCAATCACGTAAACGCAAGTTATCACAAGAAGCGTCTTCACAGAGCCGATCCACGGCACAAAGAGAAAGCCCGCAAGCAGCGTTCCAAAAATCGCACCGACCGCACCAGAGGCAAACATTGCGCCCAATGCCTGCTCGGAGCGTTTCCGATCGCGCATTGCCACGACTGTCAGAATTGGCGCAGGCACGCCCGCAAAGAGCGAAGGTAGAAAAAAGGCGAGGAAACTCAAAATCGTGATCGCCGCCAAAGGATGCGTGAAGGTCTCCACAACCGGACCCGCAAAAGCGCGCAAAAGCAGCGTGGCGCCAGCGGTGGTGCATGCGGCGGCAATCATGGTCCAGCCCGTAATGCGCAATGCGCGCTCTGTCGGCAGCGACGCGATTTTGCCGCCCCACCAATGCCCAACAGAAAAACCGGCAAGCACAACCGCGATAATAGATGTCCATGTGTAAAGGCTCATGCCTACATAGGGCGCAATCATCCGCCCCGCGACGATCTCGACAATCAGGCTCGAAGCTGAAATGCCAGCTTGCAGGAAGATCAGTAACCAAAGCGGAATAATCTTGGCGGTGTCATGTCCCGTCATCAAATCTGGCTCGCCCTTTTTAGTGTAAAACTCGTGAAAGGAAGTATCACGCAGCGCAAGAATAGATGCGCCGGTAAAGCCCTGCAACGGGCAGTTACGCAAACCCGCGAAACCGCCACTAAAATGCCCCCCGGCGTGCCCCTACCCCAACACCACTTTCGCCAAATAGACCCCGCCAAACAACACTGGCTGATGGATCAGATAGACCGCAAGGCTATGCTTGCCGGGCCATGAGATGAGCCGAACGCCCCTACGCGCAGGATCGAGCATCCCCGCAAGGCCGCCCCATGCGCCAAGCCGCGTGACAAGCTGCGCGAAAGACATGCCAAGAAGGAACACCCCAAACCAGGGGATAAGCGGAATGTAATCCACCATCGCAGGAAGCGGTTCAATCGTTGCGCCAAGCCAGAGCAAATATACGCTGTTCACAAACGGCCAACTCGCAGTGTGCGGCAGTGCAACAACAACTATACCAAAAAGCCCCGCCAGCCAAAAGCCGCGACGCAGAAACACAAGGCCAAGAATACTGGCGCAGAACAGGATATGCAGGATACCAAAGCGCACAAACGCACTGCCCATAGCGACATATGTGCCAAGCGACACGGCTATCGCAGCCGCCCCTATCATAGCCAAGCGTTTCAGATACTTGCCCCGATCCAGCGGGCCGCCTTGCGCCGCAAGGACAAGGCTTACGCCAGAGAGAAAGATGAAACTTCCCGCAATGGCTTGGGCAAAGAGCACCCATTCGCGGCTTGCTATCGTGCCGCGCGGGGCAAAGCCGAAAAGTTCCAAATCATAGGTGAAATGAAACACCACCATCGCAGCCAGCGCCGCCGTGCGCGCGATGTCGATCACTGCAATTCTCATCTGCGCACTCCCGCTGCTGCTACGTGTTGATAGCAGCCCTGTTGCGCGCGCGCGATGCGTTTTCAAATCCTTAACGCGCGGCGCGCTAAAACGAGGGCGAGCTCAAGAACGGTATGACCTTTGGATCACCGTCCTGTTTGGCACGCGGTCGACACCCGCGACAGGACGATCCCCCGGATATGGATGTCGAAGCACCGCTTCGATTGCGATTCTGGATCAGTTCTCGGCAGGCCTGCCACCCCGTTTCACCGCGCTCCGCGCCTCTCCCCTGCCCGCCTCTTCGGCGCGCGGGGCAAAAGCGCGCGCACTGCGTGCCTAGCCCAACTCGCCCGGCTTGTACCACGAGCCCATTTTGACTGTCGCCGCGTCACCGACCAGCTCTGCGAACACTGCCGGATCTTGCGTGCCGCCGTCGCGGCCACGGTAGTGGTAGGGATAAACGACTTTGGGCGCGAATTCCTTTACCGCATCTGCCGCAGCGCTGGCAGGCATGGTGAAGGGCAGGTTCATGCACACGAAGGCAAGATCTATATCTTTCAGCGCGCGCATCTCGGGAATGTCTTCGGTATCACCCGAGATGTAGAGGCTGAAATCACCTATGCTAAGCACATAGCCGTTGTCGCGCCCTTGAGGGTGGAATTTCTCCTTACCCGCCGTGGTGTTGTAAGCGGGGATCGCATCAATGCGCATCCCTTTGAAATCACTGCTTTCACCGTTGGCAAGCTGGCGCGCTCCGCCCCGCATTTCTTCGGAGAGTTTTCCAAAGACCGCCGGGTTCGTGATCATCGGCGCACCGCCAGCGCCAAGCGCTGCAAGCGTGTCCACATTGAAATGATCACCGTGTTCATGGGTGACGAGGATCAGGTCGGCCATGGGCTTGCCCTCGTATTCACCGACATCGCCGACCGGATCAACATAGATAACGCCCATCGGTGTTTCCAGAACCAAGGACGCGTGATGGATCGGATGCACCTTGAGCGGCCCCATGCCCGTCTCATACATATCACCCCCATGCCCTGCGGCGCGCGCGATGAAGGGCATGACGGTGATGCCCGCTGCCGCCGCTGCACCGGTCCCGAGAAAACTGCGCCGTGTGTATGTCATATGTTTGCTCCCTGTTTTCGTTCCAGAGATTAGAGTGCGTTGCGACGGGGGCAAATCACTTCGGCTTGATCGCGCCGAAACGCAAAACGCCCCCGGAGTGAACCAAGGGCGTTAGGTGCTGAGAACAGAGACCATGTTAACCACGATCCTTGCGCAAAATTCAGCCTTTTTCTTCGATGATCTCAACCATGTGAGAAATCTTGTTGACCATGCCGCGTACTGCTGGCGTGTCCTCAAGCTCACGTGTCTTGTGCATCTTGTTCAGGCCAAGACCGATAAGTGTCTGGCGCTGCTTTTCCGGGCGACGGATCGGGGAACCGATCTGCTTTACGACGATCGTTTTAGCCATGTCTCAGGTCTCCTTACGCGTCTGCGGCTTCGGCTGCTGCTGGAGCGGCCTCGCCTTTGTTCAGAATGTCGGCAACTTTCTTGCCACGGCGCTGAGCGACGGAGCGAGGGCTGCTTTCCTTGGTCAGACCGTTCATCGTAGCACGGATCATGTTGTAGGGGTTTTGCGAACCGATAGATTTCGCAACAACGTCCTGAACACCCAGCATTTCGAAGACGGCACGCATTGGTCCACCTGCGATAATACCAGTACCTTGCGGCGCGGTGCGCATGACAACTTTGCCAGCGCCGTGACGGCCCTCGACATCGTGGTGCAGCGTGCGGCCTTCACGAAGGGCAACGCGGATCATCTGACGCTTCGCTTGCTCTGTAGCTTTACGAATGGCCTCTGGGACCTCTTTCGCTTTACCTTTGCCAAAGCCTACGCGGCCTTTTTGATCGCCGACGACGACAAGTGCGGCGAAGCCAAAGCGCTTACCACCCTTAACGGTCTTGGAAACGCGGTTAATCGCAACCAAGCGATCGGCGAATTCCGGTGTCTCATCGCGGCGATTGCCACGGCGGTTGTCACGTTCTGCCATGTGGAGCAGTCCTTTTATGAGTGGAGCGCTATGCTCCTGAATTTCTGTCAACTCCGGTGGGCAAGTGCCCCCGAGTCATCGGAATGGCGCGCCACAACAGGCGCGCCACTCTCGTTTGGTTTAGATCTTCAAGCCACCTTCACGCGCGGCGTCGGCAACTGCCTTGACCTTACCGTGAAAGAGAAAGCCGCCGCGGTCGAAATATGCCTCGGTTACGCCAGCTTTCACCGCACGCTCTGCAATCGCGGTGCCGACTTTGGCCGCCGCTTCGACGTTGCTCTTGCCAATCACACCCAGCGCCTTCTCCAGAGTGGAGGCGGAGGCGAGTGTGACGCCGTTCACATCGTCGATCAGCTGAGCGCTGATGTTCTTGTTGCTGCGGTGTACCGAGAGACGCATGCGTCCCGCGTTTACCTTGCGCAGCTTGTTCCGGACGCGCAGACGGCGCTTCAGAAACAGTGTTCTTTTGCTGTTTGCCATTTGACTGGTCCTTACTTCTTCTTGCCTTCCTTACGGAAGATAAACTCGCCCTTGTAGCGAATGCCTTTGCCTTTATAGGGCTCTGGTCTACGCCACGCGCGGATGTCAGCGGCCACTTGGCCTACTTGCTGCTCATCAATGCCTTCGATGATGATTTCGGTCGGCTTCGGGACAGTCACTGTGACGCCCTCAGGGATTGCGAAATCGACGTCGTGAGACAGGCCGAGGTTCAGTTTCACTACATTACCAGCCAGTGCGGCACGATAACCAACGCCGTGGATCTCAAGCTCTTTCTTGGCACCGGTGGTGACACCGGTAACAAGATTTGCGATCCGCGTGCGGGACATGCCCCACTGCTGACGCGCGCGCTTGGAATTGCCGCGAGGCGTGACTTTGACAGCGTTTTCCTCAACTGTGAGGGTCACATCGTCAGTTGCGGTGAAGCTGCGGGAGCCTTTCGGCCCCTTTACTTCAACAGTCTGGCCGGAAACAGATGCAGAAACACCTGTAGGCAGGTCGACCGGTTTTTTACCAATACGAGACATTGCGCTTTCCTTAGAAGACTGTGCAGAGCACTTCGCCACCAACGTGGGCAGAGCGTGCAGCAGCATCCGACATCACACCTTTGGAGGTGGAGACAATCGACACACCAAGGCCCTGACGGACCACAGGAATGTCATTGGCGCTCATGTATACGCGACGACCGGGCTTGGAGACCCGTTTAATTTCGCGAATTACAGGAGTACCGTCGTAATACTTCAGGCTGATTTCGATGGCCGGATGGCCGTCTTCGCCTGTCGTCTTTTCGTAGCCACGAATGTAACCCTCGTCTGCGAGGACATCCAGAACCCAAGCACGCAGCTTGGACGCAGGCGTCATCACAGTGGATTTGCCGCGCATTTGTGCGTTGCGAATCCGTGTGAGCATATCGGCGATAGGATCAGTCATATCTTATCTCCTTACCAGCTCGACTTCACGAAGCCCGGCAACTGACCATGGGAGGCCAGGTCGCGCAGAGCAATACGGGAAACCTTGAGTTTACGATAATATGCGTGAGGACGACCCGTCAGCTGGCAACGGTTGTGCAGCCTTGTGGCCGAGCTGTTGCGCGGCAGTTTTGCAAGCTTAAGGCGAGCTGTAAAACGCTCTTCCATCGGCTTGGATTGGTCATTTGCGATTTCTTTCAAAGCGGCACGCTTGACGGCATATTTTGCCACCAGTGCTGCGCGCTTCTTTTCGCGTTCGATCATTGCTTTTTTAGCCATAACTCTCTCTCCCGCGCTTTAGCTGTTGAAGGGCATGTTGAAGTGCTTCAACAGTGCCTTGGCTTCAGCGTCGGTTGCAGAAGTGGTGGTGATGACGATGTCCATCCCCCACACTTCGTCCACTTTGTCGTACTCGATCTCCGGGAACACGATATGCTCTTTCATGCCCATGGCGTAGTTGCCACGGCCATCGAAGCTTTTGCCGGAAACACCGCGGAAGTCGCGGATACGCGGCATCGCGATGGTGATCAGACGATCGAGGAATTCATACATGCGATCGCCGCGCAGGGTCACTTTCGTGCCCAGTGGCATGTCTTCACGCACGCGGAAACCCGCAATGGACTTTTTCGCTACTGTGGTTACTGCCTTCTGGCCAGCGATCGCGCTCAGGTCTTCCTGTGCGGACTTGGCTTTCTTGCTGTCACGAACGGCTTCTGCACCGCACCCGATGTTCAGGACAATTTTGTCCAGACGCGGGATCTGCATGTCGTTCTTGTAACCGAACTCTTCCTTCATGGCTGCGCGGATAGTTCCGAGATACTCAGCCTTCAGGCGGGGTGTGTAATCGCTGGAATCAAGCATCAATCACGTCTCCCGTGGTTTTAGCGAAGCGCACTTTCTTGTCGCCTTCCATACGGAAGCCAACACGTGTCGCTTTGCCGTTAGCATCGATAAGAGACAGGTTGCTCAACTGGATTGGCATCGCTTTCGGGATGCGGCCACCTTGAGATGTCTGGCTCTGGCGCGTTGCGCGGATGGCGATGTTCACACCTTCCACGATGGCTTTACCGGACTTTGGATCAACAGAGCTGATTGTGCCCTCTTTACCCTTGTCTTTACCGGCAAGCACGACGATCTTGTCGCCTTTTTTCAACTTAGCAGCCATATCACAGCACCTCCGGCGCGAGCGAGATGATCTTCATGAAGTTCTTTGCGCGCAATTCACGAACGACTGGGCCAAAGATACGTGTACCCACTGGCTCGTTGTTGTTGTTCAGAATGACGGCGGCATTGCGATCAAAACGGATCACAGTCCCATCTTCACGAAATACTTCTTTGGCAGTGCGCACGACGACGGCTTTACGCACGTCACCTTTCTTTACGCGACCGCGCGGGATGGCTTCCTTAACGGATACGACGATAATGTCTCCAACGGAGGCATAACGACGCTTGGAACCACCCAGAACCTTAATGCACTGAACACGGCGAGCGCCGCTGTTGTCAGCTACATCCAGGTTTGTCTGCATCTGGATCATTTGGTTTCTCCGGACCTATGGGGCGGCGATGCGTGCCAGTCTCCCCAGGGTTTCACTTTCTAAAAAGCACCGGAAGCGTGGTTTACGCTTCCAGAACTTCCCAGCGTTTTGTCTTCGAGCGAGGCGCGCATTCGATAATCCGAACTTTGTCACCAACCTTGAAGGCATTCTGTTCATCGTGCGCCCGATACTTCTTGGACTTACGAATGGTCTTCTTCAGAACCGGATGCGTAAAGCGGCGCTCTACGGATACGGTAATTGTTTGTTCATTTGCGTCAGAAGTTACGACGCCGTTGAGAATACGCTTGGGCATATCGAGACTTCCTTATTCCGCAGCAGCCGCAGCTGCCTTTTGGTTGAGAATGGTTTTAACGCGAGCAACGTCGCGCTTGACACCGCGCATGCGCGCCGTGGATTCCATCGAGCCCGTAGCTTGCTGAAAGCGCAAGTTGAAGGCCTCTTTCTTGAGATTTTGCAGCTCTTCACGGAGCTGGTCGGGCGTCTTATCCCGCAGTTCGTTGGCGTTCATAGCCTATTCCTTTTTCAACATCACGGGTCAGCCGCTAGAGCGTGACTGATTCCTCCCGTGGAGGTCACTAGAAAGGGCCGTATAGGTGTGTTGGCTGGCCTTGGCAATAGCTTAGAACGCCCACAGATAAGGGCTTTGGCGATTGGCGTTTCCCGAGTTGTCTTTGTGCGCGGGCAGAACCTGTACTTCAGGGGAAGAATGCCGACACGTCGGCCACAATGCGGGTCAATGCCGCCAATTCTTTGCCATTGTTTCGAGATGCGCTGCAGATTGTGGCGTGATTATGAGGCAAACACCTCTGTTTAGCGCCGTTAACAGTTTCGTAATTGACCTGTGGTGCCCGCAAATGCGCGCATGAGAGTGATTTTTAACGAAAGGTTTTGGATATGTGGGTCGTCGCATTTATGGCAGCTTTGATGTTGGGGACGGTCATGAGCACAGAGAGCGAAGTGGTTGAAACCGACTCCGGTGATGAAACCGATGATATGGACGCCATGGGCGATGATGGCATGACGCCGGATCCTGTGACAGCGCTGATACCAGACGTGAGCGAAGATTTACCTGAAATCGAAATTGAAGACGGGGATGACGGCGATAGTAGCCCCGATCCAGAGGAAGAGGCCGATAGAGAGACGGACCCTGATCCCGCCGATGATCCTGTGGTTCCGGGCATTGAAGTGGTGAACACTGGCGGAGCTACGGTCTTGGGGAGCGAGGGGAATGACACGCTTTCGGGCGAGACTTTCGGAAGGATTACAGAGACTACAAACTCGACGATAATTAACCTGCTTGGCGGCGATGATGTCGCCGAGGTGGACTTTGGCAGTCTGTTCACAACAGGTGTTGACGGCGGCGACGGCAACGACACGATTACCGGAGCGACCATTCGCCCGCTTAGTCTCTCAGGCGGCGCGGGCGATGATGAATTGTCCAGCATTAGCGCAGGCTCAATACGCGGCGGTGACGGCGACGATATAATCAGCGCCGATTTGTCAGGCATGTTCGAAGAGGACGTCATGATTTCAGGGGGGCTTGGTGATGATATCATACGAGTTGCCACACAAATTCCGGGGACGTCGTCAACCACAGATGCTTTTGCAGGAAGTGCATTTGTGACTGGTGATGAAGGCATGGACCGTATCACACTGGAGCTTGAGCTTCGCGATACAGCGCTTGTTGTGGATGGGCCAACATCCATCACTTGGAACAGCAACATCACCATCGACGGTTTTGATGCGAGCGAAGATGTTCTGCAACTTGAAATCACCCGTCCCGAAGGCGCCGAGGACCGCGCAGCGCCCGTTCTTTCACTCGCGCGCGACGAAATTGGTACGGAACTGTTTGGTCCTTATACAGATGTCACAATGACATTCGCCGCAACAGCCACATCAACCGAAGTCGTAAGCGTTTTCCGAGTCTTTAGCGAAGAGGCGATCACGCTTGATGATATCGTGTTGGTCGAGGCCGCCGATCCAGCCGCTGCCGTCTAAAGTGATAAGCTATGCACGCCGCTCTGTGCGTGCATAGCTCGGATACGGTTTTCTTTTTCGTGCGTTCAAGTAAAGAGGCACGATGAAAACTCTGTCCCAAATCCCCCTCGCCCTGCTTGACGTCAACGAGGCCGCACGGCCCAAGATGCCGCCTATTGCAGGCGCGCGCGATGAAGATCGCCGTAAAGGCAGGCACCTTGCTGCCATCCACCGCCACTACCTTTCAGAAGTGGCGCAAATCGCGGCTATTTTGGAACGCATTAAAGCAGGGGACGCACCGCCCGGCGCACTGGCATCGATCGTGCTGCATTCCGACATGCGCAAGAATTTCGAAGTAGCGGGCACGCTGTGCGGCCATCAATGCGCCGTGCTCAAGATGCACCATGATATCGAAGAGAATTCGATGTTCCCCGCCCTTGCTGCGCAGGGTAACAGCGCGCTTGGCAAGGTGATCGACAAACTGCGTGCAGAGCACGCCGTAATCCACGAATTGCTAAGCCGCCTTGGCGCAAGCGCCGAAGCCTTGGCCACCGCGCCCGACGCTGCACAGTTTGATCAGGCGTTCGATGTGTTCTTCGCGCTGCGCCAAGCGGTACTTTCACACTTCAAATATGAAGAGCGCGAGCTGGAAGAGGCGATCGGTTTCTATCTGGATGGGAGTATCCGAAACTCTGTGTATGAGGCTCAGCCCATGCAGTTTTGACGGGTCACTTATTGAACCGTTCTGGGTATAGGATAGCGAACTGGTTTCGTGCGGCAACCCATTCTCTGACGCATCTGC
>NZ_MUHR01000015.1 GCF_002105285.1 Planktotalea arctica
AATTCTGAAATCCGCAGGCCTGGACTTCATATAAACCTTGAACCGGCTCTGCCTTTTAGGGCAATTTTGCGGCTTAGCTACGATGCTTCGATTTAGTAATCGTGCCGCTTTTGTTAGTTTCGCCTGTTTGAAGTATGCCGAGTCTGGCGTACCCTTATCGAACGCAGTGTGAGGTTGCTCAAAGTTGTAGAACACGATCCAGCCATCAATAATCCGTTTTGCTTGGAACCAGCTATTGATTACGTGCAAGTATACGGCCTCATGCTTCAAAGATCGCCAAATCCATGATCACCACTAGACACAAGAGCACGTGCCACACGGGGAGATAGGTGATATCTCCTGCACCGCCTTCCGCGCGGTGCCTCAAGGGCCACACGCAACGGTTTGGGTGGTGCAGATTTCTGCCTTGCCTCGGAGACGCGCTCAAGCAGACCTTCACAAGTCTTGTGAGGTTATCAATCGTAGCTGCGGCGATCCTCGATCACCAGCCCGTCGCGCGGCAATGCACCGAGGGCAACAAGCTCGACAGCACCTTTCATCTTTAGCGTTGATTGCACAGCGTCGGCAAAGCCGTTTGGCTCTGTCGCAGCCGTTTCGATCTGCACGGTCAACACATCTTTTTCCGCCTCGCGCGTTGCTATCACGCGCGCGCGCGCAATGCCATCATGGCTCGCAACAAGATCTGCCACCTGTTCGGGGCGCACGAACATGCCTTTGATCTTGGTGGTTTGATCGGCACGGCCCATCCAGCCTTTGATACGGGTATTGGTGCGCCCACATGGTGAAACACCAGCCATCATCGCGCTTAGATCACCCGTTGCAAAACGGATCAGGGGATAGTCAGGATTGAGCGATGTGACGATGACTTCGCCAACCTCGCCCGGCTCCACTGGGATGCCCGTACCGGGAATGACGATTTCGACGATCACGCCTTCGTCAATGATCATGCCCTCTTGGGCTTGGGATTCGTACGCGACATTACCAAGGTCGGCAGTCGCGTAGTTTTGCAAACACAGGATACCCCGATCAGCGTATTCCTGGCGCAGGGAAGGGAACAAGGCACCGCCGCCAACAGCCGCTTTGGAGATGCCAAGGGCAACGCCCATCTCATCCGCCTTATCGAGGATCACCTTCAGATAGTCAGGCGTGCCCGCATAAGCGGTCGAGCCCACATCCTTCGCTGCGCGTACTTGCAACTCTGTTTGACCCGTTCCCGCAGGAAGCACAGTCGCGCCCACAGCACGAGCACCGTTCTCGAAGATCGAACCGGCAGGCGTGAGATGATACCCAAAACAATTCTGTATGACGTCACCTTTGCCGATGCCACAGGCATGCAGGAAGCGGCCAATGCGCCACCAGTCGTGGGAGATACCGCCAGGTTCATAGATCGGACCGGGGGATTGGAATATATGTGCGATGTTCGATACGTTGAGACCACCGAAAGGGGGCTTGTCAGATTGCAACGCTACAAGGTCAGATTTGCGAAAAACCGGTAACTTGGGTAAATCATCGATCGACCCGACGCTGCCTCCATCCGCACTGCTACGTCCAAGCTGTTTCAAAAGCGCGGCGCTTTGGTCAGCGCTGCGCTCATCCGTGGATCGCGTTTCTAAAGTGTCGAAATAGGTGGTCATATGGCAGCTCTCAAATGAAAGGGAGGTGGGGAACAGATCAACTCAGCCAACGCTTGCGACGACGGTACGAGCGCACATCACGAAAAGATTTGCGACCGTCATCCGACATGCCAAGGTAGAACTCCTTGACGTCGGGGTTCTCTCGCAGCTCTGCCGCAGGGCCGTCCATGACGACGCGTCCACTTTCTAGGATATAACCGTAATGCGCATAGCGCAGCGCGACGTTGGTGTTCTGCTCGGCCAGAAGGAAGGTCACGCCCTCCTCCTCATTCACCTTCTTCACGATCTCGAAAATCTGTTCCACGAGTTGCGGCGCAAGGCCCATTGATGGTTCATCAAGCAGGATCGTTTCAGGACGCGACATCAACGCGCGGCCCATGGCGACCATCTGTTGTTCCCCGCCCGAAGTATAACCCGCCAGCGATTTACGGCGCTCTTTGATACGCGGGAAATAGTCATAGACCATCTCCAGATCGGCAGCGATTGCTGCTTTGCCGTCCTTGCGCGTGTATGCGCCGGTCAGCAGGTTTTCCTCTACAGTGAGATGCTCGAAACAATGACGGCCCTCCATCACCTGAATGACACCAGAGCGCACCAGATCCGCAGGATCACGCCCCGCAAGGTTCGCCCCACGATAGCTAACCGAGCCTTTGGTGATATCACCGCGCTCTGAGGCCAGCAGGCCGGAAATCGCCTTAAGGGTCGTCGTCTTGCCCGCACCATTGCCGCCAAGCAACGCAACAATACCGCCTTTGGGCACATTCAAGCTGACGCCTTTCAACACGAGGATCACGTGATTGTAGATCACTTCGATATTGTTGACTTCGAGCAGGTTTTCCGTGGTCGGAGCAGCATCTAGCATAACAAACGCCCTGTCTTAAATTGGGTTGGAGTTGGTCCGGCCAGCACAATGCCGGCCGGACCGGATTGGCTTAGTTGCAGCCTGCCTCGATCTTGTTTTCCGCAGCATAGGCCATGGAATCTTCGTCGATCAGGGGCTGGATCACGTCCATGTCGCTTGGGCCGAACTCAGAAATCATCGTCCACTTTTTCGCAGACGCATCCCACTGGGTCATGCCAACAAGGCCAGGACCACCGTGGTTTTCGCACGACACTTTGAACGCTGGACCAAAGCCCGGCAGGCCAAGGGCTGCCATTTTCTCTTCGGTGATTTCCAGTGCTTCCATGCCATCGCGCATCATAGCCGCGGTGATGTCAGCCGTGCCGTGGATTTCCTGCGCCGTCTTTGCCGCTTCAGCCGCAAGCATCGCCGCATAGAGACCACGGTTATACAGAACCGTACCGACCTGATCGCCATTACCAGCAGCCTTGCCCGCATCTACAACATACTTGCGGATGTCGTCAAAGACGGGGAAGTCATCGCCAACACCGTGGAACGTCACAGCCTTATAGCCATTCGCGGCATCGCCGGCAGGCAGCACGTCGTTCTCGGAACCGGACCACCAAATGCCAATGAAGTTCTCCATGTTGAACCGCACGTTTGCCGCTTCTTGAACCGCAACCTGGTTCATCACGCCCCAACCGTACATGATTACGAAATCAGGCTTTTCGCGGCGGATTTGCAGCCACTGTGATTTCTGCTCCTGGCCCGGATGATCCACGGGGATTAACGTCAGATCATAGCCGTGCTTCTTCGACAGCTCTTCGAGCGTGCGGATCGGTTCTTTGCCATAGGCGGAGTTGTGATAGACCAGCGCGACTTTCTTGCCGCTCAGATCGCCTTGGCTCAGAAGATAGTTGATCGCACCAGAGGCGCCGTTCCAGTAGTTTGCAGGGTAGTTGAACGTGTGGCTAAACACCTTGCCGTTCGCAGCCGACGTGCGGCCATAGCCCATCGTGTGCATCGGAATGCCGTCTGCCGTGGTCTTGGGGATCAGCTGATACGTGATACCCGTGGAAAGTGGCTGATAAACCAGCGCGCCACTATCCTTGGTGGATTCGTAGCACTCCACGCCTTTTTCGGTGTTATAGGCTGTTTCGCATTCCGGAACGGAGGTCATGACACCGCCAATACCGCCATCACGCTCGTTGAGCAGTGTGAAGTAATCCGCGTAGCCATCGGCAAACGGGATACCACCCGCCGCGTATGGACCTGTGCGATAGGATAGGGATGGGAACACAAGGTCCGCCATCACAGGGCTTGCAATCATCAGCGCACTAAGCGCCATCGCAGGTAGTTTCATCTTCATCGGGTTTTTCCTCCCATGGTTATACCGACGTGCAGGGCATTCGCCCCTTATTGTACTCTGGCCCAGCACAGGATTAATGCGGGAAGGGCCAGAGGCGTAGCTTCTCTTTCGCAACCCGCCAGAGCTGGGCGATGCCGTGTGGCTCTGCGATAAGAAAGACGATGATCAATGCGCCCACGATCACCAGATTGAAATGCGCAACGATGTCTGTCGGCCAACCCAAAAGGTCCACGCCGATCAGCTTCAATACCACCGGCAGCAACACAAGGAACGCCGCCCCTGCAAACGAACCGAAGATCGACCCGAGACCGCCAATGATGATCATGAACAGCACGAGGAACGATTTCTGGATGCCGAAAACTTCGCCAACCTCCACCGCGCCCAAGTAGACCGCAAAGAACAGCGCGCCCGAGATGCCGATGAAGAAGGACGACACAGCAAAGGCGCTCAGCTTGGCACGCAGCGGGTTCACGCCGATGATTTCAGCGGCGATATCCATATCCCGGATCGCCATCCATTTGCGCCCCTGCATCCCGCGCGTCAGATTGCGTGCGATGATCGCCGAGATCGTCAGGAAGACGAGGCAGAACAGATAGGTGGCCCAGGCTTCTGTGTTCGCGCCGGTCACAGGCACGCCGAACACAAAACGCTCTGGCGCATTGATCTGGCCAGACGCCGAGTAGTTGTAAAACCAGCTTACCTTGTTGAACAGCCAAACCAGAAAGAACTGTGCCGCTAGCGTCGCCACAGCAAGGTAGAACCCTTTGATCCGCAAGGATGGAAGGCCGAAGGCTGTTCCCACAAGCGCCGTAATGCCGCCCGCAGCAATAATATGGAAAAAGATGTTCACATCGGGAAAACCGGTCATCAATTTGTAGCACGCATAGGCGCCCACAGCCATGAAACCGCCCGTGCCAAGCGAAACTTGTCCACAATATCCCGTCAGGATATTCAGGCCAATCGCCGCGATCGAATAGATCAGGAACGGCAGCAGAAACGCGTTCGCCCAATAGTCGTTGATCAGGAAGGGAATAACTCCGAATGCAACGGCCAGCACCACATAATAGCGATAGCGATCGAACTTGATCGGAAAGGTCTGGTTGTCGTCTGTGTAGGTCGTTTTGAAATCGCCTGCTTCACGGTAAAACATCAGATCGCCGCCTCTTCATCATCGCGCTGATAGACGCGGTTAGGTTTCTTGGCATAGCCGGTGCGTTCGCTGTGACGTACCAGCTGGAAATAGGCCCAAAGCCCTACGGCTCCACCTGCCGCTGCAAGCAAGGCCGCTGTCACCATCTGTCCGCCATCTGCGAGCGAAGTGGTGAGAGCAAGATAACCAAAGGCCCAGAACCCGCCCCATGCAATGACATTCACGATTGCAATGATCTTGTGCATGTTCAGACCCTCTCAATAATTTTCTCGCCGAACAGACCTTGGGGTCTGAAGACAAGAAAGATGAGCGCGAGAACATAGGCGAACCAGTTTTCCGTCGCCCCGCCCACCATGGGGCCAATCGCAAATTCGAACAGCTTCTCGCCAACGCCGATGATGAGGCCACCGACAATCGCACCGGGAATCGAGGTGAAACCGCCCAGCATCAGAACAGGAAGCGCTTTCAAAGCGATCAAAGAGAGCGAGAATTGTACGCCCGAGTTCGTGCCCCACATGATGCCCGCGACCAGCGCGACGAAACCCGCAACCGACCAGACCATGATCCAGATAAAGTTGAGCGAAACACCAACCGAAAGAGCAGCTTGGTGGTCATCCGCCACAGCCCGCATCGCGCGGCCCTCTTTGGAATATTGCGAAAAGATGACCAGCGCCGCGACCAGCAGGATCGCAATCGCCGTCGCCACCAGATCAAGGTTGCCAATGAAGAAGCCGTAGCCGAAAATTCCATCCGTGAACGTCTCGATTGGCAGGTTAATCCCTTGCGGCAGACCAACGTCGAGCTTTTTGATTTCAGAGCCCCACATCAAATCGCCCACACCTTCAAGGAAGTACGCAAGGCCAATGGTGGCCATGAACAGGATAATAGGCTCCTGCCCGACCAGGTGTTTGAAGATGTAGCGCTGCACGAGCCATGCAAAGAGCACCATCACCGCCATTGTGAGCAGGATCGCTAACAATGCAGGCACGTGCCAGCCAAAGTGATGAATCTCCGTGCCAAACACCGCGTTGATGATATGGGAGAACGGCACTTGCCCATCCATGATCCCCACAAGCGTCAGCGCCGAAAACAGCGCCATAACCCCTTGAGCATAGTTGAAAATACCGGAGGCTTTAAAAATCAAAACGAAGCCAAGCGCGACCAGCGCATAAAGCACCCCCGCCATCAGACCGTTGAGGAAAACTTCCATCGCATAGATGAGCTGTTCGGGCATTATGAAGCCTCCTTAGTGTAAATCGTCAGGGCAAAATCAGTCATGTGCCACCCCCAGATACGCATCGATCACGGCTTGGTTGTTGCGAATTTCGCTTGGTGTTCCATCGCCAATCTTCTTGCCATAATCCATCACGACCACGCGGTCAGAGAGGTCCATGACAACGCCCATGTCATGCTCGATCAGCGCGATGGTGGTCCCAAATTCGTCGTTCACATCGAGAATGAAGCGGCTCATGTCCTCTTTCTCCTCGACGTTCATGCCTGCCATTGGCTCGTCCAGCAGCAACAGGTTCGGCTCCGCCACCAGCGCGCGCGCCAACTCCACACGCTTCTTGAGACCATAAGGCAAACGCGAAACAGGCGTCTTTCGGATGTGTTGAATTTCCAGAAAGTCGATGATCCGCTCTGCCTTTTCACGGTTTTCGACCTCTTCGCGCTCGGCCTTGCCGCGCCAGATGGCTTGCGAGAAGATACTGGAACTCATCTTGTTCAAACGGCCCGTCATGATGTTGTCCAGAACCGACATGCCCTCGAACAATGCGATGTTCTGAAAAGTGCGCGCGATGCCCTGCTGGGCGACCTCGTAGGGGCGCATTTGCGGGCGCGGTTTGCCATTGAACAAAACCTGACCCTCTTGCGGCACGTAGAATCCCGAAATCACGTTGAGCATCGAGGACTTACCAGCCCCGTTCGGGCCAATAATTGCGCGAATTTCACCCTGCCGAATATCGAACGAAATATCCTTGATCGCCACCACACCGCCAAAACGCAGCGTGATATTCTTCATTTCCATCACCACGCCACCGATCTTGCGGCCATCCTCGGTGACATATCCCTCGGTCTGATCAAGCATCGCAGCGCCCCGTCTTCATCTTCGGCTTCATCTTGCCAATTAAACTCAAATGTTGAAGGTTCATGATCATTCCGCCGCGATCTTCTGCGCCGTGACGGGCACCACCTTCGCGTCGCGGATTTCCAGCGTCGCGCTGATCATCCCTTTGCGGCCGTCCTCATAGGTGACTTCGGTTTCGGTGTAGATTTGCTGCGATCCGTCATACAGCGCGTTCACCAGATCTTCGAACTTCTCGCCGATGATCTTGCGGCGCACCTTTTGCGTGCGCGTCAGCTCGCCGTCGTCCGCGTCCAATTGCTTGTGCAGCACCAGAAAACGGTGGACCTGGCAGGCCGACAGCATCGGATCCTCGGCCACGGACCGGTTCACCGTCTCCACATGCTCCTGAATTGTCTCGAGCACACGGGGATGCCCCGCCAATTCCTGATAGGACGCATAGGCGATGTTGTTACGCTCGGCCCAGTTTCCGACGGCGTTCAAGTCGATGTTAACAAAAGCCGTGCAATATTCGCGGCCCGCGCCAAAAACGACAGTTTCCAGAATGTTGGGATAGAACTTCAGCTTGTTCTCGACATACTTAGGCGCGAACATTTCGCCCCCCGCCATTTTACCGACATCCTTGGCGCGATCGATGATGCGCAGATGGCCCGTACCATCTTCGATAAAGCCCGCATCGCCCGTCGCAACCCAGCCCTCGGCATCCTTGGTGTCCGCCGTGCTTTCAGCGTTCTTGTAATACTCAACGAACGTACCCGAAGAGCGGTAGAACACCTCCCCGTTCTCTGCAATCTTTAATTCCACGCCAGGGCTAGGCACGCCGACCGTATCAGAGCGCACCTGCCCGTCGGGCTGCTGTGTGATAAACACAGACGCCTCGGTCTGACCATAAAGCTGTTTCAGATTAATCCCGAGCGAGCGGTAGAAATCAAAGATTTCAGGGCCAATCGCTTCACCTGCAGTATAGCCGATGCGCACGCGCGAAAAGCCCAGGGTATTTTTCAGCGGACCGTAGACCAGGAGATTGCCCAGCGCATATTTCAGCTTATCAAAACCGCTTACGGGATTGCCGTCCAGAATGTCGGGACCAACCTTCTTGGCGTGAGCCATGAAGTAGTCGAACATCCGCTTTTTCATCGGGCTCGCGTCCTCCATGCGGATCATTACCGTGGTTAACTGCGTCTCGAACACGCGCGGCGGGGCGAAATAATAGGTTGGACCGATCTCTCGCAGATCAGTCATCATTGTCTCGAAGCTCTCAGGGCAATTGACACAGAAGCCGGTCCAATAGGCCTGCCCGAGCGAAAAGATGAAATCGCCGACCCAGGCCATTGGCAGGTAAGCCAGAATATCCTCGCCCGCACTCAAATCATCGAACTCCGATGAATTCTTGGAGGTTTCGATGATGTTGCGATTGCTCAGCACAACGCCCTTGGGCTTGCCCGTGGTGCCGGATGTGTAAAGCATCACGCAGGTGCTGTCGTAATTCAGCGCGTCGCGGCGGCGCACCAGTTCAGGGTGGAATTCATCGTAAGCGGCGCGGCCCTGATCCTGCACGTTCGAATACTGGTGCAGCGTTGTGTGGTCATATTTGCGAAGCCCGCGCGCATCGAGGTAAATCAAATGCTGGAACTGGCGCAATTGATCCTGCACCTCGATCACCTTGTCCACCTGCTCCTGATCCGCGACGATGACGAAACGCGCCCCGCAGTGCTCCAGCACGTAAGCCATTTCCTCTGCGGCAGCGTCTGAATAAAGTGGCACAGGCACTGCACCTACGGATTGAGCGGCAACCATCGCCCAGTAAAGCGCAGGGCGGTTGCGTCCGATGACAGCGATAAAATCGCCCTCGTTCACACCAAGATTCAACAGACCCAGCGCCAACGCCTCAATCTCTTTCTCGGCCTCGGCCCATGTCCAGCTTTGCCAGATGCCAAACTCTTTTTCACGATAAGCGGCCTTACCGGCGAACGTGGATGCGTTGCGGTTCAAAAGCGCTGGGATGGACGTAAGCCCATCAACGCCTGTCGACGTTTGTGTCACTGATGTCTCCTCCCGTTGCGCGCTTTCGGGCGCCTCTGGCCGCTTTGTGCGACTCGCTGCCCTAACCGTGCCGTCAAATTCTTGAAGGTCAACTTTTTCCGCAAAGTTTCTAAAACCTAACGAATTGTAACAAGCACGCCTCGGGGCTTTTCGCCCACCTCTGCGCGGTGATAGCAATGGGGCATGAACCGCACACCCAGCCATGACGCCATGATCGAAGCAGGCCTGAACCTTATTCAGCAGGCCATGTCGATTTTTGATTCTGATTTGCGGCTAGTGCTGATCAACCGCCCCATGCAGCAGATGTTCAATCTGCCCAATGCGCTGGTCAAGCCGGGGGTCAGCTTCAGGGACGTGATCCGCTATCTGGCACAGCGCGGTGAATATGGCGAAGTGGACGACCTTGAGGATTTCATAGCCGTTCGGGTCGAGCTCGCCCGCGCCTTCGAGGCGCATTATATGGAGCGCACCCGCGCGAACGGCCGCGTGATTAGCGTCGAGGGCGCGCCGCTGCCGGACGGCGGCTGGGTGACAGTCTACACTGACATCACGGAAACCAAGAGGCAGGAGGCACTCCTGCGCGCGCGCTCCGAAGTGCTCTCCGAACAGGTACTTTCCCGCTCCGAAGAGCTTGCCTCCAGCAACCGTGCTCTTGCCTCCAGTAACGCCGCACTGGAAGAAACGAAGCATCAATTGACCCACATGGAGGCGCGCACGCGCCTCACCGCCCAGATGATGCCTGCGCATATCGCCCATATCGACCTCGCGCAGCGCTACACCTTTTCCAACCGCCGCCTGCGCGATGTAATGCCGGGCAGCACCGATGAAATCGTCGGGCTGACCGCCGCACAGGCACTTGGCGCGCCAACATATGCAGTGATCGGTCCCTACATCGAGCGCGCGTTCGACGGCGTGCCATCGGTGTTCGAATTCACCCACGCCCCCAGTTCGCGCCGCGTGCGCGTCGCTTTGACCCCCGATAGCACCAATGGAGAAGTGCGGGGCGTTTATGTGCTTTCCATGGATGTGACCGAAGAAACCCAGACCCGCGTCGCACTGCAACAGACACGCCGCCGCGAGATGGCCGCGCAGTTGACCAGCGGCCTTGCGCACGATTTTTCGAACTTGCTGACCATCATTCTCGGCATGCAGGGCAAGCTACAACGCATGGACGATCTCCCCAGCGACGCGCATCATCTGATAAACGCAACGCTCGCCGCTGCACGCAGGGGCGGCAGTCTACTCCACCGCATCGCCGACATGACCGGTCCACGCCAGTTTAGCCCGGTGCCCGTGCGCCTGCCCGAATTTCTGAGCGAATTGGAAATCATGGCCTCGCCCACGCTTGGCAGTAACTACCATCTGCACATCGATGGCGATGTGCCCAATGGGGTGTTCAACATCGATGCCGGCATGCTGCAAGACAGCCTCTTGAACCTGATCCTCAACGCGCGCGACGCGACGCCACCAGGCGGACAAATCACGCTCAGCGCGCGTGCAGTGCAAGACACATGGCTGGAAATTGAAATCGCGGATACAGGGCCCGGGTTCTCGCCGCAGGCCCTAAGCAAGGCGCTGCATCCCTTCTTTACCACCAAAGGCGGCGAAGGCTCGGGGCTTGGCCTTGCGATGGTCTACGACATGACCAAACTTGCCGGCGGCGATGTGCGCTTGTTTAACGCTGGCGGCGCGCATGTGGTGCTGCGCTTGCCGCTGCGCGCTAGCGTGGCCGGGCTGCCTGCGGGCCTTGTTCTCTTGGTCGAGGACAGCGAGGATTTGCGCATGTCGATCCGCGATATGCTGGTGGAACAGGGGCATCAGGTGCTCGAAGCGACATCCGTTCACGAGGCCGAAGCGTTGCTTGGCTCACTGCCGGACATTGCCTATGTTCTGTCCGATATCCGCCTTGGCGGAGCACGCACCGGGCTTGATCTGGCGAAGATAGTCGATCAACCGATTACATTGATGACATCGCTGCCCACTTGCGATCCACTGCACCAAGCAGCTGCGGCGCGTGGTGCATTCCTTCAGAAACCATTCACGCCAGAAGCCCTGCGACTGGCACTGACCTTGGCCGCAGAGGGCGCAGCATGAGCGAATTACCTCTCGTCACGATCCTTGATGACGAACCTGAAATCCGGAAAATTCTGTCCGAAACCCTCGAAGATGCAGGATTTCGCACCATGAGCTTCGGGCGGGCCCGCGAATTCGAAGCGGCCCTGCGCACGGTGACACCCGATGTGTGCCTCGTCGATCTGTCCTTGCCTGACAAGGACGGGCTGACGCTGGTGCATCGCCTCGCACTCGAGCAGGGCGCAATCGTAATTATCATTTCAGGCCGCGCGCAGGTGCAGGATAGGGTGACGGGCCTCGAGCTCGGTGCGGATGATTATATTATCAAGCCTTTCGATCCCAGCGAAGTCGTCGCGCGCATCCGAGTGCGACTACGCAAGAGCAAACCAACTGACACCACCTCGAACACCGCACATTTCGCCGGCTGGACCGCGCATTTCGATCGCTACGCGCTTGAGGATGACACGGGGCGTGAAACCACGTTCAGCCATGCCGAGGGCGAAGTACTGCGCCTGTTCCTGCAAAGCCCCAAGCGGCTGATTTCACGTGCACAAATGCAGGATATGCTGGGCGGAGGTGCAGGCGAAAGTTTCGACCGTGCCATGGATGTGCGCATCTCGCGCTTGCGCACGAAACTTCGCGAAGACCCCAAGAACCCACAGTTGATCAAAACGATCTATGGCGCTGGATACATCTTTCTAGGCGATGTGGGTTGGCGCTAGGCCGCATCATTCGCCCAGAGTTTGATCGCCGCTTCAGGGCACGCTATCAATGTGCGAGGCTTCGGGGAAACAGGATTCAACCATGGTAGGAAACGACAGCGCATGCTGCCCCGGCAAATGCAATCCGCCAGGCCAAGCGCCCCATCACGTCTACCGCGACGCTGCACTGGCAGTGCCATTGGCAAGCTGCACAATCCGCGATCAGCTGCGCGCGCGCCTGACCGAAATACCCGGCGGCATCTTTGAAATGGGTGCCCGCAAATCGAACTTTCCCGCAGATCTCGAAAGCCCCCGCGCCAAAGTCAAAATCTCGCCTTTTCTGATGTCGCCCCACGCGGTGAGCAACGCCGATTTCGCAGTGTTCGCCCTGGACACCGGTTATGTTTCCGTGGCCGAGCGCGAGGGCTGGAGCTTTGTGTTCCACCTCTTTTTGGATGCGCCGAAGGACTGGCCCGTTTCACCCCCCGGCCTGCCATGGTGGCGCAAAGTGGATGGCGCGTACTGGGGTGCGCCGCGCGGGCCGGGCAGTTCTTGGCAAAGCATTCCAGATCATCCCGCCGTGCATATTACATGGTCTGACGCGCTTGCCTATTGCACATGGGCTGGCCTGCGCCTCGCGCGCGAAGCCGAGTGGGAGCGCGCCGCACGTGGCGGCTTGGCGCGCATGAAATTCCCTTGGGGCAATACGATGACACCGGGCGGCCAGCATCGCATGAACACCTGGCAAGGCGCGTTTCCAAACGAGAACACAGGCGCAAACGGCCATGTCGGCACCGCCCCTGTCACAGCTTTCGCGCCCAATGGTTTCGGTCTATTCAACATGACCGGAAATGTCTGGGAGTGGGTTGGTGATTACTTCGCAGCGATCCCCACGCCCTCCGCAACTCCAGCAAAAGACCCATCCGGCCCGCAAAGCGGCGAGTGGCGCGTACAGCGCGGCGGCTCACACTTATGTCACGATAGCTACTGCGATCGGTATCACGTGCATTCGCGTAGTTCGAACGATCCCGATAGCTCAACCGGCAACTGCGGTTTTCGCGTCGCCGGTGATCTGTGACGCAATCAAACACTCGTTTTTCGCAAGGCGTTTACAGGTCCGTAAGAGGTTTCGCATAGGCAAGGGAGCATGTTTGATTCTAACAACACATCCCCGCCAATCGTCTTTTTGCATATCCCGAAAACAGCGGGACAAACGGTGCACAATGAATTGGTGCGCGCAGTCGGAAAAGACGCGGTCAGTCCGATCCGCGTCCATACGCAAGCATCTACGCCAGAAGACCAGTTCCCGCAGGGATACAGTCTTTATTCCGGACATATCGACTGGATTGCCCTCGACCGGATCGAAAAACCACGCTTTGTCTTTTCAATCCTTCGTGATCCGCGCGAAAGGATTGCATCATTTTACTTTTACCTGCTGAAGGAAGCCGAAGCACTGAACCCCGAGCAATTGGAAGACCCGCGACACGCCGGTAAACGCAAAATCCTCGCCAACAGCGTTGATGACTATTTCTTTGGCGGCGACGTTGCTTGGCAGAACTTTGTCTTCGATCACTACGACAATTTTTATTGCAGCTACTTCGGATCAAAACGCATTCGACCCGGCCATGTCTACACGCGCATGCCTGAACGGCGCAAACTGCGCGGTGCCCTTAGAAACATGTCCAAGATTGATTGGATCTATTCGGTTGAAAACCTCTCTGCACTACAATCTGATCTGAACGAGCTTTACGGCTTTGACCTCAACCTGACAGAGACGCGCGACAATGCTGGTGATCGCCCTGTTTCAGAGCTGCGATGGCCGCGCCTGATGCAACGGTTCGAGCAAGATGCCAATCGCAAACGTATCGAAGATTTCGTGACGTTGGACATTGCCCTTATGGATCGGCTGGAGCTTTGACACATTGAATTACATAAAGGAAATGTCATCAATCAACGATGCAGTGTCGGTGATATTCATAAGCGTAAGCTGATCGTTATCGCCGAAATCGAAAACAGTATGTCCTGCGATGACGCTCGCAAATTCCAACGCGCGCGCCGCCGTTACCGGGCCGCCGCCCAGCAAGCCTGCGTCAAGCAGGATGCTATCCCAAATGCCGTTGAAATCTTCGATGGTGTCATTGCCATCGTTAAAAACGAACGTGTCCGCATGTTGACCACCGCGTAGAATGTCATTTCCCATTCCACCATCTAATGTATCCGCATGCGCACCGCCGTTCAAATAGTCGTCTCCCGCACGACCTTGCAAAATGTCACTGCCTTCGCGCCCAAACAGGCGGTTAGCAGCATCATTGCCATTCAGGAGATCATCGAACCGGCTCCCCGCAAGGTCCTCGATGCCATCGAACTGATCACCCGCTGCTTCACCGGTATTGTTTGCCGGATTTGCCAAATCGACCTGCACAGCACTTAACGCTTCGGAATATTGCGCACGATCCCGATTTGCTCCACCGATCAAGAGATCCGCCCCGGTGCCTCCGAACAAGACGTCGTCACCTATGCCACCTTCCAATGTATCGTTTCCTCGGCGCCCAAAAATGTAGTCTACATTGCGCCCCCCCTGAATGACGTTATCGTCCAAAGTACCGCGCAAATTGTCAAAGCCCTGCGAACCGATCAGGTTTTCGATCGAAACATAGATATCCCCCGCCGCGACATTGGTGTTAATGTGCGAAAACATCAAATCGACACGAAGCGAGCCGCGCGAACCCTCGTAGCTGACCCAATCCGAACCAGCCCCGCCATCCAGATAATCCGCGCCGACACCGCCGTTCAAAACGTCATTCCCCGCGCCGCCGACAATCGAATCGTCTCCAAGGTTGCCACGAATGGTGTCATCAAAATCGGAGCCCACAAGCGTATCCGCGCCCGCGCTCCCCTCGAAATTGCCCAATGCGGTGTCATCGAGCAGCGGATCAAGTCCGCCGGTCATGTAACTCAGGTCCGTGTGGGACAGGTTGAACAACTCATGCGCCGCAAGGTCATCCGAATAAAGCGTAGTATTATCGACGGTGCGAATGACCAGTAGTTCATCGCCATAAGTGATCACCGCACCGTTGCTGCGGATCGACCAGGTCAGCGCGCTCACATCATAGATGCGCCCCCAACCCGACAGATCGATACGATCTTGCGACGGGTCAAAATCCAGTATGTCGTCGCGCGCGCCATCGCGCGAAAGGATGAACGTATCCGCGCCGTTGCCCCCGGTCATACGATCCGCACCTGCGCCATCAAGGATCATATCCGCGCCATTGCCGCCGCTGATCGTATCATCCCCCGCGCCGCCCATCAGAAAATCAGCATTCGCCGTTCCATTCAGCGTATCATCGCCAGCCGTGCCGTGCTGGATTGGCGATTGCGCGCCCAGCTCGTAGCGCAGCTGCGTGATGCCCGCTTCGTTTTCCGATCCGACATAAATATCGATGCCGCTGCCACGCACTTGAGCGGTGATCGACGTGACATTCGCGAGCGATGCGCCCAACAAATCCTCTTGCGCATCAAGGTGATAGAGCCGCCCGTCAGGAAAAAGCTGAAACAGGCTGATGCCATCGTTCGCGCCTCCCGCAATGACGTAATGGCGATCTGCGAAGCTCACGGTTTCCAGCGCGACGACACCCTGAATGCGCGTGTGCAGGCTGGCGTTGACGTGATCCACCGGTGTCAATTGCCCCGCGCTGGAAATCTCCATCACCGTCAGCGAGGAGGTTCCGGCAGAGGCAAGGATCGCAAAGCGCTGTCCGCCACTCTCAATAATTTCCATCGCTGTGGGTGTGTCGATGGGCAGGCCATCACTCATCCTGATAACATCCGCAACGGCCAAACCGCCATTAGCGTTGATCGTGTAACTATAGATTGCGTCTTGTTCGCGCCCCGCAAAGACAAGCACATCCTGACCTTGAACCTGTGTTATCTGAAATCCCGTAATATCAGCGCCTTGCGCATCGAAAGGGGAAATGATCTGGCCCAGAAGGCTCAAAGCGCCACTTGCGCTCACTTGATAGATCCCCAGATCGGCACTGCCCCAATAACTCGCATAGGCCACATCGCGCGTTCCGGCTGCGTGAAATTTGAGCGAACTGATACCAAGACCGTCTGTTCCGCCCATATCTACCCGCGTGTCCAGATCGCTGCCAATGCCGATCTGAACCGCCTCCAGGCCGTCCGCGTGACGCCCCAGATTCACGATGAAATCTTGACCGCCCAGAGTAACCTGCTCCAGATGGGCGGGTCCATCGACCGAGGCAAGCGGCGCAAGGGTGAGCGCATCAACATAGCCCAGTGCGCCGGTGAGAGGGTTAACCAGATAGCTGACGATCCCCCCCGAAGCGCCATTGGTCGCATAAAGCACCGTGCCGCCGGATGTGCTGACCAGATCCATATCGCGCAGGTTCATGCTGTGCGACGCAGGCCCCAAGTTCCAGGTGTTTTGAACAGTAAGTGTCGTCATGTCACCCTCACGCTTTGATTGGGTCAGACCTAAGACGCACAAAAGGCAGAAAATTGGATCATCAGCGGCGCAAATGCGTTTCTTCTTTAGGATTTGGTAGGGATTTTATGTGATTTTTGGCGAATGACTGCTGCATGTCCCCCTATCAGTATCGTTCTGGCTGCCCTGAACGGGGCGACGTTTTTGCGTGCGCAGTTGCAATCAATTTGCGATCAAAGCCATGAAAACTGGCGTGTTATTCTAAGCGATGATGGATCAAGCGATGCGAGCCTCGCGATCGCCCGCGACTGCCTTGCGCGCGATCGCCTGCATCTACTGCGAGGTCCGCAGCAAGGCATCGCGCTCAATTTCTGGCGGGGCTTGAGCCATGTTCCAAAGGGGCATTTCGCGGCTTTTTGCGATCAGGATGATGTGTGGTGCAAAGACAAGCTGGAACGCGCGCTCGCGCATTTGGGCAAGGACGAAGGCCCTGCGCTGTATTCGGCGGGGCGGTTCGTCACCGACGCGGGTTTGAACGTTACGCATCGCCAATTGCGCGCCCCCGTCAAAGGCTTTGCCCGCACATTCCTGCGCAACCCCGTCGCAGGCCACACCTGCGTGCTCTCGCCTGCTGCGGTCGATCTGCTCAAACGCGCGCCCCCGACCCGTGACGTTCCCTTTCACGATTGGTGGGCCGCCTTGATCTTAAGCAGGGCCGGCGCACGCTTTGTCCATGATACGGCTCCGGTCCTGTATTATCGCCAGCACGAGCGTAATGTGCTCGGCGCGGCAGGCGGACGTGCAAAGGCAGTCCTGAACGGCACATATTTTCGCTGGCTTTGCGCCAATGCAAGCGCGCTTCACGTTGCCTCCCCGCGCGCGCTGGATTAAGCCTAAGGCGCACATCATCAAGCGATAGGCATCATGCTAGGTATCATCAGTAACAAACGCGGCGGCGCGGCATCGTCGATCAATCTGCGCCCCATGCAGGTGGAAATGAAACCTGCACGCCCCTTTTATGCGGTGGGCGACGTGCATGGCTGCCTGCCCCAGATGCAAGCCGCATTGGAACGGATCGACGATGATATCGAAGCGCAGGGCATTGATGATCCGGCGCTTGTGTTCCTTGGTGATTATGTGGATCGCGGCCCCGATAGCGCAGGCGTGCTGGACGAGGTGATGCAGCTTAGCCTGTCAGATCCAGATGCAGTCGTTTGCTTGATCGGCAATCATGAACGCATGATGCTGGATTTTCTGGACAAACCGCTGAAAGCCGGACCGCGTTGGCTTAAGTTCGGCGGCATCGAAACGCTGCAAAGCTACGGGATCACTGGCCTTAATGAAGCCGCCCTACCCGAACAGCTTTATGAAGCCTGCGAAGAACTCTGGGACGCCCTGCCCGATGGGATGGAGACATGGCTGCGCAAGCTACCAATGCGCTGGGCATCCGGCAATTTGCACTGCGTACATGCCGGGTTCGATCCTGCGCAACCGATACAGCAGCAATCGCAGGACGTGATGCTTTGGGGTTGCGAGAGTTTTATGAAAACGCCCCGCACCGATGGCAATTGGGTGGTGCACGGTCACACCGTCGTCGATCGTCCCGTGTGGGAGCAAAGCCGCGTTTCGCTTGATACGGGCTGCTATCTCACGGGTGATCTGACGGCAGCGGCGTTTACCAACAACACCTGCCGTATCGTCTAGGCTTTCTTTTCTTCGTCAAGTGCATCCGCGTCTTCGGTGACGACTTCCGCGTCCATCACCTCTGGCTCTTCTGCGTCGATGATATCATCGGCCTCGTCGCTGGAGCGATCCTCCAATGCGCCGACGATCAGCGGCAACATCGCAACGCCCGTAGGCTCGGCGATTTGCGCTTGCGGCGGTGATTTCCAGCTAAGCGTGTCAAAGCTGGCGCAATTAGCGCACACCGGCTCCCATTCTGCGTGAATGTGGTTGCACGCATCACACACCCATTGCGGACCACGCGGCGCGCTTAGCGCACGCGCAAGCCAACCGCGCACGACCGCATCGCTGCCACCTTCGCCGCGCTCAATCGCCGCCATAAGCGTCAAGGATCGCGCATCTGGGGCAGTTTCAACCAAATCGCCCAGCGCGCGGCGCGCCGATGGGAAATCTTCAGCTGCGATGAACAATTCCGCCTTGAGCATCTTAGTTTCAGGATGATCCAGCGTCGATTTTACCAGCTTGTCAAAGCGCTTGATCCGCTGCTCCGACGTTTCGTCCGGCTCGATCTCTGCATAGGCCGAGGCCAGATCAGGATGCGGCTGCACATCCCATGCCTTTTTCAGAACGCGGATTGCATAGCGTTTTTTGTCTTGTCCGATATAGCTGCGCGCGGCCATGACAGCGGCTGGAATCAGATCGGGAGATAGGCGATTTGCCTCGATCGCCGCTTCGCGTGCTTCGATGTCATTGCCCTCATCCAGGACACCTTCGGCTTGCGAAAGCGCCAGAACCGCCTCGCGGCGCTTGTGCACATCGCGCGGAAGCGAGCCGCTTTTCAGCTTCGCCGCAAGCGTTTTGCGCGCGCCAGCCCAATCAGAGCCCTGCGCTTGTAGTTTCAGCAAAATGTCCTGCGTTTCTTCGTGCTTAGGCTTGAGAGCGAATGCGCGCTCGGCCAGCTTAAGGGCCGTTTCCGTATCCCCGTCAGCCAGCTTCTGCTTCAAGATTCCACGCACGCCGACAAAGCGTGTCGCCTCGTTCGTGACCAGCTTTCTGTAGGTTTCTTCCGCCTTGCGATGATCACCCGCCATTTCGGCCGCTTGCGCCGTGAGCAGGTTGGTTAACTCAGGCTTGGCAAGATATTTCTCCGCCTTGGCCGCCTTGCTCATCGCCGCGGGTCCATCGCCAGAGGCAAGTGCCATCATCCCCTCGGAAAGCGCCTGATAACCCTTGCGCTCGCGGTTCTTGGAGAAATATCGCGTAATCGCAGTTTCATCGCCGTTGATGAAGCGCAGCGTTGCAACCAGCAAGGACAGCAATTTGAGCGCAACCCAAAGCGCGACGATCAAAACGATGACGCCAATGACCAATTGGAGCGGACTAAGCGTGAATTCGCTTCCCGCCATTTGAACGACAGCGCCGCCGCCCAATTCCATCAAATATCCAGCACCCAACGTAAGCGCTGCCACGATTGCCACAAAAAAGAGAACTTTTAGCAAAGACCAAAGCATTAAAAAGCGCCTTATTGAGAGTTCAAGGAATTGGCGAGAGCTTCTGCCTCTCGCGCAGCGGAAAGGCGCAGGTTGGCCTGTGCCATCCACTCCGCCAGCGGGGCTTTCGCCGTATCAGGCAGCACGTCCGCCTGAGCCAGCGCATCGGCGATACGCCCTTCGCTGACAGCGGCTTCCACGCGCGACAGGACCGCGTCGGGATCACCACCCTCGCGCGGTGCAACCGAACGCACGCCGAATTGCTTTGCCAGGAAGTTACCGACACCACCGCCTGTTTGCTCGCTACGCACAGCCGCAAGCGCCGCGCGCGCCGCAGGTGGATAGCTTTCGCTCAAAAAGGACAACGTCGGTACACCGCTCGCGGCGCTCTGCGCCAGTGCTTCGGGTACTTCGATCCGGGAATTAGCTTGCACATCGGCCAGCGCATCCTCGAAAGACGCGCCGCTATCGAGCGCAACAAGAATGCGCGTCACAGCTGCGCGCGCCAAAGTTTGCCGCGCGACATCTTCTGCACTTTGCTTGGTGTCTTTGGCTTGCTCGATCATCTGCGCGATCTCGCCCTTTTGGGTATCAAGCGCGGTGCGCAGGGTCGCTAATTCGTTCTCTATGGCGGAGGAAACGCTGCTACCATCGGCACTTCGCCGCGCCTCAAGACTGGAAATTCGCGTCTCGAGCACAGCAAGGCTATCCGTAATCGCTTCGATCTGCGCTTGCAGATCACCCACAGCAGCGACCGCAGCATCCAGCGGGCCCGTGTCGAGGCTTGGTTGATTTTCCAGCATCTGCGTTAGGTCGTCAATACGGCCCGCTTGCAGTTTTACCTCACTTGCCAGATCGACGCTTTGCGTCGCACCCGCGCCAAAAGGCAGGCCATTCGGGAAGATATATCCAGCACTGGCGACACCAATGCCGGCCGCAACAACGCCGCCAAGCACAATGGGGATAAAGCCACCCTTACGCTCGATCACAGTTTCGCGCACCACTTCGGTGCTCACTACGGGCTCTTGCGGTGCGTCTATTTCTTGGTGCTCTGGCTCGCCAGACGCCTCGCCGGGTTTCTCGTCGGGCGCATCATCAAGCGGAGCATCGCTGCGCTCAACCACCTCTATTGGTTCGGCGGGATCACTTGCATCACTCGAGGCAGCCGCATCGACCGTATCTTCTACGATCTCTTCAACGATATCCGGCTTTTGAGACTTTGCGCCATTGCCTTTGGTCGGTTTTGCCACGTTACACACCCTCTCGATTCAGCAACTCAATCACCCGAGTCCCTCGCAACCTTACTTGCGCAGTCTCAGAGCCTCAAGGCGTTGATAGCCCGCTGTGCCCCTGTGAAATTGCCGCAATCATCCCCTTTGCATCCGGAGATGGTGCAATGCGCGCGCGTGGCAACGCCTTTGCCGCTGCACGAGAGATTGCGATTATGTCGATCTGCGGCTGGAATAGCCCTGTTTTGGCAAATTGCGCTGCGCTGCGCGGTGAGAAAAGGGGAACAATCACAGGCTCTCCCCCTGACAAAAGCGCGCGTGCGTGCTGGTCGAGCTCAATCGGCTTTTGCTCGTAGGCAAGCAACCCGCGAATATCAAAACCGTCCTTGCGCAGCGCACCGATCAGATCGCCCGCGCGGAAACGCCCGTGCACATGAAGGATCGGCCCATCGGGCGCTGTAGCGCGCATGTCTTCAAGCAAATGATCCACGGTACCACCGCTAATGAACGGATCAAACCCAAGCGCGCGGGCTGCATCGCCCGTTGCCGAACCGACGCAAAAACATCGCTGATGGCACGGCAGTTTGGCGCGCTCCCAAGCAGCAACGCCATTGCGCGAGGTGAAAACGATGATCTTCGCGTCCGCCGCACCGCGATCAAGAGGGCGCATTTCGATTTCGAGCAATGGAGATATGGCGATCTTCATGTCACCGAGGGACGCACGGACCTGCTCCGCAAAACGCAGCGAGTCTGCAAGCGGGCGGGTCAAAAGCAAAGTAGCAGACTGCGTCATCGGGTATAGCCGGGATTGTTTGCGACAGTTGAGAGTGGTAGCTGCAACGCATCATCTCCGCAACGAAGGACTGTGCCAAAGATTATGCCTGTGACGCGCGCCATTACCCTGCTTGGCCTGGAAAGCAGTTGCGATGACACCGCAGCCGCCGTGGTGCGCCGCGATGAAGCCGGCGCATCACATGTGCTCTCCAACGTGGTGGTCGGGCAGAATGATCTGCACCGCGCCTTCGGCGGCGTCGTGCCTGAAATCGCAGCGCGCGCGCATGCGGAAAAGATCGATCACTGTGTTGAAAAAGCGCTTGGCGAGGCTGGCATTGGACTGGCGCAGATCGACGCGATCGCCGTCACCTCTGGCCCCGGTCTGATCGGCGGCGTTATTTCCGGCGTGATGTGTGCCAAAGGGCTTGCGCTCGCAACGGGTAAACCGCTGATCGGTGTAAACCACCTAGCGGGACATGCTTTGACACCCCGCCTCACGGACGGGCTGACCTACCCTTACCTGATGCTACTGGTTTCTGGCGGTCACTGCCAATTCCTGATCGTGCGCAGCGCTACCGAGTTTTCCCGTCTTGGCGGTACGATCGACGATGCGCCTGGCGAAGCATTCGACAAGACCGCGCGCTTGCTGGGACTGGCGCAACCAGGTGGCCCCGAAGTGCAAAAGGCGGCGGAATCCGGCGATCCGAAACGCTTCAAATTTCCACGTCCAATGCTTGATCGCGCGGGCTGTGATATGTCCTTCTCCGGCCTCAAGACCGCCGTGCTGCGCGCACGCAATGAAGTGATGCAAGGCGACACGATCCACCTTGCCGATGTTCATGATCTCTGTGCTGGGTTTCAGCGTGCTGTTGTTGACGTGCTGGCCGAGAAAACGCGGCGCGCCTTAGTGCTTTACCTTGCCGAAAAGCCGGCCACTCCGGCCCTTGCTGTCGCAGGGGGCGTTGCCGCGAATACCGCCATAAGGGCTGTGTTAGAGACTGTTTGTACTGAGCAAAACGTCGCCTTCACCGCCCCGCCCCTTGCGCTGTGCACCGACAATGCCGCGATGATCGCCTATGCAGGCATCGAGTTGTTCGAGGCCGGTCAGCGCGACGGTATGGAGCTAAGTGCGCGCCCCCGCTGGCCGCTCGACCGCGCAAGCGCGCCGATGCTGGGAAGCGGAAAAAAGGGTGCGAAAGCGTAACGTTTGGAACCTAAATAGACACAGACAAGGAGAAGACATGCTGATTGCATTGATGGCGAAGGATAAAGCAGGCGCGTTGCAAACGCGCAAGGACAATCGCGACGCGCATTTGGCCTACATCAAGGACACAGGGGTCGTTGCGCAAGCGGGGCCATTGCTCGACAGCGCGGGCGAAATGTGCGGATCGCTGGTGATTTTGGACGTCGAGGACATGGGCACCGCAGAGAGTTGGGCCGCGAATGATCCCTATGCCAAGGCCGGGCTTTTCGCGTCGGTCGAGCTGGTCCGGTGGAACAAGGTGATCGGCTGATGCGCTACTGGCTGTTCAAATCCGAACCCTCCGTTTGGGGCTGGGACGACCAGGTTGCCAAAGGCGATGCAGGCGAGGAATGGGATGGCGTGCGCAACTACCAGGCGCGCAATTTCATGCGCGAAATGGCGATTGGCGATCGCGGCTTCTTTTACCATAGCCAAAAGGAAAAGGCCGTCGTCGGCGTGATCGAGATTTGCGCGCTCGCGCATCCCGATAGCTCCACCGATGATGCGCGTTGGGATTGCGTCGATATCAAAGCGGTGAAGCCACTGAAGACCCATATCACGCTAGACGCCATCAAGGCCGATCCGCGTTTGGCCGACATGATCCTCGTCAAAAATTCCCGCCTTTCGGTTCAGCCAGTGACGGAAGAAGAGTGGCAGATCATCTGCGCTTTGGGGGGAATTGCCTGATCTTTCAGCGTTCAAAAAGCACTTTTATCACACAAAAAATACAGGGGATGCGCCAATGACGGCGCATCCCCTGTCACCCCACGTATTTGCCTCCCACGGGCACCACACGCGAACTAAACTGGAATTGGCCGTCCTGACCTTATCAGATGTCTAATCCAACATGCGCGATCAATCAAACACCAAGCGCCTAAAATTAAAGACAATTTTGCTGTTCTTCACATGAGACCCACGCGCAAATAAAAAGAGCGCCCGAGGGGGCGCTCTTTGAAGCCGCAACAGTGAAAACCTAGCTGTAGACGGATTCTTTGCCGAAATGCTTGGTCAGCATATAATAGACCACCGCACGATATTTGTTGCGCTCGGATTTACCGTAAATCTCGATCACCTTGTTGATGCCCTCCATCAACTGTGGGCCATCGGCAAGGCCGAGTTTCTTGATAAGGAAATTGGTCTTTACGGTCTCCAGCTCGGACGCCTGGCTGCCCGCGACCGTCGACGCGTCCGCGTTGTAAATCGCAGGGCCACAGCCAATCGTAACTTTCGTCAGCAGATCCATATCGGGCGTCATGCCGCACTTATTCTTCAGATCATCCGCATATTGCACGATCAGATCATCCCGTTTTCCCATCAAATCTCTCCCTTTGTGCGGCTTGAACCGCATAATATGTTTTTATGAGCGCCGAAGCTGGGCAAAGGTTAGCAATAAACCCGTGCGGATCAATGGTCTTTATCGCAGGTTTTTCCCCTCTTTACGCTGACTCGCTCGCAAAATGGTAAAAGCGGGCACTTGCAAGAAGACTCGCGGATCGCGCAATTTTGCGGCACGGTGCACCGTCTCATAAGGCAAAGATCTTGCCGAGGGGGTATCAACAGAGGATTTCAACACCAAATGAATGCAACAAACACCGTTTCGTTCCCCCGCATGACGCCTGCCAATCTTCCTGCGCCGATCAGCGGACCTTCGGTCTGGGTCGCACACGATCTGGCGCAGGATCAACACGCCTGGCTGCACACTCTAAGCAACGCTGAAATCGCAGAGCTCGAAACAGCAGCAGAGCATTTCGCCGCCCTTGGCAAAGACCTTGGCCAGATCACCGCCGCAGATTTTCCGCTGCCCAGTTTCGCACATCACCTCACTGCGCTTCAAGACAAGCTATTGAGCGGCAATGGCATCGAGGTCATGCGCGGGCTGCCCACGCACACCTTTGATCAACGCAAGGCCGCGACGGTATTTTGCGGCATCGGCGCACATCTTGGCTCTGCGCGCTCACAAAATGCCAAGGGGCATATCCTTGGTCATGTGCGCGATACGGGGGTATCATCTACGTCTGCGCAGGTGCGCATCTATCAAACGGCAGAGCGGCAGACGTTTCACACCGATAGCGCCGATGTTGTCGGCCTTTTGTGCCTGAACGAGGCGAAAGAGGGCGGCGATTCCCTTCTGGTCAGCGCCGCGACACTCTACAACCGGATGTACGCGGATGCGCCAGAGTTGCTATGCCGCCTGTTCGATCCCATCGCGACCGACAGGCGCGGCGAAGTCCCAGAGGGTGCCAAGCCCTTTATGCAGATTCCACCCCTGTCCTGGCACGCGGGCAAGCTGACCGCGTTCTACCAGCGCCAGTATATCGACAGCGCCCAGCGCTTTGACGAAGCCTTACGACTGACCCCTGAACATATCGCGGCGCTTGATATGTTCGACGCGCTCGCCAATGACCCCACCTTGCATTTTCGCATGCGTTTGCGCCCCGGAGATATGCAGTTCGTCTACAATCATGCGCAACTCCATGATCGCACGGGGTTCACCGACTGGTCCGAGCAGGACAAGCGGCGCCATCTGCTGCGTCTTTGGTTATCTCTTCCCGGTGATCGCGCGCTGCCCGACTGTTTCAGGGAACGCTACGGTGATATCACGCCCGGCCAGCGCGGCGGTATTATCTGCGCCGGCACCGCCTTGAATGCACCCCTAGATGCCTAGCAATTTCGCGCCCAATATCGTGCAGTCCAGTCAGTAATATCGAGCTAAGAAGAGGAGCAGGTCTCAATAACGCCACCCTGTCCAAGGCCTTTTTGTACCGCTACGGCGGATCCAAGAACAAAGCGCGCTGTGCTGTCGGCCCTAAGGACGCAAGCCTGAAGGTCCGGTCAAAGATTGATCTATCACGTGCCGCAACGGAAGATATTTTGCATCCCCGATACTTGTTTCCCCCAATTGAGCGCATAATTATTCTAAATAGGGCTATCTAGGCAGGGTTAGGTGTCATGAAGAAATATAAAAAAGCATCGTCGCTTAGTGCGCATATCGACGTGCCCTCCAATACGCCCCTTGGCCCAATGCGCGCACGTTCTGCCGGTATTTTATCGTCTGGCGAAATCTCGCAGTATCGCGCAGAGGGTATCGCACTGGCATTCGATCCCATGCAGCAAGGCTGGGTGAGCGATGCCTGCAAAGATGATCTAAGCATGGTACTGCTCAACCAATTGGATCCCACCGCACGGCGCAAGGACGCACAATCCGGCTACGCCCTGCGCGCTTGGAGCACGGGGGATGTGGACAGCTATATTGCGCTGCTTGGCGATCCGGATGTGTGGCGCTTTATGCCCGAGAACTACCCTGCGCCCTTCACCCGCGATCTTGCCACAGCCCTTATCGAATTGTCCAACGCCAGCAACCATCATCAGGTGTTCGCGGTCGAATTTGACGGCAACCCCGTCGGTCAGGTCCGACTTGAATTCGACGTGGAACCTGAAAATCCTGCATGCGCAGAAATAAGCTATTGGCTGGGCCGGGTACATTGGGGCAAGGGGATCGGCAGCGATGTGGTCAAATTGTTCACCGCGCGCTGCTTGCGGGATAACCTTGGCCTCACCTCTTTGATCGCGCGGGCCCACCGTGAGAATATCGGCTCGCTCCGCGCGCTGGAAAAAGCAGGCTACGTGCTTGAGGGCGCTGACCCTAAGCACGCCGATTGGCTAAAGATGCGCCTGTTTAGAGACTAATTTCTTCCTATCGGCAGGTGCCCCTGCCTTCGTTCTGAAGGTGGAAGTGATCCGCATGTGCCGCGTTGTAATCAGGGCCAAGGGTGATGGCGAACCAATCACAGGATGCATTGCGCACCTCGCGCAAAAAGCGCGCTTTGGCATCGTCGTCGCCCCAATCTCTAAGCAGGCGAATGCGCGTGCCATCCACCAGATCGAAGCCTGCGATATCTATGGCATCGGCGGTTGAGTGTGTGCTGAACCGCTGGGTTCCCACGATCATACGGCAGTTGTAGGACCCAATGTGGCGAATGGTTTTGACGTTCGAACCAAGCAGATTCCGCGCGGCAGGCTGAATGCCGTGATGTTCCCACATCGCCATGCGCAGCGCAGTAGCGCAGGAGGTTTCCAGCGGATCAAGCGTTGATTGCCCCACACCGCGTAGCGTAACGCGCCCCGTGACGCCGCAATTCTCATCCACCGCCAAGTCCTCCATTTCAGAGAGACGCCCAGCGCGTTGCATAATCTGCATGCAGAGCTTTGGATCGCTGCTTGCCCAGTCCAGTTTCCATGCGGTGATCGGGGTGATCGGAGCGCTCACGACCAAAGGCTCGAACACGTTCCAGCGGCTTGGCAGCGGCGTATCTGGGTGGCGCAGTAAAGCAGAGCCTAGCAAGGCAAAAAGCACTAAAATAAAAAGCGCCGCAAACCGTATGATGGGTCTGCGGCGCTTTTCAGTTTTTTTCATCGCTCAGTCTCTTATACACATCT
>NZ_MUHR01000016.1 GCF_002105285.1 Planktotalea arctica
TGAAAAGCAGGACCACTTCATCCTGCCCCATTCGATCCTCAACCCCGAGCGCAAGATCACCCACGCGGCGATCACCGAGAACAAGCGGCTCAGCGCAGTTCTGGAACATATCAAAACCGAACAGGACAAGGCGCCGCCAAAGGTGAAGGTCAAACCAGTCAGCGCCAAGAATGGTTACGTGAAGACCGGCAGGCGTCCACCTGGGGGACCGTCCAAGATGGAGGCCTATTACAAACGCAAGCGCGCAGAACGAGAGGCCGCTATTTCACCAAACGAAGTTTAGACTGGTTGTCAGATTCCAGTTTCAAAGACGCCATCCAGAGTGCTGTTTTGTGGTACGTGCTGTCCTTGAACATGCGTTTACCGTCGGTCTCTTCGGACAACAATCCAAGCCAGCACAAAGGTCGCAACACGTTGATACGAAAGGTTGAACTCACGCTGCTATAATGGGGATCGTAGTTTTCATTATCAGTAATCCCATAGAGAACCTCAATCAGGCGCGCTGACTTGCAGCCCTGTCGCGCCTCGATGTTGATCAGGTTCAAAAAAATGTGCCAATTACCCAGAACGCCATGATCCTCGCCGATCCGCATGTATTCGTCATGAACAAAGCGATAGAGGTAAAGCGGGGCAACCAAATCATAGAACGTCGCAGGGTCAGCGGCCAAAGATCGTCCCAAAGCAGTGGCACGCATAGTCCCCTTGTACCGCCTGATCAGCTTGAGATGATGCAGCAGGTTGCGAACAGGCCAAAGCGGAAACAGGTCATGCTCATTCAGCACCTTGTTCACGATGAACAGTTCTTCAGGGGTGTGCCCAGGCCAATTGAATGCCGCGGCAGCCCAATGCACGAACTTGCGGTTCATCGCATCAGATTTGGTCAGACCAATACCGTCATGCTCATCCGCATAGCGCAACGTCAGAACCATCCCACGCAACATCGGAGAAAGCGCCATGACATCAATATCAGTATCAGTATGAAGTTTGAGGGTCGGATCCATTCAAAGACGCTACCCAAAGCGCATCAAACGATCAATCCGCAAGGCTTACCAACCCTACGACATATGAGGTCTACGGGCTGCTAAGCCTTGCTACCCACAGCGCCCGTGGTGACATTGCTGCTTTGCGCAATCGGTGACATTTCTGAATGGCGTTTACAAAAGTGTCGCAGGGTGCGCGCTACCTTGAAGTGCGACTCCTATTAGAAAACAATGAGTTATCTAATGAGGAGAACATCGCATGGGAGCGATTTATACGCAACTGAGCATGCAAGAACGTCGCAGAATTGAAGACTGGTGGCATGCAAAGGTGCCCGTCGCCGAGATGGCGCGGGCTTTGAAGCGTCACAAGTCCACGATCTTCCGCGAGATAAAGCGCAATTTCTGGGCCGATGAGGCGTTCCCCAAGAAGTACGCTGGTTACTTTGGAATGGCTGCGCATCAGCGCACGCAACGACGGCGCTCAACGCAGCGCAAGCTGATCCGGTTTCCTGAGTTGTGCCAGCGCATTGTGGGTCATCTCAAGGATGGCTGGACGCCCGAACAGATCGGCAATCGAATGATCTATGACGGGGTCAAACAACGTGTTTGTCAGGAAACGATCTATCGACACATCTACTCAAAAGAAGGCATGGCACAGGAGCTTTGGTGGTACCTGCCCTTGCATCGAAAGAACCGCACTCCTCGCCGTGCCCGCAAACGTCAGAAGTCCAAGTTTGATCGTGATGTCAGCATCCTATTCAGGCCAGACGATGTCGCCCACCGTCGCCAGTTTGGCCACTGATGGTGTGGATGCCTCACCCCTGAACCGGCATCAAAGTGTGCCATAGTGGTGATGTTGAAAACACCAAATTGGAGGAGGCATCCATGACTGAAGTTACAATGATAGGCGTCGACTTGGCAAAGTCAGTTTTCCAGGCACACGGCGCGACTGCGGCAGGTGAACCTGTATTCCGTAAGAAACTGTCTAGGGGGCAGTTCTTGAAGTTCTTAAGTGAACAGCCGTCCTGTGTTGTCGCAATGGAGGCATGTGCCTCGTCACATTATTGGGGCCGCGAGATTTTAAAGCTGGGCCACGATGTCCGTCTGATCCCGCCCATCTACGTGAAGCCATTCGTCAAGCATCAGAAGAATGACGCCAATGATGCAGAGGCTATTGCCGAAGCAGCTGTCCGGCCGACAATGCGGTTTGTGCCTGTCAAATCGGCTGAACAACAATCCCGTTCTATGGTCATCGACCTTTACTCGCGGCGTGTCGTTGGCTGGGCTGTCAGCAATCGATTAAAGAAGGATCTGGCCATTCGGGCACTGGAGATGGCGGTCAACCTGCGCCAGCCGCCTGAAGGCTGCATTCACCATACGGACAGGGGCGCCCAGTATTGTTCGCATGACTATCAGAAACTGCTCAAGCGGCATGGCTTCAAAGCTTCAATGAGTGGGAAGGGTAACTGCTATGACGCGATGGTCGAGACGTTCTTCAAGACCCTGAAAGCAGAGCTGGTCTGGCGGCAACCTTGGCACACACGGCGGCAGTGCGAACTGGCTTTGTTCCAGTACATCAACGGCTTCTACAACCCGCGACGCCGCCACTCAGCACTGGGATACAAAAGCCCCGTGACTTTCGAACGAAAAGCCGCATAATATGCGAGCACGAGGACCGGAACGAAAGCGCGACAAGTCCAGCTCTCAAAGGACCGGAACGAAAGCGCGACAAGTCCAGGCCTTCGCGCATTGCGCGGCGTGAACACGATCATCGCAGCGACCGTGGTTGCAGAGATTGGCGACATCACCCGCTTTGAAAATCCACGCCAGCTTATGGCCTGGCTCGGGCTGGTCCCAAGCGAGCATTCCAGGGGCAACACGACGCGGCGCGGGCGCCTGACAAAGACTGGGAACGCCTTAGCCCGCACGATGCTTGTCGAAGCGGGATGGTCCTATCGCCACCCACCCAAGGAGGGGCAGCCGTTCCTGAAGCGTTCAGCGCATCTGCCGCAGGAGATCAAGGACATCGGCTGGAAGGCGCAGACGCGGCTTTGCAAGCGGTTCCGCCATCTGTCGAACACTGGCAAACCTCAGCCGCGCGTGCTCGCAGCCATCGCGCGCGAACTCGCGGGCTTCATCTGGGACATCGCACGCAAGACGCCGTTGCCCGCGTAATGCCGCGGCTCATACTGCCTGTGCAGTACGCTGGAGACGGTGGCCATTGATAGGGAAATCCTCGGACTACGTTGGGAAACATATCCGTTCTTAGAGAGAGGTAACCCGTATCGAATTTGGTCAGGCGGTAACCAATCCGCGGATGAGAGCATGACAATCATCGGTTCGGCCACCGTCTCCAGCGCCTGCACAGGCTATATCTTTGACGAACCCGTGTCAGCGGGGTAGTTTAATAGTGTCAGGAGACCTGAAAACGCTCATGAGAGGGTGTCATACTGCCCCCTACCGCACGTACCCCGACTAGTTCGACTCCCAAGCATCGAAGATATGCAACACCGAAACGTTCCTAGATCAGCCCCAGATCGCGCTCACCTGTTTGGTTTTAGCGTGACGTCTCAACCATGAAATCTTTGGCCCGGTCGCCGGGAAAGATGCAGCAAATCAAACTGGCCTGTGTTTCACCGAACGCTCATCTCCGGATCGGAATTTCCACCAGATAACCTGCTCGATCTCAGCCGATCATGTCCAGTTCTTCGTTAATGTCGTCGATCAGACCCATCCGCTGGATAGCCGTTTCGCCAACATGCCCGGTATAGGAAACAGCAAGCAGTCGAAGTGTGCTGACCATCGTAGTGTGGGTGGGGATTAATCCATAGCTGGAGATATGGCATCTGAACACGATCTCGGAAAACCGCTTTGCTTGCGCAAGGTTACTGTGATCCGTCAAGGTGATTACACTCAATCTAGTGGTTTTTGCATAGGAAAGGATTGACTTGAGCCCTTTGGATTGCGGCCCTTGTGCCATGTGGACCAGGACATCCCGCGGGCCCGTCATGGCCAGGTCTTCGGCGGTTGAACTGTCATTCAGACCAAGCATGTGGACATCATGGCGCAACCTTGAAAACAGCATCCGTCCATATCGGGCTAGCCAACTGTCCGGGCCATGCCCCAGAAACCAGACGCGGGGCGCGTCTGCAATCAAGAGTGACGCCCGTTGAAGCGTATCGGAGCCCATTTCCTCGAATGTGCGGGTCAGGTTGTCGAGTTCCAAGTCAAGATGTTCGCCAATTGTACGGCCCAGGACTGTTTTTCCTGACGCGGCCACCGAGTAGCTATAGGGTTGAGTGCGATTGCGCTCCTCTCGAGCCTGAATTTTGACTTCTTCGAAATCAGTGTACCCCAAAGCTTGAAAAAAACGTGCAGCGGTGGCTTTCGAAACATTTGCAAGACCAGCCAGTTCTGTCGCCGTATGTGTTTCAATCAGGGTGGGTGTTTGGAGAATCACCGTAGCCATTTTTTGTTCACTTTTGGTCAGCCGCGTGATCCGTTCCTGTATTCTTAGGGATAGTCTGGTAGACATATAATCTTTCCCGATCAGGTGCTTACGAATTTCTTTGACAGATTGAAACAACAGTTGCAAGATTGTGGAACAGTGGAACTCAGATTTTGAAACTCTGAAACACCACACTGAAACAGTTAGGAGCCAGCGTGTCAAAATCAAATATCATTCGGCAGCAGATTTGGACAAAACTGAAGGACGTGGCAAAGCCAGACACACGGTTTGACATGAACTTCGCCGAGGTCATTCCCGATTTCGAAGGATCGGAAATCGCCACTGATCACATTGTTGGAATGCCCGAATGCAAAGATGCGGAATTTCTGTTTATCACGCCGGATAATTGTCTGGTCGATCTGCGGCGCCGCTTGATTGAGCAGGAAAAGCCGTTCTTTATGTCCACATATGGGATTTATCGTGGGTTTTTGCTGATCGAGCCGGGGATGGTTCCGAAAGGTTCCGAACTTTACGCTGCATGGCTTGACGGGATGGAGCATTTTGGACGCCCCATTTCGTTGGAAGAGATTTCGAAACGCGGAAAGATCGACTTTCTCGTGACGGGCGCATCGGCGGTTTCGGACGACGGTGTACGGTTCGGCAAAGGCCACGGATTCTTTGACCTCGAATGGGGTATGTTCACCGATCTGGGCCTCGTCGGAGAGGACACACCCGTGGTGGCTACCGTTCACGATTGTCAGGTCGTCCATGAAAAGCTGCACCCCAGCGACACCGACATTCTGGTCGATCACATCGCGACACCCGGCAAGCTGCACACAGTCGAACGCCGTGCCAAACGCCCGCATGGTGTGATCTGGGATCTTTTGGAGCCAGAGCAGATCAGGCAAACACCACCTTTGCAGGAGTTACGCGCAATTCAGGGATTAGCACCCGTCACCTAAGGCCTATTAGCATAACAGGGAGAACGACATGAAATATACGATGAATCGCCGCCACTTTATGGGAACCGCCGCTGCCAGCACTGCCGCCTTGGCAATCGCCGGTCGCGCGCATGCCACGACCCCCTTCACTATGCAAGCCGCCTGGATCAACGACGCTGAATTTGCAGGCTATTTTCTGGCGCTCGACAACGGGTATTACACAGACGAAGAGCTCGACTTGACCTATCTTTCAGGCGGGCCAGACGTGATCCCCGAAAGCACAATCATTGCCGGTCGCGCCGATCTGGCGTTGACGTTACCCGACACGACGATCCGGGCGATTTCCGAACAAGGAGCGAAATTCAAAATCATCGGCACCCAATATCAAAAGAACCCGCTTGGCATTGTGTCGCTGAAAAAGAGCGGGATCAATTCACCGGCTGATCTGATCGGCAAGACAGTCGCTGTCCCGCCCGTCAATACCGTCACCATTGAGGCGTTGCTGAAGTTGAACGGGATCGACTTGAACGAAGTGAACATCGTGCCCTATTCTTACGATCCGACGCCACTGGTACGTGGTGAGATCGACGCATCACTGGATTTCACGACCAACGTGCCGTTCACTATCAGCACATTGGGCGAAGAAGCCAATTCGTTTCTGATCTACGACTATGGTGTCACGACGTTCAACGATACGATCGTTGTAACCGAGGAAACCCTTGCTACGAAACGGGCCGAATTGGTCGGATGGCTGCGGGCCAGTCGCAAGGGGTGGGAAGAGAACCTCGCCGATCCAACCGTCTATCCGCCGCAATGGGCCGACACTTGGTTCAAAGGTACAGGTCGTTCGATCGAGAATGAGGTCTTCTTTAATGAAGCGCAAAAGGACCTGATCACGGCAGATACAGGTGTCTTTTCGATGTCGGAGGAAGCCATCGAGAAGAACATCGAGGCATTGGCTGCGGTTGGTATCAGCGGATCCCGCGAGATGTTCGATACGACTTTGCTCGAGGAAATCTGATGCCGCGCCAACCGGCCGGCATCTCGCTACGCTCCGTTGGCAAAACCTATCGGGGGCGGGGCAAAACCGTCGAGGCTTTGAAAGATATGAATTTGGAGTGCGCTCCTGGTTCCTTCACCGCGCTCATCGGACCGTCAGGTTGTGGCAAATCGACAGCCATGCGCGTGGCTCTTGGACTGGAAGGATTCGATAGTGGTGAAGTTTTGATTTCAGGTCAAACGCCCGGGCAGGCGACTGCCGGCGGTGTTACTGGTGTTGCTTTTCAGGACGCGGCGCTTTTGCCTTGGCGCTCGGTTGCTAAGAATGTGGCGCTGCCGCTCGAAGTCCTAGGTCGTGATGTATCGAAATTCAGCGCAGAAATCGCACAGCTGATCGACCTTGTCGGGTTGAAGGGGTATGAAAACGCTCTGCCCGGTGAATTGTCGGGAGGCATGCGGCAACGCGTGTCTATTGCCCGGTCGCTGATCACTTCGCCCGAAGTACTGTTCATGGATGAGCCTTTTGGCGCGCTCGATCAGATTCGGCGACGCCAGATGAACGTCGAATTGCAACGCATCTGGTCTGAGACGAAATCCACCGCGTTGCTGGTCACGCATGGGATCGATGAGGCGATTTTTCTGGCTGATCAGGTTGTCGTCATGCACGCCGATCCTGGCCGCGTTGTTGATATCATCGACGTGCCCTTTGCCCGCCCGCGTCACCCCGATCTTTTCTCCAACCCTGAATTTCACGCCCTCACAGACCGGATCGCAAAGGTGCTTCATGGGGAATAGCCTGACTTCTCTGCGTCTGAAATCCGTTCGTAATCTTGTGATCCTGATCATCGTTTGGGAAATTGTCGGCCGCATGGATTGGATCGCTGGCGGTGCCTTGCCTGGCCTCAGTGAAATCCTAACACGCCTCTGGATTGATCGCGGCGATTATCCCGGCCATATCTGGGCCACGGTTTACGCGTCCGGTCTTGGCTTTTTGATTGGCAATGTGCTGGCCATCGCGGCAGGCATCGCCTTTGTCTTGTCGCCGACGCTCTTGCGCTTGATGCGCGGTGTGAACATCGCAATTTTTGCCCTACCACCGATCGCGATTGCACCCATTTTGGTTCTGACCCTTTCGGGGATGGCACCACGCGTGACGCTGGCGGCCTTAGGCGTCTATTTTGTGACCATGAGCGCGACCGTGATCGGTCTGTCGCAATACGACACTCGGTCTGCCGATCTGGTGCGCGCCTATGGCGGTGGCAATTGGCTTATTCTAAAACTGGTCCGTATACGCGGTGCGATCCCCGATATCCTAAGCGGTTTGCGCATCGCCGCGCCAAACGCGGTTCTGGGGGCGATTTTGGCTGAGTTTGGTGGCGGCGGTCGCTGGGGTCTGGGCACATATCTGCTTGGATCACTGGGTCGTGGTGATCCGGCGCGGCTGTGGGGTATCGGCCTTGTCGCGACCCTGATTGCCGGGTTGAGTTATGCGATTTTTGCGGTGATCTCTTCGCGAATATCTGGCAGCACGCGGTCGGTCACATTGAACACGGCGATCCCATCGTCACACGGTGAAAATGCTTACGGGCGGTCAATTCAGGCTCTGATCCTGTGTGGCACCATCACATTGCCATTTGTGCTGTGGTGGGCATTCATCAAACTAACCGGCGTGCCCGATCTGATCGCCAAAACACCCCACGGCGTTTTTGAGTATCTGTTTCTCAACGATACATCCGCAATTGCCCGTGGCAAACTGCTGGCGGCTTTGGGCCAGACCCTACCGATTGCCGCCCTTGGCATGATTGCAGGGTTGGCATTCGCCTTTCTGTTGGCAATTTCATCAAGAATGTTTCCCGGCTTCATCAAGGGCTTCATGCCAGTGGCACTGGTGACACAAACGATGCCGCTGGTTGCACTGACGCCGTTGTTGGTTCTGATCCTCGGGCGCGGATATTCTGTCACGCTTTGGATCACCATTTCCGTGACGTTCTTTCCGGCGTTCGTATTGTTGGTTCAAGGGATTCAGAGGGTGCCGCAGTCGGTGCTGGATTTGCCGCGTGCGTACGGTGCGTCCGCATGGACCGAAATGCGCATGGTCTCCATTCCCGCGGCACTGCCTTATCTGTTTGCGGCCACGCGCCTGACCGTACCACGTGCGCTGCTTGGGGTGATGATTGCGGAATGGCTCGCGACAGGTACCGGGCTTGGCAATCTGCTAAACCGATCCCGCGGGTATCTTGATTATGGCATGATCTGGACGGTCGCGGCGGTTTCAGTTTTGCTGTCAGTGGCAATCTACTATCTTGTGCTGATCGTGGAACGACGCACCCTAGTGCGTCTTGGCATGCAAAACGTGGAATGATGCAATGAACCAACTGACCGCTCTCGAAGATATGATTGATCAGGCTCATGGTCGCGTCCCTGCCGATATTGTGTTGCGGGGGGGGCAGGTGCTTGACCTGATCACAGGTGAAATGTTGATCGGCGACGTAGCGATTTGTGATGGCATGATTGTTGGCACATGTGAAACTTATGAAGGACGAGAGGTGATCGACGTTTCAGGTAAGGTCTTGGTGCCCGGTTTCATCGACACTCATCTGCATATCGAAAGCTCCTGTGTGACACCGCTGGAGTTTGACCGTTGTGTCAGCCCGAAAGGTGTGACAACCGCGATCTGCGACCCACATGAAATTGCCAATGTCGCAGGTGTCGCGGGCATCGAATACTTCCTTCAGTCAAGCGAACACACACTGATGGACATCAAAGTGCAATTGTCATCTTGCGTGCCAGCCACGTCGATGGAAACGGCGGGCGCGCGACTGGAAGCGGATGATCTAACGCCCTACATAGACCATCCCGCGGTCATCGGACTGGCAGAATTTATGAACTACCCTGGCGTGATCCACAAAGACCCCGGCGCAATGGCCAAGCTGAACGCCTTTCGCGGTCGCCATATCGACGGGCATGCGCCGCTGGTACGTGGCCTTGATCTGAATGCCTATATCGCCGCCGGGATACGGACTGAACACGAGGCGACGACGGCGGAAGAAGCCAGGGAAAAGTTGCAGAAGGGAATGCGGATATTGATCCGCGAAGGGTCGGTATCCAAAGATCTCGAAGCGCTTTTGCCCCTGATCACCGAACGAAATTCACCTTACATCTGCTTTTGTACAGATGATCGCAATCCGCTCGATATCGCAGAACACGGGCATCTTGATTATATAATCCGTAACGCTCTTTCGCACGGCGCGGTACCGCTTGCAGTCTACCGCGCCGCCAGCCTGTCGGCAGCAGAAGCGTTTGGTCTGAAAGATCGCGGACTGATCGCGCCTGGCAAGCGGGCCGATATCGTGGTGCTGGACGACTTAGCGACATGTCAGATTTCAATGGTGCTGTGTGCTGGGCGTATCGCGAACAACGAGAGTTTTGCGGCACGCGGCACGGTTGCACCGATAGCCCGCAATTCAGTCAAAGCACCCGTAATCACGCGTGATGTCTTTCGCACAACCAGCAATCGGGCGCAAACACCCGTGATCGGCATTTTGCTTGGCAAGATAATTACAGAATATCTAACAGAAGAAATTACGCCTCAAGATGGCGACAAGCTTCCTGATATCGCTCGCGATCTAGTCAAGATCGCGATTATCGAGAGGCATGGCAAAAACGGCAACATCGCGACAGGGTTCGTCCAAGGTTTCGGGCTTGAGCGAGGTGCGATTGCATCAACGGTTTGCCATGACCACCATAACATTGCGGTGGTGGGTGCGGATTACGACGACATGGCATTGGCAGCCAACCGGCTCAAGGAAATTGAAGGCGGGTTTGTGGTCGCGCAAGGCGGCAAAATCCGCGCTGAATTGGCGCTGCCCATTGCCGGGCTAATGAGCTTGCAACCCTTTGAAGACGTCCAAGCCGACCTCATGTCCCTGCGCGCGGCGGCAAAGCGTTTGGGTGTAACGTTGGAAGAGCCGTTTTTGCAATTGGCCTTTCTGGCGCTGCCTGTCATCCCACATCTAAAGATTACCGACCACGGCATGATTGATGTCGACCGGTTCGAGGTGATTGCCTGAGACCTTCGGCGCTAATCGCGACAGCTATGCCTAATTTGACAGGCACGAAAGGATACTTGGCGAGCGAGCAATCCAAGGTTCTTAACCGATCCACAAGGCATGCCTTGATGAGTATCGTCAGTTTCGAATTTGCTACATGGAAACGATAATGGGCGTTGATGGGTCGTCGAGTGAAGTGTGTTTCGAAGCACCTTGAGACATAGTATTTAATATAAGATTGATTATAGGCAGTTCAGCGATGCGAAAAATATATTGCTAAAACATAAGCTTACCGGCGAAATTTGATTTCGCTTAAGTCCCTGCCTAACCGAAATAGCGTATTTCTGTTTCACTTAATTTCCTTGGCGATCTTCAAATTTCGAAATCCAGTCCGCACCGCCATAAGTGATCGCGAGAACGAAAACTGTTGTTGTACTGTCGTCAACCTCGAAGACCACAACACCTTTCCGCCCAGCTGAAATTGCCCTCACTGCGACACCTAACTCGCTTCTGATAGAACCCTTCTTTGGGGTTTCAGCGAGGCTAAACACAACACTTTGGATTTCGTCTAATTTATTCTTTGCGATCGAAAAGCCTGAGTAGTCGGCAACGATTTCGGCAATGATTTGGAGATCATCAGCAACCTTAGGGTGAAACCTTATCTTGTACGTCACTCTGTCTGGTCCGAACCCAACCGCTGCAAAGCGTTACTGAAAAGTTCTTCGCCTGAAATAAATTCAGACTTCGGCGTTTCCATTCTCTTGGCAATCACTGATGAGATGGCCTCAAGAGCATTTTTCCTATGTACCTCGTCTTCAATAAGCTGTTCGATTGCCGTAGCCACAGCCGCGCTTGGCGTAGCAAAAACCCCTTGCTCAACCTTCGACTTGAGAAAATCGTGGTGGCGATCAGTGAAGCTAAGCGTGGTTTTTACGGTCATTAAACGACCCCCATAGGTATGAATAAGTCATACCTTAGGTCAAGACATCCGTCAACCTCCCTTCTTCTGTTGCAACCAAGTTGAAATGTCCGTCTTTGTGCAAAGTAGAAATGTCCCACTTGGCGGTGTCAGAGCATGGCTGGGCAGGGCGGAGACCTCACATATCGCAGCGCTATATTTCTTCAATGTGGCACCAAATTTTGTGACCATAATCAGGCTCTCGAAGTGGGGGCGCTACAGTGTCACATATGCTGCCAATCCTCTTGGGGCAACGCCGCTGAAACGGGCATCCCATTGCTGGCGGTGCAAGTTCGACAACATCACTGGCCGACAGCTCTGGGGTAAAATCAGGGTCTGGCTCCAGAACGGCTCCAAGTAAGACTTCAGTATAAGGGTGAGACTTTGCTCCATAAACCGCATGCGTTGGCCCGATTTCGCAAAGCCTGCCTTGATACAGAACCGCGACACGGTCAGACAAAGCACGAACGACCGCAAGGTCATGGCTGACAAAAACATAGCTGGTGTTTTTTTGACGCCGCAGATCATCAAGAAGCTCAAGCATTGCCGCCTGAACTGATACATCAAGCGCTGAGGTTATCTCGTCGCACAAAACCAAGTCAGGCTCCGCTGCAAAGGCTCTTGCCACAGCAACACGCTGCTTTTCGCCACCAGAAAGCTGGCTGGGCAAGCGGTCGATGTAGTGGCCGCCGAGACGTACCTGATCCAACAACAGGATGGTTTTTTCTGTCAAAGCCTGGCCTGAAAGGCCGAAGTAAAGTATCAAAGGCTGCGCAAGTATCTGGCCGATGGTTTGTCGCGGGTTGAGGCTTTCGTCCGGATTTTGAAAAATCATCTGAATCTGGCGGAGCTCGGTAGAAGCGCGCTTTTCGACTTTAGATGGCAAAGGCGCGCCGCCATGCGCCGTGACTTCGCCACTAAGAGGCGGCAATAGCCCAGCGATGGTCTTCAATATGGTTGATTTGCCAGAGCCGCTCTCCCCCACAAGGCCAAGCGTTTCGCCCCGCCGCAAGGCGACATTTATGCCTTCAACTGTTGGAACGCTTGTGTCTTCACGACCCACCGATTTGCCCCATAGGCTAGGGCGCGCATAAGAAATGGCAAGATCTTTGAGACTTAGAGAGGTCTCATCCGACAAGGCTCGCTTGCCCACTTCACGGTCTCCAGACAGTGGTATTTCGTGGACCTTATCGACATGGTGACACCGACTGCGCGCGCCACTGGGTTGCAGGGCCAGATCGGGACGCGACGTGCTGCAAACATCCGAGGCAATAGCGCATCTGCTAACAAAAGCGCAGCCTTGTCCTGCCCCGCCGGGCGCAGGCGGGCGACCATCCAGAGCACGTGGCAGACAGATGTCTGAGAGCTTCGGAATAGAGGCGAGCAGGCCGCGCGCATAAGGGTGACTAGGGTCGCGCAGCACTTGCCGCACGCTGCCTTCCAGCGCAACCTCCCCCGCATACATCACAGCAACACGGTCACAGACTCGCGCAATCGCGCCAAGATCATGGCTAACGTAAACCATGGCCATCCCCATATCACGTGCCAAATCGCGGAGAAGCTCAAGAATATGCGCCTGCGTTGTGACATCTAGGCCCGTTGTCGGCTCATCCAGCAGCAATGCCTCAGGCTCGCCAGCAAGAGCCATCGCTATGGCAACACGCTGCTGTTGCCCTCCTGACAGCTCATGAGGGAAGCGTTCCACAATTGAGGCAGGATCAGGCAGGCGCACTTGCGAGAGAAGCTCGATGACGCGCGCGCCAAACGTCTCGCTCGGCTGCGCAGAATGCAGTTTCAACGCCTCTTGGATTTGCGCTCCGATCCGGAGCGTGGGTGTAAGCGACTGGCCCGAGTTTTGCGGGATCAGCGCCAAGCGCCCACCGCGAATACTCTCAAGCGCCGCGCGCCTTTGGGAGAACATCTTTTGCCCCTCAAAACTCACATCACCATTCAGAACACGCAAACCCGTCTTCAGATAGCCCATCATCGCGAGCGCCAGGGTGCTCTTGCCAGATCCACTCTCACCGACGAGCCCGATGCTCTCTCCCTGGTGAACATCAAGCGAGATATTGCGTAGGACTGGCAGCATATGGCCAGCCTTACCGCGAAACCCGATGCTGAGATTGTCTACTGAAATGACAGAACCAGTTGGCATAGTTGAATGTGTCATACTGGAGCCTTTTGTGCGCGATCGATTCCGAGCGCTTTGGCAAGGGCGTCTGCGGTCAGGTTTATCCCGATGATGAGAGAGGACAATCCGACCATGGGAGCTAGAACACCGAGCGGCGAGAAAGACATAAAGCCGCGCGCATCAGCGATCATCAGGCCCCAGTCCGGTGTGGGAGGTGAGACGCCAAAACCCAGAAACGACAGCGAGGAAAAAGCCAAAAGCATCCATGACCAGCGCATCGCTCCCTCCACCAAGAGGGCATCGCGCACATTCGGCAAAAGCTCTTGGCGGATGATCGTCATCTTACTGTGCCCCCGAGCACGAGCCGCCTGAACAAAGTCGCGTGCGACAACATCATGGGTCGCTGCGCGCGCAATGCGGATCACGGGGATACCATAAAAGAACGCAAGCGTCGGGATCAGAACCTCGATGCCTGTGCCGAAAGTCACAATCAGCACCAGCATCTTGAGAATCCAAGGCAGCGAAAGAAAGGCATCCACAATTCGCATCAGAACTTCATCAAGCTTGCCGCCCGCAAGCCCGAAAAATATCCCGACAAGCCCGCCCCACATCACCGCCAGCGGCGTGGCGATACCCGTTACCAAGATCGCTTCCCGCCCGCCCATCAGAGTGCGGGTGAGTGTGTCACGGCCCAAATGGTCTGTCCCGAGCCAATGCAAGCTCGACGGCGGGGCCATGACCAATGTGGCGTTCATTTCGGTGAAATCATAAGGCACGACAAAGGGCGCAATGAGAGCGAGAACCAAATGCGCGATCACCAGCGTGAGCCCGATGGCCCCAGACGGGCGCACAATGATATCGACAAAAACCGTGCCTAAGCGAGCAATATGGCTGGGCCGTTGAAAGGTGGTCGATGGGGTCACAGCATCATCCTTTGCGAATATGCATGGTGCGCAAACGCGGGTTGGCGAGCAGCGTCAGAATATCCGCCGCAAGATTCACTCCGACGTAAACCGTGGCGATAATGAGCGCGATGGCCTGAGTCACAGGCAAATCTCTGTCAGAAATACTGTCGATCATCATGCGACCTAGGCCGGGGTAGTTGAACACCGTCTCAATAACCACGACCCCGCCAAGCAGCCAAGCGATCGTCAGCGCGATCACATTGATCGCAGGCAAAAGCGCGTTGGGAAGGACATGCCGAAAGACCATTTGCCAATAAGGCACGCCCTTGAGGCGCGCCATTTGCGCATAATCAGAGGCCAGTGCCTCAATCACCGAAGAGCGCACTGTGCGCAGAATATGCGCTGTCATCACCAGAGTAAGAACCGTGATTGGCAAGAGCACCTCAGGGAAGAATTCCACCAAAGGCGCATTGGCCGGGGTAAGGACAATCCCCGGAACCCAGCCAAGCCAGACCGAAAACACGAGGATAAGTAAGGTTGCAGAGACAAACTCGGGAATTGTCATCGCAAAAATCGCAAGGGTCGACACGACGATATCAACAGGCCTGTCTCGCCAGAGCGCCGAAACGACACCAAGAAAGAGAGCAAGCGGGATGCCCGCCAGTATCGCCCCCGAAGCCAACAAAAGCGTGTTGCGCAAACGATAGCCGACAAGCTCCGAGATCGGCTTCTGGCCCTTTGCAGAGACACCAAGATCCCCTTGCACAGCGCCTTTAGCCCATTCGGTATATCGCATAAGCGCGGGCCTGTTTAGCCCAAGATCCTCACGGCAATTTTCGAGCAGCTTGCCCTTTGCTTCACGCTCAAGAAAAGCGGTGCAAGCATCACCTGGAAGCATTTCGACACCCAGAAAGATGATGACTGAAACGAGCCAAACCGTGATCGCTCCGAGGCCCAGTCGACGGAAAAGCATAGCGAGCATAAGGGAAATCCATTCACAATGGGATAACGGGGGTCAGAGGTGCGGCCCCCGCTTGTAGCTTAATCAACCGATACGAGATGCCAGCGCACAGAGTTGTTTTCGACTTCGTCAAGGTTGCTGACGCGTGCCGTCGTTCCAACCAGGCGTGTCACATGGTAAGGAATGAGCGTGCCTGCCGTCTGAAGCAGATGCGCCTGCGCCTGTGCATAGAGATCGCGCCGCTTGTCAAAGTCGAGTTCTGAACGGGCCTGCGAGAGCAGCGCATCAAAAGCTTTGTCTTTGTAGTAGCTTTCGTTCCACTTGGCGGTGCTGAGATAAATCTCGTTCAAAGCCTGATCGGCTGGCCGCTCGTTCCAACGGGTCGTGACCGCGTCCTTCTGCATCCAGACTTCGCTCCAATACCCATCAGAAGGAACCTGTTTGATGTTGACACGAATGCCTGCCGCGGCCGCTTGCTTCTGATAGACTTCGGCCAGAACAGGCCATGTCGGCTCAAGAGTAGCGACGTAGAGATCAACATCCAGACCGTCAGCAAAGCCCGCCTCGGCAAGCAGAGCCTTGGCCCCTTCGATATCCTGAGGGCAGTCAAGCTCTGCGCGATATTGGTCGCGCGGGCCAACAGGTGTGTCGCAGGCGACAACCGCGCCGCCACCCATCACCAGATCAACCATAGCCTGACGGTCAGCAACCATCCGCATCGCCTGACGCACACGCACATCCGAGAATGGCGCAACATCGGTGCGGAAAATCAGACCACGCCAGTTACCTGTCGGGATCGTCTGAACATTGAATTTGTCGGACCCTTCAAGCATTACGCGCTGTTGCGACGTAATCCCTCGCTCCATATCGATCTGGCCACCGAGCAAGGCTTGTAAACGCGCTTGCCCATCCGTGATACCGATGATCTCCATCTCCGCAACAGCTGGAGCGCCCTCGTAATAATCCATGTTGGCAACAAGCTTAGTTGTGCCTTCAGCATCAAATCTCTCAAGCTTGAACGGGCCTGTTCCGATCCCAGTTGTCGCGATCATATCACCCGAGCCTTCAGGGATCATGCGCAAGCGATAATCCATCAGCAGGAGCGGCAAATCAGCAAAAGAGCTGCCAAGAGTCAGCTTCACTGTGCTCTCATCAATGGCCTCAACATTTGTGATCATCGAAATAGCAGAGCGCGCGGGGCTATCCATTTCAGGGTCAAGCACGCGTTCAAGCGAATAAACAACATCCTCAGCGTCAAATGTGGTTCCGTCATGGAACGTCACGCCGCTGCGCAACTCCATGGTCCATTCGGTTGCGTCAGCATTGGCCGACCATTTGACCGCCAGATCAGGCGATGGCCGCCCCTCCATGTCAGGACGCACAAGGCGGCTCATGATCTTTTCAGTGACTTGAAAAACCCGCCCTTTCGAGATCGGATCAAGGCTAGATCCAGAACCAGAGCCAACTTCATGTGCTTGTCTGAATGTGCCCTGTGGTTCTGCAAAGGCCCAAGATGCTATCATCGCAAGACCGGATGCGGCGCCAATTATCTTCTTCATTTTATTCCTCCCATAGACACCGCTTTTTCGGACTATTCCGGCGCTCACGGCTAACATCAAGTGTCGAGCGCCCCAGCGCCTTCCGTCAAACGGAAAAAAAGGGTTTTATAGATAAATAATTCACCATCTATTCTCGACGGAAAGCTGTGTTGTAAAAGAAGAGGTAAGCTGGGATCAGTATAGAAACATGAAGAAACCGGAGGCACAGCCAGTGAAGACTGCTGGAAAAATCATTGCGATTGGTGGCGGTGGCTTCACGCATGGGGTTGATCCTGCCTTGGATGACTTCTGCCTCGATTTTGTGTCAGCGCAACCCAAAATCGGTTTTGTAGGGCTGGCCAGCCATAAGCCAGAAGAGAAGATAGAGCGCTTTTACGAACGCTTTGGCGGGCATGCGGCAACGCTCACGCATTTGCCTCACGACGCATCTGAGATCGAGGCAAAACTCTGGCTCGCAGGCATGCAACTTGTCTACTTTGGCGGCGGCAACACCGTTCATCTGATTGAACAACTTAAGAGCAGGCGCATGGTTCAGCTTTTCAGGCGCGCCAACGCCAAAGGCCTTGTGATCGCCGGTGTAAGTGCGGGTGGCGTCTGTTGGTTTGAATGGGCGCTCTCAGATGCAGGCGGCAAAGGCTACGCCCCCCTAGCAGGGCTTGGGTTTGTGGCCTCAGGCGTTTGCCCCCATTACAGTGAAGAGCCTCAACGCCGTCCCGTGTTTGAGCAGCTGATTACGTGTGAACCGGCTCTTTCAGGTTATGCCATAGACGATGGTGCCTGCCTTGTAGCGCAGTCGGGACATGTGCTTGGATCATTCTCAACGCGCGACACCGCAGCGGTGCAATTCGTGCAAAATATCAAAGGCACAGCCAGATCTCTCAAACTTGCGCCCTACGCTTTTGAGCGCTGACTTGCCCCTGTCAGCTTTGCATTAACTCGCTCGCCTGCGCTTCAATCCACTCACAAACAATGCGCAGCTCTTTACGCTCGCGTGCCTCATTGCGCGTCAACAAATAGAATGCGCGGCTTGGGGCCAGATCAATCGCAAATGGCTTTGCTAGCTGACCCTTCTCAACATCGCCTTCCATCAAGGGAAACACTCCAAGCGCCACACCCTGCCCGTCTTTCACCGCGCGCTGAACCATGTTTGAATCCACAATAACAACTTCGCTTTCGGGTTGAAGATTTGAGCAGCCAGCCTGCGCAAGCCAGTTGCGCCATTCGCTGCGGTCGTGTTGATGGATGATAGGCCAATTCACCAGATCAGAGGGCTGAGAAAGCACTTCACCCTGCTCGAGAAGCTGCGGGCTCACAATGGGTGAATAGCAAACATCCATAAGCTTTGTGGCTTCGAGCTGTTTCCAATCGCCCAAACCCCAGTCAACAGCGATATCAGTCGTCATTTGCGCAGCACTTGTGATGCGCCCACCATGATGCACGACAAGCTCGATCTTGGGGTGCTCTCGGGCAAACTTTGACAAACGGGGCCCTAGCCAGCGTGAGCCAAAAATCGGACCCACTGCGATCGTCACTGTTTTGCGGCTCGCACTGGAATGCAGATCCACTTCCGTTCGAATATCGTCAAACGCACGTGACAACACCTTAGCCAGCGAGCGGCCCGCATCCGTGAGGTCAACAGCACGAGTCTGGCGGTGAAAGAGTTTACAGCCCCAATCTTTCTCCAGCTGCCTGATCTGGTTGCTCACAGTCGTCGCGCTTACAAACAACTCTTCAGCCGCTTTCTTAAAGCTCAGATGCCGTGCCGCCGCTTCAAAGGTGCGCAGGGCTGTGAGGGGCAATCGTCTCGTTGGAATGGTCAAAGGCGCAGCCTTATGGATAAAGATTTCACAATCTATAGGGTTAGCAAATCTCGTTTGTCAATGCAGATGAAAAGCATGACTCTCAAACAGACAAGCAGGCTAAAAACACTCAGCGCAAGCTTTGACATCGAGAGGCAAAAAGACCGTGAAGATTGCAGTATTCGGCGCAGGCGCAATGGGGTCTCTCTACGCTGCCCGCTTTGCAATGGCTGGCCACAGTGTTGTTGCCGTTGATCCTTGGGGCGCGCATGTCGCCGCGATCAATGCCAACGGTCTGCGCATGCGCGGGCCCGATGGCGAGCATCATATCAAGGGCATCCAAGCCTCTCTTTCACCCGATCTTGCCGAAGACGCCGAGCTTGTGGTTATCGCCACAAAGGCCTCCGCAGTGGGTGTGGCTGCAAAGGCAATTGGCCCGCTCATTCGTGCCAACACAATGGTCCTGACGATCCAGAATGGTCTCGGCGCAGGCGCGCGCATCGCCGAACACCTGCCGTCTGAGTGCACGCTTCTTGGCGTGGCAGATGGCTTCGGAGCCTCGATGGTTGAGCCAGGGTTTGTGCAACACACAGCAATGAAGCTGATCCGTCTGGGCGAGGTTGAAGGCGGCATGACACCGCGCCTCAATGCAATGGAAGACACGTGGCAACAAGCAGGTTTCAACGCCAAGGCTTTTGACGATATCCACCAACTGATCTGGGAAAAGCTGCTGTGCAATGTGACACTATCGGCGCCCTGCACGGTCTATGACTGCACTGTTGGAGAGCTTCTCGCAAATGCCGAGCACTGGGCCAATGCGCTTACATGCACACGAGAGGCCTACGCCTGCGGGCTGGCCGAGAACATCCGCTTCTCTTTCAACGATCCGGTCGAATACGTCACCAAGTTCGCAGAAGTGGTCGCAAAAGCCAGCCCGTCAATGCGGCTCGATCACATGGCACGGCGTGCATCAGAAATTGGTTTCATCAACGGCGCGATCCCTCCGCTCGGCAGAAAGCACAATATCCCGACCCCGATGAACGAGAAGTTATCAGCAGACGTGCGGCGGCTGGAAGAAGCCTTCCTTGGAGAAGTCACATGAAAATCGCAAGTTTCATATATAAAGGCCGCTCGCTTTATGGGTTGGTCGAGGGTGATACCCTACGCCCCGTTAGCGGCAGTAAACTGGACGATTTCCCAACGCTGCGCGCGCTTCTTGATGCAGGAAAGCTGGCAGACCTACCCAGCTTTTGCACCGCAACATCCGTGCCCTTGGCCTCGGTGAAGCTTCTGTCTCCTGTCCCGCATCCGTCCAAAATCCTATGCGCTGGTTTGAATTACAAAAAGCCATACCCGGTTGCTGGAGTCACATTTGAGGCGAGCAACATTGTCATTTTCGGACGGCACGACGACAGCTTTGTCGCTCACGGGCAGCCGCTGGAAATGCCAGTCGGGGAGGCTGGCCTCAGCTTCGATTTTGAAGGTGAGATAGCCGCCGTCATCGGCACGCGCTGCCGTCATGTCACACCAGAGGCCGCCCTGAAGCATGTGGCAGGATATGCCTGCATGAACGAAGGTTCCGTGCGGAGCTGGCAGAAACACTCGATCCATGCAGGGAAAAACTTTCATGCCTCTGGTGCATGGGGGCCTTGGATGGCAACAGCCGACGAGACCACCCCGATAGAAGAAATGCGACTTGTCACCCGCGTCAACGGAACTGTCATGCAAGAAACGACAGGAGCCGAAATGATTCACGACCTGCCGAAGCTGATTTCCTACCTGTCGCACATCACCCAGTTGAATCCAGGTGACGTCATCGCCACTGGCTCGCCCGATGGCACAGGCGGAAGCCGCACCCCACCCGCATTTCTAAAACCCGACGATGTGGTCGAAGTCGAAGTTTCGACTGTCGGCACACTAAGAAACCACGTCGCCCACCCACATATCTGAGCAAACAAGGACACGCGCGATGCACGCCTCTCTCAAGAAACTTCGCTTCTCTGTAAAACCCATTCCCGTCGAAGGAGATCGCCCCGTAGAACTGGCGCGCACAATGGCCATTCATCCCCTGACCTATCAGGAGTTGCCCTATGATCCGGAGTATTCGCTCTATGCAGGCCGCCTGACACCAGAGAAAATGTCAAACGCCACGCCCGATGAGATGTATTGGAAAGCACGCCAGGAGATCATTTTTCGCCATACTGGCGAGCATCCCTACCAGATTGCCGGGCCAGATGCGCTGGCGCTCTTGCAGCGAATATTTCCGCGCGATGTTTCCAAAGTCAAAACAGGTCGCTGTTCCTATCAGTTCGCCTGTTACGATGACGGCGGGATGATCACCGATGGGCTCTTGCTGCGCGTCGCAGACGATGTCTTCTGGTTCGCTCAGGCTGATGGCGATCTCTTCTCATGGTATAAAGCACACGCAATCGGGCTTGATGTCACGATCAGCGATCCTGACGTTTGGGTAAGTCAAATTCAGGGGCCGCGCTCCATGGAGCTTTTGGAGCATCTGCTCGACGGCGACATGCCAAGCCCGTGGCGTTACTTTGATTGGACCGAAGTCTCAATGGCAGGCGAAAAGGTGATTATCAGCCGCACAGGCTTCACCAACGAGCTGGGCTGGGAAATCTATTTCCGCCCCGAGAATAACATCGAAATGCTCGGAGATCTGATCCTTGAAGAAGGTGCCAAGAAAGGCATGATCCTGACAGCAACACCGGGCTTTCGCTGTCGTCGGATTGAGGCAGGCTTGCTGTCGGCGGGTCAGGACTTCACGCCAGACACAACGCCATTCTCAGTTGGCTTAGGCAAGTTTATCGACTTTGACAGCGGCGATTTTGTCGGTCGCAATGCCCTCATGGTCGCCGACAAAACCTGCCGCAGCTGGGGCATACGCGTGGAGGGAGGCATAGCTCTGCGTGGTCAAACGCTGGAGCAAGCCGGCAAGATCGTTGGCCGCGTCACCTCAAGCACTTGGTCGCCTTTTCAAGTGTGTGGCGTCGGAATTGTCCATCTGACAGGGGCAGACTTGGGGCCAGGCAATATCATTGATGTTCACTGCAATGATGGCAAGCTGCGCCGCGCAGAGCTGTGCACATTGCCGATGTATGACCCCAAAGGCGAGCTTGTCCGCGGCATCAACACAACAATCCCCCCAGCGCCCGAGCCTTGGGCCGGCATCCAAAGTGTGGCAATACCGGCGACTGTCACCTGATCAAACACTCAAAATTCAGTGGGCATGGGAGCACATGCAATGTTGCGCGACGTTGAGCTATCAGACCGATATGATCTGACGAAATCATCCGTTCTTCTATCAGGCACACAGGCCCTCGTGCGAGCGACGTTGATGCAGCGCGCACGGGATAAGGCAGAAGGCCTGAACACCGCAGCTTATGTCTCTGGCTACCGAGGGTCGCCCTTGGGCACCGTGGATGCGGCGTTTCAAAGCGCAGCCAAGCTTCTTGAGCCTGCTAACATCAAGTTCCAGGCAGGGCTGAACGAAGATATCGCAGCCACCGCAATTTGGGGAACACAGCAAGCCGAACTGCGCGGCGAAGGGCTCTATGACGGGGTCTTTGGCTTTTGGTATGGCAAAGGCCCCGGCGTCGACCGCTCTGGAGATGTTTTGCGCCATGCCAACCTTGCAGGCTCGTCAGCCTTGGGCGGCGTTCTGGTCGCCGCAGGTGACGATCACACCTGTGAAAGCTCCACCACCTGCCACCAATCCGAGCTTGCACTGATCGACGCGATGATCCCAATCTTGTCGCCAGCAGGGGTTCAGGAGCTGTTGGACTTCAGTATTCATGGTTGGGCCATGAGCCGTTTTTCTGGCTGTTGGGTCGGGCTGAAATCAGTCAAAGACACCATTGAAGCGACAGCCGTTGTCAACGCCGATCCAGCGCGTGTGAAGCTGCAAATCCCGTCTGATGTCGTCTTGCCATTCGGCGGGCTTAACATCCGCCTCGACGACACGCCTCAAGAGCAAGAAGCCCGCCTTCACGACCACAAGATTCCCGCAGCACAGGCCTATGCACGCGCCAACACACTGGATCATCGCGTGCATGGCGCGGCCTCAGCGCGGGTCGGCATCGTCTCTTCTGGCAAGAGCTGGCTTGATACAGCCCATGCACTGGAAATGATGGGTCTCAACACGGCTAGTCTCGAGCAGATGGGCGTCACAACTTACAAAGTCGGGCTTGTCTGGCCGCTAGACCAGCAGAGCTTTCAAGACTGGGCAAAAGGCCTTGATACCATCATCGTGGTCGAGGAAAAGCGCCCCATTCTTGAGCCGCAAGTGCGCGAGGCCGCCACGCGCAAAACCGTTATCATCGGCGCCAGTGACTCGAACGGCGAAGTTCTTTTTCCCTCGAAAATGGATTTGAACCCAGCAAAGATCGCACTGGGGTTGGCGCGCGCCTTGGGCCTGAGCGGGCTTGACATGTCCATGACGCATCCAAAAATTGAGCGTTTGCAAGCACTCGCGATGTACGACACACCCTCAGGTTTGATAGAGCGCAAACCATGGTTCTGCGCTGGCTGCCCCCACAGCAGGTCAACCAAATTGCCTGACGGCGCGCGCGCCTACGCGGGGATCGGCTGTCATTACATGGCGCAGTGGATGGACCGCGAGACCAGCGGCCACACCCATATGGGCGGCGAAGGGGCAAACTGGATCGGCGAATCCCAGTTTTCTAAACGCAGCCATGTTTTCCAGAATATGGGAGACGGAACCTACAACCACTCTGGCAGTCTGGCCGTCAAGGCAGCTGTCTATTCTGGCGCAAACATCACATACAAAATCCTCTACAACGATGCCGTCGCCATGACAGGCGGACAAACGCATGAGGGCGCAATGTCCCCTTTCCAGATTGCCGCCGAGCTAACCGCTTTCGGGGTTCGCAAAGTCGTTGCCGTCATCGATGAAAAAGAAGATGTCCCCGCCCTTCCCAATGATGTTCCCGTCGTTCTGCGCAAAGACTTAGACCGCGTTCAACGCGAGTTGCAGGCCCTCGAAGGTGTCACGGCGATCGTCTACATTCAAACCTGCGCTGCCGAAAAGCGCCGCCGCCGCAAGCGTGGTCAATTCCCCGATCCGGACAAGCGCGTGTTCATCAACCCAGCCGTCTGCGAAGGCTGTGGAGATTGTGGCAAGGCTTCCAATTGTGTCGCCATCCTGCCGCTTGAAACGCCCTTGGGGCGCAAGCGCAAGATCGACCAATCAAGCTGCAATAAAGACTTCTCTTGTCTCAATGGCTTCTGCCCAAGCTTCGTGACCCTCTCAGGCACAAAACCAAAGGTGCAGCTTGCCTCCGAGCTGTCGCTTCCTGATCTGCCCGATCCTGTTCTGCCTGCGCTCGGTGGCGTCTGGAGCATCCTGATCACTGGCATAGGCGGAACTGGTGTCGTGACCGTTGGCGCTCTCTTGACGATGGCGGCGCATCTAGAAGGCAAGGGCGCGGCAGAGTTGCAAATGGCAGGACTGGCCCAAAAAGGCGGTGCGGTCTCAATTCATTGTCGCATTGCGCCTACACCCGATGACATCAAAGCAACCCGGCTGGCCGCAGGCGAGGCCAACGCAGTCATCAGCGGTGATATGGTTGTCACCGCAGCGCAAAAATCACTTGAACTGATGCAGATTGGCAAGACGCGCGTTCTCGCTAGCACACATAAGGCAATGACAGGTCAGTTCACACTTGAGCCAGAGTTTCGCATTCCGCAAGAAGGATTGCTGCAAGCTGTAGAAAACCGTGTAGGCGCAGACGCGGTGCAAAGTATTGATGGTGTCGCAGCCTCCAAACAGTATCTCGGCAACAGCATCTACAGCAATGTTCTGCTACTCGGTGCCGCGTGGCAAGCGGGCTTGATCCCTCTGAGCCGCGAAGCTCTCCATAAGGCAATTAAACTAAACGAAGCAGGCGTAGATGGCAATCTGCGTGCCTTTGAAATCGGCCGCTGGATGATCGCAGCGCCCGCCCTGCCAGAGCCAAGCCTGCTCACAGCTTCCTCAGAAGAAAGCAGGCTTGAAAGCCTTGCTAAATTCCTCACGGACTACCAAGGCCCCAAATTGGCAAAGCGTTTTCTGACCCTCGTCGGCCAAGCCGCACAAGCTGAAAACGCAAAGCAGCTAAACGGGTTTTCAGAGGCCGTGACCGAAGGCTGGTTCAAGCTTCTGAGCTACAAAGACGAGTATGAGGTCGCAAGGCTCCACAGTAACTTTCTGGATGACGCCCTCGCTCAAGAGTTTGAGACCGTTGGCAAGATAAAGTTCCATCTCGCGCCGCCGCTCTTTGCGCGCAAAGACAAAGCTGGCCATCCGATCAAAACAGAATTTGGCCCATGGATGCGACCCGCCTTTCGTGTCTTGGCAAAGTTCAAGATTTTGCGCGGCACGATGTTTGATGTTTTCGGCTACACAGCAGAAAGGCAATTTGAGCGACGTTTGATCGAAGATTACGAGCGAGATATCATCACAATCATTCAAAAGATCACCGCTGACAATTTGGACGACGCAATCATGTTCGCAAAATTGCCTGCAATGATCAAAGGCTTCGGACATGTGAAACAGGCAAACGCTGAACAAGCAGCAAAGGAAAGAACGCTTTTGCTAGCGTTGATAAGACAAGAACCCTGATTGTTTAGGCAGGTTGACTGCAGTGTGACCCCTCCCTGCTGTGACCCGCACAAACTTTCGCTATGAACAAGCCTTGTGGAAGCACGTTAGCAGCCAAGGCGACCTGAAGGGAATTGAACCGCCCCCTGTTTGCCGGAGGCTCCAACTCATGAGTAGGATGGAGCATCATGAACAAGACAACAAACAAGTATACGCCAGAAGTCCGCGAACGTGCGGTACGGATGGTTTTAAATGGCGAAGGGCAGCATGAGAGCCGTTGGGCGGCTACCGGTCCAAATAGCGTTATTTGCTAAGAGATTGTTTGTTGCTCATCGTAACCACGAGCGTGGTATCCGTCCGGTGTGACTGCCCTGCCTGCGTGATGGAGTGGGTGAGAGTGTCCACTAACGATAGTGGATGGGGTGGATGGCTCCTGCTCCATCCGGCGTCGGAATGCGCCATACTGCAGGTGTTCATATCTGCTTAGAAAAGGAGCCACCCCATGCAAGTTACAACAATCGGTTTGGACCTAGCGAAGAATATTTTTCAGGTTCATGGCGTCACGAAGACTGGTGAGATAGCGTTCAACCGCGCCTTGAGAAGATCGCAGTTGTTGGCGTTCTTCAGTCGTTTAGGACCTTGCCTTGTTGGAATGGAAGCGTGCGCAACCAGTCAGCATTGGTGCCGTGAGCTTACAGCGATTGGGCATAATGTTCGTTTGATCCCACCATCCTATGTCAAACCTTTCGTAAAACGCGGAAAGTCCGATGCTGCTGATGCCGAAGCGATTTGTGAAGCTGTCGCGCGGCCAAACATGCGCTTTGTCGAACCAAAGACAACGGTGCGGGTTTCACTAATTC
>NZ_MUHR01000017.1 GCF_002105285.1 Planktotalea arctica
CAAGCGCTTTTTTCAGGAATTGATCAAAAAGTTCGCTTTTCCTATTTAACGAACGAAAACAACAATTTGAAGGGTGATTTGGGCAAGATGATTGCGCGAACATGTGAAGCGGCTTGGTTGACGTAAGCCTAATGTGGATAAACCCCCGTGTTATCCACAGACTCAACCCATACGCCATCTTGGAAGGGCGAATTTTTTACTCGGAATCCGTAGTGCAAGCAGGATCAGAACGATTCCCATATAGATCAGTGGTTCTAACTGAAGCCCTTTGGAGAGCATGATGAAGTGCAGAGCTCCAAGCACGGCTATTCCATAGGTTAGTTTATGAAGCTTGCGCCAACGCACCCCCATTCGACGCACACTGTATGCGTTTGAGGTCACCGCCAGCGGTATCATCAGCGCGAACGCACCCATGCCGACAGTTATATATGGGCGCTTCACAATATCCGCCCAAATCTGACTGGCGATCTGCACATCAAGCACAAGCCACACCAGCAGATGCAGCGCCACATAGACAAAGGTCATGATACCGATAGCGCGGCGGAACTTCAGAAGGTTCACGCCTAGATATTTGCGCAAAGGCGTGATGCACAGCCCGGCAACCAGCAGCTTCAATGCGAATTCACCTAACTCATGCTCCAATGCTTTGATCGGCTCTGCCCCAAGGCCACCGCTCAAACCAAGAAAGAGAAAGTACCCCGCAGGCAAAATGCCAAGAACATAGACGAGCCACGCAGGAACGCGGCGCGCCGTTTGGTTTACCCTGTCTTTAAGCATCAGAAGTTTTTACTCAGATCCATACCAGTATACAGGCTGACCACCTCATCTTCATAACCGTTCATCATCAGCGTCGGAATGCGCTTGGAAAAAAGGCCGCCACCGATTTTGCGCTCGCTCGCCTGGGACCAGCGCGGATGATCCACCTTTGGGTTCACATTAGAGTAAAATCCGTACTCGCGCGCGTTGGCGACATTCCAGCTTGTCGGCGGCTCTTTATCCATAAGGGTGATCTTCACCACGGACTTGATCGACTTGAACCCGTATTTCCACGGCACCACCAAACGAAGCGGCGCGCCGTTCTGGTTGGGCATGTCTTTACCATAGATGCCGCTTGCCATGATCGTTAGCGGGTGCATCGCCTCGTCAAGGCGCAGACCCTCTACATAAGGCCATTCCAACACGGGGAAGCGTTGACCGACCATTTCCTCGGGGCGGTAAAGCGTTTCGAACGCCACATATTTCGCACCCGATTGCACACCCGCAAGCTCCAGCATGTCTTTCAACTCGAAGCCGTTCCAAGGCACCACCATCGACCAGGCCTCGACACAGCGGAACCGGTATATGCGTTCCTCGATCGTCATCTTCGCCATGATATCGGCGAAATCATATTCACCGGGCCTGTCCACCAGACCGTCGATCGTGACGGTCCAAGGCGTCGTCGTCAGCTTGCCGGCGTTCTTGACAGGATCGTCCTTGCCCGTGCCAAACTCGTAAAAGTTGTTATAAGTTGTAATGTCCTCGAAGCTGTTAGGCTCAAGCGCCTCCTTTGCCAGCGCAGCGCGCGGACCACCTATGGCTGCGGCAAGGCCCAGACCCGCTGCAACCGCCATGATCTGACGGCGGTTCAAGAACACCGATTGCTCCGTTACGTCCGAGTCTTTCAGTGTATTCTTCCAGCGATAGGCCATTGGGGCACTCCTTTGTTGCGATCGACATAGACGCAGAGCGATCACAGACCAATGGCACGGCTTTCACGATGCCGTGCTGAGACTGCAACAAACGCCCTTTCCCTTGGCCAAAATCCGATGCACTCTGATCGACGAAGGACAATATTATGAACGACAGACCTTTAGGAGCATTGGTTCCGAACTGGACACCGCCCCCAGCACCTGAGCCAATGACACTTGAGGGGCGCTATTGCCGCCTTGAGCCGTTAGATGCAGAAAAGCATGCAGCACTGCTGTTTAATGCGTTCCAAGGGCATGATGCACACTACGACTATCTTCCCACAGGGCCATTTCATTCAGCGGCGCAATATCATCGCTGGGTCAAGGATGTGACGTCCGACCCGGGCAACCTGTTTTTCGCGGTCTTCGATCTGCGCGCTGGCGCTTATCTTGGCGTGCTGAGCTATCTGCGTATTGCGCCCGAAGCCGGCTCGATCGAGGTGGGCAACATCAACTTTTCCAGCGCTATGCAGCGCAGCCCTGTTTCGACCGAAGCGATCTATCTGACGATCAAGTGGGCGCTCGACGCAGGCTATCGCCGGTTCGAATGGAAATGCAACGCGCTCAACGCACCCTCGCGCCGCACGGCGCAGCGACTTGGTTTCAGCTTCGAGGGCGTGTTCCGGCAAGCGCTCGTGGTCAAAGGGCGCAATCGCGATACCGCATGGTTCGCAATCATCGATGCGGAATGGCCTGCGCTGAAAGAGGCCTATCGCGTCTGGCTTGATCCCGCGAACTTTGATTTGCAAGGACAGCAGCGCGAACGCCTGGGCGATTTGACCGGCCTCGTGCGCGCTGCGAGCGATCCCACGCTCTAGATCACCATTTGCGCCGTGACCCGTTGGCGTACCAAACCGGCAAGGCGCGCTTGATGGCTGTGAATCGTTCTGCCTTCTGCACGCGCACGCGATAGGCGCCGCGCCGCGCGGCTGAGCTGATCGTCTTGCGCACTTTTTGCCACGCCCTGAATGAACTGCGCCACATAATCGAGCGTTTTCATATCCGCCTCGGCCGTCAGCATTTCGGCGGCGTGGGCCATATCATCGCGATACGCCATCGGATCAGGCTCGACCTGCTCGTCAGTGATCGCTCGCAGGCCCACCGGGCGCATTTCTTCGGGAACCGCAGACAAGACCGCAGATTGAAACACCGATAGTGACGATAGCGGCTTGGCTATGAAGCCGTCCGCCCCCGCCGCCATGGCGATCGCTTCATTCATATCATCGCCACTAATCGCCAGAATTGCGGAAATGCGTGGTTCGACCTGCGAAAGCTCGTGGATAAGGCCCGCGCCCGATCCATCGGGCAGGCCAAGGTCGATGATCACCACACTAGGGCGATATACCTGTAAATGACGGCGCGCTGAGCGCAGGGAATCCGCCCGCCGGATGCGCGCACCGCTGCGCAGACACAAAAGGCGCATCGCATCGCATGCAAAACGGCTGTCTTCCACCACAAGTATCGTCAGGCCAAGCAAAGGGCGCGTCGCCGTCGGCGCAGGTGTCAGCAACGTGTAATCCAACTCATTCATGATATCCTCGCAACATTAGCATCTCTGAATGAAGCTAGGGCAACGATCCTAACAAGCCGTTAAGCTGCACGCACATGTCTTCCCCCCCCGCGTCTTTGCGCCGCTTGCCCAGATCAATGCACCGCTCCATATAGAACGCAAAGAAATGTGAACCGGAGATACCCAATGATCGGACGATTGAACCACGTTGCCATTGCTGTGCCTGACCTCGTCGCCGCCGCTGAGCAATATCGCGGTGCCCTTGGCGCAAACGTCGGTGCACCGCAAGATGAGCCTGACCACGGCGTCACGGTGATTTTCATCGAATTACCCAACACCAAGATCGAATTGCTCTATCCGCTCGGGACAGACAGCCCGATCAACGGCTTTCTGGAAAAGAACCCCTCGGGCGGAATTCATCATGTCTGCTATGAGGTCGATGACATCATAGCTGCGCGCGATAGTCTGGTGGCGTCGGGCTTGCGCGTGCTTGGCACTGGCGAACCAAAGATCGGTGCCCACGGCAAACCCGTTATCTTCCTGCACCCCAAAGATATGAATGGCGTTTTGACAGAGCTGGAGCAAGTCTAATGGGCATTACATCCGCACTCGTCCTCTTCGCCGTGATCTGGTTCATGACATTCCTAATCGTGATCCCAATCCGCCTGCAAACCCAAGGCGATGTCGGCGTCGTCGTGCCCGGCACCCATGCCGGATCACCCGAACATCACAATCTCAAGAAAAAGGCGTGGATCACCACAGCTATCAGCTTCGTTTTGTGGTGCATTATCGCAGGCACCATCACTTCAGGCATGATCAGTGTACGCGATCTGGACTGGTTCGACCGGATGAGCGAGCCGGCTGTGTCGCGTGAAACAGATGAGTAAAGGTCGCCGCGCCTAGGATCGGAATAAAAAGGTTCAAAAGGGGCACCGTCAAGGGCACCGCCATGAAGCACCCCGCGAGCCAGATTTTACCGAAGTTCTCTTTGCGTGCCTGCTTTGCGCCTGCGCGGCCCAAGCGGCGCATGGCGGCGATCTGGAAATATTCGCGTCCAAGCAGGAAACCGTTGAGCGCCCAGAATATGAAGATCGCCGCAAAGGGCAGCATGATGTAGACCAAGATCGCAAGGATATTGGCGCCGATCAGAATGCCCAGAAAATTAAGCGTGTCGCGCAGGGATTCATAAAGCGGGATCGGCGTAGCGCTTGGCAAGGTCGGGTAGTGCTTTGCCTCCACCGCTGACGCGACTTCGTCCAGAAAAAGCGATGTGATCGCGGAGGCGACAGGCACCATCAAGAAGGTCGACAAGAACAGCATCAGGAACAGCGACCCCCAACTGAGCAAATCGCCGAGCCAGTTGACTTCGCCGACAATAGGCAAACTCAGCCCGCCGTCGAGGGATTGATTCATGATCGTCAGGAACAGCGCGTAAAAGCCCGCAAGCAGCGCGATTGTCAGCGCGACACCCAGAAACAGCACGCGGCGAAAGCGGGGATCACCCATTTGCCCGAGCGCTTTGAAAAACGAAACAAGGATCATGTGTCGGTCCAATCTGTGATCGCATCCAGATCAGGGCGCGGACGCTCGGGCGGCACGGCTTTTTCCGTGCCGATGTGAATGATGCCCGCGACGCGCTCTTGCGCACCAAGGCCGAGGCCAGCCTGCACAAAGCTGCGATCATGCGAGGGCCAGCCAGACAGCCAATTCGCACCCCAGCCGCTTGCCAAGGCTGCGTTCAAAAGTGCAAGGCAAACGCCGCCCACTGCATAGGTCTGCTCGATCGCAGGCACCTTTTCAGAGGGCTTTTGCACTTCGATCACCGCAACCGCCAATTCGCCCGTAACGAACTGTGCCGCGCCCTTTTCGATTTTTTCCACGTCATAGCCTAGCTCTGCACCGCGCAAGCGAGCCAGCCCAGCCAAACGATCCATCGCGCCACCTTGTAGCACGATAAAGCGCCAAGGCTCCAGCTTGCCATGATCCGGCGAACGCGCAGCGGCGCTCAGGATCGGCAAAAGTTCGGCCTTGCGCGGAACGGGCGCTTGCAGGGTCTTCGCAGGACGCGAACGACGAGTCAGCAAAAACTCCATCGCGGCTGGATTTGGATCGGGCACATGCGCCTCCTTACTGGGTGAGGTCTACATCACCACGAACCGTGCAAAATTCAACCGCAAACCCGTACATCAAAGCGCAAGCGCGCGGCGCATCTGTGCGATCTCGCCGCTGACGAAGCGCTGATGCGCGGCCCCCGGTTGCCGCTTTTCATAAAGCGCAGCCATGGGATCCGGGGCATCTATGCGACTGCCGCTCAATTCCTGCATCACCGCGTGACCGCAAAACGGCACATAGGCCTCCGAATACCCACCCTCATGCGACATCATCAACCGCCCGTCGCAGATATCATCGGCAAGGTGCATCACCTGCTTGGTCATCTGGCGAAATGTATCAACTGTCGCCATCATCCGCCCAAGCGGATCGATGAGTGCGGCGTCGAAACCACAAGCAATGATGATCACATCGGGCGCGTAGGCACGAAGCTGCGGCAGGGCGATATGCTCCATCGCCTCGAGGTAACTGTTGTGTCCAGCCCCCGGCGGTAACGGAATGTTGAGGTTGAACCCCTCTCCCGCACCGGACCCGCGATCTTCAAAACTGCCTTTATCAATGGGAAAATTATTCTCCTGATGAATGGAAATCGTCATTACGTCCGCGCGCTCGTAGAAGATCGCTTCCGTGCCGTTGCCGTGATGCACGTCCCAATCAAGCACGGCGACACGTTTTGCCAAGCCACCCTCAAGCGCCGCTTCAATCGCGATCGCGATATTAGCCATCAGGCAAAACCCCATCGGTTGATCCTGTGTGCAATGATGCCCAGGCGGGCGCGACAGCGCATAGGCATTGCGCAGCTCGCCGCGCAGTACGGAGGACAAGGCACCCATGCTAAGCCCGACCGATTGCGCTGCAATCTCGTAGCCACCAGCGCCGAACGGACAGCGTAGCCCGATTTCACCGCCCCCCGCATCCGACATCGCCTTGAAGTGATCAAGCATGACAGCAGGATGTACGCGCAGCAAATCCTCGCGGCTAGCAGGCACCGCCCCTTGCATCGCCAACTCGCGGGACAGCCCCGTGATATCAAGCAGGTTCTTGAAACGCCGCTTGCTTTCGGGACTTTCCGGCAGGCCACCGTTCACCATCGGCTGCACCAGCCCTTGCACAGGCATCATATTGGCGTAATTTCCGCCTCCGTGCCAGAAACAGCTTTCGTCCCAGAAAAATCCCGTTGTCATATTTTCCACCTTACGCTTTTTCGTCACTCTCCCGATCAGGGCGCACACGATACACGCCTTCGGGTAAATCCAGCGCTGCGGCCAGATCGCGCAATTGCTCCATGCTCAGTGTGATCTTTTCCGCTTGCCCAAGACGCGGATTGAATTGCTCCAGCGTGATACACTCCGCATAAGCGTTGATGACCACATCCTCTTGCAGCGCCGCTGCGCCGTCATCGACAAGCGTGATCACCGATGCGTCAAATTCGTGTTCAATGCTAAACATAAGTCCAGCTTAGGGCGCACGCCGATCGCGGGCAACGCCAATCCGCGCGATTTCGTGACTGGTATTGACCTTGCCACGCGCTTATCTTGTACCTTGAAAGATCACCTGAAGGCAGACCTTTATCTATGAACATCCGTTTTCTGGCTCCGCTGCTCGCCCTCGCCTTGGGCGCGTGTAGCATCGCACCCAGCACACCCTCGGTCCCCAGCCCTGCGACACAGCCCGCGCCAGCCGCGCAGCGTGACGCCGCCACGACCCTGAGCGCAGAGCGCGCCGCGCGCCAGTTCGTAAGCGTAGTCAAAACTGTCGAGCCGGTGGCAGAAGCCGAATGCCGCGCTCGCACCAGGGGCATGAACTGCGATTTCAACATCGTCGTAGATGATCGCCCGGGCCAGGCCCCGAACGCCTTTCAAACGCTGGACAAGGCAGGACGCCCTGTGCTCGCCTTCAACATCCCGCTGATCGCGACGGTCAAAAACGCGGATGAACTCGCCTTCGTCATGGGCCACGAGGCCGCACATCACATCGAAAGTCACATAGCGCGCCAGCAGCGAAACGCGACTGCGGGCGCCGTGATTTTCGGCAGCATCGCCGCGATTACCGGTGGCGGAGATCAGATGGTGCAATCCGCGCAAGAGGTCGGTGCTTCGCTCGGCGCGCGCAGTTACTCCAAGGATTTCGAACTGGAGGCAGACCGCCTCGGCACGATCATCACCCATAAGGCCGGATATGATCCGGTGCGCGGCGCTGCATTTTTCACCACGATTGCCGATCCCGGCAACAGGTTCCTCGGCACGCACCCGCCCAACGCCGCACGGATCGAGATCGTGCGCAAGACTGCGGCCACGCTGAAATAGTGTTCCAGATCGCCCATGTGATCACCGATCGCGGCTCGAAATATGCAGTCAGCGGCGCACCTGCCCGCAGCAAATCGGACGCGCTGGCGCTGCTCAAGGATCTCAAGCGCAACAAGCGTTTCGTCAAAGCAACGCATAATACATGGGCCCTGCTTGCCACGCACGGCGGGCCGATCAAAAATGACGACGGCGAAAGCGGTGCAGGCGCGATCATCCTGCGCATGCTCGAGCGCGCGGAACTGAGCGATCATCTGATCATCGTCACGCGCTGGTACGGCGGCACGCATCTTGGCGGGGATCGCTTTCGCCGCGTTCAAGACTGCGTCAACGCCTATTTCGCCGCCGCGCCAGACCTGCCAGATCGCACACGCAGCGCAAAACTGATCTAAATCAAAGCGCGCCTTACTGATCTGACTAGTCTCCTCCTCGAGCTAAGCACAGGGATAGTTATGACAGATCGCACGTCACTCAAGAAACACGCCGCATTGCTAGACACCATGTCCAGCACACGCGGCATCGATCTTCAAAGCCGCGCGCTTGCCGGCGATGTGTCCATCGACGAAATCACGGATGCGGTCTTTGCCTGCACCAACTGCGCCTTTCCCGGGGCATGCGGTAAATGGCTGGCTGCACACAAAGGCGGCACTTCGCATTCGCCAAGCTATTGTGAAAACACCGATCTCCTTGCGCGCCTGTCGGTTTAGCGCGCTACTTAACGCTGCAAATTGATTGACAAAAGTCGCGTGTCGCCCCCTCCTGTCAGAAAATCTTTGGGAGGAGATGCCAATGCTAGGGCAAATGATGCAAGGCCGCTTGCTGATCTCGGCGCTGTTGGATCACGCGGGCACATATCACGCGAAAACTGAAATCACCTCGGTCGAAACCGATGGCAGCGTCACCCGCTCCAATTGGGGCGAGGTGCAGCGCAACGCCAAAAATCTGGCCAGCGCGCTCACAAAAATGGGCCTGAAGCCTTCCGCACGCTGCGCCACGATCGCATGGAACAACCGCCGCCATCTGGAGATCTATTTCGGCGTGTCCGGCGGACAGTTCGTCTGCCACACGATCAATCCACGTCTGTTCCCAGAACAACTGGTCTACATCGTGAACCATGCCGAGGATGAAGTGCTCTTTATCGACGCAACCTTCCTGCCGCTTGCCACTGCGCTGCGCGATAAAATGCCGACGCTTAAGGCGATTGTTCTGATGGGTACTCGCAACGAATCCGCGCTGGAACAAATCCCTGAACTGCAATTCTACGACGAGTTGATCGAGACCGGCGATGATGATTACGCTTGGCCCGATTTCGACGAGAACACGGCGTCCAGCCTGTGCTACACTTCAGGCACGACGGGCAATCCCAAGGGCGTGCTATACTCCCACCGCTCTACGATGCTGCATAGTTTCGCTTCTGCGCTGCCCGATTGCATCGGCTTTTCTGCGCGCGATATCATCTTGCCCGTCGTGCCCATGTTCCACGTCAACGCATGGGGCACACCTTATGCGGCAGCCATGGTCGGCGCACAATTGGTGATGCCGGGGCCGGGGCTGGACGGCTCCAGCCTGTTGAAACTCATTGATCGGGAAAAGGTCAATGTAGCGCTTGGCGTTCCGACGATTTGGCAAGGCCTGCTGATGGCCGCCAAAGATGCGGGCAGCACACTCGATAGCCTTAAGCGCACGGTCGTCGGCGGCTCTGCCTGCCCGCCCGTGATGATCGACACCTTCCGCGACGTTTATAATGTCGATCTGGTCCACGCTTGGGGCATGACCGAGATGAGCCCGCTAGGCACCTCTAACCAACCCCTTGCCAAACACGGCGCACTCCCGCTTGAGGCGCAACGCAAACTGCGCGAGAATCAGGGGCGACCACCCTTTGGGATGCAATTGAAAATCGTCGATGAGGACGGCAATGACCTGCCCCATGATGGTGCCGCCCAAGGCGATTTGCTGGTGCGTGGTCCTTGGGTGCTCACGGGTTATTTCCGCCCCGAGAAACCCGAAGCCCTTCGGGATGGCTGGTTCGACACCGGCGACGTCGCGCGCATTGACCCCGATGGTTACATGACGATCTGCGATCGCTCCAAGGATATCATCAAATCGGGTGGTGAGTGGATCAGCTCGGTCGAGCTGGAAAATATCGCCGCCGCCCATCCCGATCTGCTGGAGGCGGCCGTCATCGGCGCAGCGCATCCCAAATGGGACGAGCGCCCCGTGCTGGTCGCGGTAAAGGCCGAAGGGCGCGATCCCGATCCCGCCGATCTGATCGCCTTCTTCGAGGGTAAGATCGCCAGTTGGCAAAAACCCGATGCTGTCGTGTTCACCAATAGCTTGCCGCGCAATGCCACAGGCAAAGTTCTGAAACGGAACTTGCGCGAAGAGTTTGGGCAGGTCCTGATGTAAGCGCTGATCAAGAAGAAATTCTAAATTGGCGACGTTAGTCGGATAAACTGAGCCTGTCGGGTCAACCCACTGAGGATCAATTCGCTCTTCTATTATAGCTACGCGTTAAGCATGTCATTAATCTTGGACCGCATCATAACAAGGGTGCTTTGCCGGACGAGGCAAGCACCCTTGCCACTTTAGGGATGAGCTACATCTGCATCCCTGTGGAATTCGAAACCCCGACACAGGCAAATTTTGATCTCTTCGAAACCGCGATTGCGCAGCTAGCTGGCGAACGCGTACATGTTCATTGCATCGACAACGCCCGCATAAGTGCGTTCATGTATAAGTATGCTAAAATCAAAGGTGCGCGCGAGCAGGACGCCTTTGATCTTATGGATGGCATTTGGCGACCCGGGGAAGTCTGGTCAAAGCTGATCGGGCTAGAAATACCAAGAGAGCCTACAAACCTGTTTGCAGGCTATGACTATTAGCCCAAAAAGTTGCCAATATCAGTGCTCTGCAGCGCATCGCTAGCATGTGAAATCGCCTCTGCTTCACTCTTGAACGTAGGATCGAACGCAAAGGCTGATTTGGCGGCGTTCACGACTTCCACCTGCCAACCATTGCTGGTTTTCTCTGTCACGATGTCAAAGCTATGGCCCTCTACGGTGATCTGTTTTGGCGTGCTCATCTGGTTTGCTCCTGTTGCTTGGGGCCCACCTAACCCCAAACCCTATCGCGTCGCAAGAAAGCCGCCGATTTCGTCAAAAGTGGCACCCGAAGGCGCGCGGTGGGTCACGGCGACGGTGCCGACCACCTCATCGCCCGTAGCACCGCCGATCAGCCCGACAAAACTGCCGCTCGCTGGGTTCCACAGGATTTGACCGTTCACGATCTGGCCGCCCCCGGTAACGCCCTGAAAACTGCCGTCGCTGCTTAGGCTGGTTTCCTCCAGCACGAGCGTGCTGAGCGGATTGACCACATCGACGACATTATCAGGGCGCTGGCGAAAGATGCGCTCTGTGATGCGCCCCTCTATCGTTTCGCGCGCAAAATCCACGTCCAGCCGTGCCTTGCCATTGATGCGCCGCGTGCTGGTGAAGCCCGCATAATCCCCGTCAAAGCGAGCAGTGCCACTGAGGGGCATTTCGCTTGGACCAGTGCGCCCGTAGCTGGCGATGTTCAGCACATTGCCAGCCATACCGCCCGAGTAGATCACCAGCCGCGTGCCTTGGCCTTGCCCGAAATTGGCGTTGTGCACCCCCGCCGCGTCGCGCATGGCAAGCAAATCGCGATAATCTGCCGTGGGAAACCGGCCCATTTGCGCCGAAAGGCCGGGGGCGGTAATGGTGAACGTGCCCGAAATTGGATCGTAGTCGGCGCTCGCAAGGCCGCCAGCCAAACCGCCGGACGTAGAGAGCGTGCGCATGGTCTTGGCAATAGCGGCGCCGTCCGCATCACTCGCGCAGAGCACTGTGCAAGCCGCGCTCGCATCCTCGCCACTGCCGCTGGAGCAGGCAGCAAGCACGGGAGAGCACAGGGCGATGATCTTGAGGCTTCGCAGTAACATCACCCATGGCTACGCAAAGATGGTTAGCGAATCCTTAACGCGTTAACGATCAAGTACGCCCCAAAGATCGTATTCACCCGCCTCATCCACCGTGACGCTAACGATATCGCCAACGCTCAGATGCTCGAAACCCTCGTCTATGAACAAGTTACCATCAATTTCCGGCGCATCTGATTTGGTGCGGCAGGTGGCGGCGTCCTCGTCAATCTCGTCGATGATCACATCCATGCGCGTGCCGACCTTTGCCAAGAGCTTCGCCTCGGAAATGGCCTGCGCCTTTTCCATGAAACGGTCCCAGCGATCCTGCTTGACCTCGCCCGGCACATGATCCGCCAAAGCGTTGGAGCGCGCACCGGCGACGTTCTCGTACTGAAAACACCCGACACGGTCGAGCTGCGCTTCGGCCATCCAGTCCAGCAGGGTCTGGAACTCTGCCTCCGTCTCGCCGGGATAGCCGACAATGAACGTGCTGCGCAGGGTAATGTCAGGGCATTGCGCACGCCACGCTGCGATCTCGTCCAGCGTTTTGGCGCCAGCGGCAGGGCGCGCCATGCGTTTCAAGACATCGGGATGCGCGTGCTGGAAGGGAATATCAAGGTAGGGCAACAGGCCGCTCTCAGGGTCTGCCATCAACGGAATCAATTCTCGCACGGATGGATAGGGGTAAACGTAATGCAGCCGCACCCATGCACCCAGCTTGCCCATTTCGCGGGAAAGATCAGTGATGTGGCTGCGCACCTCGCCATCTTTCCACGGGTTCACGTCGTATTTGCGATCAAGCCCGTACGCGCTGGTATCCTGTGAAATCACCAGCAGTTCCTTGACGCCGCTCTCGAAAAGCCTTTCAGCCTCGCGCAGCACCGCATGGGCAGGGCGCGACACAAGACGTCCGCGCATATCGGGAATGATGCAGAACTTGCACTTGTGATTACAGCCCTCGGAAATCTTAAGGTAACTATAATGGCGGGGCGTCAACGACACGCCGCTCGCTGGCAGCAAATCCACGAAAGGATCGGGCGAGGGCGGCACGGCCACGTGCACAGCGTCCAGAACCTGCTCATATTGATGCGGTCCAGTAACGGCCAGAATGTTGGGATGGTGCTCACGGATGTAGTCAGGTTCCGCGCCAAGGCAGCCCGTCACGATCACTTTGCCATTCTCTTTCAATGCCTCGCCGATCGCATCAAGGCTTTCGGCCTTAGCGCTGTCAAGGAAGCCACATGTATTTACGATCACCGCATCCGCGCCCGCATAATCGGGCGAAATACCGTAGCCCTCGGCGCGCAGCCGCGTCAGGATACGCTCACTATCAACCAGCGCCTTGGGGCAACCAAGGCTGACCATGCCGATACGGGGCTGACCGGGGCGCGCAGCGTCAGGCAATCTGACGACAGGCGCGAGATCGGGGCGAAGCGAAGGAGGGTTTTGTGTCATGACGCGCTCCCTACACCGCGCGGCGCGCCTTGAGAAGAGGCGAGGCGCAGGAACAAACCCGCCTGCGGAGCGTTGATCCGTGCGAGCGACGTTGCAGCCACACCGGCCAACGCATAGACTCGCATGTAAAAGGCGGAGCAGATAAATGCGTTTCTTGATCAGACTTGTCGTGATCGTCCTCGTAGCGGTGGCTTTGGCCGTGATCGGCCTCTTGATGTTGCCGGGCGATCGCATCGCGCGCATCGCAGCGGATCAACTGAGCAAACAGACCGGACGCGTCGTCACGATTAGCCCTGACACATCAATCAGCCTTTATCCTACACTTGGCGTCACGACCGGACCCGCCAGTATCAGCAGTGCCGAGTGGGCTAAAAACGGGCCCTTGCTCACCTCCAACAGCCTCGCGATCGGCATCGACGTGCCTGCGCTTTTGGGCGGCACGATCCGCGTCACAAAACTGGAGGCGAAAAGCCCCCGCGTCATTCTTGAACGCGCAGCCGACGGGCGCGCCAATTGGGAGTTCTTCCCGAGCGACGCTACGCCAACCGAAACGCCCGCAGCCACCACAAGCGAGGATGGGCAAAGTTTCGATCTCTCGTTAGAGCGCGCGCTGATCAGTGATGCGTCCTTGCGCTATATTGATCATGGCACCGGTACAGATCAATCTTTCGAGAATGTCGATCTGGATCTCAGCTGGCCCGACATGGGCGGCGCGGCGCAGGTCATGCTGGGCGTCACGCCCTTTACCGAACGCCTCGTTTTAAATGCGAACGTCGCGGATGTCATGGGCCTGAGCAAGGGCGCGCAAACGGCGCTCAGGGGCACGCTGCAGGGCGCTGGCGCGAACATTGCTTTTGAGGGAACGGCGTCGATCAAACCCGAAGCGGCGATGCAGATCAACGCAGATATCCCGCGCGCCGGAGCGCTATTGCGCGCGTTGGGACAAGACCCTGCCGCGCTGGGCCTTTCCGGCGATTTCGATCCAAAGCTGTCCGTCAACAGTCAGGTCAGTTTTGATGGCACGCGCCTTGCCCTGCGCAAAATGGCGCTTGGGCTTGATGCAAGCACCCTATCGGGCGACGCGGATATCGTGCTGGCACCGGATGCGCCGCAAGTCACGGCCAAGCTGAACGCGGACATAAAGAACGCTGGCCAGTTGATGCGCATGCTGGGCCAGACGCCCGAAACCTTCGGCCTCGATCCCGCCTTTAATCCCAGCCTTGCCAGCGCGGTGACACTGTCGCTGAACGGCTCCAACATCACGGCGGGCCTCACCGGCCTTACCGCGTCGATGGAGGAGGCCCGCATGTCGGGCAAAGCTGATATCGCGCTGCAAGATGGAACGCCGAACATCACCGCGGATCTTGCGCTGAGCCTGCCCAACGCCGCGCGCAGCGCCGAACTTTTAGGTCAACCGCTTAGCAATTTCGGTCTTTCGCCCAGCGCGGTCCCCGCACTGAAAAGCAATATCACGGCAAACATCAAGGGCGAGAATATCAGCGCCACCTTGCGCGATCTAAGCGCGTCCATGGCAGGTGCGAATGTCTCGGGCGCAATGGACTTCGCTATCGCAGGCGGTGCCCCTGCCCTATCGGGCAATGTCACGGCGAACATCCCAAGCACCGCCAACCTGATGCGCGCGCTGGGCCAGACCGCCCCTGATCTGCCCCAAGGTTTCGGACGTGCGATCAAGGCAAGCACGGCCCTGTCGTTCAAGTCAAACCGGTTGGACCTGAGCGGACTTACCGTCTCGCTCGATCAGAACACGTTCAGCGGTGGCCTATCCATCGGGCTGGGCGGCGCTACCCCCAATGTCAACGCGACCTTGCAAGCGGGCGACCTTGATTTCAGCGCCCTGTCCGGCGGCGACAGCAGTGGCGCAAACGAAAGTACATCAAGCGGCGCAGGCTGGCCCACAACCCCGATCGACGCCAGCGCGCTCGGCGCAGTGAACGGCAACATCAAACTGACGGCAAGGTCGATCAATTTGGGCAACCTCCAACTTGGCGCAGCCGATCTGGGCGTCGCAATCGACAATTCACGCGCAGTCATTTCGATAAACGATCTGCGGGCATACCAAGGCAGTTTCGCAGGCAATTTCGTCGCCAATAACCGCAGCGGCCTGTCCGTGGGCGGCGATCTGCGCGCAAGTTCCGTCGCGCTTGGTCCCTTGCTCACTGCGCTTGCAGGTGTCGACAAGATCGCTGGCAACGGCAATCTCAACGTCTCGTTCCTTGGTTCGGGCGGCTCTGTGGATGCGATCATGCGCTCGCTCTCTGGTCAGGTGGCGCTTTCGGTGCCGCAAGGCACGATTTCCGGCATCGATCTTGAGGGGCTCATCCGCCAAGGCAACGCAAACGCGAGCCTGACCCAATTCACGAACCTTTCCGCCAACGGCGTAATCAGTGGCGGCAGCCTGCAAAACGACGATCTCACCGTCTCTACAGGGCGTGTGGATGCCAAGGGCGAGGGCTACATTAATCTGGGTGCGCAAACGTTGGATTATCTGATCACCCCGATCGCAAAGGATGTGGGCAGTCAGGATCGCATCGAAATTCCCGTGCGCATCAAAGGGCCTTGGTCCAATCCAACGATTCGCCCCGATCTCGAGGCAGCGCTAAACCTCGAAAACGAACGTAAGAAGCTGGAAGAACAAGCGCGTCAGGAGATCGAGCGCGAAAAGCAAAAGCTGATCGATCAGGCAGAGGCCGAGAAGGAAAAACTGCGCGCCAAGGCGCAGGCCGAAGCGAAAAAGCTGGAGGACAGGGCGCGCCAAAAAGTTGAAGACGCTGCCAAAAAGGCAGCTGAAAGAGCAGCACAGCAACTTGGCCTCGACAAAGCAGCGCAGAAAAAGCTCGAAGATGCGGCAAAGAACACCTTGGAAAAAGAGCTGGGCAAGGGATTGAAAAACCTACTCGGCGGCAACTGATCCTTGCGGCGGATACAGCTGGGACATAGGCCGCGAGCGCCCGTCGCCTTGCATGATACGCACGTGCTGGCGCCGTAGCAGGCGCGGTTCGGCCACGCCGACGGAATGGGCAATGGTTTCCACCTCTTTGACGATGCTCTTGGCATAGCGCGCCACACGCTTGTATTTATCCTCGACGACCAGCCCCTTCTGAAAGCGCGGATCATGGGTGGTGATCCCCGTCGGGCAGGTGTTCTTGTTGCATTTCAGCGCTTGAATGCAGCCCAGAGCAAACATGAAACCACGCGCAGAGGTGACGAAATCAGCTCCCGCCGCCAAGGCCCAGGCGATGTCACCGGGGTTCACCAGCTTGCCGCTGGCGATGATCCGGATGCGAGGTTTCAAGCCCGCTGCATCGCGCATATCGGCGACAAGCGGCAGAGCTTCGCGAATGGACATGCCCACCAGATCAATCAGCGGCATGGGCGCAGCCCCTGTGCCGCCCTCCCCACCATCGATAGTGATGAAATCGGGCGCGCTTTGCGGCCCCCGCGTGCCAATTTGGTCGAACAGGCCTTGCAGGCCGTCTTCGGTGCCCACGACGGTCTTGATGCCCACAGGCTTGCCCGTGACCTCGCGGATATGCTCAACCAGATCCAGCAGATCACCCCAATCATCCACCCCAAGATGGCGGTTGGGCGACAGGCTGTCCGATCCAGCGGCAATGCCGCGAATTTCGGCAATCTCGGGCGTCACCTTTTCGCCGGGCAGGATACCGCCCTTGCCGGGTTTTGCCCCTTGGGCCAGCTTGACCTCGAACATGCGCACGCTTTGATGCGCTGCCGCCTTGCGCAGCTTGTCATCGCTTAGACCGCCGTGTTCATCGCGCACGCCGTATTTCGCCGTGCCTATCTGGAAAATCACGTCGCAGCCCCCCTCTAGGTGGAACGGGCTAAGCCCGCCCTCTCCGGTGTTGAGCCAAACGCCTGCTTCCTTGGCACCGCGGCTAAGCGCTTGCACGGCGGGCTTTGAAATCGCGCCGTAACTCATGCCGGAAATATTGAAAAAGCTGGTTGCAGTGAACGGCTGGCGCGCCTGCTCACCAATCACCAAAGGTTCGGAACTGGCGAATTGATCATCCAGCGGCGGAAAGGCGGCATTGGCGAAGATCGGCGTGCCCACGATATTGAGATTGCGGGTCGAACCGAAGGCGACCGTATTGCCATGCCCCTCGCCTGCGCGCTTTACCCATTCGCGCTGCGCCCTGTTGAACGGCAATTCCTCGCGGTCCATCGCAAAGAAATACTGGCGAAAGAACTCGCCAAGCGTGGCAAACAAATGCCGGAACCGTCCGATCACCGGATAATTGCGCCGAATGGCGTCTTCAGTCTGCACTCGGTCCAGAATGAAAAGGATCAGACCTGTTAAAATTAGCACGCCGATTGTAAAGGCAAACAATAGCGCCAGACCCTCAAGAACATTCATCGCAAATCCCATGGCGCAATTCCCCCCGGCCCCGGTTTGATCTATAGCAAGGACGCCCCCGCCCATGCCATGACAGTGTTCAATTCGCGTGCAAGGTACAAGAGCGCGCAGATCAACGTGACCCAAGGAGCATCCCATGACCCGAATTTCCATCGCAGCCGCGTTTGCACTGACCCTTGCCACTCCGCTACTAGCCCAAGCCACCGTGACCTACACGAGCGCGCAGAGCTTTGACGACGTGGTCTTTGGGTTGGAAAGCGCCATTCTGGATCAAGGCCTCGTGATCGACAGCACCAGCCATGTGGGCGATATGCTGGAGCGCACGAAGGCCGACGTCGGCTCTGATCGCACGCTATTCCTGAATGCGGACGTCTATAGCTTCTGCTCTGCCAGCCTGTCGCGCAAAGTGATGGAGGCCGATCCGATGAACATCCAGTTCTGTCCCTACGGTATTTTCGTGATGGTTAGCCCTGATAGGCCAAACGAAACCACGATCGGCTATCGCACCATGCCCGAGGGCGCGATGAAAGAGGTAGAGGCACTTCTGGACAGCATCGCAAAGACCGCAATCGGCCATGAATAACGCCGGATCAATCACGCTCTGCTGACGCTGGGTCACAAGAAATTGAGTGGTTCTCGCGCGCGGCCTAAGCTTAGGCCGTGCGCGCGTTTCGTCAAGCATCATAGGCGGATTTCCCCGCAGATCCAAAGCCTCGCAGCCCCCGTATCCTAGTCAATACCACGTCTGGTATTGGACAAATTTTTTGAAGGATACACACCATGCTTCGTAGAACATATCTCGCTTTGACTGCCGCCGCTCTTATCTCCGGCCCTGCTTTTGCGGGTGGCCATTCCAAGGACATCGTCGATACAGCAGTTGGCGCGGGCACGTTTGGCACGCTCGTCGCTGCCGTTCAAGCCGCCGGCCTTGTCGACACCCTTAAGGGCGAGGGTCCGTTCACCGTATTCGCCCCTACGGATGATGCCTTTGCCGCTTTGCCCGAAGGCACTGTCGAAACATTGCTTTTGCCTGAGAACAAGGACCAGTTGACGGCGATCCTGACCTATCACGTCGTCGCAGGCAAAGTAATGGCTGCTGACCTGAGCGACGGCATGATGGCAACAACCGTGCAAGGCAGCGACGTCAAGATCATGACGGAAGGCGGCGTCACCGTCGGCGGCGCAAACGTCACGGCAGCTGACATCGAAGCGTCCAACGGCGTCATCCACGTGATCGACGCGGTGATCATGCCGAAAATGTAAAAACAGCCACCACTCACGAAAAGCAATTCCCCATCGGCGCAAGCCGGTGGGGTTTTTCTATTCAGGCGCTTTCTTGAACAAAGCAGCGTACCCGCTGGGCCTATCTTAGCCGATCCAGCACATTGCAATTTGACCGCGCGGGAGAGCGCCGATCACATCTTGCACAACACGCGGTTTATAGCCGAACTTCGCACCAAAACCTCTCAAAGGATGTTTTACGGATCGCAATATCCGACACTGGCAATGCGCACATATTTGGATGCGCAGACTCAAACAGGGACGACACATATTTACCAAAGCTACAACCACACTCGCGGCGCTCACCCTTGCAACGGCCAGTTTTGCCATGTCGGACGCTGACGCAAACGGGGACAAGATGCTGGATATGGACGAGGTGAAAGCCGCCTATCCGGAAATCAGCGAAGACCAGTTCACCCTGGCCGATGCCGACGGGGACGGCGTGCTGAGCGAGCAGGAACTCGCAGACGCGGCGCAAGCGGGCGTTCTGCCGAAACCGGGCGAGTAACGACGCCCCGGTAATCTTCCAACCGGTTAACCACTCACGCAGACATCTGGTTTGGAAGCGGGGGCGCAGTCTATGACCCTGCGCCCCCGCTATGCGGTTTGAGACCCAGAAGCGTTGGCAACTCGGACATATCCGCGAACAGTGCATCACAGATCGGGGCGAGCCGCTCTTTCGGCGTTTCCGCGTGAAAGCCGAAAGTGAACATGCCAGCAGCAACCCCTGCCCTCGCTCCACTCGCACTATCCTCGATCACGACGCAGCGGCTTGGCGCGATGCCAGCCTCGTTTGCCGCTTTGAGATAGACATCAGGTGCAGGTTTGGGATTTGCCACATCCTCGCGTGAGAATCTGCGGCCCTCAAAGCGCTCTTGCAAACCACATTTGGGTAAGGTCACCGCCATTTTCGCGTGCGGCCCGTTCGAGCCGATCGCATAGGGAATCCTAGCCGCATCGAGCGCGTCCAGAACAGCGATCGCGCCTGCCACAGGCTCGACCTCCTGCGCCAGAACCGCGTGCATTTCGGAATACATCTGATCGAGCCAGTCACCCGGCAGTTTCGCCCCCATATCAAGGGCAAGGTCCATGACCCCTTGCATCGTGCCGCCCACGAAAAGGTCCATGATGTCGTCAATCTCAAGTGGCAGCCCATGCTGGGAAAGGCTCTTCTGCATCACGCGATTGGTGATCATTTCACTGTCCACCAGCACACCATCACAATCGAAAATCACCATATCAGGGGGCATTATCATAAAAACGGCCACGCTTGTTGTTGCGTGGCCGTTCTTTCGTTTCATCGTCTAAGTGTCAAAGCACAGGTTGTTTCAATGTACGACCGCATCATCCGGACGCGGGCGATTGATACTCGCAACGGTATCGCCGATGATCAAACCCTCGACACCAGCGCTCACCGACAGCGTTGCGCCGTCGCCTACATCACCCGCAAGCAGCATTTCAGCCAATGGGTTCTGCAGCGCGCGCTGGATCACACGCTTTAAGGGGCGTGCGCCGAACACGGGGTCATACCCTTCATCCGCGAGCCATTTGCGCGCGGCATCGTCCAGATCGAGCGTGATCTTGCGGCCCGCCAGACGCTTGGCCAAAAGCCCAAGCTGGATGTCCACGATACCCGCCATATCCTCGCGTGCGAGGCGATCGAAGATGATCGTCTCATCGAGACGGTTGAGGAACTCGGGCCGGAAATGCGCGCGCACCGCATCCATCACGTCGCGTTTCGCATCGCTGCTGTCGGACCCTTCAGGCAACATGCTCAGCGCCTGCGCCCCAAGGTTGGACGTCAGAATGATCAACGTCTGTTTGAAATCCACGGTGCGGCCCTGACCATCAGTCAAAACGCCATCATCGAGCACCTGCAAGAGCACGTTGAACACATCCGGATGCGCCTTTTCGACCTCGTCGAACAGCACGACCTGATAAGGGCGACGGCGGACTGCTTCGGTCAACACGCCTCCCTCATCGTAGCCCACATAGCCGGGAGGCGCGCCGATGAGACGCGAGACCGAATGCTTCTCCATGAACTCCGACATATCAATCCGCACCATAGCGCCATCATCGTCAAACAGGAACTCGGCGACCGCTTTCGTCAGCTCAGTTTTTCCTACGCCCGTTGGCCCAAGGAATAGGAACGATCCAAGCGGACGGTTCTCGTCGTTGAGACCGGCGCGCGCACGGCGTACCGCATCCGCGACCGATTTCACTGCCGTATGTTGGCCAATCACGCGGCCATGCAGTGCGTCTTCCATGCGCAGCAGCTTGTCGCGCTCGCCCTCAAGCATCTTGGACATGGGGATACCTGTCCAACGCTCGACCACGCCTGCGATCTGCTCGGGACGCACGGCCTCTTCGACCATAACGCCGCCCTCTTCGCGATCTTCTGCTTCGCCCAACGCCTTTTCCAGATCAGGGATCACTCCGTAGGACAACTCGCCCGCTTTGGCGAGATTGCCCTCGCGCTTGGCGATATCCAGATCGGCGCGCGCACGGTCAAGCTGCTCTTTGAGAGCGCGCGCACCCGCCAGCTTGTCGCGCTCAGCTTGCCACTGCGCCGTCATCTCACTGGAGCGTTCTTGCAGATCGCCCAGATCCTTTTCGAGCACCTCAAGACGATCCTTGGAGGGTTGGTCATCTTCCAATTTCAACGCTTCCGCTTCGATCTGCTTCTGCATGATATCACGGTCCAGCGTGTCCAGCTCTTCTGGCTTGGAATCCACTTCCATGCGCAGACGCGATGCAGCCTCGTCCATCAAATCAATCGCTTTGTCCGGTAGGAAACGATCTGTGATATAGCGGTGCGACAGGGTTGCCGCCGCCACAAGCGCGCTGTCGGAAATGCGCACGCCATGGTGGAGTTCGTACTTTTCCTTGATACCCCGCAGGATCGAAATCGTATCCTCAACCGTCGGTTCCTCGACCATCACAGGCTGGAAACGCCGCGCAAGGGCTGCATCTTTTTCAACGTGCTTTCGGTATTCATCCAAAGTGGTCGCACCGACACAGTGAAGTTCACCGCGCGCAAGCGCAGGTTTCAAAAGGTTGGAGGCATCCATCGCGCCATCGGCCTTGCCCGCACCAACCAGCGTGTGCATTTCGTCGATGAACAGCACGATTTCACCTGCGGCTGCCGTGACTTCGCTCAGGATCGCCTTCAGGCGCTCCTCGAATTCACCCCGATATTTTGCACCCGCAATCAGCGCGCCCATATCAAGCGACATGAGGCGTTTGTTGCGCAGGCTCTCGGGCACGTCACCATTAACGATGCGCAGCGCAAGACCCTCGGCAATCGCCGTTTTACCAACACCGGGTTCACCGATCAGCACCGGGTTATTCTTGGTGCGGCGCGAGAGCACCTGCATGGTGCGGCGAATTTCCTCGTCGCGGCCAATGATCGGGTCGATCTTGCCCTGCTCGGCCAATGCCGTCAGGTCCGTCGCGTATTTCTTGAGCGCGTCATAGCCTTCTTCGGCGCTCGCACTATCGGCGGTGCGCCCTTTGCGAATGTCGTTAATGGCGCTGTTCAGCGTTTGCGCCGACACTGCGCCCGCTTCCAGCGCTTCGCGCGCTTTGGACTTCACCAGCGCGAGCGCTTGCAAGATACGCTCTACGGGAACGAAACTGTCTCCGGCTTTCTTGGCCAGCTTTTCCGCCTCGTCCAGAACCTTCGCCGTTTGGTTGTCCAGGTAGACCTGCCCTGAATCGCCACTCACTTTAGCAATCTTGCCAAGCGACACTTCAAGCGCTTCCACGACGCGCGCGGGGGCACCACCGGCACGGGTGATCAGGTTGGATGCAAGCCCTTGGTCATCATCCATCAAGGCTTTTAGAATATGCTCGGGGGTTAAACGCTGGTGATCTTCACGCTGCGCAATGGTTTGCGCCGCTTGGATAAATCCGCGCGAACGCTCAGTGAACTTGTTAAGGTCCATGGCCGTACTCCTTTATAAAGCACCCGACTGGATTTTGCGCCTGCTTTGCAGCGCGCTTGGCGTCGGGCCTCGTCATTAATGTGGGGGGCAAAGCAATCTGTATCAAGAGCAGGCTGCCACGATATTAACGCTCATTCGGACACATTTCGCCCAGATTGGCAGGTTTATGGTTCATATAGTTAACAAAAGATTACTCCCGAGCAGGAGTGGAAACAGGAGCAAGACAATGATGATCGTAAAGCGGATCGACGTGACGCCAATAAACGAATTCAGCCCCGAAACAGGTGGCAGCGGCAAGGTGTCGTTTATCACTGACACGGGCGACATGATCTTTGATTGCCAGGTAAAACCCGGCCGCGACGCGGAAAAACGCAATCCCATGCTAGCCTTCATTTCCGAAGCAATGCGCCAAGTACAGCGCATGCCGGAATACCGTATCAGCAAATCCTACGTGAAATTCGCCCCTGGCGTTCTGCCCGAAGGCTTCGCGAGCTAAATTTCCAGCGGCTTGACCTGCATACACCTTCCACGCAATAGGAGGGCGTATTCAGCAGGAGAAGCCAATATGTCAGATGATCGCCTTATCGTCGCCCTTGATGTGCCAAATGCGCTTGAAGGGCTGAAAATGGCCGAAACCTTGGGCGAGACAGTGTCGTTCTACAAGATCGGCCTTGGCATGCTGACAGGCGGCGGATTTGCCTTGGCGAACGAGCTGAAGGCAGAGATGGGCAAGCGTATCTTTCTGGATATGAAGCTGTTCGACATTGGCGCGACGGTTGAGGCGGCAGTCCGTGGCCTTGCGCAATTCGATCTCGATTTCCTGACGGTCCATGGCGATCCACATGTCATTCGCGCCGCCAAGGAAGGCGCGTCAGGCACAAATTTGAAAATCTTGGGCGTGACGATTCTAACGTCGTTGGATCGCAGTGATCTTGATGATTGCATGCTGCGCGACGGCGCTGTTCCTGATCTGGTGATCGAACGCGCGGGCCGTGCTTTTGACGCTGGCGCAGATGGTATCATCGCCTCGCCGCAAGAAGCGGCTGCTATTCGTGCTCTGCCCGAATCCAAAGGCCGTTTGATCGTGACGCCCGGTGTGCGCCCCAGCGGAGCCGCACTCGGCGATCAGAAACGTGTCGCGACCCCCGCAAGTGCAATTGCCGATGGCGCAGATCATATCGTCGTTGGCCGCCCAATCCGCGATGCGCAGGATCGCAAAGGCGCGGCAGAGGCGATCATCGCAGAGCTTGCAGCACTCTAGTCGTTGATATCCTTATCCCAGACTTTCACTTGGCCTTTGTGAACGCCGAGTAGCTGGCGTAGCAATATCCATGAAATCAGGGATACAACCGCAAAGACAAGAAATGTCATGGGAACGCTGAGGCTAACAGCCGTCCCGCCAAACAACAAGATGAGCCCGACAAGCGCTGCGCCTATTGCGAACCCTAGGAAGATAAAGCTCGGCAGGAAAACTTCCAGAATGGCCAAGCCGACGGCAGCGATCATCCAGAATACCCAAGAGGTCCACATCACTTGGACCCTCCCTTGAGCATCTTGAAGGCATCGCCGAACGCATCCATCGCGCTTGATGGCACGACAATTGTTTGCGAACCTGCGCTAGTTCCAAGCGCTTTCAACGCCTCGACCTGTTTCAAAGCAACCTGGTATTGCGCAGCTTCCATGCCGTTGTCTGCAATCGCTTTTGCCACAACACTTGTCGCGTAGGCCTCAGCATCCGCAGAAATGCGGCGGGCTTTGGCGATTTGCTCTGCTGCATAAAGTTCCGCGTCAGCAGATAGCTCGACCGCGCGTTTCGATCCTTCGGCCTCTGTCACCTGCGCGCGGCGCGCGCGTTCGGCGTTAAGCTGCTGCAACATCGCATCGCGGGTCGCTTGATCGAGGTTCACGTCAAGCAGTTCGGCGCGCGTCACTTCGATACCCCAATCATCCACTGCGCTTTCGACCAGTTTCTTGATCTCGGAAATAAGCTGCGTGCGGTTAGATTGCACCTCGTCTAACTCCATCTTGCCGATCTCAGAGCGCACCATCCCCGCCACCGTCGTCGCAATCGCGCCGTCCACATCGCGGATACGGTAAACTGTCTTTTCAGGCTCTAGAATGCGGTAGAACACCGAAGTTTCCACCTGCACCAACACGTTGTCCGCCGTGATCGCATCCTGCGAAGCATTGGGAAGCTGGCGTTCCAGAATGGAAATCTTATGCGCCACCTTATCGAGGAACGGCACGATCAGGTTGATCCCAGGCCCCAGAACCGAGCGCAGACGACCAAAGCGCTCCACCACAAATTTCTCCGATTGCGGTACGATGCGAACGCCCAGCAGGATACAAATAATGATAAACACGGCGAGCAGCACGATGAACGTGTTCTCGCTCAGGAAATTCAGGGCTATTTGATCAAACGACATGGGCGTCTCCTAAAAGGTAATTCTTACATAAGCGTTGACGTGGCAAAGTACAAAGACTGGATGTTTGAATTCACCTCTCGCGCAGCGTAGGGTTGCTCCCTGATCCAAGCCCAAACGAGACGGCGAAATGCCCGCACTTTGCAGAGATTGTCTGAGAGACTTCAACAGCGGCGCGCGCTGCCCGTCCTGCCGCTCTGCGCGCGTGGTCTCGCACCCCGAATTGATGACGCTTTCCATCGCGCATATGGATTGCGATGCTTTCTATGCCAGCGTGGAAAAGCGCGATGATCCAACCCTTGCGGACAAGCCCGTGATCATAGGCGGGGGGCGGCGCGGCGTCGTGTCTACCGCTTGCTATGTTGCGAGGATCAAGGGCGTGCGCTCGGCAATGCCGATGTTTCAAGCGCTCAAACTTTGTCCCGATGCGGTGGTAATCCGCCCGCGGATGGAAGCCTATGTAGAAGCGTCCAAAGCGATCAAAGCAATGATGCTGGAACTGACCCCAGCCATTGAACCGCTGTCCCTGGACGAGGCGTTCATGGATCTGCGTGGAACAGAGCGTTTGCACGGCGCACCCCCTGCGGCGATGCTCGCGCGGTTGATCAAACGCATGCGCGATGAATTGGGGCTAAGCGGTTCAATCGGACTTTCGCATAACAAGTTCCTCGCCAAGGTTGCCTCCGATCTGGACAAACCACGCGGCTTTTCGGTGATAGGCGAAGCGGAAACCAGCGATTTTCTTGCAGGCAAGCCTGTGCGCATGATCTGGGGCGTCGGCCCTTCGGCGCAGGCATCGCTGGAAAAGGTGGGCATTCGCACCTTCGATGATCTGCTGCGCTGGGAAAAAGCAGATCTGGTTGCGCGTTTCGGCGGCACGGGCGAGCGGCTTTATCATATTGCGCGCGGGGAAGATTTCCGACGTGTTTCAGCCCATACGCCCGTCAAAAGCATCTCCAAAGAAACGACGTTCAACGATGACACCTCCAGCCTCGATATTCTTGATGGACATATTTGGCGACTGTCCGAGCAGGTCGCGGACCGCGCCAAGGCCAAAGGGCTGGCGGGACGCGTCGTTACACTCAAACTCAAACGTGCAAATTTCTCTGCCATCTCCAAGCGGATTTCCTTGCGCGAACCAACGCAACTTGCCGATCGCATCTACCGCGAAGCCCGCGCGCTGTTTGATAGCGTTGGCAACCAAGGGCCCTACCGCCTGATCGGAACGGGAATTTCCGATCTGAGCGATGCGGACGGGGCCGAGCCCGGCGGCGATCTGCTCGACCCCAACGCCGAGAAGCGGTTTAAGGCGGAACGCGCCACGGATGCCATTCGCGCGCGTTTTGGCGCGGATGCGATCAAAAAGGGGCGCGCGCTGCGCTAATTCATAGGCTGGGGTTTATTCCGCCGCCAAAGGTACAATGCGCTCGCGCCCGATATCAGCGATCTCTTTCAACACTCCGTTCAGCGAAGATTTCACCGTCTCGAACGCGCTATTGGGCGTCAAAGAGGCTTCGTTCATATAAATCGAACGATCAATTTCGATCTGAACCGCATGCTGGCTGCGCGAGGGGCGGCCATAGGTCTGGGTGATATAGGCCCCCGCAAAAGGCGTGTTGCGCGCGACAGTAAAGCCTGCAGCGGTAAATGCCGCTTCGATCTGATCCACGATGATCCCACTGGCAGATGCACCAAAGCGATCCCCGAGCACCACGTCGGGGCGGGTTTGATTGCCACGATTGAATCCATCGAGGGCTTCGCGCGGCATGGAGTGAACATCGACCAGAATCGCATGGCCAAACACCTGATGCGCCTCATTCAATATGCTTGAAAGCTGCGCATGATAGGGGTGCCAGAAATCATTGAGACGTTTGTTCGCCTCTAGCCGGCTCATCTTGCCACGATAAATCGCGCGGCCATTGGCCACGACGCGCGGTATGACCCCGAGGCCAGAGGCGATCCGCGGGTTATGGCCGTTTCTGCGCACACCCTCAATCAAAGCCGGATCAAGCTCTTCTACGCTGCGGTTCAAATCGACGAAAGCGCGCGGCACAGTGGCCGCCAACAGCGGCGCGCCGAATTCGGGCGCTCGGTCGATCAGCAGATCAACAAAGGCATCCTCGGACGAGCGGATCAGCAAATCGCTCAGAACGGAGCGGCGCATGAAGGACCAGGCATATTCGCGGCCACTGTGCGGGGATGCGAATACCACGCTAGAACCAAGCGCTTCGGGCCGAAATAATTTGAAGCCTGATCGTGGCATGAATGCTCCTATCCGATAAAACTGATTATAACGCTATTCATCCAATTACCAAAAGCCCTTGATCCTTGTTCCGACTCCTTTTATAGCCCGCTTATCGGCGCGAAATTTTGCGCCCCTTTTATTTGGGGTAATGGTTTTTCGTTGGTTTCATGGGCGATTAGCTCAGTGGTAGAGCACTTCGTTGACATCGAAGGGGTCACAAGTTCGAACCTTGTATCGCCCACCATGAATTTTTTGCCCAATTTCGGGCGTAACCACCGAGGCGCACGCAGCGCCGCGTAAGAGGAGAAGACCGATGAAGGTTAAAAACTCGCTCCGCTCGCTGAAGTCGCGTCACCGCGACTGCCGTATCGTGCGCCGCAAGGGCCGTGTTTATGTGATCAACAAAACACAGCCACGCTTCAAAGCCCGTCAGGGCTAAGAGCAATTCGCTTTTAGAATTACAAAAGGCCGCCTCTTTCGAGGCGGCCTTTTTGTTTGGGCTTTCAGGCTATTACAAAGAATGGTGAAGCCCGCAGCCAAAGGCCGCCATGGGATCAGGCAAAGACAGTTAAAGCACGAAGCCTTTTACTTGTTGTGGATTCCGCCGCCGCTGATCTTCGACAGTGACAGCTGGATCCTAGCGTTCGGATTGCATTACGTTTATTGAACTCGGCAGGCTGCGACATATTCATATCGCACCACGATAAACACGTCTTGCCGAGCAGTTAGGATTAGCGAGACGTGGATTTTTTCGTTTTAGTCGAAAAACGGCGCTCGAATGAAAGGCCTGATTGAATGAAGAAACTTGCCCTTGATGCAGCAGACATCCGCATTCTCAGCGCGCTTCAGCAGCATGGGCAATTGAGCAAGGCCAAGCTAGCCGAAATTAGCGGTCTTTCCGCGACACCATGCTGGGCCCGACTATCCAGATTGAAAGCTGGCACTCAAAAGGAATAACCCCGTGACCACATCTGACATCCTGCTGCGCGATTTGGACGTGAAAAATGTATCGCGGCGCAATGCCTGTTCCGAGGCGATGCTGACGGAACTGGATGCCGCCTTTGTAGACGCAGGAGTCGACATAAAGGTGCGTATTATTGTTCTGGCAGCCAATGGTCCTTTCTTTTGTGCAGGTCATGACCTTAAGACGTTAACCGCCGCCCATTCGAACGAGGATGGTGGCAAAGTCTACTTTGCAAATGTGATGGTGATGTGCGCAGCCGCGACCAAGCCAAAGAGATCGCGCAAAAGGCAAACGCAGATCAAATGGCTCCGGCTTAATGCGCCGGAGCTTTTTGTGTCCTGTCAGGCTGGCAAAACCTTTGATTTCTGCTCGCCCAAACCGGCAATTCCCAAGGTCACAACCTCGCCGCCATGCAGATATTGCTGCGGTGACTGGCCCATACCCACACCGGGAGGTGTTCCGGTTGAAATCACATCGCCCGCCTGCAGGCTCATGAACTGGCTGCAATAGGAAACGAGGTGGGGAATCTTGAAGATCAGCGTCGAAGTTGAACCGGTCTGCATCCGCTTGCCATCCACATCCAGCCACATATCCAAGTCATCCATGTCTGCGATCTCATCAAGTGTCACAAGCCAAGGTCCAGTTGGCCCAAAGGTGTCGCAGCCTTTGCCCTTATCCCACGTTCCCGCACGGTTAAGCTGAAAATCACGCTCTGACACATCATTGATCACACAAAAACCAGCGACATGATCCATCGCGTTGGCCTCGTCGATATAGGACCCCGGTTCACCAATAACGACGCCCAGTTCGACCTCCCAATCCGTTTTGACCGAGCCGCGTGGGACTTGAATATCATCATTCGGGCCGACCACGGCAGAGGTCCATTTGTTAAAGATGATGGGCTCTTCAGGGATCGGCATGCCCGCCTCTTCGGCGTGATCAGCGTAGTTCAGGCCAATGCAAACGAATTTGCCGATACTCCCGACACAAGCGCCCAGGCGCAGATCGTCTTGGGGTGTTCCGTCAACCAGTGGCAGCGTTTCCGGATCAAGCGCGTGCAGGGCTTTCAGGCCAGAGGGGCGTAATGTACCGCCAGAAATGTCCGGCACGACGCCCGACAAATCCCGCACGCGGCCCGATGCGTCCAGAAGTCCGGGTTTTTCTGCGCCTGGTGCGCCATAGCGGAGAAGTTTCATTTCATGTCCTCTTGTTTAGTAGAAAATTTGGTTTCTTCACGCTGTGCCGCTCACAGGTTAGGGCCATGTCTGCCAGTACAGAAAAGCCAAGTACACCTCAGGCGACCTTATCCGTGGCAGTGATTCCCGAAATAGCCTGAATAAGGCTCTCCTCGGTGACCTCTTGCGAGGCGAACGTTCGCATAACCTTACCTGAGAACATCGCGACGATCCGGTCGCTGACGTGCAGTACTTCGGGCATCTCGGAGCTAACCACGATGACAGCATAGCCTTGTGCAGCCAATTCACGGATCAGGTTGTGAATCTCGGATTTTGATCCCACGTCGATGCCGCGTGTCGGCTCATCCACCATCAGCACTTTGGGATGCATCGACAACCATTTGCCAATAACGATCTTTTGCTGATTGCCGCCAGACAGATTGCCTACCGTCTGCTTCCAGCCCGGCGTGCGAATATCGAGCTTGTCTTTGTATTTATCAAAAATCTCTGTCTCGGCTCCGGTCGCGACAAAGGGGCCGGATGACAAATCACCCACTTGCGGCAGGGTCATGTTATCACGGCAATTCATGCCCAGTACCAAGCCTTGGCCCTTCCTGTCCTCGGGCACCAATGAAATACCCTTGCTGATTGCATCGGCGGGGGAAGACACGTGCACTTCTTCACCATCTAACAGAATTGTTCCGGCACTGGGGTTCCGCAATCCAAACAATGTCTCAACGATCTCGGTGCGCCCCGCCCCGACTAGACCGTAAAAGCCCAAAACCTCACCACGGCGGACCTCAAAACTAACGTCTTTGAATAAGTCTCCACAAGAAAGGCCGCGCACTTCTAGGGCTACATTGCCCATCTCGTGATGGCTTGCATTGCGCGACAGATCGAGCGCGCGGCCGATCATCAACTGCGTGACCTCTTCTTCGTTGGTGTTGCGGGTCTCAAGGGTGCCACGGTAGGATCCGTCCCGCAGAACGCTAATCCGGTCGGTGATCTTGAAAATCTCTTCCATCCGGTGAGAAATATAAATGATTCCAACACCCTGGCTTTTTAAGTCGGAGATGACATCAAACAGCACGACTTTCTCGGCGTCGGTCAGGGATGCTGTGGGTTCATCAAAAATGACCGCCTTTGCGTCCACGGTAAGCGCACGGGCGATCTCGACCATCTGCTGATTGGCAATCGACAGATCACCAACAATCGTTTTGGCGCTGAACCCCACCTTCAGTTTTTCAAGGATCGCATCGGTTTGCGTATAAAGCTTGGCCCAATCCACCCGCCCGAAGGAAAGTTGCGGTAACTCGCCCAGATAGATGTTCTCTGCGACACTCAGTTCTTCCGCGAGGCTGAGTTCCTGATGAATAAACACAATGCCCTTTGATTTCGCCTGTAAGGGCGAGGTCATGACGGTTGGCATTTCCGCTACGATGATCTGGCCTTCTTCGGGCTGATAGATGCCGCCCAAAACTTTCATCAACGTTGATTTTCCAGCGCCGTTTTCCCCCATCAGGGCGTGGACTTCACCGGGCATCACCGACAAGGAAACACCATCAAGCGCGCGAACGCCGGGGAAGGTTTTGACGATCCCTTCAAGGCGCAAGGCGGGTGGCTGTCCAGTCATATCTTCAACTCCTCTTTGCCCTTGGCGTTCAACTGGCGGTCTAGGAACAGAACCGCGATCAGGATCAGGCCAATCACAAGGTTGACGGTCGATGTATCAGCACCGATGTGACCCAAGCCCTTGCGCAACAACTGAATTGCCAGAACGCCGCCCAATGTGGATACGATAGACCCTGCCCCACCGGTCAATTTAGTGCCGCCCAGAACTACGGCCGTAATGACCCAAAGCTCGTAGAGTTGGCCGTCATTGGGATTGACCGACCCGGATTCAGAATAAAATACCACCGCCGACAAGGCCGCCAGAAAGCCGATGATCATGAAATTGATCAACATGTGCGGACCAACCTTGATGCCTGCATTTACCGCCGCCTCGCGGTTGTTCCCGATGGCATAGGCGTTGCGCCCGTGCACCGTGCGCGTCATCACGTACCAGATGATCAGTGTCACCACCGCCAGAAACCAAGTCGCTGTGTGAAAACCCAGAAATTGCGCCTCAGCGAAGTCTACCAAGGTCCAGTTCAGGCTAGAGGTTGGGTTTTCGCCATTGTACATGAACACCAGTCCGCGAAAGCCCAGCATGGACCCTAGCGTTACGATGAAAGCGTCAACACCGGTTTTCCAGACGATCAACCCGTTGATCGCACCCAAGACGACACCCGTCAGTAATGCCAGAGCCCAAGACACAGGGATCACCCAATCGCCCAAGCCTGCAAAGACAGCCCACGTCATACTGTCGAGCAGTATCACCGCCGACAGCGCAAAAGTGGCACCGACGCTCAGGTCGATATTCCCGTTCACCATGATGATCGTCATGCCCATGGCGATAATGCCGATGGGGGCCGATTGCTTGAGCAAAAGTAGCATATTATCGACATCCATGAAGGCCTTGTCTGACAACGACATGAATTCACCCGCCACGCTGAAGAAAATCAATTCAAGGACGATAAAGCCCCAGATCGCGCCGTTCTTGAGAAATTTGGACAGTTTTCCAGCTTCCATTTTTCCGCTCCCTTACGCGATATTTGACCAAAGCTTGCCGCGTTTGGCTGCAATATCGAGCCAGACCGCAAGAATAATGATTACCCATGTCACGACGAACTGGACATAGAACTGAAGACCGACCAGCAGCAAACCGTTCTGGATAAAACCAAGGATCAGCACCCCGATCACAGTTTTGAAGATGGTTCCGGACCCGCCGAGCAAGGACGCACCGCCCAAGATTACGGCGGCAAGAACATCAAGCTCAAGCCCTTGTCCGACGGTGTTTTGCGATCCCAACGAGCGGCTCGCCTGAATAAGCCCGGCTACGGCAACACAGAAGGCGGACATCACATAGCACAAGAAGACTACGCGTGCGCGCTTGATCCCCGAAAAGGTCGCAGCAGTCCCGTTTCCACCTACGGCATAAACTGTGCGTCCGAAGGGCGTCTTTGCCAAGATGATGCCCAACAGCGCCGCCAAGAGTACAAAAATCAGAATGGGTACAGGAATTCCCAGAGCAGATCCTTGGCCAAATACGGCGAACCAAGTACCTTCTTTATCAACGATATCCATGTTCTGACCACCCGAATAGGTCAGGGTCAGGCCATGAATTGCCGACAACATGCCCAAGGTCACAATCAGAGAATTCAGCTTAAGGTATCCAACCAAAAATCCGATGAACGCACCAAGACACAGGGTCATTGCAAACATCGCAGGAATAGCAAGCGCCGGACCGATCTTGTCGTGCAGATCAAGCACCACAATGGTAGAGAACGACATCATCGACCCGACAGACAAGTCGAGGTTGCCGCTAATGACAACAAAAGTCACGCCAAGCGCCATAACCCCTAGAATGGCCGACGAACGCACCACACCCATAACATTGTCAGGGCTCAAAAAGCGTTCGTTTGCCAAAGTAAAGCCGATGATGAACACCGCAAAAGCAATCAAAATGCCTTGCCGTGCCAAAAACCGTCCGATGTCTGCTTTCGACATGCTCGCCATATTTCCCTCCCATGGGCCAAAGGCCCGGCCATTGTTGGCCATTTCGTCAGACCAATGTCATCCCACCATCGATCATGACGATTTGTCCGGTCATGTAATCACTATCTTTGGACGCCAAATACGTCGTTGTTCCTGTGATATCTTCCGTCTTTGCAACGCGCCCCCGCAGGATTTCCGATGAGAATTCCTCCATCGCCTGTCCTGGCCGGTCGGCGGCACCAATCTCCATCAAGTCCTGATCAACTTGTTCCCACATCTCGGTGGCCACCACACCGGGCGCAAAGCCTGTGACGGTAATGTTATGCTTTGCCAAATCGCGTGCACCCGATTGGGTTAACGCCACGACGGCGAATTTACTGGCACAATACGGGGCAACATTGTCAAACCCCTGACGGCTGGCGATGGATGCCGTGTTGATGATTTTGCCACCAGTGCCCTGGGCAATCATTTGATGGGCCGCTTCTTGCATGCCAATCATGCAGCCCAATCCATTGACCCCCATGATAAAGTTCCAGTTATCTTCGGTCACTTCAAGAAAGTTCATCGGGCGGTTCACGCCAGCATTGTTGAATTTCACATCAAGCTTACCAAAGACCCGAACCACATGCGCGATCATCGCTTTGACTGACAAGCGGTCCGTTACATCGACCTGCGCGTAGGTGACCTTGCAGCCATGCTGCGTCGCTCTGTCAATATTTGCATCCGCAACTTGTGCAACCTTATCGCCATTGATGTCTGCAAAACATACGTCAGCACCTTCAACCAATAGTGCCTCGGCAATTGCGCGCCCGATACCTTGCGCCGCACCTGTCACAATACATGACCTACCAGTCACACGCCCCATGACGCGTCCCCCCGTAAAACGTTAATGAGTGTAGAATTGGAACGGGGCGCCGAAACGCCCCGCAACATGGGGGGTATTTAGAACACAGGCTTTGTGAACTCCGCCTGGTTATCTTGCGTGATCTTTGGTGTGTCGAAGTAGTTGAGGAACGGAAGCTCTTTACCGCCAATCAGATCAATTGCGGACTGAAGCGCTGCTTCTGCGTCATCAACGGGCGACTGATAGATCGAACCCCAGTATTCGCCGCGCTCCATGGCCTCATAACCAACTGCGAAGTTGGTTGCGCCGACGAAGGTGATCCCTTCGGCACGGTCTGCCGCAAGTGCAGCGTTCAGGGCGCCAACACCCATGTTATCATCGCCAGCATAGACACCGTCGATGTCGTCATACTTCACAAGAAACGCTTCCATAACCTGCTGGGATTTTTCACGGTTCCAGTCGCCGGGCTGTGTCTCAACCAGCGTGACGTTCGGGCACACTTGTGGCAAACGATCGTCGAAGCCTTGTTGGCGCTCAATGGCGGTCGTGTAGCCAGGCTGGCCAGAAATCTGCACAACGCGCGCTTCGTTTTCGATTCCGAGGTCCTTGAACCGATCACACATGATTTCAGCGGAACGCGACCCTTGCGTGACGTTGTCGGGGCCAGAGAAGGTTGCGACGAATTCGAAACCGGCTTCGGCGATATTGGAGTTCGTTACAACAACCGGAATGCCAGCAGAATGCGCCTTGCGCACAGCTGGGATCACCGCTTCACCGTTTGTCGGCCAGATAATAATGGCATCAACTTCCTGCTGGATCAGGTCTTCCATCTGAGCGATCTGGCGGGCGACATCGCCACCGGCATCAAGGACGACGACTTCGACACGCTCATTTGCTTCAGCTGCTGCGATGAACGATTTTTCATATGTTGTCTGGTAGCTATCGACGCCGACGTTGTTCTGGGTGATGCCAATGCGCATTGGGCTGTGGCTATCCGCGTAAGCTACACCAGCGATAGTCAGTGCTGTCGTTGCAGCAGTTGCAGTCAGGATTGTGCGTAGTTTCATCGTTTTCTCCTCCAAGAAATTAGTAGACTTTTACGTCTGCTCCCCGCTCTCCCAAGGGGGAATCACCATTCGGAATCCCGATGTGATCTCTTCAACCTTGCCGTGAGCGTCCCACCACAACCTCCAAAATAATATCCATTCTGAGGACTAATAAGTCCATTTTGGATATTTTTGCGATACATTTCGAAGCCATTCCCACACCACAATGAGGCGTAGCTCATGACGATTCCAAAATCACCCGAAACGGACAAATCACGTGGCCGGGGCCAATCGCGCCATCGCCACACTATCAAGAAGGTAGCGACAGAAGGTATGAATGTCATGAGGGCGGATAATTTCAATCAGCTCATGCCGCCTCAGGCAAAAGCTGATATGTTGAGCGTTCTGTCCTTCATGCAAGGCCTTGGCGATGAGTTAGAGAATTCGTCCGAATTGTTTGCGTCCACGCCGAACCTACGCATTACAATGCATCTGATACGAGGGCATCTTGAGGGGCGACTCTCGACGATGACATCCCTGATCGGAGCCAGCCGTGCGCCCTACGCAACGGCCAATCGCCGCATAAAAGATATGCAAGAAGCAGGGTTAATTGATCAGCGACCGCGTACTGCAACCGGAAAGAGCTTTTCATTGCATCCAAGCATTCATCTGCTGGAACAATGGACACAGTTAACGAGCCGCGTGCACCGCCTTGCAAGTGCACAATTCAGCGGCACCGCTACAGCAGAAACATCCGACTACTATTTTGGCGGATCATACCTGAGTGCGAAATCGATTCCTCCAATGAAGGTCCTCGCCGAGCCGCTCAAGCTGACGGGGGGGCTGCGCGTACTGGTACATGGCGATCCGACCTTCATGGTGATGGACAACCTCAAACGCCAGTTTGAACAGACCATCGGCACGCAGATTCATCAACGTGCCTTTTCCATTGATCGCCTGCACGAAGAAACAGTGCGCAACGCAAGCCGTAAATCGAGCAATTACGACATCATTGCCGTTGATCTGCCTTGGGTCGGCGGCTTCGCTGAAAAGAACGTGTTGATGCCTCTTGATGAGGTCATGGATATTGCCCGTATCGATCCATCCGATTTCCACACAGCTGGCTGGCAAGCCGCCCACTGGGGCGGTCGCGCGTACGGTATCCCGGCACAAACGACTCCGGAACTCTTGTTCTACCGCAAAGATCTTTTTGCGCAGGCAGGGCTTGAACCACCCACAACCACCCAAGAGTTACTGAACGCCGCAAAGGCGCTGCACGATCCACAACGCGGGCAATATGGCATAGCGTGGAACGCGGCGCGCGGGACGGCATTGGGTCACACGGTCCTGATGACATTGGCAGATTTTGGTCAGCCCATCCTTGACCTGACCCCGAATGCTGGCGGCTTTGATACCCAGCATCTTGCCAACCGTGACTATCGCTTCACGATTGATACCCCTGCGGCATTGGAAGCGGCAGAGTTTCTCAAAGATCTGCTCAACTATTCGCCCCCCGATATTCTTTCGATGTCATGGTATGAACGCATTCGCCCCTATGCCGCGGGGCGGATTGCTATGGCTTACGGTTACACGCTGCTTGCCCCCTATTTTGAACTTGATGAGGCGTCGCCTGCCAAGGATCAGACCGGATACCTGCCACACCCTGCGGGACCTAACGGGGCGCCTATCTCACCAGTTGGCGGCTATCTAATGGGAATACCCGCCAACCTGCCAAAAGAACGTGTTGCAGCGGCGGTCGAGGCCTTGCTGGTCTTCACCTCACCCTCGGCACAAAAGCTGTATGTCCAGAACGGAAGTCGTACCAATCCACGCTATTCAGTGGGTTCAGACTCCAGCGTTCGCCGTCTGTCCCCGATATTCGAAGCGATCGACGGGATGTCCTGGCGCGACGAACTTCAGTTCTGGCCGAGGCCACCGATCCCCGAAATCAACAAAATCATCCAGATTTGTGGAGAAGAATTTCACGACATGCTGCGCGGTATCATCAGCCCCCAAGACGCACTGCACCGCGCTCAGCAAAGAGCGGACGCAACCCTACAACCACCAATATAATCATGACGTCAGGAGAAGACACCCATGGACCCCAACCGCCTCAAAGGTAAAAACATTCTCATCACAGGTGCCGCACGCGGCATGGGCGAGGCCAACGCACGTTCCTTTGCTGAACAAGGGGCCAATGTCTGTATCGGTGATCTATACCTCGACATGGCAAAAGCTGTCGCAGATGAGATCAATGCAGCTGGCAATGGTATGGCGATTGCCGTCAAAATGGATGTCACCAAACGTGAAGATAACGCCACCGCCGTGGCCGCGACTGTCGCAGCGTTCGGATCAATCAACGTAGGTGTGTTCAACGCTGGCCTGAACAAACCCCGGTTCTTCATGGATATCGATGAAGACAACTGGGACATGATCATGAACGTCAACACCAAGGCGATGTGGCTGGGTATGCAGGAAACCGCGCGCCAGATGATCGAACAGGGGCCAATGGACGGTCACCCTTACAAGTTGATCAACGTCGGCTCCATCGCTTCGCGCAAGCCGCTAATTGATGTCACAGTTTATTGCACATCAAAATATGGCTGTCTGGCGCTGACACATTGTGGTGCCCTTGGTCTTGCAGAGCACAATATCACTGTAAACGGCTACGCACCGGGCGTCGTTGTGACCCCGCTTTGGGAACAGCTCGACAAGGACCTTGTTGATATCGGCTTCAAGGAAAAGGAAGGCCAGGCCTACGACGACATCGTGCGCGATGCGTTACAGATCAAGCGCGTATCTTACCCCAAGGACATCGTCGGCACCGCATCCTTCCTTGCGTCAGACGACAGCGACTACATGACCGGCCAGATGATCCACGTCGATGGCGGCTGGTGCATCCAATAACGGCCCACCCTTTTCAAATCGCAAATGCAGACGAGGCCTAGCGCCTCGAAGGAGCCTTCAATGTCAGAACGTCCGAGCAATGCCCTTATGCCAAACCTGCTCACCCCAATGGATCTTGAGCCGAATTGGGAATGGCGCGACAAGCTGCCGGCCCATGGCCACATGTCCGTGGATTTTGAAAATCGGGTAAACCACGACCGCTTGCGTCGTTACCGTCTTGCACGGACCCGTCAGTCCCTCCAAAACTCGAACGCGGGCACGCTACTTTTGTTTGATGTGAACAATATCCGCTACGTATCGGCCACCAAGATCGGTGAATGGGAACGCGACAAGATGTGCCGCTTCTGTCTTTTGACTGGTGATGACAGCCCATACGTTTGGGATTTTGGATCCGCGGCAGAGCACCACAAACGCCATTCCGATTGGCTGGAACCCAGCCACTGCCTTGCTGGCGTTGTCGGCATGCGCGGAACCATCCCGCCGGAATTCGGATTGATGCAGAAATATGCCAAGCAGATCGCCGGATTGATCCGCGATGCAGGCATGGGCGATATGCCCGTTGGTGTGGACTATGCTGAAACGGCGATGTTTCACGCGCTGCAACAAGAAGGTCTCAATGTGGTCGATGGCCAACAGATCATGTTGGCAGCGCGCGAAATCAAAAATACGGATGAAATCCAGCTTTTGACCCAAGCCGCTGCTATGGTCGATGGCGTCTATCACATGATCTACGAAGAGCTGAAGCCGGGCATCCGCGAGAACGACATCGTCGCCCTATCCAACAAGATGCTCTACGAGATGGGCTCCGACGACGTCGAGGCGATCAACGCCATTTCCGGTGAGCGCTGCAACCCGCATCCGCATAACTTCACCGACCGTCTTATCCGGCCCGGCGATCAGGCGTTCTTTGATATCCTGCAATCCTACCAAGGCTATCGCACCTGCTATTACCGCACATTCAACGTTGGCCGCGCAACACCCTCGCAAACCGACGCCTATACCAAGGCCCGCGAGTGGATTGATGCCTCCATCGCGATGATCAAACCGGGAGTGTCCACGGATAAGGTGGCCGAGGTTTGGCCAACAGCCCAAGAGCTTGGCTTTGCGAATGAAGATCAAGCCTTTGGTCTTCAATTCGGTCACGGGCTTGGGCTGGCATTGCACGAACGGCCCATCATTTCACGCGCGGTATCGATGGATCATCCGATGGAGATCAAGACCGGCATGGTCTTCGCTCTGGAAACTTACTGCCCTGCAACCGACGGCTATTCCGCTGCGCGGATCGAAGAAGAGGTCGTGGTGACGGAAACAGGGTGCGAGGTCATCAGCCTCTTCCCTGCGGAAACACTGCCGATCGCGAACCGGTACTGATATGGGCAACCCATTTGACCTGACCGGTCGAAAAGCATTGGTCACTGGCGGAGCAACCGGCATCGGCGAGGGCATTGCCCTCGGCCTTGCGGCCGCCGGGGCCGATGTAGCACTGACCTATCGCAGCCATCAACCCGACGACACTATGGCAAAGATCAAGGCGTTGGGTGTCAAAGGTGCCACCATGAAAGCCAACTTCTCCGGCATGGATGAAGCCGCGGCCGAGGATGTGGTACGCTTTGCCGATGACGAATTGGGCGGGCTTGATATTCTGGTCAATAACGCCGGGATCATCCACCGCGAAGACAGCACTGACATGCTGCTTGAGGATTGGCGGCACGTGCTGTCGGTGAACCTTGATTCTGTATGGCTGCTGTCTCAGGCGGCGGGCAAGCGCATGGTGGCCCAAGGCTCGGGCAAGATCATCATCGTTTCCTCTGTATTGGCATCGCAAGGCGGTCTGCGTGTTCCAGCATATGTTTCCAGCAAACACGCTGTAGTCGGTCTAACAAAGGCACTTTGCAATGAGTGGGCACCGCACGGTGTCAACGTCAATAGCATCGCACCTGGCTACACCGCCACAGACAACACGCAAGCGCTGCGCGACGATCCGGACCGCTCAAAAGCGCTGCTCGAACGCATTCCAGCGGGCCGTTTTGCCGACCCTTCAGAAATCGCAGGTGCTGCGGTTTTTCTGGCGTCTGACGCCGCCAATTATTGCCACGGAAGCGTGGTCACAGTCGATGGTGGCTGGCTCGCCCGCTAGGAGAGAGACTATGGAACAATCACTTAAAGGGAAAATCGCTCTGATCACTGCAGCCGGAGCAGGAATCGGACGCGCCAGCGCTGAAGCGCTTGCCGCGCGCGGCGCACAGGTCGTCGCGACGGATCTGAACGGCGATCTGGTTACCGATCTGGCAGATACCTGCCCTCACATCACAGGCCACGCGCTGGACGTGCTGGACGCTGAGGCGATTCACACACTTGTCGCTTCTGTCGGACCTGTCGACATACTGCTCAATTGTGCGGGCTGGGTACATGATGGCACGATCCTTGATTGCGATGACGACGTCTGGGATCGTGCCTTTGATCTGAATGCAAAGGCGATGTATCGCATCACACGTGCGGTGTTGCCCGGGATGCTCGCCAAAACGTGCGGGTCGATCATCAACATCGCCTCTATCGTCTCTAGTGAGAAAGGCGCACCGCGCCGCTTCGCCTATGGTGCGTCAAAGGCGGCAATTATTGGCATGACCAAGTCCATCGCTGCTGACTTCGTCAAGGACGGTATTCGCTGTAACGCAATCTGTCCTGGCACCGTGCAAAGCCCGTCTTTGAACGACCGCCTAAACGCGACCGGTGATTTCAACAAAGCCCTAGCTGCTTTCAAAGAACGCCAACCTATGGGGCGGCTTGGCCAACCCGAGGAAATCGCCGAAATGGTATGCTATTTGGCAGGTGACATGTCTGCCTTTACCACAGGGCAGGCTTTTGCCATCGATGGTGGATGGTCAATTTGATGGGACTGGACCGTGCAGCTTCAATCGATGATCTGCGGCTACGCGCCAAAAATCGCATCCCGCGCTTTGCGTTTGATCTGGTGGATGGCGGAGCCGAAAGCGAGCGCAATATGCGGCGCAACACAGAAGCGTTCGAGGAAGTTGAACTTACGCCGCGCTATATGGTCGATGTATCCAACATCGACATAAGCGCGACCGTGTTCGGGCAAACCTTCGACGCTCCCCTTGGCATGGCACCGATCGGTATGCTTAACGCATTCTGGCCGGGTGCCGACCTGACGCTCGCGCAGCTATGTAAGGCGAAAAACATTCCTTATACCGCCAGTTCTGCCTCTTCGACCACGCTGGAGGAACTTGCCGAAGCTGCCGATGGCAACGGTTGGTTCCAGCTGTACGTGTCTCGTGATCCAACTGTGACCGAAGGCTTGATCGCACGAGCAGAAGCGGCTGGCTACACAACATTGATGGTCACCGCGGATGTCCCAGCCGCAGGTAAGCGTGACCGCGACATCCGTAACCAGCTTGCTGTGCCCTTCCGGTTTACGCCCGAAGTGATCTTGCAGTGTGCAATGAACCCGCGTTGGGCCCTGACCAGCCTGAAACATGGAAAGCCAAACGTGGCGAACTATGCCGACCTTTTGCAAAGCGCGACGTCCTACGCGGATGTGCAAAAAACCTTGATTACACCGGGGTTCACCTGGGAAGACCTCAAACGCCTGCGTACGCGCTGGAAAGGCCGGCTTCTGGTCAAGGGAATCCTGCATGCCCAAGACGCCCTATCCTGCACAGAATTGGGCTGCGATGGGATAATCGTGTCTAACCATGGCGGCCGTCAGGTGGCCTTTGGCCCTCCAACGATCGAAGCATTGCCCTCCATTGCCGAGGCTGTCGCAGGCCGCATGACCATTATCCTCGACAGTGGCATCCGGCGCGGCGCAGATATCTTGCGCGCAAAGGCCCTTGGGGCCGACTTCGCGCTCGCAGGTCGTGCGTTCGCCTATGGTGTTGGTGCAGGTGGTAACGCAGGCGCGCAACACGCGTTTGAAATATTACAGTTGGAGCTGATCCGCGCTTTGGGGCAACTTGGCATCCCGTCTTATGAGACTATCGGTGCGTCTGAACTCAGCACATTCAAAGCAACGACGTCTTCGGATCAATCGTCTATTCAGCTTGATTACCCCTGAATTCAAAATCCAATTTTGGTTTTAGGCGGGCCTTGCGGGTTTCACTAATTCC
>NZ_MUHR01000018.1 GCF_002105285.1 Planktotalea arctica
GGCGAAGCTTTGAAGAAAGCGATTTGAGCACATCAAAAGCAAGCATGTATAGAGATTATTCTGGAGCGCTTATTTACCTCGAAAGAGGCCATGATCATCACTGAAAACCATACTCTATAATGAAACGATCTGTGTGATTGTAACATAGCCCGGTTTTGGTTAATGACGTTATCTATCCATCTACTTTTGGTTCTGTATTCCTTTCCTAGATTGTAGCTTCCTTATGGAACAATTGATCAGAGATATGACGCGCCAGGGTAAAGTCATTTTATGGCTGGCGGTTGATGCGTGTCTAGTGCCGGTAGCGCTTTATGCGGCTTTTGCGCTGCGCCTTGGCACGCCCTCTACGTTTCCAATGATGCAATCGGCTTGGGCGTTGTTTCCGCTTTTGGTGGTGGGAGGTGTGGCGGTGTTTTACGTGCTTGGCTTACCGCGCATCAAGCTGCACTCGTTTGATGCCTATGCCATGCGGCGCATCGGCATGGCGGCGCTGATGCTGACGGGCGCGGCGATGATCCTCAGCTATCTCTTTGATCTTTGGGCACCGCGCTCTGTGCCGTTGATTTTTGGTGCGATCTTTTTTGGCGCTGCTGTTGTGATGCGCCTTTTGGGCCTTGCGCTGTTGCAGGCGGTTCTGGGGCGCCTCGGCAATGCGGTGCCGGTTGCTGTCTACGGTGCGGGGGCGGCGGGGATTCAACTGGCCTCGGCACTGCGTCAATCTAACGAGGTGAAACCTGTCGTTTTCGTCGATGATAATCCTGCGCTCTGGGGTCTGTTGATTTCCGGTCTTCAGGTGAAAAACCCCAAAGAGCTTGCAGGGCTTGCAGCGTCTGGAAAAATTGCACGTGTGCTTTTGGCGATGCCCTCGATCAGCCGCACACGCCAAAGTAAGCTGGTGGTGCAACTCTCCGAGTTAAATTGCGATGTGCAGGTCATGCCATCTTATGCCGATCTGGTCGTGGGTAAAGGTCTGACAGAGACGACGACTCCCGTTGCCCCTGATGCTCTACTTGGGCGCGACAAGGTTGATCTGGATATTCCTGACGTAGCCAAGGCCTATGCAGGGCGCGCGGTGATGGTAACTGGAGCTGGGGGATCAATCGGCTCCGAGCTGTGCCGTCAGCTTCTCGATATCAAACCAAGCCATATCGTGCTTTTCGAGCGTTCTGAATTCGAACTCTACAAGATCGACAATGAATTGCGCGCGCTGGCCGAGGCGGTAGGCATCAAAGTCACCACGCGCCTTGGCTCGGTTGTGGATGCGCGCCGTGTGCGCGAGGTATTGACAGAGACGGGCGCAGAAATTGTGATCCATGCGGCGGCCTATAAACACGTGCCGCTGGTGGAGGAAAATGAGCTAGAGGGCGCGCGCAACAATGTGCTGGGTACGCAAGTCGTTGCCGAAGCGGCGCATGCTGCTGGGGTTGAACGCTTTATTCTGATTTCCACGGATAAGGCGGTGCGGCCTACAAACATCATGGGTGCCACCAAGCGCCTTGCCGAACTGGTGGTGCAGGATTTGCAGACCCGCTCCGAGGGCACGAAGTTTTCCATGGTGCGCTTTGGTAATGTTTTGGGCAGCTCCGGCTCGGTTTTACCGTTGTTCGAAAAACAGATCCGGCGCGGCGGCCCTGTGACGGTGACCCACCCTGAAGTCACGCGGTTTTTCATGACTATACCTGAGGCCGCGCGTTTGGTTTTGTTGGCGGGGGCCTATGCGACGGGGGGCGATGTGTTCGTGCTCGATATGGGCAAGCCCATGAAGATACTAGACATTGCGCGGCGCATGATCGCGCTTTCGGGGCGCAAGGTGCTGGAGAACGGAGAGGGTGATATCGAGATCAAAATCACCGGTCTACGCCCGGGCGAGAAGCTTTATGAAGAACTGCTGATTGATGATGCGAGCCTTTGCGGCACGCCGCACAGTAAAATCCTGCGCGCTGAGGAAGCGATGCTAAGCCAGATCGAAATCGCCGCAATGTTGCGTGAATTGAACAAAGCGCTTGAGGCTGGCGACACTCCGGCTTTGCGTGCATTGATAGCCGCGCGCGTTGACGGTTATCATCAACTACAAAACTTTCTTTGAAAGTTCACCATATCAAATGAATATCAGCTCCTCTTCTGGTAAGAAGTTGGTCGAAGCGCAGACCTTGAGCCAGTGGCGATTACCTTTGGTGACGTGTCTGTTTTGTTTCAGAGCAAAATGCTGGATGCTTAGACCCCAAATCAAGCGGAAACGGCCTATCTATCTCTATTATGTCCCTAGCAAGAACTGGTCTTTCTGACCCGAAGCCAATATCATTGCTTTCTAGATTAGGTGTTCTTATGGCAATCGCTTCTATTCTCCTTCTTTTGGGGCTGTTCCCAGCTTTCTTCCTGTTCGTACTGCAATTAATTTTGGTAATTATGCTGGGCGACCTCCTGTGGCGCGCACGCCATATTACGGGTGAAAACGTGCGCGCACTTTTGACATGGAGTAATGCAGCAGTCTGGCAATTTACGATCTTCTTTTTGATCAATGCCTATGCCTTTGATCTATTGCCCGGGAGCCCGCCTAAGCTGCGTACTGTGGCGCTTGAGTCCTGGATTGGGACATTTTCTAGCTCGCTTGTATTGATGCTGTGGTTGCAGATACAGAACCCAAGCGTTTTAAAAAACGCCATCCTGCGCTGGCTGCCAGTGGGACTTATGGCCTCATTCTCGATTGCGACCTATTTCTACATATTTTCTTATCCTGGCCAACGGATACAGGTTTTTACACCTAATCCATTGATTCCTCCGTTTTGGTTTTTGGTTTTTACCCTGATCAGCTTTTGTTGGTTTGATCAAATGAGCCAAGCGCAAAAATGCATTCGGCTTACCTTGTTTGTGTTTGCGGGGATTATGATTGTATATGCGTCGGCGCGCTTCTTGATGCTGGCCTGGTTGGTTGCGGCAGTCGTATTAGCGATTTATGTTATTTTCCTTTCACCTCGGCATTTACGTTCGCAGCAAATGCGGTTTCTTGCGGTGGGAGGGATGCTGGTTGTTGGGGGCGTTTTGATGACGGATTTTTTGGCAGGAGGGTTGATGATAGCACGGTTTGAGAATCTTCTTGAAGTCCGCTCTGATTCTGCGCGTTGGCAGGTGGAATTACCGCGATTGCTGATATGGCCAGCGGCTTGGTCGATTACGCAAGAAAACTGGTTGTTGGGGATAGGGCAGGCAAACGAGCGCACCGCTCTGGCAGCTCAGATAGGATGGGACCGTTGGTTGCGTGCGCATCACGCCTATCTATCTTATCTTATTTCTGGAGGCGTGCTCGCATTGATTTCTGGTCTTTTTTTTCAAGCCCCAATCTTGCGTTTACTGCACCCTACGCACCTTCGCGCAATGATGCCTGCTTTTATAGGTTTGGGAGTTGTTATTACACTAAATGCCTTTACAGAGTCAGTTTTTCAATCTGTTGTGGCCGTACAGGCTTATATATTGGCCAGCTTGATTACTTTGCGTGCAGCGAATGGGTAAGCAGATTATAATCACAGGTGCCTCTGGCTTTTTAGGGAAGCAACTTGTTCCTTTGCTGGAACAGGCCGGCCATGCGCTACTCTTGAGCGGGCGCGACCTTGTGCGATTGCAGCAGCTTTTCCCGGGGCGGAAAGTTTGCTCGATAGATAAAATTAGTGTGGTGGCTAAAGGCTTCGACGCGCTTTTGCACCTAGCGGTGCGCAACAATGATCAACCTGGAACAGAGGCAGAATTTATGGCCGCTAACCATGATCATTTGAGCGCCATTTTGAAGAGTGCGCGCATAGCCGGCGTTGGCATGCTGATTTACCCCGCCAGTCTGCATGCCGAGCCCCAAGCGCCTACACCCTATGGGCGCAGCAAGTTTTCTGCTGAACAAATGCTGGCGCAACTTGCGGATATGAATGTGCAACTACTGCGTCTTCCAGCTGTTTATGGCAGTTCTTATCAAGGTCGCTTGTCACAGCTCAATAAGCTTCCCAGTGCTCTTCGCCCGCTTGCGCGACAAGCACTGGCCTGCCTAAAGCCTGTTGTGCATGTTAGCGTGCTTGCGCAGGCGATTGAGCGCGCTCTTAGTTCGTCCCAAAGCGGCGAGCAACTGGTGACGGATGATAATGCGCGCAATCCGTTTTACCGCGTTAGCAAGCGGGTGCTGGATCTGGGTTTCGCGGGTTTTGTTGTGCTCGTGCTGTGGTGGCTTTTACTTGGTGTCTGGGTCGCAGTGCGCCTGACATCATCGGGGCCGGGTATTTTTGCCCAAGAGCGGTTGGGAAAGCATCAACGCCCGTTTACCTGTTACAAATTCCGCACCATGCAATCAGGTACGAAGCAGGCTGGCACTCATGAGATATCGCAAGCCTCTGTGACTAAAATTGGTCATATTTTGCGGCGCACCAAAATCGATGAACTGCCGCAGGTATGGAATATTCTGAAAGGCGAGTTGAGCCTTGTGGGTCCGCGTCCCAACTTGCCTGTGCAGTTGGAATTGAGTGCTGCACGCGCGCGGTGCGGCGTTTATGATATACTTCCGGGGGTCACTGGTTTGGGGCAGGTGCAAGGCGTGGATATGAGCGATCCGGAAAAACTTGCGCGGCTTGATGGCACTTATGTTAAAACACAGACGCTGATATTGGATGTGAAAATCATTCTGGCTACAGCGCTCGGTCGAGGAATGGGCGATCGCACGGCGCAATAACTCAAGCTGGATACTGGTTGATATGAAGCGCCGCGTTGCGGCGATCCTGTTTTGCATATATGCGCGGAATTATCTGTGCTGCATGGGCCTGAGCAGTGGGCGAGAATGGGTGACAGGTGTTATTGGATTGAAACGTAATAGAGCACGATTAACGCAAAGCACTTGTATCGAGACAGACTTATGAACCCGCACAGCCCCCATCCAAGTTCGCCCGGCGCGCTGCTTGGCTCGCTTCGCACCTACCGCGAATTGATCTACAAACTTGCGCGCATGGATGTTTCGAGCCGTTATAAAGGCTCGTTTCTCGGGCTTGGCTGGTCCTTCTTCAATCCGATCCTGATGCTCGCGGTTTATACATTTGTGTTCTCTTTCGTGTTCAATGCGCGCTGGGGGGAGAGCACCAGTGGCAGCCGCAGCGAATTTGCGCTGGTTCTGTTTGCCGGTCTTCTAGTACACGGTTTCTTTGCAGAAATTCTGAACCGCGCTCCCGCGCTGATCCTGAACAATGCCAACTACGTCAAAAAAGTTATTTTCCCGCTGGAAATCCTGCCGATCTCGTCCTTGCTCGCAGCGGTGTTTCATACAGGGATCAGCGTTGTGGTGCTGGTGATCGCTTTTCTTGCGCTCAATGGGTTTTTGCACTGGACTGCGATATTCGGTCCTGTAGTGATGCTGCCACTTGCGATTTTCTCGCTCGGCTGTGCCTGGTTTCTTGCCTCGCTCGGGGTCTATGTGCGCGATATAGGTCAAACGATTGGCCTGCTTACGACGGTTTTGTTGTTCATGTCGCCTGTGTTTTATCCGATGTCGATCCTGCCTGAGGCGATGCAATGGGTGATGCTGCTCTGCAATCCGCTGACCTTTATCATCGAGCAAGCCCGCGCCGTGATGGTTTTTGGCCAACTGCCCGATTGGGGCGGATTGGCGCTTTATACGGCGGTGAGTCTGCTCTTCATGTGGGCTGGTTTTTGGTTCTTCCAGCGCACACGAAAAGGGTTTGGCGATGTGCTCTAAGCAGATAAAAACGGTGCCGAGCACCAAACTTGAAAACCCTGGCGATGTGGCTATCCGTGTCACAGGGTTGGGCAAAACCTATAAAATTCATGACGCGCCCTCTGATCGCTTGAAAGAGATGCTTATAGCGCCGCTACGCCGCCGTTTGGGGCTGCGCGAAAAAAGCTACAGCCGCACGTTCAAAGCGCTTCAAGATGTGAGTTTCGAGCTGCGCAAAGGCGAGACAACAGGGATCATCGGGCGCAACGGGTCGGGCAAGTCAACGCTGCTACAGATTATTTGCGGCACCCTCGCGCCAAGCGAAGGCACAGTTGAGGTAAATGGCCGCGTGGCTGCGCTTTTGGAGTTGGGGTCAGGCTTTAATCCGGATTTCACTGGGCGCGAGAACGTCTATATGAACGGCGCCATCCTGGGGCTGAGCGAAGCTGAAATCGACGCTAAATTTGCCTCGATCCATGCGTTCTCCGAAATCGGTGATTTCATCGAGCGCCCGGTCAAGACTTATTCTAGCGGTATGATGGTGCGCCTGGCCTTTGCGGTAATTGCCCATGTGGACGCAGACATTTTGGTGGTTGATGAGGCCCTCAGCGTGGGGGATGCGTTTTTTGTCCAGAAATGCATGCGGTTTTTACGCAAATTCATGGAAACGGGAACAGTGCTTTTTGTCAGTCATGACACGGGCGCAGTGATCAACTTGTGCAATTACGCTGTCTGGCTTGAAGCCGGCAAGATGATGGGGCAAGGCAGTCCTAAGGGTCTGTCCGAAGCTTATCTGGAAAAGCAATATGAGAGCATGCAGGACGTTGTGCGCAAACAAACTAGCGCCAGTGACCTTGATGCGGAGCGCCCCGGCAAGGAGCAAAGCCACTTCTCCCCGGCCGTGCGCGATATGCGCGCTGATCTGATTGCGGGCAGCACTCTGCGCAACGATCTTGAAGTCTTTGCCTTTGATGAAACTGCCACGGGTTTTGGTGCTGGGGGCGCGCATGTGGACAAGGCGCAGATGTGCGATGCTAATGGTGCGCCACTGTCGTGGATTGTAGGCGGCGAAGCGGTGCAACTGCATGTGCAGTGCAGTGCAAGCGCTGATCTGCGCAGCCCGATTGTCGGCTTTATCCTGCGTGACAGGCTGGGCCAGACGCTATTTGGCGACAACACCTATCTGAGCCACCACGACAAACCTATTGCAGTGGCTAAGGGTGCGCAATTTGCCGCGCGATTTGATTTTCAGATGCCGCTGTTGCCGCAAGGTGATTACACACTGTCACTGGCTGTCGCGGACGGCACGCAAGACGAGCACGTCCAACATTACTGGCTGCATGATGCTATCAACTTCAAATCCCACGCCAGTTCTGTCAGCACAGGGCTTGTCGGTGTGCCGATGCAAAATATCCGATTGGAGACCAGATGACCCAGTCTGCCAAAGTCGCGTCTTTAAACTTTACAGGTGAGCGTTACACGCCTGAAATTACTGGCAACATCTACCTTGAGCATATGCATCGTTACTCTGTGCTCAAAGATATGGTGACTGGTCAGCGCGTGCTCGATATCGCCAGCGGCGAGGGGTTTGGCAGCTATCATATGGCGCAGTTTGCGCGATCTGTCACAGGCGTGGACATCTCGCAAGAGGCCGTTGCTCATGCGCAGCTGCGCTATCAGCGAGACAATTTGAGCTTTAAGACAGGCAGTTGTTCGGCAATTCCCATGGACAAGGCTAGCGTCGATGTAGTGGTCAGTTTTGAGACTATCGAGCATCACGATGAGCACGTGCAAATGATGGCCGAAATCCGCCGCGTGCTCAAACCTGGCGGCGTTTTGATTATTTCGAGTCCGGACAAACACGAATACAGCGACGTGCCAGGCACTTCGAATCCCTATCACGTCAAGGAACTTTATCGCGACGAATTCACCGCGCTGCTGGATGCCAATTTCAAACACAAGGCGCTTTACGGCCAGCGTGTTATCTTTGGCTCGGCGCTCTTTGCGGAAGGGTTTGACAGTGCGGTTTATACTCAGGACAGCACAAGCCAGCAGATCACCGACGGACTGCTACGCCCGCTTTATCTGGTCGCCGTGGCATCAGATAAACCGCTCAAAATCCTGCCTCGGAGTAGTTTTTTTGAGCAAGAGGTTTTGAACAGCGAAGTTGTGAACAACCAGTTCCGTGCACTGCATGTAGAACATGCTCTGACTTTACAGAACAAAGATATTGAGCTGGAAAAAACGCGACGTGAAGTTTACGATCAGGGCGAGCAGATCAATGCAATGATCGGCTCTATATCCTGGCGCGTTACACGTCCTTTGCGCGCGGTGCGCCGCCTCATGGCGGGGGATTTCAGCGCGGTGCGCCGGGTGTTTCATGCGCTGCCAAACGGTGTGAAAAAACCGGCCCTCTTTGTGAGAGGACGCATACAGCGGATGCGTCAGGGGGTCTTTGTGTCTCCTGCCAATACGCGCGCGTTCAATGATCTCATGCGCCAGCCAGCAGAGGTCATAACGGGCCCGGGCGCAATGTGCGCGTGCCTTGATGATGCTGCATTGCCAGATGTGGACATCAGCGCCGTTACCCATAATTCGAGTAAATGGCTGGCAGAGTTCACCGAGGCGCTCAAGGCACTAGATTATCCTGTAGGCAAAATGCATATCTGTTTTGTCGACAATGCCTCCAGTGATGATACGCCCGCGCGTATCCGCGACGCAGTGGCCGATTTGAAAAATGCTGGATTTGATGCGCAGCTGATCGAGCAAGGCAATGTGGGCTTTGGCGGTGGTCACGACACAGGTATCAAAGCAGGCAGTAGCAATTTTGCACTGGTCAGCAACGTGGATCTGACCTTTGAACCTGATGCGCTGCGCCGTATTGTCAGTCATGCGTTTAGTGATGTGCCGGAGGCCGCTGCATGGGAAATGCGGCAAAAGCCCTACGAGCATCCCAAAGTCTATGACCCACTCACAGGGACAACCAATTGGAACGCCCATGCCTGCGTGCTGCTACGGCGCAGCGCCTTTGATGCTGTGGGTGGCTACAGTCCTGATCTGTTCATGTATGGTGAGGACGTGGAATTGTCCTATCGCCTGCGTGCAGAGGGTTTCGTGCTACGCTACAATCCGCATGCGGTGGTCTATCACTACACCTATGAAAGCGCTGCCGAGGTGAAACCGATCCAGTTTACTGGCTCGACCTTCGCCAATCTGTATATCCGTCTGCGGTATGGCACATGGCGCGATATTGTGGTGGTACCCGGCATGGCGCTTTGGCTGATTGTGTCGAAAGAACGCTTTGCCGGTGCGCGCCTGAAGAACCTGCGCAACATGGGCAAGCTGCTGCTCAAGGTGCCGGCGGCGCTAAAGTATAATCTCACCCATAAAACCACAGCGGCCTTCCCGTTTTCGGGCTGGGATTATGATCTGGTGCGCCGTGGCCCCTTTCATGAAGGCGTGCCTTTGCCAGAAGAGATGCCAAAGGTTACGATCATCACCCGCAGTTACAAAGGGCGCGAGGCGCTTTTGCGGCAGGCCATGACATCGGTCGCCAATCAGACCTATCCAAATATCGAGCATATTGTGACAGAAGATCGCGGTAAAACGCTGGCCCATGTTGTTGCCGATTTCGACGCGACCACCTCCTATGATGTGATCCATGTTACGGGTAATAAAGTCGGGCGTTCGGACGCGGGCAATCTGGCATTGGAGCGCGCCAGTGGCGCATATTGCATCTTTCTGGATGATGATGATCAGTTCTATTGCGATCATATTGAAACGCTTGTTACAGCGGTTTTGAACGACCCTGATGTGCGCGCCGCCTATAGCCTTGCCTTTGATGTGCCGGGCAAGCGCCTGACCGAAACGGGTGTTGAATTCGCGCTTGACCTGCCAAGTACCCATGCCTTTATGGTAGCCGAGCTTGATGCAGATGCGATGAAAACCCGCAATTACCTGCCCATTCAGGCGGTGCTGTTCGAAACTGGCCTGTATCATGAGCGCGGCGGATTTGATGATGATCTGGATATGCTTGAGGACTGGGCGCTTTGGCAGAAATACAGCCACCGTGTGCTGTTCGCCTATGTGCCCAAAACCACGTCCTTTTACCGCACACCGCTTCATGCGCAGGACTATGCCTCGCGGATGGAGACACTCAACTCGAGTTACGATACGATTGTCGGACGCATGAACATATGGCGCGATGAATGGGACAAAGCAAATATGATCAATCTTAGCGATAGGATCAAACGCCGCTTGGGGCTGATCGAGAAACAGATGAGCCAGACCACGGTACAAAGCAAACCTGTTCTGGAACAAGAGACTGAGATTGATCTGCTCTTTCCCATTGGCCACTTCTATTCTCCTATCGCCGATCCTGTCGATATTGCTGCGCGCAAAGAAAGCATTTTTGCGCGCAAGGAAAACAATGTGGGCATTGATTTTGATGAGAACGCCCAACTGGCGCTTCTGCCGCATCTCAAGAAGCATGTGGACACGATTGACTACCCGCTCAAAGATCCAGGAGACGGGCTGACGTATTTCTACGAGAACGATCAGTATCCTGTGCTGGATGCCGAATTCCTTTACGCGGCGTTGAACTACTTCAAGCCTAAGAACATGATTGAGATCGGCAGCGGGTATTCTTCCTTGATCACTGCCGATGTGAATCGCCGGATTTTTAAAGGTGGGCTGAATTTCACCTGTATCGAGCCTTTTCCACGTCAGTTCCTGATCAACGGGGTCGATGGCATCACTCAACTCGAAATTTCTAAGGTCGAGGATTTGCCACTGTCGTATTTCGATCAGCTTGGCGCAGGCGATATCCTGTTTATCGATTCCTCGCATGTCTCCAAAGTGGGCAGTGATGTGAATTACCTGTTCTTTGAGGTAGTGCCGCGTCTCAAGCCCGGGGTGATCGTGCATGTGCATGATATTTTTCTGCCTGACGAATACCCCGAAAGCTGGGCGCTAGATCAGAACCGCAATTGGAACGAGCAGTATGTGCTGCACGCCTTCTTGCAGTTCAATAGCCAGTGGAAGGTCCTTTGGGCCGCGCATTTGATGGGCTCGCGTCATACAACCGCCGTGCAGGAAACCTTCCCGCGCTACCCCGAACTGGGTGGCGGGGGCAGTCTTTGGATGCAGCGGGTCTAGCATAGGGATAGGCTTGGTGGCATAAACACAGAAAAAGCCAATAATTTATTTAGTATATAAGTCAGGTGATTAAATGAGCGAAGTGACGAAACCTATCCCTGTGCAACCCCCGAGCAGAAACAGGTTCCTGTTTGCCCTACGCTGTATCTTTGATGTGCAACTTGGCTCGATCGTGACGCATCTCAAGCCATATATGACTCAAAGCAAAGGGCGCTTGCTAGATGTGGGTGCGGGTCAGATGCCGTGGCTGGACTGGATAAACAGCGACACCGATTATGTTGGGCTGGACGTCGAGGCCGCCGAGAGTTTCGGCATGTCTCACAGTGACAAAATCACCTATTACGATGGTAATTTATTCCCCTTCAAGAACAATTCGTTCGATCGCTGCATTTGTATTGAAGTGCTGGAACACACTCTTGATCCGGACCTGTTGCTAAGTGAAATTTTTCGTGTTCTGAAGCCGGGCGGTTCTGTCATGCTCACGGTGCCGTGGTCGGCAAGACGCCATCACACACCGCATGATTTCCAACGCTTCACCCTTGAAGCGCTGACCTATAAATTTGATGCGAGCGGATTTAGCAAAATCGACGTGGCCGATCGCGGCACAGAACTTGGGGTGATCGCCAATAAAACGATGGTTCTCTGCGTCAGATTGCTGACATCGGGCAGCCTTCTCAAGCGCATGGTCTCCTTGCCGCTATCCCTGTTTTCGGGCCTGGTGTGCTGTGTGTTTTTAGCGGCCTACAGCTTGCAGAAATGGACAAAGCCTAAGCGCTCGTTTGATCCTTTGGGCTATGCGATCACGGCTGAAAAATAAGCTGGCCTCATCCGACAAACACCCATTTGGTAAAGATAAAATACGAGAACAGTGCGATAAGTGGCGTGACGATAAGCTGCGCCAGTATCGGCTCTGGAACCAGCGCCATCATCATCAAAAGCGCGGCGTAATTGATTGAAATGATGAAGGCATAGACAAGCATAAAAGTTGGAATTTTTCGAACTGACAGATCGCCAAAAGTGATCGTGCTATGGGTTAGAAAATTGAATGCTGCACCCAAAGAGGCTCCGATGATAAGGGCCACCAGAATGGACGCACCAAAGAACACAGCAGCCGAAAAACAGACCCAGCCGAACAACGAATTCAGTACGCCCGAAAATATGAACCTGAAAAATTGCAGCTTTCTGGAGCGCCACATCACTTTTCGCGAAATCCAGACGAAATCATATTTCCTACATTTGCAGAAAGTTTGACGTTCCCGAGAGAGGTGATGTTCAACAGCGAAATCAGGCTTTTTTTCACAAAGTTAGGCAGCGGCGTAAGGCGCATCCAGTATGAAATATTGTATCTGTTTTTGAAACTCTCGATGGAAATATCGACCAAGCTTTCGTGCTCCATCATATAGAGCATACTTTTCTTGGAGAAAATCTGCATGTGCTCGATGTCGATGATCGGAGAGCGTTTGCCCAACATACGGTTCACGAAGCTGCGATAATCATGGGTGATGAAAACTACCGCGCCACCTGAGCGCAGCAAACGGTGTGACGCGGCCAGAATCTCTTGCGGATTCCTGACATGCTCCATGGTCATGAAGCAGCAGATCAGATCAAAGCTTTTAGATTCAAAATCGGATTCCACGAAAATGTTTTCGATGATCCATTCTTTGCGGTGCTCGGGAGCCGCTGCGATGGCCGCAGGCGAAGGTTCAACCCCGACAACCTTGTCAAAGCCCTCTTGCTTCAGGTGATCGAGCAGAATTCCAGTGCCTGTCCCAATTTCCAACGCCGCGCCCTTTTGGGGCAGCTTTGCCAGGATCGGCTTCATCGCCTGAATATAGGTGATCGCGGCATCATTGGCTTCGTCATTGCTGTCAAATTCAGACTGGTGATAAGCCTCGGCCAGTTCTTCTTGGGCAACAGGATCTTCCACATAGACCAGATCACAGGTGTTGCACTGCACAAGGCGGTGACACATGAATTCCGGGTTCTTGCGCGAGGCATAGCTGAACGAGGAAAGCTTCTCGTGATCAATGTTTTCTTTCAGGAACTCGGTCGCATCAGAAGAGCTGGATTTGCAGATTGGGCATTGTAAATTTTTCATAACATTCACTTCAATTTTAAGGCGCACAGGGCAGGAAAGCAGATATAAATGCTCCTCATTGTACCACAGGGTCCAGCGTGGGCGAGTATCTGATGGCCGCATAGGTTCCGAACACCAATTTTTCTGTTTGCTCATACACAGTGGCGTAATCGTCGACAATTGAGGTAAGCGCAAAGGTGTCGCTGATCACGATCCAACCTGCGCGATCGAGCCGTGCCAACGCATTGCGAAGATATTGCTGGCGCTCTTGCGAGGTGGCGAAATATGCGGTCGACACCGGATGAATTCCCGACCAGGGGCCAAAGCCTGACTGGGCCTCAATCAGCATATGGGCATCAAAAATCTCTGCTGGCTCGCCCCGCACATCGCGAATGTAATCAAGCGCCTCCCTTAGATCGTTTTGCTGCTGCTCTAGGATCTCTTCTGCCTCGAGGCTTTGCAGCTTCATGAACTGCGCCACATTATCCGGGTTTTGATAGCTCATAAGCGTCGTCAGCGCCGTGCCTTGATGGGCAAAATATCCAGCCGTATCTCGAGCATTTTGATAATATCCCCAGCCAAATATGCCCGACCAGCCAATCAGAGCGGCCAATAGTACGGCTGCAAGTTGCTGCACCGCCCAAGCGGTTTGCATCGTACGGATCGCAACAAGCAAGATTGCAAAATAGGGCAGCAGGTTCAGAATGTTGTTGCTGTGGCTGCGGCCCAGAAAATAGGTGAAAGTCACGATTGCAAATAACATCGCAATCCAGGAGGCCAGCGCCGAGCCATCTGTGGCCTCTTCGTTGCGCATGGCCCAAAGGGCAATAAACCAAAGGCCAAAACACCCCAGCGCGAACCAGATGCTCGCCATGTAATCAACCGGCAAAGCGCCCGGAGGGTTTCGCAATGACGCCGTATACATCCGCCAGAGCGGTACTTCCCCGGACAACAGCCAGAACACAAATACGAACCCTGTAAGTGTGGCCAGCAATATGGCCACTAAAAGAGCAACCTGATTGAAGAACACCCGTGCAGAGCGCGGGTGCGGGCCGTAAAAAACGCTGCTCCAAACGAAGAATGGTCCCCACATAAATGTGGTGTGAACCGCCGCTTCTGGCGACCAGAGCAGACCGAATATCCAAAACAGATGCCCGGGGATTCTAATGCTACGCACGGTAGGGTCGTTTGGCTTGCATAAAGCGGTATGAACCAGAAAGCACATCATCAGCGTCGCAGGCAAGAACCGCATCCCTGATGTAGACGGTGTCGCAACAGGCGAAAGAAGGCTTGGCGGATACATGGTCCATCCGAACGCACAGATTGAAATACAAATCAAAAGCGCGACTGAAGCTGGCAGGGATGACTGCCGGCTCAAGATTAGCGTTGCGTAGGCAAGCGCAGTAAAGAAGGCGATGGTAAAGACCACATTCAGCCAGTAAAATCCGCTCCAGCAATCCAGAACACCGCAGCTTAACGCGATTAGGCTTGTCGGGCCGAAGCCGTATTGCGCCGGTATATCATGCAAAGGGTATACCCCTTCGCGCATAAGCTCTGCTGGACCGATATATGCTGCCCAATGATGCCAGGTCGTGAGCAAGGTATCATCCAGAATGAGCCCTTTGTAGGGAACAAAAGCACATGCTAGCGCAACAAACACCGCAAGCAAGGACCATTCGGTGCGGCCCATCGCGCGATGGGTTTGGACTGTTTCGCTATTAGCAGACCAGTTTTTATATGGCCAGCAAAGCATCAGATAGGCCACGCCCGTCAAGGTCACGATGCGCAAGCTTTCGATGGTGCTGAGTGAAATGTGATACCCGCTTGTACGCCACCATGCCAGATACGAGGCAAGAAACGCACCCGCCAAAAAAAGCAAAACATGCGCCGCGTGCTTTTCGCCCTTCACTAGTGCGATTAGAATCCCTGCGCCAAGCGCGCTTACTGAAAATACCGCGCTTATTCTGAAATAAAGCAGGCCGCATAATAGCACAATAAACGCCAGTGTTATGTACCAGAGGACGGGCATAGGACGTGCGCGCACTTTTGATGGCGTGCTCGCGGTGCTCCAAGCTTTAGTGTAAAGTGGGATGCAAAATGACACAAGAAAGGCCACGGCGCAAAACGCACTAATGACTGTTACTTTACTTGTGTCCATTATCACATCACTTTCTACGTGCTATTCAGATTTGGCTGTTCTTGGTCGGCAAATAATTCGTTGTGCTTCCATTGCGTGTTAGTGAAGCTCGTATCAAGCGTGGGCGGCCTTTGACCTCGGCCATGATTTTGGCGATATACTCTCCGAGCATACTGATCGCGAATAGATTGACCGAGCCGAAGAACAAGATTGTAAGCAGAACGGTCGTTGCACCGCGCGGGGCGATATCAGGATAGAACAGGCGTAGACCGACAATGACTACGCCGCAGATAACAGAGATCAAAAGCATGATCACACCCGCTGCCGTCAACATCGTCAAAGGGGTATCACTATACGAAAAGATACCTTTCTTGGCCCATGAGATATTTTTCAGCAGGCTGTTGGTCGACACACCGAACATGCGTTCGGGGCGCACATAATCCACGCCTTTTTGTTGGAATCCCACATAGGCGCGCACGCCACGCATGAACAAATCTCGCTCTGGAAAATTCAACATCCAGCGTACAACGCGCCTGTCGATAAGGGAAAAATCACCGGCATCATGTGGAATTTCGATATAGCTGAAGGCGGCAAAAATGCGGTAAAAGGCTTTATACATAAAGCCCCAGAACATCGACATTTCGCGTTTGACCCTACGGCCATAGACCACGTCATTGCCCGCGCACCACTGTGTGTAAAACTCTTCGATCAATTCGGGCGGGTCCTGAAGGTCGCCGTCCAGCAACACAACAGCATCCTTGGTCGATAATTCCATCCCGCTGCGGAACGCCATTTGCGAGCCGAAGTTTCGTGAATGGGTAATTCCCAGAACATGTGGGTCGGTTGCGCTGATATCGGCAATCACCTTTGCGCTGTCGTCAGGGCTGCAATCATTTACAAAAATGATCTCGTAATCCACGTCGATCTTTTTGAATGTCTCTGTCAGGCGCTTGTGCATATATGGGATGGCCTGCCCGTCTTTGTAGCAGGCAATAATGGCGGAAATGCTTCTGCGTTTGTTGATCGCATTGCGCTTGGTGGCAAGGCTTGTCTCTTCTTCACTTAAATTCTTGACCCATTTCGACATCTCCTCAAGACCAACCGCTAGTGGCGTTTCCACGCGCCATCCCAGCAAATCGAACGCCTTGGCCGGATTGGAGTACCAATCGCTCAGATCCCAAGACCGTTCTTGCATCTCGTTGAAAGCAGGGTCCATGGGGATGTCAAAGATCTCCTTACACACATAAGCCAGATCTTTGATGGTGGTTTTTTGCCCTGATCCGATGTTGATACTTTCGCCATATAGATCGACATTCATCCGCGTCGCAGCAAGAATAAAGGCACGGCACACATCATCAACGTACACGAAATCGCGCGAAATATCAGGATTTACAAAAGGGGGATATGTTCCCTCAAGGCCTTTGGCCAGAACGTTGGGAATAAGGCGCGATGTGTCTTCCAGCGCGCCATACACCGAATACAGGCGCAAGTTAACACAGGGAAAAGACAGCGTTTTGCCAGCATAGGCTATGTAATCGGAGGTATTACTTTTGGACAATGCATAATGACTGTTGGGATGGCGCGGATCGTCTTCAAGCGGCGCGGCGCAATTGCTGCCATACTCAGACGAGCTGCCAGCGTGCACATAGGCGCTAATATCTGGGCCAAGCTGGTCTATCAGGCTGACAACCGACAGAAAATTCGTCTGGTAGATCAGATAGCTTTCTTCTTCAAAAGAATACGCGCCGTAGGCTTTGCAATCAAAAACTGTCTTGGGCTTTATCGAATTCAACAGGTTCTTGGTGGCGTTCGTGTCATTCAGATCTGCTTCCAGAATATACTCGTCTGCAACATCTTCAAGGCGCCATCCCTTGTCGTGGCGCACAACCGCGTAAACATCGCGTCGGTGTTTCGAGAGGGTTTTGAACAGGTTTGCACCAATAAACCCGGACGCTCCGATCACCAAAACCGGGCCCTCAAGGGCGTCTATCTCTTTTTTAAGATCGCTCATTATAAAAATTCCAAGGCAGCCTGCATGATTGGGCGTAATACGGGGGGGGAGGGCTGCGTTATCAAGTGTCTGTCAGGTGTTGCATCAGTGTCTGGGCGTCTAGGCCCGATTTCTGCCGCAAATATGTTTGCGAGCCGTAAGCGTCATAACTGTGGCTTTGCGCGAACATATGCACGAAATCCTGCACGCCGATGTGTTCACTGGTGAGCCACATCAAAAGATCTGCGCCGAAGCCGCCGGTTTGCACATGCTCTTCCGCCACGATCAATTTTGTCGATGCGCCCAGTTGTTCGACAAAGACGCGCGGCGGCAGCGCCCGTTTGATCGGAAGCACACAGGCTGCCCAAAGATTGGGGCGCTCGTGCTCGGGCAGGTTTTGCACCCGATCAAGGTAGCCCCCCGCCAGCGGACCAACCGCGACAATCACGGGCCCTTGGCCTGCGCACAGCTGGCGCCATGGTGCAAAGGCCGGCGGGGTGTAGCCATCGGGCTTCTCACCGCGCCCAAGGCGCAGATAGCTTGGTGATTTATCCGATTTGATCCACTGGACAGCGCCCCCGAGGTCTTCATCAAATACCGGAACGCACACTTTCATATTGGGAAGCGTACACAGTACGCCGTAATCTTCAATTGCATGATGCGTCGGGCCCATAACACCGTACCCATAGCCGCCGCCATTGCCAACCAACGTTACCGGCAGGTTATGCAAGGCAATGTCGTTGCGAATTTGCTCGAACGGACGCGCATAGCAAAATGGTGCAATGCTATAGGCCCACACATCAAGCCCCGTGTAGCTAAGACCGGCCGCAACCGAGATCATGTTCTGCTCGGCAACCCCGGCATTTACAAACCGCGAACCCAATGCTTCTTGCACGGATTCAAGCGCCATAAAGCCCAGATCACCCGTCAGAAACACCATGTCGTGATTGGCGCTGCGCTCTACTATCGCTTCGGCGAATTGATTTCTCATGGGGCTTCCAATTCTAGCATAGCGGCCTCGTACTGATCGTCGTTCAGCGGAAGATAATGCCACTTCATCTGGTTCTCCATAAAGCTCACACCGGATCCTTTGACCGTGTTCATGATAATGACATGGACGGTATCGCACTCCAGATTGGCCGCCGTGCGCAGGGCCTCCAGATCATGTCCGTCGATTTCGCTCACATGGGCATTAAACCCCTCGATGCGCGCGGCTAACGGGGCCATGGACGCAACCGATGTCGTGTCGCCAAACCCTTGCAATTCATTATGATCGACAAAAATTTTCAGATTCTTGAGCTTGTGATGACAGGCGAAGATCAACGCCTCCCAGGTCGAGCCTTCTTGCCACTCGCCATCAGATGTCACGCAGAAGACCTGATTGCCCGTGCTCTGGAAGCGCGCGCCAAGCGCGATGCCCGCCGCGAGGGATGTTCCGTGACCAAGACTGCCCGTTGCAAAAGGAATACCGTCAATGCGCCCCGCTGGCGGATGCCCTGCCAGAAGGGTTGCGTCCTGATGAAAGCTTTTCAAGCTCTCCTCGGTCAGCCTGCCGCAACTCCACAAAGCCACATAAAGCGCTCCGGCGCTGTGCCCTTTGGACAAAATCAGCTCGTCGCCGGGCGTCACGAATTCATTCAGTAAAACCAGAAGCGCATCCAGAGAGGACAGATTGCCCCCGATGTGACCAACACCAGCCTCGTAGTGCATCTGTAAGAGACGGCGCTTTGCCATCAACTTTGTCTGCCGTGAAACGGGCAGGGAGACCGGTGAGGATACGGGCATCAATGAGAATTTGTCCAACGTAGTCACGTTCAATATCTCCACTCAATTACCGTACTTGACCTTTGGGTAATCGGTACAGGATAGTTCCTGCTATCTAAAGAGAAAATGTTATTTATCTAAAGGTATAGATTAAAGCCGAGACACAAACACCGCTCCGCAATGGAACATCTGCTCCTCCAAGCTTTGCCGCGACACAAGCCAGTCAACGCCCTGAGAGCGCAGATAGCTCATAAACGCTTGCGAGCCGACCTCCAGACCTACTAGATTGTCTAGTGCGCCTTGTGCACCCTCGGGGATGCGATACCCGCCAGAGTCGGTGACATACGCCCGCAAACCCGTCAACCCGGACCAGCGGAACCCCTTATTATAGTCGGTAGCATGCAAGATATCCGTTCTGGCGCTACGGGCGTTGATGAACTCCACCGCCTCCATCTCGCAGCTTGAAATTCGGGGGTACGGAGCACTCAGATACGGCGCGGACTGGATGCCTGAGCTCACAGAGGCGGGCCAGTACACAGATAAAACGCCAAGCCCGACAGCCAGCGCTTTGATCACCGGCGCTCCTGCTGCTGCCATCTTGGGCGTGGGCATCTTAAGAACGGCCTGCGAAATCGCCGCCAGCGAGAAAAGGGAGACAACAAAATAGGCCCAAACAAAATGCCTGTGCAAGAACTCTTCTGGAGTACCCATTTTTCTTTGCTCCAGCGCCAGAGTGGATGCCAGAACAAGATAGACTGCGACAACAAGGAAAGGTGCGAATTTCACCGCTGAGTGCATGCGCGCTTGCTCAATAAATAGTGACGCCAAAAGAGCGATGCCGAACACCCCGAGCGTAGAGAAGAACAGAAAGACGGCAAAGGTTGTGTATTGCCGGACATAAGACGCGCTCGCATCCCCCATGAGGGCGGAAAACACGCTCTTCAGCCCTCCCTCGGGCGTGAAGCTAAGAAGAACAGTGCGATACCACTCCAGCGCCGAGCCATCCAGCGTAAGCGAGGGAAGCAGCGCTGTGCTTTGGGATATTTTAGTGCCCAGAAAGATCGCGAAGATTATACTGATCAGTCCGATCAATCGTGTTTTCGCATTGAACGCGCCGTAAAACAGCACAGGAAAGAACACCGCCGTAATCACAAGCGGTACAAAAATTTGAGCTTTGAACAACCCTGTCAAAATTACAAACACCAAGCCGGCCCATAAGGGGCCCGCGCGGTTTTCAGCGCAGGCTTTCAATATAAAATACAGCGCAATACAGGCACAGGCTACCCCGTAAGCCCCTGACGGCGCAATTTGTTGCAGCCAGTTATATCCGAAGAACGGGTTCCTTAATCCATAAAACGAAGGGTCGGGAAACGTCGCCAAAAAGGTCATGGATATAAAGGCAGGCCAGACGCCGAAAAAATCTCGGATGATGCCGAAGCCCGCCAGATAGACAAAAACCAGCGCGAGCGGCACGTAAATTGCGCTATAAGAGACAATTGGCAGGCTTTGCGTTGAAGCGCTAAATAGGGCGGCAACCGTGTAGGATCCATAGTGATACAGACCTGGACTTGATCTTACAAACTGCACATCGGACAGGGGGAAATCCTTGTCATGTATCGAAAAATTGGAAATCTGGCTCAGGTGGTAAAATACATCCGCCCAGATGGTCAGGGTAATCTCACCTGTTGGGCCGTGCGAAAAGGGCATGAACAAGTCCTGACACCAGAACGTTGTGGCCAGGCAGGCAATCAGGATCGCGCACACCTCTGGCACGCTGCACTCTGGCATGAATTTGAGCCACATAATTTTCTGGCGTAGATTTTTTTGGCGCAGCTGATACAGCGCGCATATCCCTATGAGAGCGACAAAAACCAGATAACTGGACGTCATGCCAAGCGGCGTAAGCGCGCGCAAAATATAAAGTGCGATCCCTGTCAACAGGCCGCCAGACACTAAAACAATCGAAAGTGGTGTTGTGCAAGGCTCTGATACGAAGCGGGTAAACACCAGCCCTGCCGCAAAAAAACTCAGCACAATTGCAAGCAGGGACACAATGGCGAGCGCAGATATCTGCCCCAGAGACAGGCGCGCCCAAAGGCTCAGAAACAGAACGATAATCAACAGGCAGGCGGTACCCAGAAGCGCACTGCGATTTATGAACGAAGCCTTCAGCATATGCTCCGCAGACCTTTTATTTGGCAAGTGCGGCGATTGGTGCGGCGCGCGGTTTAAAGCGTAGCGCGCGTTTTTCCAAAAGGTGCCATGAGGCGAAGGCAAACAAGTAAGAAATCAGGATCGTCAGCCCCATATGGGTGTAAATCGACAGATCATGCCCGTAGCCCCACGACAGCAATTGCGCCACGGGAAACCCGTAAAGATACACTCCGTAAGAGATATCTCCGAATCGGCCGAACTGGTTGATCCCCGGCGTCGACATATTGCCAAGAGTGATCACCGCATAAGAGGTGATAAAGATCAGCGCCAATTCGACCGGATAAACGCTATAGGATATGTAATAGCCCACGACCATCAAAGCGATTGCCAGCAGTGCACTTTGAGGAATGTAGGCACGCAGCAAGTAGAGGCAGCCACCAACCAAAAAATACGGTGATACTTCTACGACAGCAAAAACGCTGGTTCCATAAACAACCTTGCCTGCGAAGATTTGCGAACCAAACCCAAAGGCAAGTGTGTTGAGCCCAAGAACCACCACTGTAAGAGCGACCCAGAACCTGGCGAACCAGCGCCCTGAGAAAGCCGCCGCCAGAATGCCCGTCAGCATCACCAGAATGTACATAAAAACTTCGGCAGGCAGGCTCCAGAGTGAGCCGTTCACTGCATACGGATAGATATTATCCATAAAGACTGCCGGCAGTGAATAGGCGATCAGGAAGCGCAGGTTGGAAAAATAGAGCCAGAATTGCAGATGGGTGAAATATTCGTAGAGACCTAAAGTGGTCACAAAGGGCCCCATGACCACCGCGCTTAGAACTACAACGCCTGCAAGAGCGGGCAGGATTCGCAGCCCGCGTTTGGCAATAAAGCGCCATACATGCGGATCATGCACCCAGCTCTTTACTACCAGATAGCCGCTTAAAACAAAAAAGACTTTGACCGCATAGGTACTCACGCTGACGCGAAAAAAAACTGGAGTGCCGGGCAGCGCCAAGAGCGCGTAGGCATGGCCTACGATTACCAGTGTCGCCGCCACGAGGCGGATGAAATCATAGTTATTCGAATGTTTCATTGCGCGACGGTCCTCGATCTTCGTCTGTATGACTTGTCCAACCGCACCCAGGGCACGAAGTCAACTGCGGGGCGCATGATCTATCATGGCATTTGGAGATGCGTTGTTAGTGGGCCGCATGCCGCAACGCTGCAGGAAGCAGGCGCCTCCAGCTGCGCGAGAAATACCGCATCAGCGATGTGAAATGAAAGCGGCGATACCGCCAGCTTTGCCAGCTGGCGCGCTGTGCTTTATGAACAACCTGCGCGCCCATGCAGCCGATGATCCCGCGCCCTGCAGCGTGCAGGCGGGCGCAAATATCCACGTCTTCGTAATACAAAAAAAATCTTTCGTCAAAACCGCCAATTTGCGCGTAATCAAAGGACTTAAAAAGCAAAAACATGCCAGCTATCCAGTCCGGGGCAAAAATATCGCTTTCTCGCGCTTCGGGATATGTTCCATCATCGCGGGAAAGCGCCTTGAGCACCAAAGACACTGGACTGGGAAAACGGCGCCAGCTGTCCTCAATTTGCCCTGATGCGTCCAGAACCAAAGGGGCAGCAAGGGCGGTTTCAGACGCGAGCAGCCCTTGCATCAACACTGGGAATGGATTGTCCAGCAGCTCGATGTCTGGGTTGACCACGCAATAGAGCGCGCTCTCGCAGCGTGCAAAAGCAGCGTTGTGATTTGCGCCAAAGCCTTTAGGCACCGCGTTGCGTACAAGCACAAGGCGCGGATCCTCAGGAAAATTCAGCGCTTCGTCGATGTTGAGCGTCACAATAAGGCGCGCCACTTCAGGCAATTCCAGAAGCCGAGCGCTCAAATTGACAACCATCGCGCCATGCCCGTGGCTAACAACAGAGATGGTAATCATCCTGCGGCTCCCTGCGGTGCGCTCAAGACAGCAAGTTCAGCAAATACTGACCATAACCGTTCTTCTTGAGCGGCATTGCAAGCGCTTCGAGTTCACTTGCGCTGATCCAACCTTGATCGAATGCGATCTCTTCAAGGCAACCTGTTTGCAAGCCTTGGCGCGATTGCAGCGTGCGCACGAAATTTCCGGCATCCAGCAATGAGCCATGCGTGCCAGTATCGAGCCAGGCATAACCGCGCCCCATACGGTTCACCTGCAAACTGTCATCGCTTAGATAGCTTTCCAGAAGTGTGACAATCTCCAACTCGCCGCGCGGTGACGGCGTGACAGCGCGTGCGCGCGCAGGAGCGGTGTTGTCCAGAAAATATAGCCCTGTGACAGCATAGTTGGACGGGGCAACCTCGGGTTTTTCGACAATCGCGCGCGCGCGACCATCTGCGTCGAAATCCACCACGCCGTAACGTTCGGGGTCCGTGACGTGATACCCAAAGACAGTGCCGCCAAGCGTGCGCGTATTGGCCTCGTCCAGCAACTCGGGCAGACCGTGGCCAAAAAAGATGTTATCCCCTAGCACCATCGCAGAGGGGGCACCATCAAGAAAGTCCTCTGCCAAAATATAGGCCTGTGCCAAACCATCGGGGGAGGGCTGCACAACATAGGTGAACGACAACCCCCATTGTGATCCATCGCCAAGGACGCGTTTAAATTGAGCTTGGTCCTGCGGCGTTGTGATCAGGCAAATCTCGTGAATTCCCGACAGCATTAACACAGAGATCGGGTAATAGATCATCGGTTTGTCATAGATCGGCATCAGCTGCTTGGATACACCCATGGTGATGGGATAGAGTCGAGTGCCAGAGCCACCTGCGAGAATAATGCCTTTGCGCTGTGTCATCTTAAATCGCTTTCAAATCGGTCAGAATATTCGTCAGGCTAGCGCGCCAATCGGGGCGCTGCACACCAAATACATTTGTAATTTTTCTACAGTCCATCCGCGAATTTCCAGGTCGCAGTGCAGGGGTGGGAAATTCAGAGGATGTAATGTCCACCACGTCACAGCTTATTCCTGCTTGCGCAAATATTTCACGGGCGAATTCTGCCCAGCTGACATCAGGACCACCGGCGAAATGATAAATGCCCGTCTTGCTGATATCAACGGTAAGCTGCGACGCAACCTCCATCAAGCACGCGGCAATGTCACGCGCGCAGGTTGGACCGCCGACTTGGTCAGCCACAATATCCAGTGTGTCGTGCTCTGCCCCAAGCCGCAGCATTGTTTTCACAAAATTTCTGCCATGCGAAGACACTACCCATGAAGTACGCAGGATTGCATAGGGGCCGCCTGCCGCCTGCACGCCTTGCTCGCCCGCCAGTTTCGATGCCCCATAAACCCCCAAAGGTCCTGTCGGACCATCCTCTACCCAAGGAGCACTACCAGAGCCGTTAAAGACATAATCGGTTGAGACATGCACGAAAGGCAAGCCGCGCTTTGCAGCTACTTCGGCCATGGCAGCAGGGGTCTTGCTATTGACCCTAAACGCCATTTCAGTATCTGTTTCTGCTTGATCCACTGCTGTGTAGGCCGCCACATTGATCACGGCATCAGCCGTTGTTTGAGCGATGATAGCAGCGCAAGCGCTGGGATTGCTCAGGTCTGCTTCAGCGCGCGATAGCGCTGTCACACCTTCAAAGCGTCGAATTTCTGTTGCGACTTGGCCTGTCGCGCCGAAGACGAGAATGCTTTTCACGCGCTCTCCCATTATCCATTGCCCAAACGCGCACCGACGCCGTCGCGGTTTTGCAAGGCACGCCACCAGTCTTCGTTATCCAAATACCATTGAACCGTCTTCTCTAGGCCTTCTTCAACAGTGACAGAGGGACGCCAGCCAAGTTCAGTGCGGATGCGGGTCGGATCAATCGCATAGCGCGCATCATGGCCAGGCCGGTCTGTTACATAAGTAATTTGCTCTGCATAAGAACCGCTTGCCTTGGGACGTTTTTTGTCCAAGATCGCACAAAGTGTTTTAACCAGTTCCAAATTGGTCCGCTCGTTTTCACCGCCGATATTATAGCTACGCCCCAGCTTACCTTTGGTTAAAACTGTTAATAGCGCATTTGCATGATCTTCTACATAGAGCCAATCGCGAACATTCGCACCATTGCCATAGATTGGCAGAGGCTTGCCCGCGAGCGCATTGAGGATCACCACAGGCACCAGCTTTTCAGGGAAATGATATGGGCCGTAGTTATTGGAGCAATTGGTGAGCAGCACAGGCAGCCCATAAGTTTCTGCCCATGCGCGGACCAAGTGATCACTCGCAGCCTTTGAGGCGGAGTACGGCGAGCGCGGATCGTAGGGCGTGTCCTCGGTGAACATGCCCGTTGGTCCAAGGGAGCCGTAAACCTCATCAGTTGAAATATGATGAAAGCGGAAGTTCTCGGGTTTGCCTTGACCTGTCCAATAGGTGCGCGCAGCTTCAAGCAGCGTGTAAGTGCCTGTGATGTTCGTCTCAACAAACGCGCCCGGGCCGTCTATTGAGCGATCCACATGAGACTCCGCCGCGAGGTGCATGATCGCGTCTGGTTGCGTCTCGATCAAGATACGATCCATAGCAGCGCGGTCGCAAATACTTGCATGATAGAAAACATAATTCTCATTATCCGCAACAGATTTGACATTGTCGAGGCAGGCCGCATAGGTCAGCGCATCAACGTTCACAATGCTATGCCCTGTCGCAATTGCATGGCGCACAACCGCTGAGCCAATGAAGCCAGCGCCGCCCGTGACTAGAATTTTCATAGCGACGCCTCAAAGGTGAAGGGACTGTCAAAATCTTTCAGTAAAGGCGCAGTGGCGTCCTTGTCTGACAAGATAGCTTGATGCCCGCCAAGGTGCCAATTAATGCCAATATCAGGATCATCAAAGCGGACAGCCCCGTCGCATTCAGGCGAATAATAATTGTCGCATTTGTAAACAATTTCGGTGTCTGGCTCTAGCGTGGCAAACCCGTGCAAGAATCCTTGAGGCACCAACAACTGCTTGCCGTTCTCGAAACTCAACTCAACGCCAGTCCACTGACCAAAAGTTGGGGAGCCTTTGCGAATATCAACGGCTACATCAAAAAGAGCGCCGCGCCCGCAGCGCACCAATTTGCTCTGTGCATATGGCGGTGCCTGAAAATGCAAGCCGCGTACCGTTCCAACCTGCGAGGACATCGAATGGTTGTCCTGCACAAAATCATAGTGCAGACCGTTCTGAGCAAAGCTCTGGGCCGAATAGCTTTCACTGAAAAACCCACGTGCATCCCCAAAGCGTTCAGGTGTTAAGATGAGAACACCGGAAAGCGAAGTTTTTTCAATGTACATATTAGATAACCTTAAGAGAAATCACTTCTTTGCGGTGTCCTTACCAAACAACATAAAGATGTAAAACACTTGGCTTGGAAGTGTTCTGTTGATCCACAATTCAAAGGGCGCTCATAAACTATGAAAGTGTACGGCGCGGCTCGGAACCAGACGCTGCGTCAGTTCAGCGGAACACTGACGCGCAGCTGCAAGGTTTCCATACCTGGGTTGACCGGCGAAATACCACCATTAGAGCGATGATCGAAGGACAAACCCATGCGTAGCCCGCTCTTCGCTTGATAGCCAATTTCTGCACCGGAGCGGAACTCGAGATCATGGCCCAAATCGGGGCCGCTACCCTGTACATAAACGCCGGGCATAAAGTGCAACTGCGCATATCCACCAACGCCAGAAGGGCGCTCCCAAAAGCGTGTAGTATGAGTCGCGCCAAGCCCTACCCAAACGTCATTGCTGTCCGTAACAGAGAGGCCAACAGCTGGCTGGAACGGCCCAAAAGCTGTACCCATATCGTAGCGTACATAGGCTTCTTGTCCGATGGACTTTTCTTGAAAAATTACATCACCAAATGAAAGCGATATCGCCTGTTGCGCGGGGCTGCGCGCAAGGCAGCCCATCTTGCAATCATTGATCTGCATATCGGTGAGGCCCACTACAAAAAAAAGAACTGCTAGACGCCCATCCATAATAAATTCCCTTGAAACAAGTACGTTATAAGCAAATAGGACAAGCCTTTCAGCACATTACCACAAAACACCCAAAGCGAGAGCTTTTGACACAGCCGAAAGAGGCGAACAAAGATCCCTTATCTCTCGCGAACTTCATACATTTTAAAAGTCGATGCAAACATAAGAGTGGCTTGAGCGCAAATATTAACTTGGTTCTATCTAGGGCTCAACTGCGCTGCTACGCCAAAACGCACTAGAACCTGCGCCGCCAGCCTTCGTTATTTAGATAAAGCCGCATATAATTCCAACCTACACCTAGTGATCAGCCCATGTTCAACAATTCCTCTCACTTAAAACCCACTCATCCTTGCAAATCTTCCCATTCGTCGCGCGCAAAAGATAAATCCGAGACACGCACCATATCTTGTATACTTTTCCTCACTCCACAGGCTGCCCGTTGACCCCTCCGTCCTTTTTGCCCCATACAAATCCCAAACGCGAAAGCAGTAAGAGGATACCCCATGAAAATTGCCATGATCGGGACGGGCTATGTAGGTCTGGTCTCAGGGGTCTGTTTTTCGGACTTCGGCCATGACGTTGTTTGCGTCGACAAGGATCCCAAGAAGATCGAGATGCTTGAGCGCGGTGAAGTGCCTATCTATGAGCCTGGCCTACACGCGCTGATGGCCAAGAATGTCGAGGCGGGGCGCCTGTCATTCACGCTCAATCTGGCTGAGGCGATCGAGGGCGCAGAGGCGGTGTTTATCGCCGTAGGCACACCAACGCGGCGCGGTGACGGGCATGCGGACCTGAGCTATGTGATGGCCGCCGCAGAAGAAATTGCGCAGATGGCAAAGGATTACGTGGTCGTCGTGACCAAATCCACAGTGCCCGTCGGCACCAACCGCCAAGTTAAACAGGTGATCAAAAAGGCCAACCCCGGCCTTGATTTTGATGTCGCCTCCAACCCCGAGTTTCTGCGTGAAGGCGCGGCGATTGATGATTTCATGCGCCCTGACCGCGTCGTCGTTGGCGTGCAATCTGACAAGGCGGCAGAGGTGATGAACGAAATTTATCGCCCGCTCTCCTTGCGCGACTTCCCCGTTGTCGTCACCGATCTGGAATCGGCCGAGATGATCAAATACGCTGCCAACGCGTTCCTTGCGACCAAAATCACCTTCATCAACGAGATTGCAGCGCTTTGCGAAAAGGTCGGCGCGGACGTCAAACAGGTGTCCAAGGGCATGGGTATGGACGGACGTATCGGCAGCAAATTCCTGCACGCGGGCCCCGGCTATGGCGGATCATGTTTTCCTAAGGATACCAAAGCATTGGCACGCATTGGCCAGGAACATGCAGTGCCCATGCAGATCACCGAAACGGTGATCAACGTCAACGAGGCGATCAAGCGCCGGATGATCACCAAGCTGGAGGATCTGTGCGAGGGCTCATTCAACGGCAAGGTCATCGCCATTCTGGGCGTGACGTTCAAACCCGACACGGATGATATGCGCGACGCCCCTGCCCTGACAATCGTTCCCGCGCTGGTTGGCGGCGGCGCCAAAGTGCGTGTGTGCGATCCGCAAGGACAACACGAGGGCGAAGCGCTGCTACCAGGTGTGCACTGGGTCGATGATCCCTATAAAGCGGCCCACAACGCCGATTTGGTCGTCGTGCTGACCGAGTGGAACGAGTTTCGCGCACTCAATCTCAAGAAACTGGCGCGCAAAATGGCAACGCCGCATATGGCCGATCTGCGCAACGTCTATTCCGTCAAGGACGCTAAGCGCGCAGGCTTTGAGGCCTACACCAGCATCGGGCGCGCAGGATTTAATAAAGATTAACGCATACTTAATGCCCCGCACGGGCTAGTAAGCTACGAGCAAGAGAAATGAAGCACCGTCAGGGCAATCAATTCCCCTGACGAGAGCCAACTCATGTCCCAAACCAGCCCCCGCCTGACGCTACCTTTCATTCAGCCTGCACAGGCCCAGAAACACGTCACCCATAATGAAGCGGTACGTGCCCTTGATATGCTGGTTCAGCTCTCTTTTGAGGATGACGCCCTCAATGCGCCGCCTCCGGCTCCAAGCGAAGGTGATTGCTATGTCGTGGCGAGCGGTGGCAGCGGTGTATGGGCCGCGCAAGATGGCGCTATTGCCGCCTATCTTGACGGAGCATGGCAGTTTCATACCCCGCGCGCAGGCTGGCGCGGCTACGTGCAATCGCGCTCGGTGATGGTCGTGTTTGATGGCACCCAGTGGCACGAAATCAGCCCCAGCGCGCTACAAGCCGCCAGCCTGATCGGCCTTGGCATGCAGGCCGACGTAAACACACCGTTTGCAGCAAAACTGAACACAGCGCTTTGGAGCGCGCTTTATAGCGGGGATGGCGGCACAGGCAGCCTCATGCAGACTTTAAACAAAGAACAAGCAGGGGGCGATCTGGGTTTTGTTCTGCAAGAAAACTTTCAAACGCGCGCGCTAATTGGTCTCTTCGGCGACAACCGGTTGCGGCTTTCAGTAACGCCCGATGGCAGCACATTCAACGATGCGCTGAGCATCGATCCCGCAACGGGTATCGCAAATCAACCCTCCCTGCCCCGCTTCAAAGCGCACACAAATTACGACAATTACATTGGCGTTGCGAGTTGGACCAAGCTTGGCATCAATGTCACCGAGTATAATGATCAAGCGTGCTTTGACGCGGCCACCAATCTGTTCACGGCCCCCGTAAATGGCACGTATCTCTTGGGCGGCGCGCTCACATACAAGACCAATGGCAATGCTGGTGCGCGCATGCAAGGACGGCTGGCGTTGAACGGGGGCGCTGCGATTTCCGGCGCCGTTGGCGAAATCTCTGGCCCGCATACATCAGAAACCACCACCCTGCCCTTGCAAACCCTCGCCCCCCTCAGCGCCGGCGACACAGTCGAGCTACAAGGCAACTTTCGCGCCTATGACGGCTACGCGATGGCGGGAGAGACCTGTTTTTGGGGCACCAAGATAGGATAGAATGTTTCGCGCGCGAAACATTTGGCGACCTTGCTTTTAGGCCTGCTGAGCGCCATAGCTTTCGCAAGTTATCGCAGCAGGAGACACTCCCATGAGCCGCACAATCCTTGTCACCGGCAGCGCCGGTTTTATTGGTTTTCACCTATGCCAGCGCTTGCTCGCGGACGGGTTTGATGTGATCGGCTTTGACGCGATGACCGATTATTATGACGTCTCTCTCAAGCACAAACGCCACGCCTTGCTGGAAGCATCCGATCGTTTCACGCCCGTAATTGAACGCCTGGAAACTCCGGGGGTGATGGAGCAACTGCTTGCGGCGCATAAACCCGGCATGATCGTTCATCTCGCGGCGCAGGCTGGTGTGCGCTATTCGATCGATGCGCCGCGCAGCTATGTGCAGAGCAATATCAGCGGCACGTTCGAGTTATTAGAAGCCGCGCGCCATCATACGCCAAAGCATCTGCTGATCGCCTCCACATCGTCGGTTTACGGCTCCAATACTGAAATGCCTTATTGCGAAACCCATAAAGTCGATACGCAAATGTCATTTTATGCAGCAACCAAAAAGGCGACCGAGGCGATGGCGCAAACCTATGCGCATCTTTATTCTATTCCCATCACCATGTTCCGCTTTTTCACCGTTTATGGCCCATGGGGGCGCCCCGACATGGCGCTGTTTAAATTCACCGATGCCATCCTGAACGATCGTGCAATCGACGTTTACAATCACGGCGACATGCTGCGTGATTTCACCTATGTCACCGATCTGGTCGATGGCGTGCGCCGCCTGATGGATGCAATTCCAAGCGATACCCCCGTTAGCACCGCTGATAGCCTCTCGCCCATCGCACCTTGGCGCGCCGTGAATATTGGCAATGGCGCACCCACAAAGCTGAGTGATTTCATTATTGCACTTGAAGGTGTTCTCGGGAAAACCGCTCAAAAGAATATGCTGAATATTCAGCCAGGCGATATGCCATCCACCTGGGCAGATACGACGTTGCTATCTGATTTAATCGGCCCATTGAATAAGACAGAATTGAAGGACGGCGTGGCTAATTTTGTTGAATGGTACAACGCTGAGTATGTATGATGTAGAAAAATTATGCCTATTTTCTAAAGATATCTTTTCATTTTAAAATTTTAGGTGTCTTAAAGAGCATCACTTATTCATGGGGATGAAATAATGGACCTGAATACACTCACGCTCAAAGAGCTGAAAAAACTGCGTAAAGACGTAGATAAAACGATCAATGATTTCGAGAACCGCAAAAAGCGCGAAGCGCTTGCGGAGCTCGAAAAGAAAGCCGCCGAGATGGGGTTTTCTCTCTCTGATCTGACCTCCACAGGCAAAATCAAGACGGTAAGCGCGCCTAAATACGCCAATCCGGCCGATTCCAGCCAGACATGGACCGGCCGTGGCCGTATTCCACAGTGGATGAAAGCGCTTGAGGCCGCTGGCGGTTCTCGCGACGATACGCTTCTGTAAATAGCCAAGCGGCGGTTATTTGCGTGAATAGACATCCTCGTAACGGGTGATGTCATCCTCGCCCAAATAGCTGCCGGTTTGCACTTCGATCAGTGTCATATTCACCTTGCCGCGGTTTTCCATCCGGTGGACCGCGCCAAGGGGGATAAAGACCGACTGGTTTTCCGTGACCATTGTGACAGCGTCGTCGATGGTGACATGGGCTGTGCCCTCCACCACGATCCAATGCTCTGCGCGGTGCACATGGCTTTGCAGGCTAAGCTGGCTGCCCGGCGTTACTACAATGCGCTTCACTTGAAACCGTGGACCCATCGCAAGGCTATCGAACCAACCCCAAGGGCGGTGATCGCGAGTGAACTGACTGGCTTGCTTTGCGCCCTTTACTTGCAATGCAGCAACGGCTTCTTTGACATCCTGCACACGGGAGCGATCTGCGATCAGCACCGCATCAGGCATGGCAACTGCAATGATATTTTCCAGACCAATGCCAACCAGCTCCTGCCCCTCGCTTGCGGACCACAAGAGCGAGCCCTCACAATCTACAGACGTGGCAGCCCCCACCAGCGCAGTGCCGCGCTCGTCCTTATCGCTGATGCGCCGCAAGGCTTCCCAATCACCAAGATCGGACCAGCCCTCCGAAAAGGCCATGACTTGCAGATTATCGGCCTTTTCCATGATCGCGTAATCAAGTGAAATCTTTTCGATCTGCCCAAAGGCGGCGGCGTTCAGCCGGCGAAAACCCAGATCTTGTTCGGCGCCGTCCAAGGCCGCCTGCGCGTGGTCCATCATCTGCGGGGCATGCTGTGCGAAAGCGGCACACATCGTTTTCACAGAGACGAGAAAGATGCCCGCATTCCACAGGAAGTCACCCGATGCGAGCATTTGTTTCGCGCGCGAAACATTTGGCTTTTCCACAAAGGACTTCAGCGGCTGGGGTAATCCCTCGGGATGATCATCGCCGCTCAGCTCCAAATAGCCATAGCCGGTCTCAGGGCGATCCGGCGTAATCCCGAAGGTCACGATAGAGCCCGCCTCAGCCGCGCTACGCGCGGCCGCTACAGCCCCTCGAAACGCGTCTCCATCTGGAATCGCATGATCCGCTGGCGCAATAAGCATCAAACCATCGGGATCGATCGTTTGTAAGAACAGGGCCGCAACCAGAACCGCAGGCGCCGTATCGCGCGGCTCCGGCTCAATGAAGATCGCCTCGGGCAGCACCCCTGCCCCGCCCATCTGTTCAGTTACGATAAAACGGTAATCCTCGGACGTCAGCAAAACAGGACGACGAAATTCCTTGCCCGCCAAGCGCTTCACCGTGGCCTGAAACAGCGTATCGGGCTGGCCAAGATCGGCAAACTGTTTGGGATAGCTCTTGCGCGAGAGCGGCCAAAGGCGCGTGCCGCTGCCACCTGCAAGAATAACCGGAGTAATCATAACCAACGCCCCTAAACTGAATTGCCTCCACTTTAGCGTCAAGGTTGGGCGAAAGTTTGGCAAGAGAGCTACATCAGATAAATGTTTCGCGCGCGAAACAAATGGCCGTCCTCCAACAGCCATAAATAGTCTATACGTCCTATCGCCTTTCAATCGTGTTGGGGTATTCTTGACGAAACATGGGTTCACCTCCCAAGGACGATTCAAGCTTAATGACTGCGCCAGGAGCAAACACAAGCATGTTGAAACGATTGCAATCCCTTTTCACGCGCTCGCCTGCAACCGCGGTGATGGCACCGCAAAGCAAGAAAACCATCCTTTCACCCGATACACCATTTTACGCCATTGGCGATATCCATGGGTGTTTGATTGAAATGAACCTCCTTATCGAGACGATCGAGGCCGAAAACTCCGATGCAACCATCGTCTTTCTTGGCGATTACATTGATCGAGGAAGCAAATCAGCGCAGGTTCTGGCCCGCCTTCACGATTTGCAGACGCGCCACCCTAACAGGATCATCTGCTTGATGGGCAATCACGAGCGCATGATGCTTGAGTTTATTGATGACCCGCTCGGGCGCGGTGCACGCTGGTTGGCCAATGGAGGTATGCAAACGCTAGGGAGCCTTGGAATCAAACAGAGCAAAGCCCGCCTCAAGGCCGAAGACGCGATGGAAATTGCCGATCAGTTGGAAGAAACACTTCCGGGCGGCATGCAAGACTGGCTGCGCGCCTTGCCGATGCTATGGTCAAATGGCAACGTGCACTGTGTCCATGCGGCCATGGACCCCTCAGCCTCACCCAAGAATCAAAAAGAACGCCATTTATTATGGGGGCACAGCGATTTTATGAAAATCCCCCGCGAGGATGCTGAATGCGTTATCTTTGGTCACGTCATTGTCCCTGCACCAGATGTGCGCGATGGCCGCATAGCGATCGATACAGGTGCCTATAAAACCGGTCGCCTTACGGCGGTACATATTGATCAAAGCGGATGGCGCTTTCTACAAAGTTGACGGAAAACAATTATATTTGATGCGTATTTGCTATGCGTACACCATAAATCACCACCACGGCCATTGCGGATTGAACACACAGCGGCCTGACTGCTAGGTGTAAATTTTTTGAAGACGCCAAAGTAACGGCACCATTTTAGGAAGACTTATATGCGCGTTTTTGTAACCGGAGGGGCAGGGTTCATCGGCTCTCACACGCTTGTCCAGCTTTTGCGCACAAACGCCGACATTATGGTCTTTGACAACTACTCCAACAGCTCTCCCGAAGCACTAAAGCGCGTCAAGCGTCTGGCCCAGTCCGATTTTTCTATCGTCGAAGGCGATATGTGCGATCCACGCGCCCTCGCATCCGCGATGCAGGGCTTCAAACCAGATGCCGTCATCCATTTTGCCGGGCTCAAAGCCGTTGGAGAGTCCGCTGAAAAGCCGCTCGACTATTACCGAACCAACATTGGCGGCAGCATCACACTGCTCGACGCGATGGATAAAGTTGGCTGCAAAAGGATCGTCTTTTCCTCGTCAGCCACCGTGTATGATCCAAACAAGCCCTTCCCGTTTACCGAAGACACCGCCCTTTGCGCGGCCAGCACCTATGGCAGGACCAAGCAGTTCATTGAAGAAATCATCCGCGACTGGAGCGCTGCAACGCCGGGCAGCTCGGCCGCTATTCTCAGATACTTCAATCCGGTAGGCGCACATGCTTCGGGCGATATTGGCGAGGATCCTGTTGGCATTCCCAACAATCTCCTTCCCTATATCTCGCGCGTTGCGCATGGCAGCCTGCAAGAGTTGCAGGTCTTTGGAAATGAATATGCCACGGCAGACGGGACTGGAGCGCGCGATTATATCCACGTCGAAGACCTTGCCAGCGCCCATATCGCAGCGCTGGAGCACATCACCTCGATGACGGGTTGCGATACGTTCAATATTGGCACCGGCACGGCAACAACGGTGCTGGAAATGCTGCGTGCCTTCGAGAAGGTCACAGGCAAGCCAATCCCATATCGCATTGTCGGCGCACGCGCAGGCGATGTTTCCACAACCGTTGCCAATGTATCAAAGGCAGAGCGGGTTCTGGGCTGGAAAGCAAAATACGATATTGATGCCATGTGCCGATCGATCTGGAACTGGCAAACCCGAAATCCGCGCGGCTACGAACCCCGCGGGTGAGGCAAATGTTTCGCGCGCGAAACAAATGAGGCTAGGCACTAGCGCCCCGACATGCGCCAAACCTCGCGGGTTGTGGCCAGCAAGATTGCCAGATCGCCGACAAATGACATCTCGTGCGCATAGCGCACATCAAGCGCAACGCGGGCGCGGTAGGACAGGGCGTTGCGCCCGCTGATCTGCCAAAGCCCCGTCAGTCCAGGGCGCAGCGCAAGGTAGCGCGGGGCCTGCACGCCATAGCGGCGCAATTCAGACGCGGGAACGGGGCGGGGGCCAACAAGGCTCATCTCGCCTTTCAGCACGCAGATCAATTGTGGAAGTTCATCAAGGCTGGTGCGCCGCAGGAAACACCCAAAAGGGGTCACGCGCAGATCATCGCGCGGCTTGCGCGCCGCGCAGCCACGGCGAAGACCACGGCGCATCGTGCGAATTTTGAGGCAGCGAAACGTTCGCCCACCATGGCCGACGCGAACATCCGTATACGAGCCTTGCCCTGCCTCGATCATCGCGATGAGCCAGAGCACAGCCGTTAGCGGCATCCAAAGGGGCAGGGTGAGGCATACCAAAAACAGATCAACCCCCCGCTTACCAAAGCGTTGGTAAAACCCGAGTTCCTGACTTGGCAACATGCCAATCGCCTGCATCACAGCCTCCCGTTCAGACGAAAGAGACTTAGGCGAAAAAGATTAAAGGTTCGCTAAAGCGCGCAGCCTATCCACGCTGCTTTAGCCACATCTGCAAAGCCGTATAAAGCTGCGGTGTAACGCGCTCGCCTTGCAAGGTGATCGAGTCTCCCTCTGTGCTCAGGTGAATTCCGGGAACAGGGGAAATTGAGGGGGCCTTGGCCTTGACTGGCTTGGGCAGTGTAGGCTCTTTCTTTGTCTCTAAACCATTCTTTAGAGCCCTATTCAAAACATCCTGTTCGTCTTCGGCACTGGCTGGCTGCGCCGCGCTGAGCGCCGAGAGGATGCGGCGCGGTGCAGCGCTATCTGTGATTAGCGCCTTTGAGAGCTGCAACCCAATCCGCTCGCCCATCTGCGTGGGGAATTTCAGAGCATTGCCAAGTGTCTGCGCCACCGGAATAAACGATTTTATCTTGGAGCGTTTCGCGCGCGACGCATTCGAGAAAAGACTCTGCAAGGCGCTTTTGTCACTCTCGAACACTCCAGCTTCAACCGCCTTAACGACGATGCGCGCACGTTCAAAGTAGCTGAGCCCGACGCGAATTTCGTTTTCCTCGATCATCGCAATATAGGCGTCCGGCGCATCGCGCGGCGGGCTGATGATGGCATTGACGCTCTCGCGACCAATGGCGCGCAGAGCTTGAAGGCGGCGCCAGCCAGAAATGAGACCATAGCGGTGATCCCCAAGCGCCACCACTTCGATGGGTGTCTGCTGGCCACGCGCCTTGAGCGAGTTGCGCAGGCTTGCCATATCCTCGTCGTCCACAGGAACGCGATCGCGCACGAGATAGCTCTCGTCAATTTGAGTGAGCGCAATGGGCGTGATCATCCGCCCCTCGGCGCGCGCGCGGCGCAGGGTCTCGGAGAGTTCCTCAAGAGCGGCAGCGCTAGAAGCATCACCGGCCACGCGCGCGATCGGCGGGGCAGGGTGCGCAGAGAGGCCGGGCATGGACTTGGTTTCCAGCGGCATGTCGCCCCCAAATTCACGCGCCAGTTCTAGAGATTGTGCGGGGGCGAGACGTTTGCGTTTGGCCATTAGAAAATCCTCCATGAAAGGGGGGCAGGAAAGCAAGCGGGGGTAAAGCGCGGGTTAAGCATCCGAACGCTGCTCTGTTTCTTGGGCCAGCTCGTCGCGGCGCCAGACTCCAAGCAGCAGTTCTTTGAACGCGGCATAGGTCGCATCAAATGTTTCGCGCCCGCGCACATAGGTCTCGCGGTTGAAATCACGGTAATCGGCTTCGTAGATGCCGCTGACCTGCTCGCCGGCTTGTCCGATGAGGGCGGTGAAGTCTTGGCGATGGGGGCTAAGGGTGCGCCCGAGATAAGCCTGCATCAGCCCCGCGAGCTCTGCCTGCTGCGCACCGTCGTAACGCGTGACCACGGCGCGCACTGCATCCCACTCAAACGCGAGTTCATCGCGGCCAAGGGCACGGGCGGCGATGTTTTCACCCTCTTCAATGCTGGCGAAGGTGGAATGGAGCATGTCGAAGAAACGGCCCGTTGAGTCGAACTCCAGAAACGAGGCACCAAGGGGGACCAGCAGGATGTCAGAGGCAGCAAGCCCGTTGATCGTGAGGTAGCCAAGGGCAGGGGGGGTGTCGATGAAGATCAAATCGTATTTATCGAGCACGCCATCCGCCTCAAGGCTCTCGGTGAGGGCATCCCAGAGCTTCCATCCCCGCGCCTGCATACGCCAGACAGGGATCTGGAATTCGGCCCAGTAGAGGTTGAGCTGCGCACCAATGAGATCAATGTTGGGCCAATGGGTCGGCTTGATCAGATCGTTTGCGGTGATGGTGAGCGCCTCGGAGAGGGTGTCATCAAGGGGCAGGGGTGCCTCGCCGCGATCAAGGCGTTTCTGGTTCTCTGCGCGCAGGTGCTGGCCGTAATGGCGCGCAAGGAGGGGAAAGACAGTGCCCCATTCATCGTCAACCTTGCCGCCGAAGATAGAAGTCATGGACCCTTGGCTATCGAGGTCCAGCACCAGCACTTTGTAGCCATCCAGCGCGGCGGACATAGCGAGATGCGCGGCGGTAGAAGTCTTGCCAACCCCGCCTTTGAAATTCGCCACAGCAATCATTTTCGCGGGCAGCCCTGCAGGGCGGTAGGGCTGGTATTCTTTTGCCTTGGAGCCACCTGAAGCGAAATGGGCGCGCAGGCGCAACACCTCGTCGAGGGTGAACCATTTGGCGCCGCCCTCGGTTTCAGACGTGCCCTGCGGTAGCTCTGGGTTCTGCTTCAGTACGCGGCGGAAATGGGCCTGCGCCACCGGGATCAGATACTTGGTGATTTCCCATGTGGAAAAAAGACGTAACTGCTTGCGCCCGTCCTCGTTCATCCCGCGCGAGGCGAGATCATCGCGCCCCGAAGCGCAGGCCTTGGCGATGCTCGCAAAGCCGCTTGTGCTGACTGGACCCCCTAAAGCTTCAAGCGCTTTGTCAGGGTTAATGTTGAAATACGGAGGCTGCTCTGCCTTAGTGTCTTTGGCCATGATGTGTCCCCATGGTTTCCAATGTGCGCTGTTTTTCTCAATATACGTATAAAGCTATCACATGGAAGCAAAACCCTCTCAACACTTCTTTTTTCTCAGTAAAGTCAGGTTTTTCTTAGAGGGAACTGATGTGCATTCGAGGGTGCCGGTGAAAATTATCTAGTTATATTTGAGTTATATAATTAGTTAAGGTGCTTAGTCGTTCTCATTAAGTAATTGATTATAGGCGATTTTATAGAGTTCCTTCTTGAGCAAATGACTCTGAACCCACGATAGGGCGACTCTGGAACCACGACAAAGCGACTCTGAACCCACGACAGCGCGATAGTCGAATCGTAGACGTCGCCTGTGGATAACTTTAGGCTAGGTGTTAATGAAAACACGAATCCCGCGCTGTGGAGATTTGCCCGCTTAATGAGGCAGACCCGAGTGCGAGGCATGAGAGCAGACACATGGCACAGGCATCACCGGCTTTCGAGCTGGATCCCCACCGGCATCCTACGCGCGATTTTTTCGTTTGCGATATATTCTCGGCTTTGCCCAAGGACGATATGGCGAGCATGGAACATCCGATGTTCTCGCTCTCGACGCGGCCTGACAAACGCATCCTAAGTTATGAACATAATGGGACGGAGATCACGGTCGTGCCCTCGGTCAAGGGCCTCGCGACGCTGCATGACAAGGACATCCTGATCTACTGTATTTCACAGCTGATGGCGGCGGTGAATGCGGGGCGGGAGATTTCGCGCACACTCACACTGCGCGCCCATGATCTGCTGGTAGCAACGAACCGCGAAACATCCGGCGATGGCTACAAGCGTCTGCGCGATGCGTTCGAGCGGTTGGTGGGGACGCGCATCACGACGAACATGGTGACCGGCGGGCAGGAGGTGACGACGGGTTTCGGTTTGATCGAGAGCTGGCAAATCGTGCGCGCCTCGAAAGGTGGGCGCATGGTGTCGGTGTCTGTTGTGCTCTCGGAGTGGCTGTTTCGCGCGGTGCAGAGCAAATCGGTGCTAACCCTGTCGACGGATTACTTCCGTCTGAGGAAGCCTTTGGAGCGGCGTGTGTACGAGCTGGCACGCAAACATTGCGGGCGCCAGAAATCATGGCGCGTCTCGGTCGAGGTGCTGTTGAAGAAATCAGGCAGCGCTTCTCCGCGCCGCGTCTTTCGCAAGATGATCCGCGATATGATCAAAGCGGACCATCTGCCCGATTATGAGATGAGCGAAGAAGAGGGCGACCTGATCCGCTTTAGCGCGCGCGGCTCTGTGCTGGACGATGGTCTGCAACTGCCGCCTTTGTCGAGCGACGCTTTAGAGGCCGTGCGCGCGCTGGCACCGGGCATGGATGTGTATGTGCTTGAGGCCGAGTGGCGTGAGTATTGGGCACGGTCTGGGAAGCCAAGATTGAGGTCGAGCGATGCGGCGTTTGTGGGGTTTGTGAAGGTGCGGGGGGAAGGGTGAGTGGGGCGGATATCGAAGTCATCTTGCGGTTATTCTGTCTATCTCATACAAGCCAGCAACTTTATTTGAGGAAATCGATACGTGGCCAACGACTATATTGTTAAAGACATCGCCCTTGCGGATTTTGGCCGCAAGGAACTCGATATCGCAGAAACGGAAATGCCGGGCCTGATGGCGCTGCGCAAGGAATACGGCGCAGAGCAGCCTTTGAAGGGTGCGCGCATCGTTGGTTCGCTCCACATGACGATCCAAACCGCAGTTTTGATCGAAACA
>NZ_MUHR01000019.1 GCF_002105285.1 Planktotalea arctica
TGAAAAGCAGGACCACTTCAGTTTCGTCTGGTCCGAGGTAGACTCTCACAATGTTGCCATCGGTGAGGTTGTCGTCGTTGGAGGTAATTGCTTCGAGAAGTGCGACATCCTCGCGCAGCATTTTGCCGACGTAGTCGATGGTGCAGACATGGGTCACCGCAGCCATCAGGCAGCCTCTGAATGGGCCGCGTTCAGCGGTGCCCAGTTCCACGGCAGCAACTCATCCAGCCGGTTGACCTTATGATCTTGGATGCGGTCGAGAATGTCGGCGAGGTAAGCTTGGGGGTCTAGGCCATTGAGCTTGGCGGTCTCGATGATGGTCATCGCGCGTGCAAGAGTTTCCGCGCCAGTGTCCGCCCCTGCAAATAGCCAATTTTTCCTGCCGATTCCAATCGGACGCAGGGCGCGCTCGGCTGGATTGTTGTCGATCGCGACACGGCCATCGTTCAGGAACAGGCTGAATGCCTCTTGGCGGCTCAGACCGTATCTAAACGCCTTAGCCAGATCGCTCTTGCCCGGAATGCGCAGGAGTTGTTGCTCTGAACAAGCAAAGAAGGCCGTAACCTTTGGCTGGCTCAGCTTTTGACGCGCCGCATGGCGGACCTCTGCGGGTTGACCGTTGATGTCGCGTTCAATGTCGTAAAGCTTACCAATTCGATCAAGCGCCTCGCGGGCGATCTCGGACTTGGTCGAGGTCCAAAAATCGTGGAAGTCGCGCCGCAGATGGGCCCAACAGGCCGCCTCGCGCAAACGCGGCACACCATTGGGTTCAGGCACGTAAAGCTTGGCATAGCCTTTGTAGCCGGCCGCTTGCAAAATACCGCGGGCATCGGCCAGATGGCTCAGGACATGCTCTTCCTTCCAGTTAGGTGCGAACCGATAGACGGCCCCCGGTGGTGCAGTTCCCGCCCATGGCCGTTGGTCGCGCACATAGGCCCAGATCCGGCCTTGTCTAACGCCTTTACCAAGGCCCTTGTCGCGTAGGGAGCGATCGAGCACCCGGATCGGCGTGTCGTCCACTGCCCGGCAAGCGATGCTTGCATCGCTGAGAGGGAGCATGCAGCAGATCACTGCCCATAATGTCAGCCTCGATCCGCGTTATAAGCCGCGACAGGGTCTTCATGGCCCGCCCACACCAGCCAACAAGCGTGCTTTCTGGGATGTCGGCCCCCATGCGGGCGAAGATCTCGTGCTGGCGATAGAGGGGAAGGTGATCGTCGAACTTTGACACCAGAATATGGGCCAGCAGGTTCGGACCCGCCATACTACCAGGGATTGGGCGGCTTGGTGCGGGCTCCTGTACTATCTTTTCGCAGCGACGGCAGGATTTCTTGATGCGGGCGATCTGGATGACTTTCATCTGCGCCGCGATCATGTCCAGCAACTCGCTGACATCCTCACCCACCACGTGCAGATCACCGCCACAGTCAGAACAGCAGGTGCCGGGATCAAGCTCGCGGCGCTCGCGCAGGGTCGCATCAGACACACGCGGGCGGCGGCGCAAGGCGGGCGCAGTGGGCTCATCAGCCGCTGGTTCGTCCTGCCCTTCATCAATGGGCGCGTCATCGTCTTCGGCCACGGCAACCAGCAAGTCTTCGAGCGCCAGTTCCAGTTGCTCGATCTCGCGTTCAATCTTTTCCGAGGATTTGCCGAAAGCCAGTTTCTGCAACTTGGCGATCCGAAAGCGCAGGGCCTGAACCAACTGATAATGGACCCGCAGCGTCGCCGAGATCTTGGCGTTTTCAGCCTGCAATTCCACGATCATCGCCTTCAAAACAGCGGGATCATTGGAGAGGTTTTCAGCAGGTTTCGACATGCGTCTGATTACCAAAAAGCAGGCTGGAGCACCATATAAATAACGCCCATACAGACGTAAATCACCCCACACGCGCAGGTGGCACGCCCCAATCCGGACGCCGCCGGTCGATCCCCTCCCAGAGCATCGCGAGCTGCGCTGACGTCATCCGCACAGCCCCGTCTTGAGCGCTTGGCCACGGGAAACGGCCACGTTCCAGAACCTTGTAATAGAGACAAAAGCCTTGGCCATCCCAATACAGCAGCTTGATCCGATCCCCACGCCGCCCCCGGAATGCGAACACCGCGCCACTGGTCGGTTTTTGACACAACACATCCTGGGTAAGTGCCGCCAACCCAGCGATCCCTTTGCGCATATCCATAACCCCACAAGCCAGATACACACGCACACCGGTGCCAGGACCAATCATGCGATTTCAACCGCCCGGATCAACCCAGTCAGCGCGCCCGGGTCGATTGCGCTGTCAAAATGCAGACAACGACCACCCCGCAAACGCACTTCAACTGCGGTCGGTTTGGACGCTTCGATGACTGTGGGTTGCGCGACCAGTGCTGCAGCTGCGACGGGAATATCCAACGGATAAAAGAGAGCCCCTGCATCAGGCGACCAAAGACCTTTCTTCTTCAGGTCGTGCCGCCATGCGTAAATCTGTTGTCGCCTGATCTCATAGCGCTGCGCCACCTGGGTCACGCTCGCTCCACCGACGCCAACCGACATCACAATCTCGAGCTTTTCGTCGTCATGCCAGAAGCGCCGCCGCTCCACTCCAAGAATTTCACCACGCATCGCAGACCCCGCGTAAGAGATGTCACTAAAGACGTCATTAAACACGTGGCTTAGATCAAAACCCCATCTTCAGGCAGGCGGTGCCAATGGAGCGGTTACGCTCCTCTGTCTGACGCCGGTGCTTTGTAGCGGCACGGAATTAGTTCTCGATACCCCATCTTTCATACTTGAAATTTTAAGCTTGAAATACAATTCCTTCCTGATAGCATTTGTCGAAATAGATCAGGAGAGTCCCGATGCGTATTGCTTGTTTAGGGGGCGGGCCGGCCGGCCTGTACTTTGCCATTTCAGTAAAACTCCGGCAGCCCGATGTGGATGTCACCGTGTTCGAGCGGAATAAACCGGATGATACCTTTGGCTGGGGCGTGGTGCTGTCCGATGAGACATTGGGCAACCTCGCCGAGAATGATTCGGTCAGCGCCAAGGCGATCAAGAGCCATTTTGCCTATTGGGACGATATTGCTGTTCACTACCGTGGCAGCAAGCAGCTCTCGACCGGACATGGATTCTGCGGAATTGGGCGCAAGCAGCTGCTGCTGGACCTCCAAGCGCGGGCACGCGAGTTGGGCGTAAAGTTGGAATTCGAACACAACGTGGACAGCGTCGGCGACTTTGCCAAAGACTTCGATCTGGTAGTTTCCTCCGATGGCCTCAACTCGGCCACGCGGACGGAGTTCAAAGACGTATTCAAGCCCGATATCGAAATGCGCGCCTGTAAATTCGTCTGGCTCGGTACGCATCAAAAATTCGATGACGCCTTTACCTTCATCTTCGAGGAGACGGACAAAGGCTGGGTCTGGGCACATGCCTACAGCTTTGATGGCACAACATCGACCTTCATCGTCGAATGTGATCAGGCGACGTATGATGCCTACGGCTTTGGTGAGATGTCTCAAGCCGAGAGCATCGCGACCTGTGAGGAAATCTTCAAGGATCACCTTGACGGCCATGCCCTGATGACCAATGCGCACCATATCCGCGGCTCTGCCTGGATCAACTTTCCCCGCGTGCTCTGCGAAAAATGGAGCCACGAGAACATCGTTCTGATGGGCGATGCGGCCGCGTCTGCGCATTTCTCGATTGGCTCAGGGACAAAGCTCGCGCTCGAGAGCGCTATCGCGTTAGCCGATTACGTCACCGAGAAAGACACGCTTGCCGAGGCTTTCGCACTCTACGAAGAAGAACGCCGCATTCAGGTGCTGCGCCTACAATCGGCTGCGCGCAACTCGCTTGAATGGTTCGAGGATGTGCAGCGCTATCTGCATCTGGACCCGGTGCAGTTCAACTACTCCCTGCTCACCCGCTCGCAGCGGATCAGTCACGAAAACCTGCGCTTGCGCGATCCCGAGTGGCTGGAGAGCGCTGAGCGCTGGTTCCAGACCCGCGCAGGCAGCATGGAAAACAACGTGCGCGCGCCGATGTTCGCACCGTTCAAGCTGCGCGAAATGGATCTAGAAAACCGTATCGTTGTGTCGCCAATGGCCCAGTACAAGGCCGTGGACGGCGCACCAACCGACTGGCATTTCGTGCACTACGCTGAACGCGCCAAGGGCGGCGCGGGTCTTGTCTATACCGAGATGACCTGCGTGAGCGCGGAAGGCCGGATAACGCCTGGCTGCCCGGGTCTTTACGCCCCCGAGCATGAGGCAGAATGGGCGCGACTGACCCAGTTTGTGCACGCCGAAACACCCGCTAAAATCTGCTGCCAGATCGGTCATGCAGGGCGCAAGGGCTCCACCAATCTGGGCTGGGAGGGCATGGACAAACCGCTGGCTTCTGGCAATTGGGACCTGATCTCGGCCTCTGCCATCCCGTGGGCAGATGCAAACGCCGTTCCGCGGGAGATCACACGCGAAGACATGGACCGTGTGAAAGCAGAGTTTGTTTCTGCCACGGAAATGGCCGAGCGCGCAGGCTTTGACATGATCGAGCTGCACGCGGCGCATGGGTATCTACTCTCGTCCTTTATCTCGCCGCTTTCGAATAACCGTACAGATGAGTATGGTGGCAGTCTGGAAGACCGGATGCGCTATCCGCTTGAGGTCTTCCACGCCATGCGCGCGGTCTGGCCGCAGGACAAACCGATATCAGTGCGCATTTCCGCATCTGACTGGGCGGGTGATGATGGCGTGACGCCCGAGGAAGCTGTGCACGTCGCATCGGCTTTCAAGGAAGCGGGTGCTGATATCATCGACGTCTCTGCCGGCCAGACCTCGACCACAGGCAAGCCGGTCTATGGCCGTATGTTTCAGACGCCGTTCTCGGACCGCATCCGCAACGAAGCGGGCATCGCTACCATGGCGGTGGGCAATATCTATGAGGCCGATCATGTCAATTCTATCCTGATAGCGGGCCGGGCTGATCTGGTTTGTCTGGCGCGTCCGCATCTGTCTGATCCCTACTGGACGCTGCATGCGGCCACTGCAATCGGCGACCGTGCGATGGCGTGGCCCCTGCCCTATGAGGCCGGCCGCGACCAAAGCTGGCGACTGGCCGACAAGGAAGCTGAAGTGGAAAAAGTGTGACCGCACCCAACCCACAGTCCCTGCAGCGAGAGCATGTCGTCATCACTGGCGGAGGCAGCGGCGTAGGCGCGGAGATCGCACACAGCTTTGCGCAGGCCGGTGCCGCCGTGACCATCCTCGGCAGGCGTCTTGAGTCTTTGAAGGAGGTTGCAGAGGACATTGGCGCGCTGGCGTTCAGCGCCAACGCGACAGACCGCGCGTTGCTTGATGCCGCATTGGAGCGCGTGCGGGATGCGCAGGTTTAAAGGGCTATCCCTATGTCAGTCATTATTTTGCAGCGAAGCATGGGGTTGTTGGTCTCAGCCGTGCTCTCGCGCTCGAGCTTGAGACCAAGAAGAACACGGTTAATGCGATCTGCCCGGGATTTATCGAAACTCCGATACTGGAAAAATCCATCGAGCAAATCATGACCAGCACCGGAATGACAAACGCCAAGGCGCGTGCCTCACTGGTCAAGGGCAGTCCGCAGAAGCGCTTCGTAAAGACCAGCGAAGTCGCGAGAGCCGAACTGTGGCTGTGCAGTCCGGCTGCATTCAGCGTCAACGGCCATGCACTGGCCCTTTCGGGGGGCGAGATATGACGACAAACTCCGCCCTACGGCCACTGTCCGCTTCAGAAGTGCTGCCGCAAGAGCGCCTGCGCGTCTGGCTGCGGTTGCTCAAGCTCAACAAAATTGCAGAGGCCGAATTGTGCAAGCCGTTGCGCAGAGAGTTTGCCACCACCCTGCCGCGCTTAGATGTGATGAGTGCGTTCTACCGCCACAGTGACGGCCTCAAGATAAGTGAGCTGAGCCGCTTGCTGACAGTGTCTAACAGAATTGTTACCGGCATCGTGGACCACCGTGCCGCTTGTGCCCAGCTCACCGCAAAGGGGCGCAGCGAATTTGAAAAACAGGCTGCCGCGCATAAGGCCTGGGTGGCAGAACTGCTTGGCGGACTAGACGGGGAGGACTGCGCCCAAGTCATGGACCTTCTGGCCGTCGCACGCAGCATTCCAATGGAGGACAATCTATGAAAATTGATCCGAAACACTTCAAGCTTGACATCGCGAACCGCATCGCGACTGCGGCGCTGGACCGCCCCGATCGCAAGAACCCGCTAACTTTTGACAGCTACGCCGAGCTGCGCGACTGGTTCCGCGAACTCCACTATTCAGACGATATAGATGCGGTTATTTTTGCGTCCAACGGGGGCAACTTCAGCTCGGGCGGAGATGTGCATGACATCATTGGTCCACTTACTCGGATGAGCATGAAGGAGCTTTTGGCCTTTACGCGCATGACAGGTGACCTGGTCAAGGAAATCATCAACTGCGGCAAGCCAGTGATCGCAGCGATCGACGGCGTCTGTGTCGGCGCGGGTGCGATCATCGCCATGGCCTCCGATCTGCGCCTTGCGACGCCCGAGGCAAAGACAGCGTTTCTTTTCACCCGTGTGGGTCTAGCGGGCTGTGACATGGGGGCCTGTGCGATCCTGCCTCGTATCATCGGACAGGGCCGCGCGGCCGAACTGCTGTACACCGGCCGTTCAATGACCGCGCAGGAGGGCGAAACCTGGGGCTTTCACAACAAACTGGTACCAGCGCGCGAGTTGGATACAGCCGCGCGTGAGATGGCGCTGCGGATCGCAGCAGGCCCCAACTTTGGCAATATGATGACCAAGACGATGCTGGCGCAGGAATGGTCCATGTCCATCGAACAAGCCATTGAGGCTGAAGCCCAAGCACAGGCTATCTGCATGCAGACTGCAGATTTTGAACGGGCGTATAACGCGTTTGTCGCTAAGGAAAAGCCCGTGTTCGAAGGGAACTAGGCGCGGATTGAGTTTAAAGGCACAATGAACAAGGAGGAGCGTGATGACAGATAAGACATTTCTGAACTGGCCGTTTTTTGAAGAGCGCCACGGGATGTATGCGCGAGAGCTGGACGCCTGGGCTGCTGATGCATTGAAGGCAATGGACCACAGCGACAATGATCAGGCCTGTCGCGATCTGGTGCGGCTGATGGGTGATGCCGGTTGGCTGATGCCGACCAGCGCGCCAGACGGTGCGCTGCTGGACGTGCGCACCCTCTGCCTGAGCCGAGAGACGCTGGCGCGCCACGACGGGCTTGCCGATTTCGCTTTTGCGATGCAGGGTTTGGGCACTGGCGCGATTTCGCTGTTCGGCACTCCGGCGCAGCGCGGCGAATGGTTGCCACTCACCCAGACCGGAAAGGCGATTTCTGCCTTTGCACTGACAGAGCCGCAATCAGGTTCTGACGTTGCCAATTCCACCCTGACGGCCACCCGCGATGGCAATGATTATATTCTGAACGGCGAAAAGACATGGATCTCCAATGGCGGGATCGCGGATGTCTATACGCTGTTTGCACGCACGGGGGATGGACCCGGCGCGCAGGGCCTGTCTGCCTTTGTCGTGCCTGCGGGATTGCCGGGGTTCGAGGTGGTGGAGCGGTTGCAAGTGATCGCGCCGCACCCGCTGGCTACGCTGCGCTTTAGCGATTGCCGCATTCCGGCCAGTGCGATGTTGGGTGAAAGCGGTCAGGGCTTCAAGATCGCCATGGGTGTGCTGGATGTGTTCCGCTCTACCGTAGCTGCGGCAGCGCTGGGGTTTGCGCGCCGTGCGCTGGATGAGGCGCTGCACAGAGTCACTACACGCCATGTACAGAGCGCACCTCTGTTCGATTTGCAGATGGTGCAGGGGCATATCGCCGATATGGCGCTGGACATCGACGCCTCTGCGCTCCTGATTTACCGTGCAGCGTGGACCAAAGATTCCGGCGCGCCGCGCATCACCCGCGAGACGGCAATGGCCAAGCTCTTTTCCACGGATCAGGCGCAAAAGGTGATCGACAAGGCGGTGCAACTGCATGGCGGCGATGGCGTGCGCCACGGCGTCAAGGTCGAGGAGCTCTACCGCGATATCCGTGCACTCCGGATCTATGAAGGTGCGTCGGACGTGCAGCGCGTGGTCATTGCGCGGCAGGCAATTGCCGATCATCACGGGAGTTGAGACATGCTGGGGCACACCGGACACACCGACACTTTCACGCGCCACAACCTGCCACCTGAAGACCAGCAGCCCGTATTTTTGCTGGACCGTTTCCAGTATCCCGAACATCTGAACGCAGGCGTAGAGCTGACCAATGCGATGGTGGCGCGCAGTTTTGGTGACCGGGTCGCACTCATCAGGATCGGGCGGCGGCGGACGTCTAAGGAATTGGCCGACTGGACCAATAGGCTGGCGCATGTGCTGGTCGAGGATCTGGGCATCAAGCTTGGCAACCGCGCGCTGATCCACTTGGCCAATAATCCAGCGATGCTGGCCTGCTGGCTGGCCGCAACGAAGGCGGGCGCTGCTGTGGTTAATACGACGCCTATGCTGCGGGCTGGCGCGCTGGCCAAGATCGTAGACAAGGCCGAAATCACCCATGCGCTGTGCGACACGCGGCTAATGATAGACATGGTTGCTTGTGGCAAGGATAGAAAATTCCTGAAGTCTGTGGTTGGTTTTGACAGGACCTCGAACCATGATGCCGAGTTGGACCGTCTCGCGCTGGAGAAACCCATAACCTACACGGCAGTGGATACCGGACACGATGATGTGGCATTGCTTGGCTTCACCTTTGGCACCACGGGCGATGCCAAGGCGACGATGCATTTCCACCGCGATCTGCTGATCATCGCGGACAGCTATGCGCGCGAGGTGCTGGACATACAGCCCAAGGACATATTTGTCGGCTCGCCGCCGCTGGCGTTCACCTTCGGGCTTGGCGGATTGGCGATCTTTCCGCTGCTGGAGACAGAAAGCCCCCCCAACATGATCGAGATCATAGAGAAATACCACGCAACGATCTGTTTTACCGCGCCCACCGTCTACCGCTACATGATGCGCGCGATAGAGGAAGGGGCGGACCTTTCCTCGCTGCGGGTGGCTGTCTCGGCGGGCAAGATCGACGCGCAGTTTCATGCGCCCTCACGCCACAGAAATCGCCTGTCGCTTGTGCTTACAGGGCGGCGCATCGGCGGCGCTACGTTTGACTTCACAATAGAGATCCACTGCGGAACCGAGCACTGCATGAGCTATCCCGCAACGCAGATTTTAATCGACGCGCCCGGAAAATCTACTCGATGGCCTGACGACATGTGCGCGGCACTGACTCCCTACATCCTGAACGAGGTTTAACATGACACATACTCTTATTTCGCCTGACGCATGGGCCGCACCCAAGGGCTATTCCAACGGCGTTATGACAAAGGACGGCATCCTCTTTGTCGGAGGCCAGATCGGCTGGAATGCGGATCAGATGTTCGAGACGCATGATTTCATCGGCCAGATGGAACAAACCCTGCGCAACATCCTAGCCGTAGTAGAAGCTGCGGGCGGCACTGCCGAGAGCATAACGCGCCTTACGTGGTTCGTGATAGACAAAAAGGAATATGCTGCGCGCCAATCGGAGGTCGGCGCAGCCTACCGCAAGGTTCTGGGCAAGCATTTTCCAGCGATGACAATGGTTGTTGTCTCTGCGCTGGTCGAGGACGAGGCGCTGATCGAAATCGAAGCGACAGCTGTCATCGACTGATCTGAAATTTAGTGCCGGACCATCAGTGCAGCACTGATAGTCCGGCGCTATGCTCCCCTGCAAGGATATCACAGAGCAGACCCAGCACCGAACAAGGTCAAACGAAGCTTTTTACAGTTTTAATCGCTCCATCCAACGCTTTACCTTCGGGATCCTGAAGCGCCGCCTCGCGCAGGCGCACCATCCATTCGGCAGCATCGGGGCGGCCCTGAAGCAGCGGCACCATCTCCATCACACGTTCAAATTTTGACAAACCCCGCGCATGTGTGTCCGAATACCCTTTGATCAAACGCCTGTTTTTAAAGAGTTCGATCCGCAGCTCGTATTGTTCTGGAGCGGCGCAAGCCTTGAGCCACGCGTCCAGATGCGCCACCTCAAGCTGATGACGGTATGTCCGCAAGCGGTAGCCCTTCAGCCCACCTAAAATGTGCAGCATTACAAACGCACGCACTGAATCTGTGCGCAGGCGGCGGCCTTTGCCAAACCATTTATCCAGCCTTGCCATACGCGCAGGATTGGCTTGGGTCCGCGCGCCAATCCCGGCGGGCAGCAGCCCGGCGATCTCTTCTGCGCGGGGGTGGAAATACTCGGTCAGGTGCAGCACATGGGAATCCGTCTTGTCCATTTCTGCGTCGATCCGCGCAGTCCGTGTTGCTCGGGTCTTGAGGTCTGCTACGCGAATGATGTCATCATAGGCCATGGCATTCGCGATGTATTTTGCAGCAACTCCGCCAAGTGCGTAGTTCCGGTCAGCCGAATCGGCTCTCAAAACTGTGGCGAGATGATCCAGATATTGTGCCCCATAAGCGCAGTCCTGAAAATCGACAACCTTGGCCAGACCCGCTTCAGCCATTGCCTGCACTGGTTCGGGTAGGGCATGGACGCGGGCCAACAAAGCCTCCCATTCTCGCATATATTCAGCCGGGCCAGTGATCTTGCGCGGCGCAGATTTCGCCTGCCGCTCCGGCGCAGCTATTCCATCGCGCGCGGCGGTATATCCCGCATCAAAAGCGCGCAAAGACGCCTCGACCCCTTTGCCAGAGGCACGGATTGCCTCTTCATAGGCAGCACGGGGGAACGGCAGCGCCTCCGAGCCCGCCAATGCACCGAAAAGTGACGCGGAAATTACCGAACCCTGATCGGTGGCAAGCCGGTCCATATCCGCCAGAATAAGCCGCTGTGCTGCAAGCTCTGCCGCGGCCTGCACCTCGGGCGCATGAGCGATCCCGTCACCAGGCATAGTTTTTTCACTGACCGCCAGCGCGCGGTGTGTCGAACCGATCAGCGTGGTGCGGTCAGGCGTCACAAAGCCGCGCATGACCGCGCGTCCCACTTCCATCATTTCCGCAGCCAACATCACATCTACATCACCCGCCGAAGGTGCCAGCGCGAAGACTGGTGCGTTGCCGCTCTGCGGTGCCATTTCAATGTAGTAGATGGTAGAGCCTGTGCGTTGTGCCACACCCGCCACAGAGGTGGTCTGGCACGCATAGCCCTGCGCGCGGGCGGTCGCCTCGATCCAGGAGGCCAGCACTCCACCTCCCTGCCCACCCACGGCCATCACCGCAAGCTTAAGAATGCCATCGACTTTTGAATATACATTTTCCGAAGGAAGAACGAAATTCATGTTGCCACTCCATCAAGGCGCAAGCGCCGTGCATCACGCCGCTTTTGCAACCAGTTGATCACCTTGCGCCGCAGGCCCGCGCGCCATGCCTCGAACCGCCCCGGATTGTGCACAACATCGGCCTGATAGAAAGAGGGACAGAGCACAGCGGCATGGGCAACCTCGCCACAGTTGCCGCAGCCCACACAGGTCTGGTCGATCGCGGCAACCGGATCATCGCGCAGTGGATCGTCCAGCCTCTTGAGCGACAAAGACGGACAGCCCGACAGTCGCATGCAGGCGTGATCGCCCGTGCAGACATCGGCATCAACACCAAAGCGGGGCACATCCACGCGGCGGCCTTCCTTGATCGCCTTGTTGCGCAGCGGCTTTTCCCGGCGTTGTTTGTTCAGCATACACTCGGAGGAGGCGACGATGACTTTTGGCCCCTTGTGGTCCGTGGTCAGCGCTTCACGCAGAACATCGCGCATCTTCGTCACGTCATAGGTGTGATCCACCTGCCGTACCCACTCTACGCCCACACCCTTAAGCGCCTTGGATATGGGGTTGTTGGTGGCCTTCGTGTCATTCTTGGCGCGCGAGGACATGATATCCTGACCACCTGTCGCGGCAGAATAATAGTTATCCACAATCACCGCGACAGAGTCCGACTTGTTGAACACCATGTTCCCGATAGAGCTGCTCAGCCCGTTGTGCCAAAATCCACCATCGCCAAGGATCGAAATCGCCCGTTTCTCGCCACCGCCATCAAAGGCTGCGTTTGCCGCAGGGCCGAGGCCGTAGCCCATGGTTGCACCGCCAATCTCGAACGGCGGCAAAGAGCCAAAGAGGTGACAGCCGATGTCACCGGTGATCTGGTGCTTGCCCAGTTCCTGCTCTGTCAGCTTCATCGCGGCAAAGATCGGCCGTTCAGGGCAGCCCGTGCAAAAGCCCGGCGGGCGGATCGGCACCGTCTTGCTCAGATCGGGCAGCTTGGGCGCATCCATGTTGGGCGCGCGCACATGGTCGGGCAGCATGGTGGGGGCCGCGGATTTGAGAAACGCGATGATCCCGTCCAGCATGACTTGACCCGTATATTCACCCGCCATCGGCAGCACATCCTTACCATACAGACGCGTATGGGAGCCGGATTTATAGAGATAACTGCCCAGCTGTTGTTCGATATGGTCTGGCTGGCCTTCCTCCACGATCATCACATGGTCTTTGCCCGCACAAAACGCTTCGAACTCGCTGCGCACGATGGGATATGTCACGTTCAACACATAGATCGGGATTTCCGTAGTCCCGTCAATCTCGGCCAGGCCCAACCGTTGCAGGGCGCGGATCAGCCCATTGTACATCCCCCCCTGAACGATGATGCCCAGATCCGCGCGCTCCGGGCCAAACATCTCGTTGAGCTTGTTTTCAATGATGAACTTCTCGGCGGCAGGCCAGCGGGTGTTGATCTTGTCCTGCTCATGCAGATAGCTCATCGGTGGCAGCACGACGCGGTTGAAATCGCTCTGCGGGTTGGCCACGGCGTCATAGACCGTCAAGGGCGGGCGCTGGTTGTCCCGCGTCTCAAAGCTGCCCGTGACGTGGCAAGAGCGTATGCGAACCATGAGCATCACTGGCGTGTTGCTGGCCTCCGACAACTCGAAACCGTCCTTCACCGCCTTGGTGATGCTGGGCAAGTTCGGGCGCGGGTCCAGCATCCAGAACTGTGATTTCATGGCAAAGCCGTGGCTGCGCTCCTGCATGATCGACGATCCCTCGCCATAATCTTCACCCACAATGATCAACGCACCGCCGTTGACGCCGGAGGAGCACAGATTGGCCAATGCATCGGAAGCCACGTTTACGCCAACAGGTCCCTTGAAGGTCACCGCCCCGCGGATCGGATAATGCACGCTCGCCGCCAGCATTGCCGCAGCCGCAGCCTCCGAGGCGTTTGCCTCAAAGCGCACACCGAGCTCGCCCATCAGTTCTTCGGCATCGGCCAGCACGTCCATCAGATGACTGATCGGCGCGCCCTGATAGCCACCGACATAGCCCACACCATTCTCCAGCAGGGCCTTGGTGATCGCCAGAATACCCTCTCCGGTAAACGTGTCACCTTCGCCTTTACGCAAGTGTTCAACCTCGGCCTTGAATGATCTTTCTGCCATGATCTGTCCTTAGAAATCGTGCTTGCGAATGTTGCGCAGCATCGTTTGCAGGGTTTGGGTAAACGCGCGCTGCTCCACTTCCGAAATGCCGCGCAGCATCGCTTCATTGGCTTCCGCCATGTGCGGCCATAGCCGGTCATAGGCCTCCCGGCCTGCATCGGTGAGGAAGACCCGTACGGCGCGGCTGTCTGTTTCGTCCGCCTCCCGGCGCACAAGACCGTCGCGCACCAACGCATCAAGCGCGCGGCTCAGGGTACTTTGCTGGACAACGGCATAAACCGCCAGTTGCCCGATGAGGATACCGTTCACAACGGACAAAACCGCCAATGCTCGCATCTGCGGCGTGGTCAGCCCGAGGGCCGCCATTTCTTCCTTCAGCGCTGCGTTATAGCGCCCCATGATCCGGTTCATCAGATAGGGCGGATAGTTTTCCATGCCCATCTCACCCAAACGGGGTACTTGTGCAGTCACACTTTCCTGTTTGGTCACGCGCCCAACCCTTTTGCCACGTTGAAGCCCGATCCGCCCCCCAGCCCCGGACCGGGATGGGTGGATGCCCCGATGTGATAGAGCCCTTTGACAGGCGTGGCGTTATTCACCTGCCCCGCAAAGGGCCGCCAGACAAAAAACTGGTCCATCGCACAGGCTCCACCATAAGGATCACCGCCCACCAGATTGATGTTCAGTGCTTCCAGATCGGCAGGGGAATAGGCCCGCCGCGCCAGCTTGGCTGTGTCAAAGTTTCGGATGTGGCGGCGCAGGATCGCTTCGATCCGACCGGCAAATGCCTCACACGTGGCCTCTGACCAAGTACCGTCTGTCTCGATCTCGCCTGCCGCATCGCCCTTGATGATGCGCGGCGCATCGGGGATTTGCAGCCATAACACCGCTTTGCCATCAGGGCAGCGCGCCGGGTCCATGCGGTGCGGCTGGCCCACGCAGATGGTTGGCACAGCTGGCAAAAGTCCGCGCTCGGCCTCGTTGCACGAGCGCGAGACGGAATCGATACCGTCTGCCAGATGGATCAAAGCAACATCCTCAAGCCCCTCTGCCGCCCAATCGATTGCCTCGTCAAACGCATAGTGCAGCTGGAAATTACCACGCCCGTGGCGGAATTTCTTGGGGGTGTCTGGCGTATGCTTCCCTTGCAGCAACCCGTCGTAAAGCTGTCCGGGGGCCGTGCTGGCGATCACGTTTTTCGCCTCGATAACCTCGCCCGAGGACGTCTCGACACCCGTCGCCTTGCCACCCGAAATTGTGATCCGTTTGACCTCCGCGCCGGTGCGGATTTCTCCGCCGTGCGCTTCGATCAGCGCACGGAACGCACTTGCCGCTTGCCCTGCGCCGCCCTTGACAACCGGTGCACCCGCAGCTTCCAGCGCAAACGCAATCACCTGGACCATTTGGCCGCTGTAACTGGCTTCTGGCGTCAGCCCGACATGCAATACCCAAGGTGCCCAGAGCGCTTGCACATCTTCGGAAGCATAGCGCGTCTCAAGCCAACCGCGCGCAGGCTCTAATGCCTGACCGAACCACGCTTTGGTATTATTCAAACCCTGCTTCCAGACTTGTTTGGCCAACAACACCGCAGTGCTGCGCGACCAAAGCGGCTGGCCCAGCAGCGCAAACAGAAAGTCTGCGTTCTGCTCAACACCGCCGATATCGGCGCGAATCTGATCACCATCCCCCTGCGCCAACCTGTTGAACGTTGCGGCGTTAGCATCGCGATCCATGCCGAACACCAGCGCGCGCCCATTCGGGCGCAGCACCGCCACGGGATGCTTTGAGTGGCAAAACTCCAGACCGTGTTTGGCCAGATCATCCCCAAGGGCCCCATGCGCGGGACCTGTCAGAAACAGCACAAAAGTCGCGGCCATCACGTCATGATGGAACCCCGGCAGGGTGATCTGTTCGGTAGCCATGCAACCGCCAATACGGTTCTCGCGCTCCAGCACGAGAACCTTATCACCTTTGCGCGCCAGCATCGCGGCGGCCACCAATGCGTTAATGCCCGACCCGACAATCACATGATCCAGCTGCGCCACCGCGCTCAGCCCTTGGGAACCAGCGCCAGCGCGCGGATGGGAGAGCCAGTACCATGTGCAATCTTCAACGGTGCCGCAATCAGGATCGCTCCCTTGGCAGGCAGCTTGTCGAGGTTCGCAAGCGACGCAAGCCCGAAGCAGTTGTCGCGGTGCAGCAGGTTGTGCGCCGGAAACGGTGGCTCCATCCCGCCAGCCTGCCCTGCATCAGTGCCAATACACTGCGTGCCCCAGCCAACAATCCCTTTGGACAGCAAATATTCGATGGCATCCGGTGACGGCCCAGGGCTGTGCGGGCCATTTTCGTCCGCATTGAGGAATTTCGCCTCATCATTCACCCGCTTGTCCCAATCAGTGCGCATGACGACCCATTCGCCCTTGTCGATTTCACCATGCTCGGCTTCCCACGCCTTTATGTGGTCGGCGGTGAGCAGAAAATCTTCGTTCTCAGCGCTCTGCGCGGCGCAATCGATCACGTTGACCGGCGCCACCAAACGCTGCACATCAAGAGAATCGGTAAACCCGTCTTCGTAGTCCTTGCCCGTGACCCAGTGGTGAGGCGCGTCAAAATGGGTGCCCGAATGCTCGCCCAGCACCATCCAGTTCCACGCAAAGAACGGGCCGTCATTGTCATATTCCGAGATTTTGTGGATTTCGACCTTGGGCGTGTTTTTTGCAAAGTCCGGCGGCAGTTGCAAAATAGGAGTGTCCGGCCCCAGCACGCTGGAACAATCCACCACCTCGACACCACCCGATGCCAGCAGTCCGGCAAGGGCACTCAGATTTTCAGATGCATTCATTTTAATTTCCCTGATCATGCGCGCAGTTGTTCTCGCGTCGGTTGATATAAAATGTATAGACATTCTTACATGCATTTGCAATTATATTTGTAATAATCAGGCGAAGGGACTATCATGTCAGAGACGCTCGATGCGGTCATAATCGGTTCAGGGCATAACAGCCTTGCTTGCGCATGCCATTTGGCAAAGCGCGGCTGGCGCGTTGGTGTTTTCGAACAGGCGACTGCACCGGGGGGCGCTGTAAAAACCGGCGAATATACCCTACCAGGGTTTCGCCATGACTGGGCGGCCATGAACCTCTCCCTCTTCGCAGGCTCCTCATTTTATGCGGAAAATTCGGAAGAATTGGCAAAGAACGGCCTCGCCTTTGCGCCCACCTCAAATCCTTTTGCCTCTGTTTTTCCCGATGGTCGATGGTTTGGTGTCTCCAGTGACGCTGACGTGACAACAGCGCGCGTCGCAGGCTTCTCAGTTGCGGATACTGCCGCATGGAAACAACTGACAGAAGAGTTTCCCGCGCAAGCCGAATCAATCCTAGGTGTGCTGGGCGCACCGATGAATTTACGTGCATTTACATCTTTAGGATGGAAGACCTTGCGCAAGCACGGCGCGGGCGGTACGCTTGATCTGGCACAGTTTCTGATGAAATCTCCGCGCGCATGGCTGGACCAGACCTTTGAGAGCGAAGATATAAAGGCCACGCTGGCCGCTTGGGGCATGCATCTGGATTTCGCCCCCGATATCGCAGGCGGTGCGGTCTTTCCCTATCTTGAGGCAATGGCGGGCCAGGCCTTTGGAATGGTGCTGGGCCAAGGCGGCGCCGATACGGTGACCCGAGCGATGGTCGGGATGATCGAGGCACATGGCGGGTCAGTCACTTGCAATGCTAGTGTGAGCGCCATTAACCACAGCGCTGGACGAGCCACAGGCATCACACTGGAAAATGGACAAAACGTCAGCGCTGCCAAAGCCGTGATTGCCAACGTTTCACCCATGGCTCTGCTCGGACTGACAGGCGGCACCGGTGATGCGCGCCACGACACCGCAATGAAAACCTATCAATACGCCCCCGGCACCATGATGATCCATCTGGCGATGGACGCCCTACCAAACTGGAGCGCGCCAGAGTTGCAGAAATTCGCTTACGTCCACCTTGCGCCCTCCATGGATCAGATGGCGCGCACCTATGCGCAGGCCAAGGCAGGGCTTTTGCCCGACGAGCCGGTAATCGTCTGCGGCCAGCCCACGGTGGTGGACCCGACACGCGCACCGGAGGGCAAGCATGTGCTCTGGCTTCAGGTCCGCATGGCCCCTGGAACGATAAAAGGCGATGCTGCGGGGCAGATCACCGCCACCGAATGGGCGGACGCGGCGGAGCCTTTTGCCGAGCGCGCATTAAATATTCTGGAGCGCTACACACCCGGCACCCGCGCCCACATCCTTGGCCGCCATATCGTAACCCCGCAAATGCTGGAGGCTGACAACCCCAACCTTGTCGGCGGGGATCAGGTCTGCGGCAGCCACCACTTGCACCAACATTTCATGAACCGCCCCGCACGGGGCTTTGCAGACGGCACAACGCCACTGCGCAATCTCTATCACACTGGAGCCGCGGTCTGGCCCGGTGGCGGTACGGGCGCAGGCCCGGGGACGATGCTCGCTAAGAAGCTCGCCCGTTAGACCAGAACCCCAACTTCATCCAACGGAGAACCACCATGCCTTTTACAAGACGCAGTATGCTCAAGACCACCGTCGCGGCCGCAACGTTCGCCAGCGTCGGACTGCCCAGCTTTGCCCAAGCGATCGAAGAGCTTGTTATCGCATACAACGTGAACCTGCCCAGCTGGGACCCTACCGTAGGCCCGTCGGCAGTGAACCCTACAATTCAGGGGCTCTACCAATCCGTCTTTGACAATTTCATCCCGCAGAACACCGACCTCAGCTTTGGTCAGGGTCTGATCACCGACTGGGGCTGGAATGACGACCTTAGCCAGATATGGATGGATGTGCGCGAGGGCGTCACATGGCACAACGGTGACCCCTTCACCGCCGAGGATGTCGCCTGGTCGCTCCAGCGCGCCGCTGACCCAGCCACGGGCAACCCGATCCAGTTCATCTGGGGCAAGATCGAAAACATCACCGCCAAGGACAGCCGCGTCACGGCAGACGTCAAGGAATACGAGCCTACCTTCTTCAAGTGGATGTCCTTCCTCACCGGCTATGTCATGCCCAAGAAATATATGGAGGAAGTCGGCGCGGAAGGATTTGAGGCAGCTCCCATCGGCACCGGCCCCTATATGGTGGAACGGTTTGAGCGGAACGCCTTTGTGCGCCTGACCGCAAACGAGAATTACTGGGGCGGCGCGCCCGAGTTCAAGACCGTGACCATCAAGTTCGTGACCGACGCCGCATCCCGCGTCGCAGAGGTGGAATCTGGTAACTCCCACGTGTCGCTTGAAATCCCCTACGAGGAATTCGACCGTCTCAAGGAAAAAGACGGGCTGGCAGGGGTGACCACGCCCATCTCCGACATCGCAATGATCTTCCTCAACGATATCGAGGTGATGACAGACCCCAATGTGCGCAAAGCCGCAGCCCACGCGATCAACAAGCCGCTCATCATCGAGCGCCTTTTGTCCGGCTACGGCGTAGCAATTGATACGCTTCAAACACCTGACTATGCGGCATTTGATCCGTCAATCACCGTGGAATATAACCCCGATCTGTCCAAGGAGCTGCTGGCGGCCTCGGGCTACAGCACAGACAATCCCGTGCGCTTCACCATCCAAACCACGCGCGGGTTCAAGCCCAAGGACTATGAAATGGTCCAAGCCATCGTGGGCCTCTGGCGTCAGGTCGGCATCGAGGCCGAGATCGAGGTTTACGAGATCGCCAAACACTTTGAGCTGCGTGCCGCGGACCAACTCGCGCCTGCCGCTTTCTATAACTGGGGCAACTCGGTGGGTGATCCGACAACCTCCACGGGCTTTGCCATGTTCGGCCCCTCGCCGCATTCTGTCTGGGACGGTCAGGACACGTTTGACATGATTGCTCCCCTTTGGGGCGAGGCGGATGAGGCCAAGCGCATCGAGGGTTGGAAAGCAGTGGACCGGCACATTGCAGAGCAGGCCGAAGTGATCCCGCTGCTGCAGTTTGTCCAGCCCATCGTGCATGCTGCTGGCGTCAAGGTCACGCCGCACCGCTCTGGCGCGCTGCTGCCGCACCTGATGACACGCACTTAACCCTCTTTTGCATAGGGGCGCGTCACCAGATGCGCCCTGCCCATTTTCTGGAACGTTATGAACCTCCTACGCGTGATCTTTCTCCGCCTTGCCACGACTTTCCTTACCCTTTTTGGCGTCGCAGTAATCGTATTTTTTGTGATCCGTGTAGTGCCGGGCAACCCGATCGCAATGATGTTGCCACCCGGCGCGACCGAAGCTGACGTCGCCCGTCTGCAAGCGCAATACGGGTTTGACAAATCCATCCCAGAGCAGTTTTTCATCTGGCTTGGTGGCGTTCTTCAAGGAGATTTCGGCACGTCAATCTCCACCCGTCAACCCGTGTCAGAGCTGGTTCTGGGCCGCCTACCCGCCACGCTGGAACTGTCAGTGGTGGCGCTGCTCATGGCCTGTTTAATCGGGGGCACGCTAGCGCTGACCGGCACACGTATGCGCGGCACTCGCACGGAAGGCGCCATTGACGTGAGCACCGGCGTTGCCCTCTCGGTGCCTGACTTCCTCTGGGGTCTGGTGCTGATCCTGCTGTTCGGTGTGCTCTGGCCCGTATTCCACATCTCGGGGCGCATCTCCCCCAGCCTAGACATTGATTTCACCACCAACTTCTACATGTTCGAGGCGCTCTTGCGCCTGCGCTTTGATGTGCTGGCGGATCTGGTAGGGCACATGTTCATGCCGGCACTGGCACTTGCCATTCCGCTGGCGGCTATCATCGGGCAGCTGCTGAAACAATCGCTCAAGGAAACCATGCATCTGGATTATGTCGCACTGGCCCGCACCAAAGGCTATAGCGAGCGGCACGTCATCACTCGCGAAGCTCTGCCAAACGCCATCCTGCCCACGCTTACGCTGGTAGGGGTGCAATTCACATTTCTGATCGGCGGCACGGTCATCATCGAGCGGCTGTTCAGCTATGAGGGTCTCGGCAATATGGCCATCGACGCGGTGATCAACCGCGACCTGCCGTTGATCCAGGGCATCGTACTCCTGTTCGCGCTCCTGTTCACTGTCGTCAATCTGGTGGTCGATATGCTCTATGTTGTGCTCAACCCGCGGCTCCGCCATGCGTGACGCCCGCGCAGATATCCGCCGCCCACTGGGCGCTCGCCTTTGGCTTTCCGGCGGATGGCTCACGCTGCTGGTGCTGGGGGCGCTGCTAGCACCCTTGCTGGCGCCGCATGATCCGCTTGCACAAGACCTCTTTGCCGGTCGCCTGCCCCCCTTCTGGCAGGACGGCGCACAACGGGGCTACCCGCTCGGCACGGATTCGCTGGGCCGCGATGTGCTGAGCCGGATGCTCTACGGCGCTCGCCTGGCTTTGGTTGTGGCATTGGTGGCAGGCACACTGACCTGCCTGATCGGCGCCACGCTGGGGCTGATCGCAGGCTATTATCGCGGCTGGGCCGATATCATTATCTCGCGCATTGTGGACATCTGGATGGCTTTCCCACCAGTGCTCTTTGCGATCCTGCTGATCGCAGTGCTCGGCACCGGCCTTACCTCCATCATCATCGCCATCGTCGTGATTGACTGGACACGCTTTGCGCGCGTCGTGCGCGCCGAAGCAATGACACAGAGTGCCATGGATTATGTAGCTTCCGCACAGGTTTCGGGACGCGGGCACTTTTCTACCATGTTGACTGAAATCCTGCCCAATGTTCTGCCCACGATACTGGCCCTACTGACGCTGGAAATGGGCATCGCCGTGATTGTCGAGGCGATCCTGAGCTTTGTGAACCTCTCCATCAGTACGGATTCACCTACATGGGGCGGCATGATTGCAGAAGGTCGCACGTCAGTCCATCAGGCATGGTGGGTGCTGGTCTTTCCACTCATAGCACTCTTCCTGACAGTGCTGAGCTTTTCGCAATTAGGCGAAGGTCTGAAAGACCGCTTCGATCCGGTGCTGAGATGAGCGCACAACTTTCTGTCCGCGATCTGTCCATCACGCTGCAAAACGGCGTGCGAATCCTGCGCAATGTCTCGCTTGAGGTGGGTGCGGGCCGTGTCCACGGGCTGGTCGGCGAAAGCGGGGCGGGCAAATCCATGATCGGCAAGGCCATTTTGGGTACCCTGCCCCACGCGATGAATGTGACCGGGGGGCAGATCTGTTTTGGCGATGTGGACCTGATGGCCATGGCACCGAAGGCGCGGCGCACTTGGATCGGTGCCAACGCTGCGCTGATCCCACAGGACCCGCTGACCGCGCTCAACCCCTCCAAACGCATCGGGCCGCAAATCACCCGGCGGCTGGTCGACATTCTAGGCTGGGCCAAAACCAACGCCAAGGCGCGCGCGCTGGACCTTTTGGCCGAAGTGCAAATCACCGATCCCGCCCGCGTCATGCGCAGCTATCCCCATGAGCTATCAGGCGGTATGCGCCAACGCATCCTTATCGCCTCCGCCTTCGCCGCAGAGCCGAAGCTGATTATTGCGGACGAGCCGACGACCGCGCTGGATGTGACGGTGCAAAAGCAAATCCTCAAACTGATCGCGCAAATGCAGGCAGAGCATGGCACAGCCCTCTTGTTCGTCACCCATGATCTGGGCGTGGTCAGCAAGGTCTGCGATACGATGTCAGTCCTCTATGCGGGCAAGGTTTTGGAGAACGCACAGATGCGGCGCTTTTTCACGCACCCGATTCACCCCTATTCGCGCGCACTTTTGGCAGCCACCCCGACCTACAGCAACCCCACAGGCTCGCTCGCTCAGGTTCCGCAAAAAGTGATCGACGGGGTCGAGCAAGACATCCGTCACCACGACATCAGGAACCACATATGATTTACCGCATCCGCGATCTGCGGCTCAGTTTCGCCGACATGGCGCATAAACCGCTGCTAGGCAGTGCGCCACGCATCGAGATCCTGAAGGGTGTGAGCTTTGATGTACCGCAAGGAGCCGTGCTGGGGATTGTTGGCGGATCGGGATCAGGAAAATCGACCCTGGGCCGCGCGATGCTGCGCCTGATCGAACCGGACAGTGGGCAGATCGAGTTCGAGGGCCGCGACATCACCCATGCGCCAGAGGCAGAGTTGAGGCTATTGCGCCATCGCTTCCAGATGATCTTTCAGGACCCCATGTCATCGCTCAATCCGCGCAGGCGAGTGGGCGGCATCATCGCGGGGCCGTTGCGTCTGCAAGGATTGGACAACATAGACGCCCGCGTGTCAGAGGCGCTCGATATGGTTGGTCTGCCGCGCACCTTTGCGCGGCGGTATCCGCATGAGCTGTCGGGCGGCCAGCGCCAGCGTGTCGGCATCGCCCGCGCCATTGCCCTGCGGCCCCGGTTTATTCTGGCCGATGAAATTGTGTCGGGCCTTGATGTGTCCTCGCAAGCGCAGGTGCTCAACCTGCTCGAAGAACTGGTGCGCGAATTAGGCCTGACACTGGCGTTCATCAGTCATGATCTCTCCGTGGTTCGCCGCCTGTGCAACCGCGTCCTCGTGCTGCATCATGGCGAGATCGTGGAAGAGGCGGAAACCTCAGCACTCTTTGACAATCCGCAAGCCGACTACACACGCAGCTTGCTGGGGGCGATCCCCCTGCCCGACCCTGATCAGGTCTGGCTCTGATCAGGTCACCGATGCAGAAACTTTCCGGTATCACTTGAGTTTTTCGGATCCTACTGCGGATTTCAGAATTACC
>NZ_MUHR01000002.1 GCF_002105285.1 Planktotalea arctica
GGAATTAGTGAAACCCGCACATACCGACGCGCGCGCCAAGACGTTTGGGATCTGCGGTAATACCGGTTCTTGCAGCTGTTGTACGCGGTGCGCTAATGGTCGCGCTTGCTGCACGCGGCCACATGCCCGCCGAGCGCCTCTGTTCGGCAGGCTTCAATTGCCGACACCACTTTGAGCTGGGACAGGCTGACATATCCCTTATTGGCCTGCCGCCACGCAGGGCCGTGCTTGTGGAGTAGATCGGCAATCTCCAGCTTTGCTCTAGCCAACTGGCCGGGGCTTATCCCGGTCGCTGATGTAGGTTCTCGATGTTCAGCTTTTTAAGCGCTTCAAACGGGCTGGGCGTATCCCGAATGGATTTGGTGGCGACATGGCAGCACAGAATTTCACGCTGATGCAGCATTTTCCACGCTGCGAGTGCATGCCGCGAGAAAACCAAATTCAGGTTCTGGGCTCGTGTGACCCTTTAACTGCACAATACGCGAACGGCTGATTAGGATCATGACGCAGTAAATCAAAACCTTCGTTTGCAGCGCGATTGAAAAACGCGCTTTTTTCAGCTGCCAAAACCGCCATTCAAAACGTTAGACATCGTTGGAGTGTTTCTGCGCGCGTGCGAATCCTGCCCGAACCCCAATAGATTCGGGCAGAGGAGGGCCGCCTAGAATGTGAAGTCGGCCTCGTCCAGCGCTTCTTCGCTTTGGATGATCATGCGGAGCTGATCGTCCTCGCCGTCTATGTCAAAGCTCAGCGTCGATGTGCCGTCGCCCGCAAGCAGGAAATCCACCAGATCGCTGAACTCCTCGACTTCGGTGATTGCGCTTAGATCGATCAGATCCGCGCCCTTGGTGAAATCGGTGACATCGATCGTGCCTGCCTGTGCGCCGCCGAGGGCGAAAGTATCATTGCCCTCGCCGCCGGTCAGCGTGTCGTCGCCGCCGCCGCCGATCAGCGTGTCATCCCCCGCGCCGCCATTCAGCGCGTTGTCATCCAGGCTACCGGTGAGCATATCATTGCCCGAGCCTGCATTGATGTTCTCCACCCCGAAGCTGGTGTTGCCCTGATCATCGGTGCCCTCTGCAAGGTTGATCGCAAAGGATGTGGCGTCTTCGGTGGTGCCGGCGATCTGATAGGTGTCGATGCCGTTGCCGCCGAAATAGCTATTCATGCCGGCGTTGGCGATAAAGACGTCATCACCGTTGCCGCCATTGTGGAAATCATCGCCGCCCGCGCCGTTGAGCGTGTCGTTGCCATCATTGCCTTGCAGCTGGTTGTTGGCACTGTTGCCGAAGATGTTGTCGTCCCCTGCGCCCGTGTTGACGTTCTCGATATTGGTGTAGCTGTTGCCATATTGATCCTGCCCGACGGCCAGGTCGATGTTGTAATCCGCATCGCCGGCAGCAGAGCCGCCGATATCCACCGTGTCCACGCCCTCCCCGCCATCATAGGTGTCGACGCCGAAGCTGCCAAAGAGCACATCATCGCCGGCGCCGCCGCTCAGCATGTCGTTGCCAAGCCCGCCCGCAAGTGAATCGTCGCCCGCGCCGCCGTTTACGACATCATTGCCAACGCCGCCGTCCAGAATATTGGACCCCGAAGTGCCCGTGAGCGTGTCATCGCCCCAGCCACCGTTGACGTGTTCGATACCGCTGTAGGTGTTGCCCTGATTGTCGGTGCCCGTGCTCAGATCGACGTTATAGGACGTCTGATAGTCGTCCGAGGCATCGATATCGTAGGTGTCCACGCCATCGCCGCCGTTGAATGTGTCATTGCCTGCACCCGCGATGAAGAGATCATCACCCGCGCCGCCATTGTGCACATCATCGCCTGCGCCGCCGTTCAGCACATCGCCCCCAAGGCCGCCGCTGAGCGTGTCATCGCCGCCGCGCCCGAGCAGAACATTCGCGCCGTCGTCGCCGCTCAGCGCATCATCGCCCGCGCCGCCATCAATATTCTCGATGCCCGCGTAGGTGTTGCCGTATTGATCCGAGCCAGCGGCAAGGTCGATGTTGAAGGCAAGGTCCTGCACGGTGGAGCTGTTGATGATGACCGCATCATCACCCGCGCCGCCGTCGAAGACGTTGACGCCCGCGCTTGCGATCAGAATATCATCACCCTCGGCACCGATATGGGTATCGTTGCCGGTGCCTCCGAGCAGCACGTCCTCGCCTGCAAGGCCGAGCAGCAGGTCATTGCCTGCGCCGCCGCTGAGCAGGTTGTCACCGGCCGTGCCGGTGATCGTATCATCGCCCGCGCCGCCAAGCACGTTCTCGATATCGATCAGTGTGGTTGCGCCCGCCGTGCCTGCACCCAGATCGACGTTGAAGGCGGCGGCGTTCACTGCCGAATTGTCCACATCGAACGTGTCCGTACCCGCGCCGCCATCGAGCGTGTCGGAGCCCGCGCTTGCCACCATGATATCGTTGCCGGCATCGCCGATCACAAGATCATCGCCGCCCGCACCGCCAAGCGTGTCGTCATCGCTTGTACCTGTGATCGTCTCGTCAACCTCGGTTCCCGCGATCAGAATGCCGGGAACGCCCTCGGGCTCGGGGATGGGTGTGGGGCGCGTAGGAAGATCGGGGGAGTCCAGAATGTCCGTGGTCAGATCTGGGCGCAGCTCGAGAGAGGCCGCATCGGGCGAGGCGCTGATCAGGCTTACGTTGTCCACGAAGGGGCCGGAGCCGTCGCTTTCGCTTGAAATTTCACGAAATTCCAGACGGTCCAGCCCACCGCTGCCGGTGACGGTATAGGTGTAGCTCGACCATTCCTCGCTGCTTGCTGGAGTGACCGTGTCGATCAATTCGCCGCGATAGTAGACTTCGATGCTCTCGGATTCGCCAAAACGCTGCGCGCCCGAAAAGCTTAGCTCCATGGCATCATCTTCGAGCGTGAGAACGTCCTGATAGAGCGTGTCCTGCGGGCCGTCCGCGCCGCGATCAATCTGAACGAAATTACCGGCATCGGGGGTGTTGACCCCGAAAAAGCCGTCGCCCCAGACATCCGCGCTGCCGCCTGCGGTGTTCCAGCCCTCGACCGTGCCATTGTAGCTATTGGCTTCGGCTGCGACGCCGCCATCGAGCATCCCGTTGTTCAAAAGCTGTGTGCCCATAAGGGGTGGGGTGACTGGATCAACGGGGTCCACCGGATCGATCGGGTCCACCGGATCAACGGGGTCCACCGGATCGATCGGGTCCACCGGATCAACTGGGTCTACGGGATCAACTGGCCCGCCGTCGCCCGGAAGAACCGTGACGCTTGCGATATTCAGATCAAACGAGCCATCGGTATTCGTGCTTAGTGTGCCGGGCACAGTGGTGATGCTGCCATCGGGCGCTGTCGCGATCAGTGAAAATTCGTATATTCCATTGTCATCGTCGTCCCAGTTGTCACCAAGATCAGGGGTGAACCAGTCGTTCAAACTGATTGCTCCGCTGGTTTCGTCCACCGCAAAAATCACCGCATCGGGACCCGTTACACTGAACACGCTGCCAAAGGGCACGGGATCAGGGTCGGGGGCAGGGGGGTCAGGCAGAACGACGACGTCCGGCGTGTCCCAGACTTGCGTACCGTCCGGATTGACGGTCAAGCTGCTTGGGGTGTTCGTGACGCTGCCATCGGGGGCGATTGCGGTGACGGTGAATTCGTAAACGCCGTTTTCGTCCACGTCCCAATTGTCGCCTGCGTCTGGAGTGAACCAGTCTTTCAACGTCACTTCGCCGGTATAGGCGTTGATGTCAAACATCACGGTATCGGAGCCAGAGATGCTGAACTCAGTCAAAATCGGGGCTGCGCCGGCTTCGACAAAGACCGCATCGTTTGGGGTTACGCGGAATTCCAGATCGGTGCCGCCATCGGCAGGATCAACCGCCTCTGTGTCGATCAAAGTCAGCTCGTAGGTGTTGTCCTCATTCACGTCCCAGGCATCATTGAAATCTGGAATGAACCAAGTTTTGGGAGAAACCGAACCATCGATAGGATCGACGTCGAACAGAAAGGCATCAGGGCCTTGAAGGATGAAATTTGGCACTTGTTAGAACTCCCGGTTCGGTTTTGTAGCGGCGCTTTGAAGCGGGCTACGTTCAATAAATTTTATCCGGAGCGAGGACAATTCGCGCAACAGATGGCAATGAAATGGGGTGACGCCGCTTGTTTGCCGCCCGCACCACACGCGTTTGGCAAGGTATTTTGCAGCACATGCAGCAAAGCAGCACGCAGGCCACCATGACGTCAGACCGTGCCGGGAAAGATTGCCCCCCGCCCCCGCACGTCAAACTTTACGATACGATTAGTTGACATAATTTTGACACATAAAACTCATAAACTCACTGTTTCAAAATATGGTATAATACCGTTATTTTTCGGAAAACTAAAGAGATTTGCAAGGCGGGCCGAACAGCAGCCGCAAAATGCTTGACTAAATTGATCAGCTCAGACCGGTTGAACGCCTTGTTTCCAATATGTTTTCCGGCATTTTCCCGCACGGAAAAGTCAGATTTTCCCATGGCTGAAGGTTACTCAAAACCTGACATCGCTATGGGGGGTCGGCGTGGGGTGGAAAAGTGGCGGAACCGCACGCAGCCGTTCTGGTTATCTAATTCCCGAGGACCTGTATGTACAGGTGGGCGCCAGGTAAGTGGACCAGGGTCCAAACAGAGCCAGCTCCCTAGGGATTGCTTAAGGCCACTGGAATTCAACCGACAAACGAGAAGGGCAGAAACCGCCATTGATTAACCTAGGGTGCTATCCGCTTCGGCGCAAGGGGCACGCGTGAATGACGCGTGTTTTCTGCCCTTGCTTTTGTTCTCACTTTGTTCATATTTTGCGGCTATGGATGATTTCGCAGTGCGCGCCAATGTTGAAATGATGCCGGGTCAATTACTGGCGCGCGGCGTGTGCCGCTACATGGCCAGTCAGGGCTTTGTGTGCATTGAGGAGTTCGTGCCTGCGCGCGGGCTTAGGGTTGATGTGCTTGCGCTTGGTCCCAAGGGAGAGCTGTGGGTGATTGAATGTAAATCGGGCAAGGCCGATTTTCAGTCTGACAAGAAATGGGAGGGCTATCTGGAATGGTGTGATCGGTATTTCTGGGCTGTGGATGCAGATTTTCCGACCGATCTTTTGCCGGAGGGTACGGGGCTGATTGTAGGCGACGCCTATGACGCCGAAGTGGTCCGCATGGCGCCGGAGGTGAAACTCGCAGCGGCGCGGCGCAAGGTTATCATCCAGAAATTCGCAATGAACGCCGCACGCCGCTTGCAAGCCTTGCGCGACCCTATGGGACGGGTTTGGGGGTAAAGGGCTACCTGAACAAGGAACGCAGACAATGATGGTTAAATTTTATTACCCGAACGGTGATTGGTGTTATCGCGCGATCCAGACGGTGCATGCGGTCTTTCACGATCCGGACGGCAAGTTGATCGCGCGCACTGAAAAAGGCGATCGCAGCGGATACTACGAAATCGAAATTTCCGAGTTTGAACTGATTGGCCCGGGCGAGCGACACAAATAGAGCAGGCTGCGCTTCACTGGGCCCCTACTTGCGCCCCATGTTGCGCGCGCGCGATGCGGCAGCGCGAATTTCTTCCGCGATTTCTTCGGCTTCCTCAGGATCGAAGTCCATCGGGATTTCGATGCCGTCGCCTTCGATGAAAATACGCACCATGCCCGCGTCGGTCGGACCGATCTGCATGTTGGCTTCGACATCACGTTCTGTATTAATGCCCATTCTTGCGTCCTTTCAAATCTGCCTGTTCGGGCTACTGAAAATTCCCTTGCTGTGCAAGCCTTCGCCCGTGTTACTGCTCTTATGAAAGACTTTGCAATCAAGCCCTACCGTGCAGAAGACCGCAGGTGACGAGGCGATCGCGAAGTTGCGTCTGTTCCTGTTGTTGCCAAGCACGGATGAACCTTTGGGCCCATGGGCGCTACAAAGCCGCCTGCGTGCTTTACGCGCGGATCGGCTGGAATTGGACAGCTTGCAAAGTGGTCACATCATTCGGTGTCGAACTGCTCGAGCAACAATGGGAAATCACGCTTTGAGGCCGGGAAAAGGTCTTGCAATCATTTTGCTCAAAAGCTAATCAGCCCACGTGTGCCGCCTTAGCTCAGTTGGTTAGAGCACTGGTTTGTGGAACCAGGGGTCCCCCGTTCAAGCCGGGGAGGCGGTACCATCAAAAATCCCTCTTCGGTATTTAGCGCGTCAAAATCTGATCGTGTACAAACAGCCTGCTCCTGTCGCTATGGCATCATAGCGATCCACAACGCCGCCGAACTGGCTGTCGTAGACTTCCTTGGCAAGGCCGCCGGCAAGGGCCGCCGTACAGCCTTGCAAGGGGCTGCCGGTTTGCTTGGCCACATATTTCGAAGCGGCGACGCCAGCAACGAAGTGCATGGTCTTGTCATTCGCGCAGCCCGTCAAGGCAAGCGCGGATAAGATCGTGGCAATAATGAACTCAGGTCTCACAGGGACACTCCGATGGCCGCATCTACAGGCGATGGAAAGCTGTGAGAGGGCGGGTGCGACTTCTGCCGCAAGCCTTTAAGGATGTGTTAATGGGTGAGGTATCTTTGTGGTCAAATCAATGAACAAGTCATGAAGTGGTTAAGGCGGGTTTAATTGTCGCCAAGAATTTCAACGCGCTGGCGCAATTTTCCCGTCAATCGATCGTAGATCAGAATTTCATCGCTTTGTGTGACGATCGCATACCAGCTTTCGCCCATTGTCACCGCTTTTGCTTCGATCCCCTCAGGGAGGACCACCAATTCGGGTAGAAGCGCAGGTTTGTCATTCAAGCGGATGACAAGCAGCGTGATTATCAGTAGAACGCCGCCAATCATCACCGCCGTCAGCACAGTCACGAGACGGCGCAGGAATCGCAATTGGGCGGGTTCTTCAATCTCTTGTTCAGGGGGCAGCATGGGCGAGTCCATTATATCCTTTGCGGTGCAGGAAAATCCGCCGCAGCGCCTTGATAAGGCGCTTTCGCGTGATGTGCCAGAGAGTGCGTCGCTCTCTCGCACGCGTATCGCCAAATTGCTCGAAGCGGGATCGGTCACGATCGACGGCGCGGTGCAGCATGACCCAAAGGCCAAAGTGGCAGAGGGGGCCGTGGTCGAGATCACAGTTGAAGAGGCGCGCGAGAGCCACATTGAGCCGGAGGATATTCCGCTTGATGTGATCTTCGAGGACGATGATCTGATCGTGGTGAACAAGCCTACGGGCATGGTCGTGCACCCCGCGCCCGGCACGCCTTCGGGCACGCTGGTGAACGCGCTACTGCATCATTTTGCCGGCAAGTTGTCGGGCGTAGGTGGATCGAAACGCCCCGGCATCGTGCATAGAATTGATAAGGAAACCAGCGGCTTGCTGGTCGTGGCCAAGTCTGACAAGGCGCACCATGGCCTTGCTGCGCAATTTGCTGCCCACACTGCAGAACGCGCCTATTTGGCGGTGACGCAGGGGGTGCCCGAAGCTTCTGATCCACGTCTGCGCGGTATTCGCGGGGTCAGTTTCGAGACGGGTTCGGTGCTTAAAATCACCACGCAACTGGCGCGTCACAAACATGACCGCCAGCGTCAGGCGGTGCTGTTCGAGAACGGCCGCCACGCGGTGACGCGCGCGCGTCTGCTTGAACGCTTTGGTGATCCTGCCTGCCTTGCTTTGGTGGAATGTCGCCTTGAAACCGGCCGTACCCATCAAATTCGCGTGCATATGGCGCATGTGGGGCATGGTTTGCTGGGCGATCCAACCTACGGTGGGCGGCGTAAATTACCGGCCAAAGCGCTTAGCGACTTGGGCTTAGAGGCTGCGAAGAGTTTTAGGCGTCAGGCGTTGCATGCAGCTTTGCTGGGGTTTGAGCACCCGGTTTCCGGCGAAATGTTGCGATTTGAAGCGCAATTGCCCGAAGATATGGAGCAATTGTTACAAAACCTGCGCAGTTAAGGGCCTGCACAGCACATGCGCGTGATTGCGCAGTCATAAAACTGGTCAATTGCGCGCCAGAACCCCACATTTATTTCAAGCGCAGTCGAATTGGGCCCGCGAGGGCAGGTCTTGAAACCTCATACATGGCTGCTTAACTGAATGTTAACAAAGTAAACATAAGAGGGCAGGGACATGGCCAATTACGCAAATCTACCCGCACCGACGCCTGAAGGCGGTTTAAACCGCTATATGCAGGAAATCCGCAAATTTCCGCTGCTCGAGCCGGAAGAAGAATACATGCTGGCGAAAAGCTGGGTCGAAAAGCAGGACACGGCGGCAGCACATAAGATGGTGACGTCGCACCTGCGCCTCGCGGCGAAGATTGCGATGGGCTATCGCGGCTATGGCCTGCCGCAGGCCGAGGTCGTTTCAGAGGCGAATGTCGGCTTGATGCAGGCGGTAAAGCGCTTTGATCCTGAAAAAGGTTTTCGCCTTTCGACCTACGCGATGTGGTGGATTCGCGCGGCTATTCAGGAATATATCCTGCGCAGCTGGTCGTTGGTGAAACTGGGCACGACTTCGGCGCAGAAAAAGCTGTTTTTCAACCTGCGCAAAGCGAAATCGCGTATCGGCGCGCTGGAAGAGGGCGACATGCGCCCCGAAAACGTTGCTCGCATTGCCCATGATCTTGGCGTGACGGAGACCGAAGTCATCTCCATGAACCGGCGTATGTCGGGGGGCGATGCGTCGCTCAATGCCACAGTCGGATCCGAGGGCGAGGGCACGATGCAATGGCAGGATTGGCTCGAGGATGAGGACGCCGATCAGGCGGGCGATTACGAAGCGCGCGATGAATTGGAAGCGCGCCGCGAAATGCTGGCCGCTGCGATGGATGTGCTCAATGAGCGCGAGAAGGATATTCTGGTGCAGCGCCGCCTGTCGGATAAACCTGTGACGCTTGAGGATTTGAGTGGGCAATATTCTGTCAGCCGCGAGCGCATTCGCCAGATCGAGGTGCGCGCCTTTGAAAAACTGCAAGAGCGCATGCGCGCGCTTGCGAGCGAAAAAGGTATGCTTGTCGAGGCATAGGGCTTGAGGGTGAAGCCCTGCGTGATAGCCTCCCATCATTGATTTGAGGGGAGGTTTTTCATGTCGATGACACGTTGGGGGATTCTGGGCGCGGCCAAATTTGCGCGCGAGCATATGGCACCTGCGATCGCGCTGGCCGAGAATGCACAACTGGCGGCGATAGCGACGCGCAGTGCGCAAAAAGCCGAAGATTTTCGGGCGTTTAATGCTGATCTGCGCGTGCACGGCGATTATGATGCTTTGCTTGATGATCCGCAAATCGACGCGGTCTACATTCCGCTGCCGAACGACATGCACACCCCTTGGGCGATCAAGGCGCTGGAGGCAGGCAAGGCGGTTCTTGTGGAAAAACCCGCGAGCCTGAGCACGGCGGAATTGGATTGCTTGATCGCCGCGCGCGATGCGAGCGGGCGTTTCGCAGCAGAGGCCTATATGATTGTGCATCACCCGCAGTGGCGCAAAATGCGCGAGATATTTCAAAGCGGTGTGCTTGGCGACATGCGCAGGGTGGACGGTGTGTTTACCTATGACAACAGTGGCGACCCTGAAAATATCCGCCACCACGCCGCCCGCGGCGGGGGCAGCGTGCCCGATATCGGGGTCTACCCATACGGCGCGGTGCGTTACGTCACGGGGCAGGAACCTGTTGAATTCCTGTCCAAACACATCGAACGACAAGGCGGCGTCGATCTGAGTGCGCGCATCTGCGCGGCGTTCGACGGGTTTACCTTTACCGCGAGCACGTCGATGCGGATGATGCGGTGGCAAGGCATGGAATTTCATGGCTCAAGGGCGCTTGCGCGGCTGAGCGCGCCGTTCAATCCCGGCGTGTTTGGCGAAGCGCGCCTGGAATTGCATCACGCGGATGGCCGTTTTGAGTGTTTCCGCTGGCCGCAGGACAACCAGTATGTGTTGCAGATCGAGGCGTTCCAGCGCGCGATGCAGGGCGAAAGCTATGCCTGTCCGCTGGAATTTTCGCGCGGCACGCAAGTCATGATCGACGCGGTTCTCGGTCAAAGAAAAGGGGCAGGCCCTCGCGAGAGAGCCTGCCCTGAAATCATCCTGTAGGCTTGGCGTTGCTACTTTGCTGCGGTGTTCTTGTTTGCAGGCTTTTTCGCAACAGGTCTGACTGCTTGCTTGGCGTTTGGCGCGTCGCAATTGGCGTCGATGAACTCGAGAACCAAGGGGCGGATGTTGTCGCGCCAGCTGCGGCCGGCAAAAATACCGTAGTGACCGGCATCGGGTTCAACGTGGCTGGCCTTTTTCGAATCAGGCAAACCCGTGCAAAGGTCGAGCGCGGCAATGCACTGACCGGGGGCGGAAATGTCGTCTTTCGCGCCCTCGACCGTCTTGACCGCAACAGTTGTGATTGCACCGATATCGATCTTGTGACCGTCCACAACGAACTCGTTACGGGCGATTTCACCGTTCTTGAAAATACGCTCGACCGTGGAAAGATAGAACTCCGCTGGCATGTCCATGACGGCGAGATATTCGTCGTAGAAACGATTGTGTGCATCATGATCACCGGCTTCGCCTTGGGCGACGCGCATGATCTGATCGCTGAACGCTTTGGAGTGGCGATCGCTGTTCATCGACATGAATGAGGTCAGCTGCAACAGGCCCGGATAAACCTTGCGGCCGACGCCCTTGTGCTTGAAGCCGACGCGCTGGATGGCGGTTTCCTGTAGCTGGCCCATGGTGACGCGGTGCCCGAAATCTGTGACGTCAGTGGCGTTTGCATTGGGGTCGATCGGACCGCCGATCAGGGTCAGGGAGCGGGGCTGCGCATCGGGGTCCTGCTCGGCTAGATAGGCGGTTGCTGCAAGGGTCAAAGGCGCTGGTTGGCAGACTGCGATGACATGCAGATCAGAGCCAAGTTCACGCATGAAATCAACAAGATAGAGGGTATAGTCCTCGATGTCGAATTTGCCCTCGGAGACGGGAATATCGCGGGCGTTGTGCCAGTCCGTGATATAGACCTCGGCGTCGCGCATCAGCGAGCGCACGGTGGAGCGCAAAAGCGTTGCGTAATGGCCCGACATTGGCGCGACCAGAAGGATCTTGCGCTTGAGCGGTTCACGGCCCGCCACGTTGAAATGGATCAGATCGCCGAAGGGGCGTTTGAGCACGGTTTCGACGTTGATCAGGTGGTCACGCCCATCCGCGCAGGTGAAGCTGTGCAGGCCCCAATCGGGCTTGGCGACGATACGCTCGAACGTGCGTTCGGTGACTTCGCCCCAAGCGCCCAGCCATTGCAGCGCGGGGTTGGGCACGAGGGAAAACATCGGGTAACTCGCCATGGATTTCGCCGTCGCACCGAGCCACTGGTTCGTGTTGCGCATCGTCTCCATCAAATCGTAGGTTGCCATATATTTCATAATTTGTCCTTGCCTCATCGGCCGTTCTTGGGGGGCGGTTCAATTCGTCGCTTTGCCCCTAGGTAAAGGCGACTGTATGGTGGTTCAATAATATGCTGCGCTGCAGCGAACATAAGTGGAAAATGTTAAGATGACAACAAATGACGATGTCGCAAGTGAAAATTCTCCGCAGATGACTGCGAATTTGGAGAAGATCGAGGCGTTGTCAGAGCGTCTTATCAAAGCTGTTTCGGGGAAAAGTTCGACGAATCCGGCGCTCAGCGGGCCGGATCGGGAGTTATTCAGCAATGCGCTAAACTCCTATTGGCATGAAATGATGCAAAATCCCGCCAAAATGTTCGAGCACCAAGCGGCCTATTGGGGCAAGTCGGTGAAACACTACGTCGAGGCGCAGCAGGTCTTGTCCAAGGGCAAATTGGAAGCGCCAAGCGACGCGTTCACCACAGATAAGCGTTTCTCCAACCCGCTTTGGAACACACACCCCTATTTCAACTTCGTTAAGCAGCAATATCTGATCAATGCCGAAGCCATCGCGCAGGCGGTGGACGATGTGGAGGATCTGGATAGCACGGAAAAGCAGCGCCTGAAATATTTCTCCCAGCAGATCATCGATATGATGGCACCTACGAATTTTCTGGGCACCAACCCCGATGCGCTGGAAAAAGCCGTGCAAACGGAAGGTCAAAGTCTGTTGGACGGGCTAGAAAACCTTGTTGCTGATCTGGAGGCGAACAATGGCGAGTTGATCGTGAAACTGGCCGATGAAAAGGCGTTCCAGCTCGGTGAAAACATTGCGACCACGCCGGGCAAGGTGATCTATCGAAACAAGATGATGGAGCTTATTCAATACAGCCCCACAACGGAAACGGTGCATGAGACTCCTCTCATCATGTTTCCGCCCTGGATCAACAAGTTCTACATCCTCGATCTGAAAAAACAGAATAGCATGATCAAATGGATCACAGAGCAGGGCTACACCTTGTTCGTGGTCTCCTGGATCAATCCCGACGAAAGCTATGCTGATGTGGGTCTCGAGGGTTATATCGAAGAGGGCTATCTGGCTGCGATTCGCGAAGTAAAAGAGATCACCGGCGTGAAGCAGGTCAATTGCATCGGCTATTGCATTGCGGGCACCACTTTGAGCCTGACCCTGTCATTGCTGAAAAAGCGCGGCGACAAGAGTATCAAATCGGCAACCTTCTTTACCGCGCTGACCGATTTTTCAAATCAGGGCGAGTTTACGCCGTTCCTGCAGAACGATTTCATCGACGGGATCGAGGCGGAAGTGAACGAAAAGGGCATGCTGCGTTCGTTCATCATGGCGCGCACGTTCAGTTTTCTGCGCTCCAACGATCTGGTCTACACGCCTGCGATCAAAAGCTACATGATGGGGGAGGCTCCTCCAGCCTTTGATTTGCTCTATTGGAACGGGGATGGCGCGAACCTTCCGGGGAAGATGGCCGTGCAATATCTGCGCGGTCTGTGCCAGTCGAACGAATTTGCCGACGGCGGGTTCACGTTGATGGGCGAAACGCTCAATCTTAAGGATGTTGACGTCCCGCTTTGCTCGATCGCGTGCGAGACGGATCACATTGCCGCGTGGAAGACCTGCTATCGCGGCGTGCAGCAAATGGGCAGCACGTCAAAGACTTTCATAGTCACGCAATCGGGCCATATCGCCGGTATCGTCAATCCGCCGAGCAAGAACAAATATGGCCATTATACCAACGATGATCTGAAGCTCGACGCGGATGCGTGGCTGGAGCAGGCCGAATTTACCCAAGGATCTTGGTGGCCACGCTGGGAATCATGGCTGAAAAAGCGTTCTGGCAAGCAGGTTCCAGCACGTTTGCCGGGCGATTCTACCCATCCAGAGTTGTGTGATGCCCCGGGCACCTACGTGATGATCAATTCAAAGGTCTGAATTAAAAGTAAAAATCATTTATGCTGCAGTGCGGCAAATTATTACTTGATATGCCGCGATGCAGCACGTATATAGTTAGCAGACGCAGAAACGGGGTGGGCCCGTAGCGTCATCTAAAAAGGATTTTTTTAGCATGGCTAAGACACAAGATTTCACTGCAATCATGAAAGACATGATGGGCGCATTTCCAGTAGACACATCCGCGATGGACAACGCGTTCAAAACAACAGCGACCCTGAACGAGAAACTGTCCGCAGTTTCCGTTTCCGCTGCTGAAAAGTCCGCCGAGCTGTCCGCAGCTTGGACAAAGGACACGCTGGCGAAATTCGCGGATTTCGCAAAAGTAAAAGCAGAGCCTGCTGATTACGCAAAAGCGATGACCGACATGGCGACAGCTTCCGCTGAAGCGGCTGCCGAGCATGTTGCTTCTTTCGCTGAAATCGCGAAAAAAGTTCAGATGGACACAGCTGAGTTGATGATGGCTGCTGGCAAAGATGCTTCCGAGGAAGCACAAGCCGTTGTTAAAAAAGCGACAACAGAAGCAACTGCTTCCGTGAAAAAAGCTGCTGCAAAGTAAGCGATTTTTTCGCAACAGGAACATTTGCACCGTCTCCTCCCGAACTGGTGCTAAATGCCGGGGCTGATCGCAAGATCGGCCCCTTTCTTTTGTGGTTCCCATTTCTTCTGCGCTCGCATAGGGTTTTTCTGCACTGCTGCAATTTGGGAGGGAGCCTAGAGTGACCGACGCCACAACCCCGTTGTTGATTAAACGCTACGCGAGCCGGCGGCTCTACAATACCGAAACCAGTGACTATGTGACTCTGGAGGATATCTCGGGATTTATCAGTGAAGGGCGCGACGTTCAGATTATTGATCTGAAATCCGGCGATGATCTGACGCGACAGTATTTGTTGCAGATCGTGGCCGAGCGCGAAAGCAAGGGCGAGAGCGTTTTGCCCGTCGCGGTTCTGACTGATCTCGTGCGCAGCTACACCAGCCAAGCCAGCAGTGTTGTGCCCCAATTCCTTGCCATGTCCTTTGATATGCTGCGCGACAGCCAGTCCAAAGTGCTAGATACGGTGACCAAGGCCAGTCCGATGGGCCAAGTGCCGGGAATGGATGCGTTTCGTGCCCAGCAAGAAGCGTTTTTCAAGGCGATGACTGGCGGTCAATGGAGCGGTGCCAGCGGCCCTGCGCCCAAGGACGAAGCCGCTGCGCCCGTAGCAAAAGCGGCGAGCGAGCCAAAGGAAGATCTGGACGCGATCAAGGCGCAATTGGCCGATCTTCAGGAAAAGCTCTCGAAACTCGGTAAGTAAGTAACGCGCGCGCGGCGCTATTCGGCAGCGCGCGGCGTGCTTGCCAGTACTTCGCGCGCCGAGCCAGTCAAGACGTCGGTGATTTGATCGAGATCTGCAAAACCGAGGCGTGCAGGCAGGCGGATGTCGCAGGCCTTCATCAGCATCGCGCGCGTTTGCGGCAATTCGGGCAAATCACCTAGAAATTTCCAATTCCAGAACGCGCGGGCATTATCCTGCGACAGACCGAAAATCTGCACTTTCACGCCTTGCGCCGCGCTCAGGGCTGAGAAGGCCTCTGCCTGATCAGTGCTCATTCCAACAAGATTGAATTGCAGCGAATCCGGAGCGCGCTCTTCGGGGTCGAGTTTACGCGGCACATCGAAACAGGGCTCTGCGTTCAAGCGCGCGGCGACATAGTCATGATTGCGCCGCCCATCCGCGACGCGGCGGGTGATTTCACCCAGTTGTGGGCGCACCACGGCGGCAGAGAGGTTGTTCATGCGCAAGTTGTAGAGCGGCAATTTGTTCTGCCAACGCGCAAAAGCGGCGTGCAGCACGGGATGTTTGCTCCAGTTATGCTCGTAAGCGCCGGACATGATGATTGCGCGTGCGACCAGATCGGCGTCGTCCGTAACAAGGATACCGCCTTCGCCGCCATTGAGCAGCTTGTAGGATTGAAACGAAAAGCAACCGACGCGCCCCAGCGTGCCGATGTTCTTGCCATGCCACGTGGTGCCGAGCGAATGCGCTGCATCCTCGATCACCGGAATGTCGCGGGCGTCGCATAGCGCTAAAATCGCATCCATATCAGAGGTGTGACCGCGCATATGACTGATGATCACAGCGCTGATCGTGTCGTCCAGCTTGGCCTCGAAATCGTGCAGATCAATGCGGTAATTGTCGCCAACTTCACAGAGCACAGGCACGCAGTCCGCATGCACGATCGACGAGGGCACGGCAGCAAAGGTGAAGGCAGGGATCAACACGCGCGCATCACGCGGCAGGCCAAGCGCCTTGAGAGACAGGAATAGCGCGGCAGAGCAACTCGACACCGCAAGCGCGTATTTGGCACCTAGGGCGTCGGCGAATTCGCGTTCGAGCAGAGCCACAGGCGCATCGCTTGCGGCTGTATAGCGGAACAGATCGCCCGATTGGAGCAAGCGTTCAATTTCGGCGCGCGCGCTTTGCGGGATCGGCTCTGCATCATAGACATTGGGCGTGTTCATCGTTGAGGTCCTCGCGCGTTCGGGGGGGATTTGCAGATCGTGTATCCTAAAATCACGGTGGATCGAAACCGCGTTTTGCCGCAGTGCGGTGAACGTGCGACTAAACGCCGAGGCGGTCGCGCAGGGCGTACCAGCTCATCGCGAGCGTCAGAAGCGGTGTGCGAAAAGCGCCTGCGCCGGGAAAACTTGGGGCGGGCACGGCGGCCATTGTATCAAAGCCATGTGCCGCGCCGTGCACCGCATCGGCCATCAGCTTGCCTGCCTGCACCGCATTGCCGATGCCGTGGCCGGAATAGCCCGAAGCACTCAGAATATTGGGCGCGACGCGGGCAAGATAGGGCATGCGTTTCATGGTGATGCCAAGGGTGCCGCCCCAAGCGTAATCGATACGCACATCGCGCAAATGCGGGAAAATCTCGCTCATGGGCTTGCGCACTTTGGCGGCGATATCGCCAGGGAAGCGATAGCCATAGCTTTCGCCGCCACCAAAGAGCAGGCGGTTGTCATGGCTAAGTCGGAAATAATTTACCACGAATTTCGTATCTGCGACGGCGATATCCTGTGCCAGCACCTTTGCCGCGTCGTCTCCAAGCGGCTGCGTCGCCGCGATGAAATTGTTGATCGGCATGACGCGCGCGGCGGTTTTGCGGTTCAGATTGCCAAGGTATCCGTTGCCCGCAAGGATCACATGTGCGGCCTTGATGCGGCCCTTGTCGGTCTGCACGATTGCCTCTGCGCCCTCTTTGATGTGGTGCACATGGCTCATCTCGTAGATGCGCGCACCCGCGCCGTGGGCGGCTTTGGCCAGCCCAAGCGCAAAGCTGAGAGGGTGCAAATGCGCCGCGCCCCAATCCATCATCCCGCCCTTATAGGCGGGGGAGGGGCAGAGCGCCTGCGCTGCGTCATGATCAAGTGCTTTGATCTCGCCGTAGTTATATTCGTCTTGCAGCTTGTGCGCATAATCCTGCAACTCGGCCACGTCGCGCTTGCCAAAACCCATTTCCGCAACGCCTGGTTTCAAGTGGCACTGGATGTCATGTTTAACGATCAGGTCTTTGACCAGCGCCTTGGCGTCCTCGGCCATATCCCAAAGCTGATGCGCGTGGTCCCGACCGAGCATTTTTTCCAGCCCATGCTGATCCATGCGCTGACCCGAACCGAGTTGTCCGCCGTTGCGACCCGATGCGCCAAAGCCGACGCGGTGGGCTTCGAGCAATGCGACGTCAAGCCCAAGTTCGGCCAGATGTAGCGCAGCCGAAAGCCCCGTGTAGCCGCCGCCGATGATGCAGACATCTGCGCGAGTCTCGCGGCGAAGGGGGGCGAACGGCTTTAGCGGGGGGGTCGTGGCCGCATACCAACTTTGTGGATATTCACCGCGTTTATCGTTTGAGAACAGAAGGTTCATACATTCAGCAGAAGATGCTCGCGCTCCCATGGGGAGATAACTTGCAAGAACTCCTCATACTCTGCGCGTTTCACAATGGCGTAGACGCGGGCGAAATCCGGGCCGAGAATGCCATGTAGCGCAGTGGCTTCCTCAAAGATATTGAGCGCCTCGCCAAGGGTGCGCGGAATATCCTCTTCACCATCATAAGCGTCGCCTTTGAATTGCTTGTCGGGGCGTTCTTCCTCGATCAATCCGAGCAGACCGCATGCGAGCGAGGCGGCAATTCCGAGGTAGGGATTGCAATCCATCCCCGCGAGGCGGTTCTCGACGCGGCGGGCTTCGGGGTCCGAAAGCGGTATCCTGATACCTGTCGTGCGGTTGTCGCGGCCCCATTCCAAATTGATCGGCGCGGCGTGATCTTTGACGTAGCGCCGATAGCTGTTCACGTAGGGTGCAAGCACGGCGATGGCCGAGGGCAGGTGGGTTTGCAGGCCCGCAATAAAATGGAAAAACGCATCTGTTTCGCCGCCCTGCGGGCCGGAAAAGATGTTTTTGCCTGTTTCGATATCAAGGATCGAGTGGTGGATGTGCATGGCGCTGCCCGGTTCGTCCTCGATCGGCTTGGCCATGAAAGTGGCAAAGCAATCATGGCGCAGCGCGGCTTCGCGGATCAGGCGTTTGAAGTAAAACACTTCATCCGCAAGTCTGACAGGATCGCCGTGTTGCAGGTTGATTTCCAACTGCCCTGCGCCACCTTCTTGCGTGATACCGTCGATCTCGAAACCCTGCGCTTCGGCGAAATCATAAATGTCGTCAATCACAGGCCCGAATTCGTCCACGGCAGTCATCGAATAGGCTTGGCGCGCCGCGGCAGGGCGCCCCGAGCGGCCCATCATCGGCTCGATCGCCTTGGCAGGATCAATGTTGCGCGCGACCAGAAAGAACTCCATCTCTGGAGCGATCACAGGTTTGAGGCCGCGATCATGATACTGCTGCACCACATGCTTGAGCACGTTGCGCGGGCTAAAGGGCACCGCTTTTCCCTTGCGATCATAGGCGTCGTGTATGACCTGCAGCGTCCAATCCCCGGTCCATGGCGCAGCCGTGGCAGTGCTCATGTCAGGTTTGAGGATCATATCCTTCTCGATGAAACCCTCATCCCCTGCCGCTTCGCCCCAATCGCCAGTGATGGTCTGGTAAAATATGGAATCTGGCAGGAAGAACTGACTTTGTTTGGCGAATTTGCTCGCCGGAACCGCCTTGCCGCGCGCGATGCCCGGTAGATCGGAGATGATACACTCGACCTCGTCCAGCTTGCGTCCCTCAAGGTAGGCCGCCGCAGATTCGGGGAGGTTGTCTGTCCAGTCGCTCATGTGAAGCTCTTTGTTCTAAGAAAATGCGCCAGGCGTTTGCCCATCGCTTTGTTGTCGTCCGGCAGCGGCAGGTTCGCGCGTGCCATTGCTTGCAGATCGGCCGGTACAGTCCCTGCGCGTGTGTCCAGTAGGCCGGTCACTGCGCCCGCATCAAACTCGGGATGGGGCTGAATGGTGAGGGCCTTTCCAGCATAGGAAATCATCGCGTTCTGGCAAAACTGATTGCTGCCAACGCGTTCGGCGCCTTCGGGCAAGGCGGTGACTTGGTCCTGATGCCATGCGTTCAAATGAAATTTTTCGCCTGCAATATCGTATTCATTGCGTCCAACCGCCCAGCCCGCACCAAATTTTTCGACCGTTCCGCCAAGCGCTTGCGCGATGATCTGATGGCCAAAGCACACACCAACCAAAGGGCGACCAGCGGCGGTGATTGCACGGATCAGCTTTTCAAGCGGGGGGATGAAGGCGTGATCTTCATAGGCCCCGTGTTTGGAGCCGGAGATGAGCCAGCCATCGGCGTCGCTTGGACCCTCGGGGAACTCCATGTCCACGACGCTCCACGTTTGATAGGTGAAATCATCGGCATCGAGCATTTTAGAGTACATGAATTCATAGTCACCTGACGCATCTTTTACGGCAGGGGCGGCGTGGCCGGCTTGCAGAATACCGATTTTCATTCATCACCTGTTGGATGTTGGGTTGACGCTAGTGCAGCGCCTAAAGGAACTCAAGATAAAGCGCGATGCGCTCTTCTTCGGACAGGGTCGCGACCTCTGCGAGTTCCTGTCGCTTGGTCATTGTCATGTTCTGAATAAGTGCCTTGGGGAAGATGCGTGCGGTTGCTGCATCGCTCTCGAAAATATCAAGCGCCTCTTGCCAAGTGGCAGGCAGTTCGGGTGTATCCAGCGCATAGGCGTTGCCTGCTACAGGCGCAGGCGGCGTCATCTGGTGCTTGATCCCGTCGAGCGCTGCGCCAAGAACCGCCGTGAGCAGCAGATATGGGTTCACATCTCCGCCGGCCACGCGGTGCTCGATGCGGCGGGCCTTGTGATTGCCGCCGGGAACACGGATCGCGACAGTGCGGTTTTCATAGCCCCAGCAAAGTTTCGTGGGTGCGTGTGCACCGGGAACAAGGCGATCATAGCTGTTGGCGTGCGGCGCTAGGATCAGCATGGAGGCGGGCATCGCATTGAGGCAGCCTGCGATCGCATTTTGCAAAAGATCAGAGCCTTTGGAGCCACCATCATCAAAGATGTTGTTGCCGTCTTTGTCCAGAACGGAAAAGTGCATGTGCATGCCGTTGCCCGAAAACTCGGGATAGGGCTTGGCCATGAAACTCGCGGCGAAGCCGTGACGGCGCGCAAGGCCGCGCACCAGCAGCTTGAACAGCCACGCATCATCAGCCGCCTTCAGCATATCATCGACGTGCATCAGATTAATTTCGAACTGGCCCAGACCGGCCTCTGAAATGGCCGCGTCGGCAGGAATGTCCATCGCTTCGCATGCGTCATAGAGATCGGTGAAAAACTCATCGAACGCATCCAGCGCGCGCAGCCCAAGCGTTTCCGAGCCTGTGCGCCGCTTGCCATTATGGGGCGAGGGCACGGTGCGCGGCATGCGGCCGGTGTCGTCGATGAGGTAGAATTCCATCTCCGTCGCGACGACCGCCGTGAGGCCCATGTCGCTATAGCGCTCCTTGATGCGCGCAAGCGCTTGGCGCGGATCGCCGTCGAAGGGGCGACCGTCCTCGTGGAACATCCAAACGGGCAGCAGCGCGGTGGGCGTGCCAAGCCAAGGCATCGGTAGATAGCCGCGCTCGGTCGGCAAAAGCATCCCGTCCGCATCGCCGCTGTCAAATACCAGCGGGCTGTTTTCAATGTCCTCGCCCCAGATATCGAGGTTCAACACAGAAAAGGGAAAGCGGCTGCCCTCGTCATAAATTTTGCCTGCAAAACGCGTTGGGATGCGCTTGCCGCGCGCTTGCCCGTTCAGATCGCACGCAGCGACGCGAATGGAGCGGATCTCGGGATTGTCGGCGAGCCAAGTGTTCATGGCTGAAATATCCTATCGGATGATATTGGGACGCACACGAATTTTGCGGCGCTGTTCTTGGGGAAGATGCTTGTTCAGGTGGCGATTGACCAGCCCGAAAAGGGAAATGACGATCAGTGTCAAAATGATGAAATACCCAGCTAATATGGGGTAGGGCACGAAGGGATTGAAGGTCTTATCAGCGAAATAGTTGGCGTAATAGAGCGCATCGCCGCGTTGCTGCCATGCGGGAAAGCCCGAGAAGAATACCAGCGTCGTCGCGTGGAACAGAAAGATCGCCTCATTCGTGTAGGCGGGCCAGGCCAGGCGCAGCATCGTGGGCCAGATCACCCGCTTGAAACGGCTCCAGCCCGTGAGGCCATAGGCGTCCGCCGCCTCAACATCGCCCTTGGGAATGGAGCGGAGCGCGCCGTAGAAAATCTCGCCCGAGTAGGCGGCGGTGTTGCAGAACAACACGATCAACGCGCCGAGCCATGCGGCGGTGAACGGATCGAAGATCGGGCTGACGCCCTTGAGCGAGAGGAACAGAAAATAGGCAAAGAAGAACTGGATGAATAGCGGCGAGCCGCGAAACAGGAAGATGAACCATTCTGCGGGTTTGCGCAGCCACGGGCTTTTTGCGGCCTTGGCAACCGCAAGCGCGGTGGCGAAGAAAAAGCCGAAGGACAGCGCGAGAACACCGAAGTAGACGTTCCAGATCATGCCCGAGCCGATCAGTGTAAACTGCTCACACAGGGTGAAATCCTGACGCGGCAGCAAACGTTCGCCAATGCCAATAGCGCGCAGGCCATAATCACTAATGGTTTGCGCGCAGCTCACACCAGTTTCCTTTGCGCTTCGCCGCCTGTGGTGGCTTGGCCATGGGTGAGGCGCTGCATCAGCCGCTCAAGCACAACTTCGGACACTTTGGTAAAGGCGAGATAGAAGATCAGCAGGAACAAGAAGTAATACATGCGCCAATCGCCGTGCGGGTAATCAGTAAAGCGCGAGGTCTTGGTGCCGCCAAGTTCGCGCGCCCAATAGACGATATCCTCGACCCCGAGCAGGAACAAAAGCGGCGTGGCTTTGATAAGAACCATCCACAAATTGCTGAGGCCGGGCAGGGCGTATACCCACATTTGCGGCACGAGAATGCGCCAGAAACTCTGGCGGCGGGTCATGCCGTAGGCTTCGGCGGTTTCGATCTGGGCACGCGGCACGGCGCGCATGGCTCCGAAAAGTACATTTGCGGCGAAGGCACCAAACACGATTGCGAAGGTCAGGACAGCAAGGGAGAAACCATAGCTTTCATGCACCCATTGCGGCGCAGAGCCGAGGGGCATCTTTGCGGCGTCACAGACCAGAAAATCATTGCCCTGACGGATGGGTTGATCCCAATCACGGCACAGTGCCTTGTGGCGCAGGTATTCGATGCCCTGATCCAGTGCGATGATGAAAAACAGAAAGAATGCAATATCCGGAACGCCGCGCACGATGGCGACATAGCCTTTGCCGAGCCAGCGCAGCGGCGCGAAATGGGATCGTGCGGCGGAGGCTCCGAAAAAGCCGAAAGCCAGCGCAGTCGGGGCAGTAATTGCAAGCAGAAGGAGAACAGTACCGAAGGACGCATAAAAGCCCATGTGCTTGCCCGTCGTGAGATAACACGACAACCACTTTGCGCCATCTAGAGCGCTGGGGTCTGAGCAAAAACTAAAAATGGCGGGGCCTCGAGGGTCGTTAGGATTTGAGTTTAAAGGCAAGATGAAGAGGGCGGGTGAGCGCCCTCTTCGATAGTGCGGTGTGCTTTAGAAGCCTGCGCCGATTTCCCATTTCGCGATCAACGCGTTCAGGGAGCCGTCTGCTTTCATGGAGGTGATCGCCGCGTCGAACTTGGCTTTCAACTCGCCGTCGCTTTCACGCAGACCAAGGCCGATGCCACCACCGAGCGCGACGTCTTGGTCGAGCATCATCAGGCTGGCATCTTCGTTGGCGATGGGCGTGAGGAAGCTCTTGTCGGCCAAAACCGCATCGGCTTCACCGTTGCGCACGGCTGCGATTGTCTCTTCTGGCGTGGCGAATTCAACTAGCGTCGCGCCTGTGGAAGCGATGTGAGAGGCCTGAATTGTGCCGGCCTGCGCCGCAATCACGCCACCTTCCAGATCGACATCCATGCTCATGGCGACAAAAGCGGATGGGTCTGGCTGTGTGTAGTTCTGTGTGAAATCAATGACTTCATCGCGCTCTGCGGTGATGGACATGCCCGCAATGATCGTGTCGTAGTTGCCGGAGACGAGGTTGGGAATAATGCTGTCCCACTCGTTCGTGACCCACTCGCAGGTGAGTTCGGCGCGTTTGCACAGCTCGTCGCCAAGCTCGCGCTCGAAGCCGTCAACTTCGCCGGCGTCATTGAGAAAGTTGTAGGGAGGGTATGCACCCTCCGTGCCCATGCGCACGGTATCAGCCATGGCAAGGCCGGCGCTCAGTGCCAAAGCGGCTGTCGTCAAAATAAGGTTTTTCATTTGGGTCGTCTCCCTAGAGTGGTTTCGTGGTGGAAGTCGCTTACGCAGTGCTGGATAGGAACTGCTGCAAGCGGGTAGATTTAGGCGCGCCGAACAAGTCCTTCGGTGCGCCTTCTTCTTCGATGAGGCCTTGGTGCAGGAACACGACGTGATCCGAAACATCCGCGGCCAATTTCATGTCATGGGTCACGATAAGCATCGTGCGCCCCTCGCTCGCAAGGTCTTTGATAACCTTGATCACCTCTTGCTCGAGCTCTGGATCAAGCGCTGACGTCGGCTCGTCGAACAAAAGCGCTTCGGGCTCCATGCACAGCGCGCGCGCGATGGCGGCGCGTTGCTGTTGCCCGCCCGAAAGCTGCGCAGGATAGACATCGCATTTATCGCCGATGCCGACCTTTTCGAGGTAAGCGCGCGCGGATTTTTCGACCTCTGCTTTATCGCGTCCCAGCACGGTTACGGGCGCTTCCATGACGTTTTGCAAAATGGTCATATGCGCCCAAAGATTGAACTGCTGGAACACCATCGACAGGTTCGTTCGGATGCGAATGACTTGTGCGCCATCGCCGGGATGGCGGTTGTGACCCTTGCCCGCCCAAAGGACAGGTTCGCCCTTGAACAGGACATCACCTTGCTGGCTGTCCTCCAGAAGGTTGGCGCAGCGCAAAAGCGTGGACTTACCCGAGCCCGAAGAGCCGATTAGCGAAACGACGTCACCGCGCCGCGCCGCGATGGACACGCCTTTGATGACCTCCAGCTCGCCATAGGCTTTGTGCAGGCCGCGCAGTTCTATAACGGTGTCGTCTTGGCTCACGCGATTGTCTCTGGATTGTTCCCCGACGCTTATTTGTGAGGAAAACACCTGCTTTGGCAATCGCCAAAGCACAAATTCACTACGGTTTTAGGCAAGTTTACGGTGCGTAAGGCGTCAAAGTGCGCTTGCGACACGTTGGCGCGCAAGGGCGCTGTCCTTGTCGTTCACGCCCAATAGATTGGCCACGAGGCGCAAAAGCGCATCTTCCTCGTTTTCGCGCACGCCATCTGCCAGCACCACGGACCATAGCGATTCAATCACGCCAAGGCGATCCTCATAGGGCACGGCATCCTTGATCGCGCGGGTGAAACGCACGGTGTCAGGGGCCTCGATTTCCAGCTTGGCCGCATTGCCCATCAGTTTTGCTGCGCCCTCGGCGTCCAGTACGTAGCGTGTGGTAATCACGCTCTCGATCTGGCGACGCTCTTCGGGGGCGAAATCACCGTCCGCACGGGCGATGCGTATCAAAAGGGCAGTGAGGGCGAGGCGGGCATCGCCATCGTCCAGCGGATCGGGCTCGGGCTGGGTCAGCCGTTTGAGAAAGTCAGCAAACATGTGGGTGATATAGGCCGTTCATTTGGAAGTTGAAAGGTGGGCAGCGGTTTGCGCTTTGGCTTTGGCGGCGGCGCAATCCTCGGGCGCGATGCCAAGCTGGCTTTGGGTGAGCTCCATCACGTCGCTCTCGACGTCCTTCAGCGCGCCGTCGGCAAAGACCACCTGCCAGAGCGCTTCGATCATGCTGAGCCGTTCGGCGTAACTGACGCTTTTGCACAGCAAAAAGGCAAAGTCCGGCGTGTCGGGCGCGAAGGCCTCGAGGCGCTCGCACTCTGCGCGCAGCTTGGCCGCCGCGATCGGGCCGATGCCCTGATAGGCGGCGAGCACACGGTCGATCTGGCTGATTTCCTGCACCGCATATTGCTTGTCCGAAAGCGCGACGCGCACCAGAAGTGCGCCAAGCGCGTGGGGCACGTCTGCTTCGGGCAAAGGCTTGATTTCGCGCGGCGCGGGGGGCGCTTTGAACAATTTGGAAAGGCGATCAAAGACATTCATGGCGCATCATACCCCAGCACGATCGCCAAATCGCCCGCGCTGACCGCTGCGCGTATGGCCTTGGCAGATTGATAGGCGTCGCTGTCATAACAGGCGTAGGCCGCCTCGATGGTGGGGAATTCCAGCACCACGCTGCGTGGGCGCATTTCGCCCTCGCGTACCTCTTGGGGACCGCCGCGCACCAGAAATTTTGCACCATAGTCCTTGAACGGCGCGGCATTGGCGGCTTGGTAGAGTTTGTAAGTTTCCGCGTCATCGATCGTGACGTGGCCGATCCAATAGCCCTTTGGCATTGTGCCTCTCCCTATGATTTGAGCGGCAGGCTAGCCCATAAGATCGAAGCCTTCAAAGCGCAAATTATCAAGCGCGATGCCTTGTGGGTCGGTGTTGAGTAAAATGAAGCCTGCGATATCGGGCTGCATTCCCTGTCGCATAAATCCATAGCTGTCCTCGGCCAATGGACCAAGGGTGAGGGTGTCGATCTCGCTGCCGTCGCGGCGCAGGAACTGGACCGAGGCATAGCCTTGCTCGCCGCCGCGAATGTCAAAGCCGAGCGTGGGTTGATCGCGCTCGAACAAGACTGCGACAGCGCCCTCGCCAACCGCCTCGACCCGTGGATAACTGCGATTGCCGTGGCCATGCAGCACGATCGTGCCAAGCAGGTGCATCGCACCGAGGGTCTGGCCCGGGCCACCATCAAGGACGGTGAGGGGGAGCAGCGGCGTGCCGGTGATCACGTCGAAATCGCCACTTGCTTCGCGAACCTGGCCCGCGAAACGTTCGCCAAAAACGACACCATCGCGCACCAGAACTTCGTCGATGCGGCTGCCGATCCCGAGGGAGGAGGTTACATCGTTAAAATCGATCAGCCTGGTGAAACTCAGGCTGCTCTGGGGTACTTCACAGATCGTGCGCGTGCAGCTTGTTTGCGCGCCAAGCGGGGCGGTGCAGAGCAGGGCGAGAGTAAGTGCCAGAACACGCATAGGCGTATCCTAGCACAGATTGCACAAAGGCCAGAGCAAATTATACGAGGCGCGAGTGTTCCTTGGCCGCGCGCACGAAATCCTTGAACAAAGGATGGGGATTGAACGGCTTGGATTTCAATTCGGGGTGGAACTGAACGCCGATGAACCAGGGGTGATCGGTCCATTCCACGATCTCGGGCAAACGCCCGTCGGGGGACATGCCCGAAAAGCGCATACCTGCCGCTTCGAGTTTGTCCTTATAGGCGATATCCACCTCGTAGCGGTGGCGGTGGCGTTCCTCGATCGCGTTTGATCCGTAGATTTGCGCCACTTTCGAGCCGGGCTGCAATGTCGCGTCATAGGCGCCAAGGCGCATAGTGCCGCCTTTGTTATCATCGGCCGAGCGGCTGACCTTGGCGTTGCCCTGCACCCATTCCTTCAAGTGGTAGACCACTGGTTCGAAACGTTTTTTGCCCGCCTCGTGATCGAACTCTTCTGATCCGGCGCTCGAGAGGCCCGCGACGTTGCGCGCGGCTTCGATAACCGCCATCTGCATGCCAAGGCAGATGCCGAGGTAGGGAATATTGTTTTCGCGCGCGTATTGCGCCGCTTTGATCTTGCCCTCCGTGCCGCGCTCGCCAAAGCCGCCGGGCACGAGGATCGCGTGATAACCTGCAAGGTAGGGCGCGGCGTCCTCGCTATCGAAGACCTCCGCATCGACCCAAGAGACGTTGACCTTGACGCGGTTGGCCATGCCGCCGTGCATCAAGGCTTCCTTGATGGATTTATACGCATCCTCAAGCTGGGTGTATTTGCCCACGATCGCGACGTTCACTTCGCCGTCGGTGTTGTGGATGCGATCGACCACGTCGCGCCACACGCGCAGATCGGGGCGGGGTGCCGGATTGATCTCGAAGGCGTCCAGAACCGCTTGATCGAGGCCTTGTTCGTGATAGGCCAGCGGTGCCTCGTAGATGGATTTCAGATCATAGGCGGCGACGACCGATTCCTTGCGCACGTTGCAAAAGAGCGCGATTTTCTCGCGTTCTTTTTCGGGGATCGGATGTTCGGAGCGGCAGACCAGAATATCGGGGGCAAGGCCGATGCTTTGCATTTCCTTGACCGAGTGTTGTGTCGGTTTCGTCTTGAGCTCGCCCGAGGCCGCAAGATAGGGCAGCAACGTCAGGTGCATGTAAATACACTGGCCGCGCGGGCGGTCATGGCTGAACTGGCGGATCGCCTCGAAAAAAGGTAGCCCTTCGATATCGCCAACCGTGCCGCCGATTTCGCAGAGCATGAAATCCACTTCGTCCTCGCCGATGGCGATAAAGTCTTTGATTTCGTTGGTGACATGGGGAATGACTTGAATGGTCTTGCCAAGGTAATCACCGCGACGCTCTTTTTCGAGCACGGTGGTGTATATGCGCCCCGACGAAATGGAATCGGTCTTGCGCGCGGCAACGCCAGTAAACCGCTCATAGTGGCCAAGGTCGAGATCGGTCTCGGCACCATCATCGGTGATGAATACCTCGCCATGTTCGAACGGGCTCATCGTGCCGGGATCGACGTTGAGATAGGGGTCAAGTTTGCGAAGACGCACAGAAAAGCCGCGCGCCTGCAACAGCGATCCCAGCGCCGCAGAGGCGAGACCCTTGCCGAGGGAGGAGACAACACCGCCTGTAATAAAGATAAATCTGGCCATGCTCATAGCGCTCCCGTGAGGACCGTTTGCACCCAATCAGCGTGGCAAAACCGGTCAATTTCCAAGTGGTCAGCATCGCTCGAACGCCGATACTCACGGGATTTGAGCGATACAGGATTCGTGTGTGTTTAGCAAGGCAAGCGCAACATGATGTTGCGCAAGCCTCTGGGGCGTCAAAGCGTAGTGGCTTTGGCCTTAATCCGCGCGCGGCACCAGTGGTGCGTTATCATCTGCACTTGGGGGGAGCAGATCACTGCCCGTGCCCAGACCGGATGGCGCGCTTTCCTCTACGGCTGCGGGTGCATCGCCGAGACGATCCAGAACCGAAGTGCCGGCAGATTTCTGCGCTGCGATGATCGTCAGTGTGATCGAAGTGATGATAAAGCAGATCGCCAGGATCCAAGTCACCTTGCCCAAGGCTGTCGCCGCCGCACGCCCCGACATTGCGCCGCCGCCACCGCCGCCGCCCATGCCAAGCCCGCCCCCTTCGGAACGTTGCATCAAAACGACGCCGACCAAGGACAAAGCCAGAATAAGGTGAATGATCAGAACGACGTTTTCCATGGGTGCCTGCGCGCTATTGGTTCAGCGAGCTATCTAGGCAATCACGGCGCTCCGTGCAACCCGTCAATCCGCGACGGTGCTTTCAAAATAGCGCGCTTTGATCGTGACGGGGAAGTTGACCGAGCGCGCAATGAAGCAGTGCGCATGAATGCGCCCGTGGATTTCATCGGCGCAGCTCACGTCCGTTCCGGGGGCGAGGCCGATTTCAGGGCGCAACTGCGCCCGGATGAAACGCCCGGTGCCATCGGGTAGGCTTTCGCCCGTGCCAAGCGGTGTGTCCACATAGGAGTGCACGATCAACCCTGCATTTGACGCGAGGTGCAGGAACCAGAGCATATGGCACGAACTGAGCGCTGCAATCAGCATGTCCTCTGGATTATAGAGCGCGGAATCGCCCCCGAGCAGTGGATCGTTTGAGCAGGAGATGGCGGGTTTTCCCGGGCTCTCGAGGCTCCAGTCGCGCCTGTAGGCCTTATAGTGCGAGGTACCGCTGCCGAGATTCCCGCTCCAACGGATGCGCGGCTCGAAATCGTGCTCGCTACTCATCGACATCGTCCATATCCGCTTGTCCCGAGATGGCGCGGCGAATGTGCGACCAGCTCAGACCAACGCCAAGAACGAGGCTGAGAGCGATCAGCCCGAGCCACAGATTGACCGCCTGATTTTCCAGCGAAAGCCAGCCGAAATCATAGAGCACCCAGAGCAAGGCGGCGATGAGCGCGAGCACCAGCGCCATGCCGAACGGTCCGATCGAGCGCAGCGTCGCGCGCATGAAGATGATGTAGCCGATCAACAGGATCAGCCCGCTGAGCACGATTAGCGGCAGTTGATCACTATAATTCTGCACCGACCAGTGCAGCCAATTGTATTGCGTCGGATTATATGTTGCGGCGAGCAGCGCAAAGGCGATGAGCCAGCGAAGGGCAATACGGATCATAATGGCACTCCTTTGAGAGTATGTTTTGCCCAAGCCGCGCGCACTGTCCAGAGCGCGGGAGTTCATTCGCAGCGGCCCTTCGGGGAGAGTTTAAGGGCAAGGTGAAGCCGGGGCGCGCGACTTTTGGCAATGGTGCGGCGAAATAGGTGTTTCGCTTGGCGGGTCTGCGGCCTATACGGGCGCGGGTTTGACGCAATGGGAAAGGTCACTCGTATGGCAAATGTAGTAGTCGTTGGCGCACAATGGGGCGACGAAGGTAAAGGCAAGATTGTCGACTGGCTGTCCGAGCGGGCCGACGTTATCGCGCGTTTTCAGGGCGGGCATAATGCGGGTCACACGCTGGTGATCGATGGCGAGGTGTTCAAGCTCAATGCGCTGCCCTCGGGCGTCGTGCGCGGTGGCAAGCTGTCGGTGATCGGCAATGGTGTGGTGCTGGATCCTTGGCATTTGGTCAACGAGATCGCGTCCATTCAAAAGCAAGGCGTTGAAATCACGCCTGAGACTTTGATGATTGCCGAGAACACGCCGCTTATTTTACCAATCCACGGCGAGCTTGATCGCGCACGCGAAGAAGCGGCCTCCAAGGGCACGAAGATTGGCACGACAGGGCGCGGTATCGGGCCGGCCTATGAGGATAAAGTTGGTCGCCGCTCTGTGCGCGTGGCCGACCTTGGTGATCTGGCGACGCTGGAAGCGCGGGTCGATCGCGCATTGCAGCATCATGATCCCTTGCGCAAAGGCCTTGGCATCGAGCCGATTGATCGTGATGCGCTGGTGGCGCAACTGGTCGAGATTGCACCGCAAATTCTGCAATATGCAGCGCCAGTCTGGAAAGTGCTCAACGAGCGCAAGAAGCGCGGCGAGCGGATTTTGTTCGAAGGCGCGCAGGGCGCGCTGCTCGATATCGACTTTGGCACTTATCCTTTTGTGACTTCCTCGAACGTGATTGCAGGGCAGGCGGCAACAGGCGTTGGCGTCGGTCCCGGCTCGATTGATTACGTTCTTGGCATTGTCAAAGCCTACACGACGCGCGTCGGCGAGGGTCCGTTTCCAACGGAGCTTGATGACGCCGACGGTCAGCGCCTTGGCGAGCGGGGCCGCGAGTTCGGCACAGTTACGGGGCGCAAGCGCCGCTGTGGCTGGTTTGACGCCGCGCTGGTGCGCCAGACCTGCGCCACATCGGGCGTCACGGGGATTTCCCTAACCAAGCTGGACGTGCTTGACGGTTTCGAGACGCTAAAAATCTGCGTTGGCTATATGCTTGACGGGACACGCATTGATTATTTGCCCACTGCGGCGGATCACCAGACGCGCTGCACGCCGATCTACGAGGAAATGCCGGGCTGGTCAGAGAGCACGGAGGGCGCGCGTTCCTGGGCAGAGCTTCCTGCGAATGCGATCAAGTATGTGCGCCGCGTGGAAGAGTTGATTGAGTGCCCTGTCGCACTACTATCAACTTCACCGGAACGCGAGGACACGATCCTTGTCACTGACCCGTTTGAGGACTGATGGCCCTATCTTATAAAGCCCGCCGGCGCTGGGCGTTGATCATTTTATTGATCGGCATGCCGCTTTATATCATCTTCGCGATTGCGGGGGTGGCGACGTTGTTTGCCTACACGGGGCGTCCGCCGATTTGGGCGGAGTTCGCGACCTACGTGGTTCTTGGCATCATCTGGATCGTGCCGTTTAAGTCGGTATTCATGGGGATCGGCCAAGCCGACCCGGATGCGCCAAAAGGCAATGATCCCTGAGCTCATGGTTCTAAATTGAAAAAAGCGGCGGCTCCTGGCAGGGAGCCGCCGCGTTCACTCGTTACGAAACCGGGGTGTTAACCGGCCGCACGCGTGTCGGGCTTGAAACTGATCCGATCGGAAACGGTGAAACGTCCACCGCTGATCTTTTCAATCTTGCCCTGCCGCAAGAGCTGGCCGAACGAGCGCAGACCATCCTCTCGCGAAAAGTTCTCTTCCTGGACCATGCGCACTTTTGTCATGAGCTGCGGGCGGGAAAATTGTTCTTTACCTTCAACATACGCCAAGTAAGCAGCCGCTGCTTCGAGCAGATCCGGAAGCTCGGTTGCGCTCATTTCTTCAGCGAACTCCTGAAAACTTCCACCCTCGGGTGCGATGTTGCTATCAAGCGGTTGCACAGCCGCGGGGGACGGCGTTTGCCCGGCTTTGATGCGGCGCGGGCGCACAGGTTGAGGTGCCTCTGATTGCAGCGGTGCCGGAGCGGGGGTGTCCACGCGTTGCTCTGCAACCAATTTCAAAGGTGGACGCGCAAGCACGGGCGCGCTTTCGTTCGGGGTTAACCTGCGAACAGGTCGGCGCGGCTGCACAGCGCTTTCCAGATCGTTCCGGTAGCTTTCGGTTTCATCGACTTGCTCGGCATTGCCGCCTGACCCCTTGTCGGCGCGCGCGGCTGCGACGGCGGCGCGCAGATGTCCCAGCGCGTTGCGTCGTTTCTTGCCGTCCGGCTCTTCCAGCTCGGACGTGGCTTGATCCATCAAACGATCGACCTCGACGTCGGGGGTGAGCGCAAGATCGTCAGAGCCGCGCGTTGCTGCGGGCGTCTCTGGCACGTTTTGCTCCAGTACTGGCTCCAAGTCTTGCGCAGGCGCGGGCACCGGTTCCGAAGCTGAAAGGCCTGCAAGTTCTGCCTCCACTGCGGCCAATTCACGTGCGAGTTCGTCCTCTTCGCTGTCCGAGAGCGAGCTGTCGATCGCGGGCTTTGACGCGATTGGTGCGGCCGTGACCGACGGGGCTTCGGCCTGTGCGCTGTCGTCTACGTCATCGTCTTCCTCGATGTCGCCGCTTGCGATGGCTGCTTCAAACTCTTCGCGCTTCATTTTGATCACGCGGGCGCGAATGGGGGCTGTTGGGGCTGTTGCGGTTGTTGGTACGACCTCAGCGACAGCTTCGGTTGGTGCTGGCTCGATCTGAGGTTCTGTCTGCTTGGCAAGGCGGGATATAACGCCAGAAATCGCGTCCTCGGTCTGCGTTAGAGATTTGGCGGTATTTTGCGCCTCGGAGACAGGCTCGAAATCAGGCTCGATCAGGTCTTCGAGATCGGTATCATCATCGCGCCCTTGCATGATTTCGTCTGCATGTTCGTCCTCGGAATAAGCTGGTGCCGTTGGGGTTTTGCCGGGCTGACCCACAACTGCGCGAATGCGTGCAAGCTTTGCCGCGACAGAATCGTTGTTGTCCTCCAGCTCTGCTTTTGCGGCATTCTCGCGTGCGGCAGCTTGCGCCGCCTGCTGTGTGCGGCGCGCATCCTCCTGTGCCTGCTCAAGTTCTTCTTGGGCAAGGCGTGCGGCCTCTTCATCGGCGCGAGCCTTCGCGTCGGCTTGGGCCTCCAAAGCTGCGGCTTGGTTAAGCTCCGCCTGTTTGGCGGCGTCCTTTTCAGCCTGCGCGCGCGCGGCTTTCGCCTCGGCTTCTTGTGCGGCTTCTGCCTCTGCTTGCGCCTTTTGTTGTGCGATACGGGCGTGGCGCTCTGCTTTGGCCTGCGCGCGCGCTGCGGCTTCATGTGCGATGCGCTCTTCTTCGAGGCGGGCTTGCTCTGCTTCGGATGTGTCCAAATCAGCCTCTAGTGGGCCGGGGTTATTTTCTAGCGGCCCCTTTGGCTTGGCGATTGCGCCGCTGACGGGCAATTGCGTGCGCAATACGATGTTGCCGCCATCGCTGTGGGCCTCGACGCGGCGGGAAACTTCACGCTCTGCGATGCGCGCCAGCATTTCCGCGTCAGGTGTCGGGGGCTCTGCGCCAAAATACCGGTCGTCGGCGGCCAAGTCGCGAAAATACTCCGCAATGGCTTTCATCGTATCGAACGAATCGTCAAACCCCTCCAAAGTGCAGGAGAATGTGCCGTAGGATACGGTGAGAACTTTGCTCGTATTTACCATGATCTACTCGCTTTACTTTGTTACAAGTCTGACAATAACCGACCAGTGCTGACCAAAGCGGCCCGAATCTATGACTGGGAGCGTATCATTTCGTGTTCTAAATGTGATCTGTTTCCCAAAAGAGGAACAATTCTGGGCTATGGATAAAATTGTTCGCAAATTTGAACCTATTACTCTGGTTGGGGGCGCTCCGCTGCCCGAGGGAGCTTTGGCGCGCGCTATTGTTCATGCTCCGGACATCGTTGCGGCAGATGGCGGTGCAGCTCCGATCCTGCGCCAAGGGCTGATGCCGCAGGCGGTAATCGGAGATATGGATTCACTTTCTGGCAAATTAAAGGCAACCTTGCCCGCGTCGGTGATTTACGAGGTTGCTGAACAAGACAGTACAGACTTTGAGAAATGCTTAATGCGCATCGAAGCTCCGCTGATTGCAGGGCTCGGGTTTCTGGGTGGTCGCCTTGATCACCAACTTGCAGTGTTTCACGGATTGATGCGCTTTGCCGGACAGCGCTGTCTATTGCTGGGGGAAAACGAAACGGTCTTTTTATGTCCCGCGCGTCTTGAGTTGCCGCTGGACGCTGGGACACCGGTTTCGCTGTTTCCGCTGGCACCGGTGCGCGGCGCGATGCGGGGGCTGAAATGGTCCTTTGATGCGCTGGATTTTGCCCCTGGTCACAGGATCGGCACGTCTAACGAGGCTTCCGGGCCAGTTTCGCTAACGATGAACGCGCCTGCGATGCTGTGTATCTTGCCTGCGCATTGTTTCGAAATTGCTTTCAAGGCACTGCGGGAGCAACCCGGCTCATGGCCCGCTCGCGCATAACGATATAAAGGCCTGCGCCAATCGTGATGGCGATCCCTACGGAGGCCAATGTGTCGGGCAATTCCGAGAAGATCAGATAGCCGACGATCGTGGCAAAGGGTATTTCCAGGTATTGCATCGGGGCGACGGTCGCGGAGGGGGCAAAGCGCAGGGACCAGGTCATCAACAGATGGGCAAAAGTACCGAGCGCACCGATGCCAACCAACATTACCGTTTCGCGAAGGTCCGGCATTATGATTTCGAAGGCGGCGATGTTGCTGCCACCAAGCAGCAGCAAAGCAGGCAATACGATCACAACGGCCATCACGCCGTTGACGGCTTGCAGGCTGATCGGATCAATTTCCTTGGCGATTTGCCGCGTGACGAGCATGAACAGGGAAAAGACGATCGCGACCACGAGGGGAAGCAGTGCGGGCCACCCAACGGTTTCGAACGCAGGTTGGATGACCAGCAGTGTGCCGATAAATCCGACACCGCAGGCGATGATCCTGCGCGCTCCGATCTCTTCATCCAGCACGTAGTGCCCAAGTATCAGCATCAAGAACGGCATTACAAAAGCGATTGCGACCGCATCGGCCAAGGGAAGGTATTGCAGCGCTGTGAACATCGCGCCGATCCCGATCATATGCAGCGCGGTGCGCAGCCATGCGAGGCGCATTACGCGCTTGGACATTTGCCAAGATCGCCGCCCGAGCAAGATTACGGGCCACAGCAGAAGGGCTTGCATGCCAAATCGCACAAGCAGCAATATCCCCATCGGCACCGTCTGCCCGATAACTTTTGCCAGCGCGTCCCCCAAGGGGGCGAGAATGCAAAAGCCGAGCATCAGAAGAATGCCGAGAAGGGGGCGATCGGGCGTCATGTTGAAACGTTAACAGCGGTTTTGTGGATTGCAATCCTTGAGTGTGGCGACGGCTAAAAAAACGCCCTCTAGGTGATCTGACGTCTTTGGGCTAACGCAAAACGGTAAACAAAATATGAGCGCGCTAGCAATTCGGGATATTTACTGCCAACCCCCCGAGCGAGGTTTCTTTGTATTTCTCGCTCATATCCACGCCTGTTTGGCGCATGGTTTCGATGCAGGCATCCAGCGGTACGAGGTGCGTGCCATCGCCGCGTAGCGCAAGCGATGCCGCGCTAACGGCTTTGATCGCGCCCAGCCCGTTGCGCTCGATACAAGGGACTTGAACCAGCCCTTTGACCGGATCGCAGGTCATGCCCAAGTGATGTTCCAGCGCGATTTCGGCGGCGTTCTCGACCTGCTCCGGCGTGCCACCCAGAACAGCGCAGAGCCCGGCGGCGGCCATGGCGGCGGCGCTGCCGACTTCAGCTTGGCAGCCTGCTTCCGCGCCCGAAATTGATGCGTTGAATTTGACGAGGCCGCCAATTGCGGCAGCGGTGAGCAGGAATTCTTCGACCTTGGTCTCCGACGCGCCCGGAACGTGATCTAGATAGTAGCGGATGGTCGCAGGCACCACGCCTGCTGCGCCGTTGGTGGGGGCTGTCACGACTTGACCGCCCGCCGCGTTCTCCTCGTTCACGGCCATGGCGTAAACGCTCATCCAGTCGTTGATGGTGTGCGGCGCGTTCAGGTTCATACCGCGCTCGGCCAGCAGCGCATCATGGATGCCCTTGGCGCGGCGGCGCACGTTAAGGCCGCCCGGCAAGATACCATCATGGGTGAGCCCCTTGTCGATGCAATCGTTCATCACCTGCCACAGACGCGCGGTGCCTGATTTCAAGCTCTCGGTGCAGCCACGCGAGATTTCATTGGCGCGCTTCATCTCGGCAATGCTTTTGCCCGCGATATTCGCCATCTCCAGCATTTCAGCGGCGGATTTGAACGGGTAGGGGACCGGCGCGCCCTCGTCCGTGTCCTTGCCTGCGCTGAGTTCCGCTTCGGTCATGACGAAACCGCCACCGATGGAGTAATATGTCTCTTGCAAGATCACATCGCCCTGCGCGTCTGTGCCCATCAGGATCATCCCGTTGGCATGGCCGGGCAGGTTGGGGCCGAAATCGAATTTCAGATCGTTCTTGGGATCGAAAGCCAATGTACCAAGCCCGTCTGGCGACACGGTTTTGTTTTTGATGATTTGCGCCATCGCCGCTTCTGCCCTGGCATGATCATAGGTGTCGGGGAGGAACCCTGCGAGGCCGAGTACTGTGGCGCGATCCGTCGCATGGCCCACGCCGGTAAAGGCGAGCGAGCCGTGCAGGGATGCACGCACCCCGCCAAATTCGAAGGGCGAGGCGCGCATGGCATCAAGAAAGCGTGCCGCGGCCACCATCGGCCCCATCGTGTGCGAGGACGAAGGCCCGATGCCGACTTTGAACATATCGAAAACAGAGAGAAACATCAGGTGGCACTTCCTATTGGGGGATTGGGCAGGTTGGGATTTGAAAAAAGCGTCGCGCCAAGGCCTTCTGCGCTTTGCACGATTTGAACGGCGGGCAGCGTCTCTAGTCTTTGCGCAAGGGCGATAAGGTTCGGGTATTCTTGCGCTGCGACCCAGTCCTTGGTGAAGTCGCGTGGATAAAGCTGTGCCCAGCGAAAACAGGTGCAGGCATAAAGATCAAGCAGGCTCGCACCAGGGCCGCCAAGGCAGGGCGTTTCGGCGTTGGCGATCAAAGTATCTATCTGCGCGAAGTCGCTGCGGATGCGCTGGGCGAGGCCCCTGCGCAGCGCGCTTGCATGCTCGGGTGCGATGAATTTGGCGGGATAGAACATCTGGCGCAGACCCGCATGCACCGAATTTGACATAAAGAAGAGCCATTTAAGCGCATCGCTGCGAGACGGCTCGCCGCACGCTGGAAACAATGCGCCATGCTTGTCGGCAAGCGAGAGCAATATCGCGCCGGTCTCGAAAATCACGCCGTCTTCGGTTTCGAGTGCGGGGATCATGCCCAGCGGGTTAAGTGCGAGATACTGCGCGCTTTGTTGTGCCTGCACCGAGCGATCGACAAGCTGCGCGCGGTAGGGTGCGCCGATCAGCTCTAGCGCGATGCGCACGATCAAGGACGCATTGTCGGGGGCGTAGTGAAGGGTGTAAATCTGGCTCATCTGCGCTCTTTACGCTGGATATGCACGCAGCAAGGGCCGAAAAGCGACATTCCGCTCTCGCGCCCCGTCCAAGCTGCGCTTATAAGGTTTGCAACTGCCAAGGAGATTCATGTCATGACCGGAGAATTGTCGCCCATCGACAAAGCGAAATTTGTTGCTGCCAAACGCGCAGCCGCCTTTGTAGAAGATGGCATGCGCGTTGGCCTTGGCACGGGATCGACCGCTGCTTGGCTGGTGCGCTGCCTTGGCGAAATGGTGCGCGACGATGGTCTGCGTATTCGCGGCGTTCCCACCTCCACACGCACCGCGCAGCTCGCGCGTGAAGTGGGTATCGAAGTTATCTCATTGGATGAGGCGCGCTGGCTTGATATCACCATTGACGGCGCGGACGAATTTGACGGTGATCTCAACCTTATCAAAGGGGGCGGCGGCGCTTTGCTGCAAGAAAAGATCGTCGCGACGGCCTCTGATCAGATGATCGTCATTGCCGACGCTGGCAAAGAGGTCGAAAATCTTGGTGCCTTCCCGCTGCCGATCGAGGTTATTCCGTTCGGCTGGCAAACCACCCGCGCGCTGGTCGAGGAAACGCTGGTTTCGATGGACGTTCTTGGCCGTCAGATCAGCCTGCGCATGAACGGCGACGCGCCGTTTATCACGGACGAGGGCAATCATATTCTTGACCTCAATCTCAAGCGGATCGGCAACGCGCGCCAGCTTGCGATGGTGATCAACCAGATGCCTGGTGTTGTGGAAAACGGACTGTTCATTGATATTTGTGACGCAGTCGTGATCGGCCACGGGGATGGCAAGGTCGAGGTGCGGGACATAAATACAGGCACGGTGGAACATGACCGGCTTGATTTCGTGGAAAGTGACAATCTTTTCACCGATCTGGCCGACTGAACAGATTTGGAATAAATGATGACTTTTGACTACGATCTTTTCGTTATTGGCGGCGGCTCTGGCGGGGTGCGTGCGGCGCGCGTAGCGGCGCAGGACACGGGCGCGAAGGTCGCGCTTGCCGAAGAGGATCGCTATGGTGGCACCTGCGTCATTCGTGGCTGTGTGCCCAAAAAGCTGATGGTTTTCGCGTCGGGCTATGGGGCAATGGCAGAAGATGCGCAGGCCTATGGCTGGAAGATGATGGCGGGTGGCTTTCACTGGCCGGATTTTCAGGCGCGTATGCACACAGAGCTTGACCGGTTGGAGGGCGTCTACCGCAATTTACTGAGGAATGCGGGCGTAGAAACGTTTGATCAACGCGCGCGCATCGCTGATCCGCATACGGTGGAGCTGGCAGACGGTACGCGCAAGACGGCCAAGCACATTCTGATCGCGGTCGGGGGGCGTCCGGTAAAGCCTGAGATGCAGGGTGCGGAACTGGCCATCACCTCTAACGATATCTTTCATCTGGAGGAGTTGCCCAAGTCGATGTTGATCATCGGTGGCGGCTATATTGCCTCTGAATTCGCAGGCATTCTGAACGGGATGGGCGTGGCGACGACGCAGTTTTATCGCGGTGCGCAAATTTTACGCGGCTTTGACGATGAAGCACGCGGGCTGGTGTCCGAGGAAATGTGCAAGCGCGGCGTTGATCTGCATCTTGGCACCAACATTCTGGAAATGCGCCGCGAGGGCAAAGGCATTTGGGTCAAAGCCACCAATGGCGACGAGCGTGTGTTCGATCAAGTGATGTTCGCCACGGGCCGTGCGCCCAATTCGGACAACATGGGTCTTGAAGAAGCCGGTGTGGAACTTGGCCGCAAGGGCGAAGTGATTGTCGATGACTATAGCCAGACTGCCGTTCCCTCGATCTATGCTGTGGGCGATGTGACCGACCGCGCCAATCTTACGCCGGTTGCGATCCGCGAGGGCATGGCCTTTGTCGAGACAGTGTTCAAAGGCAATCCAACGAAGCCGGATCACGATCTGATCCCGACCGCGATCTTCACGCAGCCCGAGATGGGCACTGTAGGTCTGTCGGAAGAAGACGCGCGCGAGCAGGAGCCGATCGAAGTTTACGCGACCTCGTTCAAGCCAATGCAGCAAAGTTTCGCAGGGCGCGCAGAGCGTGTGTTGATGAAGTTGATTGTCAGCCAAACCACACGCAAGGTGCTTGGCTGTCACATCGTCGCGCCTGGCGCAGGCGAAATGATCCAGCTTGCCGGCATTGCCGTGAAGATGGGCGCAACCAAAGAAGACTTTGATCGCACAGTTGCGGTGCACCCAACAATGTCCGAAGAACTGGTAACTATGAAAACACCTGTTCGCACGGGTTGAAATTCTGGCAAACCTGACCAGTTTACTCTGTATAGGTAGCCCAATGACGATAACTGAGGGGAAGTAGCTTAAATGGCTGGAAATAACGGCGGCCCATGGGGCGGCGGTGGCAACAATGGGTCAGGCGATGATAATCGCGGCTCTGGCAACAATGGCGGGGGCGGCGGTCGTCGCCCTGAGGGGGACGGACCACAGATTCCCGAAATCGACGAGCTGATGAAAAAAGGCCAGGAACAGCTGCGCGTCCTCATGGGCGGTCGCGGTGGTGGCAATGGCGCGAACGGTTCAGGGGGTCCAAGCGGCCCCGCGTTCACACGCGGCACGGTCGGCCTTGCGGCGGTCGCGGCAGTCGTGCTTTGGGGCATGGCCAGCTTTTACACGGTCAAACCCGAAGAGCAGTCGGTCGAGTTGTTCCTTGGTGAATTCTCTTCCATCGGGAATTCCGGTCTGAACTTCGCGCCTTGGCCCGTGGTTCGGGCCGAAGTGGTCGTCGTGACCTCCGAGCGCACCGAAGATATCGGTGTGGGCGGTCGTGGCTCCGAAGCGGGTCTGATGCTGACGGGCGACGAGAACATCGTCGACATCGATTTTCAGGTCGTCTGGAACATCACGGATCCCGCAAAATTCCTCTTTAACCTGCGTGATCCGCAAATGACGATCAAAGCGGTGTCTGAATCGGCGATGCGCGAGATTATCGCGCAGTCCGAACTGGCACCGATCCTGAACAGGGATCGTGGTTCGATTGCGCAGCGTTTGCAGGATTTGATCCAGTTCACGCTCGATAATTACGACAGCGGCGTCAATGTGGTGCGTGTGAACTTCGACAAGGCCGACCCGCCTTTGGAAGTAATCGATGCTTTCCGCTCGGTTCAGGCCGCAGAGCAGGAACGTGACCGCCTCGAAAAGCTCGCGGATGCCTATGCAAACCGCGTCGTGGCCGAAGCACGCGGTGAAGCGGCTCAGGTCCTCGAAGAGGCTGAAGGCTACCGTGCCCGCGTGATCAACGAAGCAACTGGTGAAGCCTCGCGTTTCACAGCCGTTTTGGCTGAGTACCAGAAAGCTCCCGAAGTGACGCGCAAGCGCCTCTATCTGGAGACCATGGAAGAAGTTCTGGGCCGCGTTGACAAGATCATTCTTGACGACAGCACAGGGGGCGGCCAAGGCGTCGTGCCTTATCTGCCGCTCAATGAACTGCGTAAGAATTCCGGAGGAACCAACTAATGCGTAAGACAACGTATCTCCTGCCGATCGCAGTGATCATCGTCGTGGGCCTTTTGTCTTCTGTCTTCATCGTGGACGAGCGTGAAAAGGCGCTGGTTCTGCAATTCGGACGCGTCGTCGACGTGAAAGAGGAGCCGGGCCTGGCGTTCAAACTCCCGCTTATTCAAGAGGTTGTGCGCTATGACGACCGTATCCTCAGCCGTGATATCGAACCTCTCGAAGTCACGCCTCTAGATGATCGCCGTCTCGTCGTAGACGCCTTCGCGCGCTACCGGATTTCGGATGTGAACCAGTTCCGTCAAGCGGTTGGTGCGGGTGGCATCCCTGCTGCCGAAAACCGTCTCGACAGTATTTTGCGCGCTGAAACGCGTGAAGTTCTGGGTTCCGTGTCTTCCAACGATATCCTGAGTTCGGACCGTGCAGCGCTGATGCTGCGCATTCGTAACGCAGCGATCACGGAAGCACGCGCACTTGGTCTTGAAGTCATCGACGTGCGCTTGAAGGGCACCGATTTGCCGCAAGCCAACCTCGAATCCACTTTCGCACGGATGCGCGCAGAGCGTGAACGTGAGGCGGCGGACGAGATTGCTCGTGGTAACGAGGCGGCGCAACGTGTGCGCGCTTTGGCGGACAGAACGCAGGTTGAAATCGTCTCCGATGCGCGCCGTGATAGTGAAATCACCCGCGGTGAAGCTGACGCTGAGCGTAACGCAATCTTTGCGACGGCCTATGGCGCGGATCAAGAGTTCTTTGAATTCTACCGCTCGCTTGAAGCCTACCGCGTTGCGCTTCAGGGCAACAACTCGACCATGGTATTGTCACCCGATAGCGACTTCTTCAACTATCTGAAGTCGGATACAAAATCGGAGTAACCTGATGTTTGCCAACATTTTATTGGCAATCGGATTGGTTTTTATCATCGAGGGGCTGGTGTATGCACTGGCCCCTTCGCTTGTCGAAGACCTGCTTGAAGCGCTGCGCAAATTGCCCATCGACAAGCGCCGCACTTTTGGCTTTCTGGTCATCGTTTTGGGCGTGTGTTTTCTGTTTGCAGCTCGCGCCTTGGGGGCGGGATGAAAAAAATCCGGTTCCATCACTGATATTCACTCTTTCTTCACATCCGCTTGAGACATTGAAACGAGATTTGCGTTGCGTGGCTAAGAGCCTAGATAGAAGATGAGTATAAAGGCCAGCATCACTTCATGATCTGGCAGAGGCTCAGACCAAGAAGGAGGTCTTCTCACAATGTCAAAGGCACTCGCCCTCTCACATTCATCGCAACGCGATACCCGCACGCAGCTCAAATGGGCGCTGGCGATGGGGCTTAGCGTTGCACTGCTCTTGCTTCAAACCCTAAGCGCGGCTGCGCGCGGCGCACCTGAAAGTTTTGCTGACCTGGCTGAAAAAATTAGCCCTGCCGTGGTGAACATTACCACGACCACCACTGTCGCGCGTTCGACCACGCCGCGCGGCGTGGTGCCAGAAGGCTCGCCCTTCGAAGATTTTTTCCGGGAATTCCAGGATCGTAACAACAACGGCGGCGGCAACGGCGATCGTCCGCGCCGCTCTTCCGCGCTTGGCTCCGGTTTTGTGATTTCCGAAGATGGCTTCGTGGTCACGAACAATCACGTGATCGAAGGTGCGGATGAAATCCTGATCGAGTTTTTCGAGGGACAGGAACTTCCCGCCAAAGTCATCGGAACCGATCCGAACACCGACATCGCGCTTTTGAAGGTCGAAGCGGAAACGCCGCTGTCCTTCGTTACTTTCGGCGATAGCGACGTTGCGCGCGTCGGCGATTGGGTTATGGCCATGGGTAATCCGCTGGGGCAGGGCTTCTCTGTTTCAGCAGGCATCGTGTCGGCGCGCAACCGTGCGCTAAGTGGCTCGTATGATGACTATATCCAGACCGATGCGGCGATTAACCGGGGCAACTCCGGCGGTCCGCTGTTCAATATGGACGGTCAGGTCGTTGGCGTGAATACCGCCATTCTGTCACCCAATGGCGGCTCCATCGGCATCGGTTTTTCCATGGCGTCCAACGTCGTGATCAAAGTGGTCGATCAACTCAAGGAGTTCGGTGAAACGCGCCGTGGCTGGCTCGGTGTGCGCATTCAGGATGTGACCGAGGACGTGGCAGAAGCCATTGGCCTCGAAAAGGTTGCCGGCGCGCTGGTGACGGACGTGCCCGAAGGCCCATCTGCCGAGGCAGGTATCCAATCGGGAGACGTCATCATGAGTTTTGATGGCAAGGAAGTCGTCGATACGCGCTCGCTGGTGCGCACGGTTGGCAACACGGCTGTGGGCAAAGCGGTCCGCGTCGTCGTGTTCCGCGATGGCAAGACGCAAACGCTCAAGGTAACGCTTGGGCGGCGCGAAGAGGCCGAGGGCGCAGTTCCTGCCGCTCAGCCCGCTGAACCCGAAGCGCCTGCCAAGACAGATATTCTTGGCATGACGGTTTCCGAAATCACCGATGATCTACGCGAGCAGCTTGATCTGGCGCAAGGGGCCACCGGCCTTGTGGTGCAGGACGTCGATGATCTGAGCAAAGCATATGAAAAAGGGCTGCGCGCGGGGGATGTGATCACCGAAGCGGGGCAGCAAAAGCTGGCCAGCGTCGATGATCTGAGCACGCAAATCGACGCGGCACGCGAAGCTGGGCGCAAGTCCTTGCTGCTACTGGTGCGCCGCTCGGGTGATCCTCGCTTTGTCGCGCTGTCGCTTGAAGACAGCTCAATGCGCTGAGTAAAGCAATACCTAAAAAGGCCCGGTGCACTGCGCGCCGGGCCTTTTTCGTTTATCGTAATTTCAGAATTTAACCGCTGCGATCCAGATCGTAGGCGACAAGCCCAAGTTTGCGCGCTGCCGCCAAGGAAAGGATCGCACTATCAAGCCCTTGGGGCGCTTGATACTTGCGGATCGACGCCCGCGTGCGCGCATCGATATAGCCAGACACCGCCCCGCGATAATGCCCGCGCGCTTTCAAGGCGCGCTGCAAGGTTGACACGAATTCGGGCGTGAGCATTGGCGCGCAGGGCGTTTCGAACCAAAGCTCGCGCCGCTCCTTCACGATCATCTGCGATGTTTCGGTCTTGTAGACCCCCGGCGCGCTGACTGTACCGTCTGTGCGCACTTCTGCCGGTTGTAGCTGGATCTGATGGGTCACGGTTTCAACTTTCGCAGGTGTGACATGTTTGCCCCAACAACTGCCCTCAGCCGCCCCGGGCGGCGGCGTCGATTGAGTGTAAACCAGATCGGTTTGCTCGAAAGCGGCTTTGCTCACCACTTCAAAAGGGTCAGAACAGGCCGCCAAAAAGCATAGCGCAGCAAGCCCGCTCGCGCGCCGGATCGCCGCAAAACGCGGGAAATCGGAGGAGATATGCTGCATTGCGCCTGTCTCACTGCTTGTTGCCTTATTGGCAATCTATCGCTCATGCTAATGTGTTTCAGCAAAAAGGGACAGTGTGAAGTTAATCGCAGCGAAAGTGGCGGAATTGACGATCACCTTGCCGTTAATTGGACTGGCACGTCGGAGGCTGTGACGCTAGATATTCGCCAAATGTATCGAAGGGACGAGAGAATGGCGAAGATCACATATATCGAGCATGGCGGCAAAGAGCATGTCGTGGACGTTGCAAACGGCATGACCGTCATGGAGGGCGCGCGTGACAACAATATTCCCGGCATCGAAGCCGATTGCGGCGGTGCTTGCGCGTGCTCTACATGCCACGTTTACGTGCATCCCGATTGGGCGGAAAAATTGCCTGCGAAGGACGATATGGAAGTCGACATGCTTGATTTTGCCTATGAACCTGATGAGGCACGCTCGCGTTTGACCTGCCAAATCAAGGTCACGGATGCGCTGGACGGTCTTGTGGTACAGATGCCTGAAAAGCAAATCTAATGTTGCGCGCAGCGGCTCTGATCACTGCGCTTTGCACGGGAAACATGCTCTGTGCGGGCGTAAAGCACGCGCAATATAGCGAGCCGACGACGCGCTATGCACATGGTGTTCTGGGCGATGCGATCGAATATGGTGCGCTGGTCTTGACGATGGATTCTGGCAAGCAGATTACCCTGCGCTTGCCCGAAACGCGCGTATTCGAAGATCTGGTGCCGCGTTTGATCGATGTTGATCTGGACGGTGATCAGGAAGTCGTCGTCATTGAAGCCAGCATTTCAGAGGGCGCGCGCCTTGCGATTTATGACGAAACGGGGCTGATCTCTGCGACGCCCTATATCGGGCGGGCTAACCGCTGGCTCGCACCTCTAGGGGCTGGCGATCTGGACGAGGACGGCTCTATCGAACTGGCCTACATCGACCGTCCGCATCTTGCCAAGATCCTGCGCATCTGGCGTTTCGAGAACGGAGCGCTGCGCCACCTCGCCGACTTGCCGGGTCTGACAAATCACAAGATTGGCGAGGATTTCATCTCGGGCGGCATCAGAACCTGCTCAGGTGCCCCTGAAATTATTACCGCAAACGCAAACTGGTCACGTATCATCGCGACGCGCTACGCGGATGGCTCGTTCACGTCCCGTGATCTTGGACCGTTCAAAGGGCCCGCATCGCTCAAGGTCGCGACATCCTGCCCTTAATCTTCTTCGGTCTTCAAATACCTCGGGGGTACGGGGGCTGGCCCCCGTTTCGGTCCGATGAGCTTGTTCAACGGAAACCGATCTTTTAAAGCGCGCGCCAGCCGATATCACTGCGGAAAAACCCACCTGGCCAGTCGATCGCATCGACCATTTCATAGGCGCGTTTGTGTGCTTCGGCCAAGCTCGCTCCGCGAGCGGTGACGTTCAAAACCCGCCCGCCTGTAGCAACAATCGCGCCATCTGAAAGTGCTGTGCCTGCATGAAAGGTCATGTTGAAACTATCCTCGAGCAGTCCCTCCAAGCCCTCAATAACAGAGCCTTTTTCATATGCGCCAGGATAGCCGTTCGCCGCCATCACCACCGTGATTGCGTGATCGTCGGCCCAGTTTACCTGCGTCTCTGCAAGCCGTTCTTGCGCGGCTGCCTGCATCAAATCCAAAGCCTGCCCGCCTAGGCGCATCATCAAAACCTGACATTCGGGATCGCCGAAACGTGCGTTGTATTCCACCAAGCGTGGTGCGCCGTCCTTGATCATGAGGCCAGCATAAAGCACCCCTTGATAGGGCGTGCCGCGCCGCGCCATTTCGGCCATGCAGGGCTTGACGATCTCGCGCATGGCGCGCTCGGCAATTGCATCACTCAAGACGGGGGCAGGGGAATAGGCCCCCATGCCGCCCGTGTTCGGGCCTGTGTCGCCGTTGCCGACGCGCTTGTGATCTTGTGCCGTGCCGATTGCCAGTACGTCGGTTCCGTCGCACAAAATGAAGAAAGAGGCCTCTTCGCCCTCCATGAATTCCTCGATCACCACTTCCGCGCCAGCCCCGCCAAAAGCACCGCCGAACATATCGTCCACGGCTTCCAGCGCTTCGGCCTCGTTCATGGCGACGACGACGCCTTTGCCCGCCGCTAGACCATCGGCCTTAACCACGATTGGCGCTCCATTCTCGCGAATATAAGCTTTAGCAGTTTCCGCATCGGTGAAATGGCCATAGCCCGCCGTAGGTGCGCCAGCCGCATCGCAAATTTCCTTGGTAAAGGCCTTGGACGCTTCCAGTTGCGCCGCTGCCTGCGAGGGGCCAAATACCAAAAAACCAGCGCCGCGCAGATCGTCGGATACGCCCGCCGCAAGGGGCGCTTCAGGACCTATTATGATGAAATCAATCGCCTCGGCCTCGGCAAAGCCGATCACGGCAGCGCCGTCCTCGATGTCCAAAGCCGCACAATCGGCGATCTTTGCGATCCCGGCATTTCCCGGCGCGACGATCAGCTTGTCGCATTTGGGGTTCTGCATTACGGCCCAGGCTAGTGCGTGTTCGCGTCCGCCGCCCCCAAGGATGAGAATATTCATGCAATTTACCCCTATGCGATCACTTGGACTTCTGCCGCTTGCGTTCTAGTCTGCCCCCAAAAGATGCACAAGGCAGGCCCGATGTCCGATCTGATCGACGATCCCCGCGAGGGGGCGAATGAACCCGAATTTACCGTTTCCGAGATTTCCACTGCGGTAAAGCGCACGATCGAGGGCACGTTCGATCACGTCCGGATTCGCGGCGAAGTGGGACGGGTCGTGCATGCGCGCTCGGGGCATCTCTATTTCGATATTAAAGATGACCGCTCGGTGCTGGGTTGCACCGCGTGGAAAGGACAGGTGGCACGCCTGTCGGTGATGCCCGAGGAGGGGATGGAAATCATCGCGACGGGGCGATTGACCACATTTCCGAACCAGTCCAAGTATCAGATGAACGTGCAGGATGTCGCCGTTGCGGGTGAAGGCGCGCTTATGGCGATGCTGGAAAAACGCAAGAAAAAGCTGGCGGCGGAGGGTCTGTTCGATCCCGCGCGCAAGCAGCAAATCCCGTTCCTGCCCGAAGTTATTGGCGTAATCACCTCCCCCACCGGCGCAGTCATCCGCGATATCTTGCACCGTTTGCGTGATCGTTTTCCGCGTAAAGTGCTGATCTGGCCTGTCGCCGTGCAGGGCGAGCGTTGTGCACCCGAAGTCACCCGCGCCATTGACGGCTTCAATGCGTTCACCGCTGGCGGCGCTTTGCCGCGACCCGATCTGATCATCGTCGCGCGCGGAGGCGGCTCGATCGAGGATCTTTGGGGGTTCAACGAGGAATCTGTGGCGCGCGCCGCTGCTGCCTCGGGTATTCCCCTTATCTCTGCGGTTGGTCACGAGACAGATACGACGCTCATTGATTTTGCCTCTGATTTGCGCGCGCCAACGCCGACGGCGGCCGCCGAGCTGGCCGTGCCTGTGCGCGCAGAACTGCTTGCGCGCCTTGAGGAGATTGAAAGCCGCCGAATCAGCGCGATGCGTACCGCGCTCAACTATCGCGGTGAAAAACTGCGCGATCTCAGCCGCGCCTTGCCGCGTGTTGATGCGTTGACGGCGGGCGCGCAGCAGCGGCTTGATCTGGCCGCTGCGCGTTTGCCGGGCGCGTTAACGGCGCGGGTTGATCGTGGCCGCGCCGCGCTTAGCGAAGCCTCCGGCGCGCTGCGCCCTTCGCTGCTGGCACGCACGATAAATAGCGCGCGCGAGCGTAGCGAGGATCGCGGCAAACGCCTTGCCCCAGCGCTCGAGCGTTCGAGCGCCGCTGCGCAGGGCGATCTTGCAAGGATAACGAAACGCTTTGATACGCTGTCTTTGGCCCCGCAAATCGACAGGCGCAACGACGCCTTGGCACAGCTTATGCGCCGTTTCAAACAGGCCACAGAAGTCGCGCATAGCCAGCGCGCGCGCAAGCTCGATGCGCTCGATCGGCTGCGTTTGACGCTTGGCTACAAAGCGACGCTGGAGCGCGGGTTCGCGGTCGTGCGCAGCGCCAAGGGCGAGGTTCTGACCAGCACGAAATTGGCCAAAGCACATGCCGTGCTCGATATCGAGTTTGCGGACGGAACGCTTAGTATCGGCGCGAAGAAAACTGCAAGGCCAAGCGCGAGCGTTTCAAAAAAAGGCACGCAAGGCTCGCTTTTTTGATGCAGCAAGGCCCGTGCGGCAAGGGCTGCCTCGAATCAGATGAGGACAAAGACCAAAGCAAAAACCAGCAGGGCTAGGAGTAAGATCGCGATGCGCCGGTTGTAAATTGGTGTGGCGTCATAGCAACGGCCACATTTTTTTGCGCCAAAACGCAACTTGTGGCCGCAATCTCCACAGGTAAATAATCTCATAACGGGTAAATCGCCCTAAATCTTGGCTACGTTTAAACGTTTGAAACTCACAAAATTAATATCTTAACTGCCAGCATAAATTCTGCGGCTTGAACCTAATTCTAATTAAAAAAATAATGGTTTACTATACTCCCGTATCTGGACCCATGCAATACAAGTGCTCTGGCGAAGGTTCTGCCGAGTATAACTCCAACGCTTGGCCTTGGCCTTTGAACGTTGCGATCAAGCCGCGACCCTCTCGCTCAAATTCCCAGCATTGCGGCGTGCCTCGGTCTTCATAGGTGAAGCAAATATATCCGTCTTGCGGGTACCATTCTCCGCTCTTGCAGCGCCCATCCAGAAACGACCACTCGACTTTGCGTCCCTCAAAATACCGCTCCGCGCCGTAGAGTACGCCGCTTTCGCTAAAGTGCAGCGTTTTGCCCTGCGTATAGCGTTCGAATTCAGCTGCATCCATTGGAGCGGCTGTGGCAGGGGCGGTGCACAAGAGCGCGGTGCACAGAAAAGCAATTCGCATGATAGGCCTCCGGATGTTCGCACTTTCATGGTGAGGCAGGGCGTTGGTAAATTCAATCGCTCAGGCCTTTCAAATCGCGCGGATCGCCTTTAGGTGATGTGAATTAGCGGAGTTCTGCCCATGGCGTTTTTCAAAAAGCTCAAAGACAAGCTGTTCAAATCTTCTTCCAAGCTGGAGGAAGGCCTCGATGCGATCATCGAGGAGGGTGGCAGCGATGAAGGCCAAGCACCTGAAACGGCTGTTCTTGCGGAGCCCGTAGAGCAAATTCCGCTCGCGGCAGTGCCCGAGCCAGAGCCCGAGCTTGCGACGTTTGTGAAAAAACCAAAGTCTGCGGCAACGCTCGTCCCTGAAGACATTGTCGAAAAAATTGCCATTGAGCTTCCTGCGGCTGAAAAATCTGCTTCTGAAAAATCGGGCCTCATGGGCCGTATCATGGGCAAAACCACGTCGAAACCTGCCGTGCGCCGTGTGCTTGACGATGATATGCTCGAGCAACTCGAAGAATTGCTAATCGCTTCTGACATGGGCGTGGACACGGCCTTGCGCGTCACCGCGAACATGGCCGAGGGGCGCATGGGGCGCAAACTCTCCAGCGCTGAGATCAAGGACCTGCTCGCCGCTGAAATCACCCGCATCATGCTGCCCGTGGCCAAGCCTTTGCCGATCTATCCCAAGAAACCCCAGGTGGTTTTGGTTGTCGGCGTCAACGGTTCGGGCAAGACGACGACCATCGGCAAACTCGCCAGCCAGTTTCGCGCAGCTGGCAAAAACGTGGTGATCGCTGCGGGTGACACGTTCCGCGCTGCCGCGGTCGAGCAACTTCAGGTCTGGGGCGAGCGCGCAGGCGTGCCCGTTCTAACTGCGCCCGAAGGCTCCGATCCTGCGAGCCTCGCGTTCGATGCGATGACCAAAGCCGAAGCGGACGGCGCCGATCTTTTGATGATCGACACCGCAGGGCGTTTGCAAAACCGCGCCGACCTTATGGAAGAGCTGTCCAAAATCGTGCGCGTGATCCAGAAAAAAGACCCCAGCGCGCCGCATAACACGCTGCTGGTTCTGGACGCCACGACGGGCCAGAACGCGCTGAACCAAGTGGAAACCTTCCAAAAGCTCGCCGATGTGTCCGGCCTCGTGATGACCAAACTTGATGGCACGGCCAAAGGCGGCGTGCTTGTCGCACTTGCTGATAAATTCGGCCTGCCGATCCATGCCATCGGCGTGGGTGAGCAGATTGACGACCTCGATGCGTTCGATCCCGAGGACTTTGCCAACGCACTCACGGGGCGCACTCTTTGATCTTCATCTTCCCAAGTAAACTTCGGGGGGGCCGCGCTCTGCGCGGCGGGGGCTGGCCCCCAACCTGCTTGAAATGACACTCTCCCAATGGCTCATCTCGCTTGAGGGCACAGAAGCGGGTCATCAACTCGCCCTCATTCTCGCCATCTCCGCCGCCTTCCTGCACGCGGTTTTCGGCGCGATGCAAAAAGGGCGTCACGATCCATGGCTCAGTCGGGGTGCGATCGATGCTAGCTATTTCCTTATGGCCGCGCCTGTGGCGCTGTTCGTGGTGCCTTGGCCCGAGCCGCATATGTGGATCATTTTCGCCGGCGTCTTCATAATTCACACCGCCTACAAAGTGCTTCAGGCTTTTGCCTACACCAAGGGCGCATATACTGTCGTTTATCCTGTCGTGCGCGGCACGGGGCCTTTGTTTACCGTTTTCGGCGCTTACTTGATCTTTGGCGAGACGTTCAATCTGATGCAATGGTTTGGCGTTCTGGTCCTGCTTTGCGGAATTTTCGGGCTGGCGGTTTATAACTACCTCTATTTGATCACGGATCGTGCCACGCTCGTTCCTGCGCTTTGGCTTGCGCTCGCCACGGGGCTGTTTGTCGCGCTCTACACGACCTATGACGCTTACGGCATTCGCGCCACAGCCGATCCGTTTACCTTCCTTGCTTGGTTCTTTTTCATCGACGGTTTTGCCTTTCCCATTCTGGCGTATCTGCGCTACCGCGCGATGACATCGCCGCCGGCATTGCCGCCCCTCGCGCTGCGTGGCTTTATTGGCGGTCTCATTGCCTTCGCCTCCTTTGGCTCGATCATGTTGGCCACGCGCCTTGACAAGGTGGGCGAAGCCGCCATCTTGCGCGAAACATCCACGGTCTTTGCCGCTCTGATCGGCTGGCTCGTGCTTAAAGAAACCGTTGGCCCAAGGCGCATTGCGCTAATGGCCCTCATCGCGCTCGGCGCGGTGATTGTAGAGTTTGCAGGCTGAACGCCGAAAGGGGGCCTGTGATATGGCACAAGAAAAAGACATCAATCCGATCATGAAACAGGTACTGGAGTTGGGTCCGACCTTGGTGTTTTTCCTGCTCTACCTGCGCATGCGCGACAACACCTACAATATGGGCGGCACGGACTACTCCGGCTTTATCGTTGCGACCATCCTGTTCGTGCCGATCTTGCTCATCGCTATGTGCGCGCTTTGGTATTTGACCGGAAAACTCAGCCGCATGCAGATTTTCACTGCGTTCATGGTGATTTTCTTTGGCGGGCTGACGGCGTATTTCAATGACGAGCGGTTCTTCAAGATGAAAACCACGCTGGTCTACGGCTTTTTCGCGGTGATCCTCAGTATCGGCCTTGTGCAGGGAAAAAGCTATCTCGCCTTCGTTCTGTCTGACGCGCTGCCCATGGCGCAGGAAGGCTGGATGATCCTGACGCGCCGCTTGACGATGATGTTTGCGGCGCTGGCGGTGGGCAATGAAATCGTCTGGCGTACCATGTCCACGGATGCTTGGGTCAAGATCGAAACCTTCGGTTTTCCCATCCTGCTTTTCGCGTTCCTGTGGAGCCAGTTCGCGATGCTGCAAAAACATATGGACCTCGAGGATTGAGCGCACTCGAGCGTTGACCATTCGCGTCAGCGCGCCTAGATAAATGGTGTGGCGATTTGATACCGGATTGTGGGCCACGTTAAATATGCCGCTAAAAGGTCAATGCTCGGGAACCCCGTTTGCTTGACCGCATCGGGGTTTTTTCGTGGGGCTAGCCCCCCGCGCTAGGAGAGAACGGATGAGCAAAGACTGGAATACGCGCACCAAACTGGTGCACAGCGGCAGCAAGCGCAGCCAGTGGGGCGAGGTGAGCGAAGCGATTTTCCTCACACAAGGCTTTGTCTACGACACTGCCGAGCAGGCTGAAGCGCGCTTTATCAAAGCGGGTGAGGATGAGTTTATCTACGCGCGTTATGGCAATCCGACAGTCGCGATGTTCGAAGAGCGTATGGCCGCGATCGAGGGCTGCGAGGATGGCTTTGCCACAGCCTCAGGCATGGCGGCAGTCAATGGCGCGTTGATGTCTCTGGTGAGCGCTGGGGATCACGTGGTCGCTTCACGCGCGCTCTTCGGCTCGTGTCTATACATTCTGGACGACATTCTGCCGCGCATGGGGGTGGAGGTTACGCTGATTGATGGGCGTGATCTGGACGCGTGGAAAAGCGCGATCCGCAGCGACACCAAGGTGGTATTTTTCGAGACGATTTCGAACCCGACGCTGGAAGTGGTGGATATCACATCGGTTGCCGCCATGGCCCACGCCGTCGGCGCGGTGGTGGTTGCAGACAATGTTTTTGCAACGCCCGTGTTCTCGAACGCTCTCGCGCAGGGCGTCGATGTTGTGGTGTATTCAGCAACCAAACATATCGACGGGCAAGGCCGCGCGCTTGGCGGGATCATCCTTGGCACCAAGGAGATGATCCGCGGCACGATCGAGCCCTATATGAAACACACCGGTGGCTCGATGAGTCCCTTTACCGCGTGGATCATGCTCAAGGGTCTCGAAACGATGGATTTGCGCGTGCGCGCGCAAGCGGCCACGGCGGCAAAGCTGGCCGAGGCGCTAAATGGTCACCCCAAAATCGCGCGCCTGATCTACCCCGGCCATGCCAGCCATCCGCAACATGCGCTTGTGATGGCGCAAATGGGCAATGGCGGCACGATGCTGGCCTTCGATGTAAAGGGCGGTAAAGAGGCGGCGTTTCGCACGCTCAATGCGCTCAAGATCGCGATTATTTCCAATAATCTCGGAGACGCGAAAACCATCGCGACGCCGCCCGCCGCGACCACGCATCAGCGTTTACCGGAGGATCAAAAGCAGATGCTCGGGATTAGCCATGGTCTGATCCGGCTCAGCCTCGGGATCGAGGACTGCGATGATTTGATTGCGGATGTCTTGCAAGCGTTGGAGCAGGCGTAAATTCAGCGCGCAATTCGATTTTTCCAGAAAAATCGGCCGCGCTGATCACATCTCCCAAGGGAAGGTATCGAGGCGTTCAACGCAGGTCTCGGTTGCCAAGACCTGCGTTTCCAGCTTCAAGCTTGCAGTGCTTTTCGAGGCAATCAGGCGCTCCACACAGATCACTTGGCCTGCCTTGAAATGCCGGCCCATGCTTCCCTCGAAATCAAGGTGTAACGCCACGATTGGCCATTCATCGGCCATGCCAACGCCATGCGCCGCCAATGAATAGCGGTAGGGCACGAACCGCTCGGGGATTTGCCAACTTTTCTCGTTGAACTCGGCAAAGCTCAATCCATCGCGGATCAGCGCCATGTTATGTTCGATCTGATCGCGCGCGGCAGAGTAGATCGAAGCCTGCTGATCAGTCATGTTCGTATACCCACAGGTCCAACTGCGCGAAAGATCGGCGTAATAGCCGTAGGGTCCGATCATATCCGTATCAAAGGCGATCATCTTGCCAAGCTGGCATTCGCGGTCACTACATTCGCGGTACCAAGGGTTCGTTTTTGGCCCGCACGTCAGCAGCTTGGTTTCCAGCTATTCCCCGCCCGAGCGCGCGTTCTCGAAATGCAGATGCGCCTATAGCTCTCGCTCTTTCACCCCCGGCACGGAATGTTCATATATGCGGGCCATGCCCGCCTCGCAAACGCGTATGGTCTAGCGCATCCGCGCTTTTGATTGCGCGCGCCAGTTCGGTGACTTGGCCACCATCAATAATTTCAAGGCCGCGGTCCCGCAAGGCAAAGGCCCCGTCAGGCTCGATCCGGTCGACTGCCAGCTTTGCGCCTTTGCCCGCATGGGCCGTCACCAAATCCGCGATCTCATCAGCCCAAGCGTTTAGCCGCTCGCCCGCGCGATCCCCGGCGCACATGAACATCCAGCCGATAGAAATGCGCAGCTCGTCGATGCCGGGCAGGCCATCGTTCAAATGCTCGCAACCTTTGAATTCAAACATGATCGCAGGCCCATCCGCGAGGATCAGCGCATAGCGGATGGGGTTATGCCCCGTCCAAACGCCCATGTTGCAGCTATCAAATGCGTAGCGAATGTTCACCGGATCATAGAGCAATAGTGCTGCAACATCGGCAATGCGCATCTGATCGCGCAGGCGTTGCAATCTGTAGCGGCGCGCACCGTCGAGAACGCTATCCGGCACAGGGCTTTTGAGCGGCTTGTCCGCCCCCAGCGCATTGAGAAAGGTTCCCTTTCGATCATCTTTGAAGATGGAGGTCATGACGTGCGTCCGTAAAACCCGAGACGCTCCTCGTCACTGAACTGCGCGCCGGGGGTTTCATAATAGGTCAAAACCGTCACCACACGCGGGCGCGGGCCTTTGGCCGGTGTCACGCAATGGGGCGTGTTTACCCCGCGAAACACGTTGAGCGTGCCGGGCGTGACGTCGAGTGCCTGAACCTGCGTGTCCTCGCCGCGCACCAGCTTTGCAACGCCTTCATGATTGGGATCATCCGCCGTGCGCAGATCTGTGCGATAGAGAAATGTGCTACCCGCCTCGGGCGCTTGCAAAAGCAGCGTCGTGGTGAATTCAGAGCGATCAAAATGCCAGTTCAGACCTTGCCCGTCGCCGTAAGCCATCACGTTGAGCCGCGCCAAAGCATCGTCCATCGGATAGAGCGCTGCGCGATCCATCACGGCTGCGAGAAAATCTACGAAGGGCTGCCATTCGTAGAGCTGTGTCACCGCCGTCGGCGCAACTTGATCGCCGCACAGCGTCAGGTTCGAGGTTTGGAACTGCGTATAAAGCGGCGAATCGTCCGGTACATCTGGGATGATTTTCTTGAAGTAGACGTTGTGCATCCGTTCGTGGCGAAAAGCCTCCGTTTCGAACTTTGGCAGTGCGTAGGCCAAGGTTTCGGCGATCGGGGCGGGCTTCATGAAACCTACCAGATTGAACATGCCATGCGCCGCAAGATCCACCTTGCAGCGCGCTAGAAGCGCTTTGAATGCCACAGAATCGGGTTGATCGAGGGGGTAGGTTTCCAGATCCAGAATATCGTGCATTGCGCGCTCCTTGTTGTGTTGCGGTTAACGTCTTGCACTGCTGAGTTGTTTGCGCGCCAGAATGGCGACAGTGCATGTCGCATTTGGCGGTTATCGCTTCGCCTTTCCCCGTCTAGTGCGGTTTTAAAGCATGGGAAACTTGGCGCGGCTTCATATATAAGGAGCACCAGGGTGAATTTGGGGGCCGGTTATGAATATCTCCACGGCGATCACGGGCGAGACGGCCGAACGCGAAAATGCGCAAAAGGCTTTGGAACTCCTGAAAAGCTGGGCCGCTGGTGCAAGCGATGAAGAGCGCGATGCGCTTGATCCTAACTTGCGCGCGCTTTTGGGAGATGCGCCTTATCCTGATCTGTGCGCTGAATACTCCGAAAATTTCCAAGCCGATTCGAGCTATACGGCTGGCCTGCCAGACTTGCAGAACGGTCCTAGCTCGCTCATTCGTGGCTCGAAGCAGCTTATTCAGCATGTGGGCATTTCCAATTTCCGCCTGCCGATCCGCTTTCACACCAAACATGGCGGCGATCTGACGTTGGAAACTTCGGTGACCGGCACGGTCAGCCTCGAGGCGGACAAGAAGGGCATCAACATGTCGCGCATCATGCGCACCTTCTACAGGCGCGCCGAGGAAACCTTCAGCTTTGATGTGATCGAAGCGGCGCTGGACGATTACAAATCCGATCTTGAGAGTTTCGATGCGCGCCTGCAAATGCGCTTTTCGTTTCCTGTGAAAATCGAAAGCCTGCGCTCGGGGCTGACGGGCTATCAGTATTACGATATCGCGCTCGAGTTGGTCGAACAGAACGGCGTGCGCCAGAAATTCATGCACGTTGATTACGTCTATTCCTCGACCTGTCCGTGCTCTTTGGAACTTAGCGAGCACGCGCGGCGCACACGTGGCCAGCTTGCTACGCCGCACTCCCAGCGCTCTGTTGCGCGGATATCGATCGAGCTGATTGGCAAATCGATCCTGTGGTTCGAAGATGTGATTGATCATTGCCGCACCGCCGTGCCGACAGAGACCCAAGTCATGGTCAAGCGCGAGGACGAACAAGCCTTTGCCGAACTCAACGCCGCCAATCCGATTTTTGTCGAGGACGCTGCGCGCCTGTTCTGCGAGCAATTGCTGAGCGACGAGCGGATCGGCGATTTTCGCGTTGTCGCCTCGCATCAGGAAAGTCTGCACAGCCATGACGCGGTGAGCGTTTTGACGGAGGGTGCGAGCTTTGCCAACACCAGCCTTGATCCCAAGCTGTTCAGCACGCTGTTTCACGTTGGCTAGGGTTGCCCGCCGCTACGTCAGCATTGCTGCGCGTGCATTGCTGCAATGCAGAAGTATCGGTTTTCATTCGTGACCCCCGCCCGCATATCAGTCTCAAAGGAAATACACCTCATTTGAGCTGAAAGGCACTGTCATGGCTGTTCTCGATCACATCGTTACAAACACTCCCGGTTTTCTGCCGCGCATCGGCAATGCAATCATTCAGGCGACAATGAGTTTCGCGCAAGCGCGTTCGCGCTCGGCGGAAGTTGAGTATTATCAAGCGATGAGCGATGAAGAGCTGCAAGCGCGCGGTTTGCGCCGTGACGATATCGTGCGCCATGTGTTTCGCGATCAGATCAGCTTTTAGGTTAGACGCCTGAAATTAGGATAATTTGCGCGCAGCGCTGCGCGCGGATGCTTGACAGGGCAGGGACCCTCGGCCAAGCCTGCACATCATGTTGGACCTGCGCCCTGTTGGATATGTAATCGGCCTTTTGGTGATGATGCTCGGGGTGGCAATGCTGCTGCCTTTGCTTGTCGATCTGGCCGAAGCGCGTGGGCACTGGCCCGTCTTTTTGCAAAGTGCTTTGATCACGGCCCTTACGGGCGGTTTGATCGCGCTGGCCTGCGCCAACGGTGTGCAGGAGGGGCTGACGATCCAGCAAACCTTTCTGCTGACCACGGGTGTCTGGCTGGCTTTGCCGGTTTTTGGCGCACTTCCCTTCATGCTTGGCGCGACAGAGCTGCGTTTTGTCGATGCGTTCTTCGAGGCAATGTCGGGCCTGACCACCACCGGCTCTACGGTGATTGCGGGGCTTGATACATTGCCCAAGGGCCTGCTTTTGTGGCGTGGCCTTATGCAGTGGATCGGCGGCGTCGGCATCATCGTTGTCGCTATGGTGTTCCTGCCTGAATTGCGTGTCGGCGGCATGCAGATTTTCCGCGCCGAGGGCTTTGATACCATGGGCAAAATCCTGCCGCGTGCGACGACGATCGCTGCGCAGGTGTCTTATATCTATGTGGGTATCACGCTGGCCTGCGCCATGAGCTATATGCTTTTCGGGATGAATGCCTTTGATGCGAGCGTCCACTCGATGACCACCGTGGCGACGGGGGGGTTTTCTAATTACGACGCCTCCTTCGGGGCGTTTTCCAGCGGCACGGAATATGTGGCATCGCTTTTCATGGTGCTCGCGGCGCTGCCTTTTGTGCGCTATGTCCAATTGCTCAACGGTAACAATTGGGCGGTGTTCCGCGACGCGCAGGTGCGCGGTTTTTTGATGACCATCGCGGTGCTTGTAGTGATCTGCGCAGGTGTGTTGGCGCTGGCGCAGGACCGAGCGTTTGAACCTGCGTTCCGGCAAGCGCTGTTCAACATCATCTCCATCGTGTCCGGCACGGGCTATGCCAGCGCGGATTACATGCTTTGGGGCTCGTTCCTTGTTGCGCTGTTCTTTTTTGCAGGCCTCATCGGTGGCTGCGCCGGATCTACGGCCTGCTCGATCAAGATATTCCGCTACCAGCTTTTATTTGCCTCCATTCGCACGCAGATGCGGCGCATTCACTCGCCCAATGGCATCTTCACACCGCGCTATCAGGGCCGCCCCGTCAGTGAGGATGTACTGAGCTCGGTCATGTCCTTTTTTGTTTTCTTTGTGGTTACAATGGGCCTGCTTGCGGTCGCGCTTAGTATGACGGGGCTGGACATGGTTACGGCGCTGTCCGGCGCGGCATCGGCGTTGGCGAACATCGGCCCCGGCCTTGGCCCCGAGATCGGACCAGCGGGCAATTTCTCAGGTTTGAACGATACGGCCAAGTGGCTTTTGGCCGCTGGCATGCTGATCGGCAGGCTAGAGCTAATGGCCGTCTATGCCATCCTCACAATCGGATTTTGGAGAGCGTAATATGACGCAAAGGCCTCTTGGTGCACAGATTTCTCACATGCTGAGGGCGCGCGGCGTTGATGTGATTTTCGGTATTCCGGGCGTTCATAATGTCGAGATGTATCGCGGCATCGAGGAGGCGGGGATCACCCATGTGCTTGCGCGTCACGAACAAGGTGCAGGGTTTATGGCCGATGGCTATGCGCGCGCGACAAGTAAACCAGGCGTGGCCTATGTGATTACGGGGCCGGGCCTGTGCAACACGATGACGCCGTTGGGGCAGGCCTATTCGGATAGCGTGCCAGTGCTGGCGATTTCGTCTTGCCTCGATGAAATTTCGGCCAAACGCGGGCAATTACATCAGATGCTTGATCAGGCTGGCGCGGCGCGCACGGTATGCGATTGGTCCGAAGAGGCGCGCAGCGCGAGCGCGGCCTATCAGTTGATCGACCGCGCCTTTACTGAATTTGCCAGGGCGCGGCCCCGCTCCAAACATGTGCAAGTGCCGATCGCTTTGGCGGGAAGCATGGCAGAGGGCGCACCACAGCCGCTGCCAAGCCATGCGAAACCCCAAGCGCCCCACGCACAGCTATACCAAGCGGTTGCGATGGTCTTGGCGGCGCAAAAGCCGGTCTTTGTCTTTGGTGGCGGTGCAGTTGCAGGGGCCGATGTGGTCGGCGATTTGATGCGAATGAGCGGCGCGGCGAGCTTCACCACCTACGCAGGGCGCGGCATCGTTCCAGCGGAAACGCCGCTGAATTTTGGTGCAACCCTTGCGCGCGGCGATACGGCGGCGATCTTTGCGCAGGCTGATCTGGTGGTCGCGGTTGGTACGGAATTGGCCGAGGTGGATCTTTGGCGCAGTGATCTTGGTCATAGCTGCCCGATGATCCGTGTTGATCTGGACCCGAGCGTTCTGGCGCAGGGCAAGTCCGGCGATCTGCTCATTCACGGTGACGCAGAAGCGTTTTTGCGTGCCATGGCCATTGCGATCCCCGCGCGCACGGATGATCGCGCGCCCTGCTGGGATGCCGAGATGGTCGCAGCGAGCAAAGCGCGTTGGCGCGCCGAGACGGATGCGGAGCGTCCCGGCATCGTGCCGATTTGCGCAGCTTTGCGCGCGGCTTTGCCTGAAGATACGATGTTTTTCTCCGATATGACTCAATTTGCCTATGTTGCGAAAGAGGTCTGGGACATGCCCCGCCCCGCCCATTGGCATCATCCGTTCGGTTTTGGCACGCTGGGATATGCGCTGCCTGCAGCCATTGGCGGCAAGATTGGCCTTGGTCATCAGTCTGTGGTGGCCATCGCGGGGGATTACGGGTTTCAATACACGTTGCAAGAACTGGGCGTTGCGGTTGAATTGGAGCTCTGTCTGCCGATCATCCTATGGGACAATGGCAAGCTGAAAGAGATCGAGGATTCCATGGTGCGCAGCCAGATAGCACCCAACGCGGTGATCGCGCGCAATCCTGATTTTTGCAAGCTGGCTGAAGCCTACGGGGCTGCAAGCGCGCGCCCTGCCTCGTTGGATGACATGGCCGCAGAGATGAAAAAAGCGCTGACCCGCAAGGGGCCAACGCTCATTCATATCACGCCGGATATATTGGGCTTCTAGCTTTATTCCCAGCAGCTGATCAGCACGGTCATGTCAGTGGCGACGGTGACCAGATCTTCCGCGGCGAGCGCGGCGCCTGCGCCGGCTTTGCGCGCGGTGACACCTGCGCCGCTAAGCATTGCTGCGATCACGTCATTGGTGACGGAGAAGCCAACGCCTTCTGGCAGAGTGCGCCCTTTCATGTCTTTCGGAGCCAACATGCCGATGATTGCCCCTGCAGTGTCGAGTACTGGCCCGCCCACATCTCCGGACATTGCGCTGAGCTCCAAACGGTTGAGCGTGCTTTCACCACCAAGGCCGCGCAGATCGGCGAGGGTGCCGAAGGTCAGAGTCGGAGCATTAAGCGCGCCCTCGAACGGATAGCCTGCGACAGCGATATCGCTTTTGAGGCGCGGCGCACCATCGCGGAAGCTCGCAAAACCAGCGGGGGCGAGGGTTTCTTCAGGGCGCAGCAGCGCAAGGCCGTTATCTGCGTCCGTAGCGGTGACGCGCGCGTCGTAATCGCCGTCGATAGTGATGCGCGAGCACGATTGCACAGCCTCAAGCGTGGTTAGGGCCGTGCCGTTGGACGCTACGTAAAAGCCGCTGCGTGACAGCTTGGGGGTGCGGATTTGCAAGCCCGAGACCAGATCAATCTGTTGCGTTTCATCCATGCCCGCCGTCGGATCAAGCACACCGTCGAGGCGCGCAAAACTGGTCTGCATTTCGGACAAAAGCCGGGTGCGGCGTTCCTCATCGCCCGTTGGCCAGATCAGCATGAAACCTTTGACGTGACCCTGCGCGAGGCTGGCTTCGGTGTGCGAAATGAACGTGTCACTCTCGCCGATCAGGGTGAATTCATCGCTGCTGCGCGTGCGCGCGCCATCTAGTGGCACGGTTTCAAGCGTTTGCAGGATATCATAGAGACCGAACAGCGTGTTCTGATCGCCAGCCTGACTGATCAGAATGATCTTCGCGCCTGGCACGAAGCCGCTGGCCTCAAAATGGGCGAAGGGAGATTCATAGCGGTCGAACTTGACCGCGCCAAGCGGCATTTTAATCTCGATCCCCGCTTGCGCATCCTGCGCGAGGCGCAGGTCCAAGCCCTCGAGCACGGCGTTAAATTGCTGCAACAGGGCCGCGCGCTGCTGCGTGGTCAGAATGCCGGTAACCTCGAAGCCATTGGCCTCTTGCCACTGGGACATGGAACTGCGCGTGCCACGCCCGAAAGAGCCATCGATGGCAGCGTTATAAAAGCCCGCCCATTGCAGTTTTAATTGCAGGTCCTTCTTTTCGTCGCGGCTAAGGGCGTTTTCGCTTTCGCGCGCCTCTCTCGGTGACTCGTCTGATAGAGCTGGTTCAGGCGCGGGGGCCGATTCCGGCACTGCTTCGGCAATCGTTTCAGCAGGCAGGGCAGGCGTCAAAGGCGCGGTATCCAACAGATTTGCGCCCACGGGCCAGAATTGCTGGCGAAAGGCGGCAGAATAGGCGATGAAACTGTCGCGCGGGATGCGGCCCTCATTGCGATAACCGCGCAAAACGGTTTCTGCGTCCTCGGGGCTGTAGGGGCCAAGAGCGAGAGCGTACCAGCCACCGCCAAGGGAAAACCCGTTTACGTCAGGCAGTTCAGCGGCGTATGCGCGCGCGCGATCTTCGGCGGAAATCAGACTTGGCTGCGCTTCTATTTGAACCCAGGCTGCGTCTTGCGCGAATACGGGGCGCATCGCGGCGAAAAAGATAAACAACAAGGGTAGGAAAATGCGTTTCATGCAAAAAAACCTCAAAAAAACTGGACTGCTGGCGGCGTGTGTTAACTGGATATTAACCTAGCCCGCGATCATGCGCAGATTGATGAAGATTTTCGGCAATTTTTGGGCAATAGTCCACAGTATTTGCGCAACATTAACGTGAATAGCGCCATATCTTGATTGATTGACCCTGAGCGGCGCAGCGGCTAATCAGGCGCAAAGACGCACTCGGCGTGCGGGCAATCAGGCGGCGGGTGCGATGAATTCCGAAAAACCTAAGTCATTTCAAGAGATTATCCTGCGTTTGCAGTCCTATTGGGCGGCGCGCGGCTGCGCTATTATGCAGCCCTATGATATGGAAGTCGGGGCGGGTACGTTTCATCCTGCAACAACACTGCGCTCGCTTGGATCGCGACCTTGGGCAGCGGCCTATGTGCAGCCCTCGCGCCGCCCCACGGACGGGCGCTACGGTGAAAACCCGAACCGATTGCAGCACTACTACCAGTATCAGGTCTTGATCAAACCCAGCCCACCGGATTTGCAGGCGTTATATCTCGGCTCGCTCGAGGCGATTGGCATCAACATGGACCTGCATGATATCCGCTTTGTCGAGGATGACTGGGAAAGCCCGACCCTCGGTGCCTGGGGCCTTGGTTGGGAGGTTTGGTGCGATGGTATGGAAGTCAGCCAGTTCACCTATTTTCAACAAGTTGGCGGCCATGACTGCGCCCCCGTCGCAGGCGAGCTTACCTACGGCCTCGAGCGCCTTGCGATGTATGTGCTGGGCGTAGATCACGTGATGGATATGCCCTATAATGATCCGCAAGCACCCATCGCACTGTCCTATGGTGATGTGTTCAAACAGACCGAGCAAGAGCACAGCCGCTATAATTTCGACGTGGCCAATACCGATGTTTTGCTACGCCACTTCGAGGAAGCCGAGGCAGAATGCGCGAGCATTTTGGCGCAGGAACATGTGGACTCCAAGACCGGCAAGCGCATCGTCATGGCGCATCCGGCCTATGATCAGTGCATCAAGGCCAGCCATATCTTCAACCTGCTGGACGCGCGCGGCGTGATTTCGGTCACAGAGCGGCAGGCCTATATCGGGCGCGTGCGCACGCTGGCCAAGGCCTGCGCCGATGCCTTTGTGCAAACCGAAGCGGGGGGGTATGTCCAGTGAGAATGGGGCAGTTTTTAGCGGGGTTCACCGTGTTTTCAGCGCTTCTGGCGGGCGGCGCCATGTATTATTTGCAGGTTTACGCCTTCTATGAGGAGGTCATGCCGACAGGGGACGATGTGCAACTGGTTTCGCTGGTATCGGGCGATCCCGAAGCGATCCTGTTTGACAACTTCACGGCGATCGACGCGGATAGCTCACCCATCCGCTTTCGCGCCTGCTTTACCACAGACATGAGCCATTCCTTGCTGAGCGAAACCTATGAGGCGGTGGAAAATGCCTCGCCGCGTAATGCTCCACCCTGGTTCGATTGCTTTGACGCCGAAGCCTTGGGGGCAGAGCTCGACGCCGGTACAGCATTGACGTTTCTGGGTGCGAAAAACTTCGCATACGGCGTGGACCGTGTGGTTGCCATCACCGAGGACGGGCGCGGCTATATCTGGCACGAGTTGAATGAATGCGGCAAAAAGGCCTATGATGGCTCGCCCATTGGCGAAGCCTGCCCGCCGCGCGCAGACTTTGAAGGACAAAACTGATGCCTGATCTGCTGATTGAACTGTTCTCCGAGGAAATCCCTGCGCGCATGCAAGGCAAAGCCGCGGATGATCTGAAAAAACTGATGACGGACGGCATGGTCGAGGCGGGGCTGACCTACGCATCGAGCGCCGCTTTTTCGACGCCGCGCCGATTGACGCTGACGGTAGAGGGGCTGTTGGTCGAGAGCCCGACCGTGCGCGAAGAGCGCAAAGGGCCCAAAGTGGGCGCGCCTGATAAGGCGATCGAGGGGTTCTTGCGAGGCGCAGGCGTGAGCCGCGAGGCGCTTGAGGAGCGGGACACCCCCAAAGGGGCGATCTATTTTGCGAGTATTGAGAAGCCCGGTCGCCCTGCGAGCGAGATTATCGCAGAGGTTCTGGAAACTACGATCCGTAACTTCCCGTGGCCCAAATCGATGCGCTGGGGCAGCGGCTCGTTGCGCTGGGTGCGCCCGTTGCATTCGATCCTGTGCATTCTCACTGATGAGGCGGGCAGCGAAGTTGTGCCGCTGGACGTGGACGGGATTGTGTCGGGCAAGACCACGCACGGGCATCGTTTCATGGCACCCGCGCAGCTTACTGTGAACGGGTTCGAGGATTATGAAGCGCAGCTCAAACGTGCGTTCGTCGTGCTGAACGCAGGCGAGCGCGCGGATGCGATCTGGGAAGACGCGAAGAACCAAGCCTTTGCCAATGGGCTTGAGGTGGTCGAGGATGCGGGCCTTTTGCGCGAGGTTGCGGGTCTGGTGGAATGGCCTGTGGTGCTCATGGGCGAGATTGCGACGGATTTCCTTGGCCTGCCGCCTGAGGTTTTGCAGACCAGCATGCGCGAGCATCAGAAGTTTTTCTCCGTGAAGAACCCGAAGACGGGCCGTATCGAGCGGTTCATCACGGTTGCGAACCGTGAAACTGCGGACAACGGCGCGACTATTCTGGCGGGCAACCAAAAAGTGCTGTTCGCGCGTTTGTCGGATGCGAAGTTCTTCTGGGAGAACGATTTGCGCGTCGCCAAGGCCGACATGGCGACTTGGACCGAGGCGCTCTCGAATGTGACCTTTCACAACAAGCTTGGCACGCAAGCGGAGCGGATTGAACGGATTGCAGCGCTCGCGCGCGAATTGGCTCCGGTTGTTGGCGCGGATGCGGATGAAGCAGAGCGCGCGGCGAGGTTGGCGAAGGCTGATTTGTCGTCCGAGATGGTCTATGAGTTCCCTGAATTGCAGGGTTTGATGGGCCGTTATTACGCTGAAGCTGCTGGTGAAACGGCGGCTGTGGCGGCTGCGGCTGAAGAGCATTACTCGCCTTTGGGGCCTTCGGATGCTGTGCCAAGCGCACCTGTGTCTGTGGCCGTGTCTTTGGCGGATAAGATTGATACGCTGACAGGGTTCTGGGCGATTGACGAGAAGCCAACAGGGTCGAAGGACCCGTTTGCTTTGAGACGAGCGGCGCTTGGGGTTATTCGGTTGGTTTTGGAGAATGGGCTTTCGTTTGGTCTTTTACGCGTTTTCTCTCAGGCTGATGACCGTGCGGATGCTACGAATTTACTCTCCTTCTTTCACGACCGCCTCAAAGTCTATTTGCGCGACCAAGGTGTGCGGCATGACGTGATCGACGCGTGTATTGCGATGGATGGAAATGATGATCTGGCGCTTCTGGTCAAGCGCGCGGTGGCGCTTGAGGCGTTTATGAAGACCGAGGACGGCACGAACCTGTTGCAAGGGTTCAAACGCGCCAACAATATCTTGTCGAAAGAAGAAGAAAAAGACGGGGTCGAGTATTCCTACGGCGGTGATGTGAAGTTTGCACAGATCGACGAGGAACGCGCGTTGTTTGCGACGCTTGAGGCGGAGACACCGGTGATTGAGGCGGCGCTCAAATCCGAGGATTTCGCAGCAGCAATGAGCGGTATGGCGGCCCTGCGTGCACCGATTGATGCGTTTTTTGAGGCGGTTCAGGTGAATTCGGACAATGGCACCGTGCGGCGCAATCGTTTGAATCTTTTGAGCGACATTCGAAAGTTGGTCGGTTCGGTCGCCGATTTGACCCGCGTCGAGGGTTAAAAGACTGTGCGCGCTGAGCGCGCGCGCCTGATCAGCCTGCCCTTGGGGGCAGGCAATTTGAGTTTAAAGGGCAAGATGAAGGGACGCGCTTGCGCCCTTTGATTTGCGGCCTATGCTGCGGGCAACCTAGAGGGATGCCGCAGTGCAGAATGATCCGCATACAACTTTGATTACCGCAGATGCCCCCGTCGCCGCGGAAACGCACGGGGGGCGCACCAAATGTTTGCAGCGCTTGGTACGGCTGGAGTTGCCCGTGCCGCGCACTGTTGGGCTGTCGTTTGTTGCGGTTCACAAGATTGCACGCGGCGAGATGCCGGACATGGCGTTTTTGCTTTCGCCCTTTGAAGCGGGTGAGTTGCTTTGCGTGCGCCCGTCCTCGGAAGATCCCGATTGGGGCGGCCCAAGTGCGATTTTGAACATCGGAATGAACGACGCGCGGTTCGTGGATTTGGCGGAGCGGCTGGGAAAAGAGGCGGCTGCCTCGCTTTATGCACGGTTTGTTCATTCCTACGCGGTATTGGTTGCACGACTTGATCCGGATGTGTTCGACGTGATCGGGATGGAGGGGCAGGCGTCGCTGTCCGAGGCACTGCGCGCCTATGAGGAAGAGACCGACGAGCCGTTTCCCCAAGACCCTGCGGTACAATTGGCGGAGGTTTTGCGCTCGATGGCGCGCGCTTGGGAGGGAACATCGGCGCGGCTGCTGCGCCAGGCCAAAGGTGCGCCAGCGGACGCAGGGCTGGGGCTGGTGGTTCAATCTATGGCCTTGGGCTTTGGTGCAGGGGAATGTGGCTCTGGCGTGATTCAACTGGTCGACGGGCAGACCGGGCTCGAGCAGTTGACCGGGCGCTATTTGAGCCAATCGCAGGGGCGCGACGCGCTTGATGGCGGCAGCGAGGCGTTGTTTCTTGAGCGTGATCCGCGCGGGCCGTCACTGGAGGACCTTGCACCGCAGGCTTTTGAGGATTTGATCGCATATGCGACGCTGATGCGCACGAAATTGCGTGAAGAGATGCAGGTGGAATTCGTCATCGAGGACGGGCGTGTGCATTTGCTGGATGGTGTACGCGTGGCACGCAACAGCCGCGCGGCGGTGCGCATCGCGGTGCGTTTGGCCGAAGACGGGATTATCACGCGCCAGGAGGCCTTGATGCGCATCCCGCCCTCCGCCTTGAACGAATTGCTGCACAAGCAAGTGGATCGCACCCGCGCGCGCGATGTGGCGGGGCGCGGCGTGGCTGCAAGCCCGGGCGCGGCGACGGGGCGGATCGTCTTTTCAGCGGCCGAAGCACAGGCCTGCGCGGCGCGCGACGAAGCCTGCATTCTGGTGCGCCGCGAGACGTCGCCCGAGGATATCCGCGGCATGCACGCTGCCAAGGCGGTGCTGACGGAGCGCGGGGGCATGACGTCCCACGCGGCGGTGATCGGGCGCGGCATTGGTCTGCCTTGTGTCGTGGGCGCGAGCGAAATGCGGTTTCAGATTCGCAAGAAGCTGCTGACGGGGCGCGACGGGCGTGTTTTTAAGGAAGGCGATGTGATCACGCTCGACGGTACGCATGGCGAAATTCTGGTGGGCGAGGTCTCCTTGCTGGAGGCAACGCTGGATGATGCTTTCAAGACGCTGCTGTCCTGGGCCGATCTGGAGCGTGATATCGGCATTCGTGCCAATGCGGACACGCCTGCGGATGCGCGCACGGCCAAGAATTTCCTCGCGCAGGGGATCGGGCTGTGTCGAACGGAGCATATGTTCTTCGAGGATGATCGCCTGACCGTGATGCGCGAGATGATCTTTGCTGAAAATAGCGAAGACAGGCGCGCCGCGCTAGAGCGGCTGTTGCCGGTTCAACGCGCCGATTTCACAGAGCTTTTCATGACTATGGCGGGCCTGCCTGTGTGCATTCGCCTGCTTGATCCGCCTTTGCATGAATTTCTGCCCTCTGATCATGCGGGGCATCGGGGCTTGGCCGAAGCGCTGGACTTGCCGCTCTCGGAGGTGACGCGGCGGGTTGAGGCGATGGGTGAGTATAATCCGATGCTTGGCATGCGCGGCGTGCGCCTTGGCATTGCCGTGCCTGAAATTTACGACATGCAGGTGCGTGCGATTTTCGAAGCGAGTATCAATGCGGCCAAAAGTGGTGCGCCGATCGTGCCGGAAATCATGATTCCGCTGGTATCGGCCAAGCGCGAGGTAGAATTGGTCAAGATGCGTATCGATGTTGTCGCCGCTGCGGTGCGTGCCGAAACGGGTGCGGATTTCGACTATAAACTGGGCGTCATGGTGGAAACACCGCGCGCGGCGCTGCGGGCGCAGGATATTGCAGAGACTGCTGTGTTCCTGAGTTTCGGCACCAATGATCTGACCCAGATGACCTACGGTTTGTCGCGCGACGACGCGGGGCGGTTCATGAGCGAATATGTCAAGCAGGGCGTCTTTGCGGAGGATCCGTTTCACACGCTTGATGTGGACGGGGTTGGTGAGTTGCTTATTCTTGGGGCGCGGCGCGGGCGCGCTGCGCGCCCGGATCTGGTGCTCTCCATGTGCGGTGAGCACGGTGGTAACCCCGAATCGATCGCCTTTTGCCGCGCGGCGGGATTCGACTATGTCTCCTGCTCGCCCTTTCGTGTGCCTGTTGCAAGATTGGCAGCCGCGCAATTGGCGATTTTTGACAAGCTGGGGTAGGTTTCGCACATTTCGCCACAAGATGTTGAAAATTACATTGTGCCTTGCTCCCGTGAAAAGGACGAAGCGTCGCGGCTTTGGGCATGGGGTGGATTTTTTACCAATTGGTGATATCTAGCGCGCAATTGAAACAGCGCTTGTGAGCTAGATGCGACGCTATATTTTTGCTTTTCTTGCCACGATGATGGCACAGCCGCTTGCCGCTGAAGCAGTGACGGGTGAGTTATCGGGTATGATCCGCAAAGAGGAAGCGGTGCTGGCCACGCTGTCCCGCGCACGGGTCGATGCGCTTTTTCGCCGTGTCAGTGCGGGGCAGGCCGGTTCGGTGCAATACACGCGCAATTTTCTTGATAGCCTGCCTGCGGCCAAGGGTGGCAAGCCGCTGAACTGCCTGTCCGAGGCGCTATACTTCGAGGCGCGCGGTGAGACGGTTAAAGGGCAATTCGCGGTGGCAGAGGTGATTATGAACCGTGTCGAAAGTGCGCGCTATCCCGATAGCGTCTGCGGTGTGATCAATCAGGGTACGGGGCGCAAATATGCCTGTCAGTTCACCTATACCTGCGATGGGCGCAAAGAAGTGATCACCGAAGAGGCGACCTATGTGCGCCTGCGAAAGATTGCAAAACTCATGCTCTCGGATATGCCGAAGGACTTGACCAAAGGCGCAACGCATTATCACACGACCGCTGTCAGCCCCAATTGGAGTCGCGTGTTCCCACGCACTACCACGATTGGCGTGCATCATTTTTACCGTGAAACGACGCGGGTCAGCTCTAACTGAGTGATGGCTTGATCGCGCCGCAGCTTTGGGCCAAAAGCGGGCGAACCTGCGCGCGCGTTGCAGTCGAGCCGGGGTGCGGGAGAGCTTTTGATGAGCATGAAGATAGATACCAAGACAGGTACCGAAACCGAGCATGCCTTTGCGCATCCGGAAGCGCGTGCCCTTGCTAGCGCGCCGGATCGCCCGCTGGATAGGATTTCTCTGCGCGATCATATTGTTACAGTCGAAATTGGCGCGTTTCAGGTCGAGCGTGGCATTACCCAACGTTTGAGTTTCAACATCGTCGTCGAGGTGCGCCATATCAGCGACGATCTGGGCGATGATGTTGATCTGATCCTGTCCTATGACCGCGTCACGGAAGCGATTGATCTGGAATTGGCTGCAGAGCGTTTGAATCTGCTGGAAACTCTGGCCGAGCGGATTGCGGTGCGCATTCTGGCAGAGCCGCAGGCGGAGCGGGTGTTTGTGCGGATCGAAAAGTTGGACCGGGGCGGCGGCGCTTTGGGCGTCGAAATCGTGCGCTCGATCGAGGACATTCAAGGCGATGGCCCGGTGTCACACAAAGCGCTTGCGCCGCGTGTGCTTTATCTCAGCGAAGAAGCGCTCGCATCGGAAAATCTCACGGGTTGGATTGATCAGTTGAGCGCACTGCACGCGCCCTTGCTGATTGTTGTTCCAGCCACTTCGCTTCTGCCGGATCAAGCGCTAGGATTGCCCTCGCAGCACCGCATCGCATTGCTTGGGATGGAGCAAACTGCCTGGACCCTTGCAGGCCGCGATGCGCGCTGTTTTGTCGTCGGCTCACGCACGGAATTGGATTGGGCCATCAAAAACGGTCAAGTCAGCGTGTGGGCGCCAACAAAATTTGTGCTCGACGTTCCAGAGGGCCCGACTGATCTGATCGGCGATCCGGTGCGCCTTGCACAGTGGTTCGCGGCACAGCTCGCAGCTTGCGAGGTCTTGGTGATTGGCGAAGATTTGCCACAAGGTGGCAGTGTTCCTGCGCGCGGCATCCAGATCGCTCAAGCGCGTATTTGACGCCTTGATTGCACATGTGCCTTGAGGCTAGGGATTGAAATGACAGATTATTACCGACCCCTTGCGCAGATTGGCATGGTGCGCCCTGAAGGGGCTATTGCATTGGCCGGCACGCAAAGCTGGTTCACGCATGTGGAGCATTTGCGCCGAGATGCGCCGCCTGTGGTTTTGGCTGCGATCGACACGCCGAGCTCATGGCGTGCGCAGGTAAGCGCTGCCCGACCTGCGCTGGAGGGATTGGATTTCACCCGTCCAGTGATCATGGGGATTCTGAACCTGACGCCTGATAGTTTTTCCGACGGAGGCAAGTACAGCTCTGCGACCCTTGCGCTTCGTGCCGCACAAGACATGGCCGAAGCGGGCGCGCATCTTTTGGACGTGGGTGGAGAAAGCACGCGTCCCGGTGCGTTAGAAGTACCGTATGAGGCGGAAATCGCCCGAACCGTACCGGTTATCGAAGCGATCAGGCGTAATTTGAACATTCCGCTTTCGATCGATACGCGAAAGGCGCGCGTTGCGCACGCCGCGCTGGAGGCCGGTGCGAACATCGTAAACGATGTTTCCGGCTTTCAATTTGATCCCGATCTGGGGCCGTTTTGCGCAATGACCAATGCGCCGGTCTGCCTGATGCACGCGCAGGGATTGCCCGAAACGATGCACCTTGCTCCGCGTTATGATGACGTTTTGCTTGATGTTTACGACTTTTTGGCAAAACAGATCGAACTGGCGATAGGTTTCGGGCTCAAGCGAGCGCAGATCATTATCGATCCCGGGCTTGGCTTCGGCAAGACCCAAGCGCACAATCTGACGCTTATTCGGGGCCTTTCACTGTTTCACGGTTTGGGCTGCCCCGTTTTGCTCGGGGCATCACGCAAGGGCTTCATCCGTGATATCGGTCAGGCATCGCGCCCGGCGGATCGTGCGCCCGGCTCTATCGCCGTTGCCCTTGCCGCGGTGCAGCAGGGGGTTCAAATTTTACGAGTGCACGATGTTTCACAGACACGACAAGCGCTTGCCTTATTTCAGGCAGCGACGACAGGAGAAGAATTATGACCAGAAAGCTATTTGGAACTGACGGCGTGCGTGGCACGGCCAACACCTATCCCATGACTGCGGAAATGGCGCTGCGCATAGGGGCTGCTGCGGGCATCTATTTTCGCCGCACGCAGGCAAATGTCCACCGCGTTGTGATCGGCAAGGATACGCGGCGCTCGGGCTATATGCTTGAAAGCGCGTTGACGGCGGGCCTGACCTCTACGGGCATGAGCGTGTTTTTGATGGGGCCGATTCCGACACCGGCAATTGGCATGCTGACACCGTCGATGCGCGCAGATGTGGGCATTATGATCTCCGCGAGCCATAACCCGCATTTCGATAACGGAATAAAATTCTTCGGCCCCGACGGTTTTAAACTTTCCGACGAGGCTGAGATGGAAATCGAGGCCTTGGTCGATTCTGGCGTTGATTTGGTCGAGCCGACAAAGATCGGCCGCACGCGGCATGTTTATGATGGCCGCTCGCGCTATAACGAGCGGGTGAAGGCGGGTTTCCCGAGCGCGCTGTCGCTGGACGGTATGAAGGTTGTGATTGATTGTGCCAATGGCGCAGCCTACCGCGCTGCCCCCGAAGTCCTGTGGGAACTCGGGGCCGAGGTCATTCCGGTCGGAGTGTCGCCAAACGGTTATAATATTAACGAGAATTGTGGCTCAACCAAGCCAAGGACCGCCTCCGAGACGGTGATTGCCCATGGCGCGGACGTTGGGATTTGCCTTGATGGTGACGCAGATCGCTGCATTATTCTGGACGAGCACGGGAAGGTGGCGGACGGCGATCAGTTCATGGGTCTTATCGCGGGTCGCTGGGCAGAGGACGGACGTTTGAACGGCGGTACTTTGGTTGCGACGGTCATGTCCAATCTGGGGCTCGAGCGGCACTTGCAGGGCAAGGGGTTGACCCTTGCACGCACTGATGTTGGCGATCGTTATGTTGTCGAAGAGATGCGCAGAAACGGGTTCAACCTTGGCGGCGAGCAGTCGGGCCATATCGTTATGACGGATTATGCCACGACGGGAGATGGTCTGATGGCGGGGTTGCAGTTTCTGGGCGAAATGGCGCGCACGGGGCGCAAAGCCTCTGAATTGACGGCGGTGTTCGAGCCGGTTCCGCAAATGCTCAAGAACGTGCGCTACACGGCGGGGCAAACGCCGCTGGAAGATGACGGCGTAAAGGCGGTGATCGCCGGTGCCGAAACAGAACTGGTGGGCAAGGGCCGTCTGCTCATTCGTAAATCCGGCACGGAGCCGTTGATCCGCGTCATGGCGGAGTGCGAAGACCCTGATCTGTTGCTCGATGTCGTTGACCGCATCGTCGATGAAGTGGCGCGCGCGACCGCCTAACGGCTAAGTGCGGCGATGATTTGGCGGCTTTGGCTGATGAAGATCCCCACGAGGATCAGCGCCAGCGCGTAAAATAACTGGGGTGGCAGGCTTTCACCAAGTAACGCTATGCCGAAGATCACCGACCAAACAGGCACCATGTAGCTGGTTATGTTCATGAACAGCGAGCCTGCGGTGGTGATCACCCGCACACGGATGATTGCGCCGAGCGCCGTGGGGAATATCGCCGCGTAGAGCATAGCAAGGCTGGGGCGCAGTGCGAAGGTTTCCGGCAGTGGTTCGGTCAGCAAGGCGAGCGGCACCACAATGAGCGCCGCAATGGTCATAGTGCCTGTCGCCAAAGCGATGGGCGGCATTTTGGGCGAACGGCGTGTCAGCACCGAGCCGATGGCATAGCCCGAAGCTGCACAGATACACGCGAGGCGCCCCCAGAGCGTCAACTCGCTGCCTGTATCGCCAAACGCACCTGGTCCGACGAGGATCGCAAGGCCGACAAAGCCGACTGCCATGCCGATGATGCGGCGCGGCCCGATGCCTTCTTCGGGGGAAAAGATGTAAACCAGAGGTAATACCAAAAGCGGCACGGTCCCCATGGCGACGCCTGCAAAGGCACTGGGGACGTGTTGTTGTCCCCATGTGAGCATAAGCATCGGCATCGCGAGGGCGATTGCGCCAATTGCTGTGCAAAACAGCCATCCGCGCGCGCCAGCGGTTTTCGAGATCGCCGTGATTGGCTGGCCAATCATCGCGCCGAGCACGATCAGCGCGAGCGCCGCAAAGCCAAGGCGCCCCGCCGCCACCATGCGCGGCCCAAACCCTTCGAGAGCGACGCTCATCGCCATGAAGGCTGCGCCCCAGATGATGCCAAGGAGCAGGATCAAAAGCCAGTTGGTCAGGCCGGGATTTTCGGGGGAGGGGGCATTGTTCATGCTGAAACGAAATGACCCCGGACGATGCCGGGGTCAATCTTAGTTTTGTATCGAGACAAAGCGCTTAGTTCTTTGCTTTGTCGACCATCTTGCCTGCAGAAATCCAAGGCATCATATCGCGCAGCTTGCCGCCGACGACTTCGATCTGATGCTCGTCGTTTGCACGGCGTGAGGATTTGATCGTTGGCTGGCCAACTGCGTTCTCAAGCATGAAGTCACGCACGAATTTACCGGACTGGATGTCGCTCAGAACCGCTTTCATGCGGGCCTTTGTTTCATCGTAGGGCAGGATGCGCGGGCCGGAAACGTACTGGCCGTACTCGGCTGTGTTGGAGATGGAGTAGTCCATGTTTGCGATGCCGCCCTCATAGATCAGATCCACGATCAGCTTTGTTTCGTGCAAGCACTCGAAATACGCCATTTCAGGCTCGTAACCCGCTTCGACAAGTGTCTCGAAACCCATGCGGATCAGCTCGACGATACCGCCGCACAGAACCGCTTGCTCACCGAAGAGATCTGTTTCGCACTCTTCGCGGAAGTCCGTCTCGATGATGCCCGAGCGGCCACCACCGATTGCGGAGCAATAGGACAAACCGATTTCAAGCGCTTTGCCAGATGCGTTGCGATCAACCGCAACAAGGCAAGGCACGCCGCCGCCTTTGGTGTATTCGCCGCGCACGGTGTGGCCGGGGCCTTTTGGGGCCATCATGATCACGTCGATGCCTTCTTTAGGCTCGATCAGACCGAAGTGGACGTTGAGGCCGTGTGCGAATGCGATTGCAGCGCCGGCGCGGATGTTGTCGTGGACGTATTTCTTGTATGTTTCTGCCTGAAGCTCGTCGGGCATGGTGAACATGATCACGTCTGCCCAAGCCGCGGCTTCAGCGATTTCCATGACTTTCAGGCCTTCGCCTTCGGCTTTTGCCTTGGAGGGCGAGCCGTCGCGAAGCGCAACAACAACGTTTTTCGCGCCGCTATCGCGCAGGTTCAACGCGTGTGCGTGACCTTGCGAGCCGTAGCCAAGAATGGCGACTTTGGCTTCTTTGATGAGGTTAACGTCGCAATCACGATCATAATAAACGCGCATGGGTTTAGTCCTTTGAGTTGGGAATCAGGTATTGAGGGCAAATTACGCTATGTTGCGCGTTGAACTTTCCTGAAAGTGCAGATATTCCCGACTTATGGAAGTTTTCATTCGTCAAAAATTAATTATTGAGAAAAGTAATGCTTGATGATGTTGACCGACGCATACTTCGCCAAATGCAGGCTGCGCCAGAGTTGCCGAATGCCGATCTTGCTGCGCGCTGTGATCTAACCCCTGCGACTTGTTGGCGGCGCATTGAAAAGATGCAGGCCAGCGGCGTTTTGAATGGTCAGCAAGCGGTGATCGACTGGCAGGCCTTGGGATACGCGGTCGAGGTGAGCCTGCGCATCACGCTGGACAAGACGCAGACCCGCGCGTTCGACGAGTTTATCGAGGCCGCGCGCAAGGTGCGTCATGTGATCGAAATCCAGACTTTCCTTGGCCGCGTTGATGTGCGCCTGTCCGTGATCGCGCGGGACATGCCGCATTATCAGCAGATTTACCGCGAGCGTATTCTCACATTGCCGCATATCGCGGACATCGAAGCGCTGATGCACGTGGCGCGGATCAAACAGGGCGAGGCGCTTCCGCTATGATCGAGCTTGATGCGATTGATCGCAAAGTTTTGCGCGCGCTGGCAGAGGATGCCACTCTTGGGGCCGGGGCGCTGGGGCGACGTTTTGATCTGTCGCAACCCGCTATGTGGCGGCGGATCAAGCGGCTGCATGAGGCGGGGGCAATCCGTGGACGGCGCTTGGTGCTGGACCTTGAAAAGCTGGGCTTTGGTGTGACGGTCTTTTTGGGTGTGAAGCTGGCAACCAAAGGCCGTGTCAGCCTTGAGGATTTCGAGCGCGCAGTCAGCGCTATCCCCGAAGTGCAAACGATCGAGCATGTGCTGGGCATGTATGACTACCGCCTGCGCGTCGTGGCGCGTGATATCCCCGATTTTGAGCGTGTGTTGCGCCGCCGTATCATGACGCTACCGGGGGCAGGCGCTGTCGAGGCGAATGTATTGCTATCCGAAGAACGCAGGCCCGGGCCGCTTGGATAGCACGGTATGCGAAAGTAGACTTTGCCTTGCACGGCGCCGCGCGATAGCAAGAGATCAACGTATATTAGGAGACCCCCATGCCCGCATTGCTCGACAATATTGATCCCAACGGCCTCGAAGAGTTTTCAGTTGTGTTCACTGACCGCTCGCTGAACCACATGAGCGGTGCGTTTCAGGGCGTGATGAACGACATCTCTTCCATGCTCAAAGAGGTCTACAATGCGGAGGGTGTCGCGCTTATCCCCGGCGGCGGTTCCTATGGGATGGAATCGGTTGCACGGCAATTCGCGCGCGGCGCAAACGCTTTGGTCGTGCGCAATGGCTGGTTTTCATACCGATGGTCGCAAATATTCGAGACGGGTGGTTTCACAGAGTCCTGCACTGTTCTGAAAGCGCGCCAGACCGGCAATGACACGCGCGCGCCCTTTGCGCCTGCACCGATTGCTGAGGTTGTCTCGGCCATTCGCGCTGAAAAACCTGCAATCGTCTTTGCGCCGCATGTGGAAACATCGGCAGGGGTAATCCTGCCGGATGACTACGTCACGGAAATGGCGGCAGCCGCCCATGACGTCGGCGCGTTGATGGTTCTGGATTGCATCGCATCGGGCTGTGCATGGATCGACATGAAAGCGAGCGGCGTTGATGTGCTAATATCCGCGCCGCAAAAGGGCTGGTCTGCGTCGCCCTCGGCGGGCCTTGTGATGATGTCGGAGCGTGCTTTGGTACGGTTGGAAGAGACAACGTCGGACAGCTTTGCGATTGATCTGAAGAAATGGTATCAGATCATGCAAGCCTATGAGAACGGTGGTCATGCGTATCACGCGACGATGCCGACGGATGCGCTGCGCGCCTTTCGCGATACGATGATCGAGACGAAAGAGTATGGTTTCGATAAATTGAAGGACGCACAATGGCGCCTTGGCAATGAGGTTCGTAGCTATCTGAAGGGCAAAGGCATCACATCTGTTGCCGCTGATGGGTTCGGTGCGCCGGGCGTTGTAGTGAGCTATACCGATGATCCTGCAATCCAGAATGGAAGCAAATTTGCAGCCCTTGGCATGCAGATCGCTGCGGGCGTACCGCTGCAATGCGACGAGCCGGATGATTTTCGCACGTTCCGTCTGGGGCTGTTCGGCCTCGACAAGCTCTATGATGTAGACGGCACTTTGGCGCGTTTGCGCAAAGTGCTTGATCAGGTGCTCTGAGCTTTTGCACCAAGGCCCATCTGCATAATGGATTTGCGCAGCGGGGCGAAGGAATAAAGCGCGTTCAGGCCTGCGGCGCGCGCGTCCCTGAGCGGGGGCGCACTTAGCATCGAGGTGCGATTGAGCAGGGTAATTCCCGCGACCCGCATCCGGATATCGTTGATCCGCGCGCTGTGATAGGCCTGCAACATCGCCGTATCGCCAAGCCCCTCGGGGCGCGCAATGGCCAGATCGCGCAGCGCGCGAATATCTGCGAGCGACATGTTGAGGCCCTGCGCACCAATGGGTGGAAGCACATGCGCAGCCTCTGCGATGAGGGCGAGGCGCTCGCCGCTCAGGTGCTCGGCGTGCTGGCTGATGATTGGCCAGATCGTGCGTGCAGAGTTGAGGGTAAGGCGGCCAAGCACGCCGCAGGAGCGGATGTTCATCGCCTCTTCAAAGCCGCTCGTATCCATTTCAGCGAGCGCTTTGACGACCGGCCCTTCCTCCATCCACACGATTGCAGAGCTGTGCTTGCCCTCGAAATCTGGTAGAGGCACCAGTGTGAAAGGGCCGCCCGTGCGGTGGATTTCAGTCGAGACATTGTCATGGGGCATTTCGTGCGTGACGGAAAACGCCAGCGCCTTTTGCCCGTAGCGCGTTGTTTTCACGCCTATTCCTGCCGCTTCGCGCATTGGCGAGCCGCGCCCGTCTGCACCGATGACAAGGCGCGCTTTGACGCGGGTGCCATCGCTGAGACCAACGCGGGCCTCATTGGTGCGCGTAAACAGCCGCTCGGCGCCGACGCCCGTGCGAAAGGTCACATTCGGCAGACTTTCCAGATGCGCCGCCATTTCACGGCGCAAAAGCCAATTGGGCAGGTTCCAGCCAAACGGCAGATCCGAGATGTCAGCGGCGTTGAATTCTTTGGAGGTGCGCGCCTCCGGCTCGGGCCCGCCCGCATCTATGATGCGCATGATTTGCAAGGGTGCGGCATACGGCGCAAGGCGAGGCCACAGGCCAATGTCGTCAAACAATTGGCGCGCGGGCTGCAAAAACGCGGTGCTGCGCAGGTCTGCTCCAACCGCTGCGCGCGTCGTGATTGGCGCGCTCGGATCAACGCAGAGCACGTCAAATCCAGCGCTGGCAAAGGCGGCGGTCGCGCTCAGACCTGCGATGCCGCCGCCTGAAATGATGATGTCGTGATCCATGGCTCTCTCCGTGCTTGCACTTGAAATAGGCGCTTGGGCCTGCGCTGCCATAGGCAAATCGCCGCAAGCCTAGGTGATCGCGCGCAGAAAACTGGTCAGATCTGCGGTGTGGTGATGGATATGTGTCTGCGCAAGCGGCGCTTCGGCCACATGCACGGTGCGCATGCCAAGGGCGTGGGGCACGGCAAGGTTGCGTGGGTCATCTTCGAACATCGCGGCGCTGGTGGGCAGAACGCCGTCCTTAGTGAAGACCGTATCGAAGGCGGCGGCATCTGGTTTGGGATGAAAATCTGCATGCTCGACGCCGTAAACCGCATCAAACAGGCCGTTCAATCCGCGCGCTGCAAGTACGTTTTCAGCGTAGGGCGCGCAGCCATTGGTGTAGACGATCTTGCGCCCCGGCAGCGCCGTGATCGCGCTGCGCAGATCCGGATCGGGGGAAAGAACTGTGAAATCAATGTCATGCACCTCCATGAGATAAGGGGCAGGGTCGACGCTGTGTTCGCGCATCAACCCTGCAAGGGTCGTACCGTGCGTGCGCCAATAATGGCCGCGCAGATAATCCGCGCGCGCGCGATCCACTTTGAGCGCCTGCATGACATAGGCAGTCATGCGCACTTCAATCTGATCGAATAGACGCATATGCGGCGGGTAAAGCGTGTTGTCGAGATCGAACACCCATGTGGTGACGTGCGAGAAATGAGATTTTGGCATGGGGCGAAGGGTATCGTTAATGCGCGGGGCGTTCAACAGGTTGCTGCGCTGCGCCCGAGCGCATAGGCTTTGGCAAAACATAGTAAGGGCAAAAGCATGAACCAAGGACGCACAGGGCAGACGGACGCATATTCGCTGATTTTGGAAGCGATCGATGTGGGCGTGTACAAACCCGGCGATCGCCTTGTTGAAAGTGATTTGGCCGAGCGTTTCGGCGTGTCACGCACGCCCATTCGAGAAGCTTTGCAGCGCCTTGAAACGCAAAGCCTTTTGACGCGGGACGGGCGCAGTTTGATCGTTGCATCGCTGAGCCATAACCAGATGTCTGAGCTCTATGTTGTGCGAGCAGAGCTTGAAGGCCTTGCCGCGCGCCTTGCTGCGCGTCATGCGGCGGATGAGGAAATCCAGGTGCTGCGCGACATGATCGAGCAGGATCGCAAATTGATGACCGATCCTGCGGCACTTTCGCGCGCGAACCGGCGGTTTCACAAGCAAATCCACCTTGCCTCGCACAATCGCTATCTGGTGCAGCAACTTGATCTGGTGCACCGATCCATGGCGCTTATGGCGACGACGTCGTTGGCGGCGGAGGGGCGCGGCGAAGTTGCAATGACCGAGCACAATGCAATAGTCGAAGCGATCGCGCGGCGCGATGAAGATGCGGCGCAGGCGGCTTTGCGCAATCATATTTCGGTAGCTTTCGTCACGCGGCTCAAGCTGGATGCGGCGTCGCTCGATGCGGGTTGATCAGACACATCACCGCTATGGCCGTGTGAGGTTTTGTCCCAATAAAATGGGCGTGTGATCAACTCCCAAGCGCCTTTGTAAATCGCAAGAGTGCCAAGTGCGAGATATGGCCCCATGCAAATGGTCCAAGGGATCAGGTGGCGATGTGCCTTGCCTGAAACAGCGACGATGTAGACCGCGATACTAATGCACCACATCGCGATGAATGTGATCCAAAGCGCACCGAGTAATTCGACAGGCAATGCACTTTGCATCCAGTTCGGCGCGCCGAAATAGAGCAGAAGGCTAGACCAAATCAGCGGGGCAAGCATATATTGGCTGATGGCGGAGAGGAAAAACGCCTGAAAACCAAGAAATTTCCAAGTCCCCAATTCGAAAAATAGACGAAGCGGACTGTGCATATGGGTGAAATAGGTGATCAGATAGCCCTTGAGCCAACGCGAGCGCTGTTTGATCCAAGGCCACGGGGAATTGTTCGCCTCCTCCATTGTGACCGAGTTTATTAGCATGGTGTGATAGCCCGAACGCGCCAAGCGAATGCCCAAATCGGCGTCCTCTGTGACATTGTGGGCGTCCCAGCCGTGAAGTCTTTCCAGTACGCTACGGCGGAAGAACACGCTGGTGCCGCCAAGTGGAATGGCAAAGCCCATGCGCGCGACCCCGGGTAGAACCAGACGAAACCACGTCGCGTATTCGATGGCGAAGAACCGAGAAAGTGCGTTGGCTTTGGCGTTGTAGAAATCCAGAACGCATTGAACACATGCCATTTTTTCTGGTGCAGCGTGAAAGGCTGCGACAACGTCTGACACTTGCTCTGGGTCTGGGGCATCCTCGGCGTCATAGATCCCAACGATATCGCCCTGACAGAACGGCAGCGCATAATTTAGGGCTCGCGGCTTTGTGGTGATGCGGCCAGGGGGCACAATCAACACGCGCATCCAGGTCGGCAGGCGTGCCGTTTCAAGATGCGTGCGCGTGGGGAGGTCGGTGGCTTCAATCACCAGAATTACATCCAGAAGTGCCTTGGGATATGAGAGCAGCCCGATACGGCGCAAAAGCGCGTCAAGCACATCGCTTTCGTCGTGCAACGGGATCAAGATACTCACGCGCGGCAGTTTTTCAGGGGGCGGCGCGCGGGCGGAAAGTATGGGTTTGCGGGCAAAAATCTGGATCAGCGCACCGCTGGTCTTGATAGCGATGCCGACGCAGACCATGCCGAATGCAAAGGTGAACAGGGTGCGGTAGAGGTCTGCTAAGCTAAGCCATTGAAAAACAATAGATATAGAGAGCGTTGGCAACAGCAATGCAATCAATGTTTTGATTTGCGAAGGTAAACTGCGACAGCTTAGGTTTTCGGGCAAAAGATGTTCGGCGCGTTCCGCCAGCGCCGCGTTGCCTTGCGCGCATATTGCCGCTTCGATGTCGGATTTGTTGGCAATGACCATGGAGGCTGGATGCAAACGGGCAGGAAGGGCCGCCGCCGCGGCTTCAAAATGTTCTGGCGCGCTGGTGGCGAGCAAGGTGACATTGCCGCGCCGCGCCCACGGGATGGTTTGGCGTTGCAAGGCCAGGTGTGGCTGTATTCCCGCTTGCAGATCGGCATCATGGGGCATGTGCGCGGGATCAACATAAAGCACGCCAAATTGTTCTGCCAAGGTTTGATAAAGAGCCGTTTCACTGAGCGCTCCTCGTGCGAGTAGAAGTTGGCCAAGCGGCGCATCGCTAGATCGTTGATGCCCCAATGTCGCGAACAGATCAGAGGAGGACACCAATCCACGATCGACAAGCAGCCGTCCAAGTGGACGTTTTGCGACATATCTATTTAAAGGCGCGCCCGGCTTTACCAGGCGCATACGCGCGTTGCTCATCAAAGGGTCCGGATTCTATCGCTCAGACCCTTTGTGTGCCGAAAGATGTTAAGGGCAGATTAACGGCCCTGCACGGCTTGGCAATTTCAGGCTTTTTTGACCGCCATATATGCGGCGAACCGTTCGAACAGGTAGTAGCTGTCTTGTGGTCCCGGGCTTGCTTCCGGATGGTGCTGAACGGAAAACACGGGGCGATCTTCAAGGCGGATGCCACAGTTCGAGCCATCAAACAACGACACGTGGCTTTCGATCACACCCGTTGGCAGGCTTTGGCTATCAACTGCAAAACCATGGTTCATCGAGGTGATTTCCACCTTGCCGGTGTCGTGATCCTTCACGGGATGATTGGCCCCGTGATGACCGTGGTTCATTTTGATCGTCTTGGCCCCAAGCGCGAGTGCAAGCATCTGATGTCCAAGGCAAATTCCAAACACAGGCAAGTCCTTGCGCGCCAAAATCCCTTTGATCATTGGCACCGCATAGACGCCTGTTGCGGCGGGATCGCCCGGTCCGTTGGACAGGAAAACACCGTCCGGATTATGGGCAAGGACATCTTCGGCTGTGGCGCTCGCAGGGAGCACGGTGACGTCGCAGCCCGCAGAGGCAAGGCAGCGCAGAATGTTGCGCTTGGCGCCGAAATCGATCGCGACGACCTTGTGCTTGGGGGCGGTTTGCACAGGGTAGCCGTCCGGCCAGGCCCACCGCATTTCATCCCAGCGATAGCTTTGGGTGCAGCTGACATCTTTGGCGAGATCGAGCCCTTCGAGGCCAGCAAAGGCCTTGGCCTGAGCGATCAGCGCCTTGGTGTCGAAATTTCCATCTGGATCATGAGCGAGCGCAGCATGCGGTGCGCCTTGATGGCGGATTGCGCGGGTCAAGCGGCGCGTGTCGACGCCGCCGATCGCGATGCAGCCGCGCGCGGCAAGCCAATCGCCAAGCTCTTGTGTGCTGCGCCAACTGGATGCCTCTGTCGGGTTCCATTTGACGACCATGCCCGCTGCGCCGACAGGCTGGCCGGTCTCTTCGTCCTCGATATTGGTGCCAGTGTTGCCGATATGCGGGAAGGTAAAGGTGACGATCTGCCCGGCGTAGGACGGATCGGTCATGATTTCCTGATAACCGGTCATGGCTGTGTTGAAGCACAGCTCTGCGATTGCGGTGCCGGTTGCACCGAAACCATGGCCATAAAACAGCGAGCCATCGGCAAGCGCAATGCAGGCGGTGGGTTTTTGAGTGCTTTGCGAGAGGCTGAGTGTTTGCGCAGAGGTCGGCATGTGGCAGTTCCCCGATGTTCAGATTTGCATGCTGCAGCAGCTAAATTGGCGCGAAACTATGTCCCACGCAGCGCAACGTCAAGGGAAAGCCCAAAAACGAAACCCTTATAAATCAGTACCTTAAATAAAATCACGACCCTTGCACCGCGGCGCTGCTTTGGCTAAGGTCCAAGGCTCTGAAAGACCAGGGGATGGGTTTGGAGCATAACATGCGTGAGAAGATTACAGCAGCACTGAAACAGGCGATGCGCGACAAGGCGGTCGATCGGCTCTCGACGTTGCGTCTGATTAACGCTGCGATCAAGGACCGCGATATTGATGCACGCTCCGAGGGGCGCGACGAGGGCGTGGGCGAGGACGAAGTCCTTGCGATCCTTGGAAAAATGTCCAAGCAGCGCCTGGAAAGCGCACGCGCCTATGAAGAAGGTGGGCGGATAGATCTGGCAGAGCGCGAACGTTCGGAGATCACCGTGATCGAAGAATTCCTGCCACGCCAGTTGAGTGAAGCCGAGGTCGCAGAGGCGGTGAACACCGCGATTGCCGAGACCGGTGCGGAGTCAATTCGTGATATGGGCAAGGTGATGGGGATTCTTAAAGGGCGCTACACTGGCCAAATGGATTTTGGCAGCGTCGGTCCGGTGGTCAAAGATCGGCTTTGCGCGGGCTAACAAGGGCGCTGGAGCCGGGAAAATCGATGGTGAGCTGCGAAAGTTGCTCTTGGTCGGTTACCTTGAAACGCTCGATGAAACGCTGTTTGAAGCCACCGCGCCCACGGCGACTCTCAAAATTTTCGCCATGATTGATGACGTAAAGCGCGCGCGCGGCAGTGCTGCGTTCAAGCGTGAAACCCGCCAATTCGGCGAGGTAGGGGTAGAGCCTGTGTTCGTGCTCTGCTAGCGCTTGGAAAAACGCGGTTTCGGCGGCGGGCGCTCCGCCGACAGGCAGGGCCATGCAGCTGCCACAGAATTTCCAGAACGGTTTTTGTCCAAGTGCGCGTAGACTGCGATTTTGTGTTTCAGCGACGTGGCCCGTGCCAGCGTTTACCATATATCCTGCGCAGACCAGCAGGCCCTTGTCCGGCTGAGCGTGCAGATCAGTAGTGAAATCGCGGTGCAGCAGGTCATCGCCGTCCAGCGGCATGAAAAATCCGGGTTTTGCAGTGTCGGTCAAGCAATGCTGCGCAAGCGATTGGAGTTTCGCAACCTTGTCATGGCCATCTATGTTTTGATCAAAAGGTAAATGCGTGATGCGTGGGTCGAGCGTTATTGCATCGGGGCGCGTTTGTGAGCAGATAACCGCGCGCCAATTCGGATCACTCTGTGCAATCAGTGCGCGCAAAGAGCGTTCCAGCGTTTCTTCGATTACCGCCCAATCGCTGACCTGATTTGCGCCGACCAAGGGAATCGCAAAGGTGGTGATTGGGTTGCCTTTTGCAGATGTTAAGTGGGTTTTTAGGGCAAGGGCCGCATGCTCGGCCTTGTTGAGCGAATTGCGCGGCAACAGCGGCGCTGCGCCGAAGTGGGCGAGGCGTGCGATCACGGCGCGGCGCAATTTGGCGAGCTGGGTTTGTTCGTGCATAAATTTGGTGGCCTGTGTGAAACGTTCAGCGTCCAAGTCGGGCGCAAAGTTCGCTATAAAGTGCGATGCGTTCCTCTTCGCTTAAAAACGCACCGATTTCAACTTCACGTCCGCCGCCTTGAAGAGTGACGTAATTCGGCACCGGTCCTTCGCTGGGATGTAGGGCCGCACGCACCCAATAGGTGTTGCATTCCCAATGCTGATCCTGTGCGCGCGGATTGCTGCGATCAAGCTGCGTAATGTCCGGCGTAATCAACAGAACCTCTGAAATGCTGCGATCATGGTACGAACGGTTCAAAGCATACCAGATGCCACCGACGGCTAGCAGCAGAAACGGGAGCAAGCCCCACAGCACTGCTGTGCCGATCAATGCAAAAAGCGGCAGTGAGATCATCGTGAAGGTGGCCAGTACAAAGGCGGCCATGCCGCGCGCTGGCAAGGATTGATGGGGCCAAAGGACAAGCCTGTTGCTGGTTCTATCAGAACTGTTTTGTGACCATTGATATGGCATGGGCTGTTTTCCGTTGGCCTGCTGGATATCACAGAGGTAGTGGCAGTGCAGAAAAAGGAAAGCCCCGACGCGGAACGTCGGGGCTTTGTAGATCGTTTACGTTAAGCCAAGACGCTTAGTGGGCCGGGCTTTTGTCCCAGTCTTCCTGCTTTGGAAGCTGCTCGAACGTGTGCTCGGGCGGCGGTGAGGGCAGGGTCCACTCTAGTGTATCTGCGTACTCATTCCACGGGTTGTTCTCTGTCACACGAGCGCCTGCGCGCAGTGTGTAGAGGATCACGCCGATAAAGAAGAGGAAGGATGCGAAGGACAGGAATGCGCCCCAGCTTGAAACGTAGTTCCAGTAGGCATAGGCCTCCGGGTAGTCGATGTAACGACGCGGCATGCCCTGACGACCCAAGAAGTGCTGTGGGAAGAAGGTGATGTTCGAGCCGATGAACATCGCCCAGAAGTGCAGCTTGCCAGCCCATTCAGGATACATGCGACCCGACATTTTAGGCAGGTAGAAATAGATCCCTGCGAAAATGGCGAAGACCGCTCCAAGGCTCATCACGTAGTGGAAGTGTGCAACGACATAGTAGGTATCGTGATAGGCACGGTCCACTGCCGCCTGCGAAAGAACGATGCCTGTCACGCCACCAACTGTGAAGAGGAACAAGAAGCCGAAGGCCCAGAGCATCGGCGTCTTGAACTCGATCGAGCCGCCCCACATCGTAGCGATCCAACTGAACACTTTGACACCCGTCGGCACCGCAATGACCATGGTCGCCAGCATGAAGTAGCTTTGCTGCGTCAACGACATACCCACGGTATACATGTGGTGTGCCCATACGACGAAGCCGAGTGCGCCAATCGCGATAATCGCCCAAACCATCGGCAAGTAACCGAAAACAGGTTTGCGAGAGAACGTTGCGATGACATGGCTGATGATACCAAAGCCGGGCAGAATGATGATGTAAACCTCGGGGTGTCCAAAGAACCACAGGATATGTTGGTAGAGGACCGGATCCCCACCGCCTGCCGGATCAAAGAATGTCGTGCCGAAGTTACGATCTGTTAGCAGCATCGTGATCGCGCCTGCCAGAACTGGCAAAGACAAGAGGATCAGCCAGCTTGTCACGAAGATTGACCAAGCGAACAATGGTACTTTGAATAGCGTCATACCGGGTGCGCGCATGTTCAAGAAGGTGGTGATCATGTTGATCGCACCAAGGATCGAGCTTGCACCGGATACGTGGATCGCGAAGATTGCGATGTCCATTGCCATGCCCGGGCTACCAGCGGTCGAAAGCGGTGGATATAGCACCCAGCCTGCGCCTACGCCCAATGCTCCGCTTGCTTCACCGGGAACAAAGAACGAGCAGATCGCAAGCGTCGTACCGGCGACATACATCCAGTAGCTTAGGTTGTTCATCCGCGGGAACGCCATGTCCGGCGCGCCAATTTGCAAAGGCATGAAGTAGTTGCCGAAACCGCCGAAGAGCGCGGGAATCACCACGAAGAACATCATCATGATGCCGTGACCGGTGATCAGAACGTTCCAGAGGTGGCCGTTTGGCGTACATTCGCCTACTGCCGCCGCTGTCATACGTGCACCTTCAAGGCACATGTACTGCACGCCGGGCTCCATCAGCTCCATACGCATGTAAACGGTGAAGGTTATAGAGATGAAACCGACGATTGCTGAGGTAAACAGATATAGGATACCGATATCTTTGTGGTTCGTGGACATGAACCAGCGGGTGAAAAAGCCGCGCTGATCTTCGTGTTCATGGCCGTGAATGGCTGCGTCTGCCATGCGTGCCTCCTGCTGATGTGTTTAAAAGGCGCATGAGGAGTCTCCGCATGCGCCTGGTATTGCATCTGGTTTTAGAATGCTTCCCCCTTGGCTTCAATGTCTGAGTTTGACGCAGATCAACAAAAATTGTCGCAGGCTGCTGCCTGCTTTGATGCCATTCATCCAGCATAGAACTGAATCCGGAGTTAAGCGGAGCGAGCGCTTTGATCAAATACCAACGGAAAAACCGCTAATTTGTATCAAATACCGTGTCAAAGCTGCGTTTTAGCGCGACATCGAGGTCATCCATTGAAATGGGCAAGCCCAGATCGACAAGGCTGGTGACTCCGTGCTGGGTGATTCCACAAGGAACGATGCCGCTAAAATGCTCCAGATCAGGCTCCACGTTGATGGAAATACCATGAAAACTGACCCATTTGCGAAGTCGAATGCCAATTGCGGCGATCTTGTCTTCTTGAAAGGCACCGCTGGCGTGCACGGGTCTGTCGCGCCGCGCCACCCAGACGCCAACGCGGCCCTCGCGAATTTCGCCCGTGACGTTGAATTCGGACAGGGTCGTGATCACCCAAGCCTCGAGTTGTTTGACGAAGGCGCGCACATCGCGTCCGCGCTTGCCTACATCGAGCATGACATAGGCAACGCGTTGGCCTGGGCCATGATAGGTATATTGTCCACCGCGTTTTGAGAGGTGCACGGGAAAGCGCTCCGGATCGGTCAGATCGGCAAGATTGGACGAAGTGCCGGCGGTATAAAGGGCCGGATGTTCGAGCAGCCATATCATCTCGTCTGCCTCGCCAGCAGCGATTGCCGCGGCGCGCGCTTCCATGAAAATGACCGCGTCTTCGTACTCGATCAAGCCGTTTGAAATTTTCCACTCTACCATGACAGCGCCTTACTATGCGCCCCGAATAGAGGCAATTATTTCGTTCCCGTATCCCGCCTACTTTGGCAGGATGTCTGCGTCTTTCAAGGCTTTGACGTTGCTACGGCTGGCTGGCAACTCGCGCCCGTCCGCAAGTGTGAGCACGGCCCTGTCCCCCTTGCGGCGCGCTTCGGTAACCTGGCGAAGCGCGACCCAGTGGGAGCGGTGGATTTGCAGGCCCTCGATCTGACCCGTCTCGCGAATTGCATCGGAAAGCCGCATGAGCAATAGCGACGTGCCTTTTGTGGTGACGACTTCTACATAGTGATCCTGCACTGAGAGCGAAATCAAAGCGCCGCGTTTACCAAGCTCGATTCGCTCGAGCAGGGCAGGCGGCGCATCGATCTGCGCGCCAGTGGGGCTGGCATTATCCCAGAGGTATTGCGCAGCGAGTGCTATGACCGCCGCTGCCGCGATGACCGAGACGAGCAGGGGGCCCACATAGCTGATTTCGAACGGCGCGATGCCGAAGGCGATCCAGTTGAGCAGGGTGACGCAGATGCCGATTGCAAAGGCCGCTGCGCCGGCGGTCAAGGCGCGCGCGGCCCAAATCGCGACCTTGCCGCGCAGGGCCTCACCTGTGATGGTTGAAACGAAAATACCGAGCGCGAAGGTCAAAGGTGCGGTGATGGCCCAGTATGCAAGGCGTGGGCCAAGCGTCATGCTTTGCAGCGTGCCGAACGGGCCGGATATGCCGAGCAAGATCACCACAGCCAGTAGAACCATCTGCGTCATATGCGACGAAAAAATGCGCCGCACTTCACGAAGCGCGCGTTGCGGTGGGCTGTCGGTCACGTAAAATCCCCGCGTTTCGCCACAGAGCGTAAAGACACCGCCAAATGGGGCGGCCATGCAAGGGTTTAGCGCAACTTGACGCATTTGGAAAAGGACCTTTCTCATGGATATCGCTCCCCTGTTCGCCGCTTCTGTGGCAATTCAACTTCACGTGGGCGCAGCGCTTGCTGCGCTGGCCTTGATTCCGGTTATCTTGGTACGCCGCAAGGGCGATCGGCTGCACATGTTAACAGGGCGCGTCTGGACGCTTGCTATGGCGTTGACCGCGCTGAGTTCCTTCGCGGTGCATGAAATTCGCCTGTTTGGTCCATTCAGCCCGATCCATTTTCTATCGCTGTTGACGTTATATTAACTTTCTGGAGCCATCTATCAGGTGCGCCGGGGCCGGATCACCGCGCATAAAAAACACATGCAAGGTGCGATGGTCGGCCTTGTCGGGGCAGGGCTGTTTACGCTTTTGCCAGGGCGGTTGATGTCGGATGTGATGTTCAAAGGGGTCGAAGTCCCCGGTTTTGCAGTATCGCTGGGCCTGAGTGTCGTGGCCTTGATTCTGTGGCGGTGGATGGGCCGTGCAGGCGGCGGGAGCACGCCTGCCTAAGGGCGGATCACCCGTCTGAGAGATTTCGGGATTAATGGGCGATTTGCGCTTGGCATCGCAAATCGGCTCGTCTATACGCCGCTCACTTACTGGTGTTTCGCGGTCGTGGCGGAATTGGTAGACGCGCAGCGTTGAGGTCGCTGTGAGGTAACACTCGTGGGGGTTCGAGTCCCCCCGACCGCACCAGTAGGTCAACAGATAGGTCATCCTAGGACCCGGCGATAAGTCGTTGAGGCCACGCTTAAAGACGTGGCTTTTTTTATGCGGTTTTGGGTGCATTTTCGGTTTTGCGAGTCAGCGCCTGAAGCTTGTGCATTGAAGCGGAATAGATTGAAACGGCATTGGCTCCCTAAATCCGGCACCTCATATCGTGTGTGTGATAAGTTCGGTGGTGTTGTCGGCAGCAATACGATCGTCAGCGACCCCAGCAAACCTGTTCGATCGGCTGCTTTTCGATCGGCTGCTTATAGGGTAATCCCCCTTAAATTGGTGGTGATTGATTCAGCGGGTCACGGCAACAGCAGCTCTAATCTACGGGCAGGCGACAGGAAGCCCAAGGTTTTTCTTGGCCGGTTGTTCAGATGTGCTGCGACCTTGTCCAAGTCTTTTTATGAGTAGCTTGAAAGGCAGGAACTCTTGGGGCGCTGGCCGCGACGCCACGTAGATTTGTTTGCAATGATAGCACGGTACCGCACGCGCCCGCCGTTTTTAATATATTCTCGACTTATTGTCGAAGGGCTGCGGCACAACGTCTTGGCTATGAAACCTGCGCTACACCCATGAGAATTACCTCGGGAAAATTCCTCGCGTTCCTCCAGACTCAAAGCCGCAGCACGCCGAAACCTTTGCCGCGGTCGGATGCCACCATGATATTGCGAATTCGAGAAAGCAGTCGCCGGCGGTTTGTCGATAGCCCGCGCTATATTAGCCATAGCGGTCCCGCGCTCCCATTCATGTCAAGTTTCGGATTTCCTTTGCTCGTCCATCGGTCGTGGCTTGGTCATCAACACAGTCTTTTAAATTCAAAGCTCTACACTGTGTTGCAGTGACCAGCTGAATCCATCACCACTGATTTTAGGGGGGATCACCATAGCACCAAGTGTTTCAATAAAATATGATGGTAATATTTGAAGATTGATGTCTACAGCGCTGATACTGCAGGTTTTTTCGATCCATCTGCAGGCGTGAGTGCTGGCCATGTCGTTCTGGTCGATCAGAACGATTTATCGCGCGCCTCTCTTATGGGTTCTGGCCTGCGCGTGAGCGGTCTGCTTCGGGGTTAATCGAAGTAACGGACCAGTGGACTGGCGGCGCGGAAAATCTCGATCAGTGTGTCGATCGCGTCATCGTCATATAAAAACGCGTCTGGCAAATTCTTGCGACATCCCAGCCCGGCCATTTGCAAATAGGGCGCTGCCGGATCATCGCGCTCATATCCTTGTGGCACCGAGTTCAGTTTTTTTCGGGTGAACAGGCCATTGGGGAACATCTCGCTGAATGCGTCGTCGCGCAAGGCGTCCTCAAGGCCTGCCGGATCATCGTGCAGGCGTTTTTGCATTCGGTTGAGGCCCGTTTTGGAGGGCTGTAGCAAGCCACTGCCTGCGTAGCATTGACCGGGCTCGAGATGCAGGTAGTACCCGAAGTCTTCTTCGGGGTGGCCAGCATTGGCAAATATATCCACGCCTGTGCGATAAAGGCCGGGGCCGTCGCGGTGACGCGGGTCTTGCTGCATTTTTGTGTAGCTTTGCTTGGGCTTGCTGCGGGCCTCGGCGACGAAGGGGTCAAAGCGATCTGCATAGCTGTGCAGGGTCATGGCAATTCCGGTAAAGTTGCGCCGCGCATCGCCAAACTCGTCGCGGTGCTGGTCCACCCATGCCTTGCGATTATTTTGCGCAAGTTCTGTAAGGAACGTGAATGTCTCCGGCTCAACCATAATTGCAACTCCCAATTTAGCCCGTCTGTCCCGCGCACTGATGGGGGCGGCTTTGCCGAAACCTATCAGAAGAAATTGCCGCTTTCACGACTTTCTCGAAACGCAGCGCATGCGCTGGGAGGAGCGCAAGGGCACGCGAGTCCAAGTAATAAGTTTTCCGTAATTGCCACACGACGGGTCTTGGCAGAGTGAATTGTGTGGCGGAGACGAAGGGATTCGAACCCTCGAGACCCTTCCGGGCCTACTCCCTTAGCAGGGGAGCGCCTTCGACCACTCGGCCACGTCTCCGCCGACGGGGATATCCCCGATGGGGCAGGGGATACAAGCCGGAAAATGCGAAGTTTTGCTAAAATGTTGTGCCTTATGCCAGTTTTGACATCTCGTGGAGAAACTGCCGTTTGACAGCAGGGGCATCGATAGACATGAGGACGTCGGTTTCGGGTCGACCGTCCTGCGCAAGGATGGTTTTGCCGGAGGTTTCTTTCTCGCAAGAGACGCTCACGGGCACTGCACGCGGGGTGAAAAGCTCGGGGTGGGTGCAGGCGATAACCGCTGCGGGGTCGTGAAGCGAGCAACCATCGTGTTTGCCGACTTTTGCGTAGAAGTGCAGATAAAAGCGGCTCATCTCGTTGATCATGCCGCCAAGTCGGGGGCTTGCGGCCTCCATAGCGTCGAAATCCTCTGCGGTGCACAGGATGCGGTGGGTGACATCGAGGCCGACCATGGTGATGTTTGCGCCGGATGCAAAGACGCGCTCAGCGGCATGGGGATCGTGGTAAATGTTCGCCTCGGCGTGGGGCGTGATGTTGCCCCCTTCCTCCAAGGAGCCGCCCATGAGCACGATGCGCGCGACGTTGCTGGCGAATTCTGGATCGAGGTCGAGCGCATCCGCGATGTTGGTTAATGGGCCAATGGGGCAAAGGACCAATTCGCCTTTGTGCTGGCGCGCCATGCGCACGAGAAATTCGGCGGCTGGCTCATCCAGCGCTTTGCCTTCGGGTGTTTCTGCAGGCATTTCGCCAAAGCCTTCGTCCCCGTGCACATTATGCGATGGCGGAAAAGCGGGCAGGGTGCGGGGTTTGCTAGCTCCTTGTGCCACGGGAACGTCGTTCAGCCCAGCCCATTCCAGCAGTCGCAGCGCATTGCGGGTGGCTTGGGTGGCCGTAACATTGCCAAAGATGGAGGTGAGGCCGAGCAGTTCGATGTCCGGTGCGGCCGCTGCGTAAAAGATCGCCATAGCGTCGTCGATACCGGGGTCCGTGTCGATGATAAGTTTGAGCGGGCTGGTCATAATGCGGCGTCCTTGATCGTTTGAGGGCAGGGTGGCTAAAACTGGCGAGATGCACAACTCTTGTTTTTTGGATTTTCTGCGGGTGGCCCCTCTTGCATACCTATTCAAAACGCCGCAACCTGATAGCCTGTCTCTGAATGGAAAGGTCTGGGTGATGCGCATGAAAATGGGGTCAAACGCCACTCGAAAGAGCGATTTACGATGAGGGGGTTCGATGCGCGCTTCGCCGATTTGCCCGACTACATCCTGAAATGCACGGCGATGATCTGGGAGGGGCGTGATATCGCAGCACTCAACTGGCACTATGGTGATGATCTATTGGTGCGCACGCCTGCAGGGATTTCGCGGGGCAATGGCGCGGGAAAAGCCAATACAATGGCGACATTGAGCGAATTTCCGGACCGTCAGCTTTTGGGTGAAGACGTGATTTGGTGCGGTAATGAAGACGATGGATTTCTGTCTTCGCACCGCATCATTTCCACGGCGACCCACCAAGGGGGCGCTTTTGGCGCTGCGAGCGGGCGCAAGCTCACATTTCGCACGATTGCCGACACGTTTTGCCGTGATAACCGTGTTTGGGACGAATGGTTGATCCGCGACAATGCGGCGATTGCTGTGCAACTGGGGCAAACGGGCGAGTCGGCTGCGCGTGCGATGATCGCCGCTGGCGATAGGGCGATGCCGCTCACGCCTGAGAGTGATGTCACAGGGCCTTACACCGGGCATGGGAACGAGGACGAGTGGGGAGCAGCCCATGCGGGCATTCTGCGCCGCATGATGGACGCTGATTTCAGTGTGATCCCAGATGCCTATGACCGTGCTTGCCATCTGTCGCTCCCGGGCGGCGTGGAGGCGCATGGGCAGAGCGCAGCGGATGCGTTCTGGCTCGGCCTGCGCAGCAGTTTTCCCTCGGCGAAGTTCACGATCGCGCACCAGATCGGGCGCAGCGATCCGTTAATGGCACCGCGCAGTGCAATTCGCTGGTCCCTAACAGGATGCCATGAAGGTTGGGGGCGTTTCGGTGCACCGAGCGGGGCAGAGGTGCATGTGATGGGGGTCAGTCACGTTGAATTCGGCCCGCGGGGTCTGCGGCGCGAGGTAACCCTGTTTGATGAAATTGCGATCTGGAAGCAGATATTGCTGCAAACCGAGGTGCTTGAGGAGGCTGGGCCATGACCGAGGAAACACTCACGGACGACTTGCTTGGGCTGCTGCGTTCGGTCGATACGCCGACGGTTTGCAACGCGATTGAGGTGGCGCAGGGCAAGCGCGGGTTCAACAGGTTCACACGCGGCACGATGCAGCACTCCAAGCCCGGTGATCCTGCGGTTGTCGGCTTTGCGCGCACCGCGCGGATTTCGGGCCTTGCGCCGCCGAGCGAGGCCGGGGATGTCATTCGTGCGCGCCGTATGGAGTATTTCCGTGCGATGGCGCGCGGGGCTGCTCCTTCGGTTGCGGTGATCGAGGACGTGGATTATCCCAATTGCATCGCAGGTTGGTGGGGCGAGGTGCATGTGGCGGTGCACAAAGGGCTTGGTCTTAAAGGCGCAGTGACCAATGGCGTGATGCGCGATCTGGATGTGATTGACGAAGGGTTTCCGATCCTTGCGGGCTCCATCGGGCCGAGCCATGGCTATGTCCATGTGGTTGATCTGGGCACAGAAGCGAACATCATGGGGATGCGCGTAGCGCAGGGCGAGTTGGTCCATGCGGACCGTCACGGCGCGATAGTGATACCTGACGATGTGATCCTGCATTTGCAGGATGCGATTGAAACTGTCGTCAAAAGCGAAGCGATAGTTTTAGGCCCCGCCCGCGCACCGGGTTTCGACATCGACACGCTGGAAGATGTTTGGGCCAAGTTTGAGGCGGCGCGGACCTGAGAGGGCACGCCGCTGCGGTTTAATTATTAAACAAGAAGTGCAGCACATCACCGTCTTTGACGATGTAGGCCTTGCCTTCGGCGCGCATTTTCCCTGCCTCTTTAGAGGGGCCTTCACCGCCCAAAGTGACATAGTCGGTGTAAGCGATGGTTTCGGCGCGGATGAAGCCTTTTTCAAAATCGCCGTGGATGACGCCTGCGGCTTTGGGCGCGCTTGTTCCCTCGCGAATGGTCCAGGCGCGGGCCTCTTTTGGACCGACTGTGAAGTAGGTTTCCAAGTGCAGCAATTCATAGCCTGCGCGGATGAGGCGGTCGAGGCCAGCCTCGGCGAGGCCCATTTCTTCAAGGAACATTTGCGCTTCTTCAGCGTCGAGCTGGCTGATTTCTTCTTCGATCTGCGCGGAAATGATGACGTGGGAATTGCCCTGCGCAGCGGCCATCGCTGCGACGGCTTCCGAGTGTGCATTGCCTGTCGCGCTCTCGGCTTCACCGACGTTGCACACATAAAGGACAGGCTTGGACGTTAGGAGCTGTAGCAGCTTCCATGCCTTTTTGTCGTCCTCATCCACGTCCACTGTACGTGCTGGCCTGCCCTCTTCGAGCGCTCTTTGAGCCGCCTCAAGCAGGCGGTCCTGCTGGATTGCTTCCTTGTCGCCGCCGCGGGTTTTGCGGGTCAGGCCCTGGCGGCGTTTCTCGACGCTTTCCAGATCGGCGAGCATAAGTTCGGTTTCAATGGTGTCGGCATCCTCGACCGGGTTTACGCGGCCATCGACATGGGTGACGTCGCCATCTTCAAAGCAGCGCAGAACATGGGCGATCGCGTCTGTTTCCCGGATGTTTGCGAGAAACTGATTGCCGAGGCCTTCGCCCTTGGAGGCCCCTTTGACGAGGCCGGCGATGTCCACAAAAGTCATGCGCGTCGGGATGATCTGTTTCGAGCTTGCGATGGCGGCCAGCGTGTCGAGGCGCGCATCGGGCACGGCGACATCGCCTACATTAGGCTCGATCGTGCAAAAGGGGAAATTCGCAGCCTGGGCTGCGGCGGTTTTCGTTAGCGCGTTGAAGAGCGTGGATTTACCGACATTCGGCAGTCCGACGATACCCATTTTGAAACCCATGACGCTCTCCTTAGCTTTGACGCGCCTCCATACGGCAGGTTTATGCGCTGGCGCAAGGTATCTGCGTGTTTTGGACGGTGAAAACATTGGGCGCGCTGGCGCGCGCGCGGGTTTAGCATGGCCAAGTGGCCATGCGGAGTGGGGGCGCTGCCCCCGTCTCGGCGAGCCGAGCCTCCCCCGAGGTATTTTGAGGCCGAAGAAGGTGGGGCGTGTCGGCTTTTTTGGCGCAAAGCGCATCGGCGCTCTTGCACAGCGCGCAGGTTTCGCGGCAAGTGCGTGTCAACAGTGGAAAGGACGTTGTGATGACCCGGATCGATGCCAAGTTCGAGAGCCTGCGCGCAAGCGGCAGGAAAGCCTTTGTGTCTTATATCATGGCGGGGGATCCCGATGCAGAGGTTTCGTTGCAGATCATGAAGGGTCTGCCACAGGCTGGCGTGGATATTATCGAGTTGGGGCTGCCGTTCACTGATCCGATGGCGGATGGGCCGACCATTCAGCTCGCGGGGCAGCGCGCGCTTGATAAGGGCATGACGTTGCAAAAGACGCTTGATATGGCGCGCGCGTTTCGTGAGGGTGATGATGAAACTCCGATCGTATTGATGGGCTATTACAATCCGATCTATTCGCGCGGTGTGGAAACGTTTTTGAAAGAGGCCAAGGCGGCTGGTATCGACGGTTTGATTGTTGTTGATCTGCCACCTGAAGAGGATGCGGAGCTGTGTATTCCGGCGCAAGCGGCGGGTTTGAATTTCATTCGCCTTGCCACGCCTACGACGGATGATGCGCGCTTGCCGCGGGTTTTGCAGAATACATCGGGCTTTGTTTATTACGTGTCGATTACCGGGATCACCGGGGCGGCTACTGCCGAGGGCGCGGATGTCGGGCCGGAAGTCGCAAGGATCAAATCGCAAACGGATTTGCCCGTGATCGTGGGCTTCGGCATCAAGACGCCGGAGAAGTCGCGTGAGATTGCGCAGATGTCCGACGGGGCTGTCGTAGGCTCGGCCATCGTCGAGAAGATTGCTGCGGGCGAGAGCGTCGAGCAGGTTCTTGCCTTTGTGAAGTCACTCGCGGATGGTGCTCATAGCGCGTGACGCAGGAAGCGGTTCTAGAGCAAGGCGCGTCTCGGCCGGGGCGCGCTTTTTGCATGTGCGCTTTTGGCAGATTGTCGTAAAAGGTGTGCGGTGGTAATTATTTTTTACCAATTCATGAGAGGGCAAGTCGGATGGCTATCATTACCGAGATCAATGATCTGAAACGCATCTACGAGCGGCGCGTGCCGCGCATGTTTTATGATTACACGGAAAGTGGCAGTTGGACCGAGCAGACCTTTCGCGAGAACACATCCGATTTTGATCAGCTTCGCCTGCGCCAGCGCGTCGCCGTTGATATGACCGGGCGCTCGACGGCCAGCCAGATGATCGGGCAGGATGTGGCGATGCCCGTTGCGCTGGCTCCTGTCGGATTGACCGGAATGCAGCACGCGGATGGCGAAATCAAAGCGGCAAAGGCGGCTGAAGAGTTCGGAGTGCCGTTCACGTTGTCCACGATGTCGATCTGCTCGATCGAAAAGGTCGCGGAAAAGACTGACAAGCCCTTCTGGTTCCAGATGTATACGATGAAGGACCAAGACTATATTCGTCGCCTTCTGGAACGTGCGAAGGCAGCAAAATGTTCGGCTTTGGTGATTACGCTGGATCTGCAGATTCTGGGGCAACGCCATAAGGATTTGAAGAATGGACTGTCTGCACCGCCCAAATTGACCGCCAAGACGATCGCGAACCTGATGACCAAATGGACTTGGGGGCTGCAAATGCTGGCGACAAAGAACCGCGAGTTCGGCAATGTGGTCGGGCATGCCGACGGGGTGTCGGATGCCGCCAATCTGGGGGCTTGGACTGCAGAGCAGTTTGATCATTCACTGGATTGGAACAAGATCGCAAAGATTAAAGAGATGTGGGGCGGCAAGGTGATCTTGAAGGGCATCCTGGACGCGGAGGACGCCAAGATGGCGCTGAAGGTCGGCGCCGATGCGATCATCGTGTCCAACCATGGCGGGCGTCAGCTTGATGGGGCGATGAGTTCGATCAAGATGCTGCCGTCGATCCTGGAAGCGGTTGGCGATCAGATCGAAGTACATCTGGATAGTGGCATCCGCTCTGGTCAGGACGTGCTCAAGGCGCTCGCGATGGGGGCCACAGGCACCTATATCGGGCGGGCTTATATTTATGGGCTGGGCGCGATGGGGCAAAAGGGCGTTAAAACTGCGCTTGATGTGATCCATAAGGAATTGGACACCTCCATGGCGCTGTGCGGTAAGCGAAATGTCAGTGAGTTGGACAAAAGCGTGTTGATGATCCCTGAGGACTTCACGGGCAGGTGGGCCTAGGACCTTTGTGATTGGGCCGGGCCACTTTAGTAGATAGAGAAAAGGGCGCGGTTTGCACTGCGCCTTTTTGCTGCGCGCTTTAGCTGCTGATTTCAAGCATGGCGCGGCGGCGGCGCGAGACCAGTTCGCGTTTGGTTTGGCCTACACTTACTTTGAATGAGGCGGCGACAAATTCGATATGCGCGCTGGCGGCCTCTGCGGCGCGCGAAGGATCATGGGCAAAGATCGCCTCGGCGATATCGCGGTGTTGCTGGAGCAGCTTTTCTCCGCTGCCGTCCATCGCGCGCAAAAACTTGCGGTTATAAAATACGTTTTTCTGCATAAGTTCGTAGATTGAGGCCATCGTATGAATCAGCAATGAGTTGTGGCTGGCGTCCACGATGGCGGAGTGAAAGCGCACATCGGCGCTGCGCGAGGTTTCGGCATCGCCGCTCGCATGGGCCTGTTCGATGTCTTCCATGATGGCGCGCAAGATGCTCAGATCATCCTCGGTCGCGCGCTCGGCGGCGAGGGAGGCGGCGAAGCATTCCTGTTCGTGGCGAAATTCGAGGTAGTTCGAAAATGCCGTCGTATGTCGTGCGTAGAGCTCGACGAGGGCCGGTGACATGGCGGTGCCGATCAGCGGGGCGACGAACGAGCCCTCACCATGGCGCACCTGAATGAGATCACTGGCCTCTAATTGTTGGAGTGCCTCGCGCACTTTGGGGCGCGAGACCTGCATCGCTTCGGCGAGGCTACGCTCGGAGGGCAGACGCGTGCCGTCCTTGAGCACGCCCGTTACGATCATTTCCTCGACCCGCTTCACAATGGTAGCGGAAACAGATTCGTGCCCGATCGGATCGAACAGCGGTGTTGCATCAGTGTTCATGAGGATAATCCTAACAGGAAAAGCGTTAAGTGGTAAAATAAATAGTCCAAAGAAAATTACCAGATGTAGCCGGGTTTTTTCGTAGGCGGACAAGGTGGCAAGTTTTTTAACCATTTGTTTTTGAAGTGAAATGAAAAAGTTTTGAGCCAAGAATAGCTCAAAGATGCAATATAAATACCTCTTTTAGAAAGAGCTAAGTCAAGTTTGTCGCAGGCTGATTGGTTTGAAGTAAGTTGACGTTAGAGAGTGGTAAACTTTATGAACCACATCAGGCGAAGCCTTTTGCATACATCGGTATACGCTCATTGGTCGAAACATTTCGGGCCTTAATGTTCTGTGGAGGAAACATGAAAAACACACTTACATCTCTAGCCGTTGTGGCCACCATGCTGACGGCGCCTGCGGCTTTTGCGGCAGATAAAATGTTGCTGAAGACACCAATTGCATTCTCGACGGCTCTGCCCGGTTTGGGGTCGCCCATTCCACGCGTGGCAGAGCAGCTTGACCTCATGTCAGGCGGCACGCTTCGCATGAAGGTCTATGAACCCGGCAAGCTGGTTCCTCCATTCGAAATTCTCGATGCCGTGTCTTCGGGCAAGATCAACTCGGGCTATACGACGGCTGGTTACTGGGCGGGTAAAATCCCGGCTGCGCCGCTGTTCTCTGCCGTGCCTTTTGGTCCCGAAGCGGGCGAATATATGGCATGGCTTTACTACGGCAACGGCATGACGCTCTATCAGGAAATGTATGATCAGGCTGGCTACAACGTGCATGTCATGCCCTGCGCCATCATCGCTCCCGAGACATCCGGCTGGTTCGCCAAAGAGATCAACACGCCCGAGGACCTCAAGGGCCTGAAGATGCGTTTCTTCGGTCTTGGCGGCAAAGTCATGCAGAAACTCGGCGTTGCGACATCCCTGCTACCCGGCGGTGAAATCTTCCCTGCATTGGAAAAAGGCGCGATCGACGCGACTGAATTCTCCATGCCTGCGATCGACGCGCGTCTCGGCTTTCACAAGTTGGTCAAGTTCAACTATTTCCCCGGCTGGCACCAGCAGGCGACCGTATTCGAGCTGATGATCAACAAGGATGTTTGGAACGAAGCGTCCGAGCAACACAAGGCGATCATCGATAACGCGTGTAAAGCCTCCGTCACGGACAGCTACGCTGAAGGCGAAGCGATCCAGCATGCAGCCCTGATCGACAACGTTGAAAACAACGGTGTCCAGATGCGGCAGTGGTCGGACGAGATGCTCGACACATTCCGCGCGACTTGGGAAGAAGTTGCAGCAGAGGAAGCGGCTGGCGATGAGTTCTTCAACAAGGTCCTCACGGATATGAACGAATTCCGCGACGGTTACAAAATCTGGAAAGAGAATGCGTTTCTGCCGCGCAAGTAAGCGCAGCGCTCAAGCGACACCAAAGAGGGGCGGCATATTTCGCCGCCCTTTCCCAAACCGATTTTCGCACTTTTCAAAAGCTAAATCAGGGAGAGCGGACAGCGCCATTTCGCGCGTCCGTCTGTGAGGAGACACACCATGGACAGGCAAGAACAACTGGACGATCCCGTTCAGGCGTATGAGGAAATTCTGGAGCATCCGGACCGTGATACGCAAGGTCTCGCGCTTGGTCTCGACAAGACGGTCAAGACCATCGGCCATGTGGTCATGTGGGCCAATGTCGCGCTGGTCGCTGCGATCGTCAGCCAGGTGTTGCTGCGCTATCTTTTCAATCAGAACTACCCGATGCTGGATGAAATCCAGTGGCATTTCTACGGTCTCGTGACGATGATCGGCATTTCCTACGCGCTGGTCACGGATAGCCATGTGCGGGTCGATCTGCTGCACATGCAGCTCTCGCGCCGCGCGCAGCGGGTGATCGAAGTCATTGGTATTTCAGCGCTTTTGGTGCCGTTTATTTATCTGATGATCGATCAGGGCTATGATTATTTCTACGACAGTTTCCGTGTGAACGAGCGCTCATCCAGCCCGACGGGCCTGCCGATGCGCTGGGCGTTCAAGGCGGTCATTCCGCTGAGCTTTATCTTGCTGGCCATCGCGGCCGCGGCGCGCCTGATCCATGATGTGCATGCGCTTTGGGTCAATTATGAGGAAGAGCGCGAGGGCAAAGGCATTCGCCTGATCCTTTGGGCTTTGGCCGCTTTCGTGCTGGTCACCGTCGCGCTAACCTTCGTCGTCGAAACCACCGAAGAAAAGCTGGTCATCGCGATGTTCCTGACGTTCATCGCGCTCTTGTTCACGGGCTTTCCCGTTGCATGGACGCTGGCGGGCGTGGGCGTTGCCTATTGCGGTGTCGCCTATCTTTTCGACAGCGGCGTGATGAACTGGACGGGCCTTGAGGAAACTCTGACGGGCCTTGACTATCTAACGCTCGGCGCGGTGGTGAACCGTATTTATGCGACCATGTCCAATGCGGTTCTGGTGGCCTTGCCGATGTTCATCTTCATGGGGCTTATGCTTGACGAATCCGGTGTGGCCGAGCGGCTTATGACCTCGATGCAGAAACTTTTCGGCACGGTGCGCGGTGGCCTTGCGATCACGGTCACGATGATCGGTATCATCCTTGCCGCCTCGACGGGTATCATCGGTGCGTCTGTTGTTCTCTTGGGCGTTCTGTCGCTTCCCTCGATGATGGAGCAGAAATACTCGCCATCCTTGGCGGCGGGCGTCGTATCGGCCTCTGGCACGCTGGGCATTCTGATCCCGCCCTCGATCATGTTGGTGATCATGGCGGATCAAATGGCTTTGTCCGTGGGGGATTTGTTCATGGCGGCGGTGTTCCCGGGGGTTATCCTCGGCTTCCTCTACCTGACGTATATCTTCATCATTGCGCTGGTGAAACGTGATGTAGCGCCTGTGCCAGTCGGCGCGGTGCGCCCCGATTGGGCGGCTGTCAAGGATGTGGGCGTTGCGGTTCTACCGACATTGGCGCTGATCCTTGCGGTTCTCGGCTCGATTTTTGCGGGCCTCGCGACACCCACCGAAGCGTCGGGCATCGGCGCACTTGGCGCGACCTTGCTTGCGCTTGGCTATCGCAAGTTGTCGCTGCAAAAGCTGATGAACGTGTTGAAGTCGACCTTCAACACGACCGCTTATATCTTTGCGATCTTCCTTGGTGCGACGGTCTTTTCCTACGTGCTGCGTGAACTTGGCGGCGACGAGTTGATTGAACATATGATCGCCTCTACTGGCTTTGGCCCGACGGCGACGGTTCTGTTCATTCTGTTCATCGTGTTCCTCTTGGGCTTCGTGCTGGACTGGATCGAGATTTCGCTAATCGTGCTGCCGCTCATGCGCCCTATCATCAATGGTCTTGGCCTTGATATCCCGGGCTTTGGCGCGATTGACGAGCCTGCCTTGCTTTGGTTCGTGATCCTTGTGGCGGTGACCTTGCAGACCAGTTTCCTGACACCGCCTGTGGGATTTGCGCTCTTTTATCTGAAAGGCGTTTGCCCGCCTGAGATCACGTTGATGCACATCTACAAAGGTATTGTCCCCTTTGTTCTGTTGCAACTCACCGGATTGGCGATGGTTTTTGCATGGCCGCAATTGGCCACATGGTTGCCCTCGGTCGCCTATTAAGTAATCTGTACAAAAGGAGTACCCCGATGACCGATCAAGAGCTTCTCAAAGACCTGCGATCCATTGTCGGGGCGCGCCATCTTTTGACAGGTAGCAAAAAAACCGAGCGGTTCCGCAAGGGTTTCCGCTCGGGCGAGGGTGATGCGCTTTGTGTTGTGCAGCCCGCCACTGTTCTGGAGCAATGGAACGTGCTCAAGGCCTGTGTGAAGGCCGATAAAATCGTGATCATGCAAGCGGCGAATACAGGCCTGACAGAGGGGTCAACGCCCAATGGTAGCTACGATCGCGGTGTGGTTTTGATCAATACCCGCCGCATGGATCGCATTCATCTTATCAAGGACGGCGCGCAAGCGGTTTCGCTTCCCGGTGCGACGCTTTTTGCGCTGGAAAAGTTGCTGGCACCTTTGAAACGCCAACCTCATTCGGTGATTGGATCGAGCTGCATAGGTGCATCGATCATCGGCGGTGTGTGCAACAATTCCGGTGGCTCGCTGATCGAGCGGGGGCCAAGCTATACGGAACTAAGCATTTTCGCGCGCATCACAGTACAGGGCGAATTGGAGCTGGTGAACCACCTTGGCGTCGATCTGGGTGGCACTCCCGAAGATATCCTGACCCGCTTGCAAGAGGGGCGTTTCAATGATGCAGATCTGGAGCAAAGCAACAAGAAAGCGTCGGACACGGAATACGCAACCCGCGTGCGTGATGTGGAGGCGGAATCGCCTGCGCGTTTCAACGCGGACAAGCGGCGGCTTTACGAGGCGGCGGGCTGCGCTGGCAAGCTCGCGGTTTTTGCAGTGCGCCTTGATACCTACCCGATGAACGACGCTGAACAGGTGTTCTACATTGGCACCAATGATCCTGCCGATCTGACCGCGCTGCGCCGCCATATGTTGCCGAGCTTCAAGAGCCTGCCGGTGTCGGCAGAATATATGCAGCGCGAAGTGTTCGATATTACAGAGCGTTACGGCAAAGATACGGTCATGATGATCGACTGGCTTGGCACCGACAAGCTGCCGACGTTCTTTGCAATCAAGGGCGCGTTTGATGCGCGGCTCAACAAGTTTTCTCTCACGCGCGGGCTTAGCGATAAGGTGATGCAGTTTATGTCGCGTATCACGCCTCGGGTGTTGCCCAAGCGGATGACGGAATACCGCGGGCGGTTCGAGCATCACTTGGTTCTCAAGATGCGCGACGGCGGTATCGACGAGGCGCGTGGTTTCCTGAGCGATTATTTTGCAGCGCGCGAGGGCAATTTCTTTGAATGCACAGCGCGCGAGGGCAAGATTGCAGGCCTGCACCGCTTTGCAGCGGCAGGGGCGGCAATCCGCTATCAGAATATCCACAGCAACGAGGTTGAGGATATTCTCGCACTCGATATCGCGCTGAAGCGCAATGAAACCGACTGGCTAGAGCAACTGCCGGAGCATATCACCGACAAGCTGGTGCATAAGCTCTACTACGGCCATTTTATGTGCCATGTGCTGCATCAGGATTACATCGTGAAAAAGGGTGTCGACCTCAAAGCGCTGAAAGCGGAAATGCTTGCGATTCTGGATCGGCGCGGCGCAGAATATCCTGCGGAGCATAATGTGGGCCATCTTTACCCGGCCAAGCCCGATCTGGTGGATTTCTATAAATCCGTCGATCCGAGCAACAGTTTCAATCCCGGTATCGGCAAGATGTCGAAACGCAAAGACTACGCGTGAGCAGCATTGTTTAATATTGAACCAATCCGCTATGCAGTAAATGCATGGCGCTAGGCCCTTGCAAGGCTACCTCGGGTCAATCGAGCATGTTAGCAGGTGGGCATAAATAGAATTACGGGGTATTCTCAATTTTTTGAGAAGAATGCCTCAAGTTGATACGATGTAGCGCAATCGGCCAAGTTGTAGTTTGATGTTAAACGAGTTTACCGCCGCGCTGAACGAGCAAGGGAAGAGGGACGTATGACCGACCACACACAAGACATCGACCCGATTGAATCGCAAGAATGGCAGGATGCCATCTCCGATGTAATCGAACGGGACGGCGCCAATCGCGCACATTACCTGCTGGACAAGGCCGTGCAACAAGCGCGCGCCGCCGGTGCGCAACTGCCGTTTTCGGCGACGACGCCTTATCAGAATACGATCCCTGTCGATGACGAAGTTGAAATTCCCGGCGATCAGGAAATGGAATGGCGCATTCGCACCATCAACCGCTGGAACGCCATGGCGACGGTCGTGCGCCGCAACAAAGTGTCCAGCGAATATGGCGGTCACATTGCGTCCTTCGCTTCTGCTGCGGTCATGTATGATGTTGGTCTAAATCATTTCTGGCGCTCCAAATCGGCGATCCACGGCGGTGATCTGGTGTTTTTCCAAGGCCATGTGATTCCGGGCATTTACGCGCGTTCCTTCATGGAGGGACGCCTCACCGAAGAGCAGATGGAGAACTTCCGCTCTGAAGTGAACGGTAAAGGGCTTAGTTCTTATCCGCACCCATGGTTGATGCCGGATTATTGGCAGTTCCCGACAGTTTCCATGGGCCTTGGACCGCTGATGGCGATCTACCAAGCGCGCTTCATGAAATATATGCACAATCGCGGCCATATCGACATGGGCGATCGCAAGGTCTGGGTTTTCCTTGGCGACGGCGAAATGGACGAGCCGGAATCGCGCGGCGCGATCGATCTGGCGGCGCGTGAAGGTCTGGATAATCTGATCTTCGTGGTAAACTGCAACCTGCAGCGCCTTGACGGTCCGGTGCGTGGCAACTCCAAGATCGTGCAAGAACTCGAGGGCGGTTTTCGCGGTGCGGGTTGGAACGTGATCAAGCTGCTTTGGGGCAAGGGCTGGGATGCTCTGCTGGAAAAAGACACAAGCGGGCGTTTGCGCCAGCTGATGGATGAGACGGTTGACGGGGATTACCAGACCTTCAAATCCAAGGATGGCGGCTATATACGCAAGAATTTCTTTGGCAAATACCCCGAGACGGCGGCGCTTGTTGAAGATTGGACAGACGAGCAAATCTGGGCGCTGCGCCGCGGTGGCCACGAGCCTAAGAAGGTTTACACAGCCTTTAAACGCGCCACAGAGACCAAGGGTCAGCCGACGTGTCTGTTGATCAAAACGGTCAAGGGCTACGGCATGGGCACGGCGGGCGAGGGTCAGAATACCACGCATCAGCAAAAGAAAATGGCCGAGGACCAGCTTCGCGCGTTCCGGGATCGCTTCCAGATCCCGATCAGCGATGAGGACCTGCCAAAAGCACCTTTCGTGTCGCTGAATAATCAGCAAAAAGCCTATTTGCTAGAGCGCCGCAAAGAGCTTGGTGGGGAATTTCCCAAACGTGAATGGCGCGACGCTCCCAAGCTGGAAATCCCGCCGCTAAGCAAATTCGAAGCGCAGTTGAAAAGCACGGGCGATCGCGAAATTTCGACGACAATGGCCTTTGTGCGCATTCTGACGACGCTGCTGCGTGACAAGAACATGGGCAAGAACGTCGTGCCGATCGTGCCGGACGAGAGCCGCACATTCGGTATGGAGGGACTGTTCCGCTCGGTCGGTATCTATAATCCGATGGGACAAAACTACACGCCGGAAGACCGCGATCAGATGTCCTATTACAAAGAATCCACCGACGGTCAGGTGCTGCAAGAAGGCATCAACGAAGCGGGTGCGATGGCGGATTGGATTGCGGCGGCAACGTCCTATTCCAACCACGGCGTGCCGATGGTGCCCTTCTTTATCTATTATTCAATGTTTGGCTTCCAACGCATCGGTGATCTGGCCTGGGCTGCAGGCGATTCCCGTGCGCGCGGCTTCATGTTGGGTGGCACGGCGGGGCGCACCACGCTGAACGGCGAGGGTTTGCAGCACGAGGACGGGCATTCCCATATCCTTGCCAGCACGATCCCGAACTGCATTACATATGATCCCACCTTTTCGTTCGAAGTAGCGGTTCTGGTGCATCATGGCTTGCAGCGCATGTATGTGGATCAGGAAGATGTGTATTTCTACCTGACGCTGATGAATGAAAACTACAGCCATCCTGAAATGCCCATGGGCGCGGAAGAGGGGATCATCAAAGGTCTCTACCGCCTCAGCAAGACGGCGAAACCTGCGAAGAAGCATGTGAACCTGATGGGCTCCGGCACGATCCTCGTGCAGGCAATGGAAGCGGCGAAGATGCTGAAGGAAGATTTCGGTGTGACGTCTGATATCTGGTCTGCGACCAGCTTTAACGAGCTGGCCCGTGATGGTCAGGACGCAGTGCGCAACAACCGTTTGAACCCGCTTGCGGACGAGCAGGTGCCTTATGTGACGCAAGTGCTCAGCGGGGCCAAAGGCCCTGTGATTGTCGCGACCGATTACATGAAGAACTACGCCGAGCAAATCCGCGCCTTTGTGCCGCAAAACCTGGTGGTTCTAGGCACGGACGGCTATGGCCGCTCGGACAGCCGTGTGAACCTGCGCCGCTTCTTCGAGGTGGACGCGAACCACATTGCAGCCGCCGCGATGGTGCAGCTTTTCAAAGAAGGCACAGTTTCAGAGAAAGACCTGAAGTCCGCGCTTTCCAAATACGACATTGACGGCGAAAAGCCGAACCCGCGTCTGGTTTGATAGGGTAGAGGAGACAGAATATGACAATCGAAGTAACAGTCCCCGACATCGGCGATTTCACCGATATTCCCGTCGTCACCGTTTTGGTGAGCGTGGGTGATACAGTGGCGGTCGAAGACCCAATCGTTGAATTGGAGTCCGACAAGGCCACTATGGAAGTTCCGTCATCTGCGGCGGGTGTGGTCAAGGAAATCAAGGTTTCCGAGGGCGACAACGTCTCTAAGGGTAGCTTGATCCTGATCTTGGAGGGCGAGGGTGCAGCGATTGCACCTGCCGAGGCGGCAGCGCCAGCGGCGGCTCCTGTGGCAACCGCTCCAGTTGCAGCGCCTGCTCTTGCGGCTGCCGCGGTTACGGATGCGGGTTTTGGAAAAGCACATGCCAGCCCGTCCGTGCGTGCCTTCGCACGCAATCTGGACGTTGATCTGGCCAAGGTAAACGGCACGGGCCGCAAGGGCCGTATCCTGCGCGAGGATGTGACCAAAGCGTTCAAATCCACAGCAGCCCCTGTGGCCGCTGGCGGCGGCGCATCGGGCGCAATGGGCATCCCACCGATCCCTGTGATCGATTTCTCCAAGTTTGGTCCTGTCGAGGACGTGGAAATGCCCCGCATCAAGAAGCTGTCCGGCCCTGCGCTACACCGCTCGTGGCTTAACATTCCGCATGTTACGCATAATGATGAGGCGGACATCACGGACCTTGATAAGTACCGCAAGGAAATGGACACGATGGCCAAGGGCGAGGGCTACCGCGTGACGCTTTTGTCTTTCGTGATCAAGGCGTCGGTGTCCGCTCTGAAAGAGCATTGGGAATTCAATTCATCCCTGCATCCTGACGGCGACAAGCTGATCAAGAAGGACTTCTACAACATCGGTTTTGCGGCGGATACGCCTGTGGGCTTGATGGTTCCCGTGATCAAGGATGCGGACAAGAAAGGTCTTGTGCAGATTTCCAAAGAGTTGATGGAGCTTTCCGCCGCCGCGCGTGAAGGCAATCTCAAGTCCAAGGACATGCAAGGCGCAACCTTTACGATTTCGTCCCTCGGCGGCATTGGCGGCACGTCCTTCACGCCTATCGTTAACGCGCCGGAGGTTGCTATCCTTGGTTTGACACGCTCCAAAATGGCACCTGTCTGGAATGGTGAGGAGTTTATCCCGCGCCTGATGCAACCTTTGTCCTTGTCCTATGATCACCGCGCGGTCGACGGCGCTTTGGCAGCACGCTTTACCGTGACGTTGAAGAATCTGCTCGGCGATATGCGCAAGTTGATGTGGTAGGGGGGTAGCGATATGGATATTCAAGTTCCCGACATTGGTGATTTCACCGAAATTCCTGTAGTCACGGTTCTGGTTTCTGTGGGCGATACTGTCGCCGCAGAAGACCCGTTGATCGAGCTGGAGAGCGACAAAGCCACGATGGAAGTTCCTTCCCCTGCGGCGGGTGTGATCAAGGAAATCCTTGTTTCCGAGGGCGATAACGTTTCCATGGGCACAGTTATCATGCGCTTTGAAGGTGCTGGCGCTGAGGAGGCTCCGAAACGGGCAGAGAAAGCCCCTGCAGCGGCCCCGGCCCCCGCGCAAGTTGCGGCGACTGGCACGGCCAGTGGCGCTGGCGATGTGCACGGCGAAGTCGTTGTGCTGGGTTCTGGTCCAGGCGGTTACACGGCTGCGTTTCGCGCCGCAGACCTTGGCAGAAAGGTCGTTCTCATCGAGAAGGATCCCATGCTGGGCGGCGTTTGCCTCAACGTGGGCTGCATCCCGTCCAAGGCGCTTTTGCATGTGGCCAAGGTTATTACAGAAGCCGAAGACATGGGCGCGCACGGCGTGACATTCGCCAAGCCGAAGATCGATCTGGACGAGCTGCGCAGTTTCAAGGACAGCGTCGTGGGGCAACTCACGGGCGGGCTTACTGGCCTCGCCAAAGCGCGCAAGGTCACGACGGTTCAGGGCACGGGTCAATTCACTGGTCCGAACATGATCGAAGTGACGCACGAGGGAAAAACCACCACTGTCAGCTTTGATCAGTGCATCATCGCCGCCGGTTCCGAACCTGTGCATCTGCCGTTCCTGCCTCACGACGACGAGCGTGTAATCGACTCCACGGGCGCGCTGGAGCTAAAGGACATACCCAAGCGTATGCTGGTTCTGGGCGGCGGTATCATCGGTCTGGAAATGGCCTGCGTTTATGATGCGCTTGGCAGTCAGGTGACCATTGTCGAGTTGATGGACCAGATCATTCCGGGCGCGGATAAGGATATCGTCAAGCCTTTGCACAACCGTATCAAGGGGCGTTACGAGAATATTCTGCTCAAGACCAAAGTGACGGCGATGGAGGCCCAGAAGGGCGGCCTGAAAGTCACGTTCGAGGATGCGGCTGGCGAGAACAGTACCGATACGTTCGATAAGGTTCTGGTCGCGGTCGGGCGCACGCCCAATGGCAAAAAGATCAATGCTGCCGCGGCGGGCGTTGCAGTGGACGAGCGCGGCTTTATCGCGGTGGACAGTCAGCAGCGCACTGGCGTTAACCATATCTTTGCGATTGGCGATCTTGTTGGCCAACCGATGCTGGCGCACAAGGCTGTTCACGAGGGCAAAGTCGCGGCAGAGGTTTGCGCAGGTCACAAGCGTCACTTCGATGCGTCGCTGATCCCGTCCGTGGCCTATACAGATCCAGAGGTCGCCTGGTGCGGCGTGACGGAAACCGAAGCCAAAGCCAAAGGCATCAACTACGAAAAGGGTGTGTTTCCTTGGGCTGCGTCGGGCAGGGCTCTTTCGAACGGGCGCTCCGAGGGTCTGACCAAGCTCTTGTTCAACCCCGAAGACCAGCGCATCATTGGCGGCTGTATCGTGGGCACCAACGCGGGCGATCTGATCGCCGAAGTCGCGCTTGCGATCGAAATGGGCGCGGATGCTGTGGACCTTGGTCATACGATCCACCCGCATCCGACACTGTCCGAAACCGTGAATTTCGCGGCGGAAATGTTCGAGGGCACGATTACCGATCTCATGCCGCCGAAAAAGAAAAAGCATTAGATTTTTCGGTATGCTTAACTTTGGGGCCGTCCGCATTGTCATGATGCGGGCGGCCTTTTTCATTTTGGGGCAATTTGGAAACAATAAGGGTAATTGCAATCCATTGTATTGCGAGAGGAGATAGTTTCACTAATTTAATTGACCCGGCCAAGTTAATTGCATCATGCTTAAGTCACTACGTGGGGGCGTAATATGATTGCTTTAATACTTATACCACTGGCTTTGGCGTTTGCTTTTTCGGGAATTTTCGAAGCCGAAATCGAACGGATCGCAGAAGAAAACGGGATCGAAGACTTCGATCCCGAGGCACCTTCTATTTATGATGGCAGAGAAGTCGAATTCGGCACCAATACGCCTGACACGCTCACCGGAACCAATGGTGATGATGTTATTTTCGGGCTTGGACAAACGGATCTCATTCGTGGGCTCTCGGGGGATGATATAATCGAAGCTGGCAGCAACGCGGATACGGTCTTTGGTGGAGCTGGAGATGACATCATAGGCGGTGGAACCGGGGTTGATGTGCTCTACGGTGATGCGGGCGATGACGCCTTGCTTGGCAATGGCGGTGATGATGTACTGATCGGTCGCTCGGGCAATGATCTTCTTATTGGAGGTAGCGGCGCGGATAGCTTGAATGGCGGGCCCGGCGATGATGTCCTGATCAGCGGCAATATCGAAATCGAAGGCGAGGGTGCATTGGACGTGAGTGCGAGTGCGCTAGCGGCGGTGCGGCTGTTTTCGCAAGAGGAGCTGAGCGAAGCTGATTTCGATGCGTTGGAAACCAACGGCGCGCTTAACGGTGTGAACGTAGAATTTCTCGCGCAGTCGCCGATGCCAACCCAAGGCGGTGAGTTGCGCGGCGGTAACGGGAATGATCTTCTGGTTCTGTCTGGCGGCGACATGGCCGAAGGCGGTGCAGGCGAGGATATGTTCGTCCTTAACGAGGATATGGTGAATGAGAACACCGTTCAGATTGCAGATTATACGCCGTCCGAAGACATAATCGCGATAGAGTACGCAGGCGAGAATGCTCCCGTGCCCGAAATCAGAGATCGCGGGGCTGATGCGTTGATCGTTATCGGTGAAGCGGTCATTGCGCGGGTTGCGAGTGGCGCAGGTTTGAGTGTGGATGATTTGCGCTTGGTGCGTACGGGCGAGTACGAAACCTTTTGACAAGTCGATTTTTCTGATTTCAAATTACTACATTTAGAAGTCATATTTGAGGAGTAGACTAGATGTTGCGAAATATTGTTGCTATCGTTGCCTTTGCCGTATCCTTGCCTGCCATAGCATCCGCTGCTTCGCTTGTCGCGAAGGTGGATGTGTCGCAGCAAACTATGACGGTCATTCGTCACGGTGAAGTGATTTATCAATGGCCCGTGTCGACCGCACGCAAGGGCAAAATCACTCCGCGTGGCAGCTATTCTCCGCAAAGCCTGTCGCGCTATCACAAATCCAGTCTTTATAATAATGCGCCTATGCCCTATTCGATTTTCTTTCGCGGTAATTACGCGGTGCATGGGACCAATCAGGTGTCGCGCCTCGGGCGCCCTGCCTCTGCTGGATGCGTGCGTTTGCACACGGAAAACGCCGCGAAATTATTTGCATTGGTGAAGAAACACGGCTTCAAGGACACGCGGATCGTTGTTCAGAACTAACACTTTAACCTGCGTCAGCCGTAGACGGTGCCCCAACGCTCGATCAGTTGTTGTTGCAACGCTTTTGCGCGCCGGTTCCAGGCACGTCCGCCGCGGGGGGCTTCTTTGTCGGCGTCCTTGATGCCGCGGCGACGACCCGTGTCGGCGCAGATCATCGCAAAGGCGAGTTGCTTGCCATCGGGCGCGGTCATATAGCCGCTCAAAGCAGAGACGAAATTGAGCGTGCCTGTCTTGGCATGCACCTTGATCGGGTGGTTCTTGATCACTTTTCGATTGGCATCGCGCATGGCGATCGGTTTCAAAAGCTCGGCGAACCCGGCGCTGCTGCGCGCCATAAGCATGGCATTTACCATGCTTTGCGCAGTAACTTTGCTGGCATCGCTCAGGCCCGAGTGATCGGCGAAACTTGCGTTGCCCATCTTGAGCGCGGCGTTGGCCCAGCGGCTCATCTCGCTGGCCGATGCCTTGAGCGAAGTGATGCGCCCGCCGCGTTTGCGGGTTGCCGCAAGGCCGACGACTTCGGCGGTGATATTGGTGGAATACTTCAACATATCGCGCAGGATTGTGGAAAGTGGGGCGCTGGTGTTGGTGACGAGTGCGCGCGTTTTTGGCGCGCGTTCGCTGCGCTTGGGGGACTTCAGGACGATGCCTTGCGCACGCGCGAAGGTTTGCAGCACATCGGCTGCATAAAGCCCGGGTTTGCGCACAGGTAGCCAGCGCGCGCCACTGTTGCCAAGCGCGCCGCGCGCGACGCTCCATTCATCAAAGCGGCCCCCGTCCTTGTAGGTGTAGACCGGCAGATCACGCGCTGCGATGCTCATCTTTGCAATGTAGACTTCGGGGCGATATTTGTTCGAGCGCGCATCCATCGTGACAGAATAGCCGTTGCCAGCGCGCCTCCATTCAAAATGGACACGGTTAAAATTCAGGTTGAGCCCCGAGATTGCGGTGTTGTAGCTGACGTGATCTGGTTGGCTGGGATCTATGTCGCGCAGGTTGGGCAGGGCGTTATCGACGTAGTAGAACTGGCCGCGCACTTCGCGAATGCCGAGGGATTTGAGCTTGGATGCCATGCCCGCAAGCGCATTGGTGTCGAGCGTTGGATCGCCCCCCCCGATGAGAAATAGATCGCCGCTGACCACGCCGTTCGCGATAGAGCCATTGGTGCTGATTTGCGTGGCAAAGCGAAAGTTCGCACCAAGCGTGTCGAGCGCGTAGAGCGCGGTGACGGCCTTGGCGGTGCTGGCAGGGGGCAGGCCCATGGCGGCGTTGCCGGTTTCAAGCACCTTGCCGCTGCGCAGATCGGCGACAGCAAAACCGACCGCGCCGCCCAGCTGCGCCGCAGTGATCAGCGCATCTGGCGAAGAGGCGGTGCTCACCGCAGGTGCGGCGAGCGCATTGCCGCCGCGCGCGCTTGGGCGCAGAGATGTCAAAGGGGCGTTGGCAAATGCAACATTACCGAGCGAAACAGAAGCAGCGGCGCTGGCGGTGAGAAAAAAACGTCGTGTAAATAAATTTGTCATGGAAAAGTTAATGCAAATTGTTGCGTCTGAAACAAGGCCCGTGCGGTGCAACACTTGGGCAATTTGTGGCATTTTACGCTAAAGTGATTGTAAGGGCTGCGGTGCGGGCGCTTCGACGCGCAAACCTGTCTCTGTCAGGTTACATTCGCATGTGCTAGGCGCACGCCATGATCAAAGCGCTTTTCATCATGCTCATTGCCATGAGCTTCATTCCCGCAGGGGACGCAGCCAGCAAGGTAATGACCTCCGAGCTGGGTGTCGCCCCCGTCTACGTGGTCTGGACGCGCTTTGTCATCGGTGCATTGATCTTGCTGCCGTTCACCTGGCGCGCAGGGCTATGCGTTCTTTGGGACTGGCGCGTCTGGTTTCGCGCGAGCCTTGTCGCAGGCGGGATCAGCTGCATCACACAAGCGATCAAATTCGCGCCGTTGGCGGATGTGTTCGGCGCCTTCTTCATCGCGCCGATGATAAGTTTCGTGCTCTCTGTCTGGCTTTTGAAAGAGCGCGCGCGCTTGGTTCAGGCGCTGTTGGTGGTGCTCGGATTTGTCGGCGTGCTGTTGATTGTGCGCCCGGGGTTCGAAACCTGGCAAGGGCTTGGCTGGGCGGTGATTGCGGGCTGTTTTTACGGCGCTTTCCTAACCGCGTCTCGTTGGCTGGCAGGACAGGTCGCGATTGGCGGTTTGATGTTGACGCAGATGGTGGGACCGACCTTGTTGATTACACCGTTCGTGTTGGGCAATTTCCCGCAAATCACGCCGCAGATTGCAGGGCTGACCTTGGTGAGTGGAGCCTGTTCAATGGCAGGCAACGTTTTGATGTTATTTGCCTATCGCATGCAAGAAGCCTCCAAGCTGGCACCCTTCGTCTATTTCCAATTGCTGAGCGCAGTGGTGCTGGGCTGGGCAATTTTCGGCGATCTTCCAAGCGCGCTGACGCTGCTGGGCATGGGGCTTATCGTGGTGGCCGGCAGCGCAGTTGCGATGTTGCAATCACGACGGCCAATCGCCCTTGGCACGGAGCGCGCTTGAGGAAATATCGCGCATCGGCACGTTGACGAAGGCCCAAGCCGGTGCATCTGCGATCGAGAGCAGGCGTGCCTGACGACCCTTGAGCAGAGCATGGCGATAGATTTGCGCGGCGGGGGCGGTGCGCGCCGCGATCCGCTCGCCGGGGCGGGCAAGCACGCCGATGGGGACGGTATTGATGATTTCATCCCAGTCTTTCCACAGGTGGAACTGCGCAAGATTGTCCGCGCCCATGAGCCATGTGAAGCGCGCGAGCGGGAACTTCTGGCGCAGCGCGCGCAGGGTCTGCGCCGTGTAGCGGGTATTTAGCTGCGTTTCGATATCGCTGATATGAACGCGGGGGTGGCGCATGATTTCTGTGGCCCGCGCCATGCGTCGTCGCATCGGTGCTGGCCCGCGCCTTTTCATAGGGTTTCCGGGTGAGACCAGCCACCAGACCTCGTCCAGATCGAAGCGTTTCAGTGCCTCGAGCGTGATATGCACATGGCCTAGGTGGGCCGGATCGAATGAGCCGCCCAAAAGGCCGATGCGTCTGCCGCGTGTGGTATGCGCCGTAGGGGTCATACGATTTCGTTTAGCGGGCAGGGCGTGCGCGCGCAATGATATGGCCAATCCAATTGCACCCGAAGGCGCGGCGCACTATGTGGGGGCCAACTGAATTCAGCGTAAGGACCAATCCCATGGCAGCGTATCAATATGTCTATCACATGCAAGGCGTGTCCAAGACTTACCCCGGCGGCAAGAAGTGCTTTGAAAACATCCACCTGAACTTTCTCCCCGGTGTGAAAATCGGTGTGGTTGGTGTCAACGGTTCGGGTAAATCCACGCTGCTTAAGATCATGGCGGGCCTGGATACGGAGTTCCAAGGCGAGGCATGGAAGGCCGAGGGCGCGAATGTCGGCTACCTGCCGCAGGAGCCCAAGCTCGATGAAACGCTCGATGTGCGCGGCAACGTAATGTTGGGTGTGGCCGATAAGAAGGCAACGCTTGATCGCTATAACGAACTTGCGATGAACTACTCTGACGAGACGGCCGACGAGATGGCCGAATTGCAGGACAAGATCGACGCAGAGAACCTCTGGGATCTGGATTCGCAAATCGACGTGTCCATGGAGGCTCTGCGCTGCCCGCCTGATGATGCGGATGTCACTTCGCTATCGGGTGGTGAGGCGCGCCGTGTTGCGCTGTGCAAACTGCTGCTGGAACAGCCCGACATGTTGCTGCTGGACGAGCCGACAAACCACCTAGATGCTGAAACAATTGCTTGGCTGCAAAAGCACCTGATTGACTACAAGGGGACTATTTTGTGCGTCACGCACGACCGCTATTTCCTTGATGACATCACCAGCTGGATTTTGGAGCTCGACCGTGGTCGCGGCGTCCCCTACGAGGGCAATTATTCCGCATGGCTGGAGCAGAAGGCGAAACGCCTGTCCCAAGAAGCGCGCGAAGATAAATCCAAGCAGAAAACGCTTGAGCGCGAACTTGAGTGGATGCGCCAAGGCGCGAAAGCGCGCCAAGCCAAATCGAAGGCGCGCATCAATTCATACAACGAACTCGCGGGCCAGTCCGAGCGTGACAAAGTCGGGCGTGCGCAGATCGTCATTCCCAACGGTCCCCGCCTTGGCAACAAGGTGATCGAAGTGAACGGTCTGAAAAAAGCCATGGGCGACAAGCTGCTGGTTGAGGGCCTGTCGTTCGACCTACCACCCGGCGGCATTGTCGGCGTGATTGGTCCAAACGGCGCGGGTAAATCCACGTTGTTCAAGATGTTCACAGGTCAGGAAAAGCCGGACGAGGGCACGATTGAATATGGCGACACGGTGCAGCTATCCTACGTCGATCAATCCCGCGACGATCTGGGCGCGGATCAGACGGTTTGGGAAGCGATTTCCGGCGGCTCCGAGATTATCGCGCTGGGCGATGCGGAAGTAAATTCACGCGCCTATTGCTCGTCCTTCAACTTTAAGGGCGGCGATCAGCAAAAGAAGGTTGGTCTGCTCTCGGGTGGTGAACGGAACCGCGTTCACATGGCGCGTTTGCTCAAAGAGGGCGGCAATGTGCTGCTGCTCGACGAGCCGACAAACGATCTGGATGTTGAGACGCTGCGCGCCTTGGAAGACGCTCTGGTCGATTTCGCTGGCTGTGCCGTGGTCATCTCGCACGACCGTTTCTTCCTGGACCGCATCTGCACGCACATGCTCGCCTTTGAAGGCGACGCGCATGTGGAATGGTTCGAGGGTAACTTCGAGGACTACGAGGAAGACAAAAAGCGCCGCCTGGGTGCTGATGCGTTGGAGCCTAAGCGGATTAAGCATAAGAAATTTGCACGCTAAGTTTAGCATAAGCTAAACATAGCGGGTGCGAGGCAGCGTATTGCCGAAAGGCAATGCGCGTTCGCACACCGTGGTAATTGCGCGCTTACTAATTATCACTACAGCAAGCGTAGCGTCGAAGGAGCTGTTATGGATGAAGTGTTGGCCATTCCCGGTGGTCTTGGCTTAGGTTCGTTACTTACGGTCATCATACAATCGATTATACAAAATTCAAATTTCCGTTCGAAACGGGCATTCGAGGAAAAAAAAGAAGCATACGTTGGCCTTTTGGAGGCTTTGCAAAGAGCAGCGATTGAGAGGACCGATCAAGCTGCAAAAGCATTTGCATATTGGCAAATGCGTTGTGATCTTGTCGGATCGAAAGAAGTTCAAGTTGCAATTGAAGAATTAGTTGAAAGCAACGATGATGTTGCGAGACGTGCGAAAGCAATGCTTTAATTAAAATCAGCTTTACGAAACGATCTGGGCTTGTGAGGTTTTCTAAAGAATAGCAGATCTAAATTGCTGCGATTTCAATTCACCCCTCTGGCACCCAATTTACGATCTGCCACATCTTCATTGCACCTGACTGACGCTTCAATTCGCGGCCGTTCTGCCATGCGATCATGGTCGGGATGCCTTTGATGCGCATTTTGCTGGAGATCGTCGCGTGCTCTTGCGTGTTCATCTTCACGAGGCGCGCTTTGCCCGATAGCTCCGCTGCGGCCTTGTCGAATTCCGGCCCCATCATCTTGCACGGGCCGCACCACGGGGCCCAGAAATCCACGATCAAAGGAACGTCGTCGTTGGCAGCGGCTTTGGCGAGGATGGCGGGCGTGATCTCGATGGCTTTAGAGGGCATCAAAGGGGCAGAGCAAGAGCCGCATTTGGGGCCAGCGCTCAGTTTATCGAAGGGCACGCGATTTACTTGTGCGCATTTTAGACAAGTTAGCTTTTTACCAGCCATTTGATTTCCTTCAGAAAAGTGCAAGCCAGATGCCAGCATACATGAACATGCCGCCGAGGCTTACCCATGAATGCCAGATTGCGTAACGAAACGGTAATGTTTTGCGCGCATAGAAGATCGTGCCGATAGCGTAGGAGGCGGAGCCGGCAAGGATGCACCATGTGGTCGCGGCGGGAACGCCTTTGAGATCGGGCAGGGCAAGCAGACCGATTGCGCCAAGCGCGAGGTAGGAGGCCGTGGACCAACGGGATTTTATCTGTGGGTTCGTGATCTTGTTCCAGATTGCGAGCAGGGCAAGCGCCCAGCACAGGGCAAGGATGATGTAGGTGCGCGGCGTACCTGCTTGAACGAGCAGGGGCGTGAAAGTGCCAGTGATGCTAAGGTAGATCGCGGCGTGATCAATGCGGCGCAGCAAGGTACGGCGCGCGTGCCACGGCGCGAAATGATAGAAACAGGAGGCTTGATTGGAAGCGAGCGCGCAGAGCACGTACACAAATACTGCGCAAAACAGTGTTGGGCTAAGCCGCGCGTAGGCGTTTGTGAGCAAAAGCGTACCAGCGATCAGAATTGCAGTAAGCGCAACACCATGCACGAGCATATCTGCACGGCGGTTGGAAAGGATTGGACTTGGGTACATCGATGCGCAGCCTTGAGCAGTTTGCGCGTTGGATACGAAGCGTTTTGCCTCATGTCGAGGGGAGAAGCGCCTGACCCGACGTGCTTGTGATTGCTCCAGCATTGCTTTTTTCGTGAATTCTGGCAGTTTATTGCCAATACATAAGATGGGGGACGATTGCAGATGTTTTTACCGAAGATTTCACGACGCGCATTTATTCAAACAAGCGCCGCAGGGATGCTGCTGCCGCAATTCGCGCAGGCGCAGGACTATCAGGTGCCCGAGCAGTTCAAGCCGCAATATGTGCGCATCAAGAGCGACTTTGCGCCGGGTCAATTGTTGATCCTGCCACGTTCGCATTTCCTGTATTGGATCGAAGAAAAGAACAAGGCGATCCGCTATGGTGTCGGTGTTGGCAAGGCGGGTCTGGAATTTACCGGCGCTGCGACGATCGACGTGAAGAAAGAGTGGCCCACATGGCGTCCGACGGATGAAATGATCGAGCGTGAGCCAAAAACCTATGGCAAATACAAGGGCAATTTAGATGCGATGCCAGGTGGCCCAAGCAATCCGCTGGGCGCGCGTGCGCTTTATTTGTTCCAGAATGGTAAGGACACTTATTTCCGTATTCACGGTACGACCCAGCCGAGGTCAATCGGTCAATCGGTCTCGAACGGCTGTATTCGTATGATCAATAGTCATGTTACTGACCTGTATCAGCGCGTTCCGATCGGCACGACAGTGACGGTTCTGTGACACGCGCTTTGAAATAGGCGCGGCGCTGATTTGCGGCACGCCTTTACTGGTCTGTATCATGTGATGTGACGCGCGCGCGCACCGCGCTCGATAGCGGCGGCGTGCAGGCGGTCGATATCAAGTTCGTAACGGATTTCTTCCAGAATTCGCAATTCGCTTTCTTGCAGCGTGCCATCCGCAGCGGCGACATCGCAAGACAGCGCATAAGCTGTTTCGTGCAGGCGCTCTGGGAGATTGTCGCGCACCAAGCCGAAGAGCGCATCGAGGCCATCCTCCTGCTCGAACAAATCAAACACGGTTTGCGCCATGATGTTCATACGGTCGATATCGTAACCTGCGAACACAGGCAGATTATTCACGGCTGTCTGGATTTTCACCAACTCGACAGTGCGAATGTCCTCATCAGAGGCGGATACAGCGATCATCAGCGCAACAAGGCAGTCTTGTGGGCTGAGCGGGTGGGGTGCGGATTGTGTCACGAGAGCGATTGCTTTCCTTGGGGTCCCCTTGAGAATATTGACGATAACGCGCGCATTCAATAGGTAGCGCGCACATGCCTGCCCGTTCGGGCAGGTTTCTTTTTTGGAGACTTGATATGTCTGATCTGCGCGATGCTGCGATGAGCTCGAAAGCCTGGCCGTTTGAAGAAGCGCGCCGTGTGCTCAAACGCTATCAAAAAGCGCCGCCGGAAAAGGGATATGTGCTGTTTGAAACCGGCTATGGACCATCCGGATTGCCCCACATCGGGACATTCGGCGAGGTGTCTCGCACGAGCATGATCATGCGCGCGTTTCAGGAAATCAGCGATTTGCCGACGAAAATGATCTGTTTTTCCGATGATCTGGATGGCATGCGCAAGGTGCCGGGCAATGTGCCCAATGCGGAGAGCCTGACGGAGCATTTGCAAAAACCGCTGACCTCTGTGCCCGATCCATTTGGCGAGTTCGAGAGTTTTGGCCATCATAACAACGCCATGCTGCGCCGTTTCCTTGATACGTTCGGGTTCGAGTATGAGTTTTATAGCGCAACCGAATTCTATGCCTCCGGCCAGTTTGACGAGGTGCTGAAGCGTGCGGTTGATAGATACGATGATATCATGGAGGTCATGCTCGCGTCTTTGCGCGAAGAGCGCCGCCAGACCTATTCGATTTTCCTGCCGTTCCACCCGGAAACCGGGCGTGTTTTGTATGTGCCGATGAAGTCGATTAATCGCGCTGATTACACGGTGACATTTGATGATGAGAACGGTCGCGAATGGACAGTTCCTGTCACTGGCGGCAATGTAAAGTTGCAATGGAAGCCTGATTTTGGTGCACGCTGGGCTGCGCTTGGCGTTGATTTTGAGATGTATGGCAAGGATCATTCGACCAACACGCCGATCTATGACAAGATTTGCCGCATTCTGGGCGCGCCTGCGCCGGATCATTTCACCTATGAATTGTTCCTCGACGAGAATGGCCAGAAAATTTCCAAGACCTCGGGCAATGGTGTTTCGATCGATCAGTGGCTGACCTATGCCTCGTCCGAGAGCTTGTCGTACTTCATGTATCAAAAGCCGAAAACGGCGAAACGGATGCACTTTGACGTGATCCCGAAAGCGGTGGATGAATACCACCAGCAACTGCGGGCCTACGTGGATCAGGACGCCAAAGCGCGGCTTAACAATCCCGTTTGGCACATTCACGGCGGCGACGCGCCAGAGAGCAAAATGGTGGTGCCGTTCTCGATGCTGCTCAATCTGGCCTCGGTTTCGGGGGCGGAGGACAAGGATCAGCTTTGGGGCTTTATCCAGCGCTATGCGCCTGATGCGAATGCTCAGACCAATCCGGATATGGATCAGGCCGCGGGCTTTGCCGTGCGTTACTACAATGATTTCGTGAAGCCGACCCGTGTGTTCCGTGCGCCGAGCGAGTTGGAGCGCGCCGCACTTATCGCGCTGCGCGACGGGCTTCAAGCATGGGACAAAGGCCTCGATGCGGAAGAGTTGCAGGGCCTTGTGTTTGCCTGCGGGCGCGAGCGATTTGATCCGATGCGCGGCTGGTTCACGGCGCTATACGAAGTGCTTTTGGGCGCAAGCCAAGGCCCGCGTTTTGGTGGCTTTATCGCGCTCTATGGCGTCGATGAAACCATCGCACTGATTGATGATGCACTGGCGGGCAAACTCGCCTGAGTTTGACGGATGGCAAGACTGGGCTAAGCTTCCCTCCAGGTAACAAGAGGAAAGCCGCCATGTTCCGCCGCATATTCACTGCATTTACCCTTGTGTTTTCGCTCTCATTTACGAGTTTTACGCATGCGGATGAAGCCGCGAAACCTGCGATCACTGGCACGATCCAAAGCCAGATGGATGCCTTGCTAAAGGACAATTTCGAGCAGGCCTTTAGCTACGCAAGCCCAATGATCAAGCAGATGTTCGGCTCGCCCCAGAACTTCGGCACAATGGTTGCGCGGGGCTATCCTATGGTGCATCGCCCTGCTGATATCCGCTTTTTGGAACTGCGCGAGATCGCAGGCGCGCTCTATCAAAAGGTGCAGGTGCGCGACGGAAAGGGGCAGTTTCATGTTCTGGATTATCAGATGATCAAAGATGAAACTGGTTGGAAAATCAATGGTGTGCAGCTTTTGAAAGGCAGCGATTTATCGGCGTAATCCAGCGCGGCAACCAAAAGGATGCGGGGCACCGTTACGGTGCCCTCAAAGGTAATTAACTCTTCTTTCGCATTTTGACGCTTTGAAACGGGCTCGCGCGATGCGGCCCTTGGCGGAAGAGGATGACTTCATGAACAAGGCGATCACCGATGGCGTGGTGCTCATGCCACCCGCATTTGCGCAAGGTTTGAACGTATGGGCACGCGGCGACGGAACGCCGGGCTCGGACACTTATCAGGGCACGGCGACGGCTGCATTTGTGCCTGCGGATCTGGATTTCAGCGGATGCCTCGAGATTCAAAAGACGGATGCGACGCAGAAACTGCGCTACATGGGAGAGACCCCGCTGTTGCCGGGTTGCTATCTTCGCATCACCGCGCGCATCAAAGCGATGAGCGGGCCACTGCCAAGCGTGCGGATCGCGGGCTGGGCCGGTGGATCGGGCGGAACGCATGTGAGCGGCGTCAACGAAACGGGCAATTCGGTCAGCCTGACCGCGTATGGCGAAATCATCGAAGTGAGTGCGATCGTCGGGGCCGGGCAACGCACGGGCGTTGACATGGTTTGGGGGCGCGCGCCGCTTTACGGGCATTTCGGCCTTGATCTGACGGGGCCGAACGGCGGCGTCGTGCGTGTGGACGATATCATTGTCGAAGATATCACCAGCGCCTTTCATCGTGATATGATGAATATCGTCGACGTGCGCGATTTTGGTGCCGTTGGAAACGGGGTTAGCGATGATCATGCGGCCTTCATTGCGGCGGATCAGGCGGCAAACGGGCGCAAGGTTTTTGTGCCCTCTGGCACTTATCGCGTCGGCTCTTCGCTGACTTTGAACGAGCGGATCGAGTTCGAGGGCAAGCTCGATATGGACGCGGGCGATATTCTGTCGCTGACCAAGGATTTCAATCTTCCAAAGTATATCGAAGCCTTCGGCGGCGACGAGGAACTGGCATTTCGCAAAGGGTTTCAGGCGCTCTTGAACAATGCCGACCACGAAACGCTTGATCTGGGGGGGCGACGTGTCACCATCACCGAGCCGCTGGATATGCAGGCGATCGAGGGCACGCGCAACAGTTTTGCGCAGCGCCGCGTGATCCGAAATGGCCAGCTTTATGTGTCATCCGGACCGGCATGGGATGTGGATGTAACGACGTCTGATGCAAGCTATGACACCGCCGATGACGACCGTCTTTATAACGTGAGCAACGTCGCGAATATTCAGGTCGGCTCACTCGTGCAGGGTGCAGGCGTGGGGCGCGAAGTCTATGTGCGCGAGGTCAATGTCGCAGCGCAGGAAGTGCGGCTTTCGGGGCCGCTCTATGACGCAGCGGGTCGGCAGAGTTATGGCTTCCAGCGCTTCAAATATGTCCTCGATTTCGGTGGTTTCGAATTGTTCAGCCAGCTTGTTCTTCTCGATCTTGAAATTCTGTGCCGTGGTCACGCATCCGGCATTATGATGCCGCGGTCCGGCGTTGCCAACAGTTTGCGCAATTGCACGATCAATCGCCCCCGCGACCGTGGCTTAACCTCTGTTGGCAGCGGGTGTCAGGGTATGTTCATCGAGGGGTGCCAGTTTATCACCAACGAGGGGGGTACCGATGCACAAGTCCGCACCAGCATCGGGATGAACGCCAATGCGAATGATCTGAAAATTCGCAACAACCGTGCGAGCCAGTTCCGGCATTTCGCCGTTCTGGGCGGGCAAAACTATATTGTCTCGGGCAATCACGTATTTCAGGGGGACAGCAAAACTGATGGCGCACGCCTTGCAGGTTTTGTGTTTACGCGCACAAACGTCAATCACACGTTTACGGCCAATTATGTCGACAACTGCTTTGTCGAATGGACCAATGAATCGACGTCCTCGCCTGAGAACTCAGGTGGTTTTTCGTTCAGTGCTCTGTCGGTCACCAATAATGTGTTCCTATGCAGCGACGTAGCCCCGTGGTTTTCGTTCATGGTGATCAAACCCTATGGCGCGGGACACACGCTGCGCGGATTTACCATGACGGGCAATATGTTCCGCTCGACCAAAGGGACGATCGACAGGGTGGAGCGGATCAACACGACCTTCGCATCGCTCAATATGTCGGCGGTGCGCGATGTGGCGGTCACGGGTAATATGTTTCTGAATGTCGTGACCGGCACGGAAAATCCGCTGACTTTGGACCACTCCCAAAGCAATCATGCAAAGACATGGTACGTCTCTTTCGCGGGGCGTTTGCCCTTTGGTGGGCGCGCGCAAAGGGTGACCTCTGTGACCCACCGCAGCAAGATCAAGACGCCCGCGAACGTTACGCAATATACTGCGCCTTGGGTCACGCCAGAGCAGGGGGGTAACGGTGATGTGGTTGAGGTGGATTGGGAAAAGGACGTCAATGGAACCGTCACGATCACAGCGCGAATGGACGGTTGATCCTAAAATTTTTGCCAGATCCCAAGCTTGAGTGCAGGGTCTACGCCGCGGCTTAAATCAAAGGTGACGCCGATTTCGAGATGACGCGCACTGCTGAGCTCATGAGCATAGGACGGGGTGAAGCTAAATGTGCTTTGCCCCGTCGGTGCGCGGTACGCCGATAACAGCGCCATGAGTTTACCGCGGTCAAGGTTTATCCCCAAAGTCGCATCCAGATTTTGCGTTCTTTTCCAGAATTTGATGTCGTACAGGATATGGGACTCGATCGAGAGCCAGCCGGAGCGCTCCATCAACTGTAGTCCCGTGCCATAAGATGCACCAAGCCGCAGCATGCCGTTTCCGAGGTTTTTGCCGGCACCAAAATCGAGCGCGAATTGATGGCGCGATTGCGCCGTGCTGAGTGTGTAGCGCATAAAGGCGATCGCTTTCAGCTTGCTGGGGCGCGTCGCATCGGGGCTGCCGATATCGAGGCCCATGGTCAGTCGATTGCCAAGGCCATATTCCACATAGGTGCTGCCATAGATGTCAGGATATTCAAACGCGCGCCCCTTTGGCCAGGTAAAGCTGGCGGAGGAAGAGGCGAAGATGTTGCCCTTGCCGCGTGGCCAGGCACCCGCGTGCAAGGGCTGCACCCAAGCCACGATCATCCCGACGATCAGCAGAGCTTTCAAAAACCGCATATTTCCTCACCACTGGCGTTAACCTTGCTTCAGATACTTGAAGAAATGGTTAACGCGCGGCGGCGAGGGTTCTGGCCATAGCCCGAGGCGCAGGGTATGTGAAGCCAAGCGAGAGGGCCCAATATGAGCGATTTGCAAGAACTCGAACGATTGATCCGCGCCGATGGTGCAGAACGCGGGCAGGCCGTAAGCAAACTGGGCTATTTTTGCGCGCCGTTTCGCCCTGCTACCGGGCCGTTGTCGAATAAGGTTATCAAAGTTTATCGCGGCCTGCGCAATGTGGCCGAGCTGGAGCGCCTCGCGCGGTGCCATGACGACTACGTTGCTGCGCTTGCCTTGACAGGCGTGGACTTGCCCCTCACCGAATTTCACTTGCTGAAGATCGACGGCGCGCGCATTCCGGTGATTGTGCAGGAGGCATTGCCCTCGGATAGCATGATGCGCCCACAGATTATTGTTGCTGATTTGAACGATGCCATGGCGATGATGGAGGCCGCTGGGCAGGTGATCGCGACCTTCTGGAACAACGCGGATAAGGTACAGGGCCGCGTCGGGTTTCACCCCTCGATCCGCAATTTCGCCTACCTTGATGGCAAGGCGTTGTTCTTCGATACCTTCCCGCCGCTGATTCACTACTCACGCGATGAAATGGGTAAGATGCTGCTGACTTTTTCCGACAAACGCTTGATGCGCTGGGTCGGTCCGTTCATTCAAAGGCGCGTTACGGGCATTCAGGACGAGTGGTATTCAGCCCCCGAAACGCTTGTCGGCCTTGTCGGCAGCGCTTGCCGTTTGCGTCCGTCGGATAGTGATGCGTTCTTGGCATGGGGGCAGGATTTTGCCCACCGTGCTATGCCGCGCTGGGCGGATGAGGCGATCCCCCATATGAAAGCGCCGCCGAAATTGCCGGGCTATTGGACGGGCTTTCGCAAGGTTTTGGGCCTGCAGGGTGAACCGAACGTCTAGGCCGCCAGCGCACCGGAGCGCGATCGTTCAATCAGGTTTCTGGCGAAAGCGGGGAGAGAGGGTTGGGCATTCCCGCACTTTGCCATCAACATAATTAATACTGCGTAAATTCTCTCATCGCCGCTTGCGAGGTTTCACCCCGCCGCGCTGCCCCGGCCGTCCGGCTGTAGAGCGACCGGCCATTTTCTGCGCCTCGCTCACCGCGTTCTCGACCACGGATTGGCGCGCTAAAGGATCATCCGAGATCGCCAGATCGACGGCTTCCAAGCGCTTCACCTCATCGCGCAAACGCGCCGCTTCCTCGAATTCGAGGTTCTCTGCCGCATTGCGCATATCCGTGCGCAGCCCGTCCAGAACAGTCTGCAAATTTGCACCTGCCAGCGGTTTGTCGATCTTGGCAGTAACGCGGTTCATATCCACGTCGCCCTTGTAGAGACCCGCCAGAACATCCTCGACGTTTTTCTTCACCGTCGCAGGCGTTATACCGTGCAATTCATTATATGCGATTTGCCTATCCCGGCGGCGATTGGTTTCGCCAAGCGCGCGCTCCATCGAGCCGGTGATGCGATCTGCATACATGATCACGCGCCCCTCTGCGTTGCGTGCAGCGCGGCCGATGGTCTGGATCAGCGAGGTTTCTGAGCGTAAAAAGCCCTCTTTGTCCGCGTCCAGAATAGCCACCAAGCCACATTCGGGAATGTCCAACCCCTCGCGCAAAAGGTTAATGCCGATCAGCACATCAAACGCACCAAGGCGATAATCGCGCAGAATTTCGATCCGCTCGATCGTGTCGATATCGCTGTGCATGTAGCGCACTTTGATGCCTTGTTCGTGCATATATTCCGTCAAATCTTCGGACATACGTTTGGTTAGCGTCGTCACCAGCGTGCGGAACCCCGCCGCTGTAACCTTGCGCACCTCGTCCAGCAAATCATCAACCTGCATATCCACGGGGCGGATTTCCACCATGGGATCCAGCAGACCCGTGGGGCGAATGATTTGCTCCGTAAACACGCCGCCGGTTTGCTCCATTTCCCATTTCGATGGGGTGGCGGACACGAACACGGATTGCGGGCGCATCGCATCCCATTCCTCGAACTTCAAAGGGCGGTTGTCCATGCAGGACGGCAGGCGGAAGCCATGCTCGGCCAGTGTCATCTTGCGGCGAAAATCGCCCTTGTACATCGCACCGATCTGCGGCACCGAAACGTGGGATTCATCAGCAAAAACAATAGCATTGTCGGGAATGAATTCGAACAATGTGGGGGGCGGCTCGCCGGGGGCGCGCCCCGTAAGGTAGCGCGAATAGTTCTCGATCCCGTTGCACACCCCCGTGGCTTCCAACATCTCCAGATCGAAATTCGTGCGCTGCTCAAGGCGCTGCGCCTCAAGCAATTTGCCCTCTGCAACCAGCTGGTCTAGCCGCATGCGCAGCTCTTTTTTGATCTGCCCAACCGCTTGCTGCATTGTCGGTTTTGGCGTCACGTAATGCGAGTTCGCATAGACGCGAATCCGCTCCATCGTGTCCTTTTTCTCGCCCGTCAGGGGGTCGAATTCGGTAATGCTCTCAAGCTCTTCTCCAAAGAACGAAAGCCGCCATGCGCGATCCTCGAGGTGGGCCGGAAAAATTTCCAGACTATCACCGCGCACCCGGAACGAGCCGCGCGCAAAAGCAGCATCATTACGTTTATATTGCTGCGCCACCAGATCGGTCATGACGGAGCGTTGATCATAGCTTTTCCCGACCTCCAGATCGAGCGTCATCGCGCCATAGGTTTCCACCGAACCGATGCCGTAAATGCACGATACCGACGCGATGATGATCACATCGTCACGTTCCAAAAGCGCGCGCGTGGCCGAGTGGCGCATGCGGTCGATCTGTTCGTTGATCTGGCTTTCCTTTTCGATGAATGTGTCAGAGCGCGCGACATAGGCTTCGGGTTGATAGTAGTCGTAAAAACTTACGAAATACTCAACGGAATTGTCGGGAAAGAAGCCTTTGAATTCGCCGAACAATTGTGCTGCCAACGTCTTGTTCGGGGCCAGAATAATCGCAGGCCGCTGGGTCTGCTCGATCATTTTCGCCATGGTAAACGTCTTACCCGTACCCGTCGCGCCCAAGAGCACCTGATCACGCTCGCCCGCGTCTATGCCCTCGCAAAGTTCTTTTATTGCTGTCGGTTGATCCCCCGCCGGCTGAAAATCGGTTTGCATGCGAAAGGCGATCCCGCCCTCCAGCTTCTTGCGCTCGCTCAGCGCCTGTTTTGGCGCGTTAAGCAAAACTTCGGAGGTGTCCGTATGAGCGTATGACATGGGCGACTCGCTTGGTTTGGTAGTCTGTCAGAGTTGATCGCTTTTTGTTCTGTTTCAAGGGCGCAAAGCACAGATTAACGCTGGCGCAGATTAGGGCAGGGCGAATGTGTAAGGCTTCGCTCACTGCATTAGGTCCCGCTGCGCCTATGAGATCTACCAGATGCGGCCGTCCTCACCATCTCCCTGAACAGAATATGTGCGCTACCTTTCATCAATCCAGCGGATCGGAAAGGGATATGACGGGTTGCTTCGATCAATTTTAATTCATGTTAACAGAATGTTGTGTAATTTTTTGCTATATCCTTCACACAAGTTTACGAGGGCTTGAAACTTTAGCTTTGCGAGGTGTCGGTTGCGGCAATTGTGCGCTTGCGAGAACGGCGTGAATTGCCCATAACACTTGCACGACAAGCATGAAAATGAGGGCCGAAATGCGCGCACGGATTTACCAACCTTCCAGAACGGCGATGTCTTCGGGCACAGCCAAGACGCATGTTTGGATATTGGAATTTGCACCCGAGACTGCGCGCTCGGTCGATCCTTTGATGGGTTGGACCTCCTCCAGCGACATGCAGTCCCAAGTGAAACTGCGTTTTGAGAGCAAAGAGGCGGCGCTTGAATATGCGCAGGCCAATGATATCGACGCGGTTGTGCGTGAGCCGAACAAGCGCAAGGCAAATATTCGCACTGGCGGGTATGGCGAAAATTTCGCAACCGCACGCCGCGGTGCCTGGACCCATTAATATCGGATCATTACCCCCGAAATCTTTGATAAATCGGGCGTATCTGCGGAAAACAGGGCGATAGGCTTCAGCCTGCGTTCCCTTAGCAAAGCGTTTGCTATTTCTGCTCGTTAACTGCGATCTCAGCCATTTTGACGATTGCTTCGCGCGTGCTTGCAACCGCAATAAAACGCGCGTTATGGCAAAATTTTGCTCCTTCAACGCCGCTCGCCTGCTCCAGGGCACTATCGCTTAAGCCAGCCCAGGACTTGGGCAAATCCGCGCGCTGCTCGAAGGTGTCACCAGAGAGCTTGATGCCGTTCAACGTCCAATCCTCGCCGCGCGGATGTATCACGAACAGGATGTGATCGGCTCCTGCCTTGTCCAGTTCAGAGCGATAGGGCATGCCCATGGGCAATTCGAGGATCGTCGCCTCTGCGGTTTCAGCGATGGCGCGTGCGACAATGCTGCGCGCGCGCGCCTTGGCCGCGAGACCGCGAATTTGCGCTTCGACGAAACTGCGCGCAATGGGCAGGGCCGCAAAGAACGCGTCGTCGTCCGCGCTTGGCGACATGTCATCGAATACGGGTTTCAAGCTGCCCAGCAAGCTGGGCAAACTCAACGCCGAGAGCGGCCCGGCAACCGATGGCTCGATGGCCCCGTTGTCCAGAAGATCGATTGGCAGCACGAATTTTTCGTCAAACTTGCCGTGAATTTCATCCAGATCGTTTTCCGGCACATCCATCGCCGTCAAATATGCGCGCCCGTAATGGGCCCAGATCAACCCGAATGAGCTGAATGGTGCACCGTCTGGTCGCATCGGACCGGGGCGTTGGTGGTGATCAAAAATCTGTGCTGCGCTGTCATAGGCCCCGCCCACATCGTAAATGATTTTTGCGGGCGCGGGGCTGACCCATGCAGGCTCGCGACTACGCAGCAATTGTGCTTTTGGGAACAGCCGCGTGAGCAGTACCGAGGAGAGCAATTCATCTGCGTGAAAGCCTCCCGAGTGTGTGACAAGATGGGTGATGCTCATAGAAAGACCTCCGGATTGGGCTGATCGTCACGGCAGGCATTTGCGATGCCATAAAATACGAAAGGCCTCCCGAAGGAGGCCTTGTCATATCAGCTGGGTGGGCTGATCCAAATTGGAGCGGGCGAGGCGATTCGAACGCCCGACCCTAACCTTGGCAAGGTTATGCTCTACCCCTGAGCTACGCCCGCACCGTTTGGTAGGGCGTAATTAGTCCTGACGCGCGCCGCCTGCAAGAGGAAAAGTCATTCAATTTGCGATTTTTTTCCAAGATCTTCAAAGGGCTTAAACAAGCCCATGAAGGATCAAACCCAGCGCGCTGATCAGAAACATGCTTAGCGTGCAAATCATCCCTAAAACCCGCCCTCCCATGATAGGCGGCGAGGCGGAGAACCCCCAGGCATGCGCGCTGCGCCCCAGCAATAATAAAGCGCCAAGGGCATGAACTGCGAGGCCCGGCGCGCCCGACATCTCGACCAGTCCTAGCAACACAATTCCGAAGGGTGCATATTCAGCGCAATTGCCATGGGCACGCATCCGCTTGAGCAGGCTGTTGCTGCCCGCATCGCCCATCGAAATGCGATGGCCACGCCGATACGCGATTACCCGCGCACTTAGCCAAAGGTAGACCAACGCGATCAAGCCCGCATAAATCGACGTTACTTCCAGCATAAGCCTCACTCCAAATGAAAACGCCCCGTCATCAATGACAGGGCGATCTTCATCTTGCCAGCTAAACTCCGGAGTTTGAGGCAGCGCCTCAACCCGCGCTTTAGCGCAAATCAAGCGCGCGCATTTGCGCGCTCAATATGGTCACTCGAATTCGACCAGCAAATCCTTTGCGTCAATCTGCGCGCCGGCCGTGACATGCACCGCTTTGACCACCGCGTCGCGCTCGGCGTGAATGCCGGTCTCCATCTTCATCGCTTCGATTGTGAGCAATAGATCGCCCTCTTTTACTGTGGCGCCTGCGACCGCAGCCACTGTCGCAACGACCCCTGGCATCGGCGCGCCCACATGGTTGTCGTTTGCGATATCCGCTTTTGGCCGCGCCGCTGTCGCCGCCTTCACTGTGCGATTGGGCACGCGGATCACGCGCGGCTGACCGTTCAGCTCGAAAAACACTTTCACGTCGCCATCATCCAGCGTCTCGCCAACGGCTTGCAACCGGATTTCAAGCGTCTTGCCGGGGTCGATCTCTGCCGTGATCTCTTCGCCAGACTCCATCCCGTAAAAAAAGGTCCGCGTCGGCAGTGTGCGCACAGGCCCGTACATGCGATGGCGTCCCATGTAATCCAAGAAGACCTTGGGATACATCAGATAACCGTTTAGATCTTCATCATCAATTTCGCGCCCGTCCAGCAGCTCGGAGAGCTTCAAACGCTCGCCCTCCAGATCAACAGGCGCAAGGTGTTTACCGGGCCGCTCCACATTGGGCACGTCCCCTTTGAGCACCTTATGCGCAATTCCCGCAGGAAAACCGCCGGGAGGTTGGCCAAGGTTGCCGCGCATCATATCGACCACACTGTCAGGGAAGGCCACGTCGGTTTCAGGGTCTTCCACGTCGGCGCGCGAAAGCCCTTGGGAGACCATCATCAGTGCCATATCGCCAACAACTTTAGAGCTCGGCGTCACCTTTACGATATCGCCAAACATCTGGTTCACATCCGCATAGGTGTGGGCCACCTCGCTCCACCGCTCCTCAAGCCCGAGCGAGCGTGCTTGCGCCTTCAGATTGGTAAACTGGCCACCGGGCATTTCGTGCAAATATACCTCGGAGGAGGGGGCCTGTTGCCCCGTCTCGAAAGCGGCGTATTGCGCGCGCACTTGCTCCCAATAATCCGAGATGCGGCGCACGGATTCGATGTCGATGCCGGTGTCGCGGTCCGTATGGCGTAGCGACTCGACGATTGTTCCAAGCGTGGCTTGGCTGGTGTTGCCCGAGAGCGCATCCATCGCGCAATCTACCGCATCTACCCCCGCATCCGCCGCCGCCAGAATAGTCGCGCAGGCAATGCCCGCCGTGTCATGCGTGTGGAAGTGGATCGGCAGGCCGACCTCTTCTTTCAGCGCTTTCACCAGCACGCGCGCAGAGGCAGGTTTCAAGAGACCAGCCATATCCTTGAGGCCCAGCACATGCGCGCCAGCGGCCTTGAGATCCTTGCCCATTTGCACATAGTAACCAAGGTTATACTTCGCGCGATCCGCGTTCAGAATGTCACCCGTGTAGCAAATCGTGCCTTCGCAAACCTTGTTTGCCTCCAGAACTGCATCCATCGCCACGCGCATGTTTTCGGTCCAGTTCAGACTGTCAAACACACGGAACACATCAACGCCGGTTTTCGCCGCTTGGCGCACGAATTCCTGCACCACATTGTCGGGGTAGTTGGTGTAGCCAACGCCGTTCGCAGAGCGCAACAGCATCTGCGTCATGACATTCGGCATCGCCGCGCGAATGTCGCGCAGGCGCTGCCACGGACATTCCTGCAAGAAACGGTAGGCCACATCAAACGTCGCGCCGCCCCAGCACTCGACCGAGAAAAGCTGCGACATCTCAGACGCATAGCTCGGCGCAACGCGGATCATGTCGATCGAGCGCATGCGCGTCGCCAGCAGGCTTTGGTGTCCATCACGCATCGTCGTGTCGGTGATCAGCAGTTGTTTCTGCGCCGCCATCCAGTCTGCAACCGCCTGCGGGCCTTTATCTTCGAGCAGATTGCGCGTGCCATAGGGCGTGTCAGAATTCAGCAATTTAGGCGGCTTTGGCGTTTTCAAATCGCTCGCAGGCATGGCGCGTCCTGCCGTCTCTGGATGCCCGTTCACAGTGATATCCGCGATATAGATCAGGATTTTCGTGGCGCGGTCGCGGCGTTTGCGGAAATCAAACAGGCCCGGCGTCTCGTCAATAAATTTGGTGTGGTATTCATTGTTAAGGAACGTGGGGTGCTTCAGCAGGTTCTCCACAAAAGCAATGTTGGTGCTGACGCCGCGAATACGGAACTCGCGCAACGCGCGGTCCATACGGGCGATCGCCGCTTCGGGCGTTTGCGCATGGGCCGTCACTTTCATCAGCAAGCTATCGTAGTAGCGCGTAATCACGCCGCCCGAATAGGCCGTGCCGCCGTCAAGGCGGATGCCCATGCCCTGCGCTTCGCGAAACGCTGTGATACGGCCATAATCGGGGATGAAATTGTTCAACGGGTCCTCGGTCGTGATCCGCGTTTGCAGCGCGTGACCGTTCAGGCGTACATCGTCCTGAGACGCTTTGCCTGTCGCTTCCGCAATCGTTTTGCCCTCTGCAATGCGAATTTGCGCCTGCACGATGTCGATGCCTGTGACTTCCTCCGTCACCGTATGCTCGACCTGCACGCGCGGGTTCACCTCGATGAAATAGAATTTACCGTCGTCCATATCCATCAGGAATTCGACGGTGCCTGCGCATTCATAGTTCACATGCGCGCAAATCTTGCGACCCAGTGCGCAAATCTCTGTGCGCTGCTCTTCGCTCAAATAGGGCGCAGGCGCGCGTTCCACGACCTTCTGGTTGCGCCGCTGGACCGAGCAGTCACGCTCGAACAGATGATACATGCCGCCATGCGCGTCCCCGAGGATTTGCACCTCGACGTGGCGCGCGCGCATGATCATCTTCTCCAGATAGCCCTCGCCATTGCCAAAGGCCGCTTCCGCTTCGCGCCGCCCCTCCAGCACCTTTTCCTCGACCTCGTCCTCGCCGAAAATTGGCCGCATCCCGCGGCCACCGCCGCCCCATGACGCCTTGAGCATCAAGGGATAACCCACATCGGCCGCCTCGCGTTTCACTGCCGCCATATCGCTGCCCAGCACTTCGGTGGCGGGAATGACCGGAACGCCCGCTTCAATCGCGACGCGCCGCGCTGATGCTTTATCGCCAAGCGCGCGCATGGTGGCCGCCTTTGGCCCGATAAAAGTGATGCCAGCCGCGTCGCAAGCATCGACGAAATCAGGGTTCTCCGAGAGTAAACCATAGCCCGGATGGATCGCATCCGCGCCGCAGTGCTTGGCCACGCGAATGATCTCTTCAATAGACAGATACGCCGCGACCGGCCCCATCCCCTCGCCAATGCGATACGCTTCATCCGCCTTAAAGCGGTGCAGGCCCAGCTTGTCCTCCTCGGCATAGACGGCAACCGTCTTTTTGCCCATCTCATTGGCAGCGCGCATGATGCGGATGGCGATTTCACCGCGATTGGCGATCAGGATTTTGTTGAATTCAGTCATGGCAGCGATCCTTGCTGTCTGGCTTTTCAGTTTGGGATCGGCGAGAATCCCGCGAGAGGTAAATTTTGTATACCACTGTACTATGTTTTTAGGGAATATAAAGTGGTCGAGAAAGTTGGCGCAGGTCCTTTGCGCCAATTTGCCCCATATTGGCGATCATATCGGCGCGCAGCATATCGGCCAGATGTGCAGGGCCTGCCGCGCCCAAAGCGCCAAGCGCATAGTGCCATGCGCGCCCGAGCATCACGAAATCCGCGCCGAGCGCGAGTGCGCGCAGAATATCCAGCCCACCCTCGATGCCACTGTCAAAGATTAGCGGGAGTGCGGTGGCTTTGCGAACCTGCGGCAGCACTTCAATCGGGGCAGGGGCCGCATCGAACTGGCGACCCGCATGGTTCGATAGCCAAAGCGCATCGACGCCCGCCGCTTCCAGTGCGGGCGCATTTTCGACATTCAGAACGCCTTTAACGATGAATTTGCCCTGCCAATTGTCGCGCAGCCAGTGCACATAGTCCCAATCTGGCGAAGTGCGCAGCAGATATCCAACATGCGCCGTGCTGCTTAGCCCTGTCGTCTGGCCTTTGACGTGATCGGCGTAGCTGTCCATCAGGCGCATACGCGGCATGCCAAGTCGCGCGGTCCCCATTGCCCAAGCAGGACAACGCGCAACCTGTGCTAGAAGGCGCGGCGTGATCTTGGGCGGCTGCCTCAGCCCTCCGCGCAACTGCCGCTCGCGCCGCGAGGCGACAGGAACGTCCACCGTCAGAACCAATGTGTGAAAGCCCGACGCCTTGGCGCGTTTCAGCATATCAAGCCGAATCCCCTCATCGCGGGGCGGATACATCTGGAACCAGCCCTGCGCGCCCAAATGCGGTGCAACATCCTCGGGCGTGCGCGTGGCAACCGTTGATAATGTGTAGGGAATCCCCAAATCTGCTGCAGCGCGCGCCAAAAGTCGCTCCGCATCGGGCCAGATCAAACCTGACATGCCAACAGGCGCGATCCCGAAGGGCAGGGGCAGGGTTTGCCCCAGAAAATCGCAACTTAGATCGGCCGCCATCTCGCCATGCAGGATCGAGGGCATCATCAAGACCTCGTCCAATTTTACCCGATTGTGTGCTTTCGTGGCCTCGTTTCCCGTCGCGCTATCGAGGTATTCCCAAACGAAATGGGGGATGCGCCGCTTTGCAGCGGCGCGCAGATCGGCAATCGCGGGATACGCAGTGTGTAAATCCATGGGCGCATTTGTCGCTGCGTTGCGGCATTTGTCCAGAAAAGAATGTGGAACATTGCGCGAACCTCTCTTTTCCTAATTGATTTTGCGCGCTAGTATTCGCGCCATGAGCAATTTCGACGAAATGGACGCCTTTGACGGCGCATCGCTAAGCCAGCGCGCTATGGGGCAGATGTCCGCGCGTCCGGCACCTTATCTCGATGGGTTGAATCCCGCGCAGCGCGAGGCGGTGGAGGCGATGGACGGTCCTGTCCTGATGCTCGCGGGGGCTGGTACGGGCAAGACCAAGGCGCTGACCACGCGCATCGTGCATCTTATGAACACCGCCAAAGCGCGCCCGAATGAAATTCTGGCTGTGACATTTACCAATAAAGCCGCGCGCGAGATGAAGAACCGCGTGGGCACCATGCTGGGGCAACCTGCCGAAGGGATGCCATGGCTTGGCACATTCCATGCGATCTGCGTCAAGTTGCTGCGCCGTCACGCAGAGCTCGTGGGCCTCAAAAGCAACTTCACCATTCTGGACACGGATGATCAAATCCGCCTGCTTAAACAGCTTTTGCGCGCAGAAAACATCGATGACAAACGCTGGCCTGCGCGGATGCTGGCAGGTTTGATTGACGGCTGGAAGAACCGCGCGCTGACCCCCGAAAAAGTGCCAAGCGCAGAGGCGGGGGACTTCAATCATCGCGGCACTGAATTTTACGCGATGTACCAGAAGCGCCTGATCGAACTGAACGCGGTCGATTTTGGCGATCTGCTGATGCATGTCGTTACGATTTTCCAGACGCACCAAGATGTATTGGAGCAATACCAACGCTGGTTCCGCTATATTCTGGTGGACGAGTATCAGGATACGAACGTCGCGCAGTACCTCTGGCTGCGCCTGCTTGCGGGCGGTCACAAGAACATCTGCTGCGTCGGGGATGACGATCAATCGATCTACGGTTGGCGCGGCGCTGAAGTGGGCAATATCCTGCGCTTTGAAAAGGATTTCCCGGGCGCGGTCGTTGTGCGCCTTGAGCAGAACTACCGCTCGACGCCGCATATTCTGGCGGCTGCATCCAGTGTGATTGCGGGCAACTCGGATCGCCTTGGAAAAGACCTCTGGACCGCGTCCGAGGAGGGCGAGAAGGTGCGCCTGATCGGTCATTGGGACGGCGAGGAAGAGGCGCGCTGGATCGGCGAAGAGATCGAGAGCATGCAAGGCGGCGCGCGCGGTATGCGCCCTATGCCCTTGGACGATATGGCCATTCTTGTCCGTGCCTCGCACCAGATGCGCGCGTTTGAGGACCGCTTTCTCACCATAGGTCTGCCCTATCGCGTCATCGGCGGCCCGCGTTTTTACGAGCGTATGGAATGCCGCGATGCCATGGCCTATTTTCGCGTCGTGACCTCGCCTGATGACGATCTTGCGTTCGAGCGGATCGTGAACACGCCCAAACGTGGCCTTGGCGATAAAGCGCAGCAGAAAATCCAGCTTTGTGCACGTGAAAACGGTGTGAGCCTGCTAGAGGGCGCGCGTATTTGCGTGGAGACCAAAGCGATTGGCGGCAAAGGTGGCGTTGAACTTGGTAAATTGGTTGATGGGATTGGCCGCTGGGCCGCTTTGACGCGCGGGCCACGCATAGCGGTGGCGATTGACGAAGATGCGGTGCTGGACGATGGTCCGGTACTGGAGCGGATGGAGTATGCTCCGCCCGAAACCTCCCACATCGAACTCGCGCAGATCATTCTGGATGAGAGCGGCTATACCGCCCATTGGCAGAACGACAAGACCCCAGAAGGGCCGGGACGGCTTGAAAACCTCAAGGAACTTGTAAAGGCGCTGGATAATTTCGAGAACCTGCAAGGTTTCCTCGAACACGTCAGCTTGATTATGGATAACGCGCAGGACGACAATGGTGCAAAGGTGTCGATCATGACGCTGCACGGGGCCAAGGGCCTTGAATTTCCTGCAGTTTTCCTGCCCGGTTGGGAGGACGGATTGTTCCCCTCCCAGCGCTCCATGGATGAAAGCGGCCTCAAGGGCCTCGAGGAAGAACGCCGGCTTGCCTACGTCGGCATCACCCGCGCCGAGGAACTTTGCACCATTTCTTTCGCCGCCAATCGCATGGTTTTCGGGCAATGGCAGAACGCGCTGCCCTCGCGTTTTATTGACGAACTTCCAGAGGATCATGTGGACGTGCTTACGCCGCCCGGTCTTTATGGAGGCAACTATGGCGCCGCGGGAATGAGCGGGAGCGGTGGGCACGGCTCCAACCTTGAACAACGCGTTCAGGACGCGGATGTTTACAACTCCCCTGGCTGGAAACGCCTGCAAGCGCGCAAGGATCAGCGCCCTATGGGCCAGCCAAGCGAGAGCAAGAACATCACAATCGACGCCACCGCCTTGTCGAGTTTTTCCATGGGGGACCGCGTGTTCCACGATAAATTCGGTTACGGTGCGGTGATCGGGATCGAGGGCGACAAGCTGGAGATTGATTTCGAGAAATCCAGTATCAAGAAGGTCGTTGCGCGCTTTATCAAATCTGCCGATGCTGCGGATGATGTGCCGTTCTGATCGCTGCACTTTCAAATGAGTGGTTGGCATAAAGTTCGGGAGAGTACAGCGCTGGCGCATGTTTTGCCATTTTGCAACAGATGCGCGCACGGGTCTGCGAATAGGATTTTGAAAACCGGCGAAAGTCGCGTATGGTCACTCTGATAGGTGGAAACACCCGAGTTTGTAGCGTCGATCAACGGCGCGCAGCAGGTGGCGGCAGATCGAGCAGTTTGCACAGCCCAAAATTTTAGAAGGCGTTCGAATTCTGGACGTATGTTTTTATCGGCGCCGCGCGTTCTTGCGTGCGCCAGTGCAGGGTATTTTGATGACGGATAACGCATCCACAAATTTGAACGCGCGGGCCAAGGCATTTTCGCAGCGCCTTAGCCGCGATCACAGCCACGCGCCCAAAGCACGCGATGTGCTGGACGCAGAGCAAGATCTCGGCACAGGCTCTACAGCGTTCCAGCTGTCCGGCCAAGGCAGGCGCTTGCTGTTGCGCGCCCTCGATCTGGAGCGCAAAGCCAAGCTGCGCGCTGCCAAAGGCTAGGGGCGCGCCATGCCGACCTATACCGTCGAAGCCTTCCGCTGGAGTGGCACCGGATATAACGCCCTTTATAATACGTCCTACACTGCGGCGATCACAGACAATGATCCGAACTATCAGGGCAGCAGTGATGGCGGAGAAACCGTATCGATCAACGGCGGAGCTTCGGGGACGACCAGCGGACTGCCCCATGCGATCAATATCAATTTCACCGACACCTTGGGCAATCCCCACACCGAAACCTTCTATTTCTTCAATACTTCGGCCTCTCCTTCGGGGTGGTACTTCATCCCTGCGCCCGGCTCTGCTTTTACGGTGGGGGCGACACTTGGCAACTATCGAAGCCATACGAACGGCTGGAGCTATGCCACTGTCGTATGTTTCGCCAGCGGCACGTTGATCGAAACCGAGGCGGGGCCACTGCCGGTAGAGGCGCTTGAGCCGGATATGCGCATCGCCCTTGCGGGCGGGGGATTCGCGCCTTTGCGTCTCAACCTTTTGAGCGCGGTGCAGGCTGATCAAATGGCGCAGCACGAAACACTGCGCCCCGTGTGCATCAGCGCTGGCGCCTTGGGCGCAGGCCTGCCGAAACGCGATTTGCGTGTCTCGCGTCAGCACCGCATGCAGGTCAGCTCGCCCATCGCTGCGCGCATGTTTGGCGCCAAAGACGTTCTGGTCGCCGCGATCCGCCTGACCCAATTGCCTGGCATCTATATAGAGCAGCGCATCGGCGCGCTGGACTATCACCATCTCGTCTTTGATCGCCATCAAATCGTTCTGGCCGAAGGCGCCCCCGCAGAGAGCTTTTTCACTGGCCGCGAAGCGATTGCCGCGCTCAATCCGCAGGCGCGCGGCGAAGTATTGACGCTATTTCCGCATCTGGCGCGCAAGGCGCGGGCGATGCGCCCTGCTGTCCCGATTCCCGATCGCGTGCTGCAAAAACAACTCATCGCGCGCCACGCACGCCACGAAAAGCCGCTTTTGGGTGCGTTTATGGCGCAAGATCAGCTTGCGCCGAGCGGTGCTTTTTCAGTAGTCTGACCTCATCAAGGTGCCGTCGGTGTTTTCACCGCGGAGAATTGGGAAGCTGGTGTAAGTCCAGCGCTGCCCCCGCAACGGTGTGGGCGAGAGATCCGGCAAGGCCACTGAAGCGATGCGTGCTTTGGGAAGGTGCCGGTATCGCGGTGCGTCTATGCGCATCACTCGCTCCGAGCCCGGAAACCAGCCTTGATAAGAACCCAAACCGCGGGCGGCGGCGCAGGCGAGACGTGCGCTGCGCTCTTGTGCGTTTGCCTCTCCTCTCCTCTGCTTCGCCCCTCGTTTGTAACGATCAAAACCCACGGGGCGTGGGCAAGGAGGACCAAAGATGACGGCGCAGCAAATTTACCGGGCTTTGCAGGATTTTGACGGCGCAGCGAGTGCCTGCCGCGATGCGGCCAAGGCGGGATTTCTGGAATGGGCGATGGGGCTTCCCTGTGCCAGCAGCGCGATGAACGAGGCGCGCAGCGCGCTGTTGCATATCGAAGCGCTGCCCGGCGATGCGTGTGCCGCGCAAATCTTCGTCGGTTATTTGCGCGATGCCAGCCAGGTTCTGCCCGCCCCGGTCCGGCGCGGCGGGGCAGGTGCGCGCCGGCGCGTTTTGCACTAGCGCATATTGACCCAAAGGGCGATCTGATCCAGCGTTGGGCAACGTAAACCTCGATGCTGTTAAGGATATCGCCTTGTCCAAAGACCCGCTTTTGCAGCCCTTCCAGCTGAAACACCTGACGCTTAAAAACCGTATCATGACTACCGCGCATGAGCCGGCCTATCCCGAGAACGGGATGCCGACGCAGCGCTACGCAGCCTATCACGCCGAGCGCGCAAAGGCGGGTGTCGCGCTGGCGATGACGGCAGGCTCGGCGGCGGTCTCGCAAGACAGCCCGCCCGTGTTCAACAACGTGCTCGCCTATAAGGACGAGGTCGTGCCATGGATCCAAAGCCTCACTGATGGCTGCCACGAACATGGCTGCGCAGTGATGATCCAACTCACGCATCTGGGGCGCAGAACCGGCTGGAACAAGGGTGACTGGTTGCCCTCCGTGTCCTCGTCCAAGCACCGCGAACCGGCGCACCGCGCCTTTCCAAAGCTGATCGAGGATTGGGATATCGAGCGGATTATCTGCGATTTCGCCGATGCCGCCGAGCGGATGAAAGCGGGGGGCATGGATGGAATCGAATTGCAGGTCTACGGCCATCTGCTCGATCAATTCTGGTCGCCCCTGAGCAATGATCTTAGCGGGCCTTACGGCGCGGACACGCTGGAAAACCGCATGCGCTTTCCCATGGATGTGCTCGCGGCCGTGCGCAAACGGGTCGGTGCGGATTTCATCATCGGCTTTCGCTACACGGCGGATGAAGCGCAAAAGGGCGGTATCACGGCGGCGGACGGTCTAGAGATATCAAAGCGGCTGGCGGCAACGGGGCAACTTGATTTTCTCAACGTCATTCGTGGCCGCATCCATACCGATCCTGCGATGACCGATGTGATTCCCGTGCAAGGAATGAAGAGCGCGCCACATCTTGATTTCGCCGCTGAAGTGAAGCGCGCCACCGGCATGCCCACGTTTCATGCCGCGCGCATTCCCGATGTGGCCACCGCGCGCCATGCCATTGCCAGCGGCAAGCTCGACATGGTCGGCATGACGCGCGCCCATATGGCCGATCCGCATATCGTGCGAAAAATCATTGAGGGGCGCGAGGCGGATATCCGCCCCTGCGTCGGCGCTACTTATTGCCTTGATCGCATCTATCAGGCGGGCGAGGCGCTTTGCATCCACAATGCGGCCACGGGGCGCGAACTGAGCATGCCGCATGTGATTGCGCGCGCTGAAACCCCGCGCAAAGTGGTGATCATCGGCGCTGGCCCTGCGGGCCTTGAGGCGGCGCGGGTCGCGGCAGAGCGTGGGCACGATGTCACCGTGTTTGAGGCGCAGCCGGAACCGGGCGGGCAAGTGCGCCTTACCGCGCAAAGCCCACGGCGCGCCGAAATGATCGGCATTATCGACTGGCGCATGGCACAATGCGCCGCGCGCGATGTGCGCTTTCATTTCAATACATGGGCCGAGGCGGGCGATGTGCTGGCGCTTGAGCCTGATGTGGTGATCATAGCCACAGGCGGCTTGCCCAATCTGGAGCTGTTTGAAAGCGGCGCAGAGGCCGCGCATGTGATCTCGGCCTGGGATTTGATTTCGGGGGACGTGAAACCCGCCGACACTATTCTGATCTATGATGAAAGCGGCGATCACCCTGGCTTGCAAGCTGCCGAGCTTGCCGCCGCCGCGGGCGCGCATGTCGAAGTTATGACCCCCGATCGCGTCTTTGCACCTGATATCATGGCGATGAACCTCGTGCCTTACATGCGCGCGCTGCAAGATAAGGATGTGTTGTTCACCGTCGCCCGCCGCCTTTTGGGCGTCACGCGCGCGGGCAATCACTTGAACGCGCGAATCGGCACCGATTACAGTGAGAGCACCTATGAAAAGCAATACGATCAAGTGGTGGTGAACTATGGCACCCTGCCGCTCGACGCGCTTTATTTTGAGCTGAAGGACGCTAGCGTGAATGGCGGCGCGGTGGATCACGGTGCCTTGATCGACGGGCGTGCGCAAGGCGTGGTGCGCAACCGGGATGGTAAATTCGAACTGTTCAGAATTGGCGATGCGGTCTCTGCACGCAACACCCATGCTGCGATTTATGATGCGCTGCGTTTGGTGAAGGATATCTGAAGAGAGGGGCGTAAAAAAAAGAAACGGCGATGTGTGGGAGGACACATCGCCGTTCTTTGTAAGCGGATCACTCCAGGGAGGAGGAGGGAGCTAGCCGCTTTGACAGGCCTGGGAGGAGGCCTTAATAGTTGGCAGGGCGCAAGGGAGGAGAGCGCCGCCGCCAGTCACGACAGATCCCGCTGGGAGGAGCGCGGTCTGCCGTATTTCGTGGTCAGCTTAGGGATTAACCTTGGTAAGCTGCCTGATATGCTACGCGGCGGATCATCGAATGGTTCAATCCGAGGTCGGCCAATTCGCGCGAGGACAGCGAGCTCAGTTCGCGTACTGTCTGGTTGAAAATCTTGCGCTTTGTACGTGTTTCTACGAGCCGGGCCCAAACTGCAGCGATCTTGTCGCCCATTGTTCCCTGAACGGAAAATGTGTCGGTAAGGAATGCCATCTGCACTCTCCTTGGTTTAATTTTAATACGTTCGCAAAGCATCGTGCCTTGCTGTTGAACTGAATATGCAGGTCATGCTGCGAATGCACAATGTCCATTTATTCAATGCTGCTATGCAGCAATTGCATAGGCGACGTAGGGTTAACATAAAGTAATCACTTGCCTTTTTATTGGGCGCTCGGAAAACTCTGCCGCCAAGCCTTGCGCCCGCGCTCAAAGCTGCCACGTATGGAGTAAGCCTTTTGGAGAAGATAATATGAGCCAGCTAGAGACAGATATCCGCGCCGCCCTTGCCCGTTTGGCGCTGCCTGATGGCGGCGATCTGATCAGCCGTGACATGATCCGCGCGCTTGTTGTGGATGATGCCTCCGTGCGCTTCGTGATCGAAGCGCCCAGTCCCGAAATTGCGGGCCAGATGGAGCCGCTGCGCAAAGCGGCCGAAGCGGCGGTGGCAAGCGTTGCGGGGTCGCGCAGCGTCTCTGCCGCGCTCACAGCCCATGGCCCCAAACCTGCGCCCCCCAGTCTCAAGATCGGCGGCCATGCCAAGCCGCAGCAAGGTGGCCCGGCAGCAGTTTCCGGCGTGGACCGGATTCTCGCTGTCGGTTCGGGCAAGGGCGGTGTTGGCAAATCCACCGTCTCGTCCAACCTTGCCGTGGCGCTGGCAAAGCAGGGCCGCCGCGTTGGCCTGCTTGATGCTGATATATACGGTCCCTCCCAGCCGCGCATGATGGGGGTGAACAAACGCCCCGCCAGCCCCGATGGTAAAACCATCATTCCGCTGCACGCACACGGGGTCACGATCATGTCGATCGGTCTGATGATGGATCCCGACAAGGCGATCGTGTGGCGTGGTCCGATGCTTATGGGCGCTTTGCAGCAAATGCTGGGTCAGGTGGAGTGGGGCGAGCTTGATGTGCTGATCGTTGATCTGCCGCCCGGCACGGGGGATGTGCAGCTGACACTGTGCCAACGTACGCAAGTGACGGGCGCGATCGTGGTCAGCACGCCGCAGGATGTGGCGCTTCTTGATGCCCGCAAGGCGCTGGATATGTTCGCTACGCTGAAAACCCCGGTTCTGGGGCTCATAGAAAATATGTCGATGTTCAAGTGCCCCGATTGTGGCTCCGAGCATGCTATCTTTGGTCATGGCGGCGTTGCCGCTGAGGCAGAGCGCTTGAACATTCCGCTGCTGGGTGCGCTTCCCATTGATCTGGAGACGCGGCTTGCAGGGGACAATGGCACGCCCATCGCTGCGGGCGAGGGGGAGATGGCGCAGGCCTATGCCAGGCTCGCCCAAGGTTTGATCGAGGGCGGCATGGCCTAAAATCTGCCAACGCATGTAAATACAATGAACGGGCCGGAACCTTTGAAAGCTTCTGGCCCCATTTCTTTCTAAGACGTGCCTGTCCCAAGCAAGCGTCGCTCACTTGATCGGCCCTATGGGAATTCATGGTCCGAAAGTGCGATTTCCCCCTCCTTATAGAGTGCCGCGCGTAAGAGTTGCCGAAAAGATGGCGCGACTTTGGGGGAACCAGAGGATTTGTCATGGAATCCACGGGTGATTCGGAGCTTTGAGGTTGGGATAACGGCGCCAAACAGGGTGTAATCCATGAATGCAGGATAAAAATTGGGAAAATATGGGAAAAGATCCATAGAAATTTTGTGTCTATATATGGTGTTTAAAGTAAAGTCGTTACGCTAATTGTGGATAATGTTCCCCTGACGTTCTTACTATATCTTGTGTTTGAAGCATCTGAAAAGCAACATTCAGTAGGTTTTGAGGTGAAATTTTTGTTGCGTCCCATGATCTCCCATGGCATCCCTAATGTTAGAAGATGAAGACGGGAAAGACAAAGGGGCGCTAAACGACCCCGAAATCAAAAACTCCCAAGTCAGGTTTCATACAGGCATCCGCCTTCACCTTCTTCAGAGATCCGGCGCGCGAGCGAGCAGACATCCCCCCAGGTGGCGCGCGCGATCGGACACTCCCGGCAACGGGACGTCGGCGGATCAAGCAGTGGCAGCAGCTTGATCCGCCTTTAATTTTTTCAGGGTCAGGGAAACCTGAAATTCGAAAGGGACGATGAGGCGTGTCACGCAGGTTCAGAGGCGAAAGCCATCACAAGGTGGACGCAAAGGGTCGAGTTTCGATCCCTGCGTCTTTTCGCCGTGTGATCGAACGCGCAGACCCCAATTGGACCGATGGTCTCGCGCCGGAACTGGTCATCGTTTACGGTGATCACCGCCGCAACTACCTTGAATGTTATACAATGGAGGCCATTGAAGAGGTCGACGCCAAGATTGACGCGCTTCCGCGTGGCTCTATGCAGCGCAAAATGTTGCAGCGTCTGTTTCATGGCCAGTCCTTCCCGACCACGATCGACGAAACGGGTCGCCTCGTGCTTCCTGCAAAATTGCGCTCCAAGATCGATCTTGATAAAGAAGCTTTCTTCATTGCTGCAGGCGACACCTTCCAGATCTGGAAGACTGAAACCTATGAAGCGGAAGAGCTGGCGCGCACAGAAGAGTGGCTCGAAGAGCTGCCCGATGACTTCGATCCGCTGGAATTCCTCGACGGTGTCCCCACGACAGCCGCGGCGGAGTGATCCATGGAACAGGCCACGACATCTGCTCCTCACATTCCGGTCCTTCTTGCTCCCATCCTTAAAGCAGCCGAGCCGATTTCGGGTTCCTGGCTTGATGGCACATTCGGTGCAGGCGGCTATACGCGCGCGCTTTTGGATGCGGGCGCAGATAGCGTTATTGCCGTGGACCGCGATCCGCTCGCCTTTGAACTGGCCGCCGATTGGGCGGGTCAGTACGGCACCCGCCTGATCCAGCAACAGGCAGTGTTTTCCGATATGGCCGAGTTCGCCAGCGATCTGGACGGGGTTGTCCTTGATCTTGGGGTTTCCTCAATGCAGCTTGATATTGCCGAGCGCGGCTTTTCATTCATGCGCGACGGCCCGCTTGATATGCGCATGGGCCAAGACGGCCAAAGCGCCGCCGATATCGTGAATGAATACGAGTCTGAGGAAATAGCTGAAATCCTCTATAATTTCGGTGAAGAGCGTGCCTCGCGCCGCATCGCACGCGCTATCATCGAGCTGCGCGCGGAACAGCCGATCACCACAACACTGCAACTTGCCGATCTGATCGAGAAATGCCTGCCGCGCAAGAAACCGGGGCAAAGCCATCCGGCGACGCGCAGTTTCCAAGCGCTGCGCATTGCTGTTAACGATGAATATGGCGAGTTATACCGCGGCCTCATGGCGGCCGAGCAAGCGCTTGCACCCGGTGGCCTTTTGGCGATCGTCACCTTCCATTCTGTTGAAGACCGCATGGCGAAACGCTTCTTGCAATCGCGCGCAGGCACCACGGGCAACGCCAATCGCTTTGCGCCTGAACTCATTACCGAAAAACCCGCGTTCGAGCTGCTGAGCCGCAAGGCGATCACCGCCAGCGAAGACGAGCTTGCTTTGAACACGCGTGCGCGCTCTGCCAAATTGCGCCTTGCGCGCCGCACCGATGCGCCTGCGGGCCGGATCGAGGCGAAATCACTTGGCATGCCCATGCTTAGAAGGGACCGTTAACATGCGCTCACTCTTGTATATCATCACCGCGCTTGCGGTCATCGGGCTAGCTTTTTGGGCCTACCGCGAGAATTACCAGACCCAATCCGAAATTGCGCGCACCGAGAAAATCAACCGTGATATCGGCGATGCGCGTGCGCGCCTTACGGTGCTGCGTGCCGAATGGGCCTATCTCAACCGCCCCGATCGTTTGCGCGACCTAACGGAAATCAATTTCGAGCGCCTCGGCCTGTTGCCCCTGCGCGCTGATCAGTTCGGCAAGGTCGATCAAGTCGCCTTCCCGCCCGAGCCGGAGCCGGAGTTGATTATCACCAACACCGTTGATGTTTCAGGCATGAATATGGGCGAAGATGTGGTTACGCGCGGGGACGGTGTTTTCCCATGATCCGCACGCCGTTACGCCCCCTTGCGCGTATTCTGGAGGCACGCGCCAGCGGCGAAAACCCTGACGCGATCGAACGCGAGAACCTGCGCATCCGTCACGAGCAAATGCGCGATCAATCGCGCAACCGCGCCGAGGGGCGCCTGCTAATCCTTTCGGTAATCTTCTTTTGCGCCTTCGGCGTCATTGGCGCACGCATGGGTGTGTTGGCCGCGACCGATCCCGCCGAGCCGCGCGCCGCAAGTGCAGGAGCTTTGATCCAAGCGAGCCGCGCAGACATCACCGATCGCCATGGGCGTATTCTGGCAACGAACTTCGAAACCCATTCGCTTTATGCGCAGCCTTTGCAAATGATCGACAAGCCGCGCGTGGCTGCCGAACTGGCCGCAATCTTCCCTGATCTGAAGGCGGAAAAGCTGCTTAGGGATTTCACGGGAAAACGTAAGTTCTTGTGGATCAAGAAAAAACTCAGCCCCGAGCAGAAACAGGCGGTGCATGACATCGGCGATCCGGGCCTGTTGTTTGGCCCGCGTGAGATGCGGCTCTATCCAAACGGCAAACTGGCTGCGCATATCATGGGCGGCGCAAGTTTCGGGCGCGAGGGCGTGCATGCGGCCGAAGTGATCGGCGTTGCAGGCGTCGAGAAATTCTTTGACGAAGAGCTGCGCGACCCTGCACGCCAAGGTGCGCCGCTGGCGCTTTCGATTGATCTGACGGTGCAGGCCGCTGCCGAAGAAGTCCTCTATGGTGGCATGCAGCTGATGAACGCCAAAGGTGCCGCTTCGGTTCTAATGGATGTGCACACGGGCGAGATTATTTCCATCGTCAGCCTACCGGATTTCGACCCCAACGCGCGCCCCAGCCCGCTGATCGAGGGCGATGCCTCTGACAGCCCGCTGTTCAACCGCGCGGTGCAGGGCGTCTATGAACTTGGCTCTGCGTATAAAATTTTCACCGCTGCGCAGGCGATGGATCTGGGCTTGGTGAATAATCAAACCATGATCGACACCGGAAAAGCCCTGCGTGTCGGCGGTTTTAACATCGGTGAGTTTCGCAAGAAGAACTACGGAATTATTAGTGTTGAGGACATTATCGTCAAAAGCTCCAATCGCGGCACGGGCCGGCTGGCGCTCCAGATCGGTGTGGCGCGCCAGAAAGAGTTCATGAAAGCCATGGGTTTCATGGATTTCACCCCGCTTGAAATTGTCGAGGCGCGGGGCGGCAAGCCGCTTTTCCCCGAACGCTGGACCGATCTGAGCGCGGTGACGATTTCTTATGGCCACGGTCTGTCCAACTCGCCGCTACATCTTGCAGCGGGCTATGCGGCGATCGCCAATGGCGGCACTTATATAGCACCCACGATCCTGAAGCGTGGAGTGGCACCTAAAGGCACCCGCGTCATGCGCGAGGACACGGCCAATTATGCGCGCACGATGCTGCGTAAAGTGGTGACCGAGGGCACCGCCAGCTTTGGTGAGGTGCAGGGCTATGCGGTGGGTGGCAAGACCGGCACGGCCGACAAGCCAAGGCCGCGCGGGGGCGGTTATTACGAGGATAAGGTCATTGCGACTTTCGCGTCGCTCTTTCCTACGCATGATCCCAAATATGTGCTGATCGTGACGCTGGATGAGCCGGTTGAGACCTCGGGTGACAAGCCGCGCCGTACCGCAGGCTGGACGGCGGTTCCTGTCGCTGCCGAGATGATTGGCCGCGTGGCACCGCTCTTGGGGCTAAGACCAGAGATTGAACCGGGCGAGTTGGCTGGTATAACGCTCACATCGAATTAAAGGGGGCGCGTGTTCGCGCGCCACAAGATGTAGGGGCAGGCCATGGCGGCATTCACGACTTTACAGCAGCTCGGCTTGACTGCGGCGCATGGGCGAAACCCTGAAATCATGGGCCTCGCGGTGGACAGCCGCGATGTGCTGCGGGGCTTTCTGTTTGCCGCACTGCCGGGCGCGAAGGTGCACGGTGGCGAGTTTATTCAATACGCGCTGCGCATGGGCGCTTCGGCGATTCTGACCGACGCGATCGGCGCCGAAATTGCCGCGGAAGAGCTTGCAGGCGCGGACGCCGCGCTGATCGTCACCGATGATCCACGCAGCGCGCTCGCCTTTGCTGCCGCGCTCTGGTTCGGCGCGCAGCCGCAAATCATGACCGCCGTGACGGGCACCAACGGCAAAACCTCCGTCAGCACCTTTGTGCGTCAAATCTGGAACCTGCTTGATCTGGAGGCGGTGAACCTTGGCACCACGGGTGTCGAGGGCTCCATGCACCTGCCGCTTGCCCATACCACGCCCGAGCCGATCACGCTTCACCGCACGCTCGCCACTTTGGCCGATGAAGGGATAACGCACGCGGCGATGGAGGCCTCTTCTCACGGGCTTGATCAGCGCCGCTTGGACGGCGTGCATCTCGCGGCGGCGGGCTTTACCAATTTTACGCAGGATCACCTTGATTACCACGGCACGTTCGATGCCTATTTCGAAGCCAAGATGGGGCTGTTCAAGCGCGTTTTGCAGGATGATGGCGTAGCTGTGGTCAATCTTGACGATCCCAAGGGCGCAGAGGTCGCGATGATCGCGCAGTCCAATGGGCATGAACTGATTGGCGTTGGTCGCGACAAGGAAGCGGACCTTTGCCTGCTTGGTCAACGCTTTGACGGCACAGGGCAGGACCTTTTGTTCAAATGGCATGACCGCCCGTTTCAGGCGCGGCTCAATCTGATTGGAGGCTTTCAAGCGGAAAATGTACTGCTTGCGGCGGGCCTTGTGATTGCCTGCGGCGAAGACCCTGTGCGCGTATTCGACACGCTTGGCGATCTGGAAACGGTGCATGGGCGCATGCAACTGGCTGCGACCCGCTCCAATGGCGCTGCGGTTTTCGTGGACTACGCCCACACCCCCGATGCGGTCGAAACCGCGCTCAAAGCGATGCGCCCGCATGTGATGGGGCGCCTTGTGGCGCTGATTGGCGCGGGGGGGGATCGTGACACGGGCAAACGCCCATTGATGGGGCAGGCGGCTGCAGAAAACGCCGATCTTGTATTCGTCACCGATGACAATCCGCGCTCCGAAGACCCTGCGCTTATTCGCGCAGCGGTCATGGCTGGTGCGCCCGAAGCAATCGAGGTCGCAGATCGCGCAGAGGCGATCCTGCGCGCAGTCGATGCGCTTGGCCCCGGGGATGCGCTTCTGATTGCCGGCAAGGGTCATGAAACGGGGCAAGTGGTTGGCGATACTGTCTTTCCCTTTGATGATTGCGAGCAGGCCAGCGTGGCCGTTGCCGCCCTTGAAGGAGACCGCGCATGAGCCTTTGGACAGCTTTTGATGCCGCTGCCGCGACAGGCGGGCAGGCGATTGGGGATTGGTCGGTGAGCGGCATTTCCATCGACACGCGCACGATTGAGGCGGGTGATTTATTCGTCGCTTTGAAAGCTGCGCGCGATGGCCATGAATTCGTGGCGCAGGCCCTTGGCAAAGGGGCAGGTGCCGCTTTGGTGAGCCATGTTCCAGAGGGCGTTTCAAGCGATGCACCGCTGCTGATCGTGGAGGATGTACTAAGCGCGCTAGAGGCTTTGGGCCGCGCGGGGCGTGCGCGCACGAACGCGCGCGTCGTCGCGATCACCGGCTCAGTCGGCAAGACCTCTACCAAAGAAATGTTGCGCGATGTGCTGGGCGCGCAGGGGCGCACGCACGCGTCGGTCGCCAGCTACAACAACCATTGGGGTGTGCCGCTGACCTTGGCGCGGATGCCCGTTGACACAGAATTCGCTGTGATCGAAATCGGCATGAACCACCCCGGTGAAATCGCGCCTCTGGCCAAGATGGCGCGCCCGCATGTGGCGTTGATCACCACCGTTGGAGCGGCGCATTTGGAAGCGTTCGAGAATATCGACGGGATTGCGGCGGAAAAAGCCGCGATCATGGAAGGGCTGGAAGCGGGCGGAATTGCCATTCTGAACGGCGATATTGAAACAGCCCCTGTTTTGAAAGATGTCGCCGAAAAGCGGGGCGTGAATGCGCTTTGGTTCGGCCAAACAACGCAGGATTATAGGCTTGATCAGATCACGCTGAGCGGCAACACCACCGTTGTGCAGGCCAGCGCGCAAGGGGCACCGCTGTTGTTCAAGGTGCAAAGCGCGGGAAGCCATTTTGCGATGAACGGTCTAGGCGCTCTTGCCAGCGCCAAGGCGCTTGGCGCGGATATTGCGCTGGCGGCACAAAGCATCGCCAGATGGACACCCTTCACAGGGCGCGGCGCGCGCGAAATCATCGCGCTGGACGGCGCCGATAGCCGCATGACGCTTGAGTTGATTGATGACGCTTACAATGCCAACCCCACTTCGCTAGGCGCGGCGCTTGATGTGTTGGCGGCAGCAGAGGTCACCCATGATATCGGCCGCGTCTCCAAGGGGCGGCGCATTGCCTATCTTGGCGATATGAAAGAGCTAGGCGGCGATGAAGCCGCAATGCACAGCGCCCTTGCGCGCTTGCCCTGCATTGAGGAAATCGACGTAATCCACTGCGTCGGCCCGCTCATGCGCCATTGCTATGATGCACTGCCTGTTGCCAAGCGCGGCCACTGGGAAGCGAGCAGCGCAGCCATGGCCAGCCACGTAGGCCGCGACCTTGATGCGGGGGATGTGGTGCTGGCCAAAGGCTCTCTCTCCATGGGGCTTGCGCGCGTAGTGGACGCGGTGCGCAAATTGAGCCATACGGCCAGCAAAGACGCCGCAAAGGACGATGTGTAAATGCTATATTGGTTAACCGCTCTCTCTGACGGGGGCGATTTTTTCAACCTCTTTCGCTACATCACCTTTCGTGCAGGCGGGGCTTTCCTGACGGCACTGATCTTTGGTTTCGTCTTCGGCAAACCCTTGATCAACGTGCTGCGCCGCCGCCAAGGCAAGGGTCAACCGATACGCGACGATGGCCCCGAGGGGCATTTTATCAAGGCAGGCACCCCCACGATGGGCGGGCTTTTGATTGTGGGCGCATTGCTTACGTCAACCCTGCTTTGGGCGCGGCTGGACAACCCGTTTATCTGGATTGTGTTATTTGTAACAATGTCTTACGGCGCGATTGGTTTCGCAGATGACTACGCGAAAGTGTCCAAACAGACCACCGCGGGCGTGTCTGGCAAGCTGCGCCTTGCCCTTGGTTTCGTGATCGCTGCAATCGCTGGCTACTGGGCGGCGCAATATCATCCGCCGGAATTACAAAACCAGCTTGCGCTGCCGATCTTCAAGGATACGCTGATCAACCTAGGTTATCTGTTCGTGCCCTTCGCTGTGATCGTGATCGTTGGTGCGGCCAATTCCGTTAACCTTACTGATGGTCTCGATGGTCTTGCGATCATGCCCGTGATGATCGCCTCTGGTACGCTGGGCGTCATCGCTTACGCCGTTGGCCGCGTCGATTTCACCGAATATCTCGACGTTCATTATGTCCCCGGCACCGGCGAAATTCTGGTCTTTACCGCAGGCATCTTCGGCGGTGGTCTTGGCTTCCTTTGGTACAATGCCCCCCCCGCAGCCGTCTTCATGGGGGACACCGGTTCGCTCGCCCTTGGCGGCGCTTTGGGCGCTATTGCGGTGTCGACCAAACACGAGTTGGTGCTGGCTGTCGTCGGCGGTCTCTTCGTGGTCGAGGCACTCTCGGTCATCATTCAGGTGCTCTATTTCAAGCGCACAGGTAAGCGGGTGTTTCTGATGGCTCCGATCCATCACCACTACGAGAAAAAGGGCTGGGCCGAGCCGCAAATCGTTATCCGCTTCTGGATCATCTCGTTGATCTTGGCGATGATTGGTTTGGCGACGCTGAAGGTTAGGTAGCAGAGCAATTTATCTCGCGTGATACATCGCGGGCTAGGGTCACAAAATTTCCAAAAGGTGGGTCTTCCATGATACCAGTACAAGGCTACACAGGGGCGCGCGTCGGCGTGCTTGGGCTGGGACGCTCTGGGCTGTCGGCAGCGCGCGCATTGCGCGCGGGCGGCGCAACGCCGATCTGCTGGGACGACAATGAAGCGGCAAGAACCATCGCTGAGGGCGAGGGGTTTGAGACGGCCAAACTCACGGGGCAAACCTTAGCCGAGCTTGCGTTGCTGATTGTTTCGCCGGGCATTGCGCATCTTTATCCAAGCCCGAACCCTGTCATCAAGGAGGCGCTGGAAAAAGGCGTGCCTGTGGACAACGACATTTCACTCTTTTTCCGCTCTTTCGCGACTTCCGAGTGGGACAACCTCGATGTGACCCCGCGGGTGGTGGCGGTGACGGGATCGAACGGGAAATCCACGACTTCGGCCTTGATCCATCACGTTCTGGAGCACACGGGCCGCGCGAGCCAACTTGCCGGCAATATCGGGCGCGGGGTGCTGGACATTGATCCTGCAATTGACGGCGAAGTCGTTGTGCTCGAGCTGTCGTCCTATCAGACCGACTTTGCGCGCGCGCTTACGCCGGATATTGCAGTGTTCACCAATCTCTCGCCAGATCACCTTGATCGTCACGCTGGTATGGGCGGCTATTTCGCTGCGAAACGCCGCTTGTTCGCAGAGGGTGGACCGGAGCGTGCGATCATTGGCGTGGACGAGGACGAGGGGCTGTATCTGGCCGGACAAATGGCCGAGGGCCCGCAGGATGATCGGGTGATCCGCATCTCTGTCGAACGCAAGCTAACGGACTTTGGCTGGACGGTTTTTGCGCGCAAAGGCTTTCTGTCGGAGTATCGCAAGGGGCGTCAGATCGGCTCGATCGATTTGCGCGCGATCAAGGGTCTGCCCGGCTCGCACAACCACCAGAACGCCTGTTGCGCCTATGCTGTCTGCCGCACGCTGGGTTTGGCTCCTCGCGTGATTGAAGCAGGCTTTGCGACGTATCCCGGATTGCCGCACCGCAGCCAGATCGTGGCAGAGGCAAATGGCGTGACCTATGTGAACGATAGTAAAGCGACCAACGTGGACAGTGCGGTCAAGGCGTTGGAGGCGTTCAAGAAAATCCGCTGGATATGTGGCGGATTGGAGAAAGAGGGCGGCGTTGAGGCTTTGTCTGCGGCGGCTGGCGAGGTTTTGAAAGCCTATGTGATCGGGCGCGAGGCGGCTTCGTTTGCAATGCAATTAGCAGGGGTCGAGACAGAGGTGTGCACGTCTATGGAGGTCGCTGTGACCCGTGCGATGGAAGATGCGGGCGAGGGCGAGACGGTTTTGCTAGCCCCAGCAGCGGCGAGTTTTGATCAATATGATAGTTTCGAGAAACGTGGCGATCATTTTGCGGAACTGGTGAAGGCGGGTTTGGTGTAAGATGTTTCGCGCGCGAAACATTTGTTGTTTATTAATAAAGGGTTAATTGGTGCATGAGGTGAGTTTTTCGATTTTTTGAGTTTTTTCCTTTGGCTAATAAGCAGCCCGCTTTTGAAAAGAAAAGATGCGTCTTTTGTTGACGGTCTGAATGGTGCAGGAAAAACTATGTTAGGTTTCACAACCTTTGCATGATTGACTGCAGTGTAACAAACGCTGAACATCGTGTAACGGGTTTTATGTTGTGCACGTTTGAGGGGAAAATCTTCAAGCCATCTATTGCTATTTTTGCTTTCGCCACTCTGCAAGGCGCGCGTCTAAAATAGGCTTTAACAAGTCGAAATTATCCCAAGTATCCTCAACGTGATAAACTGAGGGAAGGTCCAAAACTAAGATGTTAAAATAATCGTCAGAAAAGCCCTTTTCATAGTAGCGACTAGCAAAGGCATTACCCTCGTCATTGAGGTCTTCATCAACAAATTTCTCGTCGCACGCTTCGATGAAAATTTGCGCGGGTGATGACCTCCGTTGGCTCAATTTTGGAATACTATCTGGAAACACTTGAGTGTGCATTTTTCCCCCGAGACCAGAGAGCAATGCCCAAGCTACAAACATTCCAATATGGGTAGCCCCTGCGACTTGCTCTAATTCTGCTGGGAAATCCCCGCCATAGTGCCATGAGGCGTCATCGTATTTCATATTAAATTTTTCCCGAGTACGTGTTCTATATGCTCGGTAGCGTATTTCGAAAATAATAATTACGGAACACACGATGCAGGCTGGCTATGTCGTATAAGTCATGCGAATTCTGATAAGCGCTGTTATGTGAAGCACATCAGATGTAGCTAAATTGTGGTAATGTATCCTGTACAGTTCGCTAAAAAGTGCAGGTGCTGACGGCGGTCGGCATATGCGCGGCGGGCTGACGCCCTTGATTCCGCGCACGGTCGTTGCTGGCTTACCGCCCGCGAACTCGTGGATCGAGTGCATCGCGCAGACCATCGCCAAGGTAATTCACCGACAGAACCGTCAGGGAAATTGCGATACCGGGGAGCAACACCCGCTCGGGATATTCGGTCATGCGCGGTACGCTATCGGCCAGCATTTTGCCCCATGTAGGGAAATCGGAGGGGAAGCCGACGCCTAGGAAGCTAAGAGCGCTTTCGGTGATGATCGCGGTGGCGAGGCCCAGTGTGGCCGAAACCATGATCGGTGACATGATATTGGGCAGCAAATGCCGCGTGATGATCTTGCCGGGCGTGGTGCCGATCGAGCGGGCGGCGAGGATGAACTCGCGTTCTTTCAACGCCAGAACTTCGCCGCGCACGATACGGGCGGTTTGCATCCAGCTTGTGATGCCGATGACGCCAACGATGAGGATGAACATACCCTCCTCTGGCCCGAACGCGGCGCGGAGCGGTTGGCGGAATAGCGTCACAGCGACAAGTAGCAAAGGCAGCAGCGGCAGGGACAGCACCAGATCGGTAAAGCGCATCAGGATACCGTCGAGGCGCTTGAAATAGCCTGAAAGCACGCCGATCAGCGTGCCAAGGAAGAGCGCCAATACCATTGCCGCCCAGCCTACGGCGAGCGATGTGCGCCCGCCCTTGATCATATTGGCGAGCATGTCGCGGCCCAGGTTGTCCGTGCCCAGCGGGCGGTTCCACGCGATCTTGGCGCTCCCATCCCACAGCCATGTGTAGATCGGGCGCATGTCCTTGTTGCGGATGTCGAGTTTCTGCGCGTCCAGCGTCCAGATATAGGGGCCGATGATCACGAAGAGGGTGATGAAGAGCAAGAAGCCACCGCCGAACAGCGCGCCTTTATGTTTGCGGAACTGGTCCCACACATCGCGCCATTGGCTGCGCGGGGGCTTGGACGGCTCTTTGTCTTTCAGGGCCTCGATCGGGTCGATTTGCAGCGTATCAGTCATAGCGGATCCTCGGATCAAGGACGCCGTAGAGGATATCGGCGATCAGGTTGAAGACCACGATCAGGATCGCGAAAATGAAAGTGAGTGTCAGAACCATGGGAATGTCATTGGCGAACAATGCGGTAAGCAAAAGCTGCCCGATGCCATTCACCTTAAACACGTTCTCGGTGATGATCGCGCCACCAAAGATTGCAGGCATGCCAAGCGCGATCACCGTAACAACGGGGATCATCGAGTTGCGCAAGACGTGAACCATGACCACGACCGCTTCGGAGAGGCCCTTGGCGCGGGCGGTACGCACATAATCTTCATTGAGGTTCTCGAGCATGGAAGCGCGCATGTAGCGGCTGATCTGTGCAGTGGTTTGCAGGGCAAGCACCATGACCGGCATGATCATTTGCATGAACTGCACTTTGAAGCTGGCCCAATCTGTGACCACATGGGTGGTGTCATAGATCGAGGGAAACCAGCCTAGCTGCACGGAAAACAGCACGATCAGCAGAGGGCCGGTAAAGAACGGCGGAATCGAAAATCCGATCATAGACACGAAGGTGCCGGCCTGATCGAACACCGAATACTGACGGTACGCGGAATAGATGCCGATGGGCAGCGCGATCAGGATGCCGACGATATAGGCCATGCCCACAACCCAAAGCGTCTGGGGCATGCGCTGCACCACGATATCCATCACCGGGCTGCGGGTCTGCCACGAGATCACGCGCTGCATGCCCTCGGTATATGTGGTGCCCCACATCCAGTCCCAAAACACCATCGGCTCGACGACGAAGAACTGATAGAGCCATTTGAAGAAGCGGATATGCGCGGGTTGGCCGAGGCCAAGTGCTTCGCGCATTTTCTCTTTGACCTCGGGGGGGACGGTCAGCGGCACCTGCGCCATGGGATCGCCGGGGGCAAGTTCGAGCAGCAAGAAGATCACCAATGCGATGAAAAGCAAGGTCGGGACCGAGAGTATCAGCCGTCTAATGGTGAATGTCAGCATAGTCTGGCCGGATCCGATTCATCTGCTCGCCTATGGGGCAAGTGGGTCTGTTTGGTCGGCGATATCTCTGCGAGCACGGGGGCGGCGATACAGCGAACGAAACGATTGGAGGGTGCGAAAAAGGGTGCCCCGCGACATAGCCGCGAGGCACCGGTTAAGCGCTATGGCTTATTTGATGCGGTACCAATCCGCGACATTCCAAAGCTCGCTATCCCAAGTGTTCAGGACAACGCCGCCAAGGGAGTTCGCATGCGCCGAAACGCGGCCACGATCGACCAGAGGCAGAATGGAGTAGCTTTCTTTCGTCAGCATGTCGTTCAGCTTCTTGGCAATCTCGCCGCGCTTTTCCAGCTCGCCTGTCTTGCCAAGCTCGGCAACGAGCGCGTCATACGCGGGATCGCAGAAACGGTTGATGTTCTCACCCTGCCACTGCGTGTCAGGACCGGGGTGCTTGTCGCAGGTGCGCTGCGCAAGATAGCTTTCCGGATCGGTGCCGTCGAAGTTGTTGGCGTACATTTCAACGTCCGCGTAGAACTTCTGGAACGTATCGGGCGAGCCGGGATCGCCGCCGAAGTAGACGGAACCGTCGATGTTGCGCAGCTCGGTTTCAACACCGATCTGTGCCCATGAGTCCTTGATCAGGGCTTGGAAGTCCTGACGCACGGCGTTTGTCGATGTCTGGAAAAGAATGGAAAGCTTGATGCCATCCTTCTCGCGGACACCGTCGCCATCGCTGTCGACCCAGCCTGCATCGTCAAGCATGGCATTCGCGCCTGCGATATCCTGCGTCAGGCAGTCCGTGTTGTCAGAGGCATAAAGCGCAGGGGCAGGAACGAGGTTACAGGTTGGGCGACCCGCCTGACCGTAGCCGACTTCGACCAGCAGATCGCGGTCAATCGCCATGGACAGTGCTTTGCGCACGGCCAGATCGGTCATGAAGGGATGCGGATGCTTGGCAGTGGAACGCTCGCCTTCGGGAAGGTCCGGCGAGGGGTTGGTCATATTCATTTCCAAACGCTCGACGAGCGAACCGAAGGCCGCGATTGTCTTGCCCTTGCCGCCTTCTGCCATCTTCGCGATGACATCGGGTGCCAGTTGCAGGTTCCACGCATAATCGAACTCGCCGGTTTCAAGAACCGCGCGGCCTGCGCCGACAGCATCGCCGCCACCTTTGAAGGTCAGTGTCGCAAACGCCGGCTTGGACGCATCGCGAAAGTTCTGGTTGGCTTCCATCTGGATCACGTCATTGGGGCGGAAATCCGTGACGGTGAAAGGACCGGTGCCGATCGGGCCAAAGTTGGCTTCTGTGCACTCGGGCGCACGAGCACCAAGGCACTCAGCGAACTGTGCTGCTTGCAGGATCGGGGATTGCCCGCCCATGAAGGGGCCATATGGATTGGGTTTTGGCTCGGAAAATGTGACCGTGACGGTCAGATCATCGACCACTTCAACGCCCTCGACACCCTCGAATTTAGCAAGCTGCGCGCAGCCGCCCTCGGGGTGCATACAGTAATCGGCCGTGAACTTGAGATCGGCAGAGGTGACGGGGGATCCGTCAGACCAGAGCAGGCCGGACTTCAGTTTCCATGTGATCGATTTGAGATCAGCCGCAACGCCGCCGTTCTCAACCGTGGGGATTTCGCTGGCCAGATAGGGCACCAATGCGCCATTCTGGTCATAGCGGCCAAGCGGTTCGATTACGAGTGATGCCGCCTCGATGTCCTTGGTGCCGCTGGACAAGTACGGGTTCAGCGTCGAGGGCGCTTGCCAATAGATGATATTGACGTTGCCGTCTGCGCCGCGCTCGGCCATGGCCATCGGGGCCATTGCAAAACTCGCGGCTGCACCCAGCATAAGTGTGCGAAACTTCATGTGTCTCTCCTTGTTGTGCAGGGCGCACCCGATGGTGGGGGCAACCTTGCAATTCTTTCGAACCGGTTTGCGCCGGCTTCTTGATTACGATCGAAGATATGAAGCCATAACAACGCCACTTGCGGTGCGTCTGTCCCTATTCCCCCGAACACTGACCCTATCGAAGCAGAGTTTGGAAAAATTGCAAGCTCCTTAAAATGTTGGATCTGGACGGCTTTGCGCGTCAAACAAAAGTTCCGATCAGAGCGCTTGACCGCGCGGATAGCAAAATCGCTTGGGATTTGACAACGCGCGCCAAGTGCTTCTAGCTTGCGATGACGCACGCATCGGGGGACATTGGATGCTCGACCAACCCATCGCACGAATTGAGAACCTCAGGGTTGAATTCCAGACCAAGGATGGCCCGGTCGTGGGGGTGGAGGATGTGTCCTTTACCATCAATCCCGGCGAAACGGTCTGCGTCGTGGGCGAGTCGGGGTCTGGCAAATCGGTCTCCTCGCTCTCGTTGATGCGACTTGTGGAATACGGCGGCGGTGAAATCGCCGGAGGGCGATTGATTTTTGATCGCAAGGAGCAAGGCCCGCTGGATTTGCGCGAAGCGAGCCCTGATTTGATGCGTTCGATTCGCGGCAATGAGATCGGAATGATCTTTCAAGAGCCGATGACGGCGCTCAATCCTGTGTTCACCGTTGGTCGCCAGTTGACCGAAGGGCTGCGTGTGCACCGCGGCATGAGCAAAAGGCAGGCCGAAGCGCGCGCGCTGGACTTAATGCGCCAGGTGCGCATTCCCGAGCCTGAGAAGCGGCTTGCGCAGTATCCACACGAGCTATCTGGCGGTATGCGCCAGCGTGTCGTGATCGCAATCGCGCTGGCCTGCGAGCCGCGTTTGTTGATCGCGGACGAGCCGACGACGGCGCTTGATGTGACGATTCAGGCCGAAATTCTCGCGCTCATGGACCGCCTCAAGCGTGAAACAGGCACGGCGGTGATGTTCATCACACATGACATGGCGGTGGTTGCGCAGATGGCGGATCGCGTCGTCGTCATGTTTCGCGGCAACAAGGTGGAGGAGGGCACAGTCGAGGAAATCTTCGAAAATCCACAGCACCCCTACACCAAGGCGTTGTTGGCGGCGGTTCCCAAACTGGGTGAAATGCGAGGCAAATCGGCACCCGAGCCGATGAAGCTGCTTGGCCACGAGCAGGACGAGATCAAGCCGATCCCTGGCACGAACGAGCCGCTTCTGGCTGTTAGTGGCCTCACCACGCGCTTTCCCGTCACGGGCGGGCTGCTGCGCCGCGTGATCGCGAACGTACATGCGGCAGAGGATATTTCCTTTACCATCAACAAAGGGCAGACGCTGTCCTTGGTTGGCGAGTCCGGTTGCGGCAAGTCCACCGTTGGCCGCTCGCTCATGCGGCTTGTGGAGCCACTAAGCGGGCAAATCACACTCGCAGGCAAAGAGATCATGGACATGAACCAGTCCGAGCTGCGCGAGGCGCGCCGCGATATGCAGATGATTTTTCAGGACCCTTTCGCCTCGCTTAACCCGCAGATGCAGTTGATTGACCAAGTGGCCGAACCGATGCGCAACTTTGGCACTGAAACCGGTCAAGCGTTGACGGACCGCGTCGAGATGCTGTTCGATCGCGTGGAATTGCCCCGCAGTTTCCTGCGCCGTTTCCCTCATGAGCTCTCTGGCGGGCAACGCCAGCGCGTCGCAATCGCCCGCGCGCTTGCACTTAATCCCAAGCTGATTGTGGCAGACGAGGCCGTCTCGGCGCTGGACGTTTCCGTTCAGGCGCAGGTGGTGAACCTGATGATGGAATTGCAGGCGGATCTCGGTCTTAGCTATCTGTTCATCAGCCACGATATGGCCGTGGTCGAACGCGTCAGCCATTACGTCGGCGTCATGTATCTGGGCCGCATCGTCGAAATGGGCCCGCGCGCGGCAGTGTTCGAGGACCCGCGCCATCCCTATACGCAAGCGCTGATGAAGGCTGTGCCGATCGCCGATCCGCGCCAGCGCAAGGACGAGAAGGATTTGAATTTCAAACCCATTCCGTCACCAATGCACCCTGCCGGATATGTGCCCGAGCCGTCAAAATATGAAGAGGTCGGGCCAGAGCATTTCGTGTTGCTAACGGATAGCGGATATTGACGCTCTTGCAGAGATCAACCAAGCAGTACGACGCATTTCTGTGCCACTCCTCTGGTTTGGCACCGCCCTTATGAACCAATAGGCTTTACATGACCCAAACCCTTTCCCCCTTAGAGTTGATGAGTAAACTCATCTCCTTCCCGACTGTCAGCTGCGATAGTAACCTGCCGCTTATCGACTGGGTCGAGGCGTATTTGAACGGGCATGGCATCACCTGCCACCGTTTCTATGACGACAAGGACGGCCGCCTTGTCGAAAAGGCAGCGCTGTTCGCGCATGTAGGTCCAGAGGTGGAGGGCGGAATCGTGTTGTCCGGCCATACGGACGTTGTGCCGGTTGAAGGGCAGCCTTGGGATACGGACCCTTGGACGGTCACCGAAAAGGATGGCAAATATTTCGGGCGCGGCACCTGTGATATGAAAGGCTTTGACGGCCTCGCGATCTGGGCACTGGTGGAGGCGCATAAACGCGGCGTGAAACGCCCGCTGCAAATCGCCCTCAGCTTTGATGAGGAAGTCGGCTGCACCGGTGCACCCCCGATGATCGAGCGTATTTTGCAAACATTGCCCAAAGCCTCGACCGTGATCGTCGGGGAACCTTCGATGATGCAGGCCGTCACCGGCCATAAGGGGGGACGCGGATATCTGACGCATATCAAAGGGTTCGAGGTCCATAGCTCGATCCTGCACACGGGTGTCAACGCGATCATGTATGGCGCGAAGTTGATCGAGTGGGCGAATGATGTAAACACCGCCAACCTCGCGGCGACCCCCTCGGACATCGCCGCGCCGTTCTTTCCGCCATGTACGACGGCGCATGTGGGGATGATCACAGGCGGCACGGCGCATAACATCACTGCCAAAGATTGCATCTTCGGCATGGATTTTCGCGTGGTTCCCGGGGAAGATCCGTTAATGTGGCGTGATCGCTACATTGAAAAAGTGCGCGAGGTCGAGGCGATGATGCAGGCGGTCGTGCCCGAGACCCGCATCGAGATTTCTGAGAAATTCAACGTGCCGCCCCTGGTGCCCGAGGACGGCGGCGAGGCGGAAACGCTGGTGCGCCAGATCACGGGGGATAACGCATCGCATAAGGTCAGCTATGGTACCGAGGCGGGGCAATTTCAGCAGCGCGGCTATTCGGCGGTGATTTGCGGCCCCGGCGACATCGCGCAGGCGCATCAACCCAATGAGTTCTGCACGGTGGCGCAATTCAACGCAGGACATGCCTTTATGGAGAAGCTACTGGAGCGCCTTGCCTGATGGGCTTCGTGATCAACGAACATTCGCCAATAGAACACTTTGCGCCGCTGCCGAGCGAGGCGGACGCAGTGGTCATCGGCGGTGGTATCATCGGCGTTATGACCGCTTGGGAGTTGGCCAAGGCGGGCCTCAAAACGGTTTTGCTGGAAAAGGGCCGAATCGCGGGCGAGCAATCCTCGCGCAATTGGGGCTGGATACGCGCGCAGGGGCGCGACATTGCCGAGCTTGGCATTATGCTGGACGCGCAAGCGATGTGGCCCGAGCTTGATAAACGGGCAGGGGGCGTCGGTCTTACTCAGACAGGCACGCTGTTCATGGCACGCGACGATCAGGCCATGGCGGGCTTTCAAAACTGGCTGGACGATGCTGCGCCCTATCAACTCGCCTCTAAGCTGCTAAGTGCGCACGAGTTGGCCGATCATATCCCGCGCGCCAATGCGCGCTGGGCGGGCGCGCTCTATACGCCCTCGGATTATCGCGCCGAGCCTTGGATCGCGGTGCCCGCGCTGGCGCGCGCGGCTGTAAAGGACGGGGCGGCGATCATCGAGAATTGCGCGGTGCGGATGCTTGATATCGAGGGCGGCAAGGTCACGGGGGTGATCACCGAACAGGGCCGGATCAAATCAAGCCGCGTCGCGCTCGCAGGTGGGGCCTGGTCTTCGCTGCTTTTGCGCCGCCACGGTGTGTCGATCCCGCAGTTATCTGTGCGCGCCAGCGTTGCCGCAACTGAACAATTGCCTGACGTTGCCAATGATAACGCCGTCGATGATCGCCTCGCGTGGCGGCGCCGCGCTGATGGTGGTTACTCGCTCGCGCCTTCGGGCTTTCACGAATTGTTCCTTGGCCCCGATGCCTTTCGCGCCTTTGCGCGCTTCATGCCGCAGCTTTTGCAAGATCCGCTTGGTACGCGCTACTTGCCTGCTGCGCCGAAACATTTCCCCGATGCGTGGGGAACAAAGCGGCGCTGGGCCGGCGATCAAATCAGCCCGTTCGAACGTATGCGCATCCTTGATCCTGCGCCAAACGCGGCCAAAGTGCGCAAACTGGCACGCGATTTTGCCGCCACATTCCCAAGCCTTGGCGAGGTGCGGATCAAGCAAGCATGGGCCGGAATGATCGATGTAATGCCCGATGTGGTCCCTGTGGTGGATAGCTGCGCGCCGCTGCCGGGCCTCACGATTTGCACGGGCATGTGCGGTCATGGATTTGGCATTGGCCCTGCCTTCGGGCGCATCACCGCCAAGCTGATGCAAGGGCGCGATACCGGGCATGATCTAAGCCGCTTTCGCCTTGGCCGTTTTAGCGATGGTAGCAAGCTGGTGCTTGGCCCCAATCTGTGACGCGGCGTTCCCCCTCTTGCGAGGGGCGCGCAGATGCGCCACGCTTCGCGGCGAGCACCGGGGGAGAAAACCATGCCGATTCACAACCGATTTGCTGATTTGCATAGCGAGATCACGGGATGGCGCAGGCATTTGCACACCATTCCAGAACTGAATTTCGACCTGCCCAAGACGGCGGCTTTCGTTGAGCAGCGCCTGCGCGAGATTGGCGTGGATGTGCTTGAAACCGGCGTTGCACAAACCGGTATGGTCGCGGTGATCAAAGGCAAGAGCGACACATCGGGCCGCGTCATCGGCCTGCGCGCCGACATGGATGCGCTGCCGATCCA
>NZ_MUHR01000020.1 GCF_002105285.1 Planktotalea arctica
TATATATCATGTCGGTGAAATAGCACACATCATGTAGCATTTCCCGAAAACCATACTCAAGAAGAGCTAATCCAAGTGAGGATTGGTGGATCTAGTCTAATTTTCGTCATTTTTGTGAGTTACCCAAAAGCAAATTTTTGGGGATTTCACGCTTATGAAGACGCTATTGCGCTTAGATAAACTCGCACTTGAGCGACCGGATGATGTCGCGCTCTTAGAGCATGGTGTAACCACAAGTTTTCTCCAGCTCGCAAATGCCAGCCGTGCTCTCGCAAGCTTTTACATCTCACAAGACATCCCTCAGGGTTCGGTCGTTGCCTGTCTAAAAAACACGATGACTGGCACCTTCATTGCTGCTCTGGCTGGGCTCCGTGCTGGTGTAGGATTCATCATTCTCGACTGTGATGGCGATAAAAACAAACTCCTAAAACTTCTGAAGATCTCCGGTACAAAGTTGTTGATCGTCGAAGGCGTTCAAAACAACACACTTGAATTTGATGTGCCGATCATTGGCATGGCCCGAGCGCTTGAACACGAAATAAGTGCTCTGCCTGATGTGCCATCAAGCACTCTTGCCTATATCGAGCCGACATCGGGTTCAACGGGCGATCCGAAACTGGTGCCGCTTACCCAAAGTGTGATGCAGCACTATATCGACCGGCAACTGGAAAGTTCTGGCATCGAGCAAGGCGACCGCGTTGCGTTGCTTGGTGAGATGTGGATGGACACTTTGATGACCGGACTTAATGCTGGTGCGCAATCGGAAGCATTCAACTTTCGAGCTTATGGCTCTGGCGCGCTATTCAATTGGGTCAAAGACCGTAAAATTACAGTTATGCAAACTTACCCGGCAGCATTTCGTGCGCTTTGCTTTGCTGCTGACGAAATGCTTCCAAATTTGAGAACAGTCCGTCTCGCGGGGGAAATTATCACACAAACTGATGTAGAGGCCTTTGAAAAGTTATGTACGAAGGGGTCAGAATTGATGAATTACTACGGCTCGACAGAGTGTAGTTTTGTTAGCCAATATTGCCACACCTCTGGATCGTCCAACCCGTTTGCGATATTGCCTGTTGGGCACGAGATCAATGGTACGTCCGTGACGATTGTTGATGAAAACGCAAAACCGCTTCCGGACGGTGCGAACGGTGAAGTCATTGTTCGTGCAGACTATATGGCGGTTTCCTATCTGAATAATCCCGAAAAGACCGAAGGTGTCTATTGGTCGGAACAAGGTGGTAAGCATGTCCTTGCGACGGGTGACCTCGGATACCGAGATCGTGATGGAAACATTCATATTGTTGGCCGCATCGACGATCAGGTGAAAATTCGCGGGTATTCTGTTAAATACAGCGAGGTCGAAGCGGCTCTTCTTCGCAATGACGCAATCGCCCAGGCCGCGGTTACAAGCCATCTATCGCCTCGCGGCATTCGCCAACTTGTCGCTCACATTGTTCCCGAGCAAGAAGCTAGTTTCGATTTAGCAGGCCTGCGTCAACAAATGCTAGCGCAACACCCCGCGTACATGGTCCCCAACCTCTTCGAAATCCAGGTTGCTCTGCCCAAAACGGCTTCGGGTAAGATAAATAGGCGCGTTCTGCCCCCTCCGACGTTCGAAGCACGGAGCAGAAAAATCAAACTTTGGTCCAACGGAAAAGCTGAAAAAGTGGCAATGATTTGGCGTAACCTTCTCGGCAACGATCAGTTTGATGAAAACGACGATTTTTTCGATGTGGGCGGCGATTCACTTCAGGCGATGTCTATGGTTGTCGAACTTGAACGTGCCTTTGGGACGCGCTTCGGCTATGAAAGCCTCATCATGGATGGGGCAAGTATTCGTGAAATAACTGAACGACTTAGCCGCAAAACCCTAGAGGCTGATCAAACCGGGCTGCTTAGGTTAAAGCATGCAGAAAATAGTGTCCCCCTTTATATCTTGCCGGTCGAAAATGGCGAATTTTCCAATTGGCTTTTTGTACTTAATAACATGGCAGATGCGCGATCCGTTCACGGAGCGCATGTGCGCTGTGTAAATCAACGCACCCGTATTCAAAGCAAATGTGCGAACAAACTTGGTCGGCGGGCGGCGCAATCCATTTTAAATGTTCAAGCCGGACAACCCTGTTTTATTGCAGGCTATAGCGCGAGCACATATCTCGCGATCGAGACCGCGCGTGCGTTGCTAGATCAAGGTGCGACTCTGTCCGGTTTGATCCTGATCGATCCGCCTATCCGCGCGCTTGCACCCAAAACTACTGTGGATATCTATGCCAAATCCCTCTCTCCTTTGATTAAAAGGGCTGATGTGCGTCGAAGCCTAAACCGGACTGCACATGCCCTTTGGGGCCACCCTGCGAAGGAACTTGATTTTGCGGATGAAGTGGTCTTCGCACGTTATCGAGCGCGTCCGCTTGAAGGTGTAGAAACGCTTGTTGCCTGCGCCAGCGATGGAAACAAGCAGTTGGAATTGCAAAAAAGCCTTTGGAAAGAGCAGTTTCCCGGCGGTTGCGATATCTGGGAGGTTCCCGGGTACCATAACACGGTTCTGCGCGACCCCCATGCGAATGTCCTCTCGCCCATGCTGGATGCGTGGATGAATGAAAAGGAAAAGGGAATTGCCTGATTGTGGTCTTCTTTGAACTCTGCTCTTTTCGATTGAAACGATGCAAAGGAACGATTGATGCAATGGGATGAGTTCGAAGGTTGGTCCAAGCAAATGGCGACATGGGCCGCGGACTACCATCGCACGTTACGCGATCGCCCCGTGCGCGCGCAGGTCGCGCCGGGTGACACGCTCGCACTCCTTCCGGGTAGTGCGCCAAACTGTGCAGAGCCAATGGATACGATCATAGCTGATTTCGAACGGATCGTGATGCCAGGCATCACCCATTGGCAACACCCTCGTTTCTTTGCCTATTTTCCAAGCAACGCCGCACCGCCCTCGATTCTTGCCGAGCAAATCGTCAGTGCAATTTCTGCGCAATGTATGCTTTGGCAGACCTCCCCCTCCGCGACCGAACTCGAAACGCGGATGATGGAATGGATCTGTGAAGGGCTTGGTTTGCCGGATGATTTCACCGGCGTCATTCAGGATAGCGCCTCTTCGGCGACACTTGCGGCTGTGCTCAATATGCGAGAACGCGCGCTTGATTGGCAGGGTAATCAAACGGGGCTGACGGGGCACAAAGCGTTGCGTATCTATTGCTCTGATCAAGTTCATAGCTCGATCGACCGCGCTATCTGGGTTGCAGGCATCGGACAGAACAATCTGGTCAAACTTCCTACAAAGGGCCCTCGAAAATCTATTGATATCGAAGCGCTAAATATGGCGATCACAAAGGATCGGGCTGAGGGCTACTTGCCAGCGGGCATAGTCGCCGTGACGGGCGCTACGGGAATGGGCGCTTGCGATGACATAATGGCCATCACGCAAGTGGCAATGGATGAGGGGCTGTTCACGCATCTTGATGCAGCTTGGGCTGGCTCTGCCATGTTCTGCCCCGAGTTCCGTGAAATTTGGGCGGGGGCCGAGAGGTGTGACAGTATCGTGTTCAACCCGCATAAGTGGCTCGGGGCACAGTTTGATTGCTCTGTGCAATTCTTACGTAATCCAGATGCTTTGCGTCAAACGCTGGCAATCCGCCCGGAGTATCTAAAGACCCACACGCAGACCGAGGTCACCGATTACTCCGAATGGTCGCTCCCGCTTGGGCGTCGCTTTCGCGCCTTGAAACTTTGGTTTCTGATGCGTGCCTATGGCCTTGATGGTCTACGCGCACGCATGCGCAATCATGTGGCATGGGCGGAAGCGCTCGCAAAACGCATCGGTGCAGAGGATGATTTCGAAATCGTCACCGACCCCATTTTTTCGCTCTTTACCTTTCGCTACCTCAAAGGCGACGATCTTGATGATCTCAACCAGCGTCTCGTGGATCGTTTGAACGACGACGGACGCATCTATTTGACCCAAACATTCGTGGACGATCAAAAGGTAATTCGCTTCCAGATTGGCCAATTCGATTGCACCGAAGAGGACGTGAATTTTGCGTTTGATACAATTTGCGAGATCGCACGTAGCCTCTAGGGCGCGGCGATTGTTCTGTTCTAGCCAATCGCAAATGGTTAGGACAAAACCACACCACCTCATTGGATGGATACGGGTATGGACCTAAGCGCGCAGCCACAAATCGTGCAGCAAGTGGCACAATACGCCCTTCAAGGGTGGGAGCTTGCCAAGGGTTGGCTGCTCAGCCCCGCTGCATGGTCGCAATTCGCACTTCTGATTGCGGCCTATCTGATCGCGCTTTACGTCTCGCGCAAGCTGCGCCCGACCTTGACGCGCTTGCTTACTCCTCCGCCGGAGCAGGAAAATGTCTTTGCCACGGCGCGCCGTTTCTTTTTGATCTTTCTACCGCTCTTGCTGCCCTTGCTCGCCTATGGCCTTACAGGGATTGGTGAAGCACTGACGCGTTCCATCTTTGGCAGCGGCGCGGTCATTGCCTTTGGCAAACGCATCTTTTTGTTCCTTGCGGTGCGCATTCTGGTCGAGCAGATCATCAAGGACGGTTTCCTCAAGCTGCTTGGGAAATTCGTGCTTATCCCGGTCGCTGCGCTTTATGCGGTAGGTCTGCTCGATGTGGCGACGGCGCGCCTCGATGCGCTGGTGGTTCCGCTGGGCAACCTGTCGTTCTCGCTGCTCTTCGCCATTCGATTTGCGGTTCTTGCGGGCCTTATTTTCTGGCTCGGGCGTTGGTCGAACGATCAATCCACCAGCTTTATTTCCAAGCAACAAGAGATGCGTCCGGCCACGCGTGAATTGGCGTCCAAGACGGCAGAGATCGCCATTTTCGGTGCTGCATTCCTGATCCTGATGAACATTATGGGGATTTCCCTGACCTCGCTTGCAGTGCTTGGTGGCGCTATCGGCGTTGGTTTGGGTTTCGGTTTGCAAAAGATCGCGTCGAACTTCATTTCGGGTGTGATCCTGCTGCTTGAGGGGCAGGCGACGGTTGGAGATTTCGTTGAGTTGGACGGTGGGGAAGCGGGTACGATTGTCAAGATGACGGCGCGTGCTGCGATTTTGGAGACCTTCGATGGGCGCTGGATTGTGGTGCCGAACGAGGATTTCATTACGACGCGTGTGGTAAACTATTCCGACAGCGGCTCTGCCAACCGCTACGAGGCCCCGTTTTCCGTCAGTTACCAGACCGATATCAATCTGGTGCCTGCGATCGTCGAGGCCGCCATCGCCAATCATCCCGAAGTTCTAAAGCTGCCCTATCCGCCTGATTGCGAATTGCGCGGTTTTGGCGACAGCGGTGTTGATTTCGCGGTCGAATTTTGGGTCAACGGATTGGACGACGGGCGCAATAAATACACGTCTGACGTTCTGTTCCTGATCTGGAATGCACTCAAGGATAACAATATCGAAATCCCCTATCCGCACCGCGTGGTCGAGCTTAGGGGCGAAATTCGCACGCGTGCGAAGTGACGCGCGCGCTGGTCATTGGCAGTGGTCCCGCAGGATTGATGGCGGCAGAAGAGCTTTCGCGCGCAGGCGTGGCGGTAACGGTGGTCGAGGCGAAGCCCTCTGTCGGGCGAAAGTTTTTGATGGCGGGCAAGTCGGGTCTAAACCTAACCAAGGACGAACCTTTTGGCTCATTTGCGCAGCACTACGCAGAAGCCGAAACCTGGCTTTTGCCAATGCTGGCAGACTTCGGTCCGGCGCAAGTACAAGCCTTCACCAACGCACTTGAGCAAGAGGTTTTCATAGGGTCGTCCGGCCGCGTGTTTCCAAAAGCGATGAAGGCTTCGCCGATGCTGCGTGCCTGGATCGCGCGGTTGGCAGAGCAGGGCGTGTCGTTCAAAACAAAATGGCGCTGGCTTGGCTGGGACGGCGATGCGCTGGCCTTTGACACGCCGGAGGGCAAGGCGCAGCTAAACGCCGATGCTGTGGTTTTCGCGCTTGGTGGGGCAAGCTGGTCGCGGCTCGGCTCTGACGGGCATTGGGCAGAGATTTTTGCGCAACATGGCATATCGCTCGCACCGTTCGGGGCGTCTAACGCAGGTGTCGCCCAAGAGTGGAGCGCGCATATGGAAGCCTATTTCGGGGTGCCTTTGAAGGCAGTGATGTTTCGTAGCGGCCCTTACCGCTCGCGCGGGGAGGGCATCATTTCAGCAAAGGGGTTGGAGGGCGGTGGCCTTTATTCCGTGAGCCGCGGCATCCGTGAAGGGCATGGTCTATACATTGATCTCAGGCCGGATTGGGCGCTGGAGCGCATTCAAAGCGCGCTTGAAAAGCCGCGCGGCAAGGCAAGCATGTCCAATCACATGCGCCGCGTCTTGAACCTTCAGAAACATGAATTGGCCTTGCTGAACGAATGGGCGCGCCCTTTGCCAGGCGATCCCAAGTGCCTTGCTGCGCTGATCAAGAACTTGCCCGTGCGCGAGGCCAAGATCGCCCCGATGGACGAGGCGATTTCTACCAGTGGCGGCGTCATCCAAACGGCGCTTGATGCAGAACTGATGTTGCGCGCCAAGCCTGGCTCCTTTTGTGCAGGCGAAATGCTGGATTGGGAAGCGCCCACTGGGGGCTATCTACTAACCGCTTGCTTCGCGAGCGGGCGCACCGCAGGTCGCGGCGCCGCCCGGTATTTGGGCGCTATCCCAGCGCCCTGACCCGCTTGAACGCATCGCGATCGCGCATGGTTTTAGCATAGGCGTGCATCTGTTCATTGTCGTGCTCGAATTTTGCGCCCACCGCCCAGTTCAGACAATGGGTCAGCAAGATATCCGCGATGGTAAACTCATCACCAGCGGCGAAAGGCGTGGTGATGCGATCCGCCAAGCGGTTCACGTTGCGATTGAATTCCCACTTCAGCGAAGGTTTTACCGCTGGCACGCGCTGCTCTTCAGGAAGGATAAAGCTGTGGCGCGCGCCTGCCCAGAGCACACCGTCCAATTCATCATTGACCGCATGGATGATAGCATCCTGCTGCGCGCGCGCGATGGTGCCAGCCGGGGCGATCAGCGTGCCATGTTTATCCGCGAGATAGGTCATGATGGCCGTGGAATCGGTGATCACTTCTTCACCGACGCGCAGCGCGGGCACCTTGCCAGCGGGGTAGATTGCGGTGAGCACCGGATCATGCGGCTTAGCGTGGGTCAATGTGTAGGACGCGCCCAGTTCTTCGAGCGCCCAAAGCACGCGAAAGGCGCGCGAGGCGACGGATCCAAAGACTTCATACATGGTGGGTTCTCCTATCAGGGCTTATCGCTTCGCCATCATGGCTAGTCGGATCAGGCATCGTTCTACCAGTGCCATCGCGGGGGCGTGCTGGCTGGCGCTGCGCAATTTGAGATCGGTATCTACGATTAAGCTAAGCGCCGTTTCAAGGTTGTACACACCCCAGCCCTGTGCCTGCCGCAGCATGCGATCGCGTCGCGGCCCAAAGACGGGTGGGCGCAATTTTCCGATGCCTTGCGCCGCGCCGCCTGGATCGCTGGACGCGGCATAAAGGATCTTGAAATGGCGCAGCGCCGCAATGCAAAGCGCGACAGGCTGTACGCCTTGGGCCTGCAATTTGCGCATAATCGGTCCGATTTCGCCTGAGCGCGCCTCTGCGACGATGTTGATCACATCATCCAGCCCCGCTTCGGTCGAAGTGGGCGCGCAATTGGCGATATCAATGCTGCTGAGCGGCTCCGGATCGTTCAACTTGTAGAGTGCGAGTTTTTCGAGCGTTTGGCGAAAATCACCTGGATCAAGCTCGCGCGAGAGAGCGGTCAGATCGTCCATCACATCGCGACCCGGTGCAAAAATGCCCGCGCGCGTGAGCTCCGCTTCGATCTCCGCGCGCGATGGAGGTTCGTCGTAGATGCCGACTGCGAAAGCGTTATTATGCGTCTCAAACATTTTGCGTAGGCTCGAGCGCGCGTTGAGTTGCCCCGCAGTTACGACGATCTGGGCATCGCCCGCGCGCCATTCCTCAAGCGCGGGTGCGATGACTTTGGCGATCGTGTCGGTGGCGTCCTCGACAAAGGCGACACGAGGACCCGGGAAAAAACTCTGCGCTGTCATGGCGTCGATCAGAGCGGCAGGATCTTTGCGCAGGTCAGACGACGGCAGCCGCGTAAGGCGCATTTCCTCTTCGCCGTTCGGACCGATTAGGGCTGCGATGACTTGCTGGCGCTTCAGTGCGATGCGCATGGCGTCTGGGCCGTAGATCAGCAGGCCGGTTTTACCCGCGTCCGGCTTGGTGAAATACCCGTTTGCTTCGCGCGCAGACAGCTTCATGGAAGCAGAGCAGGGTCGATGAGGTGCAGGCGATCAATCAGTTGATCCGCCAAAAGCGTCATCAAACGTTCGCGTGCCGCGCGCTCAGCAGCTAGCGTTGCAGCAGTATTGCCTGTTGCGGAGTAGCCTGTGAAGTTGTTGATCACACCAGAATCTATCGGAGCTTCCGAGAGGGCGTTTTTCAAGGTGTAGCTAACACTACCATATGTATGAAGGCGCGTGGTCGAACCTGTCGCCGTCGTTCCGAGACCTGCTGAACCAACCGAAACCGAAAAGGCCAAAGTCATCGGTGCCGGATCAGAGCGGCCCAAGCGCGTTTCGAGTTGGCGTGTGACTATGTATTCGTCGCGTGTGTTAGGTTCTTCGATGAAAATGCGGCCATCAAGTTTGCTAGCTGTACCATTCGGTGCGTAGACGGGTGTGAAGCCGCAAGCGCCCAGCACAGATGCGGCGCCTGCGATCAGGAAAGTTCTGCGATCAGACAACGACATTCACGATCCGCCCTGGCACTACGATCACCTTCTTTGGCGTCGCGCCGTCCAGTGTTCGAATGACAGCCTCATCGCTTAGGGCGATCTTTTCAACCTCTTCCTTTGGCATATCCTTGGGAACGGTGATTTCGCCGCGCCGTTTACCGTTGATCTGGATCGGCAGGGTCACGTTACTTTCAACCAGCATGGCCTCGTCCGGGGTGGGCCATGGCGCGTCGATGATCAGCCCTTCGCCACCCTGATGCGCCCAGATATCTTCGGCCAGATGCGGTGTCATCGGGGCCATAAGCTGTGCAAGGGTCATCACCGCTTGGCGCTGCGCGCTATGGCTCGCCTTGGATTTGGCGAGGGTGTTGGTGAAACCATAGAGCTTGGCAATGGCGGCATTAAAGCCGAAACTCTCGACGCCTAACGTTACATCGCGGATAGCTTTGTGCATTTCACGCAGAAGGTTTTCGTCGCCATCTCCTTTGGTGTTCGGGTCCATCTGGGACACGCGATGACATATCGACCAAACGCGCCCGAGGTGTTTGAACGACGCCTCCGCGCCGGAAGCGGTCCATTCAACATCGCGCTCGGGAGGGGAATCGCTAAGGACGAACCAGCGTGCGGTATCTGCACCGAAGGCAGAAATTATGTTCAGCGGATCGACTACGTTGTTCTTTGATTTGGACATTTTCGCGGAAGGGATCACCTCAACCTCTGCGCCGCCGTCTTTCAGGAAGGCTTTGCCGTCTTTCAGATCGACCTGTTCGGGATAGTGATACACAGGTCGGCCATTGTCGCCCTCGGATTTGTAGATCGCGTGGGTAACCATACCTTGCGTGAAGAGCGCATCAAACGGCTCAATCGCTTTTGCAGGTAGGTTGCCCGTGATCTGCATCGCGCGGGCGAAGAAACGTGAATAGAGCAGGTGCAGGATCGCGTGCTCAATCCCGCCGATATATTGATCAACGTTCATCCAATACTCGGCGTCTGCCATATTGACGGGGGTGTCCGCATCTGGCGATGTGAAGCGCGCAAAATACCAGGAGCTATCGACAAACGTGTCCATCGTATCGGTTTCGCGCTGCGCAGGGCTGCCGCAATTCGGGCAGTTGCAATTGCGCCATGTGGGATGACGATCCAGTGGATTGCCGGGTGTGTCGAATGTCACGTCATATGGCAGCTCAATCGGCAGGTTCTCTTTTTTCTCCGGCACGACGCCGCAGGTGGAGCAATGCACGACAGGGATGGGGCAACCCCAATAGCGTTGACGCGACAGGCCCCAATCACGCAAGCGGTACTTGGTAACGCCTTGGCCGATGCCGTTCTCCTCGCAAAAGGCGATGGCGGCGTTGATCGCCTCGTTGCCGGTCTGCCATTGCGCACCCGCGAATCCACCATTGTAGAACACCTTTTCGGTCTTGGCGGGAACATAGGCCTCCTCGAGCTTTGGCGAGCTCTCCTCGGACGGGAGGTACGTCGAGGTGATCGGCAGGCCGTATTTCGTGGCGAACTCGAAATCGCGCTCGTCGTGCGCAGGACAGCCGAAAATCGCGCCCGTGCCGTAGTCCATAAGAATGAAGTTGGCGATATAGACCGGCAGCTCCCAAGCCGTGTCGAACGGATGGCGTACGCGCAGGCCGGTATCATAGCCCTTTTTCTCAGCCGTTTCGATGGCTTCGGCGGTTGTTCCGCCTTGGCGGCAATCCTCGTTAAAGGCCGCGAGGTCTGCGTTGTCTTTCTCAAGCTGCTTGGCGAGCGGGTGATCAGGCGAAATGCCAACGAAAGACGCACCGTTCAATGTGTCGGGGCGGGTTGTGTAAACCTCAATCCGGTCATGACCATCAGGTGCATCAATCGTAGAGAAGGCAAATTGCAGTCCGCGCGATTTGCCGATCCAGTTTTCCTGCATCAGCTTCACTTTGGCAGGCCAGTTGTCGAGATCATCCAAAGCGGACAGCAATTCATCTGAATGGTCAGAAATCTTGAAGAACCATTGCGTGAGCTCGCGACGCTCCACCAAAGCGCCAGAACGCCAACCGCGCCCCGCCTCGACTTGCTCGTTTGCCAGAACGGTCATGTCTACGGGGTCCCAGTTTACGACCGCGTTTTTGCGATACACCAATCCTTCATCGAGGAAATCGAGGAAAAGCGCCTGTTGCTGGCCGTAGTATTCCACATCGCAAGTGGCAAATTCGCGCGACCAGTCTATCGACAGGCCCAGCGGTTTCATCTGCTCACGCATGTCTGCGATATTGTTGTAGGTCCAGTCTTTCGGGTGTCCGCCAATCGCCATGGCCGCGTTTTCCGCAGGCATGCCGAAGGCGTCCCAGCCCATGGGATGCAACACATTATGTCCTGTGCTCATCTTATAGCGCGCGATCACGTCGCCCATCGTGTAGTTGCGCACATGGCCCATGTGGATGCGGCCCGAGGGATAGGGAAACATCTCCAGCACATAGTATTTGGGCTTGGAGGGGTCGCGCACGGCCTTGAAGGTTTCGGCGGCGCTCCACGCCTCTTGCCATTTCGCTTCGATGGAGGGGGCGTCATAGCGTTGCATGGGCATGTCCTTTGTGCGCGTTGCGCGCCGTAAAATACTGTTTATGCGGTGATATGCGATGGGTGTTTCGGGGTCCAGAGCCAACACTCCCCCGAATTCGCCATTGGCCTGCCACATTGCTGTTTCTATAGTCCTCAAAATCTTAAAGCAGGCCCATTAATGCGTATCCTCATTATTCATCAGAATTTTCCCGGTCAGTACAAACACCTCGCGCCTGCGTTGGTGGAGCAAGGGCATCAGGTTTTCTCGCTTACGCCAAAGGTAGAGAAACAGACGAAGTGGAAGGGCGTGACGTTGCTGCCCTACAAGATTAGCCGGTCTTCCTCAAAAGACGTTCATCCGTGGTTGTCTGATCTGGAAACCAAGGTGATCCGTGCGGAGGCGTGTTATCGTCATGCGCTTGGGCTTAAAGAAAAGGGTTTAGAGCCTGATGTTATTCTAGCGCATCATGGCTGGGGTGAACCAATGTTCCTTAAGGACGTATGGCCGAACGCGAAAATGGGGCTGTATTGTGAACTCTATCATCTAGACGCTGCCGAGACAGTCAACTTTGATCCTGAGTTCGAGACGAAGGATCTTAGCGGCAATGCGCTGCGTCTGCGTCTGCGCAATCTGAATAATGCCCTGCACTTTGATGTTGGCGATGCGGGGATCAGTCCAACCGAATTTCAAGCGGGTACATTTCCACAGCCGTTTCGTGATAAGATCAGCGTGATCCACGATGGCATCGATACGGAACTGGTGAAACCTAAGGCCGATGCGGTGTTGCAAGTCTCTGCCACGCAAAGTCTGACCTGCGAAGACGAGGTGATCACCTTTATCAACCGCAATCTTGAGCCGTATCGCGGCTATCACGTCTTTATGCGCGCACTGCCGAAACTGCTAAAAGCGCGGCCCAACGCACAAGTGGTTCTGCTGGGCGGGGACGAGGTTAGCTATGGTGCAAAGCCGCCCGCCGGCAAGACGTGGAAGCAGATCTACATAGATGAGGTACGCGCGCAGATTTCTGACGAAGATTGGGCGCGTGTGCATTTTCTTGGGCGCGTGCCTTATGACGTGTTCCTTGCGATGATGCAGGTCAGTCGTTTGCACATCTACCTGACCTATCCCTTTGTCCTAAGCTGGTCCCTGCTCGAAGCGATGAGCGCCGAAGCTGCGATCCTTGCCTCTGATACGGCCCCTGTGCGTGAAGCAATCCGCCACGAAGAGACGGGCTGGCTTACGGATTTCTTCGATGCTGATGCTTTGGTGGAAAAGGCAGACGCGATGTTGGATGATGCGCAGTTGCGCGCCCGCCTTGGTAAGGCAGCGCGCGAATTCGTGCTCCAGACCTATGATCTAAAGGCCCATTGCCTGCCAAGGCAGCTAGACTGGGTCACAGGGCTGGCGGACGTGAAGATTTAAAAGCGAGCGTCTGCAACACGTAGTTGGCGCGCGCGGGCTAAAATGGCATCTTCGACGGCGCGGGCAGTCGCGGTGCTAACCGGGCCGTTGCGGGTTTGCAGTGCCACGTTAAGCGAGCGTGCTTCAAGCGCTGGGTCACTTACTAGGATCGTTGCGCGATACGCACTGCCACCGCCGGGCGGGCGGCCATAGCCGGTGGTGATCACACCGGAAAACGGATCAACCGATTCGACGGGGAGGAAATTCAACACATCCAAGGAGGCGTTCCAGATGTATTTGTTGACCTTAACGTTCGTTCCAGCATCGGAGGGCTTGAAGATATCCCAGACCGACGACCCTGTACCAGTTGTCGATTCGGGGTGGCCGGGCGGCAAAGCACCTGCGTTGGTGCCGCCGCCTGCGCCAAAACCACCGCCACATGCTGAAAGCATCAAAGCGGCCGCTATGGCCAAGATCGGTTTCGCTGACGTCAATGTACCCATGATAATCTGCCTCGACCCTTGTTTTCCTTGTCCTACCCAAGGGGCCGTTCGGGGGCAAGAGTTTTCACAGTATATATGGCGCTAGGGCGGCGCATGCGGTGATGTAAATCGACTGTGGCAAAGCTGCATCATTTTTTGAGGCTTTCTTGTGGCGCGTTTTGGGGGCCTTGCAAAGAGACCCCGAAAAGAGCGAAACACCAATCAGACCTAGTACGGATTCCCCGGGCTAGGCATTGATATAAACCCCGAGGGAAAAACGATGAAAAAAGTTCTCTTCGCAACGACAGCTCTGATCGCCACAGCAAGCGTTGCAGCAGCAGACGTATCTTTTGGTGGCTACGGTCGCTTTGGTGCAGATTATGACTCCTCCCGCGCAGCTGGCGCTGAGGTCGATCAGACAAGCCGATTCCGTCTGAACATCACAGGCACAACTGAAACAGACAACGGTCTGTCCTTCACTGCATTCGCCCGTATGCAGGACAGTGCGACAGCAGCGACTGCTATTTCCGGTGCAAACTTTTCTGTTGCAGCCGGTGGCCTGAAAGTTACAGCTGGTAACGTCAATGGTGCGATCGAAACAATGAACGGCCTGTACGCTCAGTCTCTTGGCCTGACAGGTATTGGTTACCACAACCTCGTTGTTAACACTGCAGTCGCTGGTTTCTGGGGCTGGGATGCGTTCTCGTCCACAGGTAACGGCCGTGAGGGCGTAGTTGTTTCTTACTCCGTCGGTGATTTTGGTGTGGCAGCGTCCTACTCGAACACTGCTGGTGTGGAAAACTCCGCGATCAACGCGTCTTACACTTTCTCCGGCTGGACAGTTGCTCTGGGCTTCCAGGACAGCTCTGTTGCTGCACAGGACAAGACAGTCCTCACAGTTGCTGGCAACGTTGGCATCGCAGACCTGAACTTCGCAGTAGCTGACAACAACGGTACTGTGAAGTACGGCATCGGCGCTGACTTCTCCGTAGGGGCAGCGACAAAAGTATCCGCATTCGTCAACACAGAAGACACATCTGGCGAAGCATACGGTCTGGGCGTGAATCACGACCTGGGCGGTGGCGCGTCCATTCGTGGTGGTGTTGTTCAGACAGCAGCGGGCACAACGCTTGCTGACCTGGGTCTGCTTTTCAACTTCTAATCTTAGAAGTTAAGCGATCTAAAGGAAGGACGGGCCCTCGGGCTCGTCCTTTTCTTTTGGGCACAGGCATATTAACTGATGGATGAAACCAGAGGTACGCCCAGAGGTACGCAATGTCGCTGCAAGATATTCAAGACAAGATTTCCAAGGCCGAAAAAGAGGCCGGACGCGATGCGGGAAGTGTTGAACTTATCGCCGTTTCTAAAGTGCAGCCCGATGCGCGTGTGCAGGCTGTGCTGCAAGATGGCCACCGTGTGTTTGGTGAAAACCGCGTGCAGGAAGCGGCTGGCAAATGGCCGGCTTTCAAAGATGCGTTTAGCGGTGTGTCGGTGCATCTAATTGGCCCGCTTCAAAGCAACAAAGCCCGGCAAGCAATGGAGTTATTCGACGCCATTCACACGCTGGATCGTTTGAAATTGGCGAACACCATCGCACGTCTGGCGCAAGAACTTGGAGCCTGCCCTGATTTGTTCGTGCAAGTGAACACAGGCGCAGAAGATCAAAAAGCGGGCGTGCTACCCCAAGAAACGGACGGCTTCATCGCCGAGTGCCGCGCGCTCGATCTGCCGGTAAAAGGGTTGATGTGTATCCCGCCTGTGGACGAAGAGGCGTCACTGCATTTCGCGCTTTTGGCGAAGATCGCTGCGCGCAATGATCTTGGCGGTTTGTCGATGGGAATGAGCGGCGATTTCGAGCGAGCGGTGGCGCTGGGGGCAACTCATGTCCGGGTTGGCTCGGCTATATTCGGTGATCGTGCCTACGAGCTTTGAGCGCTTTCCGATGACTGTGCGATCGGACCGAAGCGGGGGCCAGCACCCGTACCCCCGAGGTATTTGAAGACCGAAGAAGAGGCTAGCGCACGATGAGCCGAGAGGTTGGCGTGAGCTTGCGGGCGATTTCGTGCAAGTGTTGGCGGTTAAGTGCGACGCAACCTTCCGTAGGATATCCGGCGCGGCGCCATTGATGAATGAAGATGGCGGAGCCGTGGAGCGCGCGCGCGTGCGGCCAGTTCCAATTCGTGAGGATCACCAGATCATAGAGCGGGTCGGCGCGGCGCAGTTTTTCATGGCTGTAGGGGTAGGGCGCTTGAACGAGGTGATTGTAGTGCGCATCCATGCTGTCGTCGGACCACAGATCGCGCAGCCCTATAGGGCGTGCCCAAGGCACAGGTCGCGTGATGCGATCAGGGCGGTACAGCATGCCGGTGATATTGTGAGTGCCGCGCGGCGTCGCGCCATCGCCCTCGCGCTTGTCAGTGCGGATGCCGCCCTTGCCGATCGTGCAGGGATAGAGGCGGTTTGCGAAGCGTAGGCCAGTCGGTGTAAGCGCCAGATCGAGCGGTATCACAACATATGGCCTGACTTATCCGCTTTGGTTTGCAGATAGGCGCTGTTGAACCGGTTCTCTCCAACTTTTAGCGGCACGCGCGCCGCAACCTTGATGCCGGTTTTTTGCATCATGTCGATCTTGGCGGGGTTGTTGGTCATAAGGTTGACGCTGGTGACCCCCAGTTTGCTCAGGATTGCGGCGCCGATGCGGAAATCGCGTTCATCGTCTTCGAAGCCGAGGCGATGGTTGGCCTCCACCGTGTCAAACCCCTGATCTTGCAGCGAATAGGCGCGCATTTTGTTGGCGAGGCCGATACCGCGGCCTTCCTGGTTGAGGTAGAGCAAGACGCCTGCGCCCTCAGCGCCCATTTGCGCAAGAGCGGCGCGCAATTGAGGGCCGCAATCGCATTTGAGCGAACCCATCAGATCGCCGGTGAAGCAGGCGGAATGCAAGCGCGTGAGGACTGGTTTCGTGCGATCCGGCGTGCCGACGATGATCGCGTAGTGCTCTTCCCCGCCATCATCGGGGCGAAACACGTGGAGCTGCCCTGTTTCTGAAACCTCCATCGGAAGGCGTGCGTGGATGACGTTTTCGTAGCTGGTGGAAATGCCAAGGCGCGCCTTGACCTGTTCGCCATCCAGCGCAGTGAGGCTGTTTTGCTGCGCAAAAGCGGCGCCATCGTTAAGATCAGTGACCAGAACCGAGGGTAGCAACCGTGCCTCTTTGGTGAGGCGCAACGCGACACGGTGGGCAGAGGCGTCGCCCTCGCGCAGCGTGCGCAGAGGCCCCTTCATAGGGCTTTTCAGGTCATCCGCAGGATTGGCCAGCGCAGTGATCCAGCGCAGATCAGCGTCCCTAGGCACTGAAATGCGCGCAAGATCACCGTCATATGCGCGCGCTTTGAGCGTTTCCGCGCGCCGCGCTGTAATGGCGAGAACGGTTTCCCCCGGCAAGGCGCGCGCCGCAGACACGCGCGCAGCGCTAAGGGTTTCAACCGCTTGAATGAGAATATCGCCGCCGCGCGCCAACACGATCACAGGCACGCCCATGCGCAAGTCGCTGCGTGCGCGTGCCATCTGTTCAGAAAGGTCGGGGGCAAAGCTCATGGGTTCGATTGCGGCTCTTTGAAATACTTGGGCATGGGAGTCCCTGATTGAGGGGGAATATGAAACAAATCAAGCCTGAATAACACATGCCCGTGAGAGAGGGGGTGCAAACCTTGCCGAAACGAGGGATCACACGCATCTGTGTACCAGCAACACAGCGGAGATGATCCATGCCCCAGCTTAAGAATATACTGCTTGTCGATGATGATGATGACCTGCGCGAAGCGCTTTCGGAGCAACTTGTCATGACCGAGGACTTTGAAGTGTTCGAAGCGGATTGCGGGACGCAAGCGATGGAGCGGATCAAAGAGCAGCTTTATGATCTGATTATCCTCGACGTTGGTTTGCCTGATACGGACGGCCGCGAGCTTTGCCGCCTCATGCGCAAGCAGGGTGTGAAAAGCCCGGTTTTGATGCTGACAGGGCATGATAGCGACGCGGATACCATTCTTGGCCTTGACGCGGGGGCGAATGATTATGTGTCCAAGCCGTTTAAGTTTCCGGTGCTTTTAGCGCGTATTCGCGCGCAATTGCGTCAGCACGAGCAATCCGAGGATGCGGTATTTAGCCTTGGACCCTACACGTTCAAACCGTCTATGAAGATGCTGATCACAGAGGACGAACGCAAAATTCGCCTGACCGAGAAAGAGACGAATATCCTCAAGTTCCTCTATCGCTCCAGCGAGGGCGTCGTGCCGCGCGACGTGCTTTTGCATGAGGTTTGGGGGTACAATGCGGGCGTGACGACGCACACTCTGGAGACACACATCTACCGGCTTCGTCAAAAAATTGAACCAGATCCGTCTAATGCGCGCCTTCTTGTGACCGAATCTGGCGGCTATCGTCTGGTTGCATAGGCTTTGAAAAGGCTGCCCCGCGACAGGTGTTATTGATTTGGATCAAAGCGGCACTTTGGGTGCACCTTTAGTAAAGTATTCAAGAGATCCCGCGCATATTCGGGTTATGATATGCACCTCCCTGTTGGACTAGGCCCGGGCTTTGCTCGGGCCATTTTTTTATTCACATAGGTTTAGAGAGATAACAGGGCCGGATCCGTGTGCAGAGAGCCTGTCGTCCGGATTGTAAAGCGCGCAGGCATTGAGCGAGAGACAGCCGCAACCGATGCAGCCATCGAGACTGTCACGCATGCGCTCCAGATCAATAATTTGTTGATCAAGATGCCTGCCCAATCCTTTGCATTTGGGGTGCGTCCGTCAGGAAGTTGGCGCAGCACCTCTTTGATTTGTGGCAACGTGAGGTTGAATTTCTGTGCGATCAGAATGAACGATACCCTCCGCACCTGTGCGCGGGCAAAGCGGCGGTGGCCGCCACGATTGCGGTTTGCCGTGATGAGACCTTCGGTTTCGTAATAACGGATCGCGGAGACGGCGAGGCCGGTGCGCTTGGCCATTTGTCCAATCGTGAGCTCGGAGTTTTTGAGGGTCATGCGTTTTCCGCTTGATCTAAAGTTCACTTAAGAAATTACAAAGAGAGGGTGGAAAAGCAAGGAGAGAGATGATGGCACGATTGGAACATGCGAATATCACCGTGCGCGACGCCGCGAGCACGGCAGCGTGGCTTGGGCGCGCGTTTGGATGGGGAATTCGTTGGGAAGGCTCAGCGATGAACGAGGAGGGCTACACTATCCATATGGGCACTGATGCGGACTATCTTGCGCTCTATCAACCAAAGAGCGCGAAGGGTGGGGTGCGGCCTGACTATCTTACCAGCGGGCAGCTTAACCATATCGGTATTGTTGTGGATGATTTGGATGCAACGGAGATTGCTGTGTGCGCGGAGGGCTACGAGCCGCATTCGCATCAGGATTATGAGCCGGGTGCGCGGTTCTATTTCTATGACGAGAATGAGATCGAATATGAGATCGTCGCTTATGATTGAGTGCGTGGTGGGGGCCAGCCCCCACCGCCAGTCGGCGACTCCCCCGAAGTTTATTCGGGAAGATGAAGCGTGACGTTGCGGCGCGCGGGGTTAACTTGGCGCCGCAAGAGGGTCATCTTGATCGAGTAATTTACAAGGAGCCTGCGTGATGTCTGAGATGGTAAAGCAAGTCGTTTATTCTGAGTTTGGTGATCCAACGGAGGTGCTGCGTTTGGAGGAAGTGCCACGCGAGACGCTAGAGGCAGGGCAAGCGCGTGCGGATGTTTTGCGCTCGCCGATCAATCCGTCGGATTTGATTCAAATATCGGGCAACTATGGTGTGCGTCCGCCTTTGCCGGCGATTGCGGGCAATGAGGGTATTGGGCGGATCACTGAGGTGAGCGGCGATGCGCGTGGGCTTGCGGTTGGTCAGCTTGTGCTTTTGCCTGCGGGCATCGGGATTTGGCGCAGCGAGGTCGTCGCCTCGGCTGGCGCGTTTATCGCGATGCCGGAGGGCGATATCGATCAACTGTCGATGATGATGGTGAACCCTGCGACGGCGCAGCTTTTGTTGACGGATTTCGTGACTTTGGCGCAGGGTGACTGGGTCATTCAAAGCGCTGCGAATTCCGCCGTTGGCACTTATGTGGTGCAGCTGGCAAAGGCGATGGGTGTTAAAACTGTTTGCGTCGTGCGCCGAGAAAGTGCTGTTCAGGGGCTCTTGGATCAAGGCGCGGATGTCGTGCTGGTCGATGGGCCTGACTTGGTGAAACGCGTCAAGCAAGCAACGGGCGGAGCGAAGATGAAACTCGGGCTGGATGCAGTTGCAGGCGAGACATTCGGGCGTCTTGGCGAAAGTTTAGAGGTTGGTGGAACCCTGGTAAATTATGGTGCGATGTCAAATGAGCCAGCGTCGATGCAGGCGGGTGCGATGATCTTTCGCAACGTGCATGTGCGCGGCTTCTGGTTGGTTAACTGGTTCGAACGCGCTAGCAAGGAAGAGCGCATGGGCGTCTACGCGGCCCTGACCAAAGCTGTCGCCATGGGCACGCTGTATGCGCCGATTGATCGCCATTTCTCGCTTGAGGAAATTTCAGAGGCGGCGCGCTACACATGGGCGGGTGAGCGCGCGGGCAAAGTGCTGCTTGCGCCGAACGGCATCTAGGCTAGTTTGGCGCGACCTCACATTTAAGGACGCGCCATGAGCTTTACTCTCGCCACTTGGAACATCAACTCCGTGCGTCTGCGCGAGCCGATCGTGTGCAAACTTTTGCAGGATGATGCGCCCGATGTGTTGTGCTTGCAGGAATGCAAATCGCCTGTTGAGTTGATCCCATTGGAAGCCTTTCATGCGCTTGGCTACACGCACATGGTTGCGCGGGGTCAAAAGGGATATAACGGCGTTGCGATCCTTTCCAAACTGCCGATCAAAGAGGTGGGTGCAGAGGATTTCGCCCAGCTTGGCCACGCGCGCCATATCGCCGGGCAGCTTGACAATGGCGTGACTATCCACAATTTCTACGTACCCGCTGGCGGGGATGTGCCTGACCGCGAGAAGAATGAGAAGTTCGGGCAAAAGCTCGATTATCTCACTGAGATGCGGGATTGGTTCAAAGCGAACAGCCCGGAAAAGAGCATTCTCGTTGGCGATCTGAACATTGCCCCGCGCGAGGATGATGTTTGGGATCATAAGAAACTGCTCAAGATCGTGAGCCATACGCCGATCGAGGTGGAACATCTAGGCGATGTTATGCAGGCAGGTGATTGGCATGACGTCACCCGCGCGGATATTCCCGAGGGCAAGCTCTATAGCTGGTGGTCCTACCGCGCAAAGGACTGGGATGGTGCTGACAAGGGCCGCCGTCTCGATCATGTCTGGGCGACGGGCGATATCCGGCAAGCGGCGCATTCCAGCCGCGTGCTGCGCGATGCGCGCGGTTGGGAAAAGCCATCGGATCATGCTCCGGTTTTTGCGACCTTCGATCTATAGGGCCGCGACCCTTGCGAAAGCCAGAGTGATGCGCCATCTAGAGCAGGACACACAGATAAATAAGGCGATGAGCGATGATTGAACTCGGCACAAGCACAGCACCGGCAGCGGGCGATTTGATCAAGGATGTGAACGAAAATACGTTCATGAAAGACGTGGTGGAAGCGTCCGACCTGATGCCTGTCATCGTCGATTTCTGGGCACCTTGGTGCGGGCCGTGCAAAACGCTGGGCCCGGCTTTGGAGGCTGAAGTCATGGCTGCGAATGGCGCGGTGAAAATGGCGAAGATCGACGTGGATCAAAACCAGATGATCGCGGGCCAAATGCAAATCCAGTCGATTCCGGCAGTCTTCGCCTTTTACAAAGGTCAGCCGATAGATGGCTTTCAGGGCGCTTTGCCACCCTCTGAAATCAAAGCCTTTGTTGCGCGCGTGATTGAGGCTGGCGGCGGCGATGCGTCGGGCGGTTTGAACGATGCGATCGAGGCGGCAGAGGCGATGCTTGACGAGGGCGAGGCAAGCGATGCCGCGCAAACCTTTGCGGCTATTCTGGAGGAGGATGATCAGTGCGCGGCAGCCTATGCGGGGCTTGCGCGCGCGCATTTGGCGCTGGACGAGGCAGATCAGGCGGAGGCGGTTCTGAACGGCGTGCCTGTGGAAATCTCAACCGATGCGATGATCGAAGCAGCCTTCGCACAACTCGCACTTGCGCGCCAAGCGGCAGAGGCGGGGCCTTTGGCCGAACTGGCGGAAGCGCTTGAGGCCAATCCAGAAGACAATCAGGCGCGCTTTGATCTGGCGGTTGCGCTAAATGCCAATGGGCAGACCCAAGAGGCGGTTGACGCGCTTTTGGAAATTTTCCGCCGTGATCGCGAATGGAACGAGGGCGCAGCCAAGACGCAATTGTTCACTATTTTTGATTCACTCAAGCCTGAAGATTCAATTGTTTTGAATGGGCGGCGCAAACTTAGCTCAATGATATTTGCTTGATCCGGGCGGCGCGCTAGATTGCCTATCATGAAAAAAATTGGTGATCTCCCGGACCTGCTTCCGGCCTTTCCTTTGCCCGGCGCGCTGCTTTTGCCGCGTTCGCGCTTACCTCTGCATGTCTTCGAGCCGCGTTACCTTGCCATGGTGGATGACGCGCTGAAAACCCAAGGGCGCTTGATCGCGATGATCCAGCCAAACCCGGGGCGCACGGGGGATGAAAACGGCTTGCACATGATTGGCTGTGCAGGTCGCATTACGCAGTTTTCCGAAATGGAGGACGGGCGGTACATGCTCACGCTTGCGGGAGTGTCACGGTTTCGCTTGATTGGCGAAGTGGATGGCTTCATGCCTTATCGCCGGGTCGAGGTGAATTGGGATGGCTTCGAGCAAGACCGCAACGCAGGCGAGGCGGATTTGGAGTATGATCGCGACGGTTTTCTTAACCTGTTGTCGAAGTATTTCACCATTCGCGATCTAAGCGCGGATTGGGAGACGCTGAAGGAAGCGGACGACGAGTTGTTGATCAACTCGCTGTCGATGATGTTGGACTTTGAACCAGAGGACAAACAGGCGCTTTTGGAAGCACCGAGCCTGTCCACGCGCCGTGAAACATTGGTCACTTTGATCGAATATTTTCTGCGCGGCGGCGATGCAGAGGAAATGATGCAATGAACACTGAACCGAACGCCCCCGGCTTTGACCCGCATATGCTCGAGGCGTTGATTTGTCCGCAAACCCATGGGCGGCTCGAGTATGACGCAAGCGCGCAAGAACTGGTGTCCAAGAAGGCCGGCCTGGCCTTTCCCATTCGCAACGGCATTCCCGTTATGCTGATCGACGAGGCGCGCGCGCTTGATTAAAGCGCGCGGCCTGTCATCAATTTTGGTAAATCGCCCGTAAGGCCCGCCGCTTCGCGGATGAAGCTGCGGCGCAGGCCGGGGATAGCATTGACGAGGCCCATGCCTAGATCTCGCCCTATGCGAAGCAGTGAATTGTCATTTGAAAACAACTTGTTGAACGTATCTGTTGCGATCGCGAGGGTTGCCGTGTCAAAGCGGCGCCACTGCTGATAGCGCTCTAGCACGAGGGGTGAGGCGATATCCTCGCCCCGACGCTGCGCCAGGATCATCACTTCGGCCAAGGCGGCCACATCGCGCAGACCCGCGTTCAAACCTTGTCCGGCAATTGGATGCACGCCATGTGCCGCATCACCAATAAGGGCGAGGCGTTCGTCGATAAAACGATTGGCGATGGTCAGGTTCAAAGGGTAGGTGAAGCGCGCGCCAGCGAGCGTAATGTCGCCAAGAAAATCACCAAAGGCGGGGCGCAGGGCGTCGAGATAATCTGCATCGGGCAATGCGTGAATGCGCTGGGCGTTTGCCTCGGTTTCGCTCCAAACGATAGAAGAGCGATTGCCGGTCAGTGGCAGAATCGCCAAAGGGCCGGAAGGCATGAAGAACTGATGTGCTATGCCGCTGTGGGGTTTGTCATGCTCGATTGCGCAGACCAGTGCGGTCTGGCCATAGCTCCAGCCGGTACGTTTGATTTTCGCGCGCTCTGCGGTGCCGCTGCGCCGCCCGTCCGAACCAATAAGGATGCGCCCGCTTAAAGTTTCGCCAGAGGCAAGCTCGACGGACGCTCCAAGCGGGCTGGTGTCTTGCGCAACGACCGTCTCGCTGTGGCGCAGGTTGATCAACGGCTCAGCTTCCATTGCATCAAGGAAAGCGCGGCGCAAATAGCGGTCCTCGACAAGGTAGCCCATTGGCCCTTCTTCGATTTCTGCGTGATCGAAGTGCATGAAAAAAGCCGATGACCCTTCGCCCGCGCGCCCGTCGGTGACCTTGATTTCCAACATTGGCTGAGCATTGTCGGCCAAACCGTCCCACAGCCCGATCGCGGCCAGCAAGCGCTGGGAGGCAAGCGCCAACGCGTAGCAGCGCCCGTCAAAATCGGGCGCTTTGCGGCTTGCGAGTGGAAGCGCGTCGATAACGGTGCTGGTAAGCCCATCTTGCGCGGCGGCAAGGGCGAGGGCAGGGCCGTTCAGGCCGCCGCCAATGATGATGAGATCGCTGTCAAATGTCATGCCCCGCAATATGGGGGTGCAAGCAGGATTGTCCATGCGCCGCTGTGCCGCTACCGTCCGCGCAAACGGGAGGGATGCAATGCAAGATTGGCTTAAGATGAGTGCCGCTGCGCTGGGGCGTGCGATTGGCGCGGGTAAGGTTGACCCAGTAGATTTGGCCGAGAGCTATCTGGATGCGGCCGCATCCCACCCGATGAGCCAACGCATCTACGCGCGCCTCACTCCGGAGCGCGCCACAGGCGAGGCGAAAGCGGCATCGTTGCGCGCCAAAGCAGGGCAAAGGCGCTCTGCGCTGGACGGGGTGCCGATCAGCTGGAAAGACCTGTTCGATACCGCAGGCGTCGCGACGGAGGCGGGGAGCGCTTTGCTCAAAGACCGTATTCCCCGCGCTGATGCAGAAGTTTTGCGGGCGGCCACGGCCCTGGGCACGGTGTGCCTTGGCAAGACCCATATGAGCGAGTTGGCGTTTTCGGGTCTGGGTTACAATCCTGTCACACAAACCTCGCCCTGCATCAATGATCCGGAGGCTGTGTCCGGTGGTTCTTCCTCTGGCGCTGCGGCGTCGGTAGCCTTTGGCCTTGCGCCGCTTGCGATTGGCTCTGACACGGGTGGCTCCGTGCGGGTTCCGTCGGTCTGGAACGATCTGGTGGGCCTTAAAACCACCTCTGGGCGGATATCGCTCCAAGGAGTCGTGCCTTTGGTGAAAAGTTTCGACACGGTCGGTCCTTTGGCACGCACGATTGAGGATGCTGCGCTTGCGCTGGGCGTATTGGAGGGGCGCGCAGGCCCGGATTTACGCGGTGCCAGCTTGCAAGGCGCGCATTTTGCCGTGCTCGAGACACTTGCGCTGGACGAAGTCGAAGCGCAGCCGCTTGCCGCGTTTGAAAGCGCGATTGCGCACCTCGAGAAGGCTGGTGCCAACATCACAAGGATCGAAGCGCCTGAACTGCTCGAAGCAATCTCCCAAGCGGGTCCACTGTTTCCGGGCGAAGCCTATGGTATCTGGCGCGATGTGATCGAGGGCGACCCGGACGTGATGTTCGCGCAAGTCTTGGGACGGTTTCGTGCGGGCGCAGATTTTTCCGCGCCTGATTTTGTCGCTGCGTGGGAGGTACTGCACAAGCTGCGCGCGATCTGGAATGCGCGGATCGCCGGTTTTGACGCGGTTCTAACGCCATCTTGCGCGATCATGCCACCATCGATCGCCGATTTGGCAGCGGATGAAGCCTATTACGTCGAGCGAAATCTGAAGGCCCTGCGCAACACGCGGATCGGGAATTTGATGGGCAGCTGCGCGCTGACGCTGCCCACGGGCACGCCAAGCTGTGGAATTATGCTCACTGCGCTGCCCTTGCACGAAGAGCGGCTGTTGCGGTTGGGGGCGGCGGCAGAGGCAGCATTGGCCTAAATGCCACAAGTTATTCGAAAACTTGCGGTTTTTGTTGGACGCGAGGCACAGCCTTAGGTTACTTTGGTCTCAAACGGGGCGCTAACGATCCCGATATTGAGGCAGTCAAATATGTTTCCCGAGCGGTTTTCGAACCTTCCGGCCTATGCGTTCCCGCGTTTGCGTGCGCTATTGGACCATCATAAGCCCCGCTTGGAAGCGGGCAGCGATGTCGTGCACATGACCATTGGCGAGCCGAAACATCCTTTTCCTGACTGGGTTTCGGGCATTATTGCCGAGAATGTTGCTGGTTTTAACAGCTACCCTGCGAACGATGGAACGCCTGAGCTGCAAGGAGCGATCGCCGACTGGCTAAGGCGCCGCTTTGGCGCGGTGATTGATCCTGCGACGCAAGTGATGGCCCTCAATGGCACGCGTGAGGGGCTGTATAATGCGGCCATGGCGCTTTGCCCTGAAACGAAAAATGGCGCGCAGCCGATCGTTTTGACCCCCAATCCGTTCTATCAGGTTTACATGATCGCGGCGATCTCTGTGAATGCAGAGCCGCATTTTGTAAACGCGACGGCGGCTTCCGGTCATCTGCCTGATTTCACGGCTTTGCCCGAAGATGTGCTAAAGCGCACCAGCATCGCTTATATGTGCTCGCCCGCAAATCCGCAGGGGGCGGTGGCGCCCGAGGCGTTCTGGCGTGATCTGATTGCGCTTGGCGAGCAGTATGATTTCCAGATTTTCGCGGACGAGTGTTATTCAGAAATTTACCGCGATGCGCCCCCTGTCGGGGCTTTAAGGGTCGCGCAGGACATGGGCGCTGATCCAGAACGCGTGCTGGTGTTCCACTCTCTCTCGAAGCGCTCGAACATGCCCGGGCTACGCTCCGGTTTTGTGGCTGGTGGCCCTGACAGTATCAAACGCATTAAACAACTGCGCGCCTATTCTGGCGCTCCTCTGCCTTTGCCTTTGCAAAAGGTGGCAGAGCGGGCCTGGGCAGACGAGACGCATGTGGACGAGAACCGCGCGCTTTATCAGGAAAAGTACGGCATCGCCGATGAGGTTTTTGCAAATGTGCAGGGATACCAAGCGCCAGAGGCCGGGTTCTTCCTTTGGCTGCCTGTCGAGAATGGTGAAGAGGCCGCGCTCAAACTTTGGAAAGAGACGGGCGTGCGCGTGCTTCCCGGTGAATATCTGAGCAAAGACACCGATCAGGGCAATCCTGGCAAAGAGTATATCCGGGTCGCCATGGTGGCCCCAAAAGACGAAATGCAGCGTGGATTGATCAAAATCCGCGACTGTCTGTTCGCATAAAGACGAGGAACGAGAATGGCATATCAAGCACGCGGACGCGATCCACTATTGGACAGCAACATGCAGGCCATGATTGAAAAGCGCGGCAAAGAGATGATTGGCGCAGCGCTTGTCGTTCTGGGGATTATTGCGGCGATGATCGTTGGATCCTACACGCCAAGCGATCCAAGCTGGCTGTCGGCGACGGATGCGCCCGTGCAAAACTATTTGGGCCAGTTCGGTGCGTCAATCGCGGCGCCGCTGTTCATGATCGTGGGCAAGGCGGCATGGGTGATTCCACTGGCCGCTTTGGGCTGGGGTCTACGATTCGTGCTGCACCAAGGTGCCGAGCGCGCGTTAGGCCGGTTGATCTTTTTGCCAATCGCCATAGTCGTGTGCGCGGTCTATGCCTCGTGCCTCGTGCCGGGCGCGGCTTGGGCGCATACCTTTGGCCTTGGTGGCTTGTTTGGCGATACCGTTCTGGGTGCATTCTTGACGTTCCTGCCGTTCAGCGCTGCGCTGGGTTTGAAACTGATCGCGCTTTTGATGGCGATCGCGGCTGTTGCTATGCTTGCTTTCGTGCTGGGTGCGACGCGCTATGAGTTGAAAGAGGGCGCGCGATTCCTCGCGATCGGGGTCGTCGTGACCTATGCGATGGGTATGCGCTTGATCGGCAAGGGTGCCAGCGGCGCGGTTAAGGCCGCGGGAAGCATGCAGGCGCGCCAGCAAGAACGCCGCGCCATTTTGCGGGCAGAGGACGAAGCGCGCATGGAGCGCCGCATCACAGACGAGCCGCGCCTGAGCGACGCAGAGCCGGAGTATGTGATCGAGCCTGCTTATGCAGCAGAGCTGGAGCAAGTGGCAGAAAAGGAAAAAACAGGCCTGAGAGCGCTCATGCCCTCCTTGATCAAGCGCCCCGAACCTATGCCGGAACCTGAATTGATCGAGCAGATCCAGACGGCGCATTATGATGAAATGCCCGCAGATGATCGCATCAAAAGCAAGATCTCTGATGTGATAAAGAGCCGCGTACGCCAACGCCCAGCGATCACGGTGCCGCGCGTGGCATCTGCGTCAAGTGTAAGCGCGCGTGGCCGTGGGCCGACGCCGCTTTTGGTGGATACAGCGCGCCCCAGCATGCGGGTGGAGCCGCCGCTGAGCGCGAGCTTTGTTGCTGAGCCGGCTTTGACGAGCGTGCCGCTGGTGCCGGGCCTTGCCTTTAGCTCTGCACGTCTTGAGCCAGCGTATACGTTGGAGCCAGTGCTCGAATCTTGGCCTGAGGTCGAACCTGCGTTGCATATGCAAGACCCGATGGCGATGGAGCACAGCTATGCTGAGCCTGCCCCGATACATCAACCGACGCCAAGCGCGTTTGATGCGATGCCGACGGAGCATCTGCCGCAATCGGAATGGTCCGATGCGCCCAGTTTTGAAAGCGCACCGCGCATAGATGAGGACGCGATGGCGACATTTTCCCCCGTCCCCGAAGCCGCGATTCCTGCTCAGGAACCCAAACGTGTGGTGCATCACCCTGCGCGCAAAGTGGTTCATCCCTCATCCCGTGCTAAAGCCGAAGCGCAGCCAACGCTTAAATTTGCTGATAGTGCGAGCGCGTTCGAATTGCCGCCGCTCAATCTTTTGGAAAGCCCAGTCGAGATCCAGCGCCATCACCTCAGCGATGAATCGCTTGAGGAAAACGCGCGCATGCTTGAGGCGGTTTTGGATGATTACGGTGTAAAGGGCGAGATTGTTTCGGTCCGTCCTGGCCCTGTTGTCACCATGTACGAACTTGAGCCGGCCCCCGGTTTGAAAGCCTCGCGCGTGATCGGTCTATCCGATGATATCGCGCGCTCCATGTCTGCATTGTCGGCGCGTGTGTCTACTGTGCCGGGCCGCTCAGTTATCGGGATCGAATTGCCCAATGAGCACCGCGAGAAAGTTGTGCTTCGCGAAATTCTTGCCAGCCGTGATTTTGGCGATGGCCAGCAAAAGCTCCCGCTTGCCCTTGGTAAAGACATCGGCGGCGATCCTATCGTGGCGAACTTGGCCAAGATGCCTCACCTCTTGATCGCCGGTACGACTGGCTCGGGTAAATCGGTGGCGATCAACACGATGATCCTATCCTTGCTTTACAAGCTGACGCCGGAAGAATGCCGCCTTATCATGATCGACCCGAAAATGTTGGAACTGTCTGTTTATGACGGCATTCCGCATCTGCTGTCTCCCGTTGTGACCGATCCAAAGAAGGCGGTTGTTGCCCTCAAATGGACTGTGGGCGAGATGGAAGAACGCTATCGCAAAATGTCCAAAATGGGCGTGCGCAACATTGATGGCTATAACTCTCGCGTCGCGGATGCCTTGGGCAAAAACGAAATGTTCTCGCGCACTGTGCAAACCGGATTTGACGATGAAACCGGCGAGCCGATCTTTGAAACTGAAGAGACGCAGCCAGAGAAAATGCCCTATATCGTCGTGATCGTCGACGAGATGGCCGATCTGATGATGGTTGCGGGTAAAGAGATCGAGGCCTGCATCCAGCGCCTTGCACAAATGGCGCGAGCCTCGGGCATCCATCTGATCATGGCGACGCAGAGGCCATCGGTTGATGTGATCACCGGCACGATCAAGGCGAACTTCCCGACGCGAATTTCGTTCCAAGTGACCTCGAAAATCGACAGCCGGACTATTCTGGGCGAAATGGGTGCAGAGCAACTGCTTGGTATGGGCGATATGCTTTACATGGCGGGCGGTGCAAAGATCACCCGTTGCCATGGCCCGTTCGTGTCCGACGAGGAAGTCGAAGAAATCGTCAACCATCTCAAGCAGTTCGGTCCACCGAATTACATGAGTGGCGTCGTCGAAGGCCCGTCTGATGATACCGCGAGCAGCATCGACACGGTGCTCGGCCTTGGTGGCAATACCGACGGTGAAGATGCGCTTTATGACACTGCCGTACAGATCGTCGTGAAGGATCGCAAATGTTCGACCTCCTATATCCAGCGCAAGTTGGCGATCGGCTACAACAAAGCTGCGCGCCTCGTGGAGCAGATGGAGGACGAGGGCCTTGTGTCCCCTGCGAACCATGTGGGCAAACGTGAAATTCTCGTGCCTGAGCAGCAGTAACGATTAGAGAGGAGCGTGCGATTGCCGCTCCTCTCATTTAAGTGAGTGATAGGTGGGGTGTACCTGTGGCTGAGAATGGTTAAATGACGTTCATGAAGATTTGGACACTCCTCCCCGCGGCTGCAATCATGCTGGCCACTGCGATGCCTGCCGCCGCGCAGAAGATATCGCTAGATGCGCTGTCGAGTTACCTGAACGGGCTGAGCACCGCCAAGGGTGCTTTCACGCAGGTGAACGACGACGGCACGATTTCGACTGGAACGATCTTCATCAAACGGCCTGGGCGCATTCGCTTTGAGTATAATCCACCTGAACAAGCGTTGGTACTGGCGAGCGGTGGCGCTGTTGTGATCTATGATCCCAAAACCAATCAATCCCCAGAAAGCTATCCGCTGGCGCGCACGCCCTTGTCGATTATTCTGGAACAGAACGTCGACCTAAATCGCGCGCGTATGGTTGTGGGCCACACCAGCAATGACAAGACCACTACGGTCACGGCACAAGACCCCGAGCACCCCGAGTATGGCAACATTCAGCTGGTGTTCACGGCCAACCCGATCGAACTACGCCAATGGGTGATCAACGATGATGCAGGAAGCCGCACAACGGTTATTTTGGGCGAACTCGACAAGAACGCCCAGATGAATAATTCCCTGTTTAATCCGCTGACAGCCCTGCCCAACGCGAACGATCGCTAGCGTCGGCACCCTCTAAGCTGATCGCGGTAATTCAGCGAGCGTTGACCGACTTCGGATGCGACACGCATCAGCCAGCTTTTTCCGTAGAAGGTACCGCGCCGATAGCCCGTATGTCCCTCGTGATAGGCAAGATACTGGTTCGTCGCATCATCAAGCGCGATGCCGTTGCGATCGCGCGACAGGGTCATGTACCAGCCCATGAAATCGGTCGCGTCACTGATCTTGTCGCGCCGGGCCGAGCGGCGACCCTGATCCACTTGATACTCTTCCCACGTCGCATCGAGCGCTTGGGCATAGCCGAAGGCCGAGCTTTGCCGCCCCATTGGCAGCACGCCAAGCGTATATTTCACGGGGGTGCGCGCATCTCCGATAAATTTGCTTTCCTGATACATCGCAGCCATTTGGACATGCACAGGCACACCCCATTTTCGCTCTGCCTTACGAAAGGCCGACATGTATTCAGGGCGTTCGCGCGCAATGCTGCACGCGTTGTCTAGATCGCGGGGCGCCGAGAATCGATCTCCTCCACCGCCTCCGCCGCACGATGCGACCAGGGTCAAAATCACCAGGGCGCGAAAGAATCTGCTCATATGCCTCTCGCTTTTCGTCTTCTTATATTTTGTTGTATTTAGCGCATTTTCGCCCGTAGCAAAATGACTTTCGCTTGAGCGCCACCGCCTAAAGCAGAAATGCCAGTAGAAGCGGTATTGCAGCAACGGACATCACGGTTGACACCACGACAAGGCCTGCGACTGCATCCGCATCGCCGCCGTATTTCTCGGCCAGAAGGTAGGATGTTACTGCAACTGGAGTTGCGATCTGCACCACGAGCACTGCGCGCGCGATATCGCCAAGGCCGATTGCCGTGCCGATGGTATAAGCAATGGCGGCGCATAGGATCAGCTTGATCAGCGAGAGCACGATTGCCTGCCCGATCCGCCCCGGCGTGAGGCGCGCAACGGCGACGCCCAGCGTAATGAGCATCATGGGAATCGCCATTTGACCGATCAAATCCAGTGCGTTCGTCAAAAATTCAGGCGTTTCCCAGCCCTGCCATAGGAACAGCGCGCCAAGCAGCGTCGCGGCGACCACAGGTTCCTTGAGCGCCTTCATTGCGCTGCCGCCGCCCGACACGACCCAAATGCCGAAGGTGAAGGACAACACAGCCATGACGGCGAAAACCACCATCGCATAGCCCAGCCCCTCAGCTCCGAATGCAAAGAGTGCCAAAGGCAGGCCAAGGTTGCCGGTATTACCGAAAACGAAGGGTGCGAGATAGGTTTGTTGTGAAAGCCCAGCCAGCCAAAATCCCAATGCCCCAAGGGCGGCGATCGCGCCGTAGGCGGCGAGGCTGGCAAAAAAGAGCGTGGTCAGCGCGTTCGGATCGACTTCTGTTTGCATCAATGCGGTGAATATCAGGCATGGCACCGCAAGGGTCATGGCAAGGCGCGTGACGAACTGCACGCGATACTCGAACCCCATACGCACCCAAATAAATCCCACTAGTGCGAGCAGAAACACGGGTGCGACAATTTCGAGCACTGTTACAATGAGGTTCACAGACTGTTTCCCTAAAGTTACGTCCTAATATTGGACAAGTCGCCCTTGAATTGGGTACTAACCAAATGTAGGGGCTGCAATGCAATGATGACCGCGCACGCAAAATACCATCTCGGGCAAATTGTCCGTCACAAAAAGCACCCGTTCCGCGGCGTGGTTTTTGACGTCGATCCCACGTTCAACAATACTGAAGAATGGTATGACGCGATCCCCGAGGACAGCCGCCCGCGGCGTGAACAACCGTTCTATCATTTGCTCGCTGAAAACGATCAAAGCTACTATGTGGCTTATGTTTCCGAGCAAAACCTGATTGCGGACTATTCAGGCGAGCCGGTAGACCACCCCGATATCGAGGACCTGTTCGGCCCTCTCGAGGATGGTACCTACCCGCTGCATTTTCAGCTGAATTAAAATCCCAAAGCGCAGCCGTCTTTGCGCGGATCGGACGCCCCAATCAGAACTCCATCCTCGCTGATTCGAATCGATTGTGCTCCGCCGATGGGGCCATTCGGGATTTCGACGGTGTGGCCCATGTCCGATAGCTCGGAGCGCACAGCATCGCTGTAACCTTTCTCGACCTTTAGAATGCTACCGTCCGCAAAGGCGCGCGGCGCATCGATTGCACTTTGTGCATCCATGCCGAAATCCTTGAGATTTGAGAGGAATCGCGCATGACCGTTGGGCTGATAGGCCCCGCCCATGACGCCGAAGGGCATGTTCGGCACGCCGTTTTCGGCAAGCATTCCGGGAATGATCGTGTGCATCGGCCGTTTGCCTGCACCAAGCTCGTTTGGATGGCCTTGCTCGAGTGTAAAGCCCGCACCGCGATTTTGCAGCAGAATGCCAAATTTGTCGCTGGCGATGCCGGAGCCGAACCCGTGGAAAATCGAGTAGATCAGCGAGACGGACATGCCATCCTTGTCCACAGTGGTGATGTAGATCGTGTCCTTGTGCACCGCCTCGCTCAGCTTTTCGGCAGAGGCCATTGCGCGTTTGGGATTGATCAGCGCGGCGAGCTCCGCGGCGGTTTCAGGCGCGAGCATGTGATCAAGTTTTGCTGTATGATCAGGATCCGCGATAAAGCGATTGCGCGCATCATAGGCAAGTTTCGCGGTTTCCGCTTCGATATGCGCACGCATGGCGCCGAAGGGCTCCATCGCGGCAATATCAAAATATTTCAAGATGTTAAGCATCAAAATGGCGGTCGCACCTTGACCGTTGGGTGGGTGCTCGAACACGTCTGTCCCTTTGTAGGTGCCACTGACCGGATCGACCTGCTCTGAGGTGACGGCGGCGAAATCCTCGCCTGTGTGAACCCCGCCAACATCATGCAAGGAGGCGAGCATGTCATCAGCAATTTCCCCCTCGTAGAAGGCTTTGATGCCGTCTTTCGCAACGCGGCGCAGCACTTCGGCCTGGCCCGGCGCACGAAAGAGTGCGCCAGCTTTGGGGATTTTTCCGTCGATCAGATAGTGCCGCTTGCCGTGACCTTGCAGCATCGGCGCAGCTTCGATCCAATCGAATGCCACGCGCGGTGCGACGGGCACTCCTTTATCGGCGTAGTGGATCGTTGGGGCGAGCAGCGCATCGAGTCCCAGCTTGCCCCATTGCTCGCTCATCTTCGCAAAAGCGTGTATGGCGGTCGGGATTGTGACGGCGTCAGGGCTCTGCAATGGCACGCTTTTATGGCCAGCGCGGCGCAGTGCATCAGCATTCGCCGCGGCGGGCGCGCGGCCTGATCCGTTGTAGGCATGAACATGGTTACTGCCTGCGGGGGAGACCAAGGCGAATAGATCCCCACCGATCCCCGTCATCTGGGGCTCGCAAATTCCTAGAACCAGCGCACCTGCGATCGCTGCGTCCATCGCGGTTCCGCCGCGTTTCAGGATATCGACGGCGACGCCCGCGCCAAGGGGGTGCGAGGTCGCACACATGCCGTTCGTGGCAAAAACTTCGGAGCGGCCGGGAAAATGAAAATCGCGCATGATGCCTCACTGTGTTGTCGAGGCAGACACTAGGGTGGCTTTTTCGATTTGCCAATCAGGGGGAGGGGGTATTTCCGGCACCGCGTACTGGGTGGGGGCAATTAACACGCGGCGCCAGAGTGAAGCTATATGCAGCTACGAGACTAGGTATGACGTTGGAAGCGGGCTGATTTGCGGAAGGATTGGGGCATTTTTTCGGCAAGTCGCGCTGGTTTGTCTGGATTTACTCCGCTCAGGATGCGCATCAGTTGGGATTACACGTTTGGGCGTTTAGTGCGGCGAATGGTGTGACAAGTCGTAGATAGGACGCGCGATGCCAAAGCGAAACGCTCATGGCCCGGCTTGAATGCGAATCGCGCGATGGGCTAGCCGTCTTGTGCGCGGATGGAAAAGCGCAGAAGGTTTCGTTCACCGCTGCGCCGATAGCTTAGCGTGTGTGTCATGTCGCGAATAAGGCCCCAGCCAAAGCCGCCCTCTGGCAGAGCGTTCAATTCCGCGCTTAGATCGTGATCCTGTTTTGCAGGGAGTTTCAGCCCCGGCAGAGGCGATCCATGATCACTTAACTCGAAGTAGACGTAATCTTCTTCCTTGCGGCAGAACAAAGTGATCGTGCCGTCCGTGATCGTCGCGTAGGCGTGCTTGACAATATTGTTGGCCACCTCTCCTAGGACGATTTCGGCCGCCCCGAGGGTAAGCGCATCAACCTCGAGCGCGCCGAGCACGTGCATGACCGAAGCGAGCGCGCAGCGCACCGCCTCGTCGCTGGCCGGAAAAACCAAGTGCATGTCAGGCGCGTCCCGTGCTTCGGGTATGGGGTGTAACTGTTTTTGCACCGCTCCGTCAGGCACGTTTTGCCTCGTAGGATTTGACCGCATCCACGGGGCTTTGGAAGATTTTGAACACCCGCTCCATTCGGGTCAGTGCAAAAACCTTGGCCACAATGGGTGTTAGCCCCGCCAAATGCAAAGGCCGCTCTGAGCCGAGGAATTTCATCGTCGCCACGATCGCGCCAAGCCCGCTGGAATCGACGAAATCCACTTCCGAAAGGTCTAGAACGACGGGGGTAACCTGCTCTGCGGTCAGCTCGCGCACCCTGTCCTTGAACTGGATCGCAGCGGCTGCATCAATTCGTTTTTCCAGAATTTTGATGATCTGAAGGTCTTCGGCTATTTCACTGCTCATATTCATCTGCATCTTGCCTGTTTTGTAAAATCTGACGACACCTCTAAAGACAATTGGTTACGATTCGGTGAGCGCGATGAAGCAAGTGAACTACGATGATCTGGGCAATACGCTTCGCGCGCTGTGCGAGGGCGAGAGCGATGAAATCGCGTTGATGGCGACCTTCGTTTGCGAAGTGCACCACTGTGATGATCGTTTCGATTGGACTGGATTTTATCGTGTCACCGAACCTAACCTTATGAAAATAGGCCCTTACCAAGGCGGTCATGGCTGCTTAGTCATTCCGTTTTCGCGTGGTGTTTGCGGCGCGGCGGCGCGTGAAAGGGCGGTGCAACTGGTTCCTGATGTTGACGCCTTTGAGGGCCATATCGCTTGCGCCAGTTCGACAAGATCGGAATTGGTGATTCCCGTTGTGAGCGCAGCGGGTCGTTTGCTTGGGGTGCTCGATATCGACAGCGACCGCCCTGATGCTTTTACCCAAGAGGATGCGGATCGACTGACTAACCTGCTGAATGAGATTTTTCGCCAAGTCGCCTAGCAGAATATTTGCATGTCCGTGAAAATTTCCTTTGATTTTTCACCAACTTTTCGATTTGGTGAAATTCGAAGAATATTTTTCACGAAAGCCTGTGCGCGATGATTCAATCGGACGTGACCAAAACCAAAAGTCTCGGGGCGGATTTACGCGCGCTGCGCAAGTCACGCGCCCTGACGCTGAGCGATTTGGCGGAGGCGTTGGAGCGTTCAGTCGGTTGGCTTTCGCAAGTGGAGCGCGATCTCTCCGAACCTTCTGTGAAAGATCTGAAAGACATCGCCAGAATTCTCGAAGTGCCCGTGTCGATCCTGTTCGGCCAGGCGCAAAGCCCTGCCGAGGAAACCGGCATGATCGTGCGCGCCCATGCGCGCCGCCCCATCGGATCGAAAGAGGCGGGGCTGATCGAGGAATTGCTCTCGCCCGATTTGACCGATGATTTCGAAATGGTGCATTCCACTTTCGATCCAGGCGCGGTGATGGAAGAGGCGGTGACGCGCCCGACGCAGGAGGTGGGGTATCTCGTTTCCGGTCAGCTTGATCTGGTGATCGACGGCCATGCGTTTACCGTGAACGCGGGCGATAGTTTTCGCATCAAGGGCAAGTCCTACCGCTGGGCGAACCCCTATGACATTTCTGCCGTTGCGATCTGGGTGATCGCTCCACCGGTTTATTAAGGACGCAGAGATGAGTTTCGAAGCATGGAGCCTTTTCGCGCTGTTCTGGGTGGTCTTCGTGACCACACCGGGGCCGAATGCTGTGAATTGCATCTCCAACGGGATGCGGTTCGGGTTTTTACGTAGTCTTTGGGGCGTGGCGGCGATCCTAACGCAAGCGAGTCTGTTTCTGTTGCTTTCTGCGTTGGGCGTCACGGCGCTGATTGCCGCGTCGGAAACGGCGTTCATTATCGCGAAATATGTTGGCGCAGCTTGGCTCGTATGGCTCGGCATTAAGGGCTTGGTAAATGCGGGTAGGCCCGTACCGACACTGCAGCCAAGCACAGGCAGTATATACAGGCGCGCATTGGCGATTGCGGTGATCAACCCGAAAAGCGTGGCAGGCTACCTTGCCGCTTTCACGCAGTTCGTGCAGCCGGATGTACCCACATGGGATCAAATGGGTGTCATCGTGCCTACCGCACTCTTCCTGACGGCGCTGAGCTACTGCGGTTTTACGGCGCTTGGTGCCGGCCTTGGGCGCTTGGCGCTTGGCGCGGTGTTCAACGTCTGGTTTCGCCGCGCTATGGCGCTTTGTTTTATCATTTACGGCGTTCTGCTTGGCAGCGCCAATTCGGGGCGCGCAGTATGATGCGCGCCGAAACTCGATACCCAAGGAGCGACTATGTCTGATTTTCCAAGCACGGCCCGTGTGGTCATTATCGGCGGCGGTGTCGTTGGCACATCAACGCTTTATCATTTGGCCAAAGCAGGTTGGAAGGACTGCGTTCTTTTAGAGAAGAACGAGTTGACGGCTGGGTCAACATGGCATGCTGCAGGAAATGTTCCGAACTTTGCGGGCTCCTGGGCGGTGATGAACATGCAGCGCTACGGTGCGAAGATGTATCGCACACTTGGCAAGGACGTCGATTATCCGATGAACTACCATGTCACCGGCTCGATCCGTCTTGCGCATTCCAAAGAGCGGATGCTGGAGTTTGAGCGCGTCGCGGGGATGGGCCGGTATCAGGGTCTGCAAATGGACATCATGTCCCTTGATGACATCAAGGAAAAACACCCCTTTTGCGAGGTGCACGATTTGGCGGGCGGTCTTTGGGATCCCTTGGACGGGGACATCGATCCGGCGCAACTGACACAGGCCCTTGCCAAAGGCGCGCGTGATGCAGGGGGTAAAATCGAACGTTTCTGCCCCGTGATTGGCATCGACCGCGATGGTGACGAATGGATCGTGAAGACCGAAAAGGGCGACATCCGCTGCGAAAAGGTCGTGAATTGCGCAGGCTATTATGCGCAGCGGGTTGGCGAGATGTTCAAGCCGCACGGCGGGCGCACGGTGCCGATGGTGGTCATGTCGCATCAGTATTTTCTGACAGGCCAGTTGCCGGAACTGGAGGCGTGGAGCAAGGAAAAAGGTCACAAGGTGCCACTGCTGCGCGATGTGGATATCAGCTACTACCTGCGTCAGGACAAAAACGGTCTGAACCTTGGACCCTACGAGCGGAACTGCAAGGCGCATTGGGTCACGCCCGATGATCCGATGCCCGAGGACTTCAGCTTCCAGCTTTACCCCGATGATTTAGAGCGAATCGAATTCCAGATCGAGGACGCGATGGAGCGCGTGCCGCTGCTGGGTCAAGGCGGCATCGAGCGCAACATCAACGGCCCGATTCCCTATGCGCCTGATGGCTTGCCGATGATCGGCCCGATGCCGGGCTGCCCCAATGCGTTCGAGGGGCATTCGTTCACCTTCGGCATCGCGCAGGGCGGCGGCGCGGGCAAGGTGCTGTCGGAATGGATCATGCACGGCGAAACCGAAGACGATATGTGGGCCTGTGACCCGCGCCGCTACACGGATTACACGGACCACGATCACTGCCTTGCGAAGGCGTTGGAAACCTACGGGCATGAATACGCGATGCACTTTCCGCATCATGAGTGGCCTGCGGGGCGCGACAGGAAGCTGTCGGCGGTCGATGGAAAAATTCGCGAACTTGGCGGCCAGATGGGCGCTTACAACGGTTGGGAGCGCGCCAATTGGTTTGCCAAAGACGGCGATGATACCTCTGAGGAAGCGACGCAAACCTGGGCGCGCAGCGGTCCTTGGGAGCAGCGCATCAAAGAGGAAGTCGAGGCGGTGCGTGATGGGGTCGGCGTGCTTGATCTGCCCGGCTTCTCGCGTTTCAATCTGTCTGGCGAGGGCGCAGCGGAATACCTGCGTGGCTTGATCGCAGGGGCCTTGCCCAAAGTTGGCCGCATGAACCTTGCCTATTTCGCGGACAGTCGCGGTCGTATCCTGACGGAAATGTCGGTGATGCGTCACGGCGAGGACTTTTTCACGCTGATCACCGCTGCGACGGCGCAGTGGCATGACTTTGACGTGCTGGGCAAAAACCTGCCCGAAGGACTAACGCTGAGCGATCACACGGTGGAATATTCCACACTTATCGTGACTGGGCCAAAGGCCCGTTCACTACTTATTAGTCTTGGTACAAAGGCTGATCTATCCTCTGCTTGGCTCACGCATCAAGGGGCTCAGGTGGCAGGCGTCAATTGCGCGCTGAACCGCGTGAGTTTCGCTGGAGAACTTGGCTGGGAAATCCATGCTGCCGTGGCCGATATTCCAGCGCTTTATGAGGCTGTTGTGGGCGCAGGTGCAAAACCTTTCGGGATGTATGCGCTGAACTCCATGCGGATCGAAAAGGGGTATCGCGCGTGGAAGGGCGATTTGAGCACCGATTACACCCTGCTCGAGGGCGGTCATGAGCGGTTCATCAAATTCGACAAATCACAGGATTTTCCAGGCAAGGCGGCGCTGCTGACTGAAAAGCAAGCGGGGCGCAAGAAAGGCTTTGTCACGCTCACCATCGACGATGCGGGTGAATATGACGCGCCCTACATGTCGACGATCTGGCATGGTGATGAGGTCGTGGGCGAGGTCACTTCCTCTGCCATGGGCTATCGCACGGGTAAGTGCATCGCGCTGGGCATGCTGCGCGCGGACTTGCTTGCGCCCGGCACCAAGCTGGAGGTGGAAATCTACGGCAAGCGCTACGGCGTTACCGTGCAGCGTGATGAGCCGATGTGGGATCCTTCCAACGAAAGGCTGCGCGCATGAGCTTGATAACCTTGCTTGATGGCGGAATGGGGCAGGAACTGGTGCACCGCGCCGGAGATCGCCCGACGCCGCTTTGGTCGACGCAGGTGATGCTTGATCGCCCCGGACTGGTTGCTGAGGTGCACCGCGATTTCTATGGCGCTGGTGCGAGTATCGCGACGCTCAACAGCTACGCGATCCACCGCGACCGCCTTGCGCCAGTGCAGCGAGAGGATCAATTCGATGCGCTACACGCCATGGCGCTGGACGAGGCGAAAGCGGCACGCGAAGCGCATGGGTCGGGGCGGATCGCGGGCAGTCTAGGACCGCTCGGGGCGAGTTATCGCCCAGATGTGCATCCAAGTGCCGAAATTGCGGTGCCGCTCTATTCAGAGGTGGCAGCTTTGTTCGCAGAGCAAGTCGATTTGCTCATTTGCGAAACGGTGGTTTCGCTGGAGCATACGCGCTGCGTGATGGAGGGGGCACAGGCCGCAGGCCTGCCTGTCTGGTGCGCCTTTTCTGTCGATGACGAAGATGGCGCGAAGCTGCGTTCGGGCGAGCCGCTTGTGCAGGCGGTACAGATCGCCGCTGACATGGGCGCAGCGGCGTTGCTTGCAAATTGCTCGGCCCCAGAAAGTATTCCTGCGGCGCTGGGCGCATTGGCCAGGGCTGGCCTTCCCTATGGTGCTTACGCCAACGGGTTCACGCAGATCACCAAGGCTTTCCTGGAGGATCGCCCGACCGTCGATGCGCTAGAGTCCCGCCGCGACTTTACACCTGAGATTTACGCCGGTCATGTCATGGGTTGGATCGCTCAGGGTGCCACCATTGTCGGGGGCTGCTGTGAAGTAGGCCCTGCCCATATCGCCGAAATCGCCAAGCGCCTGCGCGCTGCTGGTCACACCATCGTTTGAAGGAACCTGCCTGATGTCTCTTCCTGAAAAAGCCCGCGTCGTCATTATCGGCGGCGGCGTTATCGGATGCTCTGTCGCCTATCACCTCGCCAAACTTGGCTGGAAGGATGTGGTTCTGCTGGAGCGCAAACAGCTCACTTCCGGAACCACATGGCATGCTGCTGGCCTGATCGCCCAGCTTCGTGCGACCAAGAACATGACCAAACTGGCGAAATATTCGCAGGAACTTTACGGTAATCTTGCGGCTGAAACCGGCGTTGAAACAGGGTTCAAGCGCTGTGGTTCGATCACGGTAGCTTTAACGGATGAGCGCCTCGAAGAAATCAATCGTCAAGCAGCCATGGCGCGCAGTTTCGGCGTGGAGGCAGAGCCGATCTCTCCCGACGAGGTGAAGGCGAAATACGAACACCTCAACATCGAAGGCGTTAAGGGCGGTGTTTACTTGCCGCTCGATGGTCAGGGCGATCCGGCCAATATCGCGCATGCGCTTGCCAAAGGTGCCCGCCAGAATGGAGCTTTGGTGAAGGAGGGGTATCTGGTCACGGATATCCACAAGGACGGGCACCGCGTGACGGGTGTCAGTTGGCAGGGCAAAGACGGTGAGACGGGCACGATTGAAGCAGAGCATGTGGTGAACTGTGGTGGCATGTGGGGGCATTCCATTGGCCGTATGGCGGGCGTGAACGTCCCGCTGCATGCTTGCGAACATTTTTACATTGTGACCGAAGCTATCCCCGGCCTGACGCAAATGCCTGTGCTGCGCGTGCCGGACGAGTGTGCATACTACAAGGAAGACGCGGGCAAGATGCTTTTGGGTGCGTTCGAACCGGTTTCGAAGCCTTGGACGCTCGATATTCCCAAGGACTTTGAATTCGATCAATTGCCCGAAGATTTCGACCACTTTGAGCCGATCCTAGAAAATGCCGTGAACCGCATGCCGATGCTGGCTGAGGCGGGAATTCACACGTTCTTTAACGGACCTGAAAGTTTTACACCCGATGATGCGTACCACTTGGGCCTTGCGCCTGAATTGGACAATTTCTGGGTGGCCTGTGGCTTTAACTCTATCGGTATTCAATCTGCTGGCGGCGCTGGCTCTGCGCTGGCGCAGTGGATGGACGAGGGTGCTAAGCCTTTTGATCTGGGTGATGTGGATATTGCCCGTATGCAGCCGTTTCAGGGCAACAAGACCTATCTGTTTGAGCGCTCAAAGGAAACTTTGGGCCTGCTTTATGCAGATCATTTCCCCTATTTGCAAAAGAAGACGGCGCGCGGTGTGCGTCGAACGCCGTTTCATGCGCAGCTCTTGGAACAAGGTGCTGTCATGGGCGAACTTGCCGGATGGGAACGCGCCAATTGGTTTGCGCGCGATGGGCAGGAACGTGAATATCGCTACAGCTGGCAGCGTCAGAATTTCTTCGACAATGTGCGCGACGAACATATGGCCGTGCGCACGGGCGTTGGCATGTATGACATGTCTTCCTTCGGGAAAATCCGCGTCGAGGGACGCGATGCAGAAGCGTTTTTGAACTACGTCGGCGGCGGTGATTATTCCGTGCCTGTGGGCAAGATTGTTTATACTCAGTTTCTGAACAAGCGCGGTGGGATAGAGGCGGATGTCACTGTGACGCGGCTGAGTGAAACCGCCTATCTGGTGGTGACGCCTGCGGCGACGCGCCTTGCGGATGAGACGTGGATGCGGCGCCATGTGGGTGACTTCAATGTAGTGATTACCGACGTGACCGCTGGCGAGGGCGTGCTTGCAGTGATGGGGCCGAAGGCGCGTGATTTGATGCAAGCGGTGTCGCCGAATGATTTTGGCAACGCGGTGAACCCATTTGGCACGGCGCAGGAGATCGAGATCGGCATGGGCCTCGCCCGCGCGCACCGTGTCACTTATGTGGGCGAGCTTGGTTGGGAAATCTACGCCAGCGCGGATATGGCCGGACATGTGTTTGAAGCGTTGCACCGCGCGGGGCAGGACATGGGCGTTAAGCTCTGCGGGATGCACATGATGGATACGTGCCGCATGGAAAAAGGCTTTCGCCATTTTGGTCATGATATCACGTCAGAGGATCACGTGATGGAGGCGGGGCTTGGCTTTGCCGTAAAGAAGGACAAGGCGGAGTATATCGGACGCGAGGCGATCCTGGACAAGCAAGAGAGTGGTTTGAACATGCGGCTCTTGCAGTTCAAGTTAAGTGATCCCGGGCCACTTTTGTACCACGCCGAACCTGTTTTGCGCGACGGCGAGATTGTGAGCTATCTGACGTCAGGTGCCTATGGCCACCACATCGGCGCGGCTTTGGGAATGGGCTATGTCCCGTGCAAAGGCGAAAGCCTTGCCGAAGTGCTTGGGTCGCGTTTCGAGATCGATGTGGCAGGGACGCGGGTGCATGCGGAAGTATCATCCAAGCCGTTTTATGACCCAAAATCGGAGCGTGTGAAAGTTTGAGGAAAATCGAATCGCTATGCGATCCGACATGCGCGGGGGCCAGCCCCCGCGACCCCCGAGGTATTTTCGGACCAGAGAAGATGATACGTTTGCGCATTGGCATGACGGTGTTTCGGGTTTAGGGCTGGCGTCATGACGCAGCGCGCAAATGTAGATACGCCTCAAGGCCTTGCCTTTGCCATCACCGCTTATGTGCTGTGGGGGTTTCTGCCACTTTACATGAAGCTGTTGTCGCATATTTCGCCTGCGGAGGTTGTGGCGCATCGTGTCATCTGGTCGGTGCCGATTGCGGTTGTTGTGCTCCTTTTGTTGCGACGCACTAAGGATCTGATGTCTGCGCTGCGCGATCCGAAGATGTTGGGGATGGCCTGCGTGACAGCGGCGCTGGTTTCGCTCAATTGGGGGATTTACGTCTGGGCGATTACCTCTGGCAATGCGCTGGAAGCGGCGCTGGGCTATTATATGAACCCGCTGTTCAGCATCGCTCTTGGGGCGCTGCTGTTGGGTGAAAAGCTGAGTCGCGCGCAACTTTTAGCAATTGGTTTGGCTGCGTCTGCCGTGGCCGTATTGGTGATAGATGGTGGCGGGATGCCTTGGGCGGCGCTGGGGATGATGCTGACCTGGGGCTTTTACGCGCTGGGCAAAAAGCAGCTGCCGATCGGGCCAAATCAGGGGTTCTTGCTGGAAGTTCTGATCTTGCTACCTTTCGCGCTGGGCTATGTCGGGTATTTGAGCCTGCAGGGCACTTCGCTTTTCGAGTTTGATCTGAGCCGCGATACCTTGCTTTTTCTGGGTTGCGGTGTCGTGACAGCGATCCCGTTGATGATCTATGCAAATGGTGCCAAATTACTGAGGCTTTCGACGATCGGCATTCTTCAATATATCGCACCCACGATGATCTTTTTGCTGGCTGTGTTCATCTTTGACGAACCTTTCGGGCGCGCACGCGCCATTGCCTTTCCGCTGATCTGGTTGGCGCTTATCGTTTATACCACGTCGATGATCCGGCAAATGCGCCGCGTCTAACTGAGCGCTGATTTGTGCCGAAGGAAGGCAGGATCGGCGGCGACGCGTACGTTCATCGCATCGCGCAGGGCTCTGATGCTTTTGTGAGGGCGCATCGCAACTTCGAAATGCGCGATCAAACCATTCGCGTCCAAAGTGATAAGATCGACGCCGACCGCATCGAGATCCCCAATCTTGCATTGAAACTCGAGCGCCCAATTGGTGCCGCTTCCCATGACGCGTCGATATTTGAAATCACTGAACACTTGTCCCACGTGACCAAGTACTGCCGCCACGGCTACGCGTCCTGTCCATGTGGCAAAATAAGTCGGCGGCAAGAATTTGACCTGTTCGGCCAGCAGCGGTGCAATCGCAGCCGCGTCCCCTTTGGCGACGACTTTTTGCATTTGCGTGATTGTCGGGTGCATCTCATGTCTCCTTTGCGAGAAAGGTTAAAGCGCAATTGCCTTGGCACAAAGCGTGACCTTGGGTTGAAAAGCCGCGCCGCATCTGTGACGAGAGCGCATGAGCTCTGAATACACCCCGCCGCAGGATCCTCTGGATATCCTGCATGATGATCATCAATTGTTGATCGTGAACAAACCTGCCGGGCTTCTGTCTGTGCCGGGCAAAGGGGAACATTTGGCCGATTGCCTGCTGACACGGGTTCAGGCGGTGTTTCCCCAAGGGCTATTGGTGCATCGTTTGGACCGCGACACATCTGGGGTCATGGTGTTCGCGCTGACCCGCCATGCGCAGCGGCACCTGGGCCTGCAATTCGAAAAGCGGATGACGCAGAAAACCTATGTAGCGCGCGTGCAGGGGTGTTTGGAACCGAAGACAGGTACGGTCGATCTACCCTTGATCGTAGATTGGGAAAACCGGCCCTTGCAAATGGTCTGCCATGAGCGAGGTAAGGCCGCCCAAACCGATTGGCGCGTGGCGCGCTATGGCGAGGGTGAAACGCGGGTGAAGCTGACACCAAAGACGGGCCGCTCACATCAATTGCGCGTTCATATGCTGGCGCTGGGGCATCCGATTCTGGGTGATCCGTTTTATGCGAAAGGCGCAGATTTGACAGATTACCCGCGCATGATGCTGCATTCCGAAGAGCTACGCGTGAAGCATCCTGATGGCGGGGCGACGCATAAGTTTCGTGCAAAAGCACCATTCTAGAGCAGACATAGAAAAAGCGCCGAAGGCAGGCCTCCGGCGCTTTCGCTCGTCATCTATCAACTGGTTTACTTGCTGCTCCAGCCGGACACGGCCTTCACTTCCAGGAATTCTTCAAGGCCATATGTGCCGCCTTCACGTCCATTGCCGGATTGCTTGTAGCCACCAAAGGGCGAGCCCTGCGCAAAGCCCTGCGCGTTGGTTTCCACCATGCCCGAGCGCACACGGCGCGCAACGCGGCGACGCTTATCGTCATCAGGTGTCTGGATGTAGTTGGTCAAACCGTAGGGCGTGTCGTTGGCGATTGCGATCGCCTCTTCCTCGCTATCGAAGGGAATGATCGAAAGGACGGGGCCAAAGATTTCTTCCTGCGCGATGCGCATATCGTTGGTGACGTCGGCGAAAACCGTCGGTTTGACATAATATCCACGGTTCAGACCATCAGGGCGACCAAGGCCACCTGCAACAAGGCGCGCTTCGCCCATGCCCACTTCGATCAAGCCTTGGATCTTTTCGAACTGCGCTTTGGACACCACAGGGCCGATGTGCTTGCCTTCTTCGGACGCTGGGCCAACGTGCGTTTTGGTAGCGACATCCGCCGCGATCGTGACGGCCTGATCATAGACCGAGCGCTCGACCAGCATACGCGTTGGCGCATTGCAGGATTGGCCAGAATTGCGGAAACAGCGATCTGCACCATATTTCATGGCCTTTTCGCCCGCGTCTGCAAAGATGATGTTTGCGCCTTTACCGCCCAGCTCGAGGCTGACGCGCTTAAGTGTATCTGCCGCAGCCTTGGAGATCAGGATGCCTGCGCGCGACGATCCGGTAAAGCTGACCATGTCCACGTCGGGGTGCACCGAGAGCTGTGAGCCAACACCGACGCCATCGCCGTTTAGCATGTTGAACACGCCCGCAGGAAAGCCTGCTTCGTGCATGAACTCGGCGAAAAGTGCACCTGACAGCGGCGCAATTTCTGATGGCTTCAAAACCACGGTGCAGCCTGTCGCGATCGCAGGAACTGCCTTCAGAACGATCTGGTTCATCGGCCAGTTCCAAGGCGTGATGCAGGCGACGACGCCGATCGGTTCTTTTAGGGTTTTCTCGGTTGCGGTGAAATCGCTCTCGAATTCGAACGCGCGGAAGGCTTTGATGAAACCCTCCAAATGCCAGCTTCCTGCGCCGACTTGGTTGGTGCGGCTCATGGAAATTGGCGCGCCCATTTCCATGGACATCGCGACAGCCATTTCTTCCTGGCGCGCGTTATACACGTCGAGCAGTTTTTCCAGCAGCGCGAGGCGCTCTTCCTTGGAGGTCTGCGACCAGCTATCGAACGCGCCTTTCGCGGCGGCGACGGCTGCGTCTGTATCGGCCTGACCACCCAGCGAAATGACGGCGCATTTCTCTTCTGTAGAGGGGTCGATGACGTCAAAATCATGCGCTTTGGCGGGGTTCACCCACGCGCCGTTGATGTAGAATTGACGATGTTCAAGCATGGTTGGTCTCCCATAGAATTTCTGTATGCGAGGGGGGTGCCCTGGCAAATCAGCGGCACTCTGTCACCCCTGTTCAAATCGTGCAAGGGAGGGGGTGAAACATGCTACTGGTCGTAATAGATAACGATAGGTCATATTCAACTTACTGAATGAAAAAGGAGACTATCATGGGTCTACGCATTAACGACATCGTTCCAAATTTTACCGCTGAAACGGATCACGGCACCATCCAGTTCCACGATTGGATCGGTGATAGCTGGGCGATCCTGTTCTCGCACCCGAAGGATTTCACTCCAGTCTGCACGACCGAATTTGGCGCTGTCGCGCAGTTGTCTGATGAATGGGCTGCACGCAACACCAAAGTGATCGGCCTGTCCGTGGACGGTGTGGAAGAGCATAAGAAATGGAAGAGCGATATCGAAAGCTATGCGAGCGCAAAGGCGGGCTTTCCGATCATTGCGGACGAAGGTCTGGCCGTGTCCAAAGCCTTTGATATGTTGCCTGCGGATGCCTATCTGCCCGACGGGCGCACGCCTGCGGATAGCGCCACTGTGCGCGCCGTGTTCATTATTTCGCCGGACAAGAAAGTGAAGCTGGCGATGATTTATCCGATGAACGTGGGCCGCAACTTTGCCGAAGTGCTGCGCGCGCTTGATGGTTTGCAAACGGCGGAGCGTGAGAACGTTGCAATGCCTGCTAACTGGACTGTGGGCGATGATGTGATTGTGCCGACCTCGGTCAGCGATGAAGATGCGATTGCAAAATACGGTAGCATCGACAAGGTCTTTCCGTACTTGCGCAAGGCCAAGCTAAAGGCTTGATTGCTCTGCGGAAAATAAAGAAGGGTTTGGCAATCTCTGGGCCCTTTTTATATCGCATCTGGTAGATAGCGACCCTCGCCAAGAGGGAAAAAATGGCGAGGGTCTAGGCACTTTCCGTGAGTGATAGCGCCGTTCTTACAGGTCTTTAAGTGCCTTTGATTGCAGAAAGAATAACGGGGAAAAGCCGTGCGCTTTGCCCCGTATGGTATTCCTTACTCCGCATCGAGCAGACCTGACTTAAACAAGAAACCTGCCGCGAGTGCACCAATGATCGGCGCTACGATGAACAGCCAAAGCTGCGCAAGCGCCGGGCCGCCCACGAACAATGCCGGTCCGATGGAGCGTGCAGGATTAACCGACACGCCCGTGATGCTGATCCCGACGAGGTGGATCACCACCAGCGTCAAACCGATCGCAAGGCCTGCCATTGCGGATGGTGCACCAGCGCCCGTCGCACCAAGTATCACGACGAGGAACAGGAAGGTTGCTACAACCTCGAACATGAACGCAGCCGCCATGGTGTATTCACCCAAATACCCCGCACCCCAGCCATTCTGGCCAAGTCCGTTTGCCGCGACTGTGTAGTCCGCTTTGCCTGTTGCGATGATCATCAAGACCAGCGCACCGACGGTGCCGCCAGCAACCTGTGCGATAATATATGGGATCGCATCTGTGATGCTCATGCGGCCCGAAGCGACAACGCCAAGTGTGACCGCAGGGTTGATGTGGCAGCCTGACACGGAGCCGATGCCATACGCCATGCCGATTAGCGCGAGACCGAAGGCAAAGCTGATGCCGGTAAAGCCGATCGTGCTCCCTGCGATCACGGCGGCTCCGCAGCCCAAAAGCACGAGCGTGAATGTGCCGATGAATTCGGCCAATGGTTTTTTCATGAGATGTCCTTACGTTTATATTTGTAGGGTCATCTTTAGCGAGACATGGGGGGATGGAACGGGGAAAAGACGAGGGGAAATGACCAGATGAGGACGTGGCACTTCATTCAAAAAGGAAGGTACTTTTCTCTTTAGTCGTCGGCCTTGATGATTTTGAGCAATGGTGAGAACAAAAAAGCCCCGGCGTTTCCACCGGGGCTTTGATCGTTCAGATCAGTAAAGTTTAGTCGTCGGACTTTTCTGCCGCCTCTGGCGATACTTCTTCGCCAGTCGCTTGATCGACAACTTTCATGGACAGGCGCACCTTGCCGCGATCATCAAAGCCAAGCAGCTTGACCTTAACGTCCTGACCTTCTTTGAGGACGTCAGACGGGTGGTTCAGGCGACGGTTCTCAATCTGGGACACGTGCACCAGACCATCGCGCTTGCCGAAGAAGTTCACGAAGGCACCGAAGTCTACGATTTTCACAACCTTACCGTCGTACACTTTGCCCTCTTCAGGCTCGGCAACGATCGACCAGATCATGTCGTAGGCTTTTTTGATCGACTCGCCGTTTGGCGAAGCGATCTTGATGATGCCTTCGTCGTTGATGTCCACTTTCGCGCCGGAGACTTCAACGATCTCGCGGATCACTTTACCGCCAGAACCGATGACTTCACGGATTTTGTCCGTTGGAATCTGCATGGTTTCGATACGTGGAGCGTGTACCGAGAATTCCTGCGCGCCAGAGATGGCTTTGCCCATCTCGCCGAGGATATGCAAACGGCCGTCTTTGGCTTGTGCCAGAGCTTTTTCCATGATGTCAGGCGTGATGCCCGCAATCTTGATGTCCATCTGCAAGGACGTGATACCGTTCTCGGTTCCCGCCACTTTGAAGTCCATGTCGCCAAGGTGATCTTCATCGCCAAGGATGTCGGACAGGATTGCGTAAGAACCGTCTTCTTCCATGATGAGGCCCATCGCAACACCGGCAACAGCAGACTTGAGCGGAACGCCCGCGTCCATCATCGACAGGGAGCCACCACAAACGGACGCCATGGAAGACGAGCCGTTGGATTCAGTGATCTCGGACACAACGCGAACGGTGTATGGGAAATCAGTCGCTGCTGGCAGAACCGCCTGAAGCGCGCGCCAAGCCAGTTTACCATGACCGATTTCGCGGCGGCCGGGAGGGCCCACGCGACCAGCTTCACCAACCGAATAGGGAGGGAAGTTATAGTGCAGCAAGAAGTTGGATTTGAAGTTGCCGTGCAGCGCGTCGATGAACTGCTCGTCGTCTCCGGTGCCCAATGTCGTTACGACCAAGCCTTGCGTCTCGCCGCGTGTAAACAGGGCAGAGCCGTGTGTACGTGGCAGGATGCCTGTCTCGGAAACGATCGGACGGATCGTCGTCGTGTCGCGGCCATCGATACGCTTGCCCGTCTTAACGACGTCGCCGCGCAGAATGCCCGCTTCGAGGCCCTTCATGGCAGAGCCAAGGTTGGCATCGGCAAGCTGCTCTTCGGTAAGCGCGGCCTGGATCGTTGCACGAGCGGCGGAAACCGCTGTTGTGCGCTCTTGCTTGTCTGTGATCGCAAACGCTGCGCGCATCTCTGTCTCGCCAGCGGCTTTCACAGCGGCGGAGAGGTCGGAGTAATCGACAGGCTGATAATCGAACGGCTCTTTTGCGGCAGATTCGGCTAGATCGATGATCATATCGATCACCGGCTGGAACTGCTGATGCGCAAAGTTCACGGCACCCAGCATTTCAGCTTCGGACAGCTCATATGCTTCGGATTCGACCATCATCACGGCGTCTTTGGTGCCGGCGACGACCAGATCGAGGCGCTGTTCAGGGTTCAAACGCAGGTCCTGCATGTCATCGACAGAGGGGTTCAGCGTGTATTCGCCATCGACAAAACCGACGCGGGCACAGGCGATAGGGCCCATGAACGGTGCGCCGGAGATTGTCAGCGCCGCAGAGGCCGCGATCATCGCGACGATGTCGGGGTCATTTTCAAGGTCGTGCGACAGAACTGTACACATCACCAGAACTTCGTTCTTGAAGCCGGGAACGAACAGCGGGCGGATCGGACGGTCGATCAGGCGTGCTGTCAGCGTTTCTTTTTCAGTCGGACGCGCTTCGCGCTTGAAGAAGCCACCGGGGACTTTACCGGCTGCATAGTATTTCTCTTGGTAGTGAACTGTCAGCGGAAAGAAATCCTGACCGGGCTTTTGCTTTTTCGCAAAAGTCACAGCGGCCATGACCGACGTTTCACCCAATGTGGCGATGACACAGCCATCAGCCTGACGCGCGATCTTGCCCGTCTCCAGAGTGAGGGTCTCATCGCCCCACTCGATCGTTTTCGTTGTCACGTTAAACATGTATCGTTTCCTAGTTGGAAGCACTCCCGGCGCTCCGGGTCTTCCGTTCAATTAGTGGCCCCATTGCCACCGGCCCTTTTCATCATGTCATGCGCCAAGGCCAAAGCGTCACGTCTCAGATAGCGCGCCCATATAGGAAAACGGGGCGTTTGGGAAGGGGTTTGCGCTGTGCGTCAGATGAACCTGGGGGGCGGGCCGCCCGCTTTGGCAACGGGGATTAATCCAAGGGCAAGTCCGCGCCCGATGCGATGGGCCAACGCAGACCACGCGCTCGCGACGTCCGGCAGCAGGTGTTCGGCAAGGGTTTCGTCGAAGAGAGCAAGCCATTCGGGGAAATGTTCAGCCCGCACATTGCCAGCGGCCTTGTGGACCTGCATCGGATTGCCCGAATAACTCCGCTCCAGCAGAATTGCGTTGCGCCAAAATCCGGCGATCTTGGCCTCGTGACTGTGCCAATCTTCGACATGCGCGGCGAACACGGGGCCCAGCACCGGATGCGCGCGCACCTTCGCATAAAAGGCGCGCGTGACCTGCTCGATCTCTTCGGCCTCGATCGCAAAACGCGCAAGCATTTAGACGACGATGACCCAGACAAGGATCAGCGCAAGCACCAGATAGATCAACGTGTTGATCATCCAGCGGATCAACCCGGCGTCGGAGGTGGGATCAATTCCGAGCTTTTCGCAGACTTTCGTACCTGGCCAAAGGACCATATCGGCGATTCCCATTAGGTCACTCCTTAAATTCGTATTTCAGATGCGTAATAAATAGGGATTTTAAATACGCATTGCAAATGCTATTTATGTCGCATGCAGCTTGATAAATTCTCGGACTACGCTTTGCGCATCTTGATCGCTTTGGCCGCCCATGCCCCGGCAAAACTAGCGGCGTCCAGCATTGCGCAGATGTATGGAATTTCCGACAATCACCTCTCCAAGATCGCGACACAGCTTGTCAAATCGGGCTTTGTGCGCTCCGAGCGGGGGCGCGGGGGCGGGCTGACTTTGGCGCAGCCTGCCAGTGATATCAGCGTTGGCGGCGTGTTGCGCATATTGAAAAAGGGGCAGCCGGTGGTGGAATGTTTCAGCGCCAATACCTCCTGTGCGATCTTGCCTGCCTGCGGTTTGCGCGCGCCCTTGCTTGATGCGCAAGAGGCGTTCTTTGCCGTGCTCGATGGCTATTCGCTCGCGGATGTGGCGCGCTCCAAATCCGCTTTGAAAGATCTTTTGGCGATCTAGCGAAAGAGGTCATGCCTTCAAAAGCGTTTCCAACAGGGGGTGGGGAAAACTGCGCCGTATCGTGATCGCATAAAACCGCTCCATGATATCAAGCGCGAAGGGCGCGCTCGCCAATCGGTTTGCGCGCAATTCATCGGCAACGACGACGGAGGGCACCACGGCAAGTCCGGCGCCTTCGCGTGCCAAGAGACGTACCATCGCCATGTCGTCCACATCGGCCACAATGCGCGGGGTGACGCCAAGGCCTTCGGCAAGCCCGACGAACCCGGCGCGAATGCTTGATTCTGTTGGCACGATAAAGGCCTCTTTCACGAGTAAACCCCGGAGCGTGGGGTGGTTCAAACGCTCAGATTTTCCGTGAATGCCGACCGCTTGTTCATCCAGCTTATGCGCCACGAAATCCGCGCCTGCGGCATTTCTGGGCGGCTCTGTCGCGAGAACCACGTCGAGGTTCAAGGATTTGAGCGCTGCCAGCAGGACGTCCTCATTGCCCGAGCGCAGGGTCAAATCCACGTCCTTACGCCCTAAAACAGGCGCGAGAAAACGGATTTGAAAGTTACGCGACAAGGTTGACAACGCGCCGACGCGCAGGGGCGGCACGCTTTGCGCGCTGCGATCCAGCGTTGCCACAAGTTCCTGCCCTGTCGCGAATATGCGATCCGCATGATCAAGCGTGATGCGGCCGATCTCGGTGAGTTCAAGCCGCCGCCCGACCCTCTCGAACAGAGGATGGCCAAGGCGCTCTTCAAGCTGTTTGATCTGCGTGGACAGCGCCGATTGCGAGACGTTCATGCGCTCTGCCGCGCGGGTCAGGTTTCCCTCGTGAGCGACTTCACGGAAATAACGCAGGTGATGATAATTTAGCATATAAATCTATAAAACAGAACGATCTGTTAGCAAAGATATATTTTTATAATGCTTTGCGCGACGCTAGGTCTGCTCCAAACACCTCGCCACAAGGATGCGCGCCATGGACCTGATGCTGGACATACTTTCCACGATGTTGGAACAACTACAAAAGCCGACACTGGCATTTTTGATCGGGGGCATGCTGCTTGCAGCGCTCGGCTCCAAATTTGAAGTGCCAGAGCCGGTCTACAAATTCATCGTGATCCTTTTGCTGCTCAAAGTCGGCATCGGCGCAGGCATTTCCGTGCGCGAAGCGAATTTGCTCGAGCTTGTGGTGCCGGCATTGGGTGCGGCCTTTGTCGGGATCATGATCGTCGTGATCGGGATGAACACCTTGGGCAAATGGCGCGGCGTCTCGCACATGGACGGCATGGCGACTGCGGGGCTTTTCGGCGCGGTCTCCGCCTCGACGCTTGCGGCAAGCATGGCGGTTCTGGACGGTGAAGGCATTGCCTACGAGGGCTTTATCGGCGCGCTTTATCCCTTCATGGACGTTGCCGCTCTCGTCACGGCGATCGTTCTGGCCCGGATGCAGGCCCAAAGGAAATCCGCCCTCAGCGCCGCGTCCGGTGGAACGATGACCATGGGCGGCGGTTCAGGCGCGGGCATGCAAGGTGGCGTTGATTGGACGATGGTGAAGGGCATTCTCGCGGACACATTTCGCAGCCCGGCCATCTCTGCGCTCGTTCTTGGCCTTGCGCTAGGCATTTTTGCGCGGCCTGATGCGGTCTACGCCAGCTTTTACGAGCCGCTGTTTCGTGGGCTGCTGTCAATCCTGATGTTGATCATGGGCATGGAAGCCTGGTCGCGGCTCGCCGAGATGCGCAAAGTGGCTCATGCCTACATCCTCTATGGTCTGACTGCGCCTCTGGTTCACGGCATGCTCGGTTTTGGCGTCGGCCTGATCGTGCACCACGTCACAGGGTTTTCCGCAGGCGGCGTCGTGCTGCTTTCGGTGATGGCAGCCAGCAGTTCGGACATCTCGGGCCCCCCCACGATGCGCGGCGCTTTGCCGGAAGCGAACCCATCTGCCTACGTCGGCACATCCACAGGACTTGGAACGCCGGTCGCGATCCTTTCGATCCCATTGTTCATGGCGCTGGCGGACCGGTTTATCGGTTTCTAGGGGTCGCGAAGATTGCGCATAAAAAAGGGGCCTGTTGAGGCCCCTTTTTCCGTAAGTCAGATCGGATGCGATTAGCGGCGCAGACCCAGACGTTTGATCAGGTCCTGGTAGCGTGCTTCGTCCTTGCCACGTGCGTAGTCCAGCAGTTTCCGGCGCAAAGCGACCATTTTCAGCAGACCACGGCGACCATGGTTGTCTTTCTTGTGTGTCTTGAAGTGCTCTGTCAGCGTCGCGATGCGCGAGGACAGAATAGCGACTTGTACTTCAGCAGATCCTGTATCGCCTTCTTTGGTGGCGAATTCTTTCATGATGCGTGCTTTTTCTTCGGGCGTAATCGACATCGGGGTCTCCTTTGAGAGTTAAGGGTTGATGGCGCAGGCCGGGATGTCGTCCAGCAAGGCCCGTGGAGAATCGACCCCACACTTGGCAGGGATGGCCGCGTCTAGGTCAGAATTGGGGGAAAAGAAAGGGAAAAAGCGGCGAAACCTCTACGTGCGCTCCATCCGCGAGATATCGGACAGGCGTGGCGCATCCCCCGAGACTTGGGCGACCGCTTCGCCGTTGGCCAGAACCAGCCATTGATCCTGCACCTCGGCGCTAGCGGATATGCTGATTTCGGGCGCAACTCCCCCTTCGTCATACAGCACGACAAGCGTGTCTTGCCCGCTCTCGAAGTCCCAGATTTGCACATGTTCGGGCAAATCGCTTTCCAGCACCGTGGTATCCGCACCGCGTCCGCCTGACACTTCGTCGCCCGCGCCTGCATAGATCGTGTCGTCGCCGTCGCTGCCGTTTAGAAAATCTGTTTGTGCCTCTCCGGCCTCTTGCCCGTTCAGGACATCATTTCCGGTTCCTGCAAAAAGCACGTCACTGCCTGCACCGCCGTCCAGCGTATCGTCGCCAGAGCTTGCGATCAGCGTATCGTCTCCGCGACCGCCCCAAAGTGCGTCATCGCCTTCGCCAGCAGACAGGCTATCATTGCCCGCACCGCCGTGAATCTGATCCGAGCCCATGTTGCCGATCAACGTATCGTCGCCCGCGCCGCCCAGCAATTCGTCATCGCCCTGATCGCCGAACAGGGCATCGAACCCCGATCCACCGATCAACAGATCGTCGCCGCCGTTTCCGTGCAGCACATCGTCGCCGCGCACGCCGTCGACCGTATCACCGCCGCCGCCGGCCATTACATTGTCGTCACCCCCGGCACCCGAAATCGTATCGGCCTCATTGCTGCCGATGAGCAAATCATCGCCCTGCGTCGTTTCGTTGGGAATGGTTTGTGTCTCGCCCTCTTCGTCGATGAACGAGAGCAGATCGTTCAATGTATCGCCAAGCTGCGCCACGTTTGCCCCCAGATCTTCATCCGTCTCGGGGAATTCCGGCTCGTCGGGCTCGTCGCTGGCATCGGTTTCGATCATCATAATAGAGCCAAGCGCCATCATGCTCAAAAGTCCTGCTAAAATTAGCATCACGCACCCCTAATCCAATCAAGATCGAGGTCTCGCAGCTTCACTTGTCCAGAGCAAATATAATAAGATCAGTTGGTTAACGCCCGCGCGGTGTAGTCGCTGGAATATCGATCCAGTCGATCAGTTGTCTGGCAAAATCACCGATGATCGGGATGAACTCGAATTGGGCGAGCCACCAAAGCAAGAGCGACACAAGGATGGACGCCCCCAGAACTGAGCCGAGACCGAAGGCCAAACCGCGCGTGAACTGGAAAAATATCAACTTCCACAATGAGTTATGAACGCGCACAAAGCGATGCTTGTTGAGCGTTTCAAGCTCTGTGGTCAGTTTATCGAGCTGCGCGTTCGTCTCGTCTTTCATAGCGTGTCCCATCGCCTTGGTTGCTCGGAATAGGCGATATAAAGCGGATGTTTCGGATGCCCCGCCTTGCTCAGTCCGAGGTGGTAGAGCGGTTTACCATGTGCACGCAACAGCGCTTCGACCGCTGCGCCGCGCCCAAGATGCGCGCCATGTGTGCCCCAGGCTGCAATGATTTGATCCGCTTCCCCGCTGGCATCGAGAATCGCGCGATCATTGGCCGGTCCGACAGGATCGTGCGCCGCTTTCATGCCGCGTGGATCGGTATCGCGCCATGCAAATATGTTAGTAACCGTGAAGCTGCCAAAGCCAAGCGTACGCGCACGCCGCTCGCATCGCTCGACTGTGGGATCGTTCTGCATTTCCGTCGCGGTCGAGGGATTGAGCATGACGAAATGAACGCGCTTTGCATCGGCGTCCCAAATGCGGCTGAGGGAATAGCGATACCGCTCGCAATCGGAATAGATCGCGCTCGAGGGCGCATCGCCCTTGGTATGGGTTCGGGTAATCATGCTACGTTTATGCCTGAAACCGACCGTGCTGCAAATCGGCTTAAAGCGGCGATTTAACGAACACGCGCGAAGGGTGCAATTCGCCCGCCTTGTAAATGCCGACGGCGACCGCTTCACCATTGAGCGACGCCCATGCTTCATCGCCGTACTCGACGCCGTCTGCAGCGAAGACCATGCCGGGATTACCGTTGCGCAATTTGGCCGCGCCCTCTTCGGTGCAGCGCAGCTCGGTCAGATCATCAAGCCCGATTTCCAGCGGTTTGACATGGGTGTCGAGCGCAGGCGTGCGCGCCAACTCATTAACCTGCTCCAGCGAAATTCCATCCTCGGCGTCGAAAGGACCGGACCATATGCGACGTAGCTTCAAAACATGGCCGTAGCACCCGAGCAGCGCACCCAGATCACGTGCGATCGAGCGCACATAACCCCCCTTGCCGCAGGTCATTTCCAGCTCGACGTGATCCGCATCAGGGCGGTCGATCAGCAGCAATTCCTCGACCCAAAGTGCGCGCGCGGCCAGCTCCACATCTTCGCCGTCGCGCGCGAGTTTATAGGCGCGTTGACCGTCGATCTTGACGGCGGAAAACTTGGGGGGGACTTGTTCAATTTCACCGATAAAGCCTTGCAAAGATTCGGTAATTTGCACGTCTTCGGGGCGCAGATCGCTCTGCTTGATTACTTCTCCCTCGGCATCGTCGGTGTTGGTGGCTTGCCCCAAGCGCACGGTAAAACGGTAGGCCTTCAAAGCATCGGTGATATAGGGCACCGTCTTCGTCGCCTCGCCAAGCGCGATCGCTAGAACACCCGTCGCTTCGGGATCGAGCGTTCCGGCGTGGCCTGCCTTTTTTGCGTCGAGCGCCCATTTGACCTTGTTCACGACGGCGGTCGAGGTCAGCCCTGCGGGTTTGTCGATCACCAGCCAGCCGGAAATATCGCGGCCTTTGCGTTTGCGTGCCATTCAGGGGTTCCTTGATTGCATGAATGCGTCGCCTATCCAAAAGCGGCAGAGGCGTCAATTACTCGGCAGGGACAACGCTGCCGACGATTGGTCCCAGACTTTGCCAGCCCAGCCCGGACGCCCCGATTTGCGGTGCATAAATCCGCGAGATATTGCCGTCGAAGTAAAGCGCGTTGGGGATTTTCAGCGAATCTTTGAAAACCGTTCCGAATGCGTGAAACGTCACGGGCTTTCGCGAAATAACGAAGGTGGCCTTGCGTCCGTCCGCGCTGACGCCGACGCCGTTCCGAATGAAGCGCGATGTGCTGTCGATCAGAAACCGCGGATGCAGCGCGCCGTCGATCACCAGCATTGGGCCGGATTGGCTGGCGAAGTTGCATTCGCGCGGCTGTCTGGCGAATGCACGCGATTCGATCACCGCTGCGCGCCCCTTTTCGATGCAGAACACGCCGTTGGGCAGCAGGCCGAAATTGCCCGGCCCATCAGCCGTGATGAGCCGCTGCGCTTGCGTGCCGTTCTCGAGGTAGAGACCCACAGGCGCGCGATCCTCGTGATACATGCCAGCATTCATCGCAAAGCCGAGCTTTTTGCCCTCGGCTGCAAGATCGCTGTTCACAGAGGAAAAATACCCGTGAATATCGCCGTTTTTGTTTCTGAGAAACAGGCGCAGTTCAGTTTGGGTCAGATCGACCTCGCAGAGCGCATACGGCGTGTCCGCGTACTCCGCCTCGCGGCATTCACTGGCTTGGACCGGGCCTGCAAGGAGAAGGATCAGCGCGGCAAATCGCCGGATCATTCGGGCGCGTCCTCGCTCTCGTCCTCAACCTTTTCCAGATCGCGGCGCACGGCGTCTTGCGAGAGCAAGCGGCGGGTTTCGTCCATACGATCAAATGTTTCGTCAAGGCGGAAGCGCAGATCAGGCGAGTGTTTCAACGCCAGTTTCTTGTTGATTAGATTGCGTATCTCCCACTTGTTACGCGCAAGCAGGGTGATCAACGCATCCTTTCCAGTGCCTCCCAAAGGCAGTGCATAAACCGTCGCAACGCGAAGGTCAGGTGTCACGCGCACTTCGCCCACGGTGATAGAAAGGCGATTGAGTTCGGTGTCATGCAGATCACCGCGATGCAGGATTTCCGAAAGCGCACGACGGATCAGTTCGCCGACCCGAAGTTGACGCTGCGATGGGCCGGAGCCGCGAGAAGAGGATTTCTTAGCCATGCGCTTCATCTAAGCGCTATCAGCGGCTTTGCCAAGCCGCGCACTGCGCGCTATGCAGTGGCAAAAGAGACAAGGAGCACCCCGATGAGTGATACCCCCGGAATTGTCGTGACAGGCGCGTCCGGCCGCATGGGCCAAATGCTGATCCAGACCATTCTGGAAAGCGACAAAGTTCATCTGGTCGCGGCACTTGAGCGCGAAGGTCACCATTGGGTTGGGCGCGATGTGGGGGCCGCGATGGGCGGCGCTGACATAGGCGTTCTGGTTAGCGACGACCCGCTGGACGCCTTTGCCAAGGCGCAGGCCGTGATCGACTTTACCGCCCCAGATGCCAGTGTTGCGTTTGCCGGTCTCGCGGCGCAAGCGCGCGCGGTACATGTGATCGGCACGACAGGCTTTGATGACAGCCACCTCGCTGCGATCGAGCGGGCCTCGCATCATGCACCGATCGTGCGTGCGGGCAACATGAGCCTTGGAGTCAACCTGCTGACGCAATTGACGAAAAAGGTATCGGCGGCGCTGGATGAGGATTTCGACATCGAGGTTATAGAGGCGCATCATAACATGAAGGTGGATGCCCCCTCCGGCACCGCGCTGATGTTGGGCGAAGCGGCTGCCGAAGGGCGTGGTGTTGCTTTGGTGGATGTGCGCGATAGCGGGCGCGATGGCATCACCGGGGCGCGCAAACGTGGCGATATCGGTTTCACGGCCATTCGCGGCGGTGATATCGTGGGCGAGCATGATGTGCTTTTCGCTGCCGCGGGCGAGCGGATTGTGCTGCGCCACATGGCCACGGACCGGCGCGTCTTTGCGCGTGGCGCGATTAAAGCCGCGCTGTGGGGGCAAGGCAAAGCACCCGGCGAATACGATATGCTCGATGTGCTTGGGTTATAATTTCGTAAAATCCGGCGAAAATCCGCTGCAAAAACTCTGGGCGGTTCATCCTTTATTGATCTAAGTGCACGAAAGTGGCGTAGAATAAATATGAACAACGAGGCTTGAACGATGTGGAAATTCTTTGCCGTCTTGATTGCTTTGCTAGCTGCGCCCTTATTTGCGAGTGCAAGCTATACCAAGATTAGCGAAAAGACTGAATTTCTGAAGGTCGTGCAAGGTAAGACCCTGACGCGACCTTTGATCAAGCTCGAAGTTTCCTCGGCAGGCAATATTTCTGGTCGCGGGGCGAGCTGGAATGTGAATGGAAAATGGACGTGGCAGAACGGCTACTTCTGTCGAAACCTGAATTGGGGTGGGACCGAACTTGGTTATAATTGCCAAGAAGTAGGCCTGTCCAATGGCAGGCTGCGCTTCACCTCGGACGAGGGGCGCGGCAATTCAGCGGAGTTCAGGCTGCGTTAGACCGGCCCAGCTAAATGTGCGGCGATCAGAAATCTATCGCGATGCCCTTTTTCTCCCAATCTCCGAAACGCACGGGTTCGGGGCCGTTGCGCCCGCCAAGTTCGGTCGCAAGGTTCAGCTCTTTGGCGTTTTTGCGGCGTTCCTCTGCTTCGGCCAACGCACGTTTGGCGGCGTCTGGCAATTGGGGGGTGTCGTTTTCTTTTGGCTCGCGCATCGCGGCGCTCCTTTCCTTGGGGTTGTCCCCTTGATATACGCCGCGCGATACGATCGGCAAGCAGCGCAAAGGGCGAAATGAATGGCAGACAACGGTGTAGCGGCGCGGCGCGCGGCGGCAGGATTGCTGGATCAGGTTCTGGGCGAGCGTAAAATGCTCTCTGAGGCGCTGGGCGCGCCCTTCATGCTCAAGCTGGCCTATGAAGATCGCGCGCGCGCGCAGCGCCTTGCCTCCGAAACCCTTCGTTCACTGGAACGCGCGGACCGCGTCTTGAAACCTTTCCTGCGCAAACCACCGCCAATGGCTGTGCATAACGTACTGCGCATCGCCACTTACGAGCTGTGCACGGGCGGCGCAGCGCATGGCGTCGTGAATGACGCGGTCAGCAGCGTGGGTGCGAACAAGCGCACAGCGCAATTGAAGGGTCTCGCTAATGCGGTCTTGCGCAAGGTCGTCGATAAAGGCCCCGAACAATGGGCGAAACTACGCGTGCCGCATATGCCCAAATGGTTGCGCGCGCCGCTTGCGCAGGCTTATGGCGCTGAAAATGTCGCGGCGATCGAAGCCGTCCATTTTTCTGGTGCGCCGCTCGATTTGACGCCAAAGGGCGATGGAGCTGCATTGGCGAGCGTACTCAACGGCACGATTTTGCCCACGGGATCGGTTCGGATCGCTGATGCTGTGCAGGTTTCCGCCTTGGCGGGCTACGAGGCGGGCGATTGGTGGGTGCAGGATGCGGCCGCCGCGATGCCGGTACACATCCTTGCGCCGCAAAAGGGCGAAGCGATCATCGATCTGTGCTGCGCACCCGGTGGCAAGACCATGCAATTGGCTGCGAGCGGTGCTGACGTTACTGCTATCGATACCTCCGAGCGGCGCATGCAGCGGGTGCGCGAGAACTTGCAGCGTGCCAAGTTGAGCGCTGAGCTGGTCGTTGGTGATGCTTTGGAGACACAAGGCCAATACGATGCTGTCCTTTTGGATGCGCCGTGTTCGGCCACAGGTACGATCCGCCGGCATCCTGATTTACCGCTGGTGAAAGATGGTAGCGAATTTGGCGAGTTGATCGAGTTGCAGGCGCAAATGCTGTCCCATGCGATCACGCTGCTTAAACCTGGCGGGCGCCTCTTGTTTTGCACCTGTTCCTTACTGCCGGATGAGGGCGAGTGCCACATTGAGGATTTGCTGGAGATGCACCCGGAATTGGAAGTCGACCGTGATGCGCTGATGCTGGGCGGCATCGACAAGGACTGGATCACCGAAGAAGGCGGCCTGCGCCTGCGCCCCGACTATTGGTCCGATATGGGCGGTATGGATGGATTTTACATCGCACTGCTGCGCAAACCGCTTTAACGCGCGAATTGTGCGGTGACTTTGGGCGCTCTGCCCCCTATGGTGACGATGATAAATCGCGCCAAAAGAGCGCAAGAGGCAGAGCAGATGTCCATATCGAGCAAATGGTCCGCGCGCACGACCCGCGCCATGCACCGCATTCATGCGCGGCTTGTGACCCGCCAAACGGCGGCGACCGGCTTTGTCTCGCAGCCTGAACCCCGCACGATCGGAAGTTTCGCTAAGGGGCGTCAGCTATGTGCTGGCAATATTATGTTCGCGGGACATCTGGTCGAGGCAGAGGGGCAAAGCCTCTGGGTGATTACGCCACCCGACAGCGCCTTTGGCAACGAGGCGCACGGGTTTAGTTGGCTCGATGATCTTGCCGCTGTCGGCGATCATAGCGCCCGCGCATCGGCGCAGGCCTGGGTCTGGGACTGGATCGGCACCTATGGGCGCGGCAAAGGGCCGGGTTGGGTCCCGGGGCTGACGGGGCGACGGTTGATCCGCTGGATCAATCACGCGCTGTTCTTGCTGCGCGCGCAGGACGCCGAAGCCTCCAAGATTTTCTACCGATCGCTGACGCAGCAAACCAAGTTTCTTGCCCGCCGTTGGCACAAGACCGAACCGGGCCTCGCGCGTTTTGAGGCGCTTACCGGAATGATTTATGCTGGCCTCTCCCTGAGCGGGATGGAGGCGCATGTCACCCCCGCCGTCAAAGCGCTTGCCCGCGCCTGCGCTGAGCAGATCGATGCCGAGGGCGGGCTGTCCACGCGCAACCCTGAAGAATTGCTGGATGTTTTCACCTTAATTACGTGGGCTGCGGTCAGTCTGCGCGAATCCGGGATTATTCCACCGCAAGAACATCTTGACGCGATTGAACGCATCGCGCCAACCCTGCGCACCTTGCGCCATGCTGATGGTGGGCTTGCGCGTTTTCATGGCGGCGGGCGCGGCGTTGACGGGCGGCTCGATCAAGCCTTGGCCAATTCCCAAGTGCGCCGCGCACATTCGGACGGCCTGTCCATGGGTTTTGCGCGCCTCTCTGGTGGGCGCACTAGCATTTTGCTTGATGCGAGCGCCCCGCCCAAGGGGGTCGCATCTCACAATGCCCATGCCTCTACGCTGGCATTCGAACTAACATCGGGGCGGCGTCCGTTAATTGTGAACTGTGGCTCGGGCAAGGTTTTTGGCGAGGATTGGCGCCGTGCAGGGCGCGCCACGCAGTCCCATTCAGTCCTTTCGATTGACGGCTATTCCAGCGCGCGTTTTGCGGCAAGTGGTAGCAAAAAGCACAAGCTCGAATTGCTGGTAGATGCGCCGAAACACGTCCCTGTTCAGGTCAGCGAAGCCCCTGACGGCACGCGCCTTCAAGCGGGGCATGACGGCTATGACAGCACCCATGGTTTGACCCACGCGCGCACGCTGGAGTTGACGTTCAATGGACGTGGCCTTGCTGGGGAAGACATGCTTGTTGCGATAGAGGATGGGTCCAAGAAGCGGTTCGATGCCAAAATGGACGAGATTAGCCTGCAAGGGATCGCTTATTCCATTCGCTTCCATCTGCATCCTGAAGTGGATGCAGCCCTCGATATGGGTGGCGCAGCGGTCTCGATGGCGCAAAAAAGCGGTGAGTTATGGGTGTTTCGCCATGACGGCGTTGCCAAACTTAGTGTGCAACCAAGTGTTTACCTTGAAAAAGGACGTCTATCGCCGCGCGCGACAAAACAGATCGTTTTAACTGGCCGCGCGATGGACTATGCGACGCGCATCCGCTGGTCGCTTTCAAAAACGCAGGACACTGCCGTTGGTGTGCGCGACCTTGTGCCGGATGACGATATGCAATTTTCGAACTCAGGATACTAACCACCATGACCGATCTCGCTCCCCTTCAACGCGCTTTGCTTTCCGTATCCGACAAGACGGGGCTGATCGAGCTTGGCCGTGCGCTTGCGGCGCGCGGTGTCGAATTGCTTTCGACCGGCGGTAGCGCAAAAACGCTTCGCGATGCAGGGCTGGACGTGCGCGACGTGGCGGATGTGACAGGCTATCCCGAAATGATGGACGGGCGCGTCAAGACGCTGCACCCTGCGGTGCACGGAGGTCTTTTGGCGCTGCGCGATAACGAGGCGCATGTGGCAGCGATGGACGCGCACAACATCGGCGCAATCGATTTGCTGGTCGTTAACCTATACCCCTTCGAGGAGACGGTCGCCAATGGCGGCGATTACGAAACCTGCATCGAGAATATCGATATCGGAGGCCCTGCGATGATCCGCGCCGCTGCGAAGAACCATGCCTTCGTGAGCGTCGTGGTCGATGTCGAGGATTACGATGCGCTGCTTGCTGAGTTGGATGAGAACGAGGGGCAGACGAGTTATGCGTTTCGCCAGAAGCTCGCCCAGACTGCATATGCACGCACCGGTGCCTATGATGCTGCAGTTTCGACATGGATGGCCGATGCGCTGGGCGATTCTGCGCCGCGCCGCCGCGCATTTGCCGGCACGCTGTCCCAGACGCTGCGCTACGGGGAAAACCCACACCAGACTGCTGCGTTCTATGTTGATGGCACTGCGCGCGCGGGGGTTGCGACAGCCACGCAGCATCAGGGTAAAGAGCTAAGCTATAACAACATCAACGACACCGATGCGGCGTTTGAACTGGTGGCCGAGTTCGACCCGTCCCAGGCCGCGGCTTGCGCGATCATCAAACATGCGAACCCCTGCGGCGTTGCCGTTGGCGGCACATTGCTGGAGGCGTATAAACAGGCGTTCGATTGTGATCGTACATCGGCTTTCGGTGGGATTGTTGCGCTGAATCAACCGCTTGATGCGGCGACGGCGAAAGAGATTGTCGGCATTTTCACCGAGGTCGTGATCGCGCCTGGCGCATCTGCCGAAGCGCGTGAGATATTTGCCGCAAAGAAAAACTTGCGCTTGCTGACGACGGACGGTTTGCCGGATACCAAATCGGGCGGTTTGACCTATCGCCAGGTCGCGGGCGGCATGTTGGTACAGGACAAAGATAACGGGTTCGTCGGGCTGGACGATTTGAGGGTCGTAACCAAATTGTCCCCCACGGATGAACAAATGCGCGATCTTTTGTTCGCGTGGAAAGTTGCCAAACACGTCAAATCAAACGCGATCGTTTATGTCAAAGACGGTGCGACGGTCGGCGTCGGCGCAGGCCAGATGAGCCGCCTTGATAGTGCTTTGATCGCAGCGACGAAATCTGAACGTATGGCCGAAGTGCTGGGGTTGGAGACACCCTTGTCGCTTGGTTCTGCAGTCGCATCCGACGCGTTTTTTCCATTTGCGGATGGCTTGCTGGAAGCAGCGGCGGCGGGGGCATCCTGTGTCATTCAGCCGGGCGGCTCCATGCGCGACGACGAAGTAATTGCGGCAGCAGATGAGGCTGGACTTGCGATGGTCTTTACAGGTATGCGCCACTTCCGCCATTAGGCGCGAATTTCTGAAGGAGGACGCAGATGCGTCTGGTGTTTTGGGCAGGCTTTTGGGTGTTTCTTGCGGATCAGGCAACGAAGTACCTCGTGGTTCACTGGATGAACCTGCGCGAAGTGGGCAGCATCGATGTGCTGCCGCCTTTTCTCAATCTGCGTATGGCGTGGAACTACGGGATCAATTTCGGGCTGTTTGCGGGGGATAATTCTTCGACGCGCTGGATTTTGATCGGTATTGCGTTTTTGATCATCGCCTTTGTCCTTTACTGGCTGCGCAAGGAGAAGTTTGACCGCATCGGTTTGATCAGTGCAGGTATTTTGATTGGTGGCGCGCTAGGCAATGTCATTGATCGCGTGCTTTACGGAGCCGTTGCGGATTTCCTGAATATGAGCTGCTGTGGCTTTACCAACCCGTTTTCCTTCAACATCGCCGATATTGCGATTTTTGCGGGCGCCTTCGGGATGGTAATTTTCGGTGGTGACGACAATGAGAAAGCCGGATAATTCCGCAAATATCGCGTTGTTCCGGATCAAATGAAAAGCCTACGTGACGGCGCTGATTCTATGCGCTAAAACACAGCGAACGGAGCGGAGTTAACCCATGCGACCGGCGAGTATTTTGACCCTTGTTATTGTCCTTAGTCTTGCCGCTTGCGGCGAGAACAAAGGCCTGCGCGATTTAAGTGATCCTGCGGCAGGGCCGGAAGAGTTTGCAATTGTTCCCAATAAGCCGTTGCAAACACCAGACAATTATAAAACTTTGCCTACCCCGGCACCCGGGCAGGCGAATTTGGTAGATGCTACGCCCCGTCAGGATGCAGTTGCGGCGCTAGGTGGGAATCCTGCGCTTTTGGCGGATCAGGGCGTGCCGCGAAGTGACAGTGCTTTGATCGCAAATGCGTCGCGCTACGGCGTTCCGGGCAATATTCGCGCGACCACCAGTGCGGAAGATGCGGATTTTCGCAAGCGGCGTGGTCGCTTTACAAATATCCGTCTGTTCAAGACGGATCGCTATGTTCAGGTCTACAAAAGCCAAATATTGGACTCGCGCCAAACGCTAGATGCCGCGCGCCGCGCTGGCGTAAAGACGCCGTCGGCACCGCCTGCGAACTGATTATCGCCTCACGATAGCGTCAGTACGCTTGAAACGCGCCTTGGCGCGCGTAGGTTGTGATCAATATCGACCCGGTTGCGACCCCGTTTGAGGAATATTATTATGCGCTTTGGACTTCGTTTGGCAGTGCCTGCTCTGGCCTTGCTGTCTGCCCCACTTGCTGCGTTTGCCGACATAACGCGCTGGGATGATCAGACCAGCACCTTTGCGCTCGATAATGGGATGGAGGTCGTGGTGATCGAGGATCACCGCGCGCCTGTTGTTGTTCACATGATGTGGTATCGCGCTGGTTCTGCGGATGAAAAACCCGGCGTATCCGGCGTTTCGCATTTTCTGGAGCACTTGCTGTTCAAAGCGACGGACAACTTGCAAAGCGGCGAATTTTCCAAGACCGTAGCGGCCAACGGTGGCTCTGACAACGCATTCACCTCTTATGACTACACTGCCTATTTCCAGCGCGTCGCCTCGGACCGGCTTGAGTTGATGATGACGATGGAAGCAGATCGCATGGTTAATCTGCGCCTATCCGAAGCAGATATCCTGACAGAGCGTGAAGTGATCATCGAAGAGCGTAATCAACGCACGGAGAATGATCCCGGAGCCTTGTTCGGCGAGCAAGCCAATGCCGCCATGTTCCTGAACCACCGCTATGGCGTGCCGATCATTGGCTGGCGTCACGAGATGGTGACGCTTAGTCTGCAGGATGCGCAGGATTACTACGATCAATTCTATGCGCCCAACAATGCGATTTTGATCGTCGCTGGGGATGTGACGCCCGAAGACGTAAAAACCCTTGCCGAGCAGCATTACGGCCCTTTGCCCGCCAACCCCGATCTGCCTGAGCGCGCGCGCCCGCAAGAACCGCCGCACAACGCCGCGCGCCGCCTCGTATTCGAGGATCCGCGCGTCGCGCAGCCCTATGTCAGCCGCGCCTACCTTGCGCCCGAGCGCGATAGCGGCGATCAGAAAACAGCGGCTGCCCTGATGCTGGGTGCGCAGTTGCTGGGTGATGGGCAGACTGCATTCATGACGCAAAAGTTGCAATTCGAGGACAAAAGCTCGGTTTTTGCGACGGCCTATTACCGTGGTACATCGCTTGACGACACGCGTTTTACGGTGATCAACGTTCCAGTGCCGGGCGTCAGCCTGAGTGAGGCAGAGGCAAATATGGACCGCGTCTTGCTGGAATTTCTCGAAACGCCGATCGATCTTGCCCATCTTGAGCGGATCAAACGTAACCTGCGCGCGCAAGACATTTATGCCAAGGACAACGTGCAGGGCCTTGCCAATCGCTATGGGCGCGCATTGACCTCGGGCCTGACCGTCAAGGATATTCTGGAGTGGCCCGATATCGTCGAGAGCGTGACGGAGGATGAAATCAAAGTGGCGCTGCGCGACGTTTTGCAGGGTCGCACGTCGGTCACGGGGTGGCTGACTTCGGGCGCGGAGGTGACGCAATGAAACTGTTTTTCCTGAGCGTTCTCGCGGCTGTAACGATCCTTGCCGCGCCACTGCGCGCGGGCGTCGATATACAGGAAGTCACGTCGCCCATGGGCTTCAAAGCGTGGCTAGTCGAGGATCACACGATCCCCTTCATGGCGCTGCGCATCGGTTTCAAAGGTGGCGCATCGCTGGAAGCCTCGGACAAACGCGGCGCGACGTCATTGATGATGGCCTTGCTCGAGGAGGGCACGGGCGATCTTGATGCACGCGCCTTTGCGCAGGCGGTCGATGAGTTGTCGGCCTCTTTCAACTTTGATTCTTCGGACGACAGTGTATCTGTTTCAGTGCGTATGCTGAGCGAAAACCGCGATGCTGCGATTGCACTGTTGAAAGGCGCGATAAGCGCACCGAGTTTTGACGCTGTTGCGATCGATCGCGTCAAAGGGCAGATTTTCTCGATGCTGCAATCTGATCTGAAAGACCCCAACAAGATCGCGCGTGCCGCCTTCGACAAAGCGGCTTTTGGCGATCATCCCTATGGTGCGCCCTCAAGCGGCACGCCTGAAAGTGTGGCGGCCTTGACGCGCGACGATATGTTTGCGGCGCACCGCGCCAGCATGGCGAAAGACCGCGTGTTCATCAGCGCCGTGGGCGACATCACAGCCGAAGAACTTGGCGCGATGATGGATAGCCTTTTGGCCGATCTGCCAGACACCGGCGCGCCAATGCCAAGCCGTGTCGAAGTGGCATTGGAGCCGGGCGTCACAGTCGTACCGTTCGAGACGCCGCAATCCGTCGCCCTGTTCGGACATCGCGGGATCAAACGCCATGACCCTGATTTCTTTGCCGCATTTGTGGCCAGCACCATTCTGGGCGGCGGCGGTTTCGAGAGCCGCTTGATGCAGGAAGTGCGCGACAAGCGGGGGCTGACCTATGGCGTCTATTCCTACCTTGCCACGCAGGACCATGCGGAAATGGTGGTAGGGCAGGTCGCCTCTGCCAACGACCGGATTGGCGATGCGATCGACGTGATCAAGGCCGAGTGGGCGCGCATCGCGCGCGACGGCGTCACGCAGGCCGAGCTTGACCACTCCAAGACTTATCTGACGGGGGCCTATCCGCTGCGTTTTGACGGCAACGGACCGATCGCGAACATCCTCGTAGGGATGCAAATGGAGGGGCTTTCGACGGATTACATCAACACACGCAACGACCAGGTGATGGCGGTGACGCTGGACGAAATCAACCGCGTGATCAAAGAGGTGTACCTGCCCGATGCGCTGCATTTTACCGTCGTTGGCCAGCCTGAGGGCCTTTGAAACACGCGCGTTCTTGCAAGAAGCGAGAGCGCGCGATGCCTTTTACTGCGCGGCGAAGAAGTCGATCACCGCTTTCGTGATAATCGCATGATCCGCGACACGTTCGTTCGTGCCATCGACACAGACCATCCCGTCGCCGGCGGTTTCGCTTTCCAAAATGGGGATTGCACGTTCAGTGCAAAGGCCCAGAAAGTCGAAATGCGAGAGGCTTTCCGGCTCGATATATGTGGCGTTGCCGGGTGCAAGTTGCGCAATTAGAGCGCGGGCTTCCACATTCAGATCAAGCGCACCGGGGGCATCCTTGGGTGCGCCGATCACCAACACCGGCGCGCGGATCGCGCCAAGGCTTTGCGCGGAGAATACTTGCGACGCACCCGGATCAAGTAGGGCAAACCCCTTGATCCGCGGCTCGTGCAGGTCTTGCGCAATGGCCGCACGATCTGCGGGCGTCTTGCCAAGTTGCCAAAGCTCGATGATCTCGCAAATCAAGGCACCCGGATCGGTGGCGCAGGTCGCGTCGATCTGTGCAGGGTCGTAGCGCGCGCCAGCCAATTGCGCGCCTGTCATTCCGCCAAGCGAATGACCAGCCATAAAGATGCGCGCGGGATCGATGTTTGGCCTTATGTCGGCGTTCTCCAGCAAAGAGTCGATGGCGCGCGTCACGTCCTTTGCGCGCTCCCAGATTTGCCGAGCGTCATCAGGGTCGCGCGCCCGCGTGGATGTGCCGGGATGGTTGAGCGAAGCTACGATGTAGCCTGCTTTCACCAGCTCAATCGCCAGCCAGTTTTGATTGCGCGCATTGCCGTACATGCCGTGCGACAGGATCACGAGCGGATGTGCGCCCGCCATGGGCTGCGCATCGTTGGCGACCTCGACGCCAACCCAAACACCATTGCGATGCCCCTGCTGCATAGGAGCGCCATGCGCGGTTGGATACCATAGGATCGCCTCCATCGGGCGGACGGCGTCCTCGATGACGATACTGCGCATCGCGGGTGTGAAAGTCTCTGCGCGGGCATGGCCTGCGGTGATGCCAAGCGTCAGGGCTAGGAAGTGGATCAGGTGTTTCATATCGAACTCCAATGTGTTTGCGTGATAGAGATGGAGTTGCGCCCAATGTGCGGATACGGCAATGCAGAGCGCCGGGCGAACCTGTCCTTTAATCCGATTTAGGACAGGCAAAGCGGGAAAGAGGACATATGCAGGACAGTGCGTTGCTGGTTTTACCGTTGCCCATCCTGACCGCACTGCTTGGCGCAGGGATCGCGGTTTTGCTTCTCAAGCTCGATTGGGGAAGCCGCAAGGCGCGCCTGTGCTTCGCGCTGTTGTTCGCGCTCTTGAGCCTAAGTTCGATGTTGGTCGGTCTGCGTTTTGGCTATGGCATCGAACACCTCATCCTGGTGCAGCGGATCCTTCCCTTGCTTGTCGGGCCGCTGATCTTTCTGGGCTTTGCCGCTTTCGCAATTCCGAAAGAGCGGTTTCGCATTCATGCCTTGCGCCATCTTGGCGCTGCGCTGTTGATCATGGGGATTCTGCTCGCTGCACCAAGGCCGCTTAACGCTCTGGATTGGGTGATTTCGGGAAGCTATCTGTTTTATATCGTCTTGCTTTTGCAGCTTTGGCGCAAAGGGCCGGATCACCTGATCCATGCGCATTTTGATGTGACACAAAAAGTATCGAGCTGGATGCTGCGGGGTGTATTTCTGATGACTTCGATCCTTGTGATCGACACGGTGATTGCCTTTGATTTCGCCTTGAACAGCGGGCGCAATGCGAAGGCGCTTATCTCTTTCGCATCAATTCCGATCTTGGGAGCCCTGCTTGCGCTGATCTTCATCCTGCCCTCGATGATCGCTGCGCCGCGCGGCAAAACGACGATTCCGATGCAGGGAGAAACGGATGATCGCATCAAGCTGGAGCAAGAGGCACGCGCGTTCCTGATGTCTTCGCGGTTATATCTGGAACCCGATCTATCGGTGCAGCGCCTTGCGCGCCGCTTGCATGTGGCCGTGCGCGATTTGTCGGTCGCGGTGAATCAGACGCAGGGCGTGAACGTGTCGCAATATGTGAACCGGTTTCGCATGGATCATGCAGCAGACCTGCTGCGCGGCACCGATGAAAGCGTGGCGAAAGTCATGGCGCAGTCAGGGTTTCTGACTCGCTCGAACTTCTATCGTGAGTTTAAAAGGATATACGGACAAAGCCCGGCCGCCTATCGCCAAGGCGCGTCGGGCGGGAGCGATCCCGCCCGATCCGAGCCTAGTTGATCAAGCCCGCGTGGTGCATGCCCGCGTCGATCATGGCTTTGGTTTCATCCGTGAGGCCCGTGAGGGGCGAGCGGACTTCTTCGCTGCAAAGGCCCAGCTTGGACATGCCGTATTTCGCGCCGACGAGGCCCGGCTCGGTAAAGATCGCCTTGTGAAGTGGCATCAGGCGGTCGGTGATTTCCAGGGCCGTGGAAAAATCGCCCTTTAGTGTTGCCGCCTGCATTTGCGCGCAAAGTTTGGGCGCAACGTTTGCCGTCACGGAAATGCAGCCAACGCCGCCATGGGCGTTGTAGCCAAGCGCGGTCGCATCTTCGCCGGACAGCTGGATAAAATCTTTGCCGCAGGTCATGCGGGTGAGCGGAACGCGGGCAAGATCGCCCGTGGCATCCTTGACGCCGACGATACGCGGAAGTTTTGCCAACGCGCCCATGGTCTCGGGCGTCATGTCTACGACCGAGCGGCCCGGGATGTTGTAGATAATGATCGGCAGGTTCGCTGCGTCATGGATCGCGGCAAAATGTGCGATCAAGCCTCGCTGTGTTGGCTTATTGTAATAAGGCGTTACGACAAGTGCCGCATCTGCGCCGACTTTTTCGGCGTGCTGGACCAAGCGGATGGATTCGAGCGTGTTGTTGCTCCCCGCACCTGCAATCACCGGAAGACGGCCCGCGGATGCGCGCACGACTTCATCGACTACTGTTTCATGCTCGGCGTGGGTCAACGTCGGGCTTTCGCCGGTGGTGCCGACGGGGACGAAACCGCTGCTGCCCTCGCCAATGTGCCATTCGACAAGTTTTTTCAAAGTATCCAGATCCAGCTCGCCGTTCTTGAACGGCGTGATCAGTGCAGGTAGAGACCCAGTAAACATGACACGCTCCTCTTGGTTTTGGCAGGCGTAAGGCCCGGACAGATGATCAAGCCTTGGGTTTGATCTGTCCACTGGTGCGATTGTGATTTGCAGCCAGCGACCCAGAGGCTAGGTTGTGCCGTGTCTATCCTTTGTCATTGAATGAATTGCAAGCCATGATGCGTTTCACCTTTTTGCTTTTTCTATGCCTATGTGCGCCTGTTATAGGCCGCAGCGATAGCCACGCGCCCCTTGCGCGTGCCTTTGATGCGATGCGCGCGGGCGACTGGACAGGTGCGCGCACGATTGCGAGCGACGTCAGCCCCGTCGCTTATGATCTGATCGAATGGCATCGCTTGCGCGGCGGGCGCGGCACGGCGGAAGAGGTGCTGCTTTTCCTTGATCTCAACCCTGACTGGCCGGGCCTAGACTGGCTGCGCAAGAAAAGCGAAGCTGCCATGCTGGATGCGAGCGGTGCGGACGTGTTGTTGTTTTTCAAAAACGCTTTGCCGCAAACCCCCGAAGGCGCGCTCGCTCATTCGCGCGCGCTGCGCGCCGGAGGTGATGCAGGCTCTGCCGATGCGGGCCTCGTGTTGGCATGGCGTAGCATGGCCATCGGGGCGCAGACGCATGCGCGGATGCTCGCGGATCATGGCGAGCTGTTGGGCGCGCATCACGTCGCGCGGCTCGATATGGTGCTCTGGCAGGATTGGGACAACAATACCGAGCGCATGTTGCCACTTGTCTCGGAGGCATACCAGAAGCTCGCCAAGGCGCGGATGGGCCTGCGCGCGCGCATTCCCGGCATCGACGCATTGATCGATGCGGTGCCTGCATCGCTGCAAGATGATCCCGGCCTCGCCTATGAGCGGTTCGTGTGGCGCGCGCGCAAGGGCCTGACCGAAGGTGCGGTCGAGCTAGCGCTCAGCGCCAGCAAAAGTGCCAAGTCGCTGGGCGAGCCGGAGGAATGGGCGAACCGTCGCCGTTCGCTCGCTCGGCAATTGATGCGCGACAAGGATCATGCGCTCGCCTACGCGCTCGCTAGTCAGCATCATCTGCGTGAAGGATCTAACTTTGCCGATCTCGAATGGCTAAGCGGCTATCTGGCGCTGCGCTTTCTGAACGATCCTGCCAAGGCGCTGGTGCATTTCAAGGCGCATCAAGGCGCGGTCGTCACGCCCATTTCGCGCGGGCGCGCAGGCTATTGGATCGGGCGCGCCTATCAGGAACTGGGCGATGCCGGTGCTGCCAAAGCCGCCTTTGCAGACGGTGCCGAATATCAATCGAGCTTTTACGGATTGCTGGCCGCCGAACGTGCGGGATTGCCCTTTGATCAAAGCCTTGCAGGCGCAGCCGCCTTGCCCGATTGGCGCGGCGCATCGTTTATGGGTTCAACCGTTTTTCAAGCTGCCGTGCTCGCGCTGCAAGCGGGTGAGCTGACCCTCTCGGAGCGGTTTTTCACCCATCTCACCGAAAGCCTGAGTCCGCTGGAATCGGCGCAACTTGGGCAGGTCGCGCTTGATCTGAACGAGCCGCATATCGCGGTGATGATCGGCAAGCGCGCGGCAAGTGCCGGTGTGACCATCCCCGCGCCTTATTATGCGCTGCATGATCTGGCCAAGACCGAGCATCCGATTGCAACCGAATTTGCGCTCGCTATCGCGCGCCGCGAAAGCGAGTTTGATCCTGTAGTCGTTTCCGGCGCGGGCGCGCGCGGGCTGATGCAGGTGATGCCCGCCACTGCGCAGAACGTGGCTGATGAACTGGGCATTGATTACGCCCGCGAGAAACTGACGGCGGATTGGCGCTACAATACGCGTCTTGGTACGGCCTATCTAGCGCGCCTGTATAAGCAATTTGGCGGCAATCCGGTGATGATTTCCGCAGGTTATAACGCAGGTCCGGGCCGCCCAGTGCGCTGGATGGAGGTTTATGGTGATCCGCGCAAAGGCGAAATCGACGTGGTAGACTGGATTGAACACATCCCGTTTCGCGAAACCCGCAACTATGCGATGCGCGTGACCGAAAGCCTGCCTGTCTACCGCGCGCGCCTTGGTAAAACTGCTTTGCCGATCCCTTTTTCCAAAGAGCTGGTGCAGATGCGCTAGCCCCGCCTTTCCCTTTACGGCGCAATATGCCAAGGTTAGCCCATGAATTTTAATAAATAGTTGTCACGCAAGGGTTACATCCCCTTTAAATGACGGCTTTTGCACTGGTTCTTCTGGGCTATCAGATTAGATGTGCCGTTAAGAACCAGATCTGGGTGGGTATTTTTGTGCGCCATACTTCCGACCACACGCGCCGCGTGATCTTTCCGATTTTTGCGGTTTTTACGTTCTTCATAGCGGGCTGTACGCAGCCAGGGCCAGGCCAGCTTCCCGGCGACGTGTTCGATCCGCATGAAATGGTCAATCGGCAGAACCATGAAGTCAATCGCGCGCTCGACAAGAACCTCGTGCGTCCTGCGGGTGTGGGATATACCAAGGCAATCCCTGATGATCTTGAAGACAGCATCGGGAATTTCTCGTCCAATCTGGGCCTGCCCTCCGCTGTCGTGAACAATCTGTTGCAAGGCAACGTGGAGGGTGCATTTCGCAATACCATTCGCTTCGTGGTGAACACGACGCTTGGATTTGGTGGACTGTTTGATGCCGCTGGCGATTTTGGCATCGACGAGATCGAGGGCGATTTTGGCCAGACCCTATATGTGTGGGGTGTGCCGGAGGGTGCTTATGTAGAGCTACCGCTACTTGGCCCTTCGACAGAGCGCGCAGCAGCGGGCAAGTTGGTGGATCTGTTCTCCAACCCGCTCAGCTATGTTTTGCCGAGCCCTGAAAAATATGTTGGCACTGGCGCGGGCGTTGCGTCAGGGTTGGGCAACCGGGGCCGTTACGCGGATGCGATCGATGCAATACTCTATAATAGCGCCGACAGCTATGCGCAGGCGCGCGGCCTATACTTGCAAAACCGCCGCTTTAAACTGGGCGACGGTGATGCGGCAGAAGAAATCAACCCGTTTGATCTGAACACCGAAGGATTTTGACCATGAGCAATGTCACGAGGCGTCACGCCGCAGGGCTTGTCGGTGCCGGATTGGCCGGCTTGACCCTGACGCCCAGCAGTGCGCTCGCGCTCGACAATGTCAGCGCCAAGCAGTTGGTCGATGAACTGGTCGGCGAGATCAATCGCATCATTGGTTCGGGCAAGTCCGAACAGGCGATGTTTCGCGATTTTGAACGCGTGTTTAGCAAATATGGCGACACATCTTACATAGCGGCCTATGCGATGGGCAACGATGGGCGCCGCGCCAGCGGTGCGCAGAAGAAGGCCTTTTCTGATGCGTTCCAGACCTATATTTCGCGCAAATACGGATCGCGCTTTCGCGAATTCATCGGTGGACGCCTTGAGGTGCAAAGCGTGCGTCCGGTGAAAAGCTGGTTCGAAGTGAAGACCACTGCCTACCTGCGCGGCGAATCTCCCTTTACGGTGACGTTTCTCGTGTCCAACCGCACGGGGCGCGACAAGTTTTTCAACATGTTCATCGAAGGCATCAATTTGCTGCTGACTGAGCGCACGGAAATCGGCGCGATGATTGACCGGCGCGGCGGCAATATCGACGCGATGATCAACGATTTGAAAAATGCTGGCTAACGCCTAGCGATTTTCGCGGTTCTCATCCGACCGGTCTGTGCTACCGCTACTTTGCCCGAAGCCGCGTAGAACCCTTTGCAGCACAGTGTCCGCGATATCATCTGCCGGAATCGGCTCGAAATTCGTGGATGGCGTGCGCAGCGGCGCGCTTGGCGTGGTCATCGGCAAAGCACGCGCAGGCAGGCCCTGATGCACGCGCACCATTACTTCGTGCCAGATTTCCGCAGGAAGGCCCCCGCCAGTCACGCCTGATAGTGGCGTGTTGTCGTCATAGCCCATCCAGACCCCGGCCACATAATCAGCGGTGAAGCCGATGAACCAGGCATCGCGTGCGGCTTGTGTCGTACCAGTTTTACCAGCAGCTTCGCGATCGGCAAGCGCGGCGCGCCGGCCCGTGCCTTGGCTAACCACCTTCTCCATCATGTAGATCAATTGACCTGCCGCATCATCCCGTATGACCCGCTCGCCAATGCCGCCGCCTGTGCCCATCAACGGCTCGCTATCGCCGAGCAGGCTTAGTTCGACCAGCCCATAGGGCGTGACCGAAGATCCGCCGTTCAGGATGCCTGCATAAGCGCCCGTCATTTCAATAAGAGTGCTTTCGGATGCGCCAAGTGCGAGTGCGGGGCCTGCGGCCAGATCGCTTTCGATCCCGAAATCAGAGGCGACTTTGCGCACATTCTCGCGGCCCACTTCCTCCGACAGTTTGACCGCGGGGATGTTGAGCGAGTCTTTGAGCGCATCCGTCAAAGTGACAGAGCCTTTGAAGTCCTTGGTGTAATTCTTTGGCGACCATGGCCCCGAGCCGGGAATGTTGATCGTCAAAGGTGCGTCAACGATGCGGTCATTCGGGCTGTAGCCCAGTTCCATTGCGGTTGCATAGACGAAGGGTTTGAACGCTGATCCGGTCTGTCGCAGCGCTTGCGTGGCGCGGTTGAACCCGCCCGATACCTTGGTTTTTCGCCCGCCGACCATAGCGCGCACTGCGCCGTCTGCGCTCATAACGACGATGGCGGCTTGCGCCTTTGATCCTTCGCGAACCTTTTTTTCAAAGATGAACAGCATCGCCTCTTCGGCTGCGGCCTGCAAACGGCGATCGAGCGTGGTCTTGATGATCACGTCCTCTGTGGTGTCGCGTGTGAAAAATTCCGGTCCGCTGTTCATGACCCAATCTGCGAAATACCCGCCTGCTTTCGCTTCTGCCGCTTCGGAAAGCTGTGCAGGCGCGATGCGCGCGATTTCCGCATCCTTGGCGCTAAGGTAGCCCTGATCTTCCATCAATCCGATGATGACCGTCGCGCGATCTTGCGAGCGGGCTAGATTGTTGGTTGGCGCATAGCGGGTAGGGGCTTTCAGTAGTCCGGCAAGCATGGCAGCCTCCGCCGCATTCACCTCGGCACCGGATTTGCCGAAATAGCGCTGGCTGGCGGCTTCGAACCCACGTGCACCGGCACCAAGGAACGCGCGGTTCATGTAGATGTTCAACACGTCGTCTTTGGTGTATTTCGCTTCCATCGCGAGGGCGAAAATTGCTTCTTTGGCTTTGCGCCACATGGTTGTTCTGCGGCAATCGGCTTCGTATTCCTTTTCGCTCTTCCAGACGCTGGGATCGAAGGGAACGCCGAGGCACAGGAGTTTTGCCGTCTGCTGTGTGATGGTTGAGCCACCATGCCCTGAGAGCGGCCCACGCCCTTCACGAAGGTTAATGCGCACAGCGCTTGCGATGCCGCGAGGGCTAACGCCAAGATGCCAGTAAAAGCGTTTATCTTCGGTTGCGACGATGGCGTTTATCAGGTGCTTAGAGGCGGTATTGGTCGTGATTGCACCGCCAAACTGATCACCGCGCCATGCGAAAACCTCACCGTTGCGATCCATCATTGTTACGGAGCCGCGTGCACGCCCGTCCAAAAGCGCGTCCGGCTCGGGCAATTGTAGCGCAAAATATGTGACGGCGAGGCCTAGAATCACCGCGGTTACAAAGGAAATGCGCCAAATGAAGCCCCATATGAGACGGAAAATCCAACGAAAGAGTGCCAAAATCCAGCCGATTGGTCCGCGCATGGGTTTACGCACTGCACGTTTTTTATGCGGTTTAGCCGCTGGCTTTGGCGATTTTTTGGCGCTGCCATAGCGCTTGTCGGCGACAAGGCGGGGCGTACCCTTTTTCTTTTGAACCATAACTCGAACCTGCTCGGAACTTTATTTTCAATCACCTTAGCGGCTCCTTGAGCGGATGTTGAGGGGCGTTTGCTGTTCTGCGTGATATGCTTTTGCATGAAAATTAAGCAAATTTGCAGTAGCGCTTAGAAATTAATCGCTTTGGCGGCCAATTCACTGCGTCAATCGACCCTTAGCCTTTCAACTGCGCAGCTGCAGCGTTTTGCTGCACTTGCAAACTGAGGGTATCCCCCTCGATCATTCGAAAGGCACATCAGGTGAAACTCATCATAGCAACGATCAAACCGTTCAAATTGGAGGAGGTCCGAGAAGCCCTGACTGGCATCGGCGTGCGCGGCATGATGGTGACCGAGATCAAAGGTTTCGGGGCGCAGTCGGGTCATACGGAAATCTATCGCGGTGCGGAATACGCGGTAAACTTCGTTCCCAAAGTGAAACTGGAGCTCGTGGTGAGCGCCGCCATGGCGGATCAAGTGGTCGAAACCATCACCAATACAGCGCGTACCGGCAAAATCGGTGACGGCAAGATTTTCGTTCTGGACGTCGCCCAAGCAGTGCGCGTTCGGACCGGCGAAACCAATGGCGACGCGATTTAAGCGCGCAACGTGAAGGATACGAAAATGACTTACAAACGAGTAATCGGCGCAACCACCTTGCTGGCAATCTTGCCAGGATTGGCCTTAGCGCAAGAGGCGGACACAACGCCGACAAACGCCGATATCGGCTTTATCTTTACCACCTTCATGTTTCTGGTGTCGGGTTTTCTGGTCTTTTTCATGGCGGCAGGTTTCGCGATGCTCGAGGCGGGGCTCGTGCGCGGTAAGAACGTGGCGATGCAATTGACCAAGAATATGGGCCTCTTCTCTCTTGCGACGCTGGTCTATTATATGATCGGCTACAATTTGATGTATCCAGGCGATGGCTGGTCGATCGAAGGTATTCTGGGCGCCTTTGCCCCGACCGTTCTAGAGCCTGTCGGCCTTGAAGGTGCAGAGCCTGATCTGACCTATGCCTCCGTTGGGTCCGACTTCTTCTTTCAGTTGATGTTCTGCGCTGCGACCGCGTCTATCGTATCGGGTGCTTTGGCGGAGCGGATCAAACTCTGGCCCTTCCTCGTGTTCACCATGATCCTCGTTGGCCTCATCTACCCCATTCAGGCAAGCTGGAAATGGGGTGGTGGTTTCCTTGACGGCATGGGCTTCCAGGACTTTGCAGGTTCGACTGTCGTGCACTCTGTCGGTGGCTGGGCCGCGCTTGCAGGCGCGCTTATCCTTGGGCCGCGTATCGGCAAATATAAAGACGGCCGCACCATTCCTATGCCGGGCAGCAACCTGACGCTTGCGACGCTTGGTACGTTCATTCTGTGGCTCGGTTGGTTCGGTTTCAACGGCGGCTCGCAGCTTTATATGGATAGCGCCGCGAACGTGGCGGACATCTCGCGCATCTTTGCGAACACCAATGCGGCTGCGGCTGGCGGTGCGATCACTGCGATGATTTTAACGCAGCTGCTCTATAAGAAACCTGACCTCACGATGGTTCTGAACGGTGCTTTGGCCGGCCTCGTATCTATCACAGCAGAGCCTCTGACGCCGAGTCTTGGCGTTGCCTCCCTGATCGGTGCCGTCGGCGGTGTGATCGTGGTCTTCGCGGTTCCCTTCCTCGATAAGCTCAAGATCGACGACGTTGTTGGAGCGATTCCTGTGCACCTGTTTGCGGGTATCTGGGGCACGATCGCGGTGACCTTCACCAACGATGCAGCAAGCCTTGGTGTGCAGCTCTATTCCATCTTGGTGGTCGGCGCGTTTGTCTTCGTCGTCTCGGGCGTAGTGTGGTTCATTCTGAAGGCGACGATGGGTATCCGCGTCAGCGAAGAGGATGAAATCACAGGCCTCGATATGACCGAGTTGGGCATGGAAGCCTATCCAGAGTTTGGTCGTGGTTAACAAAAGCGTCTTTATGTGATGTGTGGCCCGGGCAGAAATGCCCGGGTTTTTTCTTGTGCTAGTCGTGGCAGAATCGCGCGTGCACATGCTAAGTGTAGCGGTATGAATGATACCGCCTTCAACATAAGCGATAGACAACCGGTTATCCGCCAGCTTGACGATGCTGCCATCAATCGCATTGCGGCAGGGGAGGTGGTGGAGCGTCCGGCCTCTGCCGTTAAGGAACTGGTTGAAAATGCGATCGATGCTGGCGCACGCCGGATCGAAATTGCCTATGCCGATGGTGGCAAGACATTGATCCGCGTCGTTGATGATGGCTGTGGAATCGTGCCGGAGGCCTTGCCGCTGGCCCTGTCGCGTCATGCGACGTCGAAGATTGACGGCAGTGATCTGCTCAATATCCACACTTTTGGATTTCGCGGTGAGGCGCTGCCCTCGCTGGGGGCGGTTGGGCGACTAACGATTACCTCGCGCGCCGAGGGGCATTCTGCGCATGAGATTTCCGTTTCCGGCGGTGCGATGAGCGCGGTTAAGCCAGCAGCTTTGAGCAAAGGCTCTGTCGTCGAATTGCGTGATCTGTTCTATGCGACCCCTGCGCGCTTGAAATTCATGCGCACGGACCGTGCGGAATCCCAAGCGATCACGGATGTGGTCAAGCGTTTGGCGATGGCGGAGCCTTTCGTCGGTTTCGCGCTGCGCGATGTGACAGGCGGTGGAGAGGGGCGCGTGACTTTCCGCGTCGATGCGGAAAACGGCGATTTGTTTGATGCGCTGCATGGTCGCCTTGCGCGTATTCTGGGCACCGAATTCGCCGAAAACTCCCTGCGCATTGATGCAGAGCGCGAGGGACTTCACCTGACGGGTTTCGCTGCCTTGCCGACTTATTCGCGCGGCTCTGCGGTGGCGCAGTATCTGTTCGTCAATGGGCGTCCTGTTCGCGATAAACTGCTCGTTGGTGCGCTGCGCGGCGCCTATTTTGACTTCCTGTCGCGTGATCGCCATCCGGCGGCTGCGCTGTTCCTTGATTGCGATCCGCATCTGGTCGATGTGAACGTGCATCCCGCGAAATCCGAAGTGCGCTTTCGTGATCCCGGCATGGCGCGCGGATTGATCGTTTCTGCGCTGCGCCATGCGCTTGCGGAGGCAGGGCATCGCGCTTCCTCAACTGTGGCAGGCGCAACTTTGGGCGCGATGCGGCCAGAGCAAACCGGCCCTGCGCGCGTCTATCAAATGGACCGACCGTCGCAGGGGGCGTTACGATCGAGCTATCAGGCCCAAGCCCCGGGGTTTGAAGAAACCGCAGGGGTGTTCAGCCGCGTCGATGTTGTTGAAGCCGCGCAGCAAGACACGCCAGCAGAGCAATTTCCGCTGGGCGCCGCGCGCGGGCAGGTGCACGAGAATTACATCATCGCGCAAACGGCGGATGGCATGGTGATCGTCGATCAGCATGCCGCGCATGAGCGGTTGGTTTATGAGAAGCTAAAGAAGCAGATGGCGGCAAATGGCGTTGCGGCGCAGGCATTGTTGATCCCCGAAATCGTCGAAATGTCGGACGGCGATTGCGCGCGTCTTATGGAGATTGCACCGGAGTTGTCTAAGCTGGGCCTTGGTATCGAACCGTTCGGCGGCGGCGCGATTGCGGTGCGTGAAACCCCTGCGATCCTCGGTGAAGTGAACGCCAAAGCGATGCTGCTCGATATTCTGGACGAGTTGGCAGACCAAGGCGAAAGCATTGCGGTGCAGGCCAAGATCGAAGCGATCCTGAGCCGCGTCGCCTGTCACGGCTCGATCCGCTCGGGTCGCTGGATGCGAGCCGAAGAAATGAATGCGCTTTTGCGCGAAATGGAAGCAACGCCCCATTCGGGCCAATGCAACCATGGACGACCCACTTACGTTGAATTGAAACTTAACGATATCGAACGCCTGTTCGGACGGACCTGATGACAATCAATTTGGAAGATCCGCTTGTCTTGGCCGCAATTGCCGTTGGTGCAGGTTTTCTGCTCATTGTCTTGCTGTTGATCCTAGCACTTCGCGCTGCCGGACGCTCTGCGCGCATGACGGCCCCTTTGGCAAACCAGATGGGGATGTTGGGGCAGCGCGTGCAAATGCTTTCGGATGGTCAACAGCAACTCGCGGGCGGCTTGAATCATGTTTCCGAAGCGCAGGCCGCGTCACAGGCAAATATGCTGCAATTGATGGAGCAGCGACTGACGCAAGTCAGCAGCACGATGAACGAGAACCTGCACGGATCGGCGCGGCGCACGGCGCAAAGCCTTGGTGAATTGCAGCAACGCCTGCTTGCCATCGACAAGGCACAGGACAATATCACCAAACTTTCGGGCGATGTATTGAGCCTTCAGGATATCCTGAGCAACAAGCAAACGCGCGGGGCGTTTGGGGAAATCCAGCTTAAGGATATTGTCTCCAAGGCGCTGCCCGCGGACAGTTACACGTGGCAGGCGACGCTATCCAACGGCAAGCGCGCGGATTGCTTGATCCATCTGCCCAACCCACCTGGGCCGATTGTCGTGGACAGTAAATTTCCACTGGAAGCTTATGAGGCGCTGCGCAACGCAGAGACGCAGCAGCAGCTAAACGATGCTGCGCGGATGATGCGCGGCGCGGTCAAGGCGCATATCAAGGCGATTTCGGAGAAGTATATTCTGGACGGTGAAACCGCCGATGGCGCGTTGATGTTCCTGCCCTCCGAAGCGGTCTATGCAGAGCTACATGGTAATTTCCCCGAACTCGTGCGCGAGGGGTTTGCCGCCCGTGTCTGGATCGTTTCGCCGACGACCTGCATGGCGACGCTTCACACGATGCGCGCGATCTTGAAAGATGCACGCATGCGCGAACAGGCGGGGGCGATCCGCCGTGAACTAGGTTTGCTGTTCGGGGATGTGGAACGCCTTGGTGCGCGGGTCGAAAACCTTGATCGTCACTTTGGCCAAGCGGCCAAAGATATCGCAGAGATCAAGATAAGCTCTGACAAGGCCGGCCGCCGTGCGCGCCGCCTTGATAACTTTGATTTCGAAGAACTGGCGCCGGAACCGGAAAGCACTGTGGTGCCGATTGCTCCGCCGAAGCCTTAAATCCGCAGGAACCGCTGTGCGAGGCGCGGGATGAATGCGTTAAACTTTAGCGGTGCATCTGTCGCTGCGAGGCAGATACAATCCATGCCGATGTCGGCAACGGGCGTGTGCTGCAAATCTTCATTCGCCACTTCCACATCGCCGCGCGCGAAACGATCTTCGTCATCGCTGAACGCGCCTTGCAGAACCAGCGTAAGTTCCGTGCCGCGATGCCCATGATCGGGCACAGCGCTGCCCGCAGGGATATAAAGAAGGCGTGCGGTTGCGTCCGAAGATGTGGGCAAGATTGCCTGTTTCACGCCCATCCCGATGGAGCGCCATTTGATCGCGTCCAGATCGCCGCCAACGTAATCTTGCAGCGGCGAGGGTAGAGTGCCACTGGACAGACGCGGCATCTGTTTCGTGGTTGCCGGGCCTTGTGCGATCAGGCGCATCGTCGCTTCGAGCGAGTCCACCGAGAGCGCGGCAGCCCTTGCATCTTCGACCATGCAGCCACCGACAGCATCGAAGCTGTCTATCTCCGCGCGACAGCCGTCACACATGGAGACATGGGTCGCAACCACAAGCGCGAAGGCTTCGGGCAACGTGCCTGCGGAATAGGCCATCATCAATTCGGGCGTGAGGTGGTGATTTATCATCTGCTTCATCTCATTCAATTCATTGCGTGGCGTAGCCGGTCTAGCGCCAACCTAATGCGGGATTTGATCGTGCCCAGTGGAAGGCCGGTTATTTCTGCAATTTCGCTATGTGAGAGGTCACCGAAATAGGCTTGCTCGATTAATTTTCTCTGTTTGTCGGGCAGTTGTTTGATCGCATCTGCCAGTTGTTCTGTTTCTTGCCGCAGGCCAATCGCATCGGCTTGGTCCGGCTCTGCTTCGGGTCCCCAAGGTAGATCTTCAGGCTCGGGTCTGCGCATCTTGCGCAGGGCGTCGATCTTTTTGTTGCGCGCGATCGTAAAGATCCATGTGGCCACGCTGGCGCGGGCGGGATCGAACATATGCGCTTTGCGCCACAAGGTCGCCATGACCTCTTGGGTACATTCCTCTGCCAGCGACGCATCTGCGCCACTTTTCATCAAAAACCCTTTAACACGCGGGGCGAAATGGGCAAAGAGATCGGCGAAAGCCACCTGATCCTGCTTGTCCCTGATCGCAATGATATGCGCGGTCCAGTCTTTGGTTGTGCTGCTCACGTTCGGTTTTCCGGTCTGGCTTGTCGCTTCCCGATACACCGCGCTGTGGGCGCGAAACTCGGAGGGAGCGATCGGTCGTTCCATGGTGTTAACACTTGTCAGCATACAATTGTTACGCAGTGCTTGGCCATCTGGATCACACGAATTGTTATTTTTTTCTTCTTTTTCATCCGTTTGCCGCACCGGTGCGTAACACTGTCTAGAACGCAACTTACTTAACACCCAGAGGACGACCCTGTATGCCATTCGAATCCGGCCCAAGAGCGAACAAGAACATTGCCGTCATCGGTGCAGGTATTTCCGGATTGGGCGCTGCGCATATGCTTGGGGGCGATAATCGCGTCACGCTTTTTGAAGCGGAGCCGCGCCTTGGTGGGCATGCGCGCACGATCATGGCGGGCCAAAACGGTATGCAGCCTGTTGATACAGGCTTTATCGTGTTCAACTACGCGAACTACCCACATCTTGCCGCGCTGTTCGCGGAGCTGGATGTGCCAGTGGTTAAGTCGAGCATGAGTTTTGGCGCTTCGATCGATGGAGGTCGATTTGAGTACGGTCTTGCGTCGGTACGTGCAGTCTTTGCGCAGAGCAAGAACGCGCTTGATCCGCGCTTCCTGCGCATGTTGCGCGATATCACGCGTTTTAACGCCAAAGGTTATGATCTGGCCGCCGCTAACCGAGATATGACCATCGGCGATTTTCTGAATGCGCTTGGCGTCGGGCGGTACTTTCGCAATTATTACCTCGCGCCTTTGTCTGGGGCGATCTGGTCCACGCCCACCGACAAGATCATGGATTTTCCAGCTTATGCGATGATGGAATTCTTCAAGAACCACGCGCTTTTGGGCGTGACGGGCCAGCACCAGTGGTACACGGTGAACGGTGGCTCTAGCGAATATGTGCGCCGCGTTGAAACGTCGCTCAAGGCGAAGGGCGTCGCGCTGCGCCTTGGTTGCCCGATTGATGCGGTGCGCCGTGTGGATGGCGCGGTCGAGATAAAGGCGCAAGGCGGCGGTTGGGAGGGGTTCGACGAAGTGATCTTTGCCACGCATTCCGACGATAGCCTGCGTTTGCTAGCCGATCCAAGCGAAGCGGAGCGCTTAGCGCTGTCCAAAATCGCCTACCAGCCTAATGATATTATTTTGCACGCTGACGCGTCTGTCATGCCCAAGCGCAAAGTGTGCTGGTCTTCGTGGAATTATACCGAAGAAGCGGGCAAGCCGAATGATCGTATTGATCTGACCTATTGGATGAATTCGCTTCAGCCTATTCCGGCAAATGATCCGCATTTCGTCACGCTGAACACCAATCGCACAATTCGCGAGAATTTGATCTATGATCAGGTTACGCTGCGCCACCCGGTCTATGATTTGGCCGCGCTAGACGGCCAGCGCGAGGTGGCACAAATGAATGGTATGAACAAAACATGGTTCTGTGGCGCGTGGATGAAAAATGGCTTTCACGAGGACGGATTGTCCAGTGCGGTCGACGTGGTCGAGGCGATGCGCAGCGCGGATGCGATGGGGATCGCCGCACAATGAACGAAGTGCAGCACATAGCGGGTCACACCTACCACGGGCGCAAAGGCGATATCGCCAATGCGTTCCGCTATAGCGTGGATTATGTGCTGCTGGATATGGAGCGCGAGATGCGCGCGCCGCGCTTGTTTTCGCGAAACCGCGGCAATCTGACAGCGCTTTATGATGGCGATCATGGGGGCGTGCCCAAGGCGGGAACGGGTGCTGCGTGGGTGCGTTCGATCCTTGAAGCCAACGGTTTGGATTGCCCGGGCAGCGTCCAATTACTGGCCCAGCCACGCGTTTTGGGGCATGTGTTCAATCCGGTGTGTTTCTGGCTTTGCCATGACGCGGACGCGCAGCTTTGCGTGGTGATCGCGGAGGTCACGAATACCTATGGTGACCGTCACAGCTATCTGTGCCACCACGATGATCTGCGCCCGATTCTGCCAAGCGACCGTTTAAAATCGCGTAAATTGATGCACGTATCCCCGTTTCAGCCTGTCGAGGGTGGATATGAATTCCGTTTTGATATCACACCAGCGCGCATTGGGGTTGTGATTGACTACACCAGCCAGGTAGGCGGCTTGATTGCGACGCTGACAGGGCCATGCGCGCCGCTTACGAATTCTGCCATACTGCGGTTCTGCCTGCGTCGCCCTTTTGGGTCGCGCCGTGTTTTGACGTTGATCCACTGGCAAGCGCTGAAACTTTGGTGGAAGGGCGCGGGGTTCAAGAACCGGCCCGAGCCACCCGCAAGCGAAGTGTCCTGATGGTCGAGACCACTCTTAATGCGGTGCCGGCGCGAACGCGCGGCCTTGGCGGCTATGCGCTTTTTGCTGCGCTTTTGTCGGCGGCGGGTCTCCCGATCTATATTCATGCACCAAAGTTCTATGTGGATGAGTTCGGAGTCTCTTTGGGGGCTTTGGGCGCGGTCCTTTTCGCGCTGCGTTTGCTGGACGTGGTGCAAGATCCCCTGCTCGGAAAGCTCGCGGCGATGACAGCCTCGGCGCGCCGGTTCGCAGTAGCAATCGGGGTGGCGGTGCTTTGCATCGGCATGACAGGTTTGTTCGCGATACCGCCTTTCTTTTCGCCGGTGATCTGGTTTGCATTGACGCTGACATTGGTCTTTTCCGCCTTCAGTTTCTTGACCATTTCCTTTTATGCCCAAGGGGTTGCCAAGGCAGATAAAATGCACGGCAGTGGCCATCTTCGGCTTGCCCGTTGGCGCGAAACCGGCGCGCTCTTGGGTGTGTGTGCTGCCTCGATTGCGCCGTTTCTATTGATCACAGTAATGGATGCGCCGTTCACAGGTTTTGCCATCGGTTTCGCGGTGCTTGGTCTTTGCGCCGCTGCTTTGATGCAGGCGGAGTGGAGTAGCGCTGCCCCGCCAAAAAGTCTAGGTTTTGCAGTGGTCTTGCAAGACAGCCAAGCGCGCCGATTGTTGTTGATTGCGCTGGTAAACGCTGCACCTGTTGCGGTTAGCTCGACATTGTTTTTGTTCTTCGTGGAAAGCCGCCTCGATGCTCCGGGGCAAGAGGGTGTGCTGTTGTTGCTTTTCTTCCTTAGCGCGGCTGGGGCGGCACCGATTTGGGGTTTTTGGGCGCAAAAATACGGAATTAGACCAGTTCTTTTGACGGCGATGGTGCTCGCCGTGTTTGCCTTTGGCTTCGCAATGACGCTAGAGGCGGGAGATGTTGCAATGTTTACGCTGATCTGCATCGCAACAGGGGCGGCGATGGGGGCAGACCTCACGCTACTTCCCGCGGCTTTTGCGTCCCGCATGGCGAAGATTGCGCCAAACGCAGCGGAGGGTTTCGGGCTTTGGGCGTTTGTGTCCAAACTCTCGCTCGCCTTCGCCGCCGTGCTGCTGCTTCCGATGCTCGAGCGTAGCGGATTTACCTCTGGAGGCGTCAACTCTGACGCCTCCCTCTGGCTTTTGACCTTGCTTTACGCGGGCGTGCCTTGCGCGCTGAAAGTGCTGGCAATCGGGCTCTTGTCTACAACGAAATTAGAAGAAGGATGATGTGATGGAGCCTCTTGGTTACGTGCTTGTGGGTGTTGGCTTGATGATCGCGCTTAGCTTTATCAAGCAACGCTATCTCGACTTTGCGGCGCAAAGCCCGATGGATTACGCGCAGCAAAGCCCGCAGTTTGATTTGCGCGAACACTTGAACGGACCGATCGAATGCGAGGGTGTGATTTACGGTCCTATGGGGCGCGTGACTTCGCGTTTTGTTGGCAAGTTCGAGGCGGAATGGCACGGCAATAAGGGCTATATGCGCGAGGAATTTCGCTATGATAGCGGCACTGTGCAAAACCGCGAATGGCATCTGACACTGGGCAATGACGGCGGCATCAAGGCCGAGGCACCAGATGTGATCGGCATGGGAACCGGCACACAGCTCGGCTCTGCTGTGCAACTAAAGTACCGCATCAAATTGCCGGACGAGGCGGGGGGTCATGTGCTCGACACGATTGACTGGATGTACCTTGCGCCCAACGGCTCCATCGTGAACCGTAGCCAGTTTCGCAAGTTTGGGTTCAAAGTTGCCGAATTGGTGGCGACGATGCGAAAGGTGGATTTGGCGTGAGAGAGTGGCAGGGTAAACGGTATTGGCTCGTTGGGGCGAGCGAAGGTTTGGGAGCGGCATTGGCCCATTTGATGAGCCGTTCTGGTGCAGAAGTGATCGTTTCTGCGCGCTCAAAGGACAAGTTGGACACATTGGTCGCCGAATTACCCGGCAAAGCATTGGCGCAGGTGGTCGATGTGAGTGATCGTGCTAGCGTAGAAGCCGCGGCAGCGGTGATTGGCGATGTGGACGGTGTGGTGTTTCTGGCCGGTGTTTATTGGCCGATGAAATCGCAAGACTGGGACGCGTCGCGCTCCGAAGCGATGGCAGATATAAACTTCACGGGCGCGATCCGCGTCATTGGTGCGGTCATGCCAATGATGCAGGCGCGCGGCTCAGGGCATTTAGTGATCACCGGCTCGCTGTCAGGCTTTCGCGGTCTGCCGGGGGCGATCGGTTATGCAGCGTCCAAAGCCGGCACGATGGCGCTGGCGGAAAGCATGTACGCGGACCTGCGCGGCACGGGTATTGATGTGCAATTGGCCAATCCGGGCTTCATCAAAACACGTCTAACGGAGAAGAACGACTTCAACATGCCGTTCATTATGGAGCCAGACGCCGCCGCGCGCGAGATGTTTGACTTAATGAACTCGGACCGTTTCAAAAAGAGTTTTCCACGGGTTTTCTCATGGGTGTTTCGCGCCAGCCAGTTCATGCCGGACTGGATGTATTACCGCCTGTTTGCCTGAGCTCAAGGCACGTCGTGTGTGCATCAGAGCGCGCAGAGAGTCGATTAACTACAGCGGTCGCTGCACTTTTCGGATCATCTGGAAACCGCGCTCGACGCGCTTAATATATCAGCGGTCGAGCTGGAAAACGATCTGATGTGATCGTGCGTCAGGCGTGATCAACGATGGTCAAATGCTGCGCCAATGTATCGATTTCACCCAGCCATTCGCGCAAAAGCGCAGGGTCGCTGGTAGCGGCGCTGACGCCCGGATTGATCTTACCGCCAAGCACCGCTTCGACACCCAATGATAATGGAATCGAAACGAGGCGTGCCATTGCCGTTCCATTGCTGTCTCCCCATGCGTCCATTACATAGGTTTGATGCCAGATCGGGTTGCCGTCTTTTTCCGCCTTCAAGGCCACGCAAAGTACCACGCGATCAGGCTCGCCTTCATCATAGGCGTTGTCAGCCCAGAACTGGTCTGACATTTCTTTCAAGCGCGCATCGCCGCTTGCGCCTTCCAGCGTTTCGATTTCGGTGAACACGTCGCCCCATGCCTCTGCCCAACCATTCAGGCGCATTGTGCCGCGCACGAATTCCTTGACGTTCCAAGACGGGTCAAAATGATACTGACCCATGAAGGGAATGGAATCGCGGTTCGGATAGACCTCGAAACTTTCGGGGGTTGGTAGCGGTGCCATGTAGTGACTGATTGCATCCCAAGGGCGGTTCACGTCCAGCTCTTTGAAATTTCGTATGGATTTTGAAGGAGAGCGTAGCGCTTTGAGCACGCCAAAGGGTGACCAACTGAATTTATAGCGAAACGGATTAGGATGTTTCGGGATGCCGCCACAGTAAGAAATAAAGGACAGTTCTGCGTCTTTGTCGAAGTCTTGGCTGGCGCGGTAGCTTTCCACAAGGTGATGCGCCATCAGGTGATCAATGCCCGGATCAAGCCCGATTTCATTGAGCGAGACGACGCCCGCCGCGCGCGCTTGTGCATCAAGGGCGCGCATTTCGGGGGCAATGTAGGACGAGCTTACGAAGTGCGCTCCAAGCTCGATCGCCATTTCCGCGAGGGGCACGTGCCAATCGCCGGGGAGCATTGACACCACCACATCGCCCGCCTGTAATTCGGCGCGAAGGGCGTCCATATCGAATACCTGGATACGCTGGGTCAGATCGCCAACGGCATCCTGTGCTTTGTCGATTGTGCGGTTCCAGACGGTAACCTCATGGCCCGCCTTGATCAAACGCCGCAAACCGGGAATGGCCGAAAGGCCGGTGCCGCACCAATGGATTGTCATGTTTGAAGTCCTCTAAAGATGGTCGTGAAACGTAGCTTCGGCCCGCGCCCAAACGCCAGTTTCGAGACTGCCCAGAGTGAGCAGGGAAGGCAAGAGTTGGGCCGCATAATCCTCGGAGCTTTCAACGGGAAGCATGGAAGGCAAGTTGTCGATTGCGGTGACATCAAGAGGCGGATCGTTATGAACGCGCAGCGCGGGATCGCGCCACGTCGTCGTGCGGTCATAGACTTTGACGGGGGAAAAATCGCTATCGGGATCGCAGGCGATATCCCCGATGACGCGCAGCGCGCGCGCATCGGTCTTGGCGCTTGCAGGCACGAAAACTGGCGTGCCGGGACGCGCGAGGATGCAGTTGAGAAACAGATCATGGGCGAGCACTTCGGGGAAGGGTCCACCGCTCGCGGTTTCCGCCATGTCCCATTTCGTGACAGGCGCGCCCATAGCCGTGAGCAGATCGGCGGCGCCTGTGCCGACGCGGCCCATGGCCCCGATGATGAGCGCGCTAGGAATTGTGATGCCCTCCATCACGGCTTTTAGATCGGTGACAAGGGCTTTGGAGCTTTGTAACACGCCCACTGGTCCGGCAATGCCGTTCTTTTGCTGCGCGATCCAGCAAAGCAGCGTGACGGCTGCGCCAGCGTAGCCTGCCCAATAACCAAAGGCTGCGACGCGGCGGCCTGTTTCATCAACGAGGTATTCCAGATCGTAAAGCGTGCCGCCCCCCGCCTTGAAACGATCCAGCAAGATGCGCCCTGTCGGTTGGCCCTTGAACGCATGACCGAACATGATGTGGCGGTGACGCAAAGGCGTGCCGTCTTCGGGCAATTCCTTGAGGCCGAAAATGATCGCATCGCTTGGGGCCTCAGGCCATGAGTTTTCAGGCGCGATATCGCAGCCCGCGTCCTTGTAGCCTTCAATCCCGATCGCGCGCACAGAGCTTTGCTCGATTGTGACGCGCAGGCCTGCTTTCATCAGATCCGCAGCGCCCGCAGGCGTGAGTCCGACGCGTTCTTCATTCTCGCGCTGCTCTGCGCGCACCCATAGATGTGTCATGAAAACCTCCCTAGATATGCGTTTGCGCGTGGTGGCGGCCCGTCTCTTCGAGATGGGCGATGTTGTTGAACTGCGTCAGTGCGAGGCTGCTGCCGATGCGTGTGATGCGGTGGGTCGAGGTGTTCATGATCGCAAGGCACATGCGCGCATAGCCCTCGATATCTAGGCCGAGTACCTGCCGCGTGACCATGCCGATCAGTCCGCCTGAAGTGACGACCAAAGCGCGATCCGAGCGCGCGGCAATGTCGTCGAGCGCGGCGTTCACGCGGTCCTCGAAAAAGGCGAAACTTTCAGGCACGCCGTTCAGACGGTCCTCTTTCCACGCGTTTAGAAGGCGGGGCATGTGCTTGGCGAATTCTTCGTTCGTCGTCGGGATGGCGGTGCCGTTCATCGCTTCATAGGCTTTGGACAGATCAAAATAAGCCAACTCATTCAGGCGCGCATCTTTAATCACAGGTGCGAAGCCTTGCGCCTTCATACCGTGTGCGGTTTCGACGTGACGGCGCAATGTGCCGCAATAAACACTGTCGAACACCTGATGCGTCGCGCGCATGTGATCTCCAAGCCATGCGGCCTGTTCATGGCCCAACGGGCTTAACTTGTCATATCCCTGCTCGTCCGTGCTGGCTGAATTGGCTTGTCCATGCCGCACCAAAGTGATCTGTGCCATCCGTGCTCCTATCTGCTGCACGAAGATGTAGCGGGGCGCGGGCGGAGTTGAAAGGGCGCGTGTTCTGTGATGCTCTGCCCCCAAAGGAGAGACGCTATGCCCCTGAACCCCGAGCGATTTTTGCAAAGCCTGCATCACCTGCGCAGCATCGGTGCTTCGGGAGTTGCCAAAGGCGTTGTGCGCCCCGCGTTTAGCGCGCCTGACATTGCAGCGCGCGAATGGCTGATGGCGCAGCTTGAGGCCTGCGGTTTGCAGGTTCATGTGGACCCGGTTGGCTCGGTTTTTGGGCTTGCGCCGGGCAAAAGCCTGCTGCTCGGCTCGCATACGGATACGCAGCCGGAGGGGGGCTGGCTCGATGGCGCGCTCGGCGTGATGGCCGCCTTGGAAATTGCGCGCGCAGCGCAGGAAGATGGCGGCGCGCCTGTTTCTGTTGTGTCCTTTCAGGATGAAGAGGGACGGTTTGGCGTCACGACGGGCAGCGCGATCTGGTGCGAGACGCTTGATCTGGCGACGGCAGATGAATTGGTGGATCGCGATGGTGTGCGCTTTGGCGATGCGCGCGCGTCGATGGGTGGCAAGGCGGCGGATTTCGTCGATCCTGCGCGCTTTCGCGGCTATATTGAGATGCACATTGAGCAAGGTCCGGTGATGGACGGGTCGGGCGAGGCGGTGGGTGTCGTCACCGACATCGTTGGCATTCGCGACATGAAAATCACCATGCAAGGGCAGCAAAACCATGCGGGCACGACCCCAATGGCGCTGCGCCGTGATGCGTTTCAGGCGCTGTCCGCGTTCAACGCGGCGCTGAACGAGCGGTTGCGCAACGTGGTGACGCCGCAAACGGTCTGGACGATTGGCCATGTGATTTTGCATCCCAATGCGTCCTCCATCGTGCCGGGCAAGGTGACGTTTTCGATGCAGTGGCGCGATGGAGACGCCGATCGTTTGACGCGGATGGAGGCGGTGATCCGCGACACAGCGCGAGAGATTGCAAATGTGCAAGGCATGGCGCTGAGCTATGGCCGGATGCTGGGCCTTGACCCTGTCGCGATGGATTGCGCTTTGCGCGCAGCGCTGGAGGCAAGCGCAGAGGAGCAAGCGCCGGATAACTGGCGCGCGATGGCGTCGGGCGCGCTGCACGATGCCACGAATGTTGCTGCGCTGATGCCAAGCGCGATGCTGTTCGTGCCCTCGATCAACGGGATCAGCCATGCGTTTGAGGAAGACACAGCAGAGGATGATTTGGTGACAGGTTTGAAGGTTTTGGCAGGGGCGGTCGCGCGTCTTGTTTAGGTGGTGACGGGGACCATCGTGCCTTGTAGCGCGGCGATATGTTTGCGCGCGCCCTCGTGTTCGGCCCAGACATCGGCGGCGACGACGATCAGGCGGCGGCCCGGTTTCAATACGCGCCCCTCAGCGATCAAGCGGCCTTTTCCGGCGGAGAGGTAATTGATCTTTAGCTCGGCGGTCATGACTTCGTTCGTCATCGGCAGCAACGTCAGCGCCGCATAGCCAGCGGCGCTGTCGGCAAGCGAAAAGACGAAACCGCCATGCGCGAAGCCTTGTTGTTGCTGTACGCGCTCATCTATCGTTGCCGATATCTTCGCGGTGCCCGAAGTGACTTCGTCCAGATGCGCATTGAACAGACGCATCATGGACTGGCGCGCGAAACTTTCGCGCACCTTTGCCTCGATGGCCGGATCAAGTGGATCAGAAATCAAGATTTTCTACGTTCAAGGCATTTTGCTGAATGAACTCGCGGCGCGGTTCGACCACATCGCCCATCAGCTTGGTAAACAGATCATCCGCCTCTGCCACATCGTCGATCTTGACCTGCAAAAGCGTGCGCGCGTCAGGGTCGAGCGTGGTTTCCCAAAGCTGATCCGGGTTCATTTCACCAAGGCCTTTGTAGCGTTGCAAACTCAGCCCCTTTTCGCCCTCTTGCAGGATCGCGTTCAGCAAATCGAGTGGGCCAAAGATCATTTGGTTGCGATCCTTGCGCACGAGCGTGGCAGGTAGATTGTAAACGTCCTGCAGGCTTTGCGTGAAACTTCCGGTCTTGCGGGCCTCGCCAGAGCGCATCATCGGCCCATCGAGCGTGCGCACCTCTTCGACGCCGCGCAGAATTCGGGCAAGGCGAATGCCGTGATCCTGCGTGATGCGGCCGTGCCAACCCTGTTCATACTCCAGCGCGATCAGGTTGAGACGCTCTGCCACGCGATCGGCGGTGCCTTGCAAATCACGGTCCACCACGCCGGGCACGAAGGCGCCCGCGATGGCGGCTTGCTCGAGGATATGGCGTGGGTAATGCGTCGGAAAGGCGTCCAAAACGCGCTTGAGTTGGCGCGCCTCATTTACGATACGGCGCAGGTCTTGGCCTGTGATCTCCTCGCCATTGCCTTGGCGCAGGATCGCGCCGTCGATGCCTTGCTCGATCAGATAGTCATCCATTTCGGCTTGGTCTTTGAGATACACCTCCGACTTGCCGCGTGACACTTTGTAAAGCGGCGGCTGGGCGATATAGAGGAAGCCACCCTCGATCAGTGCAGGCATTTGGCGATAGAAGAACGTAAGCAAGAGCGTGCGGATATGCGCGCCGTCCACATCTGCGTCCGTCATTATGACGATCTTATGATAGCGAAGCTTGTCGATGTTGAACTCGTCGCGCCCGATACCCGTACCAAGCGCCATGACCAGATTGCCGATCTCTTGCGAGTTTAGCATCTTATCAAAGCGCGCGCGCTCGACGTTCAGAATTTTACCTTTAAGCGGCAGGATTGCCTGCGTTTGGCGATCACGGCCGGTCTGGGCAGAGCCGCCGGCAGAGTCTCCCTCGACAAGGAAGACTTCGGTTTTGGAGGGGTCTTTTTCGGAGCAGTCCTTGAGCTTTCCGGCAAGAAAATTCACATCCATCGCCGTTTTGCGCCGCGTCAGATCGCGCGCTTTACGCGCAGCTTCGCGTGCATGGGCGGCTTCGATGATTTTGCTTACAATGATTTTGGCTTGGGCCGGATTTTCCTCAAACCACTCTGCCAGCTTTTCGTTTACCAGGCCCTCAACCGCGGGGCGAACTTCGGAGCTAACCAGCTTGTCTTTGGTCTGCGAGCTGAACTTGGGGTCTGGCACTTTGACGGACAAAACGCAGGTCAGGCCTTCGCGCGCGTCATCACCCGTGAACGTCACTTTTTCACGTTTCGCGATGCCGCTGGATTGGGCGTAGTTGTTGATCGTGCGCGTCAGTGCTCCGCGAAAGCCAGCCAAATGCGCGCCGCCATCCCGCTGGGGGATGTTGTTGGTAAAGGGCAGGACGTTCTCGTGATAGCTGTCGTTCCACCAAAGCGCGACCTCGACGCCGATATCGTCCTTTTCGCCAATCATATAGACTGGCTCTGCCATGATGGAGGATTTGGAGCGATCTAGATATTTTACGAATTCCTTAACGCCGCCGTCGTAGTAAAGTTCGGTGCGCAGTGGCTCGACGGGGCGCTCGTCCGTAAGGATGATGCGCACGCCGGAGTTCAGGAACGCGAGTTCACGCAAACGCTTTTCTAACGTTTCGAAGGAATAATCGAGGTTGGAGAACGTATCGAGCGACGCAAGAAAGCGCACTTCGGTGCCTGTGTGGCCATTGGACTCGCCGACGACCTTCAAGTGATCGACGGTATCGCCATGTTCGAAACGCGCGATATGCTCTTTGCCGTCGCGCCAAACGCGCAGCTCGAGCCAGTTGGACAGAGCATTAACGACGGACACGCCGACGCCGTGCAGACCGCCCGAAACCTTGTAGGAATTGCTGTCGAATTTCCCGCCTGCATGCAGTTGGGTCATGATAACTTCGGCTGCTGATACGCCCTCTTCCTCGTGAATGCCCACGGGAATGCCGCGACCGTTGTCGCTTACGGAAACTGACGAATCCGCATGGATTTTGACGTTTACTGCGTCCGCATGCCCTGCCAGAGCCTCGTCGATGCCGTTGTCCACGACCTCATAGACCATGTGGTGTAGACCAGAGCCGTCATCGGTATCACCGATATACATACCCGGACGCTTGCGAACCGCCTCTAAGCCTTTGAGAACCTTGATGGAATCAGCGCCATATTCTGGGCTGCTTTGCTCCGTTTCGGACATCCGAAACTCCCCTATCTATTTGTATGTTTTATACGAATATTTGGGGGGGTTGTCACGGCTTTCACCTATATTTTGTGCATCCGTTGGCAGTTAGGTCCGGGGGATGACTTTGGTCTCGCTTACGCCTGCGGATTCTGTGACTTCAATGTGTACTGCGGGTCCGGTGAGGCTGTCAAAAAGCGCAGGCTCCGTGCCGGTCATCCAGGCCTGCGCACCAAGCGCGCTGATCTCGGTGTAAAGCGCCGCGCGGCGGGCGCTGTCGAGGTGTGCGGCGACCTCATCGAGTAGCAAAATTGGCGGCGCGCCGATTTGAACTGCCAGCGCGCGTGCGTTGGCGAGGATGAGTGAGATAAGAAGTGCTTTTTGCTCGCCTGTTGAGCAATCCTTGGCAGGTACGCCCTTCGCGGTGAACACTCCGTAAAGATCGGCGCGGTGCGGACCGACCAAAGTGCGCCCTGCGGCGAGATCGCGAAAGCGGCTGGCCTCGAAGGCGCTTTTCAGATCGGCGCTGTCGGCGGGCATGGCATCTTCGGAATGGATGAGCTCTAGATCGGCGGTCGGAAAGGCGGTTTCTGCCTGCATTTGCGCGTCGCTGAGGAAGGCGAGCGTCGCGACGCGGTTCTCGTGGATTACCGCCCCGGTTTGCGCAAGGCGGGTTTCGAGCACGCCGTACCACATAGGATCGCGCACGTTTTCCTTAAGCAGCCTGTTGCGCTCGCGCATGGTTTTTTCATAGGTGAGGGAGGCCTCCGCGTGGTTCGGAAAAAAGCTGAGGGCCATACGATCAAGGAAGCGCCGACGCCCATCTGCGCCCTCGATCCAGAGGCGGTCCATCGCTGGGATCAGCCAGAGCACGCGGGAGAGTTCCGCAAGGCGGTTCTGGGCAACAGGTTTGGAATTGACCTTGGTACTGCGAGCCGCGCCGTTTTCGGACCAGAATTCGATCTCATGGCTTTGACCTTGGGCCTGCAGGACGCCCGAGACTTTCCATCCCAAAGCCTCAGGGCGGCGTGTCATCTCTTCGGCACTTGCGCGCCTCATCCCTCGCCCCGGGGAGAAAAGGGACACTGCCTCTAGGATGTTGGTCTTGCCCGCGCCATTCGGGCCATGGATCGCCACAGGCAAAGGCCCGCACGACAGGCGGGCCAGCTTGTGCGAGCGAAAATGAGAGAGTGTCAGCTCGGTGAGCGCGAGCGAGGTCATTTAGGCGGCGTCAAACACGCATGGGCATGACGACATAGACCGCGCTGGTGTCATTGCCTTCGCGCATCAAGGTCGGATCGCCGGAGGAATTGAACAGGAACACGGCGTTTTCGCGGTCCACCTGACTGGCGATTTCCAGCAAGTATTTGGCATTGAAACCAATTTCGAGGCGCTCGTCATTATAGGCGACGGCCAGTTCTTCTTCGGCAGCGCCGCTATCGGGGGCGTTGACCGAAAGGATCAGGCGATCCTCGTCGAGAGAAAGTTTCACGGCGCGCGAGCGCTCGGACGATACGGTCGCGACGCGATCGACAGCTCTTGCAAAATCGGCGGCATCCACTTCGAGCTTACGCGTGTTGCCCTGCGGAATGACGCGGGTGTAATCGGGAAAGGTCCCGTCGATGACTTTGGACGTCAGGGTGATTTCAGGCGTTGCAAAACGTACCTTGGTCTCGGACACGGAGACGGCGATTTGCATGTCGTCTTCGTCCAGAAGCTTGCGCAATTCTCCCACTGTTTTACGCGGTACGATCACGCCCGGCATATCGGAGGCATTTTCGGGCAAATCTGCGTCGATGCGCGCAAGGCGGTGGCCGTCCGTTGCCACACAGCGAAGCACTTTGCCCCCATCAGATTCTGACACGTGCATGTAAACACCGTTCAGATAATAGCGTGTTTCTTCCGTTGAAATCGCGAACTTGGACTTGTCGAACAGGCGGCGCAGCACGCTCGCTTTGATCGAGAAATTCGCAGTATATTCAGACGACGCCATGACCGGAAAATCTTCCTTTGGCAACGTCGCCAAGGAAAAGTTGGAGCGGCCCGCCTCAATGGTGAGGCGACCGGAGGTGCCGTCATCCGCGAGTGTGACCTGTGCGCCGTCAGGCAATTTACGAACAATTTCATTCAAAGTGGTGGCAGAAACAGTCGTCGATCCCGCGCGCTCTACCATGGCTTCAACTTTGTCCACGACTTCGATGTCGAGGTCCGTCGCGCGGAACCGCACATCGCCACCTTCGGCTTCGATCAGCACGTTGGCGAGGATCGGGATGGTGTTGCGGCGCTCGACCACAGATTGCGCGTGCGAGACGGCTTTAAGCAGCGTTGCGCGTTCGATGCTGATTTTCATGTGTCTCGCTCCTAGAAGACGTTCCGGAGCGCTAAGTTACCTGAAAAACAGCGCCCCTCAAGCCCTTTTCACGCTTTGATGCGCGTGAAGGGCACAGTGTGACGGGACCGCCCTATTCTTCGAGCGCGCGGCGCAGCATTTCGATGTCTTCTGCGATTTGACCGTCTTGTACTTTCAACTCTTCGATACGCTTGACGCCGTGCATGACCGTCGTGTGATCACGTCCGCCAAAGCGGCGGCCAATCTCTGGCAGAGAGCGGCTGGTGAGTTGCTTGCACAGATACATCGCTACCTGCCGTGGGCGGGCAAAGTTACGCACACGTTTGGGGCCAATCAACTCGGAGAGGCGAATGTTGTAATGCTCAGAAACGCGCCGCTGGATTTCCTCGACGGTAATTTTACGCTCTGACGCACGCAAAACATCAGAAAGGCAATCAACGGTCAGGTCCATCGTGATGTCACGGCCCACAAGCGAGGCGAAGGCAAACAGACGCGTCAGAGCGCCCTCAAGCACGCGCACATTGGTGCTGATGCGATGCGCGAGAAATTCAAGAATTCCGTTGTCGATCTGAAGGCCTGGATACTGGGCGCGCTGAATCTCGACTTTGGACTGCAGGATGCCGAGGCGAAGTTCGTAATCAGTCGGGTGCAGATCAACGACAAGACCACATTGCATGCGCGACTTGATGCGATCTTCGAGGTCCTTGATTTCACCTGGTGCACGGTCGGCGGAAATGATGATTTGTTTGTTCTGATCCACGAGCGCATTGAAAGTGTGGAAGAACTCTTCTTGCGTGCTGTCCTTGCCGCCGATGAATTGAACGTCGTCGACCATCAAGACATCCACCGCGCGAAACAGGCTTTTGAAGTCCATCATTTTACGCTCGCGCAGCGCCTGAACGAAGCGGTACATGAATTGCTCTGCCGAGAGATAAAGCACCTTTAGATCAGGGCGACTTGTTTGAAGTTCGTGTGCAATAGCGTGCATCAAGTGCGTCTTACCAAGGCCGACACCGCCATAAAGGAAAAGCGGATTGAAGGTGACGGGACCACCTTCGGCGACGCGGCGCGCAGCGGCGTGAGCTAGCTCGTTCGGTTTGCCCACGACAAAATTGTCAAAGGTAAAACGCTTGTCGAGCGGGGCGCCAGTCAAACCGCTTTTTGCGGCAGGCTGCTTTGCGGGGGTGCTGGTTTGAACTGGCTTCACGGCGTTGCTCGGCAATTTGGCCGCATCGCTTGCTCCGGATTTCAGAACCGAAAAATGTACGCGCTGGATATCGTGGCCTGCTTGCTGGGCCTGATAGACGATCATGTCGCCAAAATTCTGGGAAACATAATTGCCAAGGAAATTGGTCGGAACACTAAAGCTGGCGATGCCGTTCTTCGCGCCGACAAAAGACAAAGGTCCGATCCAATTGGTATAATTGTTCTTGCCCACGGATGCCCGAAGGATGTCTTGCAGTTGTCCCCAGTCGTCGATCGTCATCTGTATTCTTTCCTAACCAACAATCCTCTTTCGCGAGTCCATAAACGAAGGGCAGTCCCTCGATCATGATGTGTCGGCCCAAAACGCTGTGCACGCATGCCTCATCGATTTGAGGCAACGCGCAGAGCGCCGTTCAGGCAAGATAATGAAATGCACGCGAACCGGGTCCCCACCAGATATCGCGTGCTTTTCAAGCTCTCCCTCGAAACATAAACATGCTGAAGCGCACTTTGACCTTCGGTTTCGCAAAGGTCAGGCGCTGTGTTTGGCAGCAAATTTTCAAACTATCCCAAGGCGACGTGAATCGCTCACTCTTGGTAGCAAGTCGCTCTACGAAGCGGCAATAGATCAATGGGGCTTGACTCATCGAATGGTCGAAAAGAATCTCCGCACCTCGGAAAATGCAACAAGGCCTACAAAAAAACGCCCTGTCATTTTCGCCCTATTGACCGCAGAGACAAATGGCCTTGCTCGCTAGAATCGATGGGTATGCGAGCAGGAATACCTCTAAAATGAAGAAAGCGCCGACCCATGACAGGCGGCGCTTAACATCCATATTTTCTACCGGTCTTTAAGGCCGGAGTTACCCGATCGCTTTCACGCGGGCGGAGAGGCGGGACATTTTCCGCGCCACTGTGTTCTTGTGGAATACACCTTTAGTGACACCGCGCATCATTTCAGGCTGCGCTGCTCGAAGAGCAGTCGTCGCTGCGTCTTTGTCACCAGTTGTGATCGCCTCTTCCACTTTTTTGAGGAAGGTGCGAATGCGCGAACGGCGCGCTTTGTTTACTTGAAAGCGTGCTTCGTTTTGACGGGCGCGCTTTTTTGCTTGAGGCGAATTGGCCATAAATCATCGTCCCGCTTGTTTGGGCTGCATTCTATCTTGAAGTCGCGTCTTTAGGGCCGACTCGCCGCCCTGTCAACACACGCCTTCGGCTTGGTCGTACTATTTGTCTCTAAATTGTGCCTGACGCTTTTCCAAAAAGGCCCCCATACCCTCTTTTTGGTCTTCGGTTGCAAAGAGCGAATGGAACAAACGGCGCTCGAACAGGATGCCTTCGCTCAGCGTCGTCTCGTAGCTGCGGTTCACCGCTTCTTTGACGGCCATGGAGGTCAGAACCGACTTTTCCGCAATCTTCTGCGCGGCGCTCATCGCTTCGTCCTTGAGCTTTTTCGCAGGAACCACGCGACTTACGAGGCCCGAGCGCTCTGCTTCTTCGGCGTCCATGAAACGACCTGTGAGGTGCATGTCCATAGACTTGGACTTGCCTACGAAGCGCGTCAAGCGCTGCGTACCGCCGATGCCCGCGACGACGCCGAGGTTGATTTCAGGCTGGCCGAACTTGGCCGTGTCCGCTGCGATGATAAAATCGCACATCATCGCCAATTCGCAGCCGCCGCCGAGCGCATAGCCCGCGACCGCGGCGATGATCGGCTTGCGTACGCTGCGCACCGCGTCGCCTTCTTTGGCGAAGAAATCGGACATGAACATCTCGACGAACGTCTTTTCGGACATTTCCTTGATATCCGCGCCGGCGGCGAAAGCTTTGTCAGAACCGGTCAGCACGATGCAGCGCACTTTGTCGTTGCTATCGGCGTCCTTCAGCGCGACGCTCAGTTCAGCAAGAACTTGTGAATTGAGCGCATTCATCGCTTCGGGGCGATTGATGCGTATAAGTGCGACGTGATCTTCGATGTCGATGATCAGCGTTTCATAGGCCATGTGGTCTGCTCTTCCATTGTTGCGCTCAGCCTTGATTGATTACCATGTGCGCGCCCTGTTTCAAGCTATCTTTGACACTTCGGGCAATAGAAGCTGGAACGAGCCGATTGCACGGTGCGGTTGATCGCGCTTGTGCAGCCGGGCGTGCGGCACGGCGCGCCCTCGCGTCCATAAACGTCGAAACTGTGCTGGAAATATCCTAAATCTCCATCTGCCTGACGAAAATCTTTGAGCGATGATCCGCCCGCTTCGATCGCTTCGCCAAGCACTTGGCGGATGATCGGAACTAGCGCTTCGACGCTGGTTTTGGTTATCTTGTTTGCCTTGCGCAGGGGTGAGATGCGGGCGCGGTAAAGTACTTCGCAGACATAGATATTTCCCAGACCTGCGACGATTCTCTGGTCCAGAAGCGCGGTTTTGATCGGGCTGGTTTTTGCCTTGAGGGCCTGCACAAGATAGCTTTCGTCAAAACTATTCCCAAGCGGCTCGGGCCCGATGCTCGAGAGCAGTTTATGCGCATCGGCTGTGGCGGTATCTAGCAGGTCCATCGCCCCGAAGCGACGTGGATCATTAAAGGTGATGCGCGCGCCGCTGTCCATGTGTAGGACCACATGATCATGCTTTTCCGGGGCTGGGTGATCGTGCGCGAATGCGCCAAGTTTCGCGCCGGAAATCAGCATGCGGCCTGACATGCCCAAATGTATCAGCAGCGATTCGCCCGTGTCGAGATCCGCAAGGATGTACTTGGAGCGTCGCCTCAGCCGCTCGATGCGCGCGCCTGTTAGCCTCTCGCTCATTCCAGCAGGGAAGGGCCAGCGCAGATCGGGGCGATTCACATCCGCTTTTGCGATGCGCGCGCCCTCCATCACGGGTGCCAGTCCGCGGCGAACCGTCTCAACCTCGGGCAATTCAGGCATGTCGGCCCCTTTCAGCTAGGTCTGTCCAATTGGGCGCATTGCAGCGGGTGTTTGGCGCTCTATAAGAAGGGTGAACCACAAGGACAACAAGATCTCATGAGCGATCAGCCCCAAGACACCACTCATTTCGGTTTTCAAACTGTGCCCGAATCCGAGAAAGCGAGCCGTGTGCAAGGCGTGTTCAACTCGGTCGCCTCCAAATACGATATCATGAACGATGTCATGTCCATGGGCATTCACCGCGTGTGGAAAGATGCGATGATGGATTGGCTTGCGCCGCGCGCGGGACAGCGGCTTCTTGATGTCGCGGGCGGCACCGGTGATATTTCGTTCCGTTTTTTGAAGCGGGCTGGACGTGGGCATGCGACGGTTCTGGATATAACCGAGCCGATGTTGATCGAGGGGCGCAAACGCGCCGAGGCTGGCCAGATGATAGATTCGCTCGATTGGGTGGTCGGGGATGCGATGGCGCTGCCGTTCGAGGACAACACCTTCGACGTTTACACGATCAGCTTCGGCATCCGAAATGTGACCCGCCCGCAAGAGGCCCTGAATGAGGCGTTTCGCGTGCTGCGCCCCGGTGGCCGCTTGATGGTGCTGGAGTTCTCGCAGATCCCGAATCCAGCGATGCAATGGGCTTATGATCGCTATTCCTTCAATGTGATCCCGCCTATGGGCAAGCTGATCGCCAATGATGCGGACAGTTATCAATATCTCGTCGAATCGATCCGCAAATTTCCCGATCAGGAGACGTTTCTCGACATGTTGCGCAAGGCGGGCTTTGAGAATGCGAAGTATCGTAATCTGACTATGGGCATTGCTGCGCTTCACTCCGGTTGGAAAATTTAAGCGATGCGCGGACCGCATAATATCTGGCGCCTGATCGTCACCGGCGCAACTTTGGAGCGGACCGGTGCCATGGGCATCGTGCTTGATGCGATGGATGCGCCGCGCTCGTTGCGCGTTGCCGCGCGTATGTTGGGGTGGCCGTTCAAATGGCTTGGCTACAAAGGCGATCTGAGCATGCCACCCGCGCCGCGTGCGCTAACGGCGCTTGGACCGGCCTATATCAAATTTGGTCAGGTGCTTTCGACGCGTCCCGACGTGGTTGGTGATGAAATGGCAGGCCAGATGCGGGTGTTGCAGGATAAACTGCCGCCGTTTCCCATCGAGGTCGCCAAACGATCGGTCACCGAAGAGTTGGGTCGCCCCGCTGATGAACTGTTCAGCATGTTTAGCGAACCGGTTGCGGCCGCGTCGATTGCCCAGGTCCACCAAGCGACTATCGCCGAAACTGGCGAAATCGTCGCCGTTAAAGTGCTGCGCCCCGGGATAGAAAAGGCGTTTCGCAAGGATATCGATGCCTTCTACTTTGGCGCTCAGATGGTCGAGTTACTGTCGCCGAGCTCTCGTCGATTGCGGCCGATGGATGTGATCGAGCATTTCGAAGGCGTCGTCATGGGCGAATTGGATTTGCGCCTTGAGAGTTCTGCAGCGTCGGAGTTTTTGGCTAATACCAAAGGTGATGCGGGTTTTTCCCTGCCTGAAATCAAGTGGAACCTTTCGGCAAAACGCGTGATGACGCTGGGCTGGGCCGATGGCGTACCGCTGGGTGACAACGATGCGATCGACGCTGCCGGGCATGATCGATCAGCCCTTGCCACGCGGGTTTTGCAGTTGTTCTTGCAACATGCGCTGCGTGACGGGTTCTTTCATGCGGATATGCACCAAGGTAACCTGAAGGTTGCGCCGAACGGCGATATCATCGCCTATGACTTTGGTATCATGGGCCATATCGATGAATATACCCGCCGCGTTTATGCTGAAATCCTGTTCGGTTTTATCCGCCGCGACTACAAGCGTGTCGCAGAAGTTCATTTTGAAGCGGGATATGTACCTGCAGATCGCGACGTGGATGAATTTGCGCGGGCCTTGCGCGCAGTGGGCGAGCCGATCTTCGGAATGGACGCGACGCATATATCCATGGCCCGTTTGCTTAACTATCTCTTCGAAGTGACCGAGCGTTTTGGGATGGAAACGCGGACAGAGCTTATTTTGCTTCAACGCACCATGGTCGTCGTGGAGGGTGTCGCACGTTCGCTTGATTCGCGTATGAACATTTGGCAAGTCGCGCAGCCCGTCGTCGAAGACTATATCAAAGGCAGCATCGGGCCACGCGCTATCGGAAGTGATCTTGCGAAAACGGCGAAGGTGCTGGCGCGGTTTGGGCCGCGTTTGCCCGGGTTGGTCGAAGCGGCCTTGATCCGTCAAGCGCAGGAATCGCCAAGCTATGCGCCCGGCAAGACCCGCAGCCGCAGTCTATGGTTTCTGTCAGGGGTTCTGACCGGGGCAGTCATACTTGGAGCCAGTCTTATTTTATGGCTTTAGGGCTATTCAGGGCTGCGCAGGGCCGACACGTCGCTTGGTGTGACTAGAATATTCCCCTCAAGCAGTAATAGGGTTTCGCCGTTCTCGATAATTGCTTCGCGTACACGATTGTAGGGCGAAGCCGAATCGTTCGAGCGCAATGACCCATCTTTGAATGTTTCGACGCTAAATTGGTAAATGCCTTCCTTCGCCGTGGTGCCGTCAGCGAGCTTGCCATCCCATTTGTGATCTGCGCCATCGACAGGAATGTCGAGCCGCGTTGCTAGTTCTCCGGCCTCGGTCCTGATGACCAGCACGCGGCGATCGGCATCCTGAAATTCAGGCAAGACCAGATCAACGTCAGTGCCGTTGAATTGCGCAGCCGAACCCGCGCGAACATCCATGCCAACCCATTGCCCTAAGGCTCCGATACCACCGCCTGACATCGATGCGGCCAGTGTAGTTAGCAGATCATTCGTCAACACTTGTTGCTCGACCGAAGAAAAGGTCGCTAGTTGGACGGCGTAATCGGCTGAATCGACGGGGTTTAGCGGATCCTGGTTCTCCATCTGGACGGTCAACATCTTGAGAAAGGTCTCAAAATCGCTGCTGATCCCGGAGCTGCTTTGTGTCGGTGAGATGTCTGTCGGAGCGGGAAGAAGCGGTTGGATTGGGGCCGCGGTGCTTACAATTGTCATTGGATCATATCCTGATGTCTAGGCCACTGTTCGTCGAAAGCTGGCGGATTTGAACGATTTGTTCGCTGTCATCTACTTTTTGTTTGGCAATGTCTTCGCGGCGGGATTTTGCGGATTGCCCAGCCGGCCCATCGCCTTGGTCACCAAAGGAAAACGTTGCGTTTTCAATACCCATCGCGCGAAATTGCTGTTGCAAGTGATCTAGTTGACGGCGGATGATTTCTTGGGTTTCGGCGCGTTCAGCGGTCAACGTAAATGCAGGGCCTTGCGTGGTGTGATCCAGCTTGATCGTTAAGCGGCCCATGTCATCAGGTGTCAGAGCGACATCGATTTGACCACCGACGTCGCGTAGCGTGATTAATGCATCTGAGATCTTCGGAGCATTTTCGGCGGACAAGACTGGGCGCGCCGTAAGTGTGATCTGTGTTTGAGCGGCGCTATTTTGCGCATTCTGAGACGGCACAAATGTTTTCATAGCTTCTGTTTCGCGTGTTGGCTTTTCTGTCCAAACGTCCAGGGTAGCGGGCTCGATCGCGGTTGGGGCTGCGCCGGGTAGAATGGACCCACTTGTGTGTTCGACGCTCGCGGCCTTGCTGGCGACAGAGGATGTGACCTTTTCCCCAAGCAATGCAGTGCTTGTGGCTTTGTTTGGGAAAGGCATGTCCTCAACGCTGTGATGTTTGCGAGTTTGCTCTGGCTCATCCCCGCCGGATTGAAACGCAATTTCTAAACGTGCATCTGCGGATATGCTCAAAGTCGCTTGGGCATTCTGGGAAGCCTTTGGCGTGTTAGGCAGGTCCAAGGGCAATTCATTAGGTAAAGTTCGGTGTTTCAAGTTCGAAATTACATCCCCTGATGCCGCAAGTGGGATTTCGTCGATCCAGTGTTGATTGATATGCCGCTGGTCAAGCGCAGATTTATACTTCAATTCGGGCTCGTGCCCCTCGTGATCATATGCAGGATTGCTTTGTGCCGTTTGAAATTGCGAAAAATGACCGTCTATCGCGTCATCTGAATTCAATTGTGTTCCTGTATCGGCTTCGGCTTGATCGTGGGCTGCCAACTGATTTTCTGGCATATCTTGCAGCATATTTTTTCCAATATTGGGCACATCGTTGGCATCTATCGCGCTACCGTTGGTCGGCACATGTGCTGGCTTCTCTTCAGTTTCGACCTCTGCTGCCGCCTTGTCTTGGGTCGTGGGCAACGTGACTTCAGCTTTGACGGTTTTTTGCTTCGCGGACATGCTTTCAAGAAGTTTGGAAAAAGTTTTCTTGGCTGCAGAAGGCGATGAAGGCGACGAAGGTAAAGCATCGTCATGGCTGCCTGCTTTCACACTCGTCAATACCGGGCGGGCGATATGTTGGTCTGGCAGAGGGATCATTTTGGGCTCCGTAGTGTGGAGCGTCTTTTTAGCGTGCAACCGGTTACCAGTTGTTTACCGCAATGCGTTATTTCCGAAAAAATCGACTGAAAATGAAGGTAAGGTTTTATGATATCTCCATCTACCAGCGGATTGCAGGTTGCTGCACCGCAAGGCCCGCGTCCAGACACGGCGTTGAGCACTGGACAGCAACTCGAAGCGGTATTTCTAACGGAAATGCTCAAGATTGCGGGCGTTGGTAAAGTCCCTGAAACCTTTGGGGGCGGGGCTGGGGAAGACCAGTTCGCTTCGTTCTTGAGAGAGGCGCAGGCAAAGGAAATGGTGCGCGCGGGAGGGCTAGGTTTGGCGGCACACTTTGATCAATCAATAAAGGATGCAGCAAAATGAGCATTGTGGGTAAAGTTTCTGAAAAACTGGACGCATTATTGGAGCGGGAATATGCAGCACTGCTTGATGGGGATCTGGCAAGTATCGAACGGCTAGGTTCCGAAAAAGTGGTGCTATTGGAAAAAATCTCTGTCGCTGGGGTAGATGACCTTGATGGTTTCGCATCGCTGCGAAACCGGTTGATCCGCAATCAAACGCTTGCCCAAAGTGCGATCGAGGGGATGCGCATGGCGATCCGGCGCGTCAAGGAAATCAAAGAGGTGTCGGCGAGCCTAAGAACCTATCGCAAGGACGGCAAAAAAATGCAGGTTGCGATTCGCGATGGTGACGCATTGTCAAAACGAAGTTGAAAATTAGAACTAAAATACAAGAACTTGGCAGGTCAGGTTTAGGACTCCGTTAGGTTTCCCCTGCCAAAAGGTCGAGGCGCTCGGTGATCCGGGTGGCGCAAGGAATGTTTCAAGCACTGCTTGCATCGTCAGTACGACCTTTTGGCCGTCCTAAGGGGGCGGGGAACTAAAATTGGTGCAAAGCATCAAAGCCTAAAGGATAATATCAATGTCTAGTATTTTGACAAACACAAGCGCCATGGTTGCGCTTCAAACGCTTAAGTCCATCAACTCAGGGCTGGCACAAACCCAAGGGGAAATCGCGACGGGTAAATCCATCGCGTCTTCGGCCGACAATTCGGCAGTTTGGGCGATTTCCAAAGTGATGGAATCCGACGTTAAAGGGTTCAAGGCGATCTCCGACAGTCTTTCGCTGGGTAAATCAACGGTCGCGGTTGCGCGACAGGCAGCTGAAACCGTCACTGATTTGTTGACTGAAATGAAAGGCAAGATCGTTGCTGCGCAAGAAGATAACGTTGATCGAACTAAGATCAACGACGATGTCACCGCGCTTAGCGAACAGATCGAATCGGTGGTCGCTGCGGCGCAGTTCAACGGCCTCAATTTGGTCGATGGTCTGGCTGGCAACGTGGACATCCTATCCTCGCTGGATCGCAATGCGACTGGCGCTGTCACTGCTTCCACGATCCAGGTGACGGGTCAGGACCTTGCAGTTGGCGGTTACACTGCCAACGACATTTTTGCTTCCTCTGGTGGTACCCCCTCGACAAATGGCGATACGGTCGCACTGTCACTTGATAACGGCGGTGGCAACGACACTATCGTTATCGACGACACTGCTCAAACAGCGTTTGGCGAGGGGGACCGCGTTGTCGTGCGCATCGGTGATCGAGAGGCGTCCTACACTGTGACGGAAGCGGATGTGAACGCGACTTCGTCCTCTGATATGGTCGCTGTTGGTCTTAAAAATGCGATCGATGCGCTTGGGATCGAAGACCTTGCTGTCGATTATGACAGCGGCAGCCCCGGTCAGCTTACTTTCACCAACAATAGCGGTAATGACTTTTCTGTCAGTGGGCAGTTCCTGAACGCAGGATCGGGTGGGCTTGGCGCGCTCGATAGCATTGATGTGTCCACTGCGCTGGGTGCAGATGGGGCGCTTGGTACAATCGAAACATTGATCGGCACGGCGATCGATGCGGCCGCCTCTCTTGGTTCTGTTGAAGGGCGGATCAACACGCAAAGTGACTTTGTCTCCAAATTGACTGATTCCCTGCGCGCTGGCATCGGCTCTCTTGTGGATGCCGATATGGAGGAAGCTTCGGCAAAACTTCAGGCGCTTCAGGTTCAGCAACAGCTGGGTGTTCAAGCTCTGTCGATTGCGAACCAGGCACCGCAGAGCCTTCTCTCGCTCTTCCGTTAATTGGTTGCTGGAGAGCGCCAATTCCAGCGCTCTCCAACTTTCACTGACTTGATGGCCTGAGGAGGCACACCAATGAACAGCGCACTCGTTGCTGCGAGACGATATTCATCGTTGAGCGAACACACACGCAGTCCGAAGGATTTGGAATATGATGTTATTCTGGATGTCACACGCGAGTTGAAATCACATTCCGGCGCTGGCACCACAAAATTTTCTGAGCTTGCCAGAGCATTGAACAAGAACGAACGCTTGTGGATCGAAATCGGAACTCAAGTGGCGGACCCCGACAACGCATTGAGCCCTGATTTACGGGCTCGCTTGTTCTATTTGGCACAATTCGTTGGGCATCAAACCAGCAAGGTCTTTGGCGGAAGCGCACGTGTAGAAAGCCTTGTAGAGACAAATGTTGCGGTTCTTCGCGGCCTCAAAGGAAAGGCATAAAAAATGGTAGGTCTTGTCCTTAAGCTAGGTCCGAAAGAGCGTATTTTGATCAATGGGGCGGTCTTGGAAAATGGAAACCGCAGATCGCGGTTTTCGATTGTGACGCCAAGCGCGAATGTTCTGCGATTGAAGGATGCAATTCACCCCGAAGCGGCAAATACTCCCATGGGTCGCGTTTGCTATCAATTGCAATTGATCTTGGCGGGTAATAGCGATCCCTCCGAAGCGTCCCAGCAGATTGCTAGGCAAATTTCTGAACTGGCACGTATACTTATAGACCCATTTTGGCAGGAACATCTGGCGCGTGCGCGGATGGCCGTTGTGCAGGGGAAGTTCTACAACGCGCTTAAATCGCTGAAGCTCTTGCTCCCTCTCGAGCGTGAACTTCTATCGCGTCAAGTGTGCTAAGGTTGGTGAAATGGGATTTCAACCAATCGTCGTCGGTACAGGGCTTGTTGCTTGGCGCAACTTGCAAAGAACGCTACCTAGTCAGATGGAGGTGTTCTCCAACAGTGCAGAGCAAAAACGACTGACCACACATTTCGAACAAAAAGCAGGTTCTCTTAGATCAGCGGAAGATGTGGTCGCAGATCGCCAAATTTTGTCCGTCGCTCTTGGCGCTTACGGGTTACAGGACGATCTGAGCAATCGCTTTTTCGTCAAGCGCATTTTGGCTGAGGGGGCGAGCGATGCAGATTCCTTGGCCAATCGCATGTCAGATAGCCGCTACAAAAACCTCGCCACTGACTTTGCCTTTGATGGGCTTGGTTCTTTCGTTGGCCTTTTGCCGAGCACAGCAGAAGAGATGATCCATAATTATAGGGCGCAAAGTTTTGCGGTTTTAGTGGGTGAAACCCGGCCTAACTTGCGGCTTGCCTTGAATGCAGAGACAGAATTCCAGAAACTTGCTGATCTGGATGTGAGCGAAGATGCGAAATGGTTCCTCGTTATGGGCAATCCGCCACTCAGATCTGTACTTGAGACTGCACTTGGACTGCCCGCGTCATTTGGTCAGTTGGATATAGACAAACAACTCGAGGTTTTCCGGGATAAATCTTTGAGCACCTTTGGTGTTGGCGAAATTGATGAGCTTGCATCGCATGGCCTAAGCTCTGACGTGATCGACCGCTTTCTTTTGCGCGACCAGCTAAAGCAAGGGCAAAGCTATTCATCACAAAATATAGCTTTGCAGTTGCTGTCCGCCTGATCATGGTTACTAATTGTAAAGCTCTCGCCAGTAAGACGGATTGCAACGATGCAATTTGGCGGGGCTATAGTGATCCGAAGCATGACAAACACAGGGCCGGCACACGGCCACGGATCTAAAGCTGTCATTTTCTTTTCAGCGGCATTCCTTCTTGTGACAAGCGTTTCCTTGCTCCGGGCATCGGTTTCGCAATCAGATGATTGCTATCGAGCTGCCTGGTTTGCGGCGCATGAAACAAATGTTCCGGTAAATGTACTGCTCGCGATCGCGCGCACCGAAACGGGCCGGAAGGTAGAGGGGAAAACCCAGCCTTGGCCGTGGGCGATTAACGTCGCTGGAAAGGGCAGTTGGCTTGCCACCGAAGCGGAGTTGTTGGAAAAGGCGTTATCGCTAATTGCGTCTGGTGAGCGGCGTTTTGATGTGGGTTTTTTTCAACTGAACTATCATTGGCACAACGAAGGTTTCGCCAGTTTGGACGAAATGATCTCACCAAGGACGAATGCACTTTATGCTGCGCGCTTTTTGAAATCACTTCATGCCGAGTTCGGGAATTGGGTTGCTGCCGCCGGAGCATATCATTCGCGTACAGAAGCTTTGGCGAACATTTATAAAGCAAAATTCCTTCAGCATTACGACGATAATGATGCGCCAATAATGGACCATGCGCGACAAACGAGCGTGACGTCAAAGCCGCGCATGAACACCTACCCTTTACTTCATGCAACTTCAGGTACTGCACACCTCGGTTCACTCGTCCCAAGTGCGTCCCGGTGAGCATGCGAAGCATCATCAAAATTCTGGAGCGTCGTTTTGGCTAAATTCGGTTTTAACCCAACTATATTGCTCGCACTTGCCCTGATGGGCGTCATTATCATGATGATTCTGCCGATGCCTGCATTTGTTTTGGATATGGGCCTCGCGATCTCCTTTGGCCTTGCGATTCTCATTTTCACGATCACGCTTTTCGTCGAGCGTCCGCTGGACTTTTCGTCCTTCCCAACCGTTCTGTTGGCGTCATTGATGCTGCGGCTGTCTCTCAATATTTCTTCCACCAAGCTAATTATTGGTCAGGGCCATACGGGGACTGGCGCTGCGGGCGGAGTGATCGAAGGCTTCGCAAGTTTCGTGATGGGCGGCAGCGTGTTTTTGGGACTGGTCGTATTTGGCGTTCTGCTCATCGTGAATTTCATGGTGATTACCAAGGGCGCAACACGTATGGCCGAAGTCGGTGCGCGATTTGCGTTAGATGGCATGCCCGGCAAACAGCTCGCTATTGACAGTGATATGTCAGCAGGCGCGATTGATCACGCGGAGGCTAAAGCGCGTCGTGAGCGTGATCAACAGGAAACGACATTTTTCGGTTCGCTTGACGGCGCATCCAAGTTTGTGAAGGGCGACGCTGTCGCCGGTTTGCTTATTACGCTGTTGAACTTTGTCATGGGCTTGATCATGGGTGCAGCCGTACACGGGATGCCCTTGTCTGAGGCGTTTGAAACCTATGCGATCTTGACCGTTGGCGACGGTCTGGTGTCCCAAATTCCGGCGGTCATCATCTCTATCTCTGCCGCTTTGCTTCTGGCCCGAGGCGGGGCCGTCGGTGCAACGGACATCACGTTGTTTTCTCAGCTTGGCAGACATCCTGCAGCTTTGTTGACTGTCGGGCTTTTGATGTTGCTTTTCGCTTTGGTGCCGGGCTTGCCTTTTGTGCCTTTTCTGCTGGGCGGGGCGGGCCTGATTTTTGCGGCCTGGTACATGCAGAAATCCCAAAAGGTGCAAACGGACAAAGAGGCAAGCGATGCTTTGGAGACCGAAACAGTGGCCGCAGAAGAGACGATGGCCGATATCCTTGATCTGGACGATATTCACGTTCAATTTGCGCCTGATCTCATTGATATGGTGATTGATCCGGGAACGGGCCTCGACGCGCGTATTCGCAATATGCGCACCCATGTCGCCCAAGAGTTCGGTCTGGTGATGCCAGAGCTTCGGTTGACGGATGATCCGGGGCTTCCGAGCGGGACATATCGCATTAAGATTCATGGTGTCGAGCAAGCACGCGGTGTTGTTCGTCCACACAAGTTGCTGGCGTTGGTCGATGGAAAAGAAGGCGCAAACGGAGAGGATCCGGTTCAAGAGCCAGTCTATGGTGCGCCTGCCATCTGGATCGAACAACAGGCACAGGAAGAAGCTGCGCTTGCAGGGCAGACTGTGGTGGCCCCTTGCGAGGTGCTCGCAACGCATTTGCTGGAGTGTTTGCGTAAGAATTTGAGCAGATTGTTAACGTTCAAATCCCTACAACGCTTGATCGATGAACTGGTCAATTTGAGTGATGCTAAACGTGCGGACGCGAACCGAAGGCTTTTGGACGAGCTGGTTCCCGACAAGGTGCCTCTTGATGTTCTTCACTCTGTTTTAAGATTGCTGCTGGCAGAGCAGGTTTCAATTCGCAACCTTCCCATAATCATTGAAACAATTGCAAAGGCGCGCCCGATTCATGGCAGTGCAGAAGCGACTTGTGAATTTGTGCGCCAAGCGCTTGGCTTTCAATTGATCTCGAATCTGAAACGGTCTGACGGGACCATCCCGCTTATCCAGCTTGCGCCAGAGTGGGAGCAAACGTTCAGCACTTACCAACTGGACGCTGAACAAGGGGTGGCGAATATCGCCTTGCCACCTGATTTGTTCAGCAAATTGGTCTCTTCCGTTGGCGAACAAGTTTCTGAGCAGGCTGAAAGAGGCGTGTCGCCGGCAATCGTCACCTCGACGCAGCGCCGGCGGTTCGTGCGCGCGGTTATTGCGGCTAGGGGAATTACCGTGCCGGTTTTGTCCTTTGAAGAAATCGGAAGCGAAGCGGCGCCATCTATCGTTGGCGTGGCAGCGGCATGAACGCTTTGCTACCTTCACTTTGGGAGCCGTTGGTCTTCGGTTTCCTTGCAATGCTGTTTCGGGTCTCCGCGCTTGTGGCGATGCTGCCCGCGTTGGGAGAGGCCTCCATCCCTGCGCGGATCAAGCTTGGTTTGGCAATCTGCATGACGATGGTGATTTACCCGATCATTCCCTTGCCGGATGTGCAGGCAATAGAGGGTGCCGAGCGGTATGGGTTGTTGCTCTCGGAGATTGGTGTCGGCCTTTGGTTCGGGCTCTTACTTCGTGTTTTTGTGTTTTGTTTGCAAACCGCAGGTTCCATCGCTGCGCAATCGACATCGCTGTCTCAAATTTTGGGAACAGCCGGTGTCGAGCCGTTGCCGGCGATGGGCCACGTGATCACGATGGCTGGTTTGACGCTAGCGCTGACGCTTGGCTTACACGTGAGCGCCGCGCAATATTTGATTGGGTCTTATGCGCTTTTCCCGATGGGCGATTTTCCTGATTTGGGGGCTTTGGCTGAAACCGGAGTCGCACAGATCGCATGGGGCTTTAAGCTGGCTTTTACCTTGGCTGCGCCGTTCATCATTCTTTCGCTGCTCTATAACCTCACGTTGGGGGTTATAAACCGAGCGATGCCTCAACTGATGGTCGCGTTTGTTGGCGCACCTGTGATCACGGCAGGAGCTCTCTTTTTGTTGGCCATCGCGATACCGTCGATGCTTGGCACGTGGGTTGACGCTCTGTTCGGCTTTCTCGCTACTGGCGAGCTACGCTGATGTCCGAGCAAGACGAAGCAGCGGAAAAGAGTCACGAGCCGACGCAGAAAAAACTGGATGATGCGCGCAAGAAAGGTGAAGTTGCGCGTTCCAATGATGTGAATGTGGCCTTGTCGTATTTTGGCTTTTGGCTTTTCCTGATCATGGCAGGTGGTTCGTCCGCCTCCAGTCTCGGCACAAGTTTGCAGCTGGGGCTAAGCGGAGCTTTTGCTAGTGGCCGGCTTCTGAACTTTAGTTCAGGTTATTTCGCGCCATTTCTGTTGGAAGCTGGAGCCTTTGTCGGGCTGTCTTGTGCCATCCCTGCCGGGCTAATTGTGCTTGGCCTTCTTGCGCAACGGGCGCTGCTTTTCACACCGAGTAAACTACAACCTAAGTTGTCACGGATTTCCCTTCTAAAGAACACGCAGAACAAATTCGGGCGGGCAGGTCTGTTCGAGTTTGCAAAGAGTTTTACCAAACTGTTGGTCTATTCGCTTTGCCTTACGCTCTTTCTAATGTGGAACTTTGACATTGTTGTCGGCGCTTCGGCAGGCAGTGATCGCAGCGCGCTTCTTGCTTTGTTCGATCTGTTGACGTCGTTCCTGATTTTGACCGTGATGATGGCCACTGCCATCGCCGCTTTGGATTTTGGTTGGCAAGCCTTCGAACATCAACGCAAGAACCGCATGTCGCATAAAGAAATGCGTGATGAATCCAAGGAAAGCGAAGGTGATCCATATCTCAAGCAGGCCCGCCGGATGCGCGCGCAAGAGGTGGCTCATAATCAGATGATGGCAGATGTGCCGAGGGCTGACGTGATCATCGTAAACCCCACACATTACGCTGTTGCATTAAAGTGGGAGGGTTCTCGCAGCAAAGCTCCGATTTGCGTGGCAAAGGGTGTCGATGAAGTCGCATTGCGCATTCGTGCTATCGCTAAAGAATCCAGCATTCCTATACACACTGACCCTCCGACGGCGCGCGCGCTTTATGCTGTTGTGGACACTGGCCAGGAAATTCACCCCGAGCACTACACCGCGGTCGCAGTCGCCATTCAATTTTCTGAAGTCTTGCGGCGGAAAAAGAGGACACGGAAATGAAGCAGAAATGGGCCGAACTGGCAAAGTTGGCAAATCTTGTTTTTGACAGCGAACTTCGTAAGTCGTCAGAGCTTCGTCAGGCACAAGCAAACCTCGGTCTTAAACGACGCCGATTGGATGTGATGAATCGCAAAGCGCTTGATGCACTTGTGAACCCGCATCCCGTTCATCGGCACGATGGTGATGTTCTATGGCAAGCATGGGTAGGACAGAACGCGCGAGCAATCGGTTTAGAGCAAGCGAAACTACGGGCATTGACTGAAATTCATAAATCAAAACTTCGTAAGGCGTTCGGTCGCAAAAGTGTGCTCGAAGAGCTTGCTCTCCGATAGACTCAGCTATGCCACCGCATATGGGTGCAGCTATGGGGGGGCATACAACATGTAGAAAGCTGGCCGATCGGCACATATCAATCATCGTGAGGGGTTAGTTGCATTCAAGGATAAGTAATTGAAATAAAACATAATTTTACTTTTTTCATCTTTTTTGAAGATTCCTGAAAAAAGCGCTTG
>NZ_MUHR01000021.1 GCF_002105285.1 Planktotalea arctica
GGTAATTCTGAAATCCGCAAATCGTCATTGTTGTCATGCTCCTTTGGTTTGGAAGCATGGGCCAAATTACTCATACACAGAAGATCGGACACTCTCGGCAAAGCAGCAAGTCGCTATGAGCACGCCCTGAAAGCTTTAACTGCGCAGTTTTGCTTGAGCTGAACCACACAGCCCAAAACCTCATAGAATTCGTATAGTATGAGGTTTTTGCTTAACCCATTGAATTCATTGATGGACCATTCGGTGCCATTTCCGGTCGCCCAACCAATACCTCAGACTTTATGCTCAAAGCACACAAAAGCTTAGGTTTTGAGGGGATCAGCACATGCGCCAAGCACAGACTTTGAACGAAGCGCAGCTGCGCAGGGTTATACAGTATTGCCGCAGTCGTCGTCATCCAACACGTGATGAGACCATCATACTCACCAGTTTCTACGCAGGGCTGAGGGCCAAGGAGATTGCTTCGCTCACAGTTGGCAACGTGTTTGATGAAGGGGGCAACGTGCGTGAGCAGTTCATTCTCAGTGCAGCACAAAGCAAAGGTGGGCACACACGCACGGTGTATCTCAACCAGCGGCTTCGTAAGGTGCTTGGAGACTATGGCGCAATCAAATACTTGGGCGATCCACAGCGCCCATTGTTTGAGAGTCAAAAAGGCGGGCACTTCTCAGCCAACACAATGTGTCAGCTGTTTTTGGACATCTACAAGGCTGTAGGGCTCAAAGACGCATCAAGTCACTCAGGGCGCAGGACGTACATAACAAGGCTGGCCAACAAAGGCGTGGGCGTGCGTTTGCTGGCAGAGCTGGCGGGACACAGCCACATCTCGACGACACAGAGATATATCGATGTGAATGCGGAGCAGTTGAGTGCCGCTGTGGAGTTACTTTAGGAACTTTCGGCGGCGGCCTCAACCGTTAGACCGGCAGCCGTTTGCTACGGTGCAGCATCGTAAAAGCGGTCGTTTGAAGTTCCCGGCCAAAGATGCAATCCAAACAAGGAACCAAAAGGAGAGCGACCTATGGGCAAGCTGAAAAAGACAGACGTCTTAACAACTGCACAACCACGATCCGAAACACCGCTCGAAAGAACTACACGTGCATTTAAAGAAATCACCGACGCTGAAGCCAAAGAACGCGAAGAGAAAACTGCGCGTCTTCGAATGGCCCGTCACGACAGCGAGGCAGGTGATACATAGACCGATGTCCGAGTCAGCTTAGAACGAACGTGTGCTGCGGAATAAACCAAGGACCAATAAGCGGGATTCTTGGGCTGTTGGGCATATGATGGGAAAATGGGGCTTCCGGCCCATTGCCGACATTGACCACCCCTCGGCAATGCTGCGGTGCGGCCCGCCATTCCGGCCATTCGCTGCAACTGCAAAACCCACGATGGTTGAATTCACACAGTGCGGACAAAAGAGACCTTCGCCGTGAACAGGCGAAGGTCCGGTTTTAGACTTTAGGGATACGTTCTGCGCACTAGGCACGCAGATGATAGGTCAATGCTGCAGCAATGTAGTGGTTTAGCACGGGGCTAAGGCCCTGCAGAAATGTGGCACTGACATCGATCAATTCGTTGCCAGCTTTTTTCACGTACTCAGAACCAACAGGCGCATATGTCGACAACGGGAAGTAACGATGAACAACTCCGAAAAACCAAAGCACAAGACGACATCAATCAATATTCCCGAAGCCGTTGGAGTGTTTGACAACGTCGAAGATTTTCAGGCGGCTTTCTACGATCTTCGTGCGGTGGGATTCAGTCGGTATGACATCAGCATTCTCGCCAAACAGGAAGTTCTCGAAGAAAAGCTGGGCAAAGCTTATTGGCGTGCTTCTGATCTAGAGGACAACCCCGACGCACCGCGCGCGGCTTTCGTCTCAGAGGAAGCGTTTGGAGAACTGGAAGGGGCCATAACCGGTGGGTTCTTCTTTCTGGGATCGTATATTGCAATGGCTGCGATGCTTACCGCTGCTAGCACACTTGCGGCGTCCGCTGCCGCTATTGCAATCGGAGGCAGTCCGGCGCTTGTGCTTGGTGCGTTGCTGGCGCGTCGGGTTGGCAAGCAGCACAAGGACTACTACGCAAATCAGATTGAGCACGGCGGTATCCTGCTCTGGGTCCGCGTAAACGACGCGGCGAAAGAGGATTTGGCCGTTAAGATCATGAAAGAGCATTCAGGACGTGATGTGCATGTCCATCCATGGAGCGAGTAGTATCCGACGTCGCACCTCATAGGTATTTTGATGGACAAGAGGGAGTGAAGCAGCAACAGCATGCCTGCGCGCTTGGTGTCAAACCACTACAAAGCCCTGACAGTCCGCAATAACTTTCGATCACAGCCTGTGGCTAAAGAAAGGTGGTTTAGCCCAAGTCGGTGGTTGCAGCTGATAGGCGAGCCGCAGGGAGGCCGTCTTAGTCCAGAGTAGGCCTAAACATGAACAGGTTCTACATCACGTTCTTCGAACTGAGTTAGTTGTGTGCTAGAAATCCGCTGGCCCTGTGCCTCACCCCCCCGCCACCGTCACCGGGCCCCGAAATGTTCTTTGCGACATAGGCCGCTTCGCCCACGCGTGCGATGAGACTGAGCTGGAGTTCTAGCCTCGCCTTATGGCCTTCTTCGTCGAGGACGATCTTTTCGAACAGGACGCGCGATCCGATGTCACCGTCGTCAAGCGCCTGTCGAGCCGCTTGTGTGTAAAACTTGATCGCCTCCGACTCGTGTGCCATGACAGCTTCGCCTTTTTCTGTGATTTTCTTCGCAAATCTGAATCAACGCACCGGTTGCGACGCTGATGTGCATCAGCGCTGCACGGATATTTCCGACATAGCTTGAGTGCAATTCCGAAAGAACTGCACCGCACAAAAGGATATTTAAGAATGGGCATCCACATCGGCGACACCGCTCCAGACTTCACCGCGGCCACCACGACAGGCAAGATCAGCTTTCATGACTGGATCGGCGACGACTGGGTGTTCTTCTTCAGCCATCCAGGCGACTTCACCCCGGTTTGCACCACCGAAATCGGCCGCACCGCGCAACTGGCTGATGAATTCGCCAAGCGCCACGTCAAGCCGCTGGGCCTGTCCACCGATGGTGTCGAAGAGCATCTGAAATGGATCGAGGATGTGGATGACACGCAGGATACGACGGTCACTTTCCCGATCATCGCCGACCCGGACAGCACCGTGGCGCGACTCTACGACATGATCCATGACCATGAGAGCACGACGGCGGCCGTACGGTCGGTGTTCATTATCGATCCGGACAAGAAGATCCGCCTGACAATGACCTATCCAATGGACGTGGGCCGCAACTTTGACGAAATCCTGCGCGTGATTGATGCGCTGCAGACCGGCGACACCAATCATATTGCGACTCCCGCCGACTGGCGGCCCGGTGACGAGGTCATAATCCCGCCCTCCATCGACGATGCGGCGGCAAAGGATTTGTTTCCGCAAGGTTGGACCACTGTCAGGCCCTACCTTCGTACCACGACGCTCTGAGCGACCAACAAATATTGATCTCTTCCTGTGTGTCCGGTGGGGGCAGAACGCATCTCAAAATGAAGGTTATGGCCACGCAGATCATATGACGTTGCATCGGGGGATATGACAAACGCGACACTGCTCAATTGCGTTCTTGGAACGTTTGCCTTCGAGCGTGGCTTGCATTTGGCGCACGGGGCGCAAATGAGTATAGACCGGTCATTCGGTCTTGGTGGTCAAATGAACGCTCGGTCCGCACTGCGGGGGTCCAACAAACGCAAGTTCAACGTCAGTTTTGATTTGGGACTCGGTCAAAACTCATACGTTTCTGCCACTGGCGAAAACCACTGTTTGTGGCAGGACGGTATTAGCAATACGTTTTTGTCCAAAAGCCGCCGTTAGTGCAGATCGCAGCTAACGACTACTTCGAACCAAACAGCGGCTGATACAAACGGCATTGACCGCGATCAACCAGCCGTACCGACATGGCAAAAGAATCAGAAATCAAAGATCTGAGCAAACCTGCATCAATGTGAGAAGATGGCGGCGGTGCGATAGTGGAACTGTTCGCTGGGCAACAGTGAGCATTCGACAAGCGAGAAACACGCGTGGAAAAACACCTCCCTGTTCCCCCCTACTAGCGTGTTTCTCGTCTTTCACGCAACGCGGGCCAAAACAGGCGCACTCACTTGAGCAGTAGGCCCAACCTGATCCAAATAGCTCTCTTCAAAATCTGCAAATTCGACAAGGCTATCATAATCATCAAATGTGACATGCCCATCGCGAAACGTGACCATGCCCTGCTCGCGCAGCTGTCGCAGTACCCGATTGACATGCACCGCACTCAGCCCGATCGCATCGGCAATCAGGTATTGGGTCAACGGACAGGCATAACCCGCCTTACTGCCCATCCCGACAAGGGACAATCTGGCACCCAGTTCTAAAAGGAAATGCGCCATACGTTCGGCAGCACCCCGTCGCCCGATGCCCACCAGATGTTCCACGACCATGGCTTCGTCACGGGACGCCGTCCAAAAGACCGCTGTGGCCAGCCGGGGCGTTTCTGATAATGCCTTAAAAAGATCAGACGCATGAACTTCGGTAACTTCTATGTCGGTGACTGGCTCAATGCTGTGATCTGAGACGTGCAGGACCACACTGCGCAACCCTAAAAAGTCGCCCGGGATTTGAAAATCCACGATTTGTCGTTGGCCGTCATGCAGAATTTTGTACGAATACGCCCAACCAGAAACAAGGATGTAGGCTGCTTGATCCGCTTGCCCTTGATGCACCAAATCGCGCCCGGCGAAAAAGGTACGCCTGCGCTTGTGCAATCTTTCGAGAACGCAAAGCTCCGCCTCGGACAGTGCCATAAAAGCACCCAGTTTACGTGCGAGTGGTCTCGTTTCCATGATCGTCCCCTTCCCTGAAATAATGAGCACTTATCAAATGAAAATCGGCTTTGACTGATCTCAATCAACTCAAAGCCTGATGTTCCTTGCGAGCTTGTCACGAATCTCCAAATGAAATTAGTTAGGCTTAGTGTATGGGAGACTGCGCCAATGGACTTTGATCTGAGTCATGTTCGGCAAAACTGCTGTTGGCTGAGAACACCCCCGTTCCAACACTCATGACCCAAGGTCGGTTTGAACGCGCGTGCCAATTCGGACAATGCGCCATGAGCGGCACCCCTAAGGCCTCGTTTCGCGGAATTGACGCGCATCAATTCATCAACGTGACACACGTGGCATTTTAGATTGAATGGCTAGCCTAGGAGGGTCTGTCGTTCAAAAAGAGAGGTCCTATGCAGCATGATTTTATGCATGCACTGATGTTCCGACAACCGCAGGCCTCGTTAATGGAGTTAGCGGTACTGGAGATTGTGATCGCTGACGCGGGCTATGACAATGGAATTGACGTAACAATTTATGCCGTCGGCTCCGGTCAGATTGTCTTTGACACCATACTTGTTGATCCAGATTCCCAAGTTCTACTGACCCATGGAAGCCCTGAAACAGAAGCTTTTTGGCAGCGTTTGAACCTACACTGTTGTATTGATGTTGTTCAAAACATCTTCGTGACTGCACGGTGCCGTTTCAGCCCCCTCACCATTGCTGTCTCAACAAAACGCATTGGACCTGCGGAAACTCGGAATGTACGGTTCCTTCGGTTGGTAGAAGCCCTTTTGGATGAACTGCAAACACGAAGACCTAGCTTGACAGCCCAAGTCGCTGTGACGCACAGCAACCCTAGTTTTGACCGTTGTTTTAAATCCTGAATGTCAGCAATGTTTTAACCATACTCCTTGCACCCAATTTTCCTCGTAGAGAATGGAACCTGATGCTTTTGATCCCTTTCCGCAGACTGATCTTGATCGTTGCTCTAATATTTCCCGCAGACACATATGCTGAGGATGCGATGCTTCAATTATCACTCTCTGACCAATCTCGCTGGGCATATGTAAGCGATCAAGTCATGGGCGGTGTATCGCAAGGCGCGGCCTCATTTGAGGTTGTGGATGGTCAGCCAGCCCTGCGCCTGACCGGTGATGTTAGCACTGCCAATCGTGGTGGGTTCATTCAGGCCCGCACAAATCTTGACCCATCTCTACCCGAGACAGCACAGGGCGTTATTCTAAACGTACGCGGAAACGATCAAACCTATTTTGTGCACCTAAAGACAAACGGCACATTGTTGCCCTGGCAGTATTATCAGGCCCCATTTGAGGTTTCACAAAACTGGACCGAAGTGCGCATTCCCTTCTGCGATTTTGCGGCTTCAGGACGACTCCTGCGCAAGACGCCGAACCCGACAGCTGTTCGCAGTTTGGCCGTCGTCGCCTTCGGCCGCGATCACAGCGCAGACCTCACAGTTCGTTCCCTTGGTTTCTATTGATGACAGGATGGGACAGCGTCTTCTAAAAAAGGACAGGATCATTGGGGGCTCACGTTCGTTTTGGTGATTGGTGAGGTGCCCCTAGATTTATAGACGCTTTGCTTGGTAATTTTGAAACCAAGGAGAGACGGATATGAACAAGGGAATTCGGTTTACGTATGAGTTCAAACAGGACGTTGTGGCGCAGGTCGTTGAGCGTGGGTAACGGCGTAAAGACATCGGACGCGATGGCCGGTTAAACCCCAAGGCTAACCTACGTCAGTGCCGGGATGTCGGGGCAGTGTTTAGATTTAGTGTGATCACCGCATATTCCTAGAAGGCCTTGGGGCCAATGCTGGGAAAGACGTTTCGCGAAGCAGTGACTGCTTCGTATAGAATCCATCAAATGGGCAATCAACCGGAGGTATCTTAACCATGACTGACAAGATTTCGAAAGATGATGTGATCGACATTGATACTGCCGATGAGCCTGTCCGACGGACATTTTTGAAGACCACTGGGCTTACCGCTCTGGGGGCTTACGTTGGCATGAGCATCCCCTTTGAGGGCAATCTGATGGCGCTCGCACAAGGCATGAGTGAAGAAGACATCATGGCGAGCAAAGACGGGCTGATCCTGATGAGCGATCGGCCACTCAACGCCGAAACGCCCGCACATCTTCTGGATAGCGACGTGACACCGTATGAACATTTTTTCGTCCGCAACAACGGTCTCGTACCAGATCACGCGCTGGACATGGATGCCGAAGGTTGGACCCTGACCATCGACGGCGAAGTGGATACGCCGCTTGAACTGAGCCTTGCCAATCTTAAGGAGCAATTCGAAGTCATTACCCAGCGGTTGGTGCTGGAATGTGGCGGTAACGGGCGGGCCTATTACAACCCGGGCGCATCGGGTAACCAATGGACGACAGGAGCAGTCGGTTGCGCCGAGTGGACTGGTGTGCGGCTCAGCGATGTTCTCAATGCCGCAGGTGTTAAGGACAGCGCAGTCTATACTGCTCACTATGGCAATGACCCGCACTTATCCGGCGATCCGGAAAAAGACGCAATCTCTCGCGGTGCACCCATCGAAAAAGCTATGGCCGAAGGCAGCATGATCGCGTGGGAAATGAACGGCGAGCCCATTCCGGCGGTTCACGGTTTTCCACTGCGGGTCGTGATCCCCGGCTATCCCGGATCGGCATCGCAAAAATTCCTGACCCGCATCTGGTTGCGCGATCAGGTCCACGATGGCGCGAAGATGACAGGATACTCATACCGGGTGCCTGCCTATCCCATTGCCCCCGGAACTGAAGTGCCGGAGGAGGACATGGTCATCCTAACCGAAATGCCGGTCAAATCCCTGATCACGTATCCTCAGTCCGGCACGCAAACGCCCACGGGACAAGCCACTGAGGTGCGTGGACACGCTTGGGCGGGCAACGGTGACGTGGCTGCAATGGACGTGTCTATTGACTTTGGACAGACTTGGATAAAAGCCACGCTGGAGAGCGCCAAAAACAAGTTTACGTGGCAACGGTTCCGCGCTGACGTCACATTGCCTCAGGCGGGCTACTACGAGGTCTGGGCACGGGCAACCGACCTGAACGGCGTGGAACAACCCCCTGTCGTGCCCGGCTGGAACCCGCGCGGATATGGCAACAACATGCAGCACCGCATCGCGATGATCGCCACCTGATCGACGTCTTGGAAAGAAATAGATATGAACAAGCAACCAATATCTTTGCGCGTCCTATTATGTGCAACGATCGCGTTTGGGGCAACGGGCGCGTCCTCGCAAGAGGCCTATGACCCGATGCGCCCGACCGTTAATCCGTTGGGACCTGCCGCGTCTATTACAACCGCACCCGCAGCCGAACTGGACCCCGAACTGGGCAATTTGCCTGTCGGGCTAGGTGCGGAAGATACATATTACCAGTGCATCGCCTGTCACTCGACGGCAATAATTCGTCAGCAACACCTGACAGATCAACGCTGGGATTATTTGTGGACTTGGATGATCGAAGACCAGGGCATGTATGAACCGGATGACGAGACTAGGGACGTGATCCTCGAATATCTGAAAACGCATTTCTCATCTGAACGGTAGAACAGATCGCGGTATGGATCAGAGTCTTGCCGCATTTGGCCTCGAACCAACCCAATTGTGCCTCTCCATATTGTGCCTCTCCATACTGGGCAGGGCTGAAACAGATCAAAGCGGTCCGGCAGTTCATGTGCGAAAGACGGTTCTGGCGCATGGCAACGGACCCATACGGTGCAGCGCGCACCTGTGGTGACATATGACGGACAACTAATGCGCTGGAACAATGGTACTTTGAGATTGATCAATGCTGCAATTGCCTCGCCGTGAGCAAACAGGTTAAGCATCGTTTTCAGACCTTGGGTGCCTGTCGATGTGTTTCCAAGCCACAACGGATATGGCCGCCCAAACGGCTGTTCGCAGGATCATTGCCCCAACGGTGCGCATCTCGTATGCACCGCCTTGCGCCATGTTCAGCCCAAAAGCCAGCATCACCAGAAACGTGGTGGCAAGAATACCAATTGATACCCAGACCGCCGGACTGTGCCGTAGAAACAACCCGATCCCAGCGACGACATAAGCGAACCCAGCCAGAAAATTGAACCACAGCACGAAGGGCACCGCATTGCCAACCGCTGCACGGGCTTCGTCACTTCCGAAAAGTGCTCGACCACCGGACAAAACCGTTAACACTCCAAAAACGATTGCCACCCCTGCCGCAATCAACAAGCTAGTTTTTCGATTGGTACTCATTTGCTTTGTCCTTTGTTGTCCCACGCCCAGAAATGGTAGTCCCCTGCTTTTACGTATGTCCTCGGTGCATCGGTTATGGCCATAGAACCCGCCTTTGGCCTGCCTATTGCAGGCGGCGTTGTCTGTGCGCTCGAATGCCTGCCAAGCCAAGTCACCCATGCTTCCCACCATGATCTATACTGGTTATCAGTCTCTGCTACCCATGACTGCGGATCGGCATAGCGATCCGCAGTCATTACCCCGATCTGGAAGGATTGGTGCGGATGGCCAGGCTCACTAAAAATATCTGCGTTGTGGCCCTCACTGGCTAACGCAAAGGTGACATCGGTGTCGGGCAACTCCCCATTTTCCTTGCCAGCAACCATCATTCTGAACCTCCCAGCTAATATCGATGTCGAAAGGACAAAAGCTACTCTGCTTAAATTTCGACGGCATTGATCTGTGTAAGCACGACCGACCCTGTTGTGTGGTTCCTTTGCAGGAGCGCAACCAACCGGAGTGACGTCATGAAGGACTACTCGACTATCGCGGATGAATATCACATCGGCTTTGGCAAGTTGGCCAAGGACATCCCCGGGACAGCATCCGGTTTTCAGGAATTGATGACCGCAGCAACTAAGGATGGCGCGCTATCCGCCAAGACTAAGGAGCTGATCGCTTTTGCTATTGGCATAACCGTGCGCTGCGATGGTTGTCTGGCGCATCATTCCCAAGCTGTTCTCAAAGCGGGCGCAACCCGTGAAGAAGTGGCTGAGATGATCGGCGTTACGCTGTTGATGGGTGGCGGCCCGTCGTCTGTCTATGGCGTTGAGGCAATGCGTGCATATGACGAATTTGCTGCCGCTGCTGAATAGCCGCAATTGGAAAATCACCTAGCAAGGAATTTGTGACCATGAAAATTGATAAACCTGAGTTACTCGAAGGCTACCGCATTATGCGCACCATTCGTGACTTTGAGGAGCGGGTGCATAAGGAATTTATGACAGGTCAAATTCCTGGCTTCGTACACCTTTATGCGGGCGAAGAAGCCTCAGCCTCAGCAATTTGCCAGCAGCTTGGTGATCAAGACACTGTTTCCAGCACCCATCGCGGTCATGGCCATGCCATCGCCAAGGGGTGCGACGTCAAAGGCATGATGAAAGAGATTTTTGGCCGCGGCGAAGGTCTTTGTGGCGGTAAAGGCGGATCCATGCACATCGCGGATCTGGACGTTGGCATGCTGGGTGCAAACGGCATTGTCGGTGCAGGATCGCCAATCGCTTGTGGTGCAGCGCTTAGCGCCAAGACACTGAAGACAGGCGGTCTTTCGGTGACGTTCATTGGTGATGGGGCATTTAACCAAGGCACGACAAGTGAATCGATGAACCTCGCTCGGGTCTATGATTTGCCCGTTTTGTTTGTGCTTGAAGACAACGGCTATGCAGAATCAACGTCAAGCTCATGGTCTATCGGTGGCCACAATCCGGTGCGACGCGCCGAAGGATTTGGCATCGAAGGCACGCGCGTTGATGGACACGATTACTTTGCGGTCTACCGCGCAGCGGAAGAGGCAATCAAAGCCATTCGAAGTGGTACGGGCCCCCGCTTCATCCATATCGAGTTTACCCGCTATTATGGCCATTTCGAAGGTGATGCCTCGTCTTACAAACCTTTGGACGAAGTGAAGGATGAGCGTCGCTATCTGGATGCACTTAAGTTCTTCCGTGCTCGGACGACGGGCGGGAAAATGCTGAAAACCGAGGACCTTGATGCCATCGACAAAGAGGTCGAAGCGCTGATTGACGCATCAGTCGTCGAGGCAAGGGCGGCACCCGTGCCCGATCTCTCGACCCTCACGACAGACGTCTATCTGTCCTACTGACCCTGAAATTGGAGAATTAAGATGCCTGTAAAATCATTTCGGGAAGCCCTCAATGAGGCCATGCGGGACGAAATGCGTCGCGACCCAACTGTTATTATGCTTGGCGAAGACATTGCTGGTGGTATGGGTGCTGGAGGTGAGCAAGACGCCTGGGGCGGCGTGCTTGGCGCAACCAAGGGGCTGATGCCGGAGTTCGGGCGCGAACGGGTACTCGACACTCCGATCACCGAGAGCGCATTTATTGGTGCAGCAGCAGGTGCCGCGCTAACCGGTCTACGACCAGTGGCTCAAATGATGTTCGTCGATTTCTTCGGTGTCTGCGGCGACCAGATCATGAACCAGATGGCGAAGTTCCGATACATGTTTGGCGGTAAAGCAAAAACGCCCTGCGTTGTCCGGACCCTTTACGGTGCCGGAATTGGTGCTGCAAGCCAGCACAGCCAGTGTCTTTATCCGATGATTACCCATATCCCAGGACTAAAGGTCGTCATTCCGTCTTCACCTTATGAAGCCAAAGGCCTGATGACACAGGCCATTCGAGACGACGATCCGGTTATCTTTTTTGAACACAACACAATGTTTGATGACAAAGAAGAGGTGCCGGACGAGCCCTATACGATTCCATTCGGCGTCGCGCGCACTGTTCGCGAAGGCAAGGATGTCACCATCGTCGCGTTTGGAATGATGGTTGGGCATGCCAAGACCGCAGCCGACCAGATGGCCAAAGACGGCATCGAGTGTACTGTGTTGGACCCACGCACGACATCACCTCTCGACGAAGACGCTATTATTGCGTCTGTGAAAAAGACCGGGCGGCTGATTGTTGTCGATGAGGCCTCACCACGCTGTGGAATGGCATCCGATATATCCGCAATCGTTGCAGAACATGCCTTTGAAGCGCTGAAGGCACCTATCAAACGTGTCATGCCACCCCATTCACCGGTCCCGTTCGCCTCTAATCTGGAGAAGGCATATATTCCCAGTGTGGATGGTATCAAAGCGGCTATCAGTGCCGTCATGGGTCAAAGCTGATGGCGAACCATGACATAACGCCGATTGTCATGCCGAAATTGGGTATGACAATGACGGAAGGAAAAGTCGTCGATTGGCAGATCAAGGTCGGTGATGAGGTCACAGAAGGTGACGAGGTTGTCGGCATTGAAACCGAGAAAATAACCAATGCCTGCGAGTCGCCCGCTGACGGAGTATTTCGTCGTCGTATTGCGGATGACGGGGGCACGCTCCTGGTTGGCGGTCTGATCGGCATTATTGCCCAAGCTGAGACAAGCGATGCCGACATCGATAGTTTTATTGCCAACTTCAAACCAGAGGAGCAGGCGTGATCGCCGTTTGGTGATGCCCTGCGATGTGATGATATGAGCCTGAAAGCAGCATTTATATTCTTGGCAGATGGCGCCAATTCCACAACCGACCGTCAGGTGGTTTCAACGCCAAGCGTGGATTTGACAGTTATTGGAACCGCCAACTATGCGGATGCCGAAAAGGTCGCGATAAGCCTTATTGCTGACGGCATTGCGGCCATCGAATTATGTGGTGGGTTCGGTATTGTCGGTGCCGCACGCATTGCAAAGGCTGTGGCTGGCAAGGCTGCGGTGGGCGTCGTCCGCTTCGATGGTCATCCGGGCCTTGATGGAAAGAGTGGCGATACCGTCTTTGCTGATGGCTGAAGAACTGAACTCTCGATTGGAGGATTTTAAGATGACCAGCCAGCAAAAACACACATCCGAACACCTTTCGGTTCAGGCCTATGACTATTCCCTGTTCGGCAAGGTTAAGACAGTTCCGATGGATAAAATTCGGCAGATTATCGGACGCCGCATGGCGGCAAGTTGGCAGAACGTTCCCCATGTCACCCACCATGACGAGGTGGACATAAGTGATCTTGAAACCTTGCGACATCAGCATAATGAAAAGGCGAAGAGTGGTAGCCGGCTTTCCACTTTGTCCTTCATTGTCAAAGCCTGTTTGGCGGGCCTGAAGGAACATCCTGATTTCAATTCGTCGCTAGATGAAACCGGAGAGAAACTCTTTATCAAAGAATATTTCAATATTGGGATAGCCGTTGATACGCTGGGTGGACTTCTCGTTCCGGTTCTCAAGAATGCTGACAAGTTGAGCCTCGAAGAAATCGCGTCATCGGCAGGATCCCTGGCCGAAAAGGCGCGCACCGGCAAACTCAGTTTTGCCGATGCCGAAGGTGGCACATTTACCGTCACCAGTCTTGGCAAGATTGGCGGCACGGCCTTCACCCCTATCATCAATGCGCCGGAAGTTGCCATAATGGGGGTGTCGCGGGCGCGGCAAAAGCCTATTGAATTTGAAGGTCAAATCGCTTTGCGGTTGATGCTCCCTCTTTCCCTTTCTTATGATCATAGGGTCATTGACGGTGCCATGGCGGCCCGGTTCATGGGCGTCGTTCGGGATCGGCTGTTCGCGCCGGAAAGCCTGCTCTGAAAGGACATTTGAGTAGAACTACTCAGGCTACGTCATTGGATAATTTGCCCAAACCGCAGCCAAAGCAGTGTGGATCAGTAGATCAAGGCCTGCCCGTTACACCGAGAACACCGCAGACATATGCCAATGAGGTTAGCGGAACATTGATCCAAGTCAGCTCGGCTCCAAAGGATCGGAGGTATCGCTTCGTTAAGATAACACAACTCGATGAGGTCTAGGAGGACTATCATGACAAAAGTATCCCAAAATTCAGCTACCGCCCCTGCGCCGCAGGCGTTTTTCGGCTTTGATCCGACTGCAATGATGCAGGCATTTACCGCAAAGGCGAGCGAGTCTTCACTCTCTGACAGCAACCCCACTGCGGGTTGGCTGGAATTGCAACAGCACGCGATGACATTCCTGTCTGACCGCTTCAAGCAGGACGCAGACCTGTTTCATCGGCTCGGGACCTGTGCCAACCAGAGCGACATGGCCGAGGCCTGCACCGATTATTCAAAAAGGGCAGCCGAAGACTACGCAAGTCACGTCGCCAAAATCACCGCGCTCGGACAACAGGCCATGACGAGCACGGTTGTGTCCGGTGAAGCTAAAGCCCAACCAAACGGAAAAGCTTGAGGCAAAACAATCCCCATTGCCAGCGCTGCCCAAGGGCTGCGTCAGGAAATGGCTGATGAAATCGCGCAGCACGGCACCAAATTGGCCCTCGCCGATCTGCAGAAGGACAGCCTCGATGAGGCTGTTCAGCTTTGCTTAACGGTCGGTGGCGAGGCGAAGGAATACCACGTGGATACCCCGTTCGCGTCTATCAGACGGGCTTAGGCAAAGTGCATGCCTTGATCGCTAGAGACATGGAACGGATATGCGCTGACGCACTACGCGGCATCGCATCGACACAGGCGGCAAATAGCGCCGCAAAAGGAGTCTCATAGTCATGTCACGAAAACTGTCCATAGCTCTTGTACTGGCGGTGCTTGCTGCGTTTCTGGGCTACGCCGCTTGGAAGGTGCTTTTGGCACCGAGCGACCTGCCGCCAGAAGGCTTCGCACGCGGAAACGGCCGGATTGAAGCGGATCTGATCGACATCTCGACGCGGCTGACTGGACGTGTCGCCGACATTGCAGTGCGTGAAGGTGATCTAGTGCAACCCGGCGACCTGCTAGCTGTTATGGATACGAGCGAGTTGGAAGCGCAGAGTATGCGGGCGCAAGCCGCAGTGGCAAGTGCGCAGGCGACTGTGTTGGTCGCAGCCGCAGGGGTAGCGCAGGCCGAGGCGAATCTTGCTTTGGCACAGATCGAGTTGGCCCGAACTGAAACGCTAAGCGCGCGTGGTATTGTCTCGAGTGAGGAACTGGACATCAGACGCACCGAGGCGCAGCTGGCAGAGGCAGGTCTTGCCGCATCGCGCGCAGGTGTCGTGGCCCAACAGCGTGCGGTAGACGCCGAAATCGCTGCCCTTCGCGAAATTGAGGCACGGATCGCCGATAGCACGCTCTACGCGCCTGCGGCTGGACGTGTCCTCTACCGGCTGGCACAGCCTGGAGAAGTTCTCGGCAGCGGCGGTAAGGTGCTGACACTCATTAGCCTTGGCGAGGTCTATATGGAGTTCTTTCTGTCCGCCAGCGACGCGCCACGAGTGCGATTGGGCGACGAGGCGCGGATCGTCGTCGATGTCAGACCCGACGTCGCAATCCCTGCCGTAGTCAGCTTTGTCGCACCGCAGGCGCAGTTCACGCCGAAGCAGGTTGAAACTATCGAAGAACGCGAAAGCCTGATGTTCCGCATTCGCGTTCGGATACCATCCGAATTGGTTTCTGCGCGGCTTTCCCAGATCAAGACTGGCGTGCGCGGTGTGGCTTGGGTGCGGCTGGTGGGGTCGGATGGCGAGGTAATAGACTGGCCAGAGGGTTTGACACCCCCTGTTGCCACCGAACTGCCTGCTCCGCTTGACGGTACCCGATCAGATGATGGGGATGCGGCCTCGCAATGAACGACACCGCTGACATTCCCGTTACCAAAAATCCGCCGGTGGCGCGACTGGATCAGGTAAGCCACAGCTATGGCAAGGTTCTAGCGTTAAACCAAGTCACACTGGATTTGCCTGCCGGGCAGATGATCGGACTGATCGGACCGGACGGGGTCGGCAAGTCGACGTTGATGGCACTGATCGCGGGTGCCAAGAAGTTGCAGACGGGGCAAGTTCAAACGCTCGGTGGCGACATGACCTCTGCACGTCACCGGGCCAACGCGGGGCGGCGGATCGCCTTCATGCCGCAGGGGCTGGGGCGCAACCTTTATCACGATCTTAGCCTTAAGGAAAATTTGGATTTTTTCGGCAAACTCTTCGGGCTAGACGGGGCCGAGCGTGCGACGCGCATCCAGCGCTTGACCCGCGCCACGGGTCTTTCAACCTTCATGAACCGGCCTGCTGGCAAACTTTCTGGTGGGATGAAGCAGAAACTGGGGCTTTGCGCGTCGCTGATTCATGATCCGGATTTCCTGCTATTGGACGAACCGACAACCGGGGTCGATCCGCTGTCGCGGCGTCAGTTCTGGGACCTGATCGACACCATCCGTGCGGATCGGCCCGGGATGAGCGTGCTGGTGTCTACCGCCTATATGGAAGAGGCAGCGCGATTTGGTCATCTGGTGGCAATGGAGGGTGGGCGCGTCTTAGCCGAGGGCAGCCCCGCCGAATTGATGGAACGGACCGGAAAACCCACAGTGGAAGCAGCCTATGTAGCATTGCTGAGCGGTGACAGTGCCGATACTCCCCCGCCTGAAAAACCGGCCGCCAAGGCCGAAATGGACCCCGGACCACCCGCCATTCGCGCCGAGGGTCTGACCAAGAAGTTCGGGGATTTCACCGCCGTCGATGCCGTCAGCTTCGAGATCACGCGCGGTGAAATTTTTGGCTTTCTAGGCTCGAACGGCTGCGGAAAGACAACGACGATGAAAATGCTGACCGGGCTGACACCTGCAACCGAGGGTGAGGCGTGGATCTTCGGCAAGCCGGTCGATGCGCAGAATCTCGACGCACGGCAGCGCGTCGGTTTCATGTCTCAATCTTTCTCGCTCTATGGCGAATTGACGGTGCGGGAAAACTTGTTGCTGCATGCGCGGCTTTATCATTTGGGCCGGACACTAACCGGCGAACGGATGGCAGAACTGGTGCCGCGCTTTGGCCTTGAAACCTATCTCGATCAGGGTGCCGCATCGCTCCCGCTTGGGGTGCGCCAGCGTCTGTCATTGGCGGTCGCGGTAATCCATGCCCCCGATATCCTGATATTGGACGAGCCGACATCCGGTGTCGATCCGCAGGCGCGCGATATGTTTTGGGATATGTTGCTGGAACTGGCGCGACGCGATGGCGTGACGATCTTCATTTCGACCCACTTCATGGACGAAGGCATGCGCTGTGACCGGATTTCGCTGATGCACGCGGGCAAAGTTCTTGTGTCAGATGCCCCCAAGGCGCTGATTGAGGCACGTGGAGTTGAGACGCTTGAGGACGCCTTCATCGCATATATGATCGACGCATCACCGCCAGAGGAACCGGTGCAAGAAGGATTGCTGACTGGTACCGACGCGCCAGAGGCGAAAACCTCCGCGCCAAGTTTCAGCCTGCAACGGCTTTTGGCATTCACCTCGCGCGAGGCAATGCAGGTGCGCCGCGATCCGGTACGGCTGGTGTTTTCCTTTGTCGGTAGCGCGCTGTTACTGCTGATTATGTCTTTCGGCATCTCGCAGGAGGTCCGCAATATCCCCTTCGCGGCATTCGATCTGGACCGCAGCCCCGAAAGCAGAGCGTACCTGTCGGGTTTTGAGGACTCAGCTTGGTTCCAGCAAGCGCTGCCCATTTCTGACGCCGACGAATTGGAACGCCGGATGGAAAATGGCGAGCTGGCCCTGGCGATGCAGATACCGCCGGGTTTCGGGAAGTCTGTGCGCCGTGGTGAAACCCCCGAGATTGCAGGGCTGATCGACGGCTCCGACACAAATCGCGCTGGCACAGTGGAAAGCTATGTCAAAGGCGCACATGCGCATGTTCTATCTGTCGGCGCACAATCAGCGTTGGCGCTGGCCGATCTAGCGACACCCCGCGCCCCGAACTCGGCACCGCCCGTGCAATTGATCCCGCGCTTTCACTACAACCCGGCGATGGAAAGCCTACCCGCCATCGGACCTTCTATCCCACCGCTTTTGTTGTTGCTGTTCCCCGCGATCCTGATGGCGGTGAGCGTGGCGCGTGAGAAAGAGATCGGCACGATCACCAACTTCTATGTTACCCCCACCAGTCGCGCCGAGTTCCTGATCGGCAAACAGCTTGTTTATATCGGCATCACGCTGTTGAATTTCGTGATCCTGACGGCACTGGTGGTCACGGTTTTGGGCGTGCCGCTTAAGGGTGATCCGGTGGCGTTAGTGCTGGGCGCGTTGCTTTATGCTGTGGCAGCGACGGGCTATGGTCTTGTCGTGTCAATGCTGACAAAAACCCAAGTCACAGCCGTTTTTGCGGCGGCAATCCTGTCGGTGATGCCAACGCTGCAATTTTCCGGCATGATGACACCTGTGTCGTCGCTGGAAGGTGCCGCGCAGATCATGGGCACATTTTGGCCAACCACTTGGTATATGGGCATCAGCGTTGGTACCTTTACCAAGGGCTTGGGCCTTTCCGAGCTTGCGGGTCACCTGCTGCGTCTGGCCGCCTTTGGCCCTGTCCTAACGTTGCTGGCGGTGCTGGCCTTGCGCAAGCAGGAGCGCTGACCATGCGCCAGCTGACAAATATCTTTTGGCTTGCCGGAAAAGAGCTGAAAAGCGTGCTGGGTGATCCGGTGATGGTGATCCTGATCCTATGGTCCTTCGTCGTTGCCGTCATACTTGAGGCAAGTGGCGCTGGCGACACGGTCTATAACGCCGCAATCGCCATTCTTGACGAGGACAATTCCGCACTGACACGGCAACTGACCGACGCACTCGGACCACCATGGTTCCAGCCGCCAGTGAGGATCGCGCCCGATCAGATGGCCACGGAAATGGATGCCGGGCGGATCATGTTCGTGCTCAGCTTCCCACCGGGGTTCGAGGCCGACGTGATTGCGGGTCTTGCGCCTGCAGCCCAGCTTGACGTAGACGCGACAGCGGTCAGTCAGGCGCAACTCGGCACCGACTACATCGTCAATATCATGATCTCTGAAACCCGCGCATTTCTGTCTGGCAGTCCTGATGCACCCGAACCCGCCATACAGCTGGAACTGCGCCGCGCCTTCAACCCGAACGGCAATCCGGTTTGGTTCAAAGCAATGTCATCCCTACTCAATCAGCTTTCGTTGCTAACCATCGCGCTGACCGGTGCAGCGATGCTGCGCGAGCGTGAACAAGGCACCATAGAGCATCTGATGGTAATGCCCCTTACGCCCTTTGAGATCGCGCTCTCAAAGGTGGTGGCCAATGTCGTCGTTGTTCTGGCGGCATTCACACTATCACTGACGTTTGTCGTTCAAGAACTGTTGCAGGTTCCAGTGACGGGTTCGGTGCCGCTGCTTTTGGTCGGAACAGCGGTCTATCTCGCGGCAGCGGCGGCAATCGGCATGTTCCTGGGCACGATGGCGCGCAGCATGGCGCAATTTGCACTGTTGGTGATTATGGTCATCATCCCTATCATCATGCTGTCGGGCGGCATGGGGGCTATTGAGAGCCAACCTGACATCGTGCAGCGCTTGACGACAGTTCTGCCGTCGCGCCATTTCCTGGCTTTCGCCAAAGCGGTGGTGTTTCGCGGAGCCGGAGCCAGTGCAGTCTGGCTCGAATTGTCGCTGATGGCGGGGCTTGGATTAGCTTTCTTCGTGGCGAGTCTGTTGTTGTTTCGCCGCTCGATGAGCTTGTCGGGATGAACCTCGTTGCAATGTGGACTGCATTTAGACGGCCCGACCACTCTACAGTATCACATCCAACCGCGAGGAGCGTCGATTTTGACAGATTGGTACGATATTTCTCAGCAAAAGGAAGGCCGAGAGTGACCTTCCTCCAACGCATCAATCTGAACACAACAGCTCCAGTGATTATCCTTTCACTGTTCGTTGCGGTAGCTGGGTGTGCACCACGGCCCGGGCCGGAGGCGCTGTCTCTGGCTCCGCAAGGCGAGCTAGCAACCCGACAAGTAGCCATCACAGTTGCCACAACACGCGCACGGGATGCCAGCACTGGCAACTACACCGATGTTCGCGCACCCGCGCTCAACTTTGAAGCGTTCACGATCTCCATCCCACCAACTCACAAGGTCACACAGATCGAATGGCCAAATTCAAAGCCGGATCCGCAGACCAGTTTTGCTGTGATAGATCGCACGATTTTGCCAGATCTTGCGTTGGTTCACAATCCGCCCCGTTCGAGTCCGAGTGCCCCCTCCGCTGGCAAGCGCGATATCCTGATCTTTGTTCATGGCTACAATTACACCTTCGCGGAGTCGCTGTTCAGGCTTGCGCAGGTTGCTGCCGACGGAAACTTGGAGGAAGTACCGATCCTTTTTGCCTGGCCGTCTGCCGCATCTGTGACGGGCTATGTTGCAGACAAAGATGCCGTGGCCTACTCGCGGGACGACCTGGTTCACGTATTGAAGATCGCCTCGACCGACCCGGACATTGGAAACATCACCCTGTTCGGGCACAGCATGGGTGGCTATCTTGTCGTCGAGGCTTTGCGTCAGCTCAGGCTCAGTGGTCAGGACAGAGTGATCGACCGTTTGGAGAATGTAGTGCTGGCTGCCCCGGATATCGACATTGATGTATTTCGACGTCAGGTCCAAACAATCGGCGCACTGAACCCGCCGATGACCCTGCTCGTCTCACCAGATGACCGGGCGCTCAGGCTCTCGGAGCGGCTGGCTGGATCGCGCGGCAGAGTTGGCACACGGGACGCAAACGATCCTAGGGTTCAAGCCCTCGCGGCGGCCAATGGCATCCGAGTGATCGATATCTCGAATGTTGACGCTCTAGACGGAAGCAAACACAACAGGTTCGTTGCGCTGATGAATGTGCTCCCGCGCAGAACTAAGGAGACATTCGCTTCGCTTGCGCATGTGGGCACGTTCATCCTTGAACCAATAAGCGCCACGTTGATTGCATCGCGTCAACCTTAGGGCAACCGCCCAAAAACTGGAAGTTGTTCTCCCATATTCACATTGGCTCTTTGTCACGGCCCTGCCGCGTTATTGGCCGCGAAGACTGAAAAAGGGTTCTTGTATGACGGATACAAGATGACTGTGCTCCCGGATTCGGTCGACAAACAAACCCCCATGATCGGCTACTTGCCAGGCCCGATGCCGTGGTGGGTGTCTGAGAAGTTGACTGTTCTGGGCGCACAGATCACCAACACGAAAGCCGATGCGTTATGCCATGTTGATCGTCGTCTGATTACGGGCACGAGCCCCAAGGCCGCAAATGCTTTTGGCCGACTGGCTTCGGAAACATTGCTGAAATAGATGCACAAGCTCGAAACTGATCGCAAGGCGCATAGCAGACATTCGTGCGCCTTGCAGCATCGGTCGAATTGGGCTCCAAGCCGCCTTCTGGCGGTGCAGAAAGAAACTGAGTTCCTCGGCAATGTGAATGTCAGCTCTCACACTTGACGCATACACACATCGCGCTCGCAGCGAACGTCCAGTCTCCGCCCAAGATGTAGATCGTATCTACTCGTTAGCTTCATTGTCCACATCAAACTCATCTCGCGACAACTCATACCGCTTGCCCGTGAGCATATCCTTTTTGAGGCGCGGCGTAAGATGGCTGTAATGGCGCTCAATCATGCCAATTGATGTGCCCATTTGTATGGCTAGTGCGTGTATATCCATACCATCGTTTAGTAGGGCAAAGGTCGCGTAAGTGTGACGCAGGCTATACAGAGTTCTGTTCTGCCCTGTACGTGGGCATGTGATTAGCCCTGTATCGTTTAGGAACTTGCGGAAGGTTTGGTGGATGTTCTTAGATACGGTGCCATCGGGTAATCTAAACACCGGCAGATCAACACGCTGCTTAAGTAAATCCGCGAATGGGATGTTCCGTATGTCCTCACTGCGCTCATGGATGCGTTTCAGGTAATTGATCGTTCCACTGCGGCAGATGATATCCCTGCGCCCAGTTTTGCCTGACACGCTCATCTCCAAATACTGCAGATCCTTTTCCTCAAACAGCGTCACATGCTTCCACCGTAGGTTCAGCGCCTCTGTGCCGTGCCTCATGCCCGTATTGGCCATGATCAGCACATAGTCTCGCATCAAATGGCGCATCTCTGTGGGCTTGCCTGCTTTGCCTGAGTTGATCCAGCTTGGCATCTTGCGGATCATTGTCGCGTATTCTTCTCGCGTGAAGTCAGGGCGGCGTTCGCTCTTTTCGCCCTTGTTCACCAACAGCGGTACATTCTTGTGCGCCAGAAACCCTCGAGCCACAGCTTCTTCAAACACACGGTTCATGGCTGAGTTATGCGTGTTGAGCGTAGAGGCCTTTGGCTCACGGCCCATCTTAGCCCGCCGCCAGTCGTAGAACTGCTGCACTTTCTCATAGTCGATGGTGGTCACATACTGCGCCCCAAAGAACGGGATCAGATAACGCTCAATACAAACGATGTAATCTGCGAACACCTTGCGTCCCAAACCTGCGTCCAGCTGCTTGCGCATATCGGCAATAGCCAGCTTAGCAACATCAGAGAACTTTTTGGTGACAACAGGCAGGTCGTTCTTGTGGCGGAACTTGTATTCCAAATAAGTATCGCGGGCATACTCCTTGGCCTCTGCCAAATCGCGCTTGCCAGTGCTGATGCGGATGGTGTGCCCATCAATCACAAAGGCTGCCTGCCAGCGCTTGCTGCGCTCACGCTGATACACACGCACTTCGCCGTCCAGTATCAGATGTGTATCATCCCGCAGCTGCCGCATGTCTTGCTCCTTGTCACAACATTATGGCTCAACGCACGGACAAGTCTACCAAAGTGTGTGTTTGAAGGCGTTTTGAAAATCACAACATGCACGCTACATAAGCCTCACTGACGCAAGGGGGGCTCATATGTGCCGTAAAGTATTCGCTGCATTACTATGGCTGTTCATGGTTAACGCATCCTATGTGAGTGCAGAAACACAGACGCTTGATGATGCTGTTAAAGCTATCAATGCAAATGTGCTGTTTATGCGTCATGCGCTCGCGCCCGGCTTTGGGGATCCAGAAAGCTTCACTGTTAAAGAGTGTGCGACACAGCGCAATCTGAGTGATCAGGGTAGGGATCAAGCTAGGCGTATAGGGGCGGCGCTTAAGCAGGCAGGCTTTGCATTTGATGAAGTGCTTTCCAGCGAATGGTGCCGATGCAAGGAAACTGCACGCCTTCTGGACCTTGGCGATTTCCAAACTTTTTCTGGACTGAACTCATTCTTCCAATCACATGCGCCAAAAGACGAAACACTTGCTATTCTTAGACGTAAATTAGACGGGCTTTCGGAAAACACGTTCACACTGATGGTGACACATCAGGTGGTCATTCAGGCTATTACGTCAAATAGCGTCAGCTCTGGTGGACTGGTTGCCTACAACACGTTCACACAACAAGCGGTAAATGCCAACATAGACTGATTGTGCGAGCAACAGCCAACACAGTGTCCAACACAGCGAATCCACAGTCAAAATAGTCAGCAACACGGCAAAAAGTGTGTTTAAGGTGTGTTTTTGAATCACACAACTTTAGCGCGCAATGCGCTCAGATAAGTCATTGATATTGTTGGTAAAAATGGTGCCCAGGGGCGGAATCGAACCACCGACACGAGGATTTTCAATGGAAACGGTGTAAATTATTGACTTATAATCAATGACTTAAGTGGTAATATTTTAAGTGTGTGCGCGAGTGTGTTTTTGATGTCTTTTTGAGGGTAGGGCGGAAACGCTGTGTTGAACACGGTAATCTTAAGAGTTTGATTCTAACACACTGTTCAACATTCAAAAAGACGCAAGACTGGACACAGACTAAATGAAGTGGACGTTCACTCGGACTATTGTTTATGGCCGAAGTGCGGACAAACCGAGCATTCGCTGCGGGTGAGCCAATGACTGCATTGCGCCCTTTGCGATCGCTGTAAAAATACGTCTTGGGCGAAACGAGTAAGTTTGTTGCACTAGCGAGATGGTCGTCAGTAACAAAAACTAAGTTGATGGAAACGTATTAAGCGCAATCAACTGAGTTGGGACAAAAGTTGGATCAGTAGCGCACCGTCCTTGGTATCAAATTGCTCCGCCAATGCACGATCTTCGTCTTCGACATCTTGTCGGACTTGAAGCATCCGCCTCCGTCCTAAGTTGGTCAAAAGCAGGTTGATCTGGCGTTGATCGGCGGTTGCGATCTGCCGATGGACCAATCCATCAGACACCATTCTGTCTACGAGCTTACTCAACGCGGGCGGATTGAGCAGCGCCTGCTTTGCTAACTCTCCCATGGAAAGTTTGGTACCTGCGTCAAGGCATTCCATGACCCGCCATGCCTCAATCTGAATGCCATGCTTTTTCAGGCGAACAGTCAGCGCTTGCGTAACCGACCTATGCGCCGCGGCCAGTGCGTAGGATAGGTGGTTGCCAAGAGGGTTAAGCTCGGTCGTCATTCTCAGCCTCGGTAAATCGTTCAAAGTGAAATTAGTTGACTTGGAAAGCAAATTCAATTGCAATGTGCCAATTCGCCGTGCAAACTTGAGAAGGATGTGGCCCTGGGACGCCTCACAGCAGAGCTGGCTCTTCCAATCGAACTCGCGGATTTGCGCGAGAGCGGCCATTTGCACGCGCAAGGCAGTTTCAACGTGGCGCTTCTAATTCCGATGTGTGGACCTGCTGGCATTTGGGCGCCGTCTTGCATTTCGAGCGCGCAAGTCGCCGCCGCAGAGTTGAACCGCACCAACGGGATTCAAGGTCGCCGGGTTCAGTTGATCATGATTGATGCCGCACTTGAGGCCGGTGAACCCATTGAAGAAATCATCAACGAACTGATCGAGCTTGGCGCAATTGATGCGATTGTCGGAATGCATCTGAGCGCGGTGCGCCAAAGGTTGTCCAAAGTGGTGCGCCAACGCATTCCCTACATCTACACCCCGCTTTATGAAGGCGGCGAAACGACGCCGGGCCTCTTTGCGATTGGCGAGACCCCTCAGGAACAACTCGGCCCTGCGATGGCGATGCTTCAGCAAGCGTTTCGACCCCGCAAATGGGCACTGATCGGGAATGATTACGTCTGGCCGCGCAGCTCGCACAGTTTTGCCAAGACCTGCCTGAGGCAGATGAATGTGGATTTGGCGATGGAGTGCTATGTGCCATTCGGACTGCCCAGCATGACTGATCTGGTCGATAGGTTGGAAGCGTCGGGCGCCGACGCTGTGCTTGTGTCACTGGTTGGGCAAGATGCCGTCGATTTCAATCGCGTGTTCGGTCGTCGTGGCCTGCATAAATCGATATTGCGTCTGTCCTGTGCGCTTGAGGAAAATGGCTTGATGGCCTGCGGTGAGGGGAATCTAGAGCGGTTGTTTTCTGTCTCTTCGTACTTTGGGTCCATTTCCACCGATGCGAATGCCTGCTTCAAAGAGCGCTATTATGCGATGCATGGGGAAATCGGGCCCGCGTTGAATGCGCTTGGACAATCAACTTATGAAGGCTTGCATTACTTGTCAGCGCTCTTGCGCGACTTTGGCGACATTTGGCGCGAACGTTCCACGCAGGACGGTCTGCCTGTGATTCACGAAAGTGGTCGCAGTTTTGAGCGAAATGGCAAGAGAGAGCGCCCGTCCATCTACCTAGCGCGTGCGGATGGTGTACAATTTTGCGACTTTAAGGTGCTGTAATATAATAAACATCCCGATATTATTTTCCTATTCAAATAAAATGCTTGAAATGGAAAATAAAATCTCACACCGTAGCATCAACTGATTTGATGCGCTGGCCTGTGTGCCGGACGCGGTGGGGGAACTTATTTTGTACTGGCTCTTGGCTCTCGTCATATTGGCAATCGCTCTGCTGATCGGCATCTGGTTTCTTCAGCGATTTTACGCAAAAGCATCGTTGGAAAGCGCGCTTGTGCGCACCGGCATGGGCGGGCGGCGCGTGATGACGGACGGTGGCTGTGTGGTGCTACCGATCGTGCATCAATCACTGCGCGTATCGATGCAGACCAACACTGTAACCGTGTCACGCACAGGGCGCGAGGCGGTGCTCACATCCGATCCGCTGCGCGCCGACATCACTATGAAGTTCGAGCTGCGCGTCGCCTCAGATACCGACAATATCGCTACCGCAGCACAGGCCTTTGGCAATCGCATTGCGCGTGGCGGCGAAGCATTTGAGGATGCGCTCGCAGGTCCTTTGGCCAACGCGATCCAGACCGCTGCTGCATCGCGCGATTTGAACAATATCCACCTAGAGCGCGCTGAATTCACCCAAGAGGTCGCGCGCGTTGCCTCTGAGCACGCTGGGCGGTTGGGACTAGAGCTGGTGACAGCCGCGCTTGTCTCCATTGATCAAAGTGATTTCGCAGGGCGGGATGAAAACAACACCTTCAACGCACGCGGCATGCGCCGTTTGGCGGAGATGGTCGCAGAAGAACGCAAGGCCCGCATTCTTGTTGAAACGTCCACAGAAACCGCCGTTCGCGAACATCGTTTGGCCCAGCATCAGCGCCAGATGGAGCTGCAACGCGCAGAGCGTGAAACAGAGATTGCCCAGCAAGAACACTTGACCAAACTGGAGGCCGAAGCAGAGAGCCGAGCGTCGCAAGCACACTCAGAGGCGCGGCATGCCTCCGAGACCAGTCGCATCCAGCAAGAGCAAGAAACAGAAGCTGCAAAAGTCACCAGCGATGAAGCACTTCGCAAGGTTGAGATGCGCGCGCTGCTGGAGCTGGAAGAAGCGAAAATTGCCAACGGGATCAAGCTGTCGCAATCGCGCACCAAAGAGGCAAAAGCACAAGCAGAAGAGGAAGAAGCCCGCGCGCAAGTAATTCTAGCGGCCGAAAACGTGCAGGCGCAAAAGGAACGCGCAGTCACGATGCGCGAAATGGAAATCGCCAAACTCAAGCAAGATCGCGATATCGAACTTGAAGGCGCACGCGTCACAAGCGACGTCAACACGCTTCTTGCCAAAGCACAGGCAGACGCATCGGTCCGCACCGCCAGCGCACATGCTGAGCAATCCGCGATGGAGGCCGAGGCGGCAGGCAGAGTTGCCCTGAATTCAGCAGAGAACACGCTCAGCGATGCGGTGATCCGCATGCGCCTAGAAGAACGCAAGCTCGACAAAATGCCCGAGATCATGACCCAGATGATGAAGCCTGTGGAGAAAATCGACTCGATCCGCATCAACCAGATCAGCGGACCCGGCGGCGGTTCTGGCTCTTCTGGCGGCGACGGCGTCGACAGCGCCTTTGGGGCCGCGATGGACCAGATACTCGGAATGGCCGTGCGCCTGCCTGCGATGAAGCAAATGGGCGAAGAGATCGGCTTGGATTTTGACGTCCCCACCGCAGGGCGAACGGCAGATTATGCCAACCGCATTAAGGCCAAAGACGAACCTAAACCCACCTCTAAATCCGAAAAACCCAAAGAGTGATCGCAAGATCAGCTCTTCCCCTCAAACCAATCAACGGAGGACTTTTTATGTCTCTGAACAGGCGAGAACTACTTGGCGGCGCAGCAGCGCTTAGCACCGCAGCGATGTTACCCAGCGCATCAATGGCGGCGGATACGATCCAGTTGGGATCAATCCTCGACACATCCGGCATCTTTGACGCCTATGGCAAACCGATGGATCAAGCGATGCGCTTGGCTGTGAAAGAGATTAATGATGCAGGCGGCTTGCTTGGCAAGCAGGTCGAAGTTGCCGCCTACGACACCCAATCTGACATGGCGCTTTATTCGCAATATGCGCAGCAACTGACCCGTCAGGACAAAGTCGATGTTGTTCACGGCGGCATCCTGTCTGCCTCGCGTGAAGCGATCCGTCAGACCATGCGCAAGACCAAGACCTTGTACTTCTACAACGTTCAATACGAAGGCGGCGTCTGCGATCGCAACATATTTGTGACGGGCGTGACCCCCGCGCAGCAAGTCGAGGTGCTGGTGCCTTATGCGATGAAAAAATCTGGCCCCAAGGTGCATATTCTTGCGGCTGATTATAACTATGGCCAGATCACCGCACGCTGGATTCAGAAGTTTGTCGAAGACAATGGCGGCGAGGTTGTTGCGACTGATTTCTTCCCGCTCGACGTTGCTGATTTCGGCTCTACTATCACAAAGATCCAGCAAACAGCGCCGGATCTGGTGTTTGCCCCACTCGTGGGCGGTGCGCATCTGTCCTTCTTCCGCCAATGGTCGGCAGCGGGCATGAAAGACAAGGTCCCCCTCGCGTCGACGACGATGGGCGTAGGCAATGAGCATAAGGTCCTGACGCCTGAAGAAGGCAACGGCATCATGGTCGCCTACAACTACAGCCAAGAGCTGGAAACACCCGCCAACATCGCGTTCAAAGCAAAATGGCAGGCTGAGTATGGCGATACAACTGCGATCCATGAATTGGCCGTGTCTACGTATCAAGGCATCATGCTTTGGGCCGCAGGTGTGCGCAAAGCCGGCAGCGTCGAGCGCGACGCAGTCGTGGATGCGCTTGAGACTGGCATTTCCATCGAGGGTCCAGCAGGCAAAGTCACCATTGATCCGCAAACCCACCATGCTACAGTCGATGTGCACATAATGGAGTTTGAAGGCCAAGGGATGACCGTGATCGAAACCCTGCCTCAACGCGCGCCAATTGACACTCAGGCCGTGTGCGATTTGCAAGCCAATCCCGGCGACAACACCCAATACGAGATCGAAATCTGATCTCTTTGGGTTCTCCCTGTCAGGGCGGTGCGAGCCGCCCTGATCTTCTCCTTACAGACGTTGGGCACTATGGACCTCAGTTTCGTTATTCTTGTTGAAGTGCTTTATGGCGTCGCGTCGCTGGTGTTGATCAGTGCCGGACTGGCCGTGGTGTTCGGGATGATGAAAGTCATCAACCTTGCGCATGGTGAATTCATGATGATGGGCGGCTATGCGACAATCACCGCTGTCGGGCTAGGTGTGAATGTCTTTGTTGCCATGCTCGTTATCGCGCCCCTTGTCGTTGGGTTGATCGGATTGATCGTCGAACGCTTGGTGATCCGCCATCTATATGGACGCTTGGTCGATACGATGCTGGCCACTTGGGGTCTTAGCCTCGTTTTTATCGGGCTGGCGACGATGATTTTCGGCAATACAACGACAGGTATCTCGACCCCGATCCCCGGCTTTGCGGTCGGTGGCTATCAGGTCAACGGCTACAACTTTTTCATCATCATCGTGACCATTGTGCTGGTCATTGCCATGTTTGCTGTATTGCGCGGCACACGCGCTGGCTTGATCGCACGCGGCACGATGCAACGCTCTGATATGGCGGCTGCACTCGGCTATAGTCCGGATCGCATTTACATGATGACATTCTTCTGCGGCTCGGCCTTGTCCGGACTTGCAGGTGCCGTTTTGGCCCCTTTGGTCGGCCTCGTTCCCACTTCTGGCGGGGCTTATATTGCCAAAGCCTTTATCACCGTGATCGCGGGTGGACCTTCGCTGATCGCGGGTCTCGTGAGTTCTGCCACCTCGTTCGGCCTCGTCAGCCAGTTCTTCACATTCGCAATCTCGCCGGTCATCGGTGAAGTCGCGCTATTGATCGCCGCTGTCGTCCTGCTGCGCACCATGCCGCAGGGGATCACCGGTCGCTTCTTCAAAGGCAAATTGTGATGGGCCGTAGCGCGTCGCAAGATGTGATGATCACGCTGGTGGTTTCGGCTATGCTGATTTGGCTGCTACCGTTGATGATCAGCACATATACGCTGACTGTGCTCGTGATCTACGGCATGCTCGGCCTTAGCCTTGGGCTGATCTGGGGCTTTGGCGGGATCTTATGCTTTGGTCAGGCAGCCTTCTTCGGTTTGGGTGCCTATACCTACGCCATCGCTGCCATCAACATTGGCGAGAGCACGCTGCCTATGATCCTCGCGGTTCTGGTGCCTGCGGTATTCGCGGCACTGCTCGGGGCGATGATGTTTTACGGGCGTCTGACGGATGTTTATCTAGGTGTCATCACGCTGGTCGTCACGCTGATCTTGTTCAAATTTGTGAACTCGACCGCTGGTCCGCAATACGTGATTGGCAACGCGCGCTTGGGCGGTTTCAACGGCATCCCCGGCTTTCAGACGCTCAACGTGCCGGGTGATCCTGGCGCTTATATCTGGGGTGATCCCTATTTCTATGTCTGCGCGATTGCGCTGGTGATCGTGTTTTTATTAGTCACTTGGCTGCTGCGCTCATCATTCGGACGCATTGCCGTTGGCATTCGAGAAAACGAAGTGCGCATGGGCCTGATGGGCTATGACGTCGCCGCACGCAAAACTGTGTTGTTTGCGATTGGGGCTGCAATTGCGGGGCTTGCAGGTGCGCTGTTCGCCAATTGGGGCGAGATCGTCACTCCCAACTTGTTTTCGCTGGGTCAATCAGCGGAGATCATTATTTGGTGCATCGTGGGCGGTCTTGGCACGAGGTTTGGGCCGATAGTTGGGGCAGCCGGTTTGGCATACCTCAAGTTCATGCTGGGCCAGCAAAGTATGATCGACAATACGCTAGTCATGGGTCTGATCCTTGTGCTGTTTGTTTTGTTCTTACCGCGCGGTCTGGTGCCAGCAGTTGCGTCGCTTTTGAACAGCATTTTTGGCCGCACAAAGCGCAAGCCAAGACCTCGCCGAATGAGGAGAGCGCGGCATGGTTGAAACGGTTTTGGAAACCAGCGGACTGACGATGCGGTTTGGCGGTGTAACGGCAAGCGATAATGTCAATTTCAAGCTGAAAGCACGCGAGTTGCGCTGTTTGATCGGACCTAATGGTGCGGGCAAATCGACCTTCTTTAAATGTGTGACGGGATTGCTGACACCAACCGAAGGCCACGTCTATATGCGCGGTCAAGAGGTTACAGGATGGCAACCGCATCAGATTGCCTCGCTCGGCGTAGGCATCAAAACCCAGACACCGAACGTCATGGACGCGCTCAGTGTACATGAAAATATCTGGCTGGCGGCTCGGCGCTTTTACAACGTTGTTGAGGCCCGAGAGCGCGCGGATTCGATCATTGATCGATTGGCATTGGGCGCAATTGCACGCACGCAACTGGGACAGTTGGCCCACGGCGAACGCCAGCGCGTCGAACTGGGGATTGTAGCGGTAGCCGACCCTTGGCTCGTGCTGCTCGATGAACCCGCCGCTGGAATGAGCGCGCAGGACGTTGATCGCATGACCGAGATCATCCATGAACTCACTCGCTTCGCAGCCGTCGTAATCGTCGAGCACGACATGCAATTTATCCGCTCCATCGCGCAAACCGTGACCGTATTCCATCAAGGGGCTGTGTTGATGGAGGACCATGTCGAACGAGTCATGTCGGATCCCCAAGTGCGCGCCGTTTATCTAGGAAAGAAAGCGTGATGTCTAAAGATCGCGAAATATTGCTATCCGCCAAAGGGTTGTCCGGTGGATATGGCCGCGTGCCGATCTTGCATGGCATTGACCTTGATGTCGCCGAGAACGAAGTTGTCGGCGTGTTAGGTCATAACGGCATGGGCAAGACGACGCTTTTGAAAACTCTGATGGGCTTTCTCCCTGCAAGTTCGGGTCAAGTTCGCTATGACCAAAACGATATCACGCGGCTTGCGCCCAATGAACGCAGCCAAATGGGCCTGGGCTATGTGCCGCAAGGGCGCGGCATCTTTCCGCAACTTTCTGTGCGCGACAACTTACGTTTTGCTTGGCACGATCATGGCGCTGGTTCTGAGCATGATGTGATCGAAGCAGTGCTCGCTGATTTCCCACGCCTCTCTCGCTTGCTGGACCGCGAGGGCGGGGCCTTGTCGGGGGGCGAGCAACAATTGCTCTCACTGGCGCGATGCCTAATGGGCGATCCGGACTTCCTACTGCTTGATGAGCCCACGGAGGGCATCCAACCTTCCATCATCGAGGAAATGTCCGAAACCTTGTTGACGCTGCGCCAAACTCGCGGGCTGTCTATTTTGCTGGTTGAGCAGAACTTTGACTTTATCGCTGACCTGTCTGACCGCGTTTTGGTGTTGGAGCGTGGACGGATCACAGGCGAGCTGACGCGCGAAGAGCTGTCAGATCAATCTAAGGTCGATCAATTTTTGGGCTTTGGTGCCGCGCGCGGCACACGTCAAAAAACCGCGCGAGTGAAGACCCGAGCTGCTGCGCCACAACGCACGGAAACTTTTGCCCAGCAACCGAGCGCTACAGCGCCCACCCGATCGCAACCCTCAGTCTCAACGGTGACAGCAATGACTATCAAACGCCCAACTCTTGCTCAAATGCGCACCATGGCCGAACGGTTTGGGATGAGCCTGTCGGACGAAGATCTGAGTGAGTACACCGAGATCATCGAGCCTTACATGCAGGCCTATGACAGGTTGGACGCGATGCCCGACAACCTGCCCGAAGTGCGCTATCCACGTAGCCCAGGCCGTTTCCCTGATCCAAGCGAAAACTCGTTGAATGCATGGTATGTAAAGACGGAAGTGCGCGGCGCACCAGATGGTAAATTGCGCGGTAAGCGAATTGCGCTAAAGGATACAATCTGCCTTGCAGGTGTACCCCTGATGAACGGTTCATCCATCATGGAAGGCTACACGCCAGAAATTGACGCCACTATCGTCACGCGAATGCTCGACGCGGGCGCTGTCATTGCAGGCAAAGCACATTGCGAGAACTTTTGCCTCTCTGGCGGTTCGCACACCAATGCCAAAGGCCCAATCCATAACCCATATAAACGCGGCTATATGGCAGGCGGCTCCTCTGCTGGATCTGCTGCATTGGTTGCCGCAGGCGAGGTGGATATGGCAATTGCTGGCGATCAAGGCGGCTCTATCCGCATTCCGGCATCTAATTGCGGGTGTTACGGGATGAAACCTACACATGGACTGGTGCCCTATACAGGCGCAATGCCGATTGAACAAACCATCGACCACCTTGGCCCTATCACTAACAGTGTCGCAGATAATGCTTTGTTATTAGAAGTATTGGCAGGCGAAGACGGCCTTGATCCACGCCAGTACAAACCGAAGGTCTATAGCTACACCGAGGCATTGGGTCGCGGCGCGCATGGACTGCGCATTGGCGTTTTAAGTGAGGGCTTTGGCCACCCCAATTCAGAAGCGGACGTTGATCAAAAGGTGATGCAGGCCATCGAGCGTTTCCGCGAGCTCGGCGCGCGCGTTGAGGATGTCTCGGTTCCCGAACATCACACCGCGATGGACGCATGGACTGCAATCACTCTTGAAGGGCTGCAAGATGGCATGATGTGGGGCAATTCCACAGGGACCAATTATCGCGGTCTCTTCCTACCCTCAATGACCGATCACATGTCACAATGGAAAGGCCGCGCGGACGAGCTGAGCCATTCGTTAAAGGCCTGCATGTTCGTCGGGGAGCATTTCCAGCAACAATATCGCGGGCGCTTTTACGGTAAAGCGCAAAACATTATGCGCCGGTGCAATGAACGGTATTTGGCCGCGCTCAAGCAATATGACCTGTTGCTGATGCCGACGCTGCCAATCAAACCCCAGGAACATCCGCCTGCCGATTGCTCGCTGAGCCTGTACGTGCAGCGCGCTTTTGAAATGGTGCCGAACACGGCCCCCTTTAACGGAGGCTTGCCCGCGATGAGCATCCCTTGCGGCTTTAGCGAAGGGCTGCCAATCGGATTACAATTGGTCGGGCCACACTACGGCGAAATGAAAATTTATCAGGCAGCCCACGCCTTTGAGCAATCAGGTGATTGGCGCGATATGTAAGGAGCCCTCACGATGACTATCCTGAACGAGAGTATTGCAAGCCGAATCCAGAATTTTGGGCTGGAACAAGATGTATCTGCGCAAAGTAATCTCGCGCCGCGTGATGGAAAATCATATGTGCAAGGCGCGAAACATCCTGAACTTGCCTACGCCACGATCCCGCAGCTTTTGCGCGATGCCGTGTCGCGATATGGCCCACGCGATGCGCTGATCTTTCCAGAGGCACGGCTGAGCTACTATGATCTTGATCGCGCCGTAGATGCATTGGCAGCGGGTTTTCTGGCACTGGGGTTGGAAAAAGGGGATCGCCTTGGCATCTGGTCGCCAAACCGGCTTGAGTGGGTTCTGACCCAGTTTGCCACCGCACGCATTGGCGTGATCTTGGTGAACATCAACCCTGCGTATCGCTTGTCTGAATTGGAATACGCGCTGAACAAAGTGGGTTGCAAAGCCTTAGTTTTGGCGCGGTCTTTCAAGTCCTCTGAATACCTTGAAATGATCCACACTTTAGCGCCAGAATTGTCGCAGGTTGAACGCGGGCGGCTACACTCGGTAAGATTGCCAAACCTGCGCCATGTGATCGTGATGGACGATGCGCCAGAGGGTAGCGGTGTCTGGGCCTTTGCCGAGGTGGCAACGCTTGGTGGGCCAGCTCAGCAGCTGCGCCTGCCCGAGATCGACCGCACGCTTCAACCGGATGACGCGATCAACATTCAGTTCACCTCTGGCACAACCGGACAGCCGAAAGGCGCAACGCTTTCGCACTACAACATCGTCAACAATGCGCGTTTTGTGACTGATCGGATCAAGCTGACAGAGAACGACCGCCTCGCCATTCCAGTGCCGCTTTATCATTGTTTCGGCATGGTCATGGGCGTTCTCGGCGGTGTAAGTAAAGGTGCCGCACTGATCTTTCCGGGTGAAACGTTTGATGCGAAGCAAACGCTTCACGCACTCGCCACTGAGCGTTGCAGCGCCCTTTACGGCGTGCCAACAATGTTCGTTGCGATGCTACAGGAGCTGACCGACGCACCGCGCAATCTGTCCGCTTTGCGCACAGGAGTTATGGCGGGCGCACCTTGCCCGGTTGACGTGATGAAACAGGTCAACGACCAGATGCACATGAACGAGGTCACGATCTGCTATGGCATGACCGAAACCGCACCCGTATCGTTCCAGAGCTTTGTTGATGACACCACCCAGCGGCGCTGTGAAACTGTTGGGCGCGTGCATCCGCATCTGGAGGTCAAGATAGTCGATGAGGCGGGTCAAATCGTGCCAGTGGGCATCCAAGGTGAGCTGTGTACGCGCGGTTATTCGGTGATGAAGGGCTACTGGGAAGAGGCCGCACGCACATCGGACGCCATTCGCGACGGTTGGATGCATTCAGGCGATCTTGCGGTGCTAGACGTTGGCGGATTTTGTACGATCACGGGCCGAGTGAAGGACATGATCATCCGTGGCGGCGAAAACATCTACCCGCTAGAGATCGAAGAATTCCTGTTCAGCCACCCCAATGTGAGCGAAGTCCAGGTCTTTGGCGTACCCGATACGCGATTAGGCGAAGAGGTTTGCGCTTGGGTTGTGGCTCAAAAAGGTGGCGACGTTTCACCCGAAGCACTACGCACGTTCTGCGCAGGTCAGATCGCTCACTTCAAAGTGCCCCGCCATATTCGCATCGTCGACGAACTTCCGATGACAATCACTGGCAAGCCACAGAAATTCGTCATGCGTGACCGGATGATTGAAGAGTTGAGTAGTGGCTCTGCTGATTGATAAGCCTGAATTAGGACATCACAGGCCCGATTATTAGGATCACCATTGAAATTCCACGACCTGTCGGCAAGCAACTGCCGTAAGTCGCTTAAAAAAGTATAAATAGCTGCTTTCTACGGAATTCTGCCATTGGTGCGCCTTGCAGCATCGGTCCGATTGGGCTCTTGGACGAAGCCG
>NZ_MUHR01000022.1 GCF_002105285.1 Planktotalea arctica
AGCCGTACGGCAACCTCACGTGCCGAAAGCCCTTGTTCATGCGTCAGCCGCAGTATCGTTCGTATGTCTTGCACAGTCGTGCGCCTCGCTTGCTTCCGTCTCGGCATGGTCCCTCCCGGCCTTGTTCAAGACCGACAGAATGCCGTAACGGCGCAGGCAATGACCAACCGCGCACACGTCTCCCCAGAGCTGTCCGGGAATTAGTGAAATACCTGTCCGGTAATTACTGAAACGCCTGTCCGGGATTTACTGAAATCCGTGTCCGGGAATTAGTGAAACCCGCAAAAGATTGCTGCGCGCCGCAGACGCTGAATGAATGGGTCAAGAAGGTCGAGGTCGATACTGGCCAGCGCGGCGGCATCACGACAGAGATGGCCGAAAAGATGAAGGCGCTTGAACGTGAGAACCGTGAACTCAAACAAGCAAACGAGATCCTGCGTAAAGCGTCCGCATATTTTGCCCAGGCGGAGCTCGACCGCCCATTCAAACGATGATCCAGTTCATAGAAGATCATCGCGCGGACCACGGGGTCGAGCCGATTTGCAGGGTTCTGCCGATTGCCCCCGCGACGTTTTATGACCATACAAGAACTGCTAAAACAGCGACGAAGAATGACGGGTTGAATCTCATGGGTTTGTTCCTTCCAGACGGGCGACCACCGCCATGACGCGGGCCACATGGTTTTGGGTTTCTCGGTAAGGGGGATGCCGCAGTATTGGCGCACGGCATCGGGGCCGGCGTTATAGGCTGCCAAGGCGAGCCGTGGATCGCCAAAGAGCTCAAGCATCAGGGCGAGACAGCGGGCGGAACCATCAAGGTTCTGCAAGGGGTCGCGCGGATCAACGCCAAGGTCCCGCGCTGCGCAAACCGGTATGGCCGCCATAACGTAGCGCTGTGGCCTCAATCGCCGTAAGAACATCCGCACGGGGCAGGGGAGCATGCGGCGCGATGGCGGCGATGCGGATTTCTTCTGTTACTGCGATATCATCAGGTGCGTCCAATATCGCGAGTGCATCGGCCACCGGGCCTTGGCCTACGCCGTCGTTGTAGTTCCGAGCAAAGCTGTTTTGAGATTGCGTCGCGGTCAGCGAGCCGTCGCTCTCCATGACTAGAACCATTTGGGCTGCCGTAGGTGGCGCAAGCAGCCAAATGAAGAGAAGACTAGTCGCCGCTGCCTTTGATGGCCGCTGCAAGCTTGTGCGAGGTGCGCTGACCTTCCTCAAGCGGAACATCGGCGTGAGAGAAACCGATCCCAACAAGGAAAGACACAACACCCGTGATGGTTTTGAATTCGCGGATTTTGATATCGTTGTGAGTTGTCCGGGTCCGGGCCGTAACCAGCAGCTTCTCTACGCCGTCGTCAGAGACGGCGCGCATGATCCAGACCCCATAATAGCTGGGACCTTTCTTATGCGCAGATTCCTGACACAAGATTTCGGCGCTATAGCCGCCGTCCACGAGTTTGCGGAATCTCGCCTCCGTGACCACATTTGGTGCTTCGACTTCCCAGTTCATGGCCCGGCTCACGCTTTCTTAAAAAGGTGTAACTCTGGGCATTCCTACTTGAAGCCCAGACATACTAAAGTATATTATAAACCACAAGGTATATTTATGCGCTGCGGCTGTACTGTGGTCGCACTCTCATTAGGCATGCAAAGTGAATTCTTTCAAGGTTACATGGTCGTTTTGGCGCACTCGAATGCAGCGTAATCGCTACGTGCCAGTTATAGCTTCTCTCATGTTTTTGGCTGGTGATGCGTTAGCAGAAACCTGCTTTGCGCCCGCACAGCCCTTCGTCCCAAACGACCCGCAAGCTGCTCAAGAATATGCTGATCTTATTCGGAACGACTTCGAGATCTATATTCAGGATATACAGAGCTATTTCCGCTGCCTCGACGAGGAACGGGCGCGCGCGTTTCAGGAAGCGCGTGAAGTAAGCGAAGAGTATGAAGAGTTCCATGGATTGGTTGGGCCATAGTTATGGAATGCAGGGGCTTGTCGAAAAGCACTCAGAATCTGGGATTGAGAAGGTCTCGTGCCTCAACGCCCTATGCCTCCGCAATCGCTTCGACCATATCGATCGACGCGGCATGCTTTGCGTTCTCAATCTTGCCAATGTAGCCCCGATCAATGTCCGTGCGATGCGCAAGGGTTTCTGGGCTGAACCCTCTGAATCGGCGCGCTTCCTGAATATTTAAACCAAGTTGTACCCGTCGCTTCATGCCAAAGGCAGAGCCCAGATGTAGAGTATTTAGCCACGCAATATATTCTACATTCGCATCCTAGACTATTGTCTTCGGCTAATAATTTCCCGAATTGGGGTCCAGCGCCAAGATAGGCGACGAGTACAAAGTAGAAATTGCACATGAGGGTTGGGCGTGAATTTTGACATCATCATTTTTTCAAATGAAGGCCGAAGTGCCTCTCAGAATTCATGATCAAGAGTATTCAAGCCGAGGCGGTTTCTAACCCGCGAATTTGTTGCGCCGCAACCCTGGGATAGACCCACAACCCCAAAACCAGTTTGTTTTCTGGCGCCCTGACATCCGGCAGCAAGTTCAAAGTGAATTAAATAGTGACCCATTTCAACGAAGAAGCATCACCCATAGCCCGGTTGATTGGATCCAATGGTAAACACACGGTTGGCTGGGTATACGTTTGGGAGTCCTCTGAGCTGTCGATCTTATGGATCAACAAGCGAGATCCGGTCGCCTTTATTGACCCTCCATTGTGTCCTGAGAGATTGGCGAAGGCCAAGGCAACAACGCCTGAGGATGTGATTGCCTTCCTGACTGCGCTTTTGAAGCACAGTCCGTAGAGGTAGTTTCCATAAGACTTTGGGGAGACACGCACGAGCAAGGGCCATGTCGTTGAACTTCAAACCGGCCATTCATCTTTCCTGCAGCTTACGGCAAGAAGGAGCCCAAAGCAGAAGTGACAGATTTGTGCTGCGTGCGCTTGCAGCGCAGAAATTGCTGCAACAGCGTAAAATTCTGCGCCGCCGTGCGGCGGAAAAACCGGTCATTCATGCGTGCCGCAGCGGGAACAGCAGGCCCAAGGATCAAGTTGCGGGACTTTCCCGACCTTCGTTTTTCGCGCTTTGCTGACGCAGCATTTGCTCGCACTTGCGGCACGAGTGTTGTTGCATCGCAGCGTGTGTCGCCATTCCAGCCGTTCAAGAGAGGTGTTTTGGGTGGAACCGAGACCGTGCTTTCGCTGCATGCGGTCCAGACAAACAAGACGCGGACGAAGCGCCGTTTCGCTGCAGTCGCCCCAATGACCGTTTTGACCTCACCAACCCACGCGATCAATACCTCTACCTGGCGCTATTGTCTGCTTCTCGCAGGCTCGGCCAGTGCGGGTGATAGTCATCAATGATGATGGGATGACTGTGGGTTCGGCCATCTAGAACATGTGGGTGATCACTTCGAAGGTCGTTATGCGAATGCTTCAAGGAATCGCTGCTTTCTTCCGGCCAAAGAGCGATCCCGCTGATCATGCCGATGCCTGCCAGCAACGCCAACGCCGCAAACGCCACTGTCGGCCCGGAAACGGTGATCAACCAACCTGCGAGCGGGTATGTAGTTAGCCAGCAGGCATGAGACAATGCAAATTGCGCTGCATAAACAGCGGGTCGATCTTCCGCATGGGCAGAGCGTTTAAGCAATCGCCCCGAAGGTGTCAGCACAGCGGAATACCCAATCCCTATTACGAACCACCCCACCAGGAGTGGAATCCAAAGGGCGTCATACATGAGCGTCATCAGAGACAACGCCAACAGCGATGCGATCAGCATGCCTGCGCCGCCGATCATCACCGGGCGATCTGGGCGTGTTTCCAGAAGTCGGGGAAGCAAAAGGGCCGCAAGCATGGACCCGCCACCGAAAGCACCAAGGGCGACGGCCACCTGTGCATCGCCAAGGCCAAGATCGGCGCGCACCAGAACCACCGTGTTCACCAACACCATAGCACCCGCTGCTGCCGCTGCGAGGTTGAGCGACAACAGCCCGCGCAGGCGCGGTGTGGCGAGGTATATCCGCATCCCGCGCGTGGTGCGATCATAGATGCCCCGATGTGCGGTTGGTTGCGGGCTGGGCAGCAGAACCGACAAGACCAGAAACGCCGAGCCAACGAATCCGATCACGGTGCCGAAGAACAACGCATGATAGCTCACGAAGGTCAGCAGGATTGCGGCCAACATCGGGCTGATGATGTTCTCAAGGTCGTAGGCCAGCCGTGAGAGCGACAGAGCCCGAGTATACCGGTCTTCCTCTGGTAGGATGTCGGGGATGGTCGCCTGAAACGTCGGCGTGAATGCGGCAGAGGCAGACTGAAGCACAAAGATCAGGATGTAGGCCTGCCAAACCTCGGTTACGAATGGCAGGCACAGCGCCACAGCGGCCCGGACCAAATCGAGGCTGACCAGCATTGTGCGGCGCGGCCACCGATAGGCGAAGGCCCCAGCGATAGGCGCAATTCCGACATATGCCACCATTTTGATGGTGAAGATCGTGCCCAACACCAGCCCGGCGCGTTCGCCTGACAGATCATAGGCTAACAGCCCCAGCGCGATTGTTGCAAGACCTGTCCCAAGCAGAGCCACGATCTGTGCAAGGAACAGGTGCCGGTAGGTGCGATCAGCCAGGACAGAGAGCATGGGCTTTCCTCATAAATACTTGGTGATCGCCTTGAACTCTGCTGTTGCAGGCGCGCCGTCACTGCCCGCACCGGCCATTGCAGCATCAAGGCAATGGTCGATATGATCCTGAATCAGGGTGCGCTTGGCCTGCGTGATGGCCTTCTCGACAGCATGGAGTTGCTGCGCGATGTCGGTGCACGGGCGCTCCGCCTCGATCATCTCGATCACGCTGAGAAGGTGGCCGTTGGCACGTTTCAGCCGCTTGATGATATCGGGGTGGGTTGCATGGGGAGCGTGTTTTATCATAGAAAGACGGTATCCCCCCTAGGGGGATAGAGCAAGCGGGCCGAGACCTGCAGAAACGGGCACATGAAACGACAGGCGACATCAGTCCTGCGCTTTGCATTGACCATCGCTTTGGCGGTGGGGATCATGCTGTCGTCCAATGCCCAGAGCGAGTTGCAAGAATTTTCCGAGGTCGCAGACCTCCTCGCCGAGCACCAGGCCGAGATCGAAGACCATGGCCATTCCCATGATGATATCGTGGATATTCTTCACATCTTCCAAGGCCATGCACACGAAATGGCCGACCACGACCACAATACTGCCTTCCTGCCGCCCCGACGCAGTGCGGGGATCATAGCACCTTCCAGCGCCAACTGGTCGCTGACAGAAACCGCAGCGTCCGACCGCAGTGCCTACGATCTAGATCGACCGCCACGAGTGTGATGTCGCGCCTTTCTGGCGCTGTCTTCCATCACACTCAATAAACGGAAAATCAAAATGATACCCAACCGATCTTATCGGTCAGGGCACCCGTCGCATGCTTTGCGGCAGTCCCTGATCGTCTTCACAACCAGCCTCTTGGTGCTGATCGCATTCGCGACCTCTGCCTATGCGCATGCCGTGACCCCCGGCGATGCGGGCTATATCCAAGAGATTTTCGGAGTGCACATCATCTCGTTCATCTATCTGGGCGCAAAGCACATGATCACGGGATATGACCACATCCTGTTTCTGCTCGGCGTCGTCTTCTTCCTCTACCACATGAAAGACGTAGCGATTTACGTCAGCATCTTTGCCGTCGGACACTCTGTCACCATGATTGCGGGCGTTTGGTTCGGTTGGGGCATCAACGCGTATATCATCGATGCCATCATCGGCCTGTCGGTCGTTTACAAGGCGCTCGACAACCTTGGCCTCTATCAGAAATGGCTCGGGTTTCAGCCGAATACCAAGGCCGCAACCTTGATCTTCGGCCTGTTCCACGGCACCGGCCTCGCGTCAAAAATCCTCGACTACCAACTGTCCGAAGACGGGCTGCTCGCGAACCTTCTGGCCTTCAACGTGGGCGTCGAGGTGGGTCAGCTTCTGGCGCTCTTCGTGATCCTTATCGTGATGGGATACTGGCGCCGCAGCCCCAACTTCATGCGTCAGGCTTCTGTCGCAAATATCATCATGGTCGGCCTTGGCCTTCTGCTCACCTACCAGCAGATCGCAGGCTACATCGCCAGCACATAGAGATTGGAAAGAACAATGAACAACGCACCGAAACCCAACATCGAAGACCTGCCGACCCCCACCCAACTGCGCCGGTCCACGATCATTGCCAGTCTGACGGCAGTGGCCATCGGCGTCATGGTCTACCTACCCGCCGAATACGGCACCGACCCCACAGGCGTAGGGAGCATGCTTGGCCTGACGGAAATGGGCGAAATCAAGCAGCAGCTTGCCGCCGAAGCTGCGGCGGACGAAGCGCTTCATGGCAGCGATGACAGCTCATCGCTGATCAATGATATCTTCGGCCTATTCGTCGGCACTGCCCACGCACAAGAGGTCTGGCAGGACGAGATCACATTTACCCTCGCGCCCGGCGCATCCACCGAGATCAAGGCCACGATGGAGGAAGGTGCCACTATGAACTACGCGTGGGTCGCCACGGGCGGGCGGATCAACTTCGATCTTCACGCTCATGCAGATGGTGAGGAAGTGACATACGACAGAGGTCGCGGACAAACATCTGGTGACGGCAGTTTTGAGACCCCCTTCGCGGGGGATCACGGCTGGTTCTGGCGTAACCGCGATGATGCTGACATCACAGTGATCCTGCAATTGCGTGGCGACTACAGCGAGATCGTTCGTAGCGAGTGATGCAAAAAACCGGCCACCCGCGCAGAGATGTGCGGGTGGCGCAAAGCCATTGCTGGACGGTTAAGCTGACATCCGAACGGTGTGCAGCATCGGTCAAAGTGGGCTCTTGGCGGTCAATAGTCGCGCTTGGCACGAGCCACCTTTTCGGGGCGTCACTTCCATTCGCTGCGATGCGCCTAAACTCACTAGCGGCGGGACAAACCCGACAATCGCCGTTTATTTGCTGTTGATGAAACCATAGTTATCTTGGCACGCCAAAAAAGCGTGGAACGCGGGTGCGGTATCGACGGTAAGGCGCACCGTAGACCTTTTCGAGCCAAGGTTCTTCGGCGATGGGTGCGAGTGCGAAGGCGACTACGCCGCCCATTGCGATGATCCATGCTGACGGCGCGGCGGACAGGATCGCCCATCCGAGCAATATGCCCATGTCGGCGACGTATTGCGGGTTTCGCGACCAGCGGTAAAAGCCGTCAGTCTTGAGCTCCCCTTCTGCACCGCTCGTTGCGTCCATGCCGATCCCCAAGGCCGCAGTCCAGACCACTACGTTACCTGCAAGGATCAACGGCAGTCCGATAGTCCAGCGCAGCCAAAGGGGCCAGCCTAAGGCGTTCCATTGAATGACACCAACGATAATGACGCTGCCGAAAACTGCGATGGTGGGCGTCCAAACTATGATCTGGCTGAGCCAGCTCACCTGCCGAGGAGGCCAGAGGCGGCGATCCGGGACAAAGATCGACCAGACCAGCATCGCGATCAACGCAGCTTCGCAGAAAAGGGCGATGGTCAGCGGGACGGGAACAAAATCGCTCATCCGTCCTGCTCCTCGCCGTGTCCTCGCCCGCCGAACTCGGATGGGTCATCGCAAGCGTGGCGCGCACATTCCAGTTCCAAAGTGGTGTGCTCGATGTCGAATTGGTCGGACAGTGCGGCCTTGATCCGGTCCTTTACAGCGTCTGCGTCATTCCAACGGCCCTCAGCAATGACGATATGGGCGTCGAGCGCAGCGCGATGTTCGTCCATCTGCCAGAAATGGGCGTGGTGGATGCCGGTCACGCCGTCGATGCCGCGCACCGTATGGAGGACAGCTTCCGTCTCGATCTCGGGCGGCGAGCCCAGCATCAGGATGCGGATCACGGGACCGATCTCTCGGAAGGATTGCCATAAGATGTAGCCCGCGATCAGAGCCGTCACGATGGGGTCGATCAGCCGCCAGTCGTAAAGCAGGATCAATGTGCCTGCGAAGATCACGGCGACGGAACCGAGTGCGTCAGCCACATTGTGCAGGAAGGCCGCGCGGATGTTCACGCTGGACTTGGACATGGTGTAAGTCAGCATAGCCGTGACCACGTCAACAACGAGAGCGATGCCCGCGATGACGACGACGATCCAGCCCTCGACATCCTGAGGGTCGGCAAAACGCATTGCTGCTTCATAAAGAAGGTAGAGGCCTATCACGATGAGCGTCGTATAGTTGATGAGTGCTGCCACAACCTCGACCCGGCCATAGCCGAAGGTCATCTGCGCGTCCCGTGGCCGTCGCGCTATCTTGCGCGCGCCGAAAGCGATGATGAGCGAGATCGCGTCGGAGAAATTATGCAGCGCGTCCGCGATCAAAGCCAGCGATCCGGACATGATACCGCCTATGACCTGCGCGACTGTGAGCCCCATATTGACCGCAATGGCGGCAAAGACGCGGCGGTCGCCCGCTTCGGGGTCGACGTGATGATGATGGCCGTGCCCCATATCGGTGGCTCCTTTCGATTCGTATCCTTTTCATGTAGATACGATCTACAGCGACTGTAGCTTCAAGGGGCAAATGTGAAAGAATATTCAATCGGGCAGATGTCGCGCCAGACAGGCGTGAAGGTGACAACGATCCGCTATTACGAAAGCCGTGGTCTGATCCCGTCACCTGCGCGCACGGAAGGCGGGCAGCGGCGATACGACGACGCCGCACTCGAACGGCTGGCATTCCTGCGCCATGCGCGGGAACTGGGGTTCGGGCTCGATGATATCGCAGATTTGATGGCTCTGGCCGAAGAACCGACCGAAGATTGCGCGCCCGCACATGAGATCGCTCGAAAGCAGCTCGCGGCAGTGGACCGACGCATGACCATTCTTGCGCAGCTTCGCAAAGAACTGGCGCGGATGGCAAAGGCGGACGATAAGGGGCAAGCTGGGGATTGCCGCGTTATCCAAGTGCTCGGCGATCATCGACTTTGCATCGGCGCCCATGAAGCACCAACAAACCTGTCGATAATCAATAGCGATTGAGCGAACGTCATGTCTTAACCAGACATTCGCTGCTCTTTGACGAATGAGCCAGTCGGGCTCGCAGTAAGAATTCGCGGCGCGGTGCCTCAGCACCGGCTGTTGAAGCGGGGATGTCGGCGCATCCGCAGAAACCGCGAAATTTCAGTTGCGTAGCCCACTAGGCGAACGGCTGCTTCGAAACAGCCTTCGTCGTCAGTGACGCTGCACCAGCATCAGGCGACTTGGAGCCCAAACCACCGGATGCTGCGCTAACAACCGAGGTCGGAAAAGCGGTCCAAAGTTGTCGTTCGACCCAAAAATACGTTGTCGCGAGCCGAGCAAATGGCGTGGTCAAATGTAGACGCAGGCGTCGGATCGCACCCTTCTATTTCTAAAGCTTGCTTTGACCGCGTTCGCGGACCTCACCATCGTGATCGGAGTCTCACTCGGTCTTGCTTTGCGATTGCGGCGACAGAATGCCTCTTGATCGCTGAGCGCTAACGCCTCGAACCAGCGATCGGAAGCTTGATGCACACTTCGAAACCATCCTCCTTGCCCACGCGGGGGGAATTGAGGATGAACTGGCTCCCGATCCGTTCCGAAATTGCCGCGACAATCGTAAGGCCGAGACCGCTTCCGATGGTGTTCGGGCCTGCACGTTCAAAACGGGTGGTCAGGTTCTCCAGTTTCTCTTTCGGCACGACGGGTCCTGCGTTTGCCACGCGCAATGTGCCATCTGGTGACAGCGAAACATCAATGGGTTCTGTTTCTGCGCCATGCCGGATCGCATTTTCAATCAGGTTGCGACACAGGATACCAAAGGCGTCCGGGTCCAGATCTGAAACGACCGGTCCGTCGGGAAGCGTCAGCACGATGCGCCCCGGCGATATGGTGCGCTCTATCTCGTCCACGATAATTTGCGCGATGCCGCGCAGGTCCGAGGTTTGGTCCAGCCGCAGGCGACCTCCTTCGGCGCGGGCCAGTTGCATCAGGCGTTCCGACAGGCGTGTTAGCCGTTTCAGCGTGGCTTCGATGTCTGCCGCTCGGGCAGCAGCAGCCAGGTCACCTGTTTCAGACTGCAGCCGTTGCGCCTGCGCGATGGCTCCGGCGAGCGGTGTTCGCAACTCATGTGCGGCATTGGCGGCAAAGCTGCGTTCGGCGTCGAACGCCTCTTTCAAGCGCCCAAGAAGTCCGTTCAGGGTTGTCGCCATCGGAACAATTTCCAACGGAATTCCTGTCGTCGGAACAGGTGAAAGGTCGCGCGCATCCCGAGCCTCCAAGCGTTCGCGAAAACGGCGAATGGGTCCAAGGCCTGCCCGGACCGCCAGCACGATGGCGAGCAGCGCAAGCGGTATTACTACCAGAAGCGGCAGGCCCAGCCCCATCTGGATTTCCCGTGCGACCGTGGCGCGGTGGTCCAGCGGTTCGGCCACCGAAATGCGAACGCTGCCCTGCAAGGCATCCTCGTTGTAAAGCCTGTGGGTTGCTGTCTGACGGAAGCCCGTCCCGTCATAGGCAGGAAATATATCCGGATCGGCGGCATGCGATTGCAGCAGGATGCGCCCCCGCGCGTCCCGCACGATGTAAGTGAAGAACTCGGTATGTTCGCGGATCGCGCCAAGGCGTTGGGTCACACCGTCATCTTCGCGGCCGACAATCTCTTGCACGGCCAGCGGAAGAAGGCGCTGCGCCGTTTCCTGCAGGGCGGAGTCGAAGACCTCATCCATTTCGTGGCGCAGGTTTACCGCCGTCACCGTGGCGGTCGCGATCCACAGAAGCGTCAACCCGATACCCAATGACAGCCCCAAACGGGCCTGGAGGCTACGTGGCAGTCTCATGAAGGTCCCAGACGATAACCCATGCCACGCTCGGTCTGTATCACGTCAGCCCCAAGTTTCTTGCGCAGGCGACTGACATGGACTTCGATGGTGTTGCTTTCGATTTCGGCCCCGTGGGCATAAAGTTTGTCTTCAAGCTGCGTTTTCGACAGCAGCTGACCCGGGCGTGCCAGAAACGCATCGAACAGCGCCCATTCGCGCGCGGTCAGTTGGACCGGTTTGCCGTTCCGGTGGATGCTGCGGGAGGCAAGATCGATGTCGAGTGCGCCATGGGTGATGATCGGGTTTGGATTGCCGCTATACCGGCGCGCGACCGATCCGATCCGGGCGGTGAGTTCCGACAGGTCGAACGGTTTGACCAGATAATCGTCAGCCCCCGCATTCAACCCTTCGATCCGATCCGAAATCTGGTCAAGGGCTGTCAGGATGATCACCGGGGTCACGTCCCCCCGATTTCGGATCGTCTTCAGAAATCCAATGCCACGACCATCGGGCAGCATGAGGTCAAGCAGCAGGAGATCATAGGCGGCAACCGCCATTGCATCGCCCGCCGCATCAAGCCGTGTCACCCAGTCCACGGAGTGGCCATCGGCGGCGATCTGGTCGCGCACGGCGGTGCCCAGAACGGTATCATCCTCGATCAGCAGAATGCGCATGGGTGTCGGATTCCTTTGTTTCACAAGTCATCTTGAACAATCCAGCTTACGCGAGACTGACGCACATCAGCCCGCGAGCTTCAGGAACCTGTCAGGTTGGTGGCGCATGGTCTGGTGAAATTGGCCGCAATCCGGAGTTTGCCGCATGAAGAAGACACTTACAATGCTCGCCGTTTTCGCGACGCTTTCGGCGGGCGCTGCGATTGCCGATGATGATGACTGTTTTGTCCCCATGGCCGACTGGCAGCCGCGCGAAGCGGTGGCGCAGATGGCGTTGGACAACGGTTGGACTGTGCGTCGGATCAAGATCGATGATGGCTGTTACGAAATTGATGGCCGCGATGCGCAGGGGCGCCGGATCGAAGTGACCGTTCATCCGCAGACGCTGAACGTTATTGAATTCGAATACGAGGATGACGACGATGACTGAGACATCTGCACAAAATGCGTCTTCAACCGCGCAAGGATCTACGGCCAAGGTCCGTGTCTGGGATCCTTTGGTCCGGGTCTTTCACTGGAGTTTGGTTGTCACGTTTGTCGTGGCCTATCTGAGCGCCGAGGAGCTTGGCACGGTGCACGAAATCGCGGGTTACATTGTCGCCGGACTGATTGCGTTCCGTTTGATCTGGGGCCTTGTCGGCAGCAAATACGCCCGTTTCTCGCAGTTCCTGCGGGGACCGTCGCAAACGATTGCTTATATCGGAGATGTCGTGCGCGGCAAGGAACATCGGTATCTTGGCCACAACCCCGCTGGCGCCGTGATGACCGTTGCCTTGCTCCTGACACTGGCAGGCACCGCCTTTACGGGGTGGCTACTTGAAGATGAGGGCCGCGTTGGGATGCTGCCTGACCTGCCACAGATTATCTCTCCGGCCTATGCCGATGGCGACGACGAAGGGTATGGCGGAGGCGGCTCAGAAGCCGTCGAAGAGGCACATGAGGTGCTTGCCAATCTCATGCTTTTGTTGATTGCCATCCATGTAGGCGGGGTTGTGCTGACCTCTTTCCGCCATAAAGAAAACCTCGCGCGGTCCATGGTCACTGGCGACAAGCGCGCGCCAGATCCCGGCGATATTTCCTGAACGTTCCCCCGCGTCGAATGTCCCTTCGACGCTTTCCTGGCCCCACCCATCTTCGGTGGGGCCTTTTTTCTTTCTGAGGTCTTTCTGACGGCAAGCTGAAGCAAAAAACTGCGGCGCGTCAGGAAGACCTCAGGTGGTGCGTCCAGATTGGACCCATCACACAAACGGAGACACGACCATGAAAAAGACACTCATACTTCTTGCGGCGACAACTGCCCTTTCCGCAGCTATCGCCGCGCCGACCTGGAGCGCGGTGCGCACAAGCGATAGCCCGGTGCAGCCTTTCGCGACGATTCTTGAGTTTGGTCAGGACGCGATGCCGCTAATTCTTGTAAGTGGCGACGATGATGACGACCGCGAATATCGCAATGGTTCGCGCAGTGAGGACGATGATGATGACCATGAGCGCAAATACCGCAGCGGGTCGCGCCATGACGATGATGATGACGAATGTGACGGCGACGATCAGGATGACGATGATTGTGGCGGCAGCGCCCGCAATGCAGCACCCGCAGGCACCACCCCTCCGCCGCAAAATGGCCTGTTCGGCAATGGCACTCCGCCAGTCGTTCAAATGAATTGACGCTTATCCTTACATTCCCATGTCCTTAGAAAGGCGCATTCCCCATGAAATCACTTCTTGCAACACTGGCGCTGACCACTGCGCTCACGCTTCCCGGGCTCGCAATGGCGCGCCCGGTCACATTGACTACGACGATGAACAGTTACGGCGGCGATGGGGCCTATCTTGCGCTCTATGTCACCGACTCGTCGGGGGCCTATGTTGGCAGCCTCTGGATGGCTGGCGGCAAGTCGAAATACTATGAACACCTGAGCGACTGGTACCGCGCCACTGCCGGTGACACCGCACAGGTCAACGGGATCACCGGGGCCAGCGTTGGCGCAGGTCGGACGCTCGAGATTACGCTTGATCTGGCTGATGCGCTGTTTGATGCAGGCTATACGCTCCACATCGACGCGGCAGTCGAGGATATGCGCGACAGCCCGAATGAGATCGCGGTGCCCCTGACGACAGACGGTGCGGGCACATCGGTCACAGGGCGCCGCTATATCGCTGATTTCACCTACGACATGTAAGGAGGCCCGGCGATGATCCGCGCTCTACACCGTTGGCCGGGTCTTCTGGCCGCTGCCCTTCTAATTGTTCTGACGCTGAGTGGGGCTGCGCTTTCGGTCTTTCCGGCGGCAGAGCGCCTGACCGCGCCGCAGGCGGAAACCGGGCTGAGCGTGGCGACGCTCGCGGCCCGCATCCAGACCGCCTATCCCGGTGTCGAGCAGATCCGGCGGTCCCCGTCGGGTCAGATCACGGCATATTGGTTTTTGGATGGCACGCCGGGGGCGGCGGTGATTGATCCGGCGACGGGCGCGGGCGTGGGGTCTGCCGACCCCAATCAGGTCGAGCGCTGGCTGACCAACCTGCACCGGTCGTTGTTTCTGGGTGATGGCGGTCGGATTGCCATGGCCCTTGGTGCGGCAGCGATGCTGATCCTTTCCGTTTCGGGCTCTGTCCTCGTTGCCCGCCGTGCCGGTGGCTGGCGGCGCTGGTTCGCGCCGTTGCGCGGCCCTTTATCAGGGCGGTTGCATGTGGAGATTGCGCGCGTCGCGGTTCTGGGTCTTGCCTTATCGTCGATGACAGCGCTGTGGATGTCGGCCTCGACTTTCGACCTGCTTCCCATCACGTCATCCGCACCGGCTTTCCCGAATGATGTCAGCGGCGAGACTGGAATATCGATTACATCCATCGAGTTGCTGGGGCAGACCCCTGTGGCCGAACTGCGCGATTTGAACTTCCCTTACCCCGGGGATGCCACAGACGTCTTCACCCTGAAGACGGATCAGGGGACAGGATATCTGGACCAGGGGACAGGTGCGGCGTTGGGTTGGACCGATCTGACCGGTTGGGAAAATGTGTCGGAAACGATCTACATGCTGCATACCGGTCAGGGGGCGGCCTTTCTTGGGATCCTCCTAGGACTGATGGCACTGGGCGTACCAGTGTTGGGGGTCACGGGTGTCCTTGTCTGGCTGGCAGGACGACGCAGCAGACCGCGCATTCCCGGCAACCTGCCTGCCGCCAAGGCGGAAACGATCCTTCTGGTAGGTAGCGAAGGGGGCAGCACCTGGGGTTTTGCGGCGACGCTTCATCAGGCGCTGAGAGCGGCAGGGCAAACAGTGCATGTCGGGCCAATGTCCGACTTTGATCTGGCGCACCACGCCAAGGCACAGCGGTTCGTGATCCTTGCGGCAACCTATGGCGACGGCGATGCGCCGGAAACCGCCAAAGGGTTCCTTGATCGTCTGAAAGCGCTGGGAACCGCGCCCGCAGCACCGATTGCAGTGCTTGGGTTTGGCGATCGCAGCTATCCGGAGTATTGCGGCTACGCCCAAAGGGTTGCGGAAATGGCTAAAACGCGGGGCTGGAACATGCTTTTGCCCTTCGACACCATCGACCGCCAGTCGCCGCAGGATTTCGCGCGCTGGGGGCGTCTGTTGGGTCAGGCGCTTGGCATTAACCTTGAACTGGTCCACCAGCCCATTGTGCCCCCAACCGAGATGCTGACCCTGGTTTCGCGCCGCGACTACGGGGCGGAAATGCAGGCACCTACCGCAATCCTGCGCTTTGCACTGCCACGCGTGACACTTTGGCAAAAATTGACAGGGCAAGGCTTTGCCCGGTTTGAGGCGGGTGACCTTTTGGGTATCGTGCCAGAAGGTTCCGCAATCCCGCGTCTGTATTCTCTGGCTTCTGACCGGCGCGACGGGTTCGTCGAGATCGTCGTGAAGCGTCAGCCAAGCGGGCTGTGTTCTGCGCAACTGACGCAGCTTGCGCCAGGGGATACGGCCAAGGGATATATCCGTCGCAATCCCGGCTTCAAACCGGGCAAGGGCCGCGCGCCTCTGATCCTGATCGGTGCCGGCACGGGCATCGGCCCGCTGGCGGGGTTCATTCGTGGCAACAAACGACATCGTCCTATTCACCTGTTCTTTGGCATGCGCCATCCACAGAATGACTTTCTGTACGGGCAAGACCTTGCAGATTGGCAGACCGAGGGTCGTCTGACCCGTCTGGACACCGCGGTCTCTCGCGCGGCCAACCCAAGCTACGTGCAGGACACGCTGCGTGCTGAAGGGACCGAAGTGGCCCGCCTGATCCGAGACGGAGCACGCATCATGGTCTGCGGCGGGCGCGGCATGGCGACCGGCGTCACGGATGCGCTGGCTGATATTCTGAAACCAATGGGACTGACGCCGCAGGCGTTGAGGGCAGAGGGCCGCTATGTCGAAGATGTCTACTGATCCAACTCGCTACGCGCTGCATGGGCCAACAATGGGCACGCGCTGGTCAGCGCAGTTCCATGCAGACCCAAGCTTTGATCCGGAGTCCGCGCGCGGGGCGCTACAGACTGCAGTGGATGAAGTGGACGCACAGATGTCCACGTGGAAACCCGACAGCGACCTGATGCGCCTGAATGCGGCACCTGTCGGCGTATGGCAGGCGGTCCCAGCGCGGTTGCTGGATGTCTTGGTGCTCGGGCGCGATGTCGGGCGGGCCTCTGGCGGGGCGTTTGACATGGGGCTTGGTGATGCGGTGGCGGCTTGGGGTTTCGGCGCGGATGAAGCCGACCCTACGCACATCAGGGCTGCGATGGCGCGTCGTCGAGTTGAGACTGCGCTCGAGATTGATGTTGCTGGCGCCCGTGTCCGCAAGACCGCCGATATTACACTGGATTTGAACGGTATCGCCAAGGGATATGGGGTTGACCGTCTGGCTGATACGTTGGTTGCGCTCGGTATTCCGGCGGCTCTGGTCGGGATCGACGGTGAAATGCGCGCGGTGGGGTTGCGGCCTGATGGCTCGCCATGGACCATCGCCGTCGAAGCACCTGACCCTGCGCGCCGCGCGCCGTATTCGGTGCTTGCATTACAAGACGCCGCCGTCGCCACGTCGGGCGATTACCGCCATTGGGTCGAAGTGCAGGGCCGCCGGCTGTCGCATACCATGGACCCTTCACGAGGTGCGCCGCTCCTTGCGCCGCCCGCCTCGGTGACCGTGGTCGCGCAGACCTGTGCCGAAGCCGATGCATGGGCCACTGCGCTGATGGTTCTTGGGGTTGATGCAGGGGCGACGCTAGCCGAGCAACGTGGACTGGATGTGCTGTTTCTGGTGCGCGATGACCAGAACGGCTTTCACAGCAAAGCCGTTGGTCGCCTGTTTTCGGAACAGCCGTCAGAGGGCATTTCGGGACTTGATCGATAGGTTTCCAAATCAAACTGAACGAAAAGGTAAAGCATCATGAGCCGCTTGACACACTCGGAAACCCATATGGTGCATCGGATCGGCTGGCTGCGGGCCGCGGTCCTTGGTGCAAATGACGGCCTTGTCTCGACGGCGAGCCTCGTGGTCGGCGTGGCCGCTGCGGGGTCGGGACGCCCCGAGATTCTGATCGCTGGACTTGCGGGGCTTGTAGCGGGTGCCATGTCCATGGCGGCAGGTGAATATGTCTCGGTCAGTTCGCAAACCGATGCGGAGCAGGCAGATATCGCGCGCGAAACCAAGGAGTTGGCGGAAACGCCTGAGGCTGAGTTGGAGGAATTGACCGGGATATATGTTGCGCGCGGGCTGGATGAAACGCTCGCACGCCAGGTTGCTGTTCAACTGACCAAGAAGGATGCATTGGGCGCGCATGTGCGCGATGAGCTTGGGATATCAGAGACAGTCGTAGCGCATCCCATTCAAGCAGCCCTTGTTTCTGCGGCTACCTTCAGCTTTGGCGCGGTTGTGCCCCTGATCATGGCCGCGCTGTCGCCAACGGCACAGATCACTTCGGTCGTCGCTGTGACAACTCTTGTTGCGTTGGCCGTTCTGGGTGGGCTTGGCGCATCTGCTGGAGGAGCTGGGATCATCAAGGGGGCCGTACGCGTGACATTCTGGGGGGCGCTTGCCATGGCCGCGACTGCTATTGTGGGTACGGTTTTCGGGGTTGCAGCTGGCTAAAAATTTCGTCCCCATAGCGAAGACACGCTATCGCTCAAAAGCCTTGGTGATTTCGGATATACAAGGCAGCAAAACCCAAGGTAGTTGAGGTTTAGCGAAGTACATCCGGTTCGATATCTTTTTTGAAATCAATGCGGATGTTTTCTTCCGGCGGATGGTCTTGCTCAGCTTCACTCATTGAAAACGATGATGAACCATAACTCAGCCGCTGTTCTAATCCTCAAATCTGTCCAAAACGTGCTGACTTCAGACACGCAGAGTCAACTTCCGCAATGAATGGTATTGCTGCCAAACTTGCAGTTGCAGCGAATTCATCCTTTGTCCGCACCTTGCTCATTCGCCCCTGAAACATCGCTGCAGTTTGGCTGAACGGCGGCTTATCTCGCCGCGCTGTAGCGACGATTCTTGCGGGGCTGCAGCGATGATTTCTCTGCGAGCGCACGCAGCAAGAATTTGGCACTTCCGCAGTGGGCTCTTCGCGGCCTAATGCGCTTGCAGAGATAGCCCATCCTAGTTCCTTCTGACACCGGTCATTCAATTCGATGCTATGCTTTTGGTGTCAGCACGGTGCTGACGTCTGGGTTT
>NZ_MUHR01000023.1 GCF_002105285.1 Planktotalea arctica
AGAAGATCGGACACTCTCAAGGGCTTTCCGCGACGGCTACTCCACAAGTCCCCTTTGCCTCTTCAATTCTATGGTGAAGTAGTGCCTATCCTCGTCGATTTTTGCCAATCTCAGCACATCGTTGGTTGCTAACTCTACGCACCCTTGTGGCGCTGATGCGTATTTGGATTGCAGACCATTTCGGACAACAACCTCTCATTTAAACAAAATTCTTTCAGCCGTTCTCTCTGATTGAATATCAATTGCGAATTGTCCTTCACCGATTTCACTGCACTGCCGTATCTGCCATTCTGCGTAGGGGCCTCTAAGGCGAGCAAGTACATCAGTGCTAAAAGAAAAACTGTTTTCGCTCACGAGGCCTCCATCTTTGAAGACTTAACTATGCTGGTTTGGCTTGTAAGAATGGAGTGACCTAGTCAGCCAACCTGCCCCGAAAGCACTAAAAAGACAGAAAATCCTACGTGGCTTTTCCGGCCCTAGAGTCTGAACTAATTAAGGAGGCCGTCGGCGAATTTTCTAGAAAATTCAAAAAACCCGCGCTGATTTCCCAGCGCGGGTTCCAATTTTTTTACCGAGTGCCTGCCCGCGAAAAACCTTTGGCCTATTCGCGACACCGCACTCACTGCGCGCAGGTGCGCTGTTTTTACCAGTCTTCGCGAACGACGACGCGTGTTTTCACAGGCAGTTTCATCGCGGCAAGGCGAAGCGCCTCACGTGCGACCACTTCGTCGACACCGTCGATTTCAAACATCACGCGGCCTGGCTTGACCTTGGCTGCCCAGAAATCCACGGAACCTTTACCCTTACCCATACGAACTTCGGTGGGCTTGGAGGTAACGGGAGTGTCGGGGAAGATACGGATCCAGACACGGCCTTGACGTTTCATGTGACGCGTCATGGCACGACGTGCGGCTTCGATCTGGCGTGCAGTAACACGCTCGGGCTGCGTGGCTTTGAGGCCAAACGTGCCGAAGTTCAGATCAGACCCGCCTTTTGCCAGACCGTTGATACGGCCTTTGTGCATTTTGCGGAATTTGGTACGCTTTGGTTGAAGCATCTTATCTCTCCCTTAGCGACGACCGCCAGCACCACGAGGTGCAGGGCCATCCTGGAGTTCCTGTGCTTTACGGTCACGCGCTTGGGGATCGTGTTCCATGATCTCGCCTTTGAAGATCCAGGTCTTGATCCCGATGATGCCATATGCAGTCAAGGCTTCAACGTGAGCGTAATCGATGTCGGCGCGCAAAGTATGCAAAGGCACGCGGCCCTCACGATACCATTCGGTCCGCGCGATCTCTGCACCGCCAAGGCGGCCAGCGACGTTTACGCGGATACCAAGGGCACCCATGCGCATCGCGTTCTGAACGGCACGTTTCATCGCACGGCGGAAGGACACGCGGCGCTCGAGCTGCTGCGCGATGCTGTCACCGACAAGCTGGGCGTCCAGCTCTGGCTTGCGCACTTCCACGATGTTCAAATGAAGCTCGGACGCTGTCATCTTGGCAAGTTTCTTGCGCAGCGTCTCGATGTCCGCGCCTTTCTTACCGATGATAACGCCGGGGCGCGCTGTGTGGATCGTGACGCGGCACTTCTTGTGCGGACGCTCGATGATCACACGGGCGATGCCCGCTTGCTTGCACTCGACGTTGATGAAGTCGCGCATCGCGAGGTCTTCGAGGAGCATGTCCCCGTAGTCCTTGCTTTCCGCGAACCAGCGGCTGTCCCAAGTACGGTTCACCTGAAGGCGCATGCCGATTGGATTGGTTTTATTACCCATTAGCTTTGCTCCTCGATCTGGCGGACCAGAATGGTGATTTCGCTGAACGGCTTGATGATCTTGCCGAAACGACCACGGGCACGTGGGCGTCCACGCTTCATGGTGAGGTTCTTACCGACATAGGCTTCCGCCACGATCAGCTCGTCCACATCAAGGTTGTGGTTGTTTTCAGCATTCGCGATGGCCGACTGGAGGCACTTGCGAACATCAGCTGCGATACGCTTCTTGGAGAACGCGAGGTCCGTCAATGCGCGCTCTACCTTCTTGCCACGGATCAAACCGGCAACAAGGTTCAGCTTTTGCGGGGAAGTACGGAGCATGCGCAGTTTTGCCATTGCTTCGTTGTCTGCCACGCGGCGGGGATTCTTATCCTTGCTCATGGCTTACTTCCGCTTCGCTTTTTTGTCTGCCGCGTGACCATAATAGGTCCGAGTTGGCGAATACTCACCGAACTTCTGACCAATCATGTCTTCGGAGACGTTGACTGTGATATGCTTATGGCCGTTGTAGACACCAAACGTCAGTCCAACGAACTGAGGCAGGATTGTCGAGCGACGCGACCAAATCTTGATAACTTCATTGCGACCGCTTTCGCGAGCCGCTTCGGCCTTTTTGAGGACGTAAGCGTCAACAAAAGGACCTTTCCAAACAGAGCGAGACATCTATTAGCGCCCCTTCTTCTTGGCGTGCCGCGAGCGTAGAATGAGCTTGCTGGACGCTTTTTTCTTGTTGCGAGTTTTCGCACCCTTCGTCGGCTTGCCCCAAGGCGTAACCGGATGACGACCACCAGAGGTCCGGCCTTCACCACCACCGTGAGGGTGATCGATCGGGTTCATAACCACACCACGGACACTCGGGCGAACACCCTTGTGACGCATGCGGCCAGCTTTACCGAAGTTCTGGTTGGAGTTGTCAGGGTTCGACACCGCGCCAACTGTTGCCATGCACTCTTGACGCACGAGACGCAGCTCTCCGGAGGAGAGGCGGATCTGGGCGTAGCCACCATCGCGGCCTACGAACTGGGCATACGTACCAGCAGAGCGTGCGATCTGACCACCCTTGCCGGGCTTCAATTCGATGTTGTGAACAATCGTACCGATAGGCATGCCAGAAAATGGCATTGCGTTACCTGGTTTGATGTCTGCCTTGGCCGCTGCAATAACCTTGTCGCCAATCGCTACGCGCTGCGGTGCAAGGATATACGCCTGCTCGCCGTCATCATATTTGATGAGCGCGATAAAGGCTGTACGGTTAGGGTCATATTCGATGCGTTCGATTGTTGCGACAACATCAAATTTGTTGCGGCGAAAATCCACGATCCGGTAGAGGCGTTTTGCCCCGCCACCGCGACGGCGTGATGTAATTCGTCCGGTATTGTTCCGGCCGCCCGATTTCGTCAAACCCTCTGTGAGGGATTTGACAGGACGTCCTTTCCAAAGCTCCGAACGGTCGATCAGCACCAGCCCGCGCTGGCCCGGCGTCGTCGGCTTATACGACTTGAGTGCCATGCTTTCTGTCTTCCGTTTTAGCTCGCAGGGCTTAGAGTAGGCGCCCCGCTACGATTAAAGCCCCCCGTAGGTGGCCTGTGTTTTAGGCCCCCGTAGGTGCCCGATTAGGTATCGCTCGATGTTATGAGCGAACAACAACAACAAAGCCCCAGACGAATCTGGGGCTGTGACGCTGGTGAGCTGATAGGAGGTGTGGGTTTGGGGGTCAAGGGCTTGGGTACAGCTATTCACCATGAAAATCCCAAAAAAATCGCCCCTAAGTCAGTTGATAACCATCCAACACCACCCTAGCGTGTCATGAGGAGCATTCACTTCGGAGTCATATTTTTGTCAAACCCAATTATATTTAACGCAAGTTCTCGGATTGGTAAAATTTCTGCAGAAGCTGATGAAGAATTTCTATTTGAATGCTTCGTCGATATCGACGCACTCGCAGAATTGAAGGAGATCGGCTCCCCAAAAATGATACTTCTTGGCAGTACAGGAACTGGCAAGACTGCACTAATCAGAAAAATTGAATTCGATTACCAACGAGCCAATTTTATACAGCTTGACGAAATGGCCTTGGACTATTTAGGGAACAGTGACGTTATTCAATTTCTTTTGAGTATCGACGTAAATCTTGACCTATTCTTTCAAGCCTTGTGGAAACATGTAATCTTGATCGAGTTCATTCGTTTGAAGTTCAACATTCAAGATGAACAAAAATCAAAGTTTGTCTTTTCCCAAATCTTTGATGCTTTTGGAAATGATCAAAGAAAGAAACGAGGTCTCGACTATCTAAGAAAGTGGGAAAGCAAGTTTTGGATATCGATGGATGAGAACATCCGCGAAATAACGGAAAACCTTGAAACCATTGTGAACGCGGAAATGGGTGGGGAAATTGAAAAATTCAATGCTAAAGCCGGATACGCTCGAACCCTCAGCGCGGAAAAGAAGAGTCAATTGCAACGAGTTGCGCGAAAATTCGTAGCACCGGAGCTGCTTACGGATTTGGCAAAAGTAGTCGACACGCTTTCGGAACATGGCACAAGAGTAGAACCGTGTTTCATCTTGATCGACAGTTTAGACGAAAATTGGATTGACATAAGTATCAAATATCCACTCATTCGTGCGTTGATTGAGAGTTTAAAAAGTTTGAGAAGAGTACCCGACCTCAAGACCGTAGTAGCTCTTAGGTCAGATCTACTAGAGAAGGTAATATTGGAAACGCGCGATGCTGGTTTCCAAAGCGAGAAGTATGAAGACTATATAATTCGCCTAAAATGGGATTCTTCAAGTCTAAAAAAATTGGTAAACAAGCGTATTAACTTTCTATTTCGAAGAAAATACAACAGGCAGAATGTCATGTTTGAAGACATATTCCCTGAAAAAATTAGCAATGTCGGCAGCCCATTTACAACTTTGTTAGAAAAGAGCCTCTATAGACCAAGAGACCTAATAAACTTCGTGAATATGTGTTTAGAAGCGTCAGAAGGCTCCACGGCAATAAGTCGAAAAACGTTTACCCAAGCCGAGCGCACATACTCAGCCAACCGATTAACCGCGATGATTGAAGAATGGCAACATGTCGTCGCTAATGCAGGCCCATTGATCAACTTACTCAAAGGCAAACGTGGAACCATAATGCTTTCGGAGTTTTGTACCTCCAGGCTATTAGACGACCTTGTCCACCATTTCCCCGAGGCAAAATATCGGGAGAAAGACGAACTGTGGCGCTTGGTAGAAGACGCAACAACACGAAATGTTGAGCCGTTTGATCTGGCATGCGCTCTGATAGAAAGATTGCACCTCATGGGAGCAATCGGTGTCAAGTACGATCCAAACTTGCCATATCAGTACTTTTTTCAAACACAAAAACCGCTTCCTACTAATTACTTAGACAGTGCGACTAAGATTCGCGTCCATCCAATGTTGCATTCTGCTCTTGGAATAGTGAATTAGCATCATGTCCAAACCCATCACGCCGGACCGAGGGTGGGCGCTCTCGCCGTTGAACAGCGCGCTTTATGGCGGCAATATCCGACCAACCGATCCTCGGGAATTGAAACGTCACAAAAGCGCCGACCCGTGGGGTCGGTCCGGCGCTAGGCGGGGCAGTAAACTGCTATTCCCGCCTTGGTAGATGGCGAGTGCTGCGCCTAGACTGCTGAGGCCCCTACCCCAAAAGAAAAACCCCAGCCACTCTCGCAGCCGGGGTTTCCCGAATTCATCAAAGGTACAGAACCGATTAGAGACCAGTGGTCACGTCGATTGTGTTGCCTTCTTCCAGCGTTACATACGCTTTCTTGACGTCCTTACGGCGACCCATTTGGCCACGGAACCGCTTTGACTTGCCTTTGGTGATGGACGTGTTCACGGCCTTCACCTTGACGCCAAAGAGAGCTTCAACAGCTTCTTTAATCATCGGCTTGTTGCTGTCGATCGCCACTTCGAAAACCACCGCGCCATTTTCGGACGCCATTGTTGTTTTCTCGGTGATAAGCGGCTTGCGGATCACGTCGTAATGTTTTGCTTGTGCGCTCATTTCAAACGGGCCTCCAATGCTTCGATACCCGCTTTCGTGATAACAAGTGTATCACGCTTCAGGATATCATAGACGTTAGCGCCCATGGACGGCAGAACATCGAGACCTTCGATGTTACGTGCTGCTTGCATGAAATCTTCGTTCACGCTTGCGCCGTCGATGATCAGGGCACGTTTCCAACCCATTGCTGTGACCTGTTTGGCCAAAGCAGAGGTTTTCATTGCACCAGCCGCCTCGTCGATGATCACCAACTCGCCAGCTTTCGCTTTTGCGCTGAGTGCCAGCTTGAGACCAAGTGCGCGGACCTTTTTAGGCAGATCGTGGCCGTGGCTACGAACAACAGGACCTTTGTAAACACCACCACCGCGGAAGATAGGAGCAGAGCGAGCACCGTGACGTGCGCCGCCGGTCCCTTTCTGACGATATATCTTCTTTGTGGAGTACTTCACTTCGGAGCGCGTCTTTACCTTGTGCGTACCGGCTTGAGCGTTGTTACGCTGCCAACGGACCACACGGTGCAGAATGTCTGCGCGTGGCTCAAGACCAAACAGGGCCTCGTCCAGATCCAAAGTGCCGGCGCTTGTGCCGTCCAGTTTGATTACATCTAGTTTCATGCTTCACCGCCTTCCGCAGGTGCTTCAGCCGGAGCTTCAACAGCAGCAGATTTAAGAGCCGCAGGGAAAGGAACGCCATCAGGCAATTTCTTTTTCACAGCGTCTTTCACTGTGACCCAGCCGCCTTTGGAGCCCGGGACTGCGCCTTTGATCATGATCAAGCCACGATCGAGGTCAGTCTTAACGACTTCAAGGTTTTGCGTTGTCACGCGAGCCGCGCCCATGTGACCAGCCATCTTCTTGCCTTTGAAAACCTTACCGGGATCCTGACACTGACCTGTCGAGCCGTGCGAGCGGTGAGAGATAGACACACCGTGCGTTGCGCGAAGGCCGCCGAAGTTGTGACGCTTCATAGCACCCTGAAAGCCTTTACCAATGGATGTGCCGGACACGTCCACTTTCTGGCCTGCGAGGTAATGCTCGGCAGAGATTTCTTCGCCAACAGCAATCAGATTGCCCTCGGTCACGCGGAATTCAGCCACTTTACGCTTTGGTGCAACTTTCGCTGCAGCGAAGTGACCACGCATGGCCTGAGATGTACGCTTGGTTTTTGCTGTGCCTGCACCGAGCTGAACCGCTGTGTAGCCGTCCTTCTCAGATGTACGCTGTGCAACAACCTGAAGCGCGTCGAGTTGGAGAACGGTCACGGGAATTGCCTTGCCGTCTTCCATGAAAAGCCGGGTCATGCCGACTTTCTTTGCAATGATTCCAGAGCGCATCTGTTTGATACTCCCTTAAACCTTGATCTCGACATCCACACCAGCGGCGAGGTCGAGCTTCATCAGCGCGTCAACGGTCTGGGGGGTCGGATCAATGATGTCTAGCATACGCTTGTGCGTGCGAACTTCCCACTGGTCGCGGGACTTCTTGTTCACGTGAGGCGAGCTAAGAACTGTGAATTTTTCAATCTTGTTCGGCAAAGGGATCGGGCCGCGTACGTCTGCGCCTGTCCGTTTTGCTGTATTTACGATTTCCTGAGTGCTCGCATCGAGCACCCGGTAATCAAACGCCTTCAGGCGAATGCGGATGGTCTGGCTTTTGGCCATAATCATCACCCCTAAATTCAGGGTCTAGATCGGAGAGGAGGAACGCGGCTCATCCGGGCCCCTCTTCGCGTCTTTAGTATACGACATAAATAAGGGCACGCGGTTGGCGCACCCTTGTCGATAGCGCGCGTATAGGGGGAGTCGGGGTGGGTGGCAAGGGGTTAGTTTTGGGGATCTCGTACTACCTAAGCCGATCCGTCGCCAGTCCGCTGGGAAGGCGATCTATGGTTGGTTCTGCGCGCTTTATCTATCAAGCCCGCGCGACTTCAATGTGGCACGCTTTGGTCGGCCAAATCGCCAGCCCTGTCGGGCGGACTGGCGATAGATCGGCGCGCGATGCGCGCTGTTCGATCTTAAAGAAAAGGGCGTACGTTTTGGATCAATGGATTTTGTGTGTTCGAACTTTGAGAATTAGTCGCGTCAATACCTTACATTGAAATGTTTTACTATTACTTCAACGTAACGAAAATTTCCAACCTGAAACCAGAAGCTTGGAGCTAGTTATGATTTGGGAAATTGGCCTATATACCCCCCGATGGGGTCACAATGATACTTACGTGATCGAATTTGAAATGGACCATATGGTTTTTCGCAAAAATGCAGGACCTCGTCCACACGTTATTGCAAGAGAGGTAGAAGGTCGTGATCCCGAATGGGAAAACAAAGTCGAGCTATTTCGCATGCTAAACAATGATTCAATTTATCCTTTTCATAAATTACCAAATGCTCTGGAGTACCTTTGGAGAGAATGGCGCAACAATTCAATGAGCTATGAAGACGTCTTGCCCGAACTTGAGGCATTGGCTGAGTCAATCAATGCCTCCACAAGAGCAAAGCCGCGAACTGATTTCTGGCGCGGTTACTTCTAAGCTTGCCTTCAATTGAATTGCCCATTCATAGATTAGGCAGCGCCCGAACCGCCCCCGTCGTGCTAAAAGCACGCCTTTGGCGTGACGCGGGCGCTTCGCGTCCACCCCTCGGTTCGTGCGCGGTGGATGGATGGGTGGTACTTCATTGGTAGTAGAAACGTAAAAACGGCACCCAGATTTCTCTGGGTGCCGTTTGTTTGTTAGCGTTCCTGCACCTAGAATGGTGAGGGAGTGGGCCCTTGCAGTTTTTA
>NZ_MUHR01000024.1 GCF_002105285.1 Planktotalea arctica
ATTCCTGAAAAAAGCGCTTGCGACTGTTTGGAAGTAACACTAGAACCCCTCTCAACGGCGACGCAGACAGCGGCGCGGTTGGTCGGAGCGGCCGGAAACGGAAGCGAAGATCGGAAGTAAAATCGAGGTAGTTAAGGCGGGGCGCGCTGGAAAGAAACGGCGCATCTTGTTATTAGTTGTCTCAACGCTATTTGAAATTGATAGAAAACTGAAGAGATATGTGGGCGGTTTGGTTCATTCGATGGATCAACCTCGGCATATCGCGCTACTAGGGCTTAGGTCCGATGATGTAGTGTCAGCTTCACTGTTTGGACGGCTTTCGGTTACTTTGGTAACTTTAAGCACAACAGACAGAAAGATGAATGATTTGAACAATCATTCGATGTGCAAAGGTTCGACGTCAAGGATAGGTCAGTAATGGCCTTTCAACTTGAGAGTTTGATCCTGGCTCAGAACGAACGCTGGCGGCAGGCCTAACACATGCAAGTCGAGCGCAGTTATGATCTTCGGATTATAACCGAGCGGCGGACGGGTTAGTAACGCGTGGGAACATACCCTTTTCTACGGAATAGCCTCGGGAAACTGAGAGTAATACCGTATAAGCCCTTCGGGGGAAAGATTTATCGGGAAAGGATTGGCCCGCGTTAGATTAGATAGTTGGTGGGGTAACGGCCTACCAAGTCTACGATCTATAGCTGGTTTTAGAGGACGATCAGCAACACTGGGACTGAGACACGGCCCAGACTCCTACGGGAGGCAGCAGTGGGGAATCTTGGACAATGGGCGCAAGCCTGATCCAGCCATGCCGCGTGTGTGATGAAGGCCTTAGGGTCGTAAAGCACTTTCGCCAGAGATGATAATGACAGTATCTGGTAAAGAAACCCCGGCTAACTCCGTGCCAGCAGCCGCGGTAATACGGAGGGGGTTAGCGTTGTTCGGAATTACTGGGCGTAAAGCGCACGTAGGCGGACTAGTCAGTCAGAGGTGAAATCCCAGGGCTCAACCCTGGAACGGCCTTTGAAACTGCTAGTCTTGAGTTCGAGAGAGGTGAGTGGAATTCCGAGTGTAGAGGTGAAATTCGTAGATATTCGGAGGAACACCAGTGGCGAAGGCGGCTCACTGGCTCGATACTGACGCTGAGGTGCGAAAGTGTGGGGAGCAAACAGGATTAGATACCCTGGTAGTCCACACCGTAAACGATGAATGCCAGTCGTCGGGCAGTATACTGTTCGGTGACACACCTAACGGATTAAGCATTCCGCCTGGGGAGTACGGTCGCAAGATTAAAACTCAAAGGAATTGACGGGGGCCCGCACAAGCGGTGGAGCATGTGGTTTAATTCGAAGCAACGCGCAGAACCTTACCAACCCTTGACATACTTATCGTCGCTCCAGAGATGGAGCTTTCAGTTCGGCTGGATAAGATACAGGTGCTGCATGGCTGTCGTCAGCTCGTGTCGTGAGATGTTCGGTTAAGTCCGGCAACGAGCGCAACCCACATCTTTAGTTGCCAGCAGGTTAAGCTGGGCACTCTAAAGAAACTGCCCGTGATAAGCGGGAGGAAGGTGTGGATGACGTCAAGTCCTCATGGCCCTTACGGGTTGGGCTACACACGTGCTACAATGGCAGTGACAATGGGTTAATCCCAAAAAACTGTCTCAGTTCGGATTGGGGTCTGCAACTCGACCCCATGAAGTCGGAATCGCTAGTAATCGCGTAACAGCATGACGCGGTGAATACGTTCCCGGGCCTTGTACACACCGCCCGTCACACCATGGGAGTTGGTTCTACCCGACGACGCTGCGCTAACCCTTCGGGGAGGCAGGCGGCCACGGTAGGATCAGCGACTGGGGTGAAGTCGTAACAAGGTAGCCGTAGGGGAACCTGCGGCTGGATCACCTCCTTTCTAAGGATGTTTCCGGTCAGATTAGCTTGCTAATCTCTAGAAACACTTAGCAGAACAGCAAACAAAGCTGTTCAAAATTGCCAGACACGTTTTCCTTCGTGATCTGGTCGGACCGAGCCGTCCTCATATCTCTTCAGTCCTGTTTTTGCTTAGGCAAGAATATTTGCATCAACGCCGCGTTGATGCGGTGGAATACCTGTTACCGTCTGGTAGCGGCGCTTCTTGATGTTTGCCTGGCACACATCGGTCAGCGCGACGTCGATCCTGCAAGCAGGATCAGCTGGGTCGGTAGCTCAGGTGGTTAGAGCGCACGCCTGATAAGCGTGAGGTCGGAGGTTCAAGTCCTCCTCGACCCACCATAACTTTTGGGGCCTTAGCTCAGATGGGAGAGCGCCTGATTTGCATTCAGGAGGTCAGCGGTTCGATCCCGCTAGGCTCCACCATAACTTCTCAATCAGATCGTTAAGCACTTTCGAGTGTTTAACCGTCCGATTGGACGACATTCTTCTTCTCTCAGAGAAGTCGAATACTTCACATCGTATATAGAGAAAAATTAACAACACTGTTTGGTGCTGCGGAGTAACGTAGTCACCTCGGTGCGGTTCTACAGACTTCGGTTTGTAGAAGGTTCTTCCAGATCCCTTCCTCGGATCTTTTTGAATATCCCGTCCGAAACGAACAGGTTGTCCAAGTCAAGTACACTAACCAGAGTGGTTTTGTGGTTACCTCCTGCACGGATGGTGCCACGTATAGAGCCACTCATTGTCCATACCGAATGGTATGGGCGGGAAAATGTATGCTTTTGATTTAGGAAGCGTGGATGCGTTGCTTACCAGCTTGCGTGTCCCTGCATGACGTAAGTCTTGCTCTTTCTGGATCAAATCAAGCGCGAGAAGGGCGTTTGGTGAATGCCTTGGCAGTAAGAGGCGATGAAGGACGTGATACTCTGCGATAAGCCATGTGGAGCCGAGAATAGGCTTTGATACATGGATTTCCGAATGGGGCAACCCACCTGATTATATTCTGTTATTATCTAGCTTCGGTTAGATGGTTATCAGGGTGTAAAACCAGGTACTTATAGACTGAATACATAGGTTTATAAGAGCAAACCCGGGGAACTGAAACATCTAAGTACCCGGAGGAAAGGACATCAATTGATACTCCCCTAGTAGCGGCGAGCGAACGGGGACCAGCCGAGCCTCAATTGTGAATAGAATGGTCTGGAATGGCCAACCATAGTGGGTGACAGTCCCGTATATGAAGCATGAGAGGACGTATTAAGTAGGGCGGAACACGTGAAATTCTGTCTGAAGATCGGAGGACCACCTTCGAAGGCTAAGTACTCCTTACTGACCGATAGTGAACCAGTACCGTGAGGGAAAGGTGAAAAGCACCCCGACGAGGGGAGTGAAACAGTACCTGAAACCGAACGCCTACAATCAGTCGGAGCCCCCTTGCGGGGTGACGGCGTACCTTTTGTATAATGGGTCATCGACTTGGTCTATCTAGCAAGCTTAAGCCGTTAGGTGTAGGCGCAGCGAAAGCGAGTCTTAATAGGGCGAATGAGTTAGATGGATCAGACCCGAAACCGAGTGATCTAGGCATGGCCAGGTTGAAGGTTAGGTAACACTAACTGGAGGACCGAACCCACATCTGTTGAAAAAGATCGGGATGAGCTGTGCCTAGGGGTGAAAGGCCAATCAAACTCGGAGATAGCTGGTTCTCTGCGAAATCTATTTAGGTAGAGCGTCGACCGAATACTCTCGGGGGTAGAGCACTGAATGGGTAATGGGGGCCTACAGCCTTACTGATCCTAATCAAACTCCGAATACCGAGAAGTACTAGTCGGCAGACACACTGCGGATGCTAACGTCCGTAGTGGAGAGGGAAACAACCCTAACCTACAGCTAAGGCCCCTAATTCATGGCTAAGTGGGAAAGCAGGTGGGACGACCAAAACAACCAGGAGGTTGGCTTAGAAGCAGCCATCCTTTAAAGATAGCGTAACAGCTCACTGGTCTAAATAAGTTGTCCTGCGGCGAAGATGTAACGGGGCTCAAGCCATGAGCCGAAGCTTAGGATGCACGTAGTGCATGGTAGCAGAGCGTAGTGTGACATAGTTCCATGTGTCTTTAGCCTTCTTCGGAAGGTGTTGGACACAAGGAGCTTTCTGTGAAGCCGGCGCGTGAGCGATCCGGTGGAGAGATCACTAGTGAGAATGATGACATGAGTAGCGACAAAGAGTGTGAGAGACACTCTCGCCGAAAATCCAAGGGTTCCTGCTTAAAGCTAATCTGAGCAGGGTAAGCCGACCCCTAAGGCGAGGCCGAAAGGCGTAGTCGATGGGAACCAGGTTAATATTCCTGGGCCGTGGAGTGGTGACGGATCCGAGACGTAGTTCATCCTTATTGGATTGAATGGGCTGCTAACGGGTTCCTGGAAATAGCCCTCCTATAAGATCGTACCCTAAACCGACACAGGTGGATAGGTAGAGAATACCAAGGCGCTTGAGAGAACTATGTTGAAGGAACTCGGCAAAATACCTCCGTAAGTTCGCGAGAAGGAGGCCCGGTTCCAAGGCAACTTGGAGCTGGGGGCACAAACCAGGGGGTGGCGACTGTTTACTAAAAACACAGGGCTCTGCGAAGTCGTAAGACGACGTATAGGGTCTGACGCCTGCCCGGTGCCTGAAGGTTAAAAGGAGGGGTGAGAGCTCTGAATTGAAGCCCAGGTAAACGGCGGCCGTAACTATAACGGTCCTAAGGTAGCGAAATTCCTTGTCGGGTAAGTTCCGACCTGCACGAATGGCGTAACGACTTCCCCGCTGTCTCCAACATAGACTCAGCGAAATTGAATTGCCTGTCAAGATGCAGGCTTCCCGCGGTTAGACGGAAAGACCCCGTGCACCTTTACTACAGCTTCACACTGGCATCAGGCCATGCATGTGCAGGATAGGTGGTGGGCTTTGAAGCCGAGACGCTAGTCTTGGTGGAGCCTCCCTTGAGATACCACCCTTGCATTGCTTGATGTCTAACCGCGGCCCATTATCTGGGTCCGGGACCCTGTGTGGCGGGTAGTTTGACTGGGGCGGTCGCCTCCTAAAGCGTAACGGAGGCGCGCGAAGGTTGGCTCAGAGCGGTCGGAAATCGCTCGTTGAGTGCAATGGCAGAAGCCAGCCTGACTGCGAGACTGACAAGTCGAGCAGAGTCGAAAGACGGCCATAGTGATCCGGTGGTCCCGAGTGGAAGGGCCATCGCTCAACGGATAAAAGGTACGCCGGGGATAACAGGCTGATACTGCCCAAGAGTCCATATCGACGGCAGTGTTTGGCACCTCGATGTCGGCTCATCTCATCCTGGGGCTGGAGCAGGTCCCAAGGGTACGGCTGTTCGCCGTTTAAAGAGGTACGTGAGCTGGGTTTAGAACGTCGTGAGACAGTTCGGTCCCTATCTGCCGTGGGTGTAGGATACTTGAGAGGAGTTGCCCCTAGTACGAGAGGACCGGGGTGAACGATCCACTGGTGTACCAGTTGTTCCGCCAGGAGCAGTGCTGGGTAGCTATGATCGGACAGGATAACCGCTGAAGGCATCTAAGCGGGAAGCCCCCCTCAAAACAAGGTATCCCTGAGGACCGAGGTAGACCACCTCGTCAATAGGCTAGAGATGTAAGCGTAGTAATACGCTCAGTTGACTAGTACTAATCGTCCGATAGGCTTGATTTGATCCAGTAACAGCACAGACTGTAACTGATTAAACAGAAGCATACACAACACCATAAGTCGAAAACGACTTGGACAACGTTAATTTGAAGCGAAACACTCGCTTCGTTGTTAATTTTAGGAAGCGCCCAGTTTACGACTGTGTGGGAACGCATGTTTTGCTTGCAAAACAAGCTGCCTCCCACCGCGAAACACTGCGTGTTTCCTTTTTGGATTACTTGGTTTGGTGGTCATAGCGTGAGCAAAACACCCGGTCCCATCCCGAACCCGGAAGTTAAGTGCCACCGCGCCAATGGTACTGCGTCTTAAGACGTGGGAGAGTAGGTCACCGCCAATCCCAGTAATCCAAAACCTATATATCATGTCGGTGAAA
>NZ_MUHR01000025.1 GCF_002105285.1 Planktotalea arctica
TCAAACTTTTCCTTGCCCATGAGAGGCCTCCTTAGAATTCAGTCGGTGCCTGGCATTCGCGGCAGCACCTTTAGGGATGGGGTGTAGGGTGCGTGGGTTGCCCACGCACCGCTATTTTTAGGCGTATTTCGCTTGAATCTCGTCAGAGATGTTCTGCGGAACCGGCTCATAGTGATCGAACTGCATCGAGAAGTTCGCGCGTCCCGAAGACATGGAACGCAGCGTGTTGATGTAGCCAAACATATTCGCAAGCGGAACAAAGCACTCGATCGCAATGGCATTGCCACGGCTGTCTTGACCCTGAACCTGACCACGGCGCGACGTAAGATCGCCGATGATGCCGCCGGTATACTCTTCCGGTGTTACCACTTCGACCTTCATGATCGGCTCGAGCAGTTTTGCACCCGCGCGGCGCATGCCTTCACGCATACACATACGGCCCGCGATTTCGAACGCCAGAACAGAGGAGTCGACATCGTGGAACTTACCATCAAGCAGTTGAACCTTGAAATCAATCACAGGGAAGCCTGCAAGGGGACCGCTATCCATAACGGATTTGATACCCTTTTCAACGCCCGGGATGTATTCCTTGGGAACCGCACCACCAACGATTTTGCTCTCGAACGAGAAACCTTCGCCGGGCTCTGTTGGGGAAATCAGCAATTTGACCTCACCGAACTGACCAGAACCGCCAGACTGTTTCTTGTGCGTGTAGGTGTGCTCGACCTCGTGACCAATGGTCTCGCGGTAGGCAACCTGCGGTGCACCGATGTTGGCTTCGACTTTGAATTCGCGCTTCAGACGATCCACAAGGATGTCCAAGTGCAATTCGCCCATGCCCTTCATGATCGTCTGACCGGATTCGATGTCTGTCTCGACGCGGAAAGAAGGATCTTCCGCTGCAAGGCGGGCAAGGCCCGTCGACATCTTCTCTTGGTCGCCCTTTGTTTTAGGCTCGACCGCGATCTCGATCACCGGATCCGGGAAGGTCATCGTTTCCAGAACAACCGGATCAGCTTTATTGCAAAGCGTGTCACCTGTTGTTGTGTTTTTCAGACCGCCCAAGGCAATGATATCGCCCGCAAACGCTTCGGAAATCTCGTCACGATCGTTCGAGTGCATCATCATCATCCGGCCAACACGCTCGGTGTTGCCTTTTGTCGAGTTCAGCATCGAGTCGCCCTTGGCGAGCTTGCCCGAGTAGATGCGCACGAATGTCAAAGTGCCGACAAACGGGTCGTTCATAATCTTGAACGCAAGGCCAGAAAACGCCATGTCATCATCCGCACGGCGCGGGATGTCACGTGTTTCCGTATCGTCGCCCGGCTTAAAGCCCATGTAGTCAACAACGTCGAGCGGGCTCGGCAAATAGTCGACAACAGCGTTAAGCAGAGGCTGAACGCCTTTGTTCTTGAACGCGGAACCGCAAAGAACAGGGATGAATTTGATCGCCAGAGTACCCTTGCGGATCAACGAGCGAAGAGTCGCTACGTCTGGCTCGGCGCCATCCATCAAGTAGTTTTCCATCGCGTCATCGTCCATTTCGACGGCAACTTCGATCATCTTCGCGCGCCACTCATCGGCCAGCTCTTTCAAGCTGTCGCGAATAGGGCGTTTTTCCCAAGATGCGCCAAGGTCTTCACCTTCCCACACCCATTCTTCCATGGTGACCAGGTCGATCATGCCCTCAAGCTCGGTCTCGGATCCGATTGGGATCTGGATCGGGCAAGGCGTCGCGCCTGTGCGGTCTTGGATCATGTGAACGCAGTTAAAGAAGTCCGCGCCGATCTTGTCCATCTTGTTGACGAACACGATCCGTGGGACTTTATAACGGTCAGCTTGGCGCCAGACAGTTTCTGTCTGAGGCTCAACTCCCGCGTTCGCATCAAGAACAGCAACAGCACCATCGAGAACTGCGAGGCTACGCTCGACTTCAATCGTGAAGTCGACGTGACCGGGGGTGTCGATGATGTTCATCCGGTGCTTTTCGGTTTCAGGCGTTACGCCATCTTCCGTGCGCTCCCAGAATGTCGTCGTTGCAGCAGACGTAATCGTAATTCCGCGCTCCTGCTCCTGCTCCATCCAGTCCATCGTTGCCGCGCCGTCGTGCACTTCGCCGATGTTGTGGGACTTACCTGTATAGAACAGGATGCGCTCCGAGCAGGTGGTTTTACCTGCATCGATGTGCGCCATGATACCGAAGTTGCGGTATCGGTCGAGGGGATATTCACGTGCCATTGGGCTACTTCCTCTAACTTACCAGCGGTAATGGCTGAAGGCTTTGTTCGCCTCGGCCATCTTATGCGTGTCTTCGCGCTTTTTGACGGCGGATCCACGTGTGTTCACAGCATCCATCAGCTCGCCTGCAAGGCGCTCTTCCATGGTGTTTTCGTTGCGTGCACGGGACGCTTTGATCAACCAGCGGATGGCCAATGCTTCGCGGCGCTCCGGGCGCACTTCGACCGGAACCTGATACGTGGCACCCCCAACGCGGCGCGAACGTACTTCGACGGACGGTTTGATGTTGTCCAGCGCTTCGTGGAACACCTCAATGGGTGCGCGCTTGATCTTGTCTTCAACCCGCGTCATCGCAGAGTATACGATGCGCTCGGCGATCGACTTTTTGCCGTCGATCATCAGGTTGTTCATGAATTTTGTCAGTACGCGATCACCATATTTGGCATCGGGCAGGACTTCGCGTTTTTCAGCGGCGTGACGACGTGACATATCAGCCTCTCCTTATTTAGGACGCTTCGCGCCGTACTTCGAACGACGTTGCTTACGATCTTTGACGCCCTGAGTATCCAGAACACCGCGAAGGATGTGGTAACGCACACCGGGAAGGTCTTTTACACGACCGCCGCGGATCAGAACCACTGAGTGTTCCTGAAGGTTGTGGCTCTCACCACCGATATAGCTGATGACCTCGAAACCATTCGTCAGGCGCACTTTGGCAACCTTACGCATAGCGGAGTTCGGCTTTTTCGGTGTTGTTGTATAAACGCGCGTACATACGCCACGTTTCTGCGGGCACTGCTCCAGGTGCTGCGACTTGGAGCGCTTGATTTTAGGCTGACGCGGCTTGCGGATCAGCTGTTGGATCGTTGGCATAGAAGGTGTCTTCCCCATCTCTCAACTTAGTTTTGCCATGTGCGGTCAGGCACGCGACGCGAAATCTTGCGTGCCGTGGAGCACAATCGCTTGCGAACAAGCGAAAAAACCGCAAACGTTCCCATTCCGAGGTGAACGTCGCGGTTGGGTTTCAGAGGACGCTGGCGATATTTGCCAAGGACTTGACCACAGTCGATATGATATCGGCAAATAGAGTTCCCCCTAGAGCCGGATAGCGCGCGTATATGGGGAGTCGCATTGGGTGTCAACAGCGCCGCAGCGCGTACCCTCTTGCTGCAATCTGGTGTTGATGCAATGCTGGTGCCAGTTGCAGCAGGCCAAAAGGACTTATCATGCAGGTTATTGGATTATGCAGGTTTTCCTACCCTGCTTTGGGCGGATTTCAGGTCGAGCATGACAGCGTCGAAGAGCGCATAGCATTTCTCTACCAGCAAGAACGCCTCGAAGAGCGGTTTCGCCTGCTGGAAACCGTTGCCCTGCCGTGTTTGCGCGCACAAACCGACCCCGATTTCGACCTGATCATCGTAATCGGCGACACCTTCCCGCCCGATAGCCGCGACCGCCTTGAAGCGCTGACCGCCGACATGCCGCAGGTTCAAATTCAGGCGCATCCCCCCCTGCCCCAGCGCGAGATCATGAAGGATATCCTGCGCAAGGCCCGCACCGACCCAAGCGCGCCATGTCTGCATTTTCGATATGACGACGACGACGCCGTCGCGCTCAACTTCATCGAGCGGCTTCGCAAGGCGCAGGCAGATTGCGCAGCGCTTTGCGAACAGCATCGCACCGTCGCCTTTGATTACAACATGGGATACGTCGCCGAATTCAGTGCGGATGGCATTGCCGCCGTCGAAATTCACCGCCCCTATTACGTCGCAGCGCTTGGGATGTTTATCAGGGGCGGTGACGGGTTGACGATCATGAGTTTCGCCCATGAAAAGCTGGCGCGTTTCATGCCCACTGTCACCTTCGCAGGCGAGCCGATGTTCGTGCGCTCACACAATGGTTATAACGACAGCCGCCAAAAGAAGGTGAAACCGGTGCCCGTGACCCCGCTCAGTGATGAGCAGGAATTGGAGTTCCTAAAACGCTTTGCGATCAACGCGGATCACGTGCGCGCCGCCTTTGCCTGACGTCGTTTCGCGCGCGCCTCGCGGTAGAGCGTGAAGATGCCCGTGACCACGATCAGCCCCGCGCCGATGAAGGTTAGCGTTTCCGGCCATTCGCCAAAGAACAGGTAGCCCAGCACCAGCGCCCAAAGCATCGCTGTATAGCGAAACGGCGAAGTGAAGGCGACTTCGCCTACGCGCATCACCATGACCGAAAACACATAACCGCCAATGACGAACACCGCAGAAGCAATGAGCAAAGCGATTTGCGCCGTGCTCATGACAGCCCACTCGCCCGACGCCGCGCCGATGACGCCAGCAAAGCCCGTCACGAACAGCGCCCCCACCAACGTCACCGTCAAGGAGGGCACATCGCGGCTCAGACGGCGTGCAGCAAGGTCACGCACAGTGACACAAAGAACCGCGATCAACACGTAGACCGAATGCACCGTAAAACCCTCGGTGCCGGGACGCACGATCAGCAACATTCCGCAAAAGCCAATCACGATCGCCAACATGCGCCGCCATCCCACCGCCTCGCGAAAGATCACAGCAGCAGCCAGCGTCACCGTTAAAGGCAGCGTTTGCAAAATTGCCGTCACATTGGCGAAGGGCATGTTCAAAAGCGCTGTGAGGAAAAAGTAGGCCGCGGCGACCTCGGCCAGCGAGCGCAGCACAATCAGCCAGCGGTCCTTGGCCAGTTCCGGCCAAGCCAGCGCACCCAAGTAGCGCGCCAGCGCGTAGATCAGAGCACTTGCCAGTATCCCGCGCAGCAGCAGCAATTGCGACAAAGGCACGGCACTGCCGATGGCTTTGATGCAAAGATCGTTAAAGGTAAACGCGGCCATGGAGCACATCATCAGAAGTGCGCCTTTGGTATTGTCGGACATATTTGCGAATGAAGTCATGGACCTATCTACCGCCTAAATCACAGGCAATCCTAGCCCGTTTGCGACTTTATTGCGCGGCTATGCGCGCACGATAAACAACGGCCCAAATAGGCCAATCGCAACGATCAGCTATCGCAGTGACCTTGTGATCTGCACGCACACATCGCGCGAACAGAAAAAGGCCCCCGCTGTTTCCAGCGAGGGCCTTTCCCAATCTCAAAGCCTGTCGAGTTACTCGTCGCGGCTTTCTGGTGTGCCGAATACATCGTCAGCATTGGTAGTGAATACATCACCGCCAACGATATCGTCCGTAGGCGCGGCCAGTGCGGCAGCGGCTTCGGCTTCGATGCGGCGGGCCTCGACAACCACGTTGTCACGGTCCTGAGCCACGCGCTGCATTTGCATCGTTGCACCGCCCGTACCAGCGGGGATCAAACGACCCACGATGACGTTCTCTTTAAGACCGACCAGCTTGTCGCGCTTGCCCTGTACGGAGGCTTCCGTAAGAACACGCGTTGTTTCCTGGAAGGACGCCGCAGAGATGAACGAGCGCGTCTGAAGCGAAGCTTTGGTGATGCCCAAGAGGATAGGTTCGCCCGTTGCAGGCTTGTACCCGCGCAGTGCTGCCTTTTCGTTGGCGGCAAGAAACTCTTGCTTGTCAACGTGCTCACCTTTGAGCAGCGTCGTCTGGCCGCTGTCGAGGATTTCCCACTTTTGCAGCATCTGGCGCACGATGACTTCGATGTGCTTGTCGTTAATCTTAACGCCCTGAAGGCGATAAACGTCCTGCACTTCGTTGATCATATAATCCGCCAGCGCCTCGACACCCATGATGGAAAGGATGTCATGCGGTGCAGGATTGCCGTCCATGATGTAATCGCCCTTTTGGACAAAGTCACCTTCCTGAACAGGAATGTGCTTGCCCTTTGGCACCATGTATTCGACCGGCTCCATGCTCTCGTCCGTTGGAACGATCGAGATGCGGCGCTTGTTCTTGTAGTCCTTACCAAAGCGCACGTTTCCGTCGATTTCTGCGATGATCGCGTGATCTTTGGGGCGACGCGCCTCAAAGAGTTCCGCAACCCGTGGCAGACCACCGGTAATGTCCTTGGTTTTGGCACCTTCACGCGGAATGCGCGCAACGATGTCACCAGCTTGCACTTCGGAGCCTTCCTCTATGGAAAGTACCGCATCCACAGACATGGGATAGGTGACAGGGTTGCCCGCTTCGTTGCGCACGGGCTCGCCGTCCTCGCCTACGATGATGATCTCCGGCTTCAGCTCGTTGCCTTTGGGGGCCGCGCGCCAGTCGATAACGATCTTCTGGGTCATGCCTGTTGCCTCGTCAGTGTCGTCGCGCACGGCAATACCGCTTGCGAGGTCCACGAACTTGGCTGTACCGGCTTTTTCCGCGATGATCGGAAGCGTGTACGGATCCCATTCGAACAATTTGTCGCCGCGGGCCACTTTCGCGCCTTCTTTGACAAACAGTTTCGTGCCGTAACCCAGCTTGTGGCTGGAACGCTCATCACCGTTTTCATCGTTGATGATCATCTTCATGTTACGACCCATGACCATGATGTCGCCGTCCGAATTCTCAAGCAGTTGCGGGTTCTCGAAGACGATTGTGCCCTCTTGGCTCGCTTCCTGGAACGACTGCTGACCACCCTGTGCAACGCCGCCAATGTGGAACGTCCGCATTGTCAGCTGTGTACCGGGTTCACCAATGGACTGCGCGGCGATAATGCCGACAGCTTCACCGGAGTTGACCATGGTGCCGCGCGCGAGGTCACGCCCGTAGCACATGGCGCAAACGCCCTCTTCCGCTTCACATGTCAGCGGTGAGCGGATGCGCATGGATGCAACGGCCGCCTCTTCGATGACATCGCACATGATCTCGTCAAGCAGAGTGCCTGTCTTGAATAGAACCTCATCCGTGCCGGGGCGCATCACGTCTTGCGCCACAACGCGGCCAAGGACGCGGTCGGCCAGCGACGAAACCACTTCGCCGTCATTCACAGCCGCTTCAGCAGTGATCATTTTCTCGGTGCCACAATCGCGCATACGCACGATGCAATCCTGAGAAACATCAACCAAACGGCGTGTCAGATAACCGGAGTTCGCTGTTTTCAAAGCCGTGTCTGACAGACCCTTACGAGCACCGTGCGTGGAGTTGAAGTACTCCAGAACGGTCAGACCTTCTTTAAAGTTGGAGATAATCGGTGTCTCGATGATGTCGCCATTCGGCTTTGCCATCAGACCGCGCATACCGCCCAACTGCTTCATCTGTGTGACCGAGCCACGCGCGCCAGAGTGGGCCATCATGTAGACCGAGTTCGGCTCCATTTCGACGCCTTGATCATCATAACGCGCTGCAGAAATCGAGCCCATCATCGCATCGGTGACTTTGTCGTTACACTTAGACCAAGCATCGACAACTTTGTTGTACTTTTCACCCTGAGTGATCAGGCCGTCCATGTACTGCTGCTCGAAATCTTTGACCTGACCGCGTGTCTCGTCAACGAGGGGCCATTTGGTTTCAGGGATCAGCATGTCGTCTTTACCGAACGAAATACCGGCCTTGAACGCTTCACGGAAACCCATGGTCATGATGTGGTCACAGAAGATAACCGACTCTTTCTGACCGCAGTACCGGTAAACCGTGTCGATGACCTGCTGAACTTCCTTCTTACGCAGAAGACGGTTCACCAACTCAAACGGTGCTTTGGCGTTGAGTGGCAAAAGCGCGCCAAGACGCACGCGTCCGGGCGTGGTTTCAAAGCGCTTCATCACTTCGTTGCCCTCATCGTCGATCTGGGGCAAACGCGCGGTGATTTTGGAGTGCAGGTGCACCGTGCCATTATCAAGTGCGTGCTGCACCTCGTCGATGGACGAGAAGACCATACCCTCACCCTTCATACCCGCACGCTCGAGCGTGGTGTAGTACAGGCCAAGGATCATATCCTGCGACGGAACGATGATCGGCGCGCCGTTTGCAGGCGAGAGGACGTTGTTCGTGGACATCATCAAAACGCGTGCTTCAAGCTGCGCCTCAAGCGAGAGCGGTACGTGGACCGCCATCTGGTCACCGTCGAAGTCCGCGTTAAACGCAGAACACACGAGCGGGTGAAGCTGGATCGCTTTACCTTCAATCAGAACGGGTTCGAACGCTTGGATACCCAGGCGGTGAAGCGTTGGAGCGCGGTTAAGCATAACCGGATGCTCGCGGATCACTTCATCCAAGATGTCCCAAACTTCGGGACGCTCTTTTTCAACGAGCTTTTTCGCCTGCTTCACGGTTGAGGACAGACCTTTGGCCTCAAGACGCGAGTAGATAAACGGTTTGAACAGCTCAAGCGCCATCTTTTTGGGCAAGCCACACTGATGCAACTTCAATTCTGGACCGGTCACAATGACGGAACGACCAGAGAAGTCGACGCGCTTACCCAAAAGGTTTTGACGGAAGCGGCCCTGCTTACCCTTGAGCATATCGCTGAGGGATTTCAAAGGACGCTTGTTTGCGCCTGTGATGACGCGGCCACGACGGCCGTTGTCGAACAGAGCGTCCACAGATTCCTGCAACATCCGCTTTTCGTTGCGCACGATGATATCCGGCGCGCGCAGCTCGATCAGGCGCTTGAGACGGTTGTTACGGTTGATCACGCGGCGATAAAGGTCGTTCAGGTCGGACGTCGCGAAACGGCCACCATCAAGCGGCACCAATGGGCGAAGCTCTGGCGGGATCACAGGGATCACGGTCAGGATCATCCACTCAGGACGGTTGCCAGACTCTAAGAAGCTTTCAACAACCTTAAGGCGCTTGATGATCTTCTTAGGCTTAAGTTCGCCTGTTGCTTCAGCAAGATCGGCGCGCAGCGTTTCTGCCTCGGACTCGAGATCGATCTGTGCCAGCATTTCGCGGATCGCTTCGGCGCCGATGTTCGCAGTGAATGCGTCCATCCCGAAAGTGTCTTGCGCGTCCATGAACTCTTCTTCGGTCATCATCTGACCGTAGGTGAGGTCCGTCAGACCCGGCTCGATCACGACGTAGTTCTCAAAGTAGAGAACACGCTCAAGATCACGAAGCGTCATGTCCAGCATCAAGCCGATGCGCGAAGGCAACGACTTGAGGAACCAAATGTGCGCGACTGGGGATGCCAGCTCAATATGGCCCATACGCTCACGGCGTACTTTTTGCAGCGTTACTTCAACACCACATTTCTCGCAGACAACGCCGCGATACTTCATGCGCTTATATTTACCGCACAGGCATTCATAGTCTTTGATCGGGCCAAAGATACGCGCGCAGAACAGGCCGTCGCGCTCGGGCTTGAAGGTACGGTAGTTGATGGTCTCTGGCTTTTTGATTTCGCCAAAAGACCACGACAGGATGCGCTCGGGAGACGCGAGCGAGACCTTGATCTCGTCGAACGTCTTCGTCGGGGCAACCGGGTTAAACGGGTTGTTTGTCAGTTCCTGGTTCATTTTCAAATCCTTGAAAGGGGAGCATTGGGAGATGAGGGGCGCGATTTTTCGTCGAAAAATCGCACTCCAAATTTTCTAGAAAATTTGGGCCCTATTCATCTTCCTCCGCGTCCAGGAGTTCCATGTTCAGACCAAGGCCGCGGACTTCCTTCACGAGAACGTTAAAGCTCTCTGGAATACCTGCCTCGTAGTTGTCTTCACCTTTGACGATGCTCTCATAGACCTTGGTACGGCCTGCAACATCGTCCGACTTGACGGTGAGCATTTCCTGAAGCGTGTAGGCTGCGCCATATGCTTCAAGTGCCCAGACTTCCATCTCACCGAAGCGCTGTCCACCGAACTGAGCCTTACCACCCAGCGGCTGCTGTGTGACCAAGGAGTATGGTCCTGTGGAACGCGCGTGGATTTTGTCGTCCACAAGGTGATGCAGTTTCAACAGATACTTGATGCCGACCGTCACAGGGCGCGCAAACTGCTCGCCTGTACGTCCGTCAAACAGAACCGACTGACCGCTTTCAGAGAAGCCAGCGCGCTTGAGACTGTCGTTCACATCATGCTCTTTCGCGCCATCAAAGACGGGCGTTGCGATTGGAACACCGTTCGTGACGTTGCCAGCCGCTTCAAGCAGATCATCCTCGCTCATAACTGCGATGCCCTCTTCGTAGACATCGTCGCCATAGGCCAAACGCATTGCTTCGCGAACAGGTGTCATATCGCCAGAGCGGCGGTATTCACCCAGCGCTTCGTCAATATTGATACCAAGGCCACGTGCGGCCCAGCCCATGTGCGTTTCCAGAATCTGGCCTACGTTCATACGCGAGGGAACACCAAGCGGGTTCAAACAGAAATCAACTGGCGTACCATCCGCAAGGAATGGCATGTCTTCCATTGGAACAACCTTGGAAATAACACCTTTGTTACCGTGACGGCCGGCCATCTTGTCGCCCGGCTGAAGCTTACGCTTAACCGCAACAAAGACTTTAACCATCTTCATAACACCGGGTGGCAGATCATCGCCACGGCGTACCTTCTCGACTTTGTCCTCGAAACGGGCATCCAAAGTACGCTTTTGCACTTCATACTGCTCGTTCAGAGCTTCAACGATCTGTGCGTCCTGCTCGTCCTTGAGGGCCAACTGCCACCACTGACCACGTGTCAGTGTTTCCAGAAGTTCCTCGTTGATCTCGGCATTTGGCTTGACGCCTTTTGGACCTTTTACAGCCACTTTGCCCATGATCATGCCTTTGAGACGGGCATAGATGTTGCGATCCAGAATAACGAGTTCGTCGTCACGGTCACGCGCGAGGCGCTCGACTTCTTCACGCTCGATCTGAAGCGCGCGCTCGTCTTTTTCGACGCCGTGGCGGTTAAAGACACGCACCTCGACAACCGTGCCGAAATCACCCGGCTTGACGCGCAAGGACGTGTCGCGCACGTCGGACGCCTTTTCGCCAAAGATAGCGCGCAGAAGCTTTTCTTCCGGCGTCATTGGCGACTCGCCCTTTGGCGTGATCTTACCGACAAGAATATCACCCGGCTCAACGTCAGCGCCGATGTAAACGATACCCGCTTCGTCGAGGTTGCGCAGGGCTTCCTCGCCGACGTTTGGAATATCGCGTGTGATTTCTTCCGGGCCAAGCTTCGTGTCACGCGCAGCGACTTCAAACTCTTCGATATGGATCGAAGTGAAGACGTCATCACGCGAAACACGCTCGGAAATCAGGATCGAATCTTCGTAGTTGTAACCATTCCAAGGCATAAACGCGACAACCACGTTCTTACCCAGCGCCAATTCACCCATATCTGTGGATGGACCGTCTGCAATGACTTCGCCTTTTTGAACCGTATCGCCCACTTTCACCAGCGGACGCTGGTTGATTGTGGTGTTCTGGTTGGAGCGCTGGAACTTACGCATGCGGTAGATGTCTACGCCTGCATCGCCCAGCTCTAGATCATGCGTTGCGCGCACAACGATACGCTGGGCGTCGACTTGGTCGATGATGCCTGCGCGTTTCGCCATGATCGCCGCGCCACTATCGCGTGCAACAACTTCTTCAATGCCTGTACCCACCAGCGGCGCTTCTGCGCGCAGCAATGGAACGGCCTGACGTTGCATGTTGGAGCCCATCAAGGCGCGGTTCGCGTCGTCGTTCTCAAGGAACGGGATCAGCGAGGCGGCGACAGAGACCAACTGCTTTGGAGAAACGTCGATCAGGTCCACGTTTTCGTTCGGGGACAATGTGTAATCGCCCGATTTACGTGTGGAGACCAAATCGTTCACGAACTTCATGTTCTCGTCGAGGTTGGCGTTTGCCTGAGCCACTGTGTGGCGCATTTCCTCGGTCGCGGACATGTAGTGGACTTCGTCCGTCACTGTGCCATCTTTCACGACACGGTAAGGCGTTTCAATGAAGCCGTATTTGTTCACACGCGCGAATGTCGCGAGCGAGTTGATCAGACCAATGTTCGGGCCTTCCGGCGTTTCAATCGGGCACATGCGGCCGTAGTGCGTTGGGTGCACGTCGCGCACCTCAAAGCCTGCACGCTCGCGCGTCAGACCACCTGGGCCAAGCGCGGAGAGGCGACGCTTGTGCGTCACTTCGGAAAGCGGGTTGGTTTGGTCCATGAACTGCGACAGCTGCGAGGAGCCGAAGAATTCACGAACGGCAGCCGCCGCTGGTTTAGCATTGATCAAATCTTGTGGCATGACAGTGTCGATTTCGACGGATGACATACGCTCTTTGATCGCGCGCTCCATACGGAGCAGGCCGACGCGGTACTGGTTTTCCATCAATTCGCCAACCGAGCGAACACGGCGGTTACCAAGGTGGTCGATATCGTCGATATCGCCCTTGCCGTCGCGCAGATGCACGAGCGCTTTGATACAAGCGACAATGTCTTCTTTGCGAAGCGTGCGCTGCGTATCTTCCGCATCCAGATCGAGGCGCATGTTCATCTTGACGCGACCAACCGCAGACAGATCGTAGCGATCGCTATCGAAGAAGAGCGTGTCGAACAGGTTGCTCGCAGCATCAACGGTGGGCGGCTCGCCCGGGCGCATGACGCGGTAAATATCCATGAGCGCGGTTTCGCGGTTCATGTTCTTGTCCGCCGCCATCGTATTGCGCATGTATGCGCCCACGTTGATGTTGTCGATGTCGAGAACCGGCAAAGTGGTGATGCCCGCGTCGATCAGTTCCTTCAAGGAACCACCGATAACGTCGCCGTCTTTGTCCATTTCCAACGTCAACTCGTCGCCGGCTTCTGCGTAAATCGCGCCGGTTTCCTCGTTAACGATGTCTTTGGCGATGAATTTGCCAACGATTGCATCGTATGGGATCAAAAGGTCTTTCACGTTACCTTCGTCGATCAGTTTCTTGACCGCGCGCGGCGTGACTTTCTTGTTGGCTTCGGCGATCACTTCGCCTGTCTTGGCGTCAACCAAGTCATATGTCGGACGTGTGCCGCGTGCGCGCTCGGGGAAGAACTTGGTGACCCAGCCCTTGTTCTTCTTCAGCTTGAACTCGACGGTATCGTAATACGCATCCATGATCCCCTCTTGGTCTAGACCAAGGGAATAAAGCAGAGTTGTTACAGGCAGCTTGCGGCGACGGTCGATGCGCGCAAAGACGATGTCTTTTGCGTCGAATTCAAAGTCCAGCCAGGAGCCACGGTAGGGGATGATGCGGCAGGCGAACAACAGCTTACCCGAGCTGTGTGTTTTGCCTTTGTCGTGATCAAAGAACACGCCGGGAGAGCGGTGCATCTGGGATACGATAACGCGCTCTGTGCCGTTCACGACGAACGTGCCGTTTGGTGTCATCAGGGGCATGTCGCCCATGAATACGTCTTGCTCTTTGATGTCTTTGACAGACTTTGCGCCTGTGTCCTCATCAATTTCAAACACGATCAAACGCAGCGTCACCTTGAGCGGTGCGGCATAGGTCATGTCGCGCTGCTGACATTCTTCGACGTCATACTTGGGCTTTTCCAGCTCATAGTTGACGAATTCCAGAATGGAGGTTTCGTTGAAATCCTTGATCGGGAAGACCGACTGGAAAACACCTTTGATGCCTTCGCCGTCCATCGGGATCGGCTCGTCGCCTGAATTCAGGAACAAGTCATATGAGCTTTTCTGAACCTCGATAAGGTTCGGCATCTCAAGAACTTCGCGGATTTTGCCGTAATATTTACGCAAGCGCTTCTGGCCAAGGAAGGATTGAGCCATTTTAGGTATCACCTTTTTAGTTTCTCACCGCACGCACGAGCGATCGGGCAATCGCAATGCGCACTGTCGAGACGGCACTGGTTCAAACCAATTCTTGGACGTCGTCCCACTGACGCCCACCCGGTTATAAGAACCTCGCCTTAGAAAATGCCGCATATACTGGCGGCACTCTCTGAGACAGGTTCGGCTGGAACAGGGTTTCCCCCGTTCCAGCCTAAATCACACACCCCTCGCAAGGGGAGGCAATTACTTAACTTCGACTTCCGCGCCAGCTGCTTCCAGCTTGCCCTTAACGTCTTCAGCTTCGTCCTTGGAGACGCCTTCTTTGACGGCTTTGCCACCAGCTTCGACGAGCTCTTTAGCTTCTTTCAGGCCAAGACCTGTGATCGCGCGAACTTCCTTGATCACGTTGATCTTGGATGCGCCAGCCGCTTTCAGAATTACGTCGAATTCTGTCTGCTCTTCTTCAGCCGCGCCGCCGCCGTCTGCCGGGCCAGCCATCATGACTGCGCCGCCAGCTGCGGGCTCAATGCCATACTCGTCCTTGAGGATGGTTTTCAGTTCTTGTGCTTCGAGAAGTGTAAGACCAACGATCTCTTCAGCAAGTTTCTTCAGATCAGCCATTTTGACTCTTTCCGTTTATAAAGATGTGTTCCAACGTGCGTTTTCAACCACACGCCAGCCTATCTGTTGTCTAGGCCGCAGCCTTGTCCTCGATCGTGGACAAGATGCTTGCGATGTTGCTTGCAGGTGCGCCAATTGCACCGGCGATGTTGGAAGCTGGTGCCCCGATGCAACCGACGATCGAAGCAATAAGCTCGTCGCGGGAAGGCATCTTGGACACGGCTGTAACACCGGCACGGTCCAGAGCATTCTCACCCATTGCGCCGCCAAGGATCTCAAACTTTTTGTTATCTTTGGCGAAGTCTTCGGCTACCTTGGCTGCTGCCACGGGATCCTCAGAATAGGTCAGAACGGTCATACCCGTAAGGTGCTCGGCGATGCTTGCGCATGGCTTTCCCTCAAGGGCGATCTTGGCGAGCCTGTTTTTGGCAACACGCACGGCGCCACCTGCTTCGCTTGCGCGAGCACGTAAATCCTGCATTTCGACAACTGTCAGACCGGCGTAGTGGGCTACCACGACGACGCCAGAGCTTTCAAAGATTTGGCCGAGTTCGTCGACCAATTGTTCTTTTTGTGCTCTATCCACAGTTTCACTCCAAATTTGGAAGGTTTCCCTTCCGGCTCAGTTTAAGCCTTACGACGCCCGAAGGACGCGCAAAGCATTCGGGTCCATAGTGAGGGTCCCGAGGGTTTGATCGCCCGAGGTACATGCCCTCGAATATCTCGTCTCGTTCCCCATCTCAGAAAGGAATTATGAGAAGTCACCCCCTCACCCTTCGTCTCGGACAGGACAGGGCCAAGTCAGCGGCCCCGCCATTCAAGCAGCTCCCCGAAGGAAGCCACAAGAAATTCTCTTACGCCTCGTAGGCGGAAGATACATCAACCGTAACGCTCGGACCCATGGTCGAGGAAATGTTGATCTTCTTCATATAGGCGCCTTTGGCACCGGATGGACGCGCTTTTGCGACCGCACCGATGAAGGCTTTGATGTTCTCGACCAGCTTGGCTTCGTCAAAAGAGACTTTGCCGACGCCTGCGTGAACAACGCCTGCTTTTTCCGCTTTGAACTGGACTTCGCCGCCTTTGGCCGCTTTCACAGCCGCTGCGACGTCCATCGTGACCGTGCCGACCTTAGGGTTCGGCATCAGGTTACGGGGGCCCAGTACTTTACCAAGGCGACCAACGACGGGCATCATATCAGGTGTTGCGATACAACGATCGAACTCGATCTTGCCGCCCTGAACAGTTTCCATCAGGTCTTCTGCACCAACGATATCAGCGCCAGCTGCGGTGGCTTCGTCAGCCTTCGCGCCGCGTGCGAAAACCGCAACGCGAACTGTTTTGCCTGTGCCGTTAGGCAGGCCGACGACGCCGCGAACCATCTGGTCCGCATGACGTGGGTCGACGCCCAGAACCATTGCGATTTCGACAGATTCATCGAACTTCGCATTGGCGTTACCTTTGACCAGAGCAACAGCCGACTCGATTGTCAGGTTCTCTTGGCCTTCAAATGCCGCGCGCGCCGCGGTAAAGCGTTTACCAAACTTAGCCATTACTTCACCTCGATGCCCATAGAACGGGCAGAGCCCAGAATGATTTGCATCGCCGCTTCGATATCGTTGGCGTTCAAATCTTTCATCTTCGCTTCAGCGATCTCTTTGACCTGAGCAACTGTGACAGAGCCAACAGTTTCGCGGCCGGGAAGTTTCGCACCGGACTCCAGCTTCGCAGCTTTCTTCAGGAAATAGGACGCAGGTGGCGTCTTGATTTCCATGGAGAAGGATTTGTCCTGATAATACGTGATTACCGTTGGGCAAGGTGCGCCGACTTCCAAGTCCGCTGTCTTGGCGTTGAACGCCTTACAGAATTCCATGATGTTAATGCCGCGTTGACCCAGTGCAGGGCCTACAGGGGGGGATGGGTTCGCTTTACCTGCAGGAACCTGCAGCTTCATCGTACCAGCTAGCTTCTTGGCCATGAGGCCTCTCCTTATTCAACGCCTTTGGATCGCGATCCAAAAACTACATGCCGGTGTGGTCCGGACTACAAAGCGCGCTCTGCTTTCCTCCCACACAAAATACCGCCTTTGCAGACGGTAGAGCGCGTCGCGTACACCCCTATGACTTGATTTTCAAGAGGTGATGCGCCGTTGCGCGCGTGATTTTGCCCCGATACCGCGCTCTGCACCTGAAAGCGCGGCGCGCGCATTTCACTTGAAATGATAAATGCAGGCCACAGACCTGCATTTATTAGTGTTTAAGACGTGTTCAGCGCAAAAACCGGCGCTGAAGCTCTGTTTGGATCAATCCAGGATCACATCAAAGTCAAGGCGGCTGCCACTGATCTGCGTATCCGTGCTGGCGCGTGACGGAGCCGCAATAATGATCTGGCCCGAATCGATTCCCTGCCCCACCAGCATCGCCATCATCGCCTTAGCGCGAAGACGTCCTGTGGCCGGATTTTCACCCGCGCGCAGGTCATCAGTGTGCTGGCCGATCACACGCAAACGTGCGTTCGGGCAGGCCGTCGCCATTTGCGCAAGTTCGAGCGCTTGCCCTACATCCGCTTGTTTGGCCGCAATCGAACGGGGTGAGAAGATCACATGCTTGCCCTCTATCGCAGCTTTCAAATCGGTGACGCAGCTGGAGTTAGCCCATGGACTCGGGCTTATCGTCGAGCGCACGACAGCACTTGTGCTTTGCGTCTCGATCACCACGAATTCGACCCGTCTGTCATAATAGGCCGCGCTTTCGGTTCCGGTTACGCCCGAAGGACGATCACTGCCAAGACCTTGAGCGAGAAAGCTCGACGTATCTAGGCCAGAGGCACCGAGTCGCTGGATCACTTGCTGCGCGCGCTTTTCGCTCAGGCGGCGGTTGACCAAAGGATCACCCGAGGGATCAGAATGACCCTCTACGATGATCTGCACGCCGGCGCAGTCCTGTACCAATGTCGCAATCAGGCGTGCTTGCTCGATCCCGCCACTATCGGCCGTCAACCCGCCCGCAGGAAAGTAGACGCGCGCTTGATTGGCCAGCTCGCGCAGATCACCGACGCAGGATTCCTGCGCTGCCAGTTTGGCTTGGGCCTGAGCAAAGAAATCACTACCGACCTGACCACCACCGAGCGCAGCCGTGCGCGTCGGCTCTGCCGCAACCGCTAGAACGGGTGCAACTGCCACGGGCGCAGGTTGGGGCGCGATCACTTCGGGCTTGATAGAGCGCGCGACCGCTTGCTCCAAGAGAGAGGCCTGCGAGGGTTGCAGGCGATCCAAGCCCGCTTCACCCGACGTATCAAGGCGCGTCACGACATCCACGTCTTCGGCTGTGAAGTTGCTGGATGCCGGCGCGCTCGAAAGCGGCGCGTTTGCCGCAAATGTTGCCGCGGCAGGCGCCTGCGCAACCTGCTCTGTATTTGAGGATCGATCGAAAAAACCGGACGCCGCCAAAATAATGGCGACTGATGGTACAACCCACGGCAGATGGTCTTTAGCAAATTTGAAATTCATAGTTCCCCCAAGTTCGTATCCACGGCCTTGTAAATGACCGCTGTATGTTGTGCTCGCGCATATAGATAGGACTACAACTAAAGATAGCGTCAACATATCTTTCGTGAAATTGATAAAAGAGTTTCCGAAAACGCCGATTTTGGCACCCGAAAGGCCCGCACGGCTGGATTTTTCTTGAATTGACGCTCCAAACGCAAACTGCGCACCCGCTGGCAAGCGGATGCGCAGTTCAAACTTTTCGTCAGTCCGCCGAAGCAGGAGCGGCGTTAAACCTGCTTGGTCACCTGAGTGAATTCCAACTCGACCGGTGTTTCGCGACCAAAGATAGAGACAGTCACCTTGAGGCGCTGATTGTCTTCATCGACTTCCTCGACCATGCCGTCGAAATCTTCAAACGGTCCGTCGTTAACCTTGACGCGCTCGCCCGTCTCGAAGTGGATGATGTTGCGCGGCGCTTCTTCACCCTCTGCAACGCGGCCAAGAATTGCTTCGACCTCTGCATCGCGCATAGGCATGGGGCGACCTTGCGGCCCAAGGAAACCGGTAACGCGGTTGATGGAGTTGATCAAATGATAGCCCTGATCGGACATTTCCATGCGCACCAGCACGTAGCCAGGCATGAAGCGCCGCTCGGATGTCACTTTCTTGCCGCGACGCACCTCGATCACCTCTTCGGTGGGCACCAGCACTTCTTCGATATCACCCTCGAGGCCATTTTCGATGGTCGAGGTTCTGATCTGCTCGGCGATCTTCTTTTCAAAGTTTGAAAGAACGCTTACTGAATACCAACGCTTCGCCATCAGCCAATTATCCTTGCTTGAACCGGGGCAACACCCCAAATGGTTCGAATTTTCATGTCGCCCCGCCTGAAGTGCCCTTGCGCGCGTTTCAAGACAAAATCAGAGCGCCGTTCGAATCCGAGCGTACCGATTTGGGGAAGTGTCTGCGCAATACCCCCGCCTCGCGAGCAATTCAAGGGCTAGCGTGGAAATTCCGATCCACTCAGGGCGCAGCTGCAAAACGTGTTCAGCCGAAAAAGCCAAGCACGCCCGTCAAACCGGAGCGGATGACGATATCAATCAACGCAAAGAAAATCGCGGTGAGCGCCGACATGATGAAAACCATGACAGTGGTCAACATCACTTCGCGGCGCGTCGGCCAAACGACTTTCGCCACTTCCGAGCGGACTTGCTGAACATATTGTAGCGGGTTGGTGCGGGCCATCGTCACTCTTCCATCATTCGAGGTTAGCTGCCCACATACGCGTTGAGTGCGGCGGTTTCAAGACAGGTTTACACCCTGAGTCATGGCACATGCCATTTGTGACCCGGACCCGGTCAAGGATCAGTCGGCGATCCTGCCCGCAATTGGGGACGGCAGTCACCTAAACGCCTTTGAATTGAAATGCTCGCAACTTCGCGCTACCTCGTACCCACGCCCAATAGTAATGAATACATCGACCCAACGCGCTATTTCGAAGAGAGAGCCGCCTTGCATTTTCTTACACAACTCGGTCCGCTCCTTGCGATGATTGTGCTCATAGGCCTTGCCGCCGGCATTGGGACGCAGCCAATGAAAAAGCTGATACAGATGCACGAAGCCAGGCATGAATTGAAACACGGCTCGGCCGAATTTATCCGCACGATGTCAGGTTGGTTCATCATTGCGCTCTGGCTTGCTGCAACCTGGTTCTTCGCCAGCATACTTGGCGATTGGTGGGCTTTTGGTGATATCGGTGCCGCGATCGAGCGATCCTTACTGCGACTAGAGCTTCTTTTGCATATTCTGGCGGCACTGGCCGATGACTGATCTAGCGCCAATTGCACAAACCGATTTGCTGTGCTCCAACTGTGCGGGCCAATGCTTCTTTGCTCCTGCAACGGGCGCGCTGACCTGCGCCAGTTGCGCAACAGAGCATGAGATTGTTATCGATCCAAATGCAGATCCAAGCATCGAGCATCACTACCATCCGGACCTGCCCCACACCGAGCAACCAAAGGTCGAAACGGACCGCCAGTTCCAATGTGAAACCTGCGGCGGCGGTGTGGTTTTCCACGGCCATTCGATTTCTGAGCACTGCCCCTATTGCGATGGCGCTTTGGTCGCGCAAACCCATGATGAAAGCTATGCGATCCTTGGCATGATCCCTTTTTCACTGGGCGCAAGCGAGGCCCAAGAGAACGCGCTGAGCTGGGCCAAGCGCCGCTGGGCCGCACCAGACGACCTTTCGAGCGTTGTCGAGCAATCCCGCGTTGCGGGGCTTTACGTTCCGTTCTGGACGTTCGATAGCCATGAGGCCGTCGCCTACACCGTTCGATACCGCGTCAAAAGTGGCAAACGCACGGTGGCGCGCATTAAACGTGGGAGCATGAACACCACGTTCGATGATCTTCTCGTGCCCGCCTCCCCGCATGTGACACCGCTTATTCGAGACGGCATCCTACATGACTTCGATCCGCAAAAGCTGCGGCCCTTCACGGCCCAATACCTTGCCGGTTTCGCCGCAGAGCGCCATCATCAAACGGTTAGCACCGGCCTGACGCTCAAGGCCTCTGACAAAGCGCTTTTACTGCGTAACCGGATCAAGACGCATTCGGGTAAGAAGCGTATCTTCGACGTGAGCTACAAGACAGACACCACAGGCATAAAGTACCGCCGTATTCTTCTGCCAGTCTGGATTTTGCATTATGAGCACGGCGGCGCAAAGCTAAAAATCGCGACCTGTGGCCTGCACGGGCGCACCTTCGGCGAGCGCCCCTTTTCAACCTCTAAACTGCGTGGCTTTGCAGCTATTGTGGCAAGCGCCGCTGCGGCTTTCGGCTTCGCGTGGGGGGCATCGGGAATATATTGACGCCGCTCTATGCTGCTTGGGCGCTTTCGCACATATTTTTAGAAAGTGACTTGGCAGGGGCTGAGGGACTCGAACCCACGACCCTCGGTTTTGGAGACCGATGCTCTACCAACTGAGCTAAACCCCTAAAGTCGCGTTTCGTTTACGGCGCGCTCTGGAGCAATGCAAGGGTAAATCCGCCTCCGCTTGCCCTATTGCGCCGCTCTTTCCAGCGTGCTGATCGCCCCGCGCGCTATTTCGCTTTCATGGGCGAGTATTTTCGCGATCGGCCAGTCCGATTATGCAGTAGCACTTGAGCCACGCGATATCTCTACCCGCCAAGCGCTTGCGCAATATCTGGCAGCAAAGGACGCAAAACCTCGCGGCGCGGCAGACTATATGTCGAGTGCGGTGCCGCCGCGATAGAAACGCTCACACTGGGCACCATTGGCCACTGCGATCTGATGCGCATCGAAGATAATGTGGATAGGTGCTTCCCCACTGGCGAAATGGTAAACCAGCGCATTTTGAATCGCCCATTGGATATCCGATCCATCTTGGACAACGCACAACCGTTCCGACCATGGGAGCTATATTGCTTAGGATGAAAAAACGCGTGTTTGCGCCGCATCTGTGGTCATTGCAGGAAGTTTAGGCGGTGCGCCTGCTTGGATTGAGCACAGTATTGCAACGCGAAAACGGCACCCAGATTTCTCTGGGTGCCGTTTGTGGTTTAGATCGCTACCCCCCAGATGTTCGGGGGTGTGGGCCCTTGCAGTTTTTA
>NZ_MUHR01000026.1 GCF_002105285.1 Planktotalea arctica
GTTTTGCCGGACCACTTCAGGACAACGCCGTTGGCGCGGACCTGAATGCGCCCGCAACCATACTCGTAGACATCGACAAATTTACCAGCGAGGCCGCGCGTCAGATTATTGATCTCCAGCTTGATCCGTTTGCGGTCGTACTTCAGCATCAGATCTTTGGTGACATGACGTTGATCGCGCAAACAGAAGACCTCGCTCAGTCGATCTGGTTCAATGTTGAGCGCGCGATGCAGGTCGTTTGGCTTGGCAGGAGCCTTTGCAAACTTAGCGTTGAAACGTTCCGTAAACCCCGGCAGGAAGGCGTTGCCGTCCTCCATGTTTGAGATGCCTGCAAGGCGTAGTTCTTTAACGAGCCGATCTTGCAACGTCCGGTTCGCCCGTTCGACACGGCCTTTAGCCTGAGAGCTGTTTGCACAAAGAATCTCGATGTTTAACTCAGCCAACGCACGCCCAAATTGCGTCATGCCAGTCATGTGTTGGCTGGGCTTTGAGACGCGGAACACCGTGTGTTTGTCGCTGTAAAACGCAACGGGGCGACCGTGGTTAAGCAGGTAGTTCTCTAGCGCGCCGAAGTAGCTGAACGTGCTTTCTGATTGAACAAACCGCAGCTCCATCAACATGCTGGTCGCATCATCAATGAAGACGAGCAGGGTGCAGGGACCGACGCGATCCTCGAACCAGCGATGATTAGAACCGTCGATTTGAACCAGCTCTCCAAAACATTCTCGTCGTGATCTAGGCTGATGAAATGTGCGCCGTTGCTTGCGCGACAACCATAGACCGTCGTCGGTCATCCACTTGCGCAGCGTCTCGCGTGAGACCTTGAAGCCATGATTTTGCACCAACATCTCAGCTGCCAAAGTTGGACCGAAATCTTGATAGTTCTCTTTGACCAAGGCCACAGCATAGTCACGCTTTGCCTCGTGGATCTTGTTATTAGGAGCTTTGCCACGCGCTTTGTGCCGGATCGCAGCAGCACCGTCAGTTCGGTATGTCTTCAGCAACCGAAACATCTGGCGCTTCGTGATGTCCAACATGTTCGCGCCGTTCTGAACGCTCAAACGCCCGTCATCGACATGCGCCAACACCTCAATGCGATTTAACTCGCGCTCGCTCATCATCACTCATCCCATGCTCAATCTCCCGTTGCTCATTTGAACAAGAGAGTGACATTCCTGCTTTGCACAGGGGTGACATTATCGCTTTGCGGCTACACACTTTTAAAACGTATAATGATGATTATGTAAAATAAATAGCCAGCAAATAGATTTCTTTTAGTTAAAAGCCCTGAATAAGCATATCGATTGCGGATGTGATTTTCTCAAACTGGGGTAGATTCCGGTAGGGGGCAGGATGACACCCTAAGCGCGATCCCTGTTCCGTTTGACGATGTCCGTGACGGTATTTTTCGAGATACCAAGGTCCCGGGCGATCCATCGGTATGACCTTCCGTCTTCGATGGCCTGCAACACCTTCGGAGCCAGCTTGTCGGACTTGGGGCGCTGTCCCGGCTGACGCCCAAGCTTCTTGCCGCGTGCCCGAGCGGCGGCGAGGCCGGATTTCACCCTTTCGCTGAGCAGATCACGTTCAAACTGGGCGATCCCAGCCAGCATGGTGGCCATCATTCGACCATGTGGCGTCTCGACCTCGAAGGTCATGCCGCTCATGGCCACGACTGAGACTTTCCAGCCTGCGAGCCGATTGAGGGTATCGAGCAGATCCTGAGTGGATCGCCCCCACCGGGAAAGCTCACTGACAAGAATGGCGTCTATCTGCCGGGCCTGCGCGAGATCGATGATCTGATTGCGGGCTGCGCGATTGGCTGAGGCCCCGGAGGCCGTTTCCTTGAACACACCGACCACGTCATAGCTGCCGCGTTCTGCAAATGCGGTCAGTTCCGCGACCTGTCGCTCACAGGACTGGTCGGATGTCGAAACCCTGGCGTAGATGGCCGCGCGCTGTCCCAGTTGAACCCCCTCGAAGTTTGGCCTTGCAAGCCTTTGATTTTGCTGGTGCGGATTTTGTCCTGAACAGACTAATAACTAACAAGGACAATCCCACATGCCAAGACGCTCTATTCTGACCGCGCGCCAACGCGCAGCGCTGATCGACCTTCCGAAAGACGAAGCCAGCATCCTCTATCACTACACGCTGTCGGATGAGGACATTGAGCACATCAATGTGCGCAGGCGCTCAGAGAACCGGTTCGGGTACGCGCTACAGCTATGCGCCCTGCGATATCCCGGCCGCCTCCTGTCATCTCGCGAGGTGATCCCTGAGTCAGTTGTTCGGTTTATCGGGGCCCAATTGGGCATGACCGGGGATGAGATCCTGCCTTACGCCGCTCGTCGTCAGACCCGTCAGCAGCATCTTCACGACCTCCGTCAGCTCTACGGTTTCAAGATGTTCTCCGGTCACCGCGCACGCGAGCTAAAGGTCTGGCTGGTGAGCGAGGCGGAGCACGCGACCACCAATCATGATCTGGCCTGCCGGTTTGTCGATGAGTGCCGCCGGACCAAGACCATCCTGCCGGGTATATCCGTGATCGAGCGTCTCTGCGCGGATGCGCTTGTCGCGGCGGAACGTTGGATCGACAGCGCCATCGTGGCCCGGCTGGACGAGCCCCTGAAAGCCCGCCTTGATGCCCTGCTTACGGATATGGTCGATGGCAAGGTCAGCCGGTTCGTCTGGTTGCGCCAATTCGAGGTGGGGCAGAACTCGGCCGATGCCGCCCGCCTACTCGACCGGTTGGAATTCCTGCAGGAGATGGACCTGTCGCCTGACATGCTTTCGGGCATTCCACCCCATCGGGTGACCCGCCTGCAGCGTCAGGGGGAACGCTATTTTGCCGATGGCCTGCGCGACATCAGCAGTGATCGCCGACTAGCCATCATCGCGGTCTGCGCGGTCGCATGGCGTGCGGCGCTTGCCGATGCAGTGATAGAGACCCACGACCGGATTATCGGCAAGACATGGCAGGGTGCCAAGAAGCTCTGCGATGCCAAGATCGCTGATGCAAAGACGGCGGTGCAGGACACCCTGCGCGCCTTCAAATTTCTTGGTGCCGCCTTGCTCGACGCCAGAAGCGATGGCGCGCCATTAGATCAGGCGACGGAGCTGGCCTGCGGGTGGGAACGGCTTGAAGGGTTGGTTGCCACCGCTGCCGAGTTGACGGACACAATGGCGGCTGACCCCTTGGCGCATGTTGGCCAAGGCTATCACAGGTTCCGGCGCTATGCCCCGCGCATGCTGCGCGCGTTGGATATCCAGGCGGCGGGTGTCACAGCGCCCTTGCTACAGGCCAGCACGCTGATCGCGGACGATCAGAGACCCGAGGAACGACCGGTTGGCTTCCTGCGACGCAGTTCGAAATGGCATCGCCACTTGAATGCCCAAGAGGAAGATGGCCACCGGCTCTGGGAAGTGGCGGTGTTGTTCCATCTGCGGGATGCGTTCCGCTCAGGCGATATCTGGGTGCCTCATTCCCGGCGCTACAGCGATCTGAAACAGGCTCTGGTTCCCGCCGAGGCGGTGAAGGACATACCAAGACTGGCCGTGCCACTTGATCCGGAAGCCTGGCTTGCCGACCGCAAGGCACGCATGACCGACGGTCTGGCGCGGCTGGCCAAGGCGGCGCGTGCGGGGGCCATTCCCGGCGGGTCGATCGAGAACGGCATCCTGAAACTCGACCGCCTGAGCGCCGCTGTGCCCGAAGAGGCGGACGAGCTGGTACTCGATCTCTACGACCGGCTGCCCGCCATACGGATTACCGAGCTGTTGCAGGAAGCCGATGCGGATATCGGCTTCACGGAAACCTTCATCAGTTCGCAAACTGGTGCGCCCTGCAAAGACCAGATCGGCATGCTGACGGTGTTGCTGGCCGAGGGCCTGAACCTCGGCCTCAGCAAGATGGCCGAAGCGACCAACACCCATGATTACTTCCAGCTCTCCCGCCTGTCGCGATGGCATGTGGAGAGCGACGCCATCAACCAGGCCCTCGCAATGGTGATTGACGCGCAGTCTCGGCTGCCCATGGCCAAGTTTTGGGGCGGTGGCGTGACCGCCTCCAGCGACGGGCAATTCTTCCCTGCCGCCCGGCAGGGCGAAGCCATGAACCTCATCAACGCGAAATACGGCTCCGAGCCGGGCCTCAAGGCCTACACCCATGTCTCCGACCAGTTCGGCACCTTCGCGACCCAGAACATTCCGGCCACCGTGAGCGAAGCGCCCTACATCCTGGACGGGCTGCTGATGAACGAGGCCGGGCGGAAGATCACAGAGCAGTATGCCGACACCGGCGGCTTCACTGATCACGTCTTTGCCGTGACCTCGTTGCTCGGGTTTCGGTTTATCCCGCGTATCCGAGACCTGCCATCCAGACGTCTCTACCTGTTCGATCCTGCGTCAGCGCCAAGCGAATTGCGCGGCCTGATCGGCGGCAAGATCCGCGAGGGCCTTGTCGTTCAGAACTGGCCCGGCGTGCTGCGGTCGGCTGCCACCATGGTGACAGGCGGCATGCCGCCCAGTCAGTTGCTCAAGAAGTTCGCCGCCTATCCGCGCCAGCACGAGCTAGCCCTGGCGCTACGTGAAATCGGCCGCGTCGAGCGGACCCTCTTCATCATCGAATGGCTCCTCGACGCCGACATGCAGCGCCGTGCCCAGATCGGCCTGAACAAGGGCGAGGCGCATCACGCCCTGAAAAACGCCCTGCGCATCGGTCGCCAAGGCGAAATCCGCGACCGTACCGCCGAAGGGCAGCACTACCGCATGGCCGGTCTCAACCTGCTCGCCGCCATCATCATCTACTGGAACACCAAGCAGCTCGGTCAGGCCGTCGCCGCGCGGCAGCGGGCCGGGCTGAATTGCGACCCCGCTCTGCTGGCGCATATCTCCCCGCTAGGATGGGCCCACATCCTGCTCACCGGCGAATACCGGTGGCGGCGGCAAGCCGGGGCAAAGTTGTGAAGTAATCACCCCTATTTCTTGCCACCTTCACGGCCACCAAACGGGCACGCCACGCTCATCGCCACAATGAAGACGGCCACAGGGCACAAAACCGGTGAAAAAAGATTGGGGCGGGAGCCTTAGGGTGTCATCCTGCCCCCTACCGGAATCTACCCCAAACTCTCCATCGAGCTTTCCAGCTGAGGTTTTGAGAATGCCGGTTGGTACGGCCGCCATAAACTGTGTTACCATAACGACTGGCTGATCTTCGAAATTGAAAATAGGATTAAGCCTTGTTGCAGGCTTCGGTGCGCTGGATGTTGGCAGCAATGGCACGACAACTCTGGTGTTGAGATCACTCAGCAAATCCGTTTGGACATCCAAAAGATAACCATTGCCGGACGGGTTGGGAAATACGTCATACTTGGGCATCAGAACTGACGGTAATTATCAAGCGGCAATCCATGCTTTTCGACATGTGCGTTGGAACTTCGAATTGCCGCAGCATTCTCTACTTTCCATTGCTGTGCCTTGGCTACAGAAACCGCCGCTCGCACGCCATCCTCTGCAGCGCGAGACAGGTTCACCTTCAATGCTTTGGCTTGTGTAAGCAAATCAGCGTCCAGCGACAGGTTTGTAGGTTTTCGGGTGTGCGAATTCATAAGTCTGCCTCCTGAAAAGAGATTACCGTCTAAATGTATGGGCGTCAATCATGGGCATAGTTTATGCACATGAAAAGTGCATACTATATCCAATTAGCTAACCGCGCGCAGGTTCGCTGAAACGGACGAAATCAAGGTTTCCGCTGTGTCTGAAACTGGCTCGCAACAACGTTTCAAATAAACACCTCGCAGGGCATTCGCAGCCCATGTGCCAAAGGCTACTTTTAAGTCGTTATAAATTTTCTGCAAAATACCGATCAGACGAACGAGGGCGGCTCTAAAGACCAAACACGGCGTCTCATGTCCACAACCCAAGCCTAGCCAATTGCGAGACTAGAGCGGCTTGATCAAACGCTTGAACTTTGGCGTCTTCCGCCAACGCCATGCAAGCCGCATGGCCTACGGCCTGCCCCATCGCCATACATTGTGGCATCCCCCGAACGGAAGCAAAGGCCACAGGGTCCGCCGACACAAGCCGCCCGGCAAATAGCAGGTTTTCGATCTTTCGCGGGATGAGGGATCTGAAGGGAATAGTATAGTAATCGCCCGTTTTGACCGCCGCCTCATGCGTCATTTCAGCGGAATTGCGCATCACGTCATCAATTGGATTATCGCAAGCGACAATTCCATCCGCGAACTTTGTTGCGCGGGCGATATCTTCACCAGTAATGCGGTATATGGCCTCTAACCGGCGGGTTTCACGCACTCCCACCGTGGGACCGAGGCCCCACATCTGCGCAGTTTCAAAGCCAGGGACGGCGTCGACGAGAAAACGGGCGACTTGATGACAGCGCCGGCGGCCTTCTTGTGTGGCGCGGCTCACCTCCATCGGATCGGTGCCGTTCACACCCCGGATCGTGACAGTGTTGCAGAATACCGTATCGCGGTGAAACCCCCGCATCAGGTAAAGTTTATGCAGATCTGGGTGCAGCCTACCAGCAGCGATGCCTTCCGCCGCGAATACTTGAAAGTAGGGATCACCGCCTTCAAAAACGCGCGCTACATCTACACCAACCATGTGAAACGTCAGCGTGACCGCCATCATGTTGCCACTGTGATCGCCCAGTGTGTAGGGAACGCCTGCGCGTGCAGACAGGTCACCATCGCCGGAGCAATCTATTACCACTTTTGGCTTGATGGTAAGCGGACCGCGTCGATCGTGAGCCGTGACACTGTTGATCCGGGCTTCCTTCATCACCGGCTCATTCGCGAAAGTGTTCAGGTGTAGTGTCACGCCCGCCTCATCCAGCATCTCGAACATCGCCAAGGTGGCGATTTCGTGATCGTAGTGCACCTCGAAGCCGAAGTTTGCCAAAGTGCAAGGCCGGACCTCGGCGGCCGGCGGCGCCATCTGTGCCAGCCGGTCAGTCAATTCACCAAAGATGCCGCCGATGTTCTTGCCCTGCGGATAGCCGCCGCCCCACGGCATGCCCGGGCAAAAAGCCATCACACCACCAATCTTTGACCCCGCTTCAATGAGGCGGACAGTTCCGCCCGCGCGAGCTGCGGCCAATGCCGCTGCGAACCCGGATGTGCCGCCGCCAACAACCAAGACATCCGTATCAAGAACTCTTTCAGATGCGGGGCTGGTCATTGAATACGAACGCCTTGCCGCACCAACTCGGATTGAACTGCACCTATATCTATCTCGGCCACATCTCGGCCAGTCTTGACCGCAAAAGCGGCAGCAACCCCAGCCCCTTGCCCCGCAACAGCACAGCAGGCCATGTTGCGCGTCGCGGCATGGGCAACTCGGTCGCCCCCGATCGCACGGCCAGCGACCAAAAGTCCCTTTACACCCTTTGGCAACATCGAACGATACGGGATCTGCATGTAGCGGCCTGTCGTCGGAATGATCAAAATGCCGTAGCCGTCGATGAATTCTGGATAGATGCCAATGGTGTCTTCAAACCGGCCCTCATAGCGGACATCAGCCTCAGTCATATTGTAGAGCGCATCAATCTTGCGGGTGTCCCGGATGCCAATGCTCATACCAAAATTACGTAATCGCACGCCTTTGCATCCCGGCATGTATTGGCGCAGCGCCTCGATGGCCAGCATCGCCTGTTTCCGCCCCTCGACTTCGCCTTTTGTCATGCTGTCAGGGTCTGTACCATCGATCCCTGCCAAATGGACAAGGTTCATGTAGGTCAACTCGCCTGTGTCATGTATCGCGCCCCAAGTGCCGGCGATTGTGTTCAGATGCTTGGGGATCAACCCCTGCTCGATCGCCTTGGCGAATGGCTTTTTCAAGAAGGGCGAAAACATGTCGTCCTCTTTCCCATCTGTCTCAACCGTCCACTCTCCTGTGGACCAGTCTTTGTAGGTTTGCGGGTCGGCCGTCACTTCTGCCATGAATGCAGTTTTATCGACCCCAGCAAGGTGGAACATCACGCTGGCGGCCTGCATGTCTTCTGTCGGGGTCTTGTGTGCTGGCGCGCCGCAGCGGACGGCAATATCGGCGTCGCCCGTTGCATCGATGACCACTTGGGCCAGGATCGCTTCGCGCCCTGCTTTAGACTCGACGATGATGCCGGCAATTCGATCGCCTTCCATCACCGGAGCGACGAATTGGCGGTGCATCATACCGTGAATGCCAGCCTCTTCTACCAGACGGTCAGCAACCAGTTTGAAACCTTCGCTGTCCAATTCATAGCTTAGCGACTGGCTTTCGGGGACGGCTGCACCCATTGCTTTTGCACGGTCCTCAAACTCTCGCCCAATCCCGTTTGCTTCCACCGTCTTTTCGTGGCGATACCATGCCAGCCCCTCTACTCCGACCACAGTAATATTGCCGCCATAACAGCCAAAGCGTTCCACCATGCAAACCTGCACACCCGCGCGTGCAGCGGCAAGCGCGGCGGCCAAACCACCAGGACCAGAGCCGACGACAAGCACGTCGGTATTAAGAATGACAGGAGTATGCCGCGCCGGCTCGGTAATGATTTTCATTTTGACCTCATAGAAACGGCAAATCGCAAAGTGTTCCCTCGACCGGACCTGCCCCGCGCTGTACCACTACCCTGTCCTCGGGCTTTGCAGCAACGGAAACAAGTGCGAAACCAATATTCTTGCGCATCCGGAATGACCATGTGCAATTGGTCATATCCCCAATCTTCTTCTCGTCCGTTTTGATATCATTCCACTTGAAATCAGCCTTTGCAGCGTCAGGGTAGCGGGTCTACGTGGGTCAATTCTCAGTGAAAATTTATGGGTGCGTAATCGGTCTGCATCACCGCACCCGCCTC
>NZ_MUHR01000027.1 GCF_002105285.1 Planktotalea arctica
GAAGATCGGACACTCTCGGTCGCTGAAGCAGGAGGCCGTCTACTTGCATGAAATCACCGATGGCTTTCAAGCGAAACGGATCATCGATACCTGGATTGGGTTCTACAACTCAGAACGACCTCACACCGCCCTTGATAAGAGAACACCGGACATCGCATACTTCGGCCAAGCGGAGACACGAAAAGCGGCATGAACAGAAACAAGATGCACCTTAGCCAAGCCGCAAAACTGTCCTGAAAAGCAGGACCACTTCAATACACACGATGTAGTCTGCAAATACCTTGCGCCCCAAGCCTGCATCTAATTGCTTGCGCATATCCGCAATAGCCAGCTTGGCAACGTCAGAGAACTTCTTGGTGACAACAGGCAGATCGTTCTTGTGACGGAATTTGTATTCCAAAAACGTATCACGGGCATACTCTTTAGCCTCCGCCAAATCGCGCTTGCCCGTGCTGATGCGAATAGTGTGCCCATCAATCACAAAGGCAGCCTGCCAACGCTTGCTGCGCTCACGACGATACACACGAACCTCGCCGTCCAGTATCAGATGTGTGTCATCCCGCAGCTGCCGCATGTCTTGCTCCTCAGCACAACACTATGGCAAGGCGCACCAACAAGTCTATCAAAGTGTGTGTTAAACCGTTAGGTAGGTCGCAAAGGGTTGGCGATGCGAGGACTACAAATGACCATAGAAATTTCATCAGTTGCTCGGAATATTCTTGTTGAAGAAATTCTTATCCAAGCTGATCTGACACTAGCTGCGCACGCCCGAGTGAGAAAACTGACACTAGATCTAGAAACTAAAGACAACAGACTTGTTTGGGGGGGCATTCAGTCTTTGCTAAACCATGCTGCTATGATTTCTAAAATTTTAATGCCAGATACTAGCAACAATAAGTATGTGAGATATGAACGCTCTCGGAAACTTAAAGAAACTCTGAACGTCAAAGATCAGTCGCTACTTTTGAGACGTACTGTTCGCAACAATGTCGAACATCTTGATGAACGATTAGACGCTTGGATCGAACAGGGTTCTACCCGCTTACTAGAAGCTACGTTTGAAAATCGATCTGGCTATGATTTCTTGAACAAAAATGGCCGACGTTGGTTCGTTAAGCGAGTCTATTTGGTTGCTGAGGATGTGTTCTTGACTGAAGGTCAAAAAGGCTCAGGTATCGATGAAATATGCATTGCAGATTTAATAGTCGAAATTAGGCAAGTCAGAAAGCAAGCCCAAGACTGTTTGGATCGCGACGGATCAGTAGTTCGCCTGCCTTCGACTAGTTAGGGTAGTCATCGTTCCTCACAACTCACGTTCCGCCCAAAACTCCACCAACACAGTGTTAGCAACACAGCCACACCCAACACAGTGTCCAACACAGCGAATCCGCAGTCAAAATAGTCAGCAACACGGCAAAAAGTGTGTTTAAGGTGTGTTTTTGAATTACACAACTTTAGCGCGCATTGCGCTCAGATAAGTCATTGTTTTATTTGGTAAAATGGTGCCCAGGGGCGGAATCGAACCACCGACACGAGGATTTTCAATCCACTGCTCTACCCCTGAGCTACCCGGGCACGGGTGACATTAGATGTCTGGGTGCGCGCGTTCTAGGCTGGGAAGCGAGGCGTGTCCAGACCAAACGCACGCATCAATGTAGTTTTTCGTCGTCTGCGTTCACTTGTTCTTCAAGCGCCTGCTCCATTGCCTCTATCAGCGCGTCTGCGTCATCGGGATCGCTCGAGGGTAGGGCGTATCCGCCGCCCAGCCATTTGCCTAAATCGATGTCTGCGCAGCGCTTGGAGCAAAAGGGTTTATAGAGCGGATCGCTCGCTTTTTCGCAAATGGGGCAGCTCATTTCAGCGCCTGTGCGAGGGGCAGCCGCGCGCGTTTGCGTTGCATCTCGACATGGCCAAGTGGTGTCCATCCGACAAGAACCGTTTCGATACCATCGCTGCGCAGTGCGGCTTTCAGCGCGCTCTCGAAACCACGGCGATCCTTTTTCGGCATAGGCGCAAGATCGAGAACGATTTGCCCGCCAAGGCCGCGAATGCGCAGCGCGCGGGGCAACTCCCGCGCCAGCGCGAAATTCGCCTTGGTGCCGGCACTCAAGGAGCTATCGTTGCCTGTGTTTACATCCACCGCGACCAAGGCGCGTGTCGGCTCGACATAGGCGTAGGCACCGCCGCTCAGCTCGAGGCGCGCGGTTTCAAGTGCGTCGATCGCATCCATGACGCCGTGACTTTCAAAGCTGCCAGCCTGCGTTACGACATCGGCCGGTTCCACCCAGTCGCGCCAGGCAAGCAGATGCGGCGCGTCACCTTCAATCAGTGTTTCAGGGCCTGTACCCTCATCGTTCAGCACCTGTTCGGCAAGACTGAGCATGGACAGCAGGTCTTCAGCGATACCCTCGTCCTCGGCGACTTCGCAGCTCGAACGCAGAATGATGCCATGTGGCACGTTTTCGACAGTATCATGCACGAGCGCTAGTATTTCCTCGCGCCGCTCTTCATCGCGGATGGAGCGCGACACGTTGATGCCGGGCGCGTTCGGCGTGATGATCACGTAGCGCGATTTGAACAGCACCCGGTGGGCGACGGGAATCGCTTTGCCATCCTCAGCATAGCCTGTGACCTGCACCAGTAATTCATCGCCGGGCGCCATGCCTTTGATCTGGCGCAGAAACGCATTGCCGTCGGGGGTCTTGAGGAACATGCCGCCTTGCCCCTTCACGGGGCGATCGGCAACGGCGCGGTAGATCGTGCCGGGGGCAGGGGCGTCGGAAGCGATCAGCAGATCTTCGAGCCGCCCATCGAGCATGAGGGCCGCGGCTTCGCGGCCGTTCAGGTGATCTAGTAGTATTGTGCGGCCCTTCATGAGCGGTCTCCATAAACAGGGTAGCCGGCGGCTTGGAGCAGCGCGGCACTTTCGGCCAAAGGCAGACCGACGACTGCGCTGAACGAGCCACTGATCCAGGGAATAAACGCAGATGCCGGTCCTTGGATCGCATAGCCGCCTGCTTTGCCCTGCCAGTCATTTGTGGCAAGGTAGGCGTTAAGCTCAATGTCCGAGAGGCGCTTCATTTTGACGTTTGTCACGACGTCGCGCTCCCAGACCTTTTCGCCCAGCTTGACCGCAACGGCAGTGATCACGCGGTGACGGCGACCAGAGAGGGCGAGCAGGAATTCAGCGGCTTGCCCTGCATCCGCAGGTTTGCCCAAGATACGGCGGCCAAGGGCGACGGTGGTGTCAGCGCAAAGCACGATTTCATCGCTGCCAGCAGGAACCGCCGCAACTTTCTCGCGCGCCATGCGCATGCAATAAGGGCGGGGCTGCTCTGCCTTTTCAGGGGTTTCATCAATATCCGGCGCGCGGATGTCATCGGGGGTCAGTCCGATCTGCGCGAGTAACTCAAGGCGCCGAGGGCTGCCGCTACCTAGGATAAGTTTCATGCGTTCCCCAAAGCAAAACCGGCCCCACACATGAGACCGGTTCCAGAATTTCGCCAGTCCGGCACGGACTTATTTAAAGCGGTAGTTGATCCGACCCTTGGTCAGATCGTACGGGGTCATTTCGACCTGTACTTTGTCGCCAGCCAGAACTCGGATGCGGTTTTTGCGCATCTTGCCTGCCGTGTGCGCGATGATGGTATGGCCATTTTCTAGCTCGACCAAAAATGTCGCGTTCGGCAGGAGTTCCTTCACGACACCGGGAAATTCGAGCGTATCTTCCTTGGCCATGGTATCTCCATCGTTATGTGATCCGCGAACTAGCGGAAGTGGCGCTTAAATGGGCGCATTTTCCTAGGAATTCAAGGCATATTCAACGCAGGTCGCAATATGTAACGGGGATAGCGCTTTTGCCGCCCATTTGCTCGTCCCAATGGGTGCTGTTTCGCACGATGCCCTGCGCGCGCACATGGGCGATTTTGCTCAGCGGTGCATCGGCTATCGTCCAGCCTGCTTGGTTCAACGTACCCTCTGCGATGACACCTGTGCTGGGAAACCCGGTATCGGGCGGGCCAAAGATACCGCCCATGCCCGTGCCCGCTTCAACGCTGGTAGACCAATCCACTTCGCCAACAATCGAGGCCATGACGGTGACGCATTGCCCCTCCAGAGCGCGCGAGATTGCGCCGATGCGCACGCGCCAATAGCCCGCCAGCGCTTCGGTTGCGGAGGGCACAAGGATGTATTCCGCGCCAGCTTCGATCAATGCGCGGCCCAAAAGCGGAAATTCGCTGTCATAACAAATCAATACACCGATTTTTCCCAGACTGGTGTCAAACAGTTTCAAAAGGCCTGAGCCTGTTGAGACATCCCATGGATCACGCTCGAACATTGTCATGATCTGTTTATCCTGCACATCGCTTTTGCCGTTTGGCGCAATCAGGCGCGTGCGGTTTACAGGGCGGGTCGCATGCACGGATGGGTCAAAAACAGGGGCAGAGGGCGTGAGAATATGCACCCCAAATTCGCGCGCCAACTCAATGTAAAGCGCATCGGCCTTCGGAATCATTTTCGAAACGGCCCGCGCGCTTGCCTCTAAGTCCAGCGCGGCGCCGCGCCCCGCAAGCGTCGCCAGTTCCATTGCGCCATATTCAGGAAATACCAGCAATTCAGCGCCTTGGCCTGCGCCGTCGCTGATCCAAGCGCGTGCTTTGGCCTCGAACGCACTCCAATCGTCAAACCAGTCAAGCGGGTAGGCGGCTGTTGCGACTCTCATCTGGTATCCTTTCAACGTCCATCCCAATTTGCCGCCCTTTCGCGCGGATGGAAAGCGGGTTAGGCAGCGCTATGGAATTTACGCTCGATAACCTGCGCAAAGATGCGCTGACGCAGTTCGATACGGTGATCGACGTGCGCTCGCCTGCGGAGTTCGCAGAAGACCATGTGCCGGGGGCAATCAACCTGCCTGTGATGAGCAATGACGAACGCGCATACATTGGCACAATCTACGTTCAGCAGAGCACGTTTCGCGCGCGAAAACTGGGCGCAGCTATTGTTGCGCGCAATGCTGCCACGCATATCGAAACAGAGCTTGGCGACAAAGACGGCGGTTGGCAGCCCTTGGTCTATTGTTGGCGTGGGGGACAACGTTCTGGCAGTTTTGCCTCGATCCTGAGCCAGATCGGCTGGCGCACGGAATTGTTGACAGGGGGGTATCGCAGTTATCGCAGCCTTGTCGTTAAGGCGCTTTATGAAGCCCCGCTTGAGCATCGCTTCGTGCTGCTTGATGGCAACACGGGTTCTGGCAAGACCGCGATATTGCACCAACTGGCTGCGCAGGGCGTTCAGATGCTTGATCTCGAAGGTCTGGCCAACCATCGTGGCTCGCTCCTTGGGGCGATGCGTGATGAACAGCCCAGCCAGAAGATGTTCGAAACCCGCCTCGCGCAAGCTCTATCAATGCTAGACCCCGGTCGCCCCGTCGTGGCAGAGGCGGAAAGTAGCAAGATTGGCGAGCGTTTGATCCCTGCATCGGTTTGGAAAGCCATGCGCGCTGCGCCGCGTATCGACATCGCTGCCACGCTGGAGGCGCGTGCGGCGTTCCTGACGCGCGATTATGCTGATGTGCTCGATGATCCCGCGCGTATGGCGGCGCGGCTCGATAAATTGCGCGCGCTGTGTGGCAATGAGCGCGTCGATCAATGGCTGATGTTTTTACAAGGTGGCCACTATGAAAAACTCGCGGCTGAATTGATGCAGCATCACTATGATCGCGGATACGCCCGCTCGCGCGCCGCGCGCGATAGCAACGTGATCGCGACCCTGACGGCGCATGCGCTTGGACCAAGCGACATCGCCCGCCTTGCGCAGCAGATCGGCGATTTACTCGATCAGATCTAGCCGCACGGGCCCGTCCATGATCCGCCCGATGCGTATTGCTTCAATCCCCTGCGCAGCCAGCGCGTCGATCGCGCGCGCGGCTTCGCTTTCTGGCACAGCCGCCAGCAAGCCACCAGCCGTTTGCGGGTCCAGCATCAGCCGCCCGCGCGCGGTTTGCGGCGGCTTCATCAGGGTTAGGGCATCTGAAAGATTGTCGGGGTAAAGGCTCGATTGCACACCTGCCTCGGCGAGTTCCAATGCGCCGCTCAGCAGCGGCACCGCGCGCGCGTCAAGCTCTGCGGCGACATTTGAGGCACGGCAGATGTTGCCCAAGTGCCCCGCCAGCCCGAAGCCTGTGACATCCGTCATCGCATGCGCGCCCGCTAGCGATTTGGCATCCAGCGCAACACCGCGCGCCATGCTCGCGTAGGCCGCAGCCACGTCGCTGCCGCGCGCACGCATCTGCATTTCCGCGGCAAGGATCGCGCCGGTACCTATCGGTTTGCTCAAGAGCAAGACATCGCCAACCTGCGCGCCGCCCAGCGTGATAGGTGCGTCAGGTACCAGGCCGGTCACGCTGAATCCTATGGTAAATTCAGCGCCCATGCTCGTATGGCCACCGATGATCTGCGCGCCGGCTCCGCCCATCACGTCGCTTGCGCTTTGCATGATTTCGCGAAGGGTACGTTCCTGCAAGGCGGCGCTCATGCGCGGTAGGATCAGGCTGATCATCGCCGATTGCGGCGCGGCCCCCATGGACCAGATATCGCCAAGCGCATGCACCGCCGCGATACGCGTCATCAAGGCGGGATCGTCACTGAAAGCGCGCAAATGATCGGTGCTCAGCACCTGCTGCACAGCGCCCATCTGCAAAAGTGCGGCATCATCGCCTTTCAGCGCACGCACGTCCTCGCGTTCTGCGCCTTTGTGCTCAAGCGTAGCGCGCGCCAATGCGCCGCGCCCCACCTTGGAGCCGCAGCCGGCGCAAATCGGCCCGCTCACTTCGCGCGCGCCCTTTGCGTGCTCGCGGGGTAGCGTAGGCCCTGCCATTGGTTTGAGTTCTTCAAACTGGCGCATGAAAGTGCGATCGATCCGGTCCTTCCAACGCCACATCATACGCCCTGAAATCGCGATACCCTGCTTTTCGGCCAAAGCGTTCTTGCTTCCGAGCGAGACCAGCTTGAGATAATCCTTTTGCGGGTGATACTCCTGCACCGCGCCGCCGCTCAGCGCCGCGCGCAGATTGTGAAACAGCACAGGAGCTTCGCGCACGGCGAACACGCCCGCCTTGGGGCGCGGCGCATGGCTAAGATGCGCGCAATCGCCGACGGCGAAGATTGCCGGATCGCTCTCGCTTTGCAGGCTCGGCAGGACGCGAATGTAGCCATCTTGCAAGGCAAGCCCTGTTGCCTCGAGCCACTCATAAGCGCGCGTGCCGGCCGCACCCAAGGTAAGCAGCGCGTGCACATCGCCTTGCCCTGCGATTTGCACGCGATCGGCGTGGATACGCTCGACCTGCGCATGCTCCAGAAGCGTCACGTCCAAATGCTTTAACGCTGCGAGGATCTTGCCCCGCGCCTGCGCGCCGAGGCGGCTGAGCGCCACAGAGCGATCAATCAACGTCACCTCCGCTTCGCGCCCCAAGTTGCGCAAACGTTGTGCTGCTGCCATAGCCACTTCCGCGCCCGCAACGCCCGCGCCAAGCACTGCGACCTGCGCTTTGCCGGAGCTCTTGCAAAATCCGTCCCAGATGCGCGCGAAATCATCCAGCGGCTTTGCCGGCACCGCGTGCTGTGCGAAACCCTCCAATTCGGGCATGCCCGAGGTGATCCCGATATCGATGGAACAGACGTCATACCCAATCCGCGCACCGCCCTCCAAAACCACCTGCTGCGCGCTGCGATCGATATGCGCCGCCTTGCCTAGGATAAGCCTCGCGCCAGCTGCGCGCGCAAGGCGCACCAGATCGATGTAAAGCTCGTCGCCTGTGTAATGCCCGGCAACAAAACCCGGCAACATCCCGCTATAAGGTGCAATCGGTGCAGGGTTGATCACCGTCAAACGCGCACCCGCCAGCGGCTTCATTGCCCACATTTTCAAGAACAGCGCATGGGCATGTCCGCCGCCCACCAGCACCAAATCACGTGTCAAAGGAAATTCATGTTTCATAGCGACGTGCTACACGCCGACAGCCGCATCCGCCAGCGCGCAAGGCGTCACACTTATGCGAGCAAAGCCATGCTTCTTTGGTCCACAAGTACCTCGGGGGAATCTTGGCTCTGCCAAGATAGGGGCAGCGCCCCCTAATACCCTGTCATCTCGAGATAACCGCGCCCTGTATGGCTACCCTCGATCAGGATAGGCCCTTCCCAATAGGCAACGGAAGTCTCCATCCAGGCTTTTGGATTAAGCGCGCTGACAGTGATGTCGACGCTGTGCTCTGGCAAGGTAAGCTGCCAGGTCGTTGGTACGCTTCGCCCTTTAACTTGGCTTTGCTCTAGCGCTTTTGCGCGAAACGCGCCGTTTGGTAGAGCCGTGGCGCTGCCATCTGCTTCGATCCATGTGGCCGATGTGTAATCAGCCGTTTCGTCCGAGCGCAGAACAAATCCCATCATTTTCGCACCGCTGTCAAAGCTGAGCGAAAACCAGTCCCAGCCAGTTTGATCACTGGCCAAAGGCTGCGAAGACCATTCGCGATCAAGCCATGCGTTGCCCGTCACCGGGATGTCGCCGCCGGTCAGCGACAAGTTCCCCTCGATGTTAAAGAAAGGCTGTGAGTAGTAATAGCTCGCCTGGCCTGCGGCTGATTTGACCGAATAGCCTTCCTCGCCCTGTAGCACCAAAGGGCCTTCAGCCATCAGCTTCATAGTGTATGAAAAATCCGGACCTGCTGCATGTAGATCAAGCGCGCTCCAATCTGCAGCGCCGCGCAAGTGCCACTCGTCGATCCACGCCTCGAAGCTGTCGCCCAGCGTGACGCCAGCTTGGCCGACCCCGCCGCGCGCGAGGCGTTCGGCGACGAAATGCTGCGTCGGGGTCGTGACCGCGCCATGCCCCATCCAGATTTGCGCATCGCCCCATCCCTCGCCCGAAGTCGGGGCCAGAGCAGAGCGAAACAGGGTCCATTGCAAGCCGTAATCCGTGCCGTCTGGTCCTTTCAGATTGGCCGTCAGATACCACCACTCGATCCGGTAGTCGGGGTGGGCTGCGTGATCTTCAGGGAAAATGATTGGCGCGCCGCGTTTTGGAACAGCAAAGCCGTCCGCGCCTGAGCCGAGGCCTGCAAAACCCTGCGCAAACAGCGCGCTGGGCAACAAAGAGAGAAGGATAATCCATTTCATGAACATCAACCTAAGCCGCTTCGTTCAAAAAGAAACGCCCCTGAAAGGATCAGAGGCGCTTACTTTGCATTTAGCTCAAATCTTTTAAGAAAAGATTTGCAAATACCTTAGAAGGAATTTGCCGCTCATCCGATCGCCGCCGCTTTCACGTCGTTATCAATGAAGGGCAGATATTGCTCGAAGTTGTTTGCAAACATCTTCATCAGCTTGGTGGCTTGGCGATCATAAGCCTCGGGGTTGTCCCAGGTGCGCCGCGGATCAAGCAGAACCTCTGCCACGCCCGGCGCAGCGACGGGTACATCAAAGCCGAAGTTCGCATCCTTGCGGAACTTTACCTCTGCCAGAGATCCGTCGAGCGCAGCAGACAAAAGCGCGCGCGTGGCGCGGATAGGCATGCGCGATCCCGTGCCGTATGCGCCGCCTGTCCAGCCTGTATTGACCAGCCAGCAGGTTGCGCCGTGTTGGGCGATCTTGTCCTTCAGCAAGTTGCCGTAAACCTCCGGGCGGCGCGGCATGAAAGGCGCTCCGAAGCATGTGGAGAAGGTTGGCTCGGGCTCGGTCACGCCGCGCTCCGTGCCGGCCACTTTGGAGGTGAAGCCGGACAAGAAGTGATACATCGCTTGCGCAGGCGTCAAGCGCGAGATGGGGGGCAGCACACCAAAGGCATCGCAGGTTAGCATGATGATATTCTTGGGGTGTCCGCCAAGCGCGCTTTCGGAGGCATTGGAGATATAGTGCAGCGGGTAGGCGCAGCGCATATTTGCCGTCAGGCTGTCGTCGTCGAAATCAAGCTCTTTGGTCTCGGGATCGAACACCATATTCTCGATCACTGTACCGAATTTCGTCGTGGTCGCGTAAATCTCCGGTTCGGCTTCGGCGTTTAGGTTGATCGTCTTGGCGTAACAGCCACCTTCGAAGTTGAACGTGCCCTTGTCGGACCAGCCATGTTCGTCGTCGCCGATTAGCGTGCGGTCGGGATCGGCGGAAAGCGTGGTCTTGCCGGTTCCCGAAAGGCCAAAGAAAACAGCCGTATCGACCGGATTGCCCTTTGCGTGGTTTGCCGAGCAATGCATCGGCATGATGCCTTTTTCAGGCAGCAAGTAGTTGAGCAGCGAGAAGACGGATTTCTTGTTCTCGCCCGCATATTCCGTGCCGCCGATAAGGATCAGCTTCTTCTCGAAATTCATCGCGATCACCGTCTCGCTGCGGCAATCGTGCTTGGCAGGGTCCGCGAAAAAGCTTGGGCAGTTGATCACTGTGAAATCAGCGGTGAACTCATCCAGCGCGTCACGCTCGGGGCGGCGCAGCATCGTGCGGATGAAAAGCCCGTGCCATGCCAGTTCGGTCACGACCCGAACGTCGATCGCATGGGCCGGATCGGCACCGCCCACAAGGTCCTGCACGAAGTAATCGCGCCCCTTCATATGTTCGATCATATCTGTGTAGAGCGCTTCAAACCCCTCGGAGCTCATTTCAGCGTTGTTTTCCCACCAGATCGTGTCGGCGACATCGGCGGTTTTGACGACATGTTTGTCCTTTGGAGAGCGGCCAGTAAATTTCCCGGTCGTGACCAGAAACGCGCCGCCATTGCCAAGCGTGCCTTCGCCCTTTTTCAGCGCTTCTTCGATCAGCGCAGGCTCCATCAGGTTGTAATAGACAGACCCAAGCCCCGTGATGCCTTGATCTTCGAGCTTGAAAGAGGGGTTAACCCGTCCAGTTGTCATAATGTAACTCCTGTTGCCGCGCCTGCGCAGCTTGTCTTGAAAGTGCAGTCAGGGCCAAGGCCCTTCGATTGATCACACCCTGTTCGGTGAGGCGATAAGCGCGTCTTAACATGACGGTTTCAAGCGTGAACAGGACGCTTTGGCGCAGTTAGCGCAACCAATGCAAGTTTAGCGCAATCAGGACAATTTAAGAGGGATTGTGTGGTGCAACAGTGCAGGGTTGATCGAAAAATAACTCTTTTAGGTGCCAAATAAGTCACGCATATCCAGCCGATTCGCGGTTGGGGATTGATTGGATAGTCTAAACACGCGAAAGATAGTGAAAAAAATAAACTGGCAATTGAGCAGTATAAGGAAAACAGGCATGTCCAAAATTGCATTGGTGGACGACGACAGGAATATCCTGACGTCGGTCTCTATGACTCTGGAAGCCGAAGGCTTCGAGGTCGAAACGTATAATGACGGTCAATCGGCTCTGGATGCGTTTAACCGCAAACTGCCCGACATGGCCGTACTCGACATTAAAATGCCGCGCATGGACGGAATGGATTTACTGCAACGTTTACGCCAGAAAACCTCGATGCCGGTGATCTTCCTGACCTCCAAGGACGATGAGATCGACGAAGTCCTCGGATTGCGCATGGGTGCGGACGATTACGTGAAAAAGCCGTTTTCGCAGCGTCTGCTGGTCGAGCGCATTCGCGCGCTTTTGCGCCGTCAGGAAGCGGTAGATGGTGTGGAAATCGCCGAAACCGAGGAAAACAAGATCATCGAACGCGGTGAATTGACCATGGACCCGCTGCGTCACGCGGTGAAATGGAAGGGCAAGGACGTGACCCTGACGGTGACGGAGTTCCTCTTGCTGCAAGCCCTCGCACAACGACCCGGCTTCGTGAAGTCGCGTGATCAATTGATGGACGTCGCCTATGACGATCAGGTCTATGTTGACGACCGCACGATCGACAGCCACATCAAGCGCCTGCGCAAGAAAATGCGCTCCGTCGATGAAGAGTTTTCGGCAATCGAAACACTCTACGGCATCGGCTATCGGTATAACGAAGAATAATGGCCCTCGCAGAGCGGATAACCCCGCAGCGCACAGCGCGGGCGAGGCAGGAAATGGATGTTGTCCTGGGTGACGATTGGGTCGCCCCTGACAGCACTGTGGAGAAAGAAGTCCGGGATCGCAGAGAGCGTCGCGGACTGTTTTCGCTCAAACAATCCCCGCTAACGCGCAAGATTATCACGTTTAACTTGATTGCCTTGAATGTGCTGGTCGCGGGAATTTTGTATCTGAATTCCTCGCGCGACAGCCTTGCATCGCAGCGTGCGGCCTCCCTCGTTGGTGAGGTCGAGTTGATCGCGGATGTTTTCGAAGCGCAAATAGGTGCCGGTGGCGCGACCGTTTTGTCGACCATCGATCAGGAGATCGAGGCCACGCTCGCCGAGCTTGATCTACGCAATGCGGTACAAGTGTTCGTTTTTGGACCACAAGGCGGCTTGATTTCGAACGCAGTCGGCAGCGCCACGAATTTGAACGCCGAGCTTGGCGAGACAGAAAACAAGACGATCATCGTTGATGCGCTTTCAAAGTTCTGGACCGTCACCACATCGCCCTTCTTCAAACCTCAGGACACTGTGATACCCCCACTGCAAGAACAGTTAAGGGAATTGGTCACGAAATCCTCGGCTGGTGAAACTGTTGTAGGCAAGGGATTGAATGCCGATGGCGGGGCCATCTTTACCGTGACGACCCCGATTGTGGTTGCGGGGCAAAGTGTCGGTGTGGTCGCTCTTGCCAGTGCGTCGGGCGAAATCAATCAGCTGGTAAAAAGCGAACGTGAACGCGTGCTTCAGATGTTCCTGATCGCCACGCTGGTCTCTATCGGACTTAGCCTGGTTCTGGCCTCGACTATTTCAAACCCGCTTGCCGATCTTGCGATGGCCGCTGAAGTGGGGCGCCGCTCTGATCGCGGTAAGGTCAGTCCGGCGCGGATCCGCATACCGGACCTTACGGCGCGGCCTGATGAAATCGGCAGACTGTCCGGTGCCCTACGCGGGATGGTCGCAGCGCTATATGACAGGATCGACAGCAACGAGCAGTTCGCCGCTGACGTTGCCCATGAGATCAAGAACCCGCTTGCCTCCCTGCGCTCTGCTGTCGGCACGATGCGCGTCGCCAAGCGCGATGATCAACGTGAAAAGCTATTGCAGGTGATTGAGCACGACGTGCGCCGCCTTGATCGGTTGGTCAGCGATATTTCCAACGCCTCACGGCTCGACAGTGAGCTGGTGAAAGAGGAAGAAGAAACCTTTGATCTGCTGCATATGGTGGGCAATCTGACCGAATATCTGGGCCAGCAGGCGTCGGAACAGGGTATCGAATTCATCTCTGATCTACCGTCCGAGCCTATTATGGTGTCCGGCCTGGAAGGGCGCTTGGCGCAGGTTTTTGTCAATTTGATCACCAATGCGATCAGCTTTTGCGAGGACGGTGATGCTATTCGCGTATGGGCGCGCCAGCGCGAGAACCGAGTTCTCATCGTGGTCGAAGACACAGGGCCGGGCATTCCGGAGCAGGCGCTTGGTAAAGTGTTCAAGCGCTTCTATTCCGAAAGGCCTGAAGGTCAGTTCGGCAATAACTCCGGCCTTGGCCTGTCGATTTCCAAGCAAATCGTTGAGGCACATGGCGGTGTGATCTGGGCGGAGAACATTCGCCCGACCGAAGCGGATGTGACGTCCGAGCCACTGGGCGCCCGGTTCGTCGTCGGTCTGCCGCTCTGAGCGGCGCGGTGCGCGTTGAACCCATCACGCGCCTGCATGCCACGGCGGTTGATTGGCGTGGCTGCGGCGCTCTTATTCGGGGGCCCTCTGGCAGTGGCAAGTCCAGTCTTGCACTACATCTTATGGCGCTGGGCTGCGGTCTGCTCGCGGATGATCAATGCGAAGTGTTCGCGCGGGACGGTGATTTGCATGCCCGTTGCCCAGACGCCATCAAAGGGCAGATCGAAGCGCGTGGCTTTGGCATTCTGAGCGCGGCGAGCGTCACTGAGACGAGGTTGGTCTGCGCTGTCGATCTTGGAGTGCACGAAGACCAGCGTCTCCCCGAACAGCGCTTTGAGAATATTTGCGCTTTGCCGCTCAGACTTTTTCACAATTCTGGCACCGCGGCTTTGCCTTTCGCACTTTTGCAATATCTAAAGTCCCAGAGCGCTGCGTCTTTCGCAGGCGCAAATTCGCAAAGCGAGATCTAGAACATGGGCGCTGACACTCCGGCTTCGATCGAAAAACAACGCCTCGTCCTGGTGACAGGCCCGTCCGGTGCAGGGCGCGGCACTGCGATCAACGCGCTCGAAGACGCCGGCTATGAGGCGATCGACAATATCCCTTTGTCGCTTTTGCCGCGGCTACTGCAAGGCCCGGTGCATCCGCGCCCGTTGGCTTTGGGCCTCGATGTGCGCAACCGTGAATTTTCAACGCAGGCCTTGCTCGAAACCATTGATGAACTGCACGCCCGCACTGCGCTTGAATTTGAAGTGCTTTATCTGGACTGCACCGATGATGTGCTTTTGCGCCGCTTTTCCGAAACCCGTCGCCGCCATCCCCTTGCAGGAAGCGAAGACCCGATGCGAGGAATAGGGCGTGAGAAACAGGCGCTTGAACCTGTACGCGACCGCGCCAGCGTGCTTATCGACAGTTCTGATTTAAGCCCGCATGAAATGCGCTCTGAAATCACGCGGCTGTTTGCGCTTGACGATGGCCTTCGCCTTGCGGTTTCGTTGCATTCATTTTCCTACAAACGCGGTCTGCCGCGCTCGGCCGATATGGTGTTTGATTGTCGCTTTTTGCAAAATCCGCATTGGGAGGCGGATTTGCGTCCTTTAACTGGCAGCGATCCGCGCGTCGCCGCCTATGTTGCGCAGGACGTGCGCTTTGACCGCTTCTTTGCACAGGTTAAGGATTTGTGTTCCAGTTTGCTACCGGCGTATCTTGAAGAAGGTAAATCGCATTTTACTATCGCATTTGGGTGCACAGGCGGGCGTCACCGCTCGGTTGCCGTAACGGAAATGATGGCGGAGGCGCTTGCGCAAGAGGGCTGGCAAGTGTCATGTAGACACCGAGAATTAGAGCGCGCAACAGGGCAGGACCGCTAGGGACTGGTATGCGCAAGACACTGCATCGAAGGTTTGGCCGTTGATAGGGATTGTGATCGTCGCACATGGTGGTCTCGCGCGGGAATATCTCGCTGCGATTGAACATGTCGTCGGTGCGCAAAACGGGATCAAGGCGATTTCCATTGAGCCGGATCATGACCGCCCCACGAAACAGGACGAAATTTGCAGCGCTGCTGAAACCGTTGATACTGGCAGCGGCGTGGTGGTCGTCACGGATATGTTTGGCGGCTCGCCCTCCAATCTGTCCTTGCGGGCCTGCCAGCCCGAAGGGCGGCGCATCCTGTATGGTGCAAATTTGCCGATGTTGATCAAGCTGGCCAAATCTCGCAGTCTACCTGTCGGCGACGCGGTCCGCGCTGCGATGGACGCAGGGCGCAAGTACATTGACAGCCAAAACATTTCAAACGTTTGAATTAGGGACAAAATTTCATGTCTGAGACCGTTCAAAAGACCCTCAAGATCATCAATGAAAAGGGGCTTCACGCGCGCGCCTCCGCGAAATTGGTCGAGGTCGTCGAGGCCTTTGATGCAACCGCAGAGGTTAGCCGTGACGGGATGAACGCGCTCGGTGACAGCATCATGGGGCTTTTAATGTTGGCAGCGTCCAAAGGAACCAGTATTGACGTACAAACGAGTGGACCGGACGCGGCCGCCCTTGCCGATGCGCTAGAGGCTTTGGTCGCAGACCGTTTTGGAGAAGATTGCTAAACGCAGGCGGCGATTTCGTGGCGTGCAAAATAAAAGGACGTCGGCTGGATTATGGTAGATAGAGTGCAAAACCCAGCTGTAGCGCGCAAATCTGTGAGTGGCCCCAGCCAGCCTGCGCCCTACGATAAACGCAAACTGTCCTATGCCACGACCTTCACGAACCCGTGGAAAGCCAACGTCATTCGCGTAATGGAATGGCTGACCGGAAAAATTCCGATGATCCGCCTCGTGCGCCGCTTCGAGCGCTCTGGCGCGTCAGACGGTCAGGAATTCTGGGGGCAGGCGCTGAGCCATATGGGAATCGAATTGCAGACCCCTGCAGAGCAGATCGCGCATATTCCCAAGACTGGACCGGTGATCATTGTCGCAAACCATCCGCATGGTTTGGTGGACGGTATGATTTTGGCCGAACTTATTGGCCGCGTACGCACGGATTACCGCATTTTAACGCGCTCTTTGTTGACAGGTGTCAGCGAAATCGAAGAATTCATGATCCCTGTTCCCTTTCCTCATGAGGAAGATTCGCGCGAGCAGAGTCTTGATATGCGCCGCCGCGCCATGGATCATCTGGGGCAGGGCGGCGTGATCGTTCTGTTCCCATCTGGTGTCGTTGCATCCTCTGAAAGCTGGTTCGGCCCCGCGATCGAGCAGCAATGGAACCCTTTCACCGCCCGAATGATCCTGCGCTCCAAGGCGAAAGTCGTGCCGATCCATTTTCCGGGTCAAAACAGTCGCGCCTATCAGATCGCCAATCGTATTTCGTCCACGCTGCGCCAGGGTCTGTTGATCCACGAAGTCATGCACGCTTGCGGCAAGCCTCAGAAGCCGGTTGTGGGCAAACCTGTCCCTGAGGCAAAGATTGCCGAATGGTCGAGCAATCCGCGCGGCTTCATGGAGTGGCTGCGCGAACATACGATGGCGCTCGGTAAAAAGGGCTAGCGCGTCGGAACAGGCACGTCGCCCCGATAGTCGTAAAACCCGCGCCCTACCTTGCGTCCAAGCCAGCCTGCTTCAACATATTTCGTCAGTAACGGGCAAGGTCGATATTTTGTGTCGGCTAAGCCGTCGTGCAGCACGTTCATGATCGCAAGGCAGGTATCGAGCCCGATAAAATCAGCCAGTTCAAGCGGGCCCATGGGGTGGTTTGCCCCCAATTTTAGCGACATATCGATCGATTGGACAGACCCGACACCCTCATACAGCGTGTAGACGGCTTCGTTGATCATCGGCATCAGGATACGGTTCACGATGAAGGCTGGAAAATCCTCTGCAGAGGCGGCGGTCTTGTCCAGGCGCTCGACCACCTTGAGGCAGGCGTCATAGGTCGGCTGATCTGTCGCAATGCCGCGAATAAGCTCGACCAGTTGCATCACGGGAACGGGGTTCATGAAGTGAAAGCCCATGAAACGCTCAGGTCGGTCGGTGGCTGCGGCGAGGCGCGTGATCGAAATCGACGATGTGTTCGAGGTCAGGATCGTGTGGTCGGACAGATGTGGCAGCAAAGCTGCGAAAATTTTATGTTTGATGTCTTCGCGCTCGGTCGCGGCTTCGATCACCAGATCACTGCTGCCAAGATCGGTAAGCTGCAAAGTTGTCTTGATCCGGGCCATTGCCGCGTCTTTTTCAAGCGCGCTAAGAGCACCCTTTGAAACCTGACGTTCGATATTCTTGTCGATCCGCGCGATTGCGGATTTAAGAGAATCTTCGCTGATATCATTGAGCAAAACATCATATCCAGCCAAAGCCATCACATGTGCGATGCCGTTGCCCATTTGCCCTGCGCCAACAATCCCAATGCTCTTGATTTCCATCTGTCTCTCCTTGGCGCGTTTGGCAAACAATAGGCTTTAGAACGGCGGCTCTGCAAGGGCAGGTCGTGCAAGTTTGTCTCAAGTTTTGCCTTTAGCGGTTTGTTCATCGAATCGCGTCACACCGTATTTCGGGTGAGAAAAGAGGTGGGTGTTATGACCTATGGTGTTACAGGCCTTCGGGGCCTGAATTATGATATTTGTGCGTATGATGGATCGCGTTTGAAGTTTCGGGGGCCTAAGTGCGATCTAAGCAGTCCCTATGTTGCATTTTTGGGAACGACGGAAACGTTTGGCAAGTTTGTTGCGCAGCCGTTTCCGACCTTGCTTGCAAAGCATTTGCCAGCCGCACCCGTCAATTTGGGGATGATTAACTGCGGCGTGGACGCCTATCTGAACGATCCGGCGGTTTTGGACGTGGCAAGGCACGCTGACTTGAGGGTCGTGCAGGTGATTGGAGCGTTGAATCTTTCGAACCACTATTTCAAAGTTCATCCGCGCCGGAATGACCGCTTCGTCTGCGCGCGAACTGCATTAAAACGGCTCTTCCCGGAAGTTGATTTCACCGAATTCCACTTTACCAAGGCGATGTTGGCGGCGCTCAGCCACCGCTCTGACGAACGCTATAAAATGGTGTGCGATGAACTTCAAAAAATCTGGCTCGCGCGAATGACTGTCTTGATGAAGCTACTGGGCGAGAAGACCGTATTGCTTTGGTTTGCAGGAAATATACCTCCCATCGATGCGATTGCTGATCTTGGTGACCCGATGCTGATCGATGCGGATATGATAGAGCGAATGCGTGCACTATCATCTGCTTATGTGGAGATCGTCCCTGACCCTCTGGCCATCGAACGCGATCGCGAGGACATGTTGAGAACGCTTGTGAGTCAGAGTGCCGCCAAACAGCTGATGGGGCCTTGTGCGCATGTTCAAGCTGCGCAGGCGTTGCAGGAAACCTGCATTCACCTGATCCGTTGATGGCAAAAGGCCCGCGCAGATAGCACGGGCCTTCATATTCAGAACGTCAGATGGCGTGCTAAATTTTAGAGCTTCGAAGTAAGTTCAGGCACCGCATCGAAGAGATCCGCAACAAGGCCGAAGTCTGCGACCTGAAAGATCGGCGCTTCTTCGTCTTTGTTGATCGCCACGATGACCTTAGAGTCCTTCATGCCTGCCAAATGCTGAATCGCACCGGAGATACCGACGGCAACATAAAGATTGGGTGCAACCACTTTGCCCGTCTGGCCAACCTGCCAGTCGTTTGGTGCATAGCCCGAATCGACCGCTGCGCGCGATGCACCGACGGCTGCGTTCAGCTTGTCTGCAAGCGCTTCGATGATCTTGAAATCATCTTCGGAGCCGACACCGCGACCACCGGAAACAACCACGCCCGCAGAGGTAAGCTCTGGACGATCGGAGGCCGCCACCTTGTCCTCGACCCAAGAGCTGAGGCCGGGGTCGCCCGCTGCGCCGATATTTTCCACCGAAGCGTTGCCGCCGGTTTCAGCCGCATCAAAGGTCGAGCCGCGGAAGGTGATGACCTTCTTGGCGTCGGATGATTTCACCGTTTGCATCGCGTTGCCCGCGTAGATGGGCCGCTCGAAAGTGGAGCCGTCGACTACGGCCGTCACATCGGACATCACCATCACATCAAGCAGCGCTGCGACGCGGGGCATGATGTTTTTGGCGTCTGTCGTGGCTGGCGCGACGATATGCTCATAGTCGCCTGAGAGGGAAACGATGAGATCCGCAACCGGCTCGGCAAGGCGTTTGCCGTAGATTGCATCCTCGGCGCAAAGCACTTTGCCCACGCCCGAGATTGTCGCCGCCTGCGCAGCTGCATCAGCGCATGTCGCACCCGTGCAGAGCACGGTGACATCACCAAGAGACGCACATGCGGTTACTGCCTTGGCGGTGGCGTCCATCGCCAGTTCGCCGTCGGTCACTTCTGCGAGTAGAAGAACAGCCATTATACAGCCCCCGCTTCTTTGAGTTTCTCTAGCAGCTCGTCAACCGAGCCAACCTTGATTCCTGCCGCGCGCGCAGCAGGTTCGACAGTGCTGACGATTTCGAGACGCGGCGCGGGATCGACGCCATAATCTGCGGCACTCTTTTCATCGAGTGGCTTTTTCTTCGCTTTCATGATGTTGGGAAGCGAAGCATAGCGCGGCTCGTTGAGGCGCAAATCGACCGTCACGACCGTCGGCATCTTGACCTTGATCGTTTGGAGACCGCCGTCGACTTCGCGCGTCACTGTTGCGCTGTCGCCGTCGATATCCACTTCGGAGGCGAAGGTCGCCTGCGACCAACCCAGCAATGCGGATAGCATCTGGCCCGTCGCATTCATATCGTTGTCGATCGCCTGCTTGCCGCAAAGGACAAGGCCGGGCTGCTCTTCATCGACGATGCCTTTGAGGATTTTTGCGACCGTCAAAGGCTCGATGTCCGTGTGCACGTCCTCGGCTGCGATCACCAGAATTGCGCGATCCGCGCCCATGGCCAAAGCGGTGCGCAGGGTTTCCTGCGCTTGCTTGACACCGACCGAAACGGCAATCACTTCGTCCGCTTTGCCCGCTTCTTTGAGGCGGATCGCCTGTTCGACGGCAATCTCGTCGAACGGGTTCATCGACATTTTCACGTTGGCGAGATCGACACCGCTTCCGTCCGCTTTGACGCGCACTTTCACGTTGTAATCAATCACGCGTTTGACAGGTACAAGCACCTTCATTGGCGTAGGTCTCCCTCAAATGCAGAGCCGCGACGAGGGCGACTCTTTCAAACTTCATCTCGGCGTTGATATAATCTTGCGCAGCGCGGTGACAGGCCAAAATCGCCATTTTAAGCCCCAAGGACGCCGCGTTTCGAATTGTGCGCGCAGCTTAGCGGTTTGCGCCGGGCACCCAGAGTACGTCGTCCTTGCCGCCGTTGTTCACGATGCGGCCAGCAACGAAGAACCAATCGGACAAGCGGTTGAGGTATTTCACCGCGGCCGGGTTAACGGTCTCCACTGTGGAAAGTTCGACCGACAGACGCTCTGCGCGGCGCGATACTGTGCGACACAGGTGCATTTGCGCCGCAAGGGCCGATCCGCCGGGCAAAATGAAGCTGCGCAGCGGCTCAAGCGCCTCGTTCATCACGTCGATTTCGGCCTCGAGGCGCGCGACCTGCGCATCGCTCATGCGCAGGGGCTGGTATTCTGCGTCCTTGTCCTTTTCCATGTCGGGGCGGCACAGATCTGCGCCCAGATCGAACAAATCGTTCTGGATCATGGCAAGTTGCGCATCGATTTCGCCGCTCGCATGCTGGCGCGCAAGGCCAACGGTGGCGTTGGTTTCATCGACTGTACCATAGGCGTTCACGCGCATGGAATGTTTCGCGACGCGGGTGCCATTTCCCAGAGCGGTTTCACCGCCATCGCCTGTTTTCGTGTAGATTTTATTGAGAACGACCATTTTTAGCCCTTTGCGAAATAGACGGCTGCGAGGATGAGGAGTACCGCGATAAACTGTGCATAGATGCGATAGCGCATCAGGCGGTTGCCGTGTTTGCGATTGAATTCACCGCCTTTCGCGAAGCCGCCGATGCCCAGCATGAGAATGCCGACCACCGCGAGCATCGCGATGATCATGATGATGAAAAGTGGATCGTTTGCCATTGTCGCCCCTAACTTTGCCCCACTTGGGGCTTTGCGCAGATGTAGCGGGCTGGGCGCAAAAAGCGAACGACAAATTGCCCCATCAGCCTTTGGAAAGAATACGATCGAGCGCGCGGGTGGTCAAAATGCGCTTGAGCGCACCCATGATGTAGGTCGGTTTGGTCACGTAATAGCGTGGTTTGGGGCGGCGTGCTTCGCAGGCGTGGCGCAGTTTCGCGGTCACGGCAGAGGCGGGTAGCTCGAATGGGTCCGGGCCAGAGCTGGTATAAAGCCGGTCGATCAAACCGTTTTCGTATTCGCTGCGGCGCGCAGAGTTTTTCCAGTCGATGAAACGCTCGAAATGGGGGATGGAATTACGCCGGATATCCGATGTGATCGGTCCCGGCTCGATCAGGATCACGTCGATTCCTGCGGCGCGCATTTCAAGGCGCAAGGTATCGCTCAGCCCCTCCATCGCATATTTGCTCGCTGAATAGGCCCCGCGCCATTTCATCGGAACAAGGCCCAGCACGGATGAGCAATTGATAATCCGCCCATGACCTTGCGCGCGCATCACGGGGATCACGGCGCAGCTGAGATCGTGTACGCCAAAGAGATTGCATTCGAAAATTTCGCGCAAACCATCACGTGGCACATCCTCGAGCGCGCCGGGCAGGGCGTATGCGCCATTGTTGAACAGCGCATCAAGCGTGCCACCCGTTGCCTGCAAGACCTCGGCAAGGCCGCTTTGAATGCTGGGTGCGTCGCTGTAATCGATGCGCGGGCTGTCAAAGCCCTCAGCCTGCAAACGCACGCAATCAGCGGGTTTTCGGCAGGATGCAAACACGCGCCAGCCTGCAGCGCGCATGCCCTGCGCCGCGTCATAGCCGATGCCGGACGAGCAACCGGTGATCAATATGGATTTACGCATCAAAAAAGCCTGCCCTTCGTTTCGAGGGGCAGGCTTATCACGTCGCAGTGGCGTGGCAAGTCAGTTGGTGTTGGAGGCGGTCAGAAGGAAATCGGCCATCCATCCTACACGCCCGCTCCCAGCGACGCGCAGCTTGACCCAGCCATCACCGGGGTCTTGCAGGATTTCGACTTGTTCACCGTCGGTCAGTTTGGCGACGACGTTGAAAGTCTGACCCGGCCCGTTGCGCATGTTCACGCGCGCGGCGGTGACCTCGCGGATATCGAGGGGCGCTGGCGCTTCGGGGGCGATCTCTGCCGCAGATGCAATCGCTTCGGCTTTGTCAACATCGAGAACGGGGCTAACGATATCTTTGTCTTTGAATAGGGCGGCTTCAGGGCTGGGCATCACGGCGCTTGCCAGAACGATCTGCACGGGGGCTGGCGCGGCTTTTAATTGCTCTGCACGCGCTTTGGCAAGCATGCGCGCCTCGTTTGCCTGCTCGATTTCAAGCGCTGCGCGCTTTTCTTCGGCGATTGGCACGAAAGCATCGCCCCCGCTCATTTCATAGAGCGCAAAGCCCATGAATGCGAATGTGATTAAAATGATCTTACCCATGATCCCCCCGGATACTCGATACAATCGGCGCTAAATTGCCGTTGGGTATCTGTATACCCGATTCTGCGATAATGTGACCAGTGAAACCGAGATATATTTTCCCCGTTGCACACCCGCGCCATTGACGCCTTTCTACCATATGAAGCTGCTTCGCGCCTTGCCGCCCCAGAATGTCGCGGCTAAAAGCTATTGCATGAGCGAGAGCACCAAAGACGACACACCGCAGGTCCCTGATCTAAGCGAGCCACTGCGCCGCGCACTTGGCGAGCGCTATTTGACCTATGCGCTGTCCACGATCATGCACCGCGCGCTGCCCGATGCACGCGATGGTCTTAAGCCTGTGCACCGCCGCATTTTGTTCGCAATGCGTGAGCTCAAATTGTCCTCAACGGGCGGTTTTCGTAAATCAGCGAAGATTTCCGGCGATGTGATGGGCAACTATCACCCGCACGGCGACGCCGCGATCTACGATGCGATGGCCCGCCTCGCACAGGATTTCAACGTACGCTATCCGCTGGTGGACGGGCAGGGTAACTTTGGCAATATCGACGGCGATAACCCCGCTGCCCCGCGTTATACCGAAGCGCGCATGACCTCTGCGGCAGAGGCTTTGCTCGAAGGCCTTTCCGAGAACGCGGTGGATTACCGCGAGAATTATGACGGCACGCTTACCGAACCTGTCGTGCTGCCAGCCAGTTTCCCGAACCTTTTGGCAAATGGCTCCAGCGGCATTGCCGTGGGCATGGCCACCAACATTCCGCCGCATAATATTGCAGAGCTCTGCGACGCCTGTTTGCACTTGATCAAAGTGCCCGACGCGCGTGATGATACCTTGCTCAATTTTGTGCCCGGTCCGGATTTCCCGACAGGTGGCATCATTGTCGAGCCGCGCGAAAACATGGCCGAAGCCTATCGCACAGGGCGCGGTTCCTTCCGGCTGCGCTGTAAATACGAGGTCGAAGACCTAGGGCGCGGGCAATGGCAGATCGTCGTCACTGAAATTCCTTACCAGGTTCAGAAATCCAAGCTGATCGAAAAGATCGCGGAACTGATCCAGAACAAGAAAATCCACATTCTTGCAGACATCCGCGACGAGAGCGCCGAGGACGTGCGCATCGTGCTTGAACCGCGCTCGAAGAATGTGGCCCCCGAAGTGCTGATGGGGATGCTCTACCGCAGTTCCGATCTTGAAGTGCGGTTTTCGCTCAATATGAACGTGCTGATCGACGGTTTGACGCCCAAAGTCTGCTCGATGAAGGAAGTGCTGCGCGCTTTCCTCGATCACCGCCGCGACGTGCTGATCCGCCGCTCGCAGCACCGGATGGAAAAGATCGATCACCGTCTTGAGGTGTTGGAGGGCTTTATCATCGCCTTCCTCAATCTCGACCGGGTGATCGACATTATTCGCTACGATGACGATCCCAAGGGTGCGCTGATGCGCGAGGATTGGGGGCGCACTTTTGTGCGCGCGATGGACGAAAAGGACTACGTCTCGCCTGCAGTGGGCGAGGGTGAACTCTCCGAGGTTCAGGCCGAAGCTATCCTTAACATGCGTCTGCGCTCTTTGCGCCGCCTGGAAGAAATGGAGCTTAAGCGCGAGCGCGATGCGCTGATGGAAGAGCGTGCGGGGCTGGATGACTTGCTCAACAGCGGCGAACTTCAGTGGGACAGTATCGCCGAACAGCTGAAACTTACTAAAAAGCAGTTCGGCAAAGATCATCCCGGCGGTGCGCGCCGTTCGCAATTCGCCGAAGCGGGCGAAGTCGAGGAAGTGCCGCTGGAGGCGATGATCGACCGCGAACCGATCACGGTTGTTTGTTCGCAAATGGGCTGGATCCGCGCGATGACGGGTCACATTGATCTGACGCGTGAATTGAAATTCAAAGATGGCGATGGTCCGCGCTTTGTATTTCACGCGGAAACCACCGACCGCTTGCTCGTGTTCGGCTCCAACGGGCGGTTTTACACGATTTCTGCCGCCAACTTGCCTGGTGGCCGCGGCATGGGAGAGCCGCTGCGCCTGATGGTCGATCTGCCCAATGAGGCCGAAATCGTCGATCTGTTCATCCATAAAGCTGGGCGCAAATTGCTGGTGGCTTCCTCCGCAGGGGATGGATTTACCGTGCCCGAGGACGAGGTCGTCGCGCAGACGCGCTCGGGCAAACAGGTGCTTAATGTGCGCGGCGAGACCCGTGCGCTGGTGTGTAAGCCGGTTACGGGTGACGCCGTCGCAGTGGTCGGAGAGAACCGCAAGGTGCTGGTTTTTGCACTTGATGAGTTGCCTGAAATGGGGCGCGGCAAGGGCGTGCGCTTGCAAAAATACAAGGATGGCGGGCTCTCCGATGCGGTCACCTTTACTATGGCCGAGGGGCTGACGTGGCTTGATCCAGCAGGGCGCACGCGCACCGAGCTTGATCTGGCCGAATGGCGCGGCAAACGCGCTGGTATCGGACGCATGGCGCCGCGCGGCTTTCCAAGGGACAATCGTTTTACATGACGCTGTGATTGATCTTGCGGGCGCGCTGGGATAGCACAGCGCGGCTGCTAAAGGGGTTAATCCATGTTTCGATTCTGTGCCGTTCTTATTGCTGTCCTCGGCCTTAGCGCCTGCGAGGACATCAATGATCTGTCCCAGGCACCTACGCCTATTGGCGAATTTGCGCTGGGTCATAACATTGTTGTCGCACCGAATATCGTGATGGGCCCCGCGTCGCGCGAAGCCTCGGACGATGCGTGGATCGCCGCCGTTACCGAAGCTGTGGACGCGCGTTTCTCGCGTTTTGATGGCGATCAGCTTTACCATTTCGGCATTTCGCTAGAGGGCTATGTGCTGGCGCAGCCCGGCCTGCCTGTGGTGTTGTCGCCAAAATCGGTTCTGATCCTGAAATTGACGGTATGGGATGACGCAGCCGGCACCAAGCTCAACAGCGAACCCGAGCAGATCACCGTGCTGGAAACGCTAGACGGCGACACGATTGTAGGGTCCGGTTTAACCAAGACCGCAGACGAGCAGATGGAAACCTTGGCCGAAAACAGCGCCAAGTTGATCCAGCGCTGGATAATCCGCCAGCACCGCTCGGAGCAGTGGTTCAAGCGCCGCCCCGAGACCGTGGCCGCGCAGCTTGAAGCGTCAGAGGCGGCTCTTGAGACAACGACTGAAAAAGCCGAGGAAAAGATTGTGGAAACAAGTGAAATTGCAAGTGCACCCACAAGCGAAACCACTGCTGCTGCAAGCGCTGAAACCGCCGCATCCGCGAGCGGCAACTGACGCTTGATTTTTGTCTGCGAAGCCAATATGTGCCGCGCAGGAAAATTGGGTTCTTAACGAGCCCCCCAATTTGCGAGGTCCCAGGATGGGCAAGGAAAAGTTTGA
>NZ_MUHR01000028.1 GCF_002105285.1 Planktotalea arctica
CAGAAGATCGGACACTCTCTTCTCTCGTATTAAATATCCATCTCTATTTCTCCCGGACAAGCAAGCTTAATCGAATTCTGGCAAGACCAGCTGCATTTTAGTTGATGGTTTTAGATTCAGCACCAAACCCGATAACTCATGTCTCGCCGTTTCGGACGGCAAGCCCTTTCTATGTGAGCCGCCAGACCAGCACATCAAATCTGTCCTGACCGAAAAACGCCTCGTTCTCGAACACCATGGTGGGCACGCCCCAATGGCCTGCAGCGCGCAGATCGGCGTCATTCCGGGTCAGCTTTGCCTCAAACGCCTCCGGCGCATTTTGGATTGCGGTGTCCATATCCTCAAGATCGAGCCCTGCGCGCCGGGCGGCGTCGGCAAGATGGCTACCTTGGTTCCCACCAGTGACTGTGCCATCCCAAAGCAGCGTTGCAACCTCTTGCGCGAATTCAAGACCCTTCCCCCCCTCGGTTGCGGCAATGCCCAAATGCCCCAGTCAGCGTGCAAGCGGATGATCTTCGGCCAGACGAAGCGTTGTCTGATCCTGAACGATAGGGTCAGGGATGGGGCGTCTGAACGGTAGACCATGAAACGCCGCCGCCCGCGCGGTGTCCTTCAGAAAATATGGCCGCGCGATCGTGTCCATCCGGGCGAAATATGAAGGATTGCGGATAGCGGCCGGATGCACGACCCGAAGGTCAATTTCCACATCAAACGTCCGGGCCATATCTGCAATCCTTGGAAGCACGATATAAGAATACGGACTGCGGAAAGACCAGTAAAGCGTCACGGTCAAGGTCATCCCTGCGTCTCCTGTCCGGCCCAAACTGTGTCGGGGCCATTAAAAATCATGCGGTCTTCAGTGACATTTCTCAAGTGGTATGTCGTTTGACGTCGCTATTGCCTGATTTCGCTTGTTGATCAAGCGTTTTGAACCCCAGACGGAATTGTTGGATGACGTCGGCTTGAGACATCATTGCGCCTTACCCCATTGAGTTCGTACCGCGCATTTTATCGGCTTTGTCAAAAGTTGAGAAACCTTGCGCTCAGAATGGTGAGGCGTTTGTTCATGGGAGCTTGAATCATGCAACCCGAACGGCATCAAGCAGATTAATGGGTTTAGAGCCTAGACTCCGAACTGGGACTTCCAGTTGCTCAGCAGCAATCAGGTTCTTCCGTAGCATATGGCCCACGGAACGGCAGCGTTTTTCGCAACTTGCTCTTTGACCAAAAAATTATCGCTGCGCCTTGTAAGAGTGGCCGCTTTTCTGGCTGCGGCGCGGTGCGCTCAATTTAGTAAATGCAGGAACGTCAACGCCGCGAGCGCACGCGGCACAAGAAGTGAATTCACGTTGTGCGCTCGCCGTAAGAATTCGTGGCGCGGTGCCTCAACACCGGCTGTTGAAGCGGGGATGTCGGCGCATCCGCAGAAACCGCGAAATTTCAGTTGCGTAGCCCACTAGGCGAACGGCTGCTTGGAAATAGCCTTCGTCGTCAGTGACGCTGCACCAGCATCGGGCGACTTGGAGCCCTCTTTGCCGACTTTCTGTGGTGCAGCGAATGTCTGGTATTGAGAAACGGGTAAGGAAAACGCTGAACCCGCCCAAAGGAGCGAGCTAATTGCCAGCCCTCCTTCTTCAAATGGAAATTGGGAGACCGAAGGTAGATTTGGAGCAGCTATCTAAAAGGAAAGTTGCGCATTTTGATCGGCCTGCTGAACGTCAACGACCAATTGTTGGCCATACGCAAAGGCCTGCGCGATTTCAGCCAACGCAGAGATTGCAATCAGGTCGGCATTTCGCAGCGAAGGTACGAGGCCAATTGGCCCCTTAATGCGCTGCTGATCCCGATCCGATACACCCATGTCAGCTAACTGGACAAGCCGAGCAGCGTGGGTTCTCTGGCTGCCTAACGCCCCGACAAATCCGGCCGTGGTCGCCAGCGCCGCGATAAGGAACGCAGGTTCCCAATCGTGATCGTGAAACAGAGTTAAAAAACCACTGGCCTTGTCCAGATCTAGTGTGGTGATGTTTCGTTGAGACGTCACATGCGTTGGGGCGTCTTTACAAAAAGCCGTGATTGCAGCGAGGTCATGAATGTCAGGGGAAAAGCCAGTCACATCAAATCCGATAGCATGAGCAACTTTGGCGGTAGCTCGAAAAACAGCGCCCCGCCCAGCAAGAGTCAGGGCCACCTTTGGCTGATAGGAAATCGTGATCGGGGCGAAAGCAACCTCAGTTGCTTTGGGATGGAACGTCAGGGATGCGGGCCTGCGTGCCAACAAGGCAGTGTAGGCTGCCCCAAGCGCTGCTTTGTCGGGTGCAGGGTCAATCCACACCGACAATGCTCCACCGCAAGGCAAAGTCAAATCATGGAAGGGTGACCCATCTCCGTAACGCAACAAACGGGCTGATCCCGACTGTAAACATTCCAATGCCTGAAGCAGGATATCCTGATCAATGCAGCCGTTGGACATATAGCCCGTCATCTCGCCCGTATCATTGACGACAGCCAGTGATCCCAGATCACGTGCGCTGCCGCCCTTGATATCCACCGACGTAACCAACACAAAACGCTGCCCTGTTTGCACATAGGTAGCAACCTGCGCCAAAACGTCGACCGCGTGGTCTTGATATGTGATGGGATTAACCAACCGTTTCTTCATCCAGCACTTCGGCAAATTTCTTAAAGAACTTGGCCGCGAGCTTTTTCGCCGTGCTTTGGATAAGGCGGCTGCCCAGCTGTGCCAGCTTACCGCCGATTTGCGCCTTGGCGTCATAGCTCAGAATTGTTGTGTCACCGTCTGCAACCAGTGTGACATCTGCTCCGCCTTTGGCATGTCCCGCAGCACCACCGTTGCCCTGTCCCGTTAGCGAAAACGCGTCTGGTGCACCACTTTTGTCGAGCTGAACGTCTCCGCTAAAGCGTGCCTTCACTGGGCCGACTTTCAGCAAGATCTTTGCCTCAAGTTCAGTGTCCGAATGTTGGATCAGTTCTTCACATCCTGGGATGCATTCGCGGAGGATATCGGGATCGTTTAATGCTTCGTAAACGCGGGCCATAGGCGCATTGATGATGATTTCGTCTTTAAGTTCCATGGATTGTTTTCCTAACAGCAGGGGAATTTAATGGACACAAGCGTTTCTGCTTGCGCAGGGGTGAGGGCCCATTTCTGGCGTAAAGCCCGAAGATAGGTGCGTAGTTTTTTCATGTCAGATCCTTTTGCGGTATCATTTGCTCGAAGGCCTCAAACGCGGCGGGCGTGTCGATGTCATTGAAGAAGCCAGCTTGTGTCATTGGGATATGCTGGGCCAGTTCAGGATGCGCCCGCGTGAATTTCCCACAGCCAGGGTTGGCCTCATCTGCCAACAATCGAGCACGTATGGCCGCGGGCACAACGATGGGATTGCCACGTTTGGTGTTCTGGTGAGGGATTGAGATTTTCTGAACGTCCCCCGCTAAATGCGCCGTAATCAAAGCACGAAGATCGTCTGTTGTCAGCTGTGGTTGGTCGCCAAGCCCGATCAGATATTGCTGCGAGCCGCGTGCCTTAAGAAGCCCCGCGTGGACTGAAAACGGTTGCCCCGCGTCGAAATCTGCGTTGTGAACAAACTGGATAGGTAAGCCGTCAAGGGCGGCTTCGATCCTATCGGATTCAAATCCTGTCACGACGCATACTTGACCGTCCAAGGCCGCATTGTAGGTTTCAACGACGTGACGGATCATCGGTTTGCCGTGGATCGGCAACAGTAATTTGTTACGATCTTCCATACGCCGCGACAGACCTGCAGCCAAAATGATCGCGCCAAAACTATCCATTTTGGGCGACTTTTAACAAAGGATAACGTTTGACCTGTGTCAGTTCCGCAAGAATCGACAGCGCGATCTCAGCAGGTGTGACTGCGCCAATATTCAGTCCTGCTGGCGCACGGACAGCAGCGATTTGTGCGGGATCGGTGCCTGCAGCGATCAGCTTATCGGAAAGGCTCGCAAACTTTTTGGAGCTGCCGACAAAGGCGACGTAATCATTCGTTTCAGCCAATCCTGTCTTCAACGCGGCAAGATCACCTTGGCCTTGCGTTGCAATCACAAGGTACCTTGCGCGATTGGGTGTGCGTGCGCCCAAAGGGGCATCCACGGGAGCGGCTGCGACAGCCCAGCCAAATTGCGGTGCAAGCTCTTTCAATTTTTCGGCAACGGGTGAGTCCCCAAAGACCTGTAAGTCTGGTGTGGGAAGGTGAGGTTCGATAAAGATGTCGATGGTGCCTTTAGACGGGCATCCGTTGCGTGCAAAGCGAACGCCATCAACGTCATCGCCAGCTCGCACGCCCTTTTCCTTCAGGTCCTCTTCCGGAGCGACTGAGATAAATTGGGGATGTCCCGTCGCATAGGCCCGCATGGTCGCCTCCTTGATCGCCCCGCGTACACACCCACCACCAAGCCACCCTTCAAGAATCGTTCCATCTTCGCGCATCAACGCCTTGGCACCGGGTTTGGCTGATGTGGTTCCTGCGGTGCGTACAATCGTGGCGATGGCGAAACAATCTTCGCCTTCGTTCAATCCGTGGTCCATGATCTGTTTGGGTGTCATAGCCGCGCCATTTCGGTCTCAAGCGCTGCCAAGTCGCCTAGCGTATTGGCAGCACGGAACAGATCCAGATGCGGCAAGGCGCTTGCCATCGCTTGGGCGGTCGGCGCGTAGCCGTCCCAGCCTTTCAGCGGATTAAGCCAGATGATCTTACATCCGCGTTTTTTCAAGCGGGCGAGCGCGGCGGAAATCCCGTCGGGCGATGCGGTGTCATAGCCGTCGGACAGGATCATAACGACCGTGCGGTTATCAACAAAACGACGGCCATAGGTGCTTGCAAAGGTATCAAGGCTTTCCGCAATCTTTGACCCGCCTGCAAAACCTTCGGCCAGCAATGACAATCGCGCCAGCGCGCGCAGTGCATCCGTGTCGCGCATGGCTTCGGTAATCCGCACAAGGCGGGTGTGGAACAGATAGGCATCGGCACGAGAATCGGCGCGCATAAGGCCTGCAAGGAACGCCAGAAAAATGCGTGAATAGACGGTCATTGATCCCGACACATCGCAGATCGCGGTAATCCGAAGCGTGCGGTCGGGCCGCTGGCGTTTGGGCAGTGCGAAAGGTTCGCCACCCGTTGCAAGGCTTTGCCGCATGACTTTGCGAAAGTGGATTTGATCGCCTTTGCGCGCGGCTTTGCGACGACGAGAGCGGCGATCCCTTAATGCTGCCCCAAGGCGCAGCGCGATCTTTTCCGCTTCGGCGATATCTTCGGGTCGAACCAGTTCGCGCAGGTCTTTCTTGAACAGGTTGGTGACATCTGTTGCAACCAATTTGCCCTCGCCATCGCTTTCCGCTTCGCCATCGCCACCGTCTGGGGCGCTAATATCGTCCGTGCCACTGCTGGTCTCTTCGCGGGTCTCGCGATTGGAATGTACGTTTTCGCTTTGACTGGGGATCGCTGTTGCGGTCACGCGGGTTTTTACCCGCCCGCCATTCATCCAAAAGCTGTTGAACAACCCGTCAAACTGGGCCGCTTCTTCGGCACAGCCGGTAAACACGGACTTCAGGGCACGGCGCGCATCTTGGGGGTTGGTGGCGTTAATATGGGTCAAGGCGTGTAGCCCAATGCCGGTTTCGCCCACACCAAGGCGTAGGCCATTATCGCGCAAGTGTTCCACGAACCCCGCCATGCGCGCAGCTGGTCCCGGATCGCGCGCGGCGAATTTGGTGACAAGGTTCATGCGGCTTTCCCTGCCAAGCGTTGTGCGATTTCTGTGGGGATAGCGTCGCGGTCCATGTGCGTTTTTAGCAAAGTCGTCAGCGTTGCCTGCAAAATGGCAGGGTCATGCGTCAGGTCGGCCACGCCAAGGCCCATCAAAGCGGCGGCAAAATCAAGCATCTCGGCGATGCCAGGTTTCTTTTCGAGTTCCTGTTTGCGCAAGGCCTGCACAAACCCGACGATTTGGGCGCAAAGCCGATCTGTTATTTCGGGGTAGCGCGTTACCAAAATGGAGAGTTCAGTTTCCAAATCGGGGTATGGAACATGGGCATAGAGGCAACGACGTCGTAGTGCATCGCTAAGGTCGCGCGTGCCGTTGGCGGTTAGGATAACCATGGGGCGCGTCGTTGCGGTGATCGTGCCCATTTCGGGAATGGTCACCTGAAATTCTGATAGGATTTCGAGCAGGTATGCCTCGAACTCTTCATCGGCGCGGTCAATCTCGTCAATCAGCAAAACCGGTGCTTTGTCTTGGCGGATCGCCTTGAGCAACGGGCGTTCAAGCAAAAACTCGTCTGAGAATATCCGCGCTTCAACGGTTTTACCCGTCTCGCCATCCTCAGATGCTGCGCGGATTGCCAGAAGTTGGCGTTGATAATTCCACTCATAGATTGCCTGTGCGGCGTCCAGTCCTTCGTAGCACTGCAAGCGGATGAGCTGGGTTTCTTGGACAGCCGCCAAGACCCGCGCAACTTCGGTTTTGCCGACGCCAGCGGCCCCTTCCAACAGCAAAGGGCGGCCCAACGACAATGACAAATGCAGCGCCATCGAAAGATCACCCGAGGCGATATACCCCTGATCGGCCATAGCCGTTTGTAACGTCGTCCAAGTCATCGGTGTCCTCCCAGACGATGCAGGCCGCGCATGGCAGCCCGCATCAATACCTTAGTCGTGCATGCCAAGATTGTTGGCTGTCTGCCAAATGCGCCAATGATCATGGGGCATATTGGTATGACGGTTGCCAAACGGACGGAACGCATCCTGCACCGCATTCGAGAAGCAAGGCACGCCACCGACATGTGGGCTTTCGCCGACGCCCTTGGCCCCAATCGGGTGGTGCGGGCTTGGGGTGACGGTAAAGTCGGTTTCGTAATTTGGCACTTCCCAAGCGGTAGGCAGGAAAAAGTCCATCAACGTGGCTGTTTTGACGTTGCCCATGTCGTCATAAGCAATCTCTTGCCCCAAGGCGACGGCGAGCGCTTCTGTCAGGCCACCATGGATTTGACCCTCAATGACCATCGGGTTGATCCGCGTGCCGCAATCATCCAGCGCATAGAAACGGCGGATTTCAGGCACGCCAGTATCGACGTCGATGTCCATGACGCAGACATATGCGCCAAATGGATAGGTCATGTTGGGCGGATCGTAGTAGCTGACCGCTTCAAGACCTGGCTCTAGTCCCGGGATAGCCTGATTGTATGCGGCATAAGCGATTTCCTTCATCGTCTTGAACTGCTCAGGTGTTCCTTTGACAACAAACCGGTCCACGTCGAATTCCACGTCATTGTCGTGAACTTCTAGCAGATAGGCCGCAATCATCTGCGCCTTAGCACGAATTTTGCGACCCGCCATTGCCGCCGCTGCACCCGCAACTGGGGTAGAACGAGAGCCATAGGTGCCCAGACCGTAAGGCGCTGTATCGGTGTCACCTTCTTCGATCGTGATGCTTTCGGCGGACAGGCCAATCTCGGTCGCGAGGATTTGCGCGAAGGTTGTCGCGTGTCCCTGACCCTGAGAGATTGTTCCCAAACGTGCCACTGCTGACCCAGTTGGGTGGATGCGAATTTCGCAGCTGTCAAACATGCCCATCCCAAGGATGTCGCAGTTTTTCACAGGGCCCGCGCCGACGATCTCGGTAAAGAATGACAGACCGATGCCCATAACTTTGCGGGTTTCGCCGCGTTTGAACGCTTCGACCCGTTCAGCTTGTTCAGCACGCAGACCTTTGTAGTCGACGGCCAACAACGCCTTGTCCCACGCGGTTTGATAATCGCCGGAGTCGTATTCCCAACCAAGGGCAGCCGTATATGGGAACTGCTCTTTCTTGATGAAGTTGATCGAGCGCAGTTCTGCGGGGTCCATGTTCAACTCAATCGCGAGGACTTCGATCATACGTTCAATGAAGTATACAGCCTCAGTGACGCGGAATGAACAGCGGTATGAAACGCCGCCCGGGGCCTTGTTGGTGTAGACACCGTCAACGCCCAGATAAGCGACGGGGATGTCATAAGAACCTGTACAGATGTTCATGAAACCCGCTGGGAACTTTGTCGGGTCCGCACAGGCGTCAAACGCGCCGTGGTCTGCCGTCACATGACAATGAAGGCCGGTTATCTTGCCTTCTTTGGTGGCGCTGATCTTGCCCTTCATCCAGTAGTCGCGCGCAAAGGCGGTGGACATCAGGTTTTCCATCCGGTCTTCGACCCACTTCACAGGCACACCCGTGACGATGGATGCGACGATTGAGCAGACATAGCCGGGGTAAACGCCAACTTTGTTGCCAAACCCGCCCCCGATATCGGGGGACACAACACGGATGTTGTGCTCTTCGATCCCTGACAACAGCGACGCAACTGTGCGCACCACGTGCGGCGCTTGGAACGTGCCCCAAAGGGTCAGTTTTCCATTAACCTTGTCCATCGACGCAACAGAACCGCAGGTCTCTAGCGGACACGGGTGGGTGCGATGATAATACATTTCTTCAGTGGCCACGACATCGGCGTTGTCGATCACTTGATTGGTTGCTTCTTCCTCGCCAGCTTCCCAAGTGAAGATATGATTGGGGTGCTTGCGGGGGCCGTGCGCGCCGTTGGGGATAGAGCCATCTTCGGCCACCAGATCTTCGCGCAGGACAACATCCGATTGCAGCGATTTAAATGGGTCGACGATGACTTCGAGTTCTTCGTAATCCACCTCGACCAGCTCAACCGCATCCGCGGCGACATAGCGATCGGAGGCCACAACAAAGGCAACTTCTTGTCCTTGGAACAGTACTTTGCCGTCAGCCAGAACCATCTGTTTGTCACCAGCCAGCGTGGGCATCCAGTGCAGGCCCAACGGTTCGAGGTCCTTGGCTGTCAGAACGGCCGTGACACCGGGCAGCGCCATAGCCGCGTCAATGTTGATCGATTTGATACGTGCGTGCGCGTAGGGCGAGCGTACGAAATCGCCGTGCAACATGCCGGGCAGTTTGATGTCGTCGACATAGTTGCCCTTGCCTTGCGTAAAGCGTGCATCTTCGACCCGTTTGCGCGAGCAACCCAGACCTTTCAGGCCAGCGACCCGTTCTTCGCGTGTGACTTCGTCCTTCATTGGGCCGCCTCCTTGGCTGCATTCATCTCAGACGCTGCTGAGAGGATTGATTTCACGATGTTCTGATAGCCTGTGCAGCGGCACAAATTGCCCGCGATTCCAAAGCGCACTTCTTCCTCGGTTGGGTTGGGATTTTCTTCCAACAGTTTGGCGGCGCGGGTAATCATACCGGGGGTGCAAAACCCGCACTGAAGGCCGTGGTGTTCTTTGAAGTTTTCTTGCAAAACGTGCAGTGCATCCGGGTTGCCAAGGCCTTCGACGGTTGTGACCTCTGACCCGTTCGCTTGGGCCACGAAGACAGTACAGGATTTCACGGATTTGCCGTTCATCGTTACGGTGCAAGCGCCGCAATGGGACGTCTCACAGCCCACATGTGGGCCGGTAATGTTCAGCTTTTCGCGCAGCGCGTAGATCAGCAGTTCGCGTGGCTCTGCGAGGAATTCGTGATCTTCACCGTTGACGTTAAGTTTGACGTGCATCTTCTTTGACATGTTTAATTCTCCTCTACGCCCGTGACCAAGCGCGCGTGATGGCGCGGCCAAGAACGATGCCAGCGGCGTGGCGTTTGAATGCCACGGGGCCGCGGTTATCTTCTGTTGGATCGATGTCACCCAGCATGGCGGTGACGGCGGCTTTCACGGCTGCGTCATCGCATGCTGTGCCAACAAGTGCCGCGCCTGCGCTGTCAGACCAAACCGGAGTATCGCTAAGATTGGTCATCGCGATTGAGGCCGCAGCCACTTTGCCGCCCTCTTTGGATATTTGCACGGCAGCAGCAGCCGTCGCGTAATCGCCGATTTTGCGCTTTTGCTTTTCATAGGCAAAGCCGCCGACAGGGGCTGCAAAGCTCACTGCGGTCAGAACCTCTTCGTCCTCGCGATCGGTCATATAGGCTGCCTCATAGAAATCACGGGCGTCAACTGTCCGGTCCCCGTCAGGGCCCGTCAGGTGGAATTGCGCGTTGAGGCATTGCATCAGGCCAGGCATGTCGTTGCCGGGATCGCCGTTCGCGACGTTGCCTCCCACGGTACCCATGTAACGGACCTGTGGGTCTGCAATTTGCAGAGCGGCCTCCTTCATGATCGGAGCAGCCTTTTCCATCTCGGCAGAATTGATGATCTCGTGCTGTGTCACCATCGCACCGATGGTGACGGTGCCGTCTGTGATGGCGATCCCATTCAGACCTTTGATGGCTTGCAAATCGATCAGATGGGGCACATCGGCCATCCGCAATTTCATCATGGGGATCAGGCTGTGCCCACCCGCAATGACCCGCGCATCATCGCCATGTTCTTGAAGCAGGGCGATTACGCCTGCCATATCTGTCGGCCTGTAGTACTCAAACGCCGCTGGTATCATTGCTTCGCCTCCCGTTTCCGCAATTAAGTTCAGAAGGAAGCATGGTACGCGACGACATGCCGACGCTTGCGTTATTCAACGAGATCATCTGGATTTTTCACGAAATGCGCCCAAGGCTGCTCGAAGTGCGAAATGCTAAAGGCCAAGTACGTCGCGGACACCTTTTAGGTGCGACCGGCTGACTGGGACGGGCGGTAAATGCGGCGCAGCAAAGCGACAAATGCCCGTGTCTTTGAGTCGCTCAAAGTCATTAACCTGCGCAGGATTAATCAAATAGCTGCGATGGGTCCTGATAAAGCCAGCTGCTTCTAGCCGCGTAATAGCTTTGGTAATTGACCAACCGCAAAAATATTTTGCGTCTTTGGTGAATACGTTGGTGTAATGCCCTTCGGCCTGAACAAAAGCGACCTGTTCGGGGGCTATCAATTTCGTAACGCCGTTTTGGTCGCAAGGAATTCTGACGGTTGCCGGCGTTGGATTGAAAGCAGTCTCGCTCTCATTTGAGGTTTGTGCGGCAATGGGGTGCTGTACTGCCTCAACTCCAGTTGGTGCAAAAAACGTAACCCCCATCCAAAGGAACGCACCGAAGATGACAAAGCTTGAAAGAATGACACCCATCGCAAGTGTTTCATTGCTCATCGCTGGGCCGAATTCTTGCTGCGTGGGAGTGGCGACAAAATTGGTACCAGCCATAGCCGCAAAATGAACGGCGCTGACGGCTGCCCCAAAGCACAGCGTTCCCAGCAAGATGTTACGATTGGTCCGTCGGCCATAGGCAATCCAGAACGCAGCTATACAAAGAACCACGGCGGAAACGACAGCCAAAAGGATGCCAAGGGGCGTATAAACAGCGCGGCACAATTGAAGGCCCGCCATCCCGATATAATGCATCGCTAGTATGCCGCATCCAACCAACGCACCTGCCGCCGACAACGTGAAAGGCGTTCGTTCGCGAAAGTGAAGTAGCAGCAAAGCGGTCCCCACAATGAGGATAGCCAGCAAAGCGGACGCGAGCGTTATCGCGGCATCATAGTAAAATAGGACCGGCATTTGGATCCCAAGCATTGCCACGAAATGCATCGACCAAATGCCACCGCCCAAAGCGACCGCTGACATTGCAATCGACGCTTTGCGGCGCAAAACGCTTTGCTTGGAAAGATCCTTAGACAACGTCAAACCAGTAAAGCCCGCGACGATGGCAACTACGATCGAGGCGATGACAAGTGCAGTGTTATGGCTAAAGTTTAGAAATTCCATGTCGCTTGCATGCACCAAATCTTGAACAAATCAAACCCATAAGTTTGGCTGTCAACTCAATCTTACGCCATCAACCAAGTATGCCAGGCTATTAGAAGCTGGAGCTAAATTGCGGGCATTATTCGTTGGCATTACCTCCCTACATCCTCTTTGCTGGATGGGGCTTGAAACAGCTACTTAAGCGCAACCATTGAGTGATTTTCTGAATCCTATCAATGGGCCGCTTGACGCACTTATTGAAGGTATTCTCGCCATTCTGATAGTGGAGGTGGCGCATGTCCGGTTTGGTCGCCAGGGAAAAAATCGGGTGCTCCATAGTTGAGGTGTCATCCTTCGGAACCACGTCTGCAATGTCGAGGGTGAAGAAGTTTTTTTGAAGGTGTCGGTCGGGGAGCAAGGCCATGATGAAGACATAGCACAGATTCGCGCCTTTCGGAACCCTGTGGATGGTTCTCTCTATTGAAGGCAAAGAGTTAGCGCCATTTTTGAGGCTGGTAACATACTCCTTAGGTAACACTATTAACACTAGAGGTTTTTGAACTTCATCGTTCGAAATGTCAGTTAAAGACGCCGAGAACGGAAATACTTCTGCCCCTCAAAAACATCCGTTTTCCTTGTCGGGATAGCATGAGTCCACAGGTGGCGTGAACCGGCAGGAGGGGCATCCAATCCATCACGTTACACGAGGTTCGATATTTGTTTCAAAGTTGCGAAACGCTCGAAGGTTGTAAAGAACCTCAATGTTGATCGTAATCCACAACCACCTTTTCAGTCACCGCGAACGATTGGCAGCTTAGGATAAATCCTTGCTCGACTTCATAATCCTCAAGCGCGTGGTTTGCGACCATTTCGACTTCGCCCTCAAGCACTTTGCATTTGCAGGTGGAGCACACGCCAGCTTTGCACGCGAATGGTGCATCTAGCCCCCCCGCAAGCGCGGCTTCCAATACGGTTTGATCCTTGGTCATCGTAACCGTGCGGAATGACCCGTCGATGATGACGACTGCCTCGCCAGGCTTTGCGGCCTCAACTCTTGCGGTGGAGGCTTTTCGTTTGAGGCGACCGGGTTGGGAGGAGGCGAAGAGTTCGAATTTGATTTGGTCTCCAGACAACCCGTTCTCTTTGAGCGCTTTCGCAATGCCGAGCATCATAGGCTCTGGTCCGCAGATGAAAGCAGTATCTACAGAGGCGATATCAATCCAATTGGCGAAGAGCGCTGCGCATTTCGCTTCGTCCACGCGGCCTGTGAACAACTCGATGTCCTGTGCATCGCTTTCTAGAATATGGATTATGTTGAGCCGGCCCATATGCTCGTTCTTGAGATCTTCGAGTTCCTCTCGGAACATGATCGTGTTCACGCCGCGATTGGCATAGACCAGCGTGAAACGGCTGGCAGGTTCACGCATCAGCGTGGTTTTCAGGATCGACAAAACGGGGGTAATGCCAGAGCCGCCCGCAAAGCCAAGATAGGTTTTGCTGTGATTAGGGTGTATTGGCGTGTGGAAATTGCCCATGGGCGGCATCGCTTCCAGCGTCATACCGGGGGCAAGGTTTTCGTTCGCCCAAGTGGAAAATGCGCCGCCATCCACCTTCTTTATGCCGACCTGCAAGATGCCATCATCCTTGCCTGCGCAGATCGAATAGGAACGGCGGATTTCTGTGCCTTCGATGTCTTGGCGAAAGGTCAGGTACTGGCCTTGGATAAAATCGAAATTAGTGCCATCCGCCTGCCTGAGCGAGACAACAACAGCGTCGCGAATGGTTTTTTTGACATCTGTAACTTCAAGTTTGTGAAAGCGCGCCATGTTTGGGCCCCTCTAGATACATTTGAAATAATCGAACGGCTCAAGGCAGTTGCAGCAACGCCATTGCGCCTTGCAAGGGGTGGAACCGAATTGCGAAATACGCTCCAGATTTTCGGATTTGCAGCGCGGACAACGCGCAGGGCCACCAGCCGCACGCGGGGGGGCGATGCCGTAGTCTTCCAGCTTCGCTTTTCCCTTATCGCTTAGCCAGTCGGTCGTCCAAGGCGGCGAGATTTGCGTTTTGATCCGCGTTTTCGCGATTCCGCGATCCAGCATGGCCGTTTCGATATCAAGCGAGATGATGGATGTCGCAGGGCAGCCCGAATAGGTCGGGGTCACCGCAATTTCCAGCGTGTCCTCGTCCCATGTAACGCCGCGCACGATGCCCAGATCAACCACGGAGATCACTGGAATTTCAGGGTCGGGCACAGTATCCAGCCATTCCCAAATCTGCGCGACATTGGGTCTCATGCTACCAGCTTGCTCCGGGATAGGCGCGTTGCAGCCATTGCATTTGCGTCAGAATGTGCCCGAGGTGTTCGGAGTGTTGAAAGCCGCTTTTACCGCCTTTGTGTGCGAATCTGCTGTCAGGGATGGTAAGTGTCGCTTCGGTCATGACGCTGCCGATATGGGTATCAAACGCTGTGCGTAGATCGTTCAGATCAGGCGCGATGCCATTGGCGGTCATCGCGTCGTCCACCGCATCGGGCGTGAACAATTCGCCGACAAAAGGCCAGAGCAGATCAAGCGCTGCCTGCATTTTCGCATGGCTTTCGGCGGTGCCATCACCAAGGCCGATCACTGTGTCGCCAGAGCGTTCCACATGGTATTGCACTTCCTTGACGGCTTTTGCGGCGATTTCCGCAACGCGCACTTCAGAGGATTTTATCAAGCCTTTGAGCATTTCCAAATGCCACGCATCAAACAGGAACTGACGCATCAAGGTCTGACCGAAGTCGCCATTGGGTTGCTGCACCAAAAGGGCAGAGCGGAAATCCCACGCATCGCGCAGCATGGCGAGGTCATCGGCTGTGCGGATTTTGCCCTCGACCTCAGCCGCAAGGCCGAGCCACATTTGCGTTTGTCCGATCAAATCAAGCGCGGTGTTGGCCAGTGCGATATCTTCCTCGATCACGGGGGCATGGCCGCACCACTCGGACACGCGATGCCCGAGGATCAGGGTGTTGTCGCCCATGCGCAGCAGAAAATCAAAATAGGGATCAGCACTTGCCATTACATCGCGCCCACTTCGTCAGGGATGTCGAAAAAGGTGGGATGGCGGTAAACTTTGCTCTCGGACGGCTCATAGAGCGGACCTTTTTCCGAGGGCGAAGAGGCTGCGATGTGACGGGCCTCAACTACCCAAATGCTGACGCCCTCATTGCGGCGGGTATACACATCGCGCGCGTTCTTGATCGCCATTTCCTCGTCCGGCGCATGCAGGCTGCCCACGTGACGATGGGACATGCCGTGCTGCCCGCGGATGAAAACTTCCCAGAGGGGCCATTCGTTTTTCATGGTTTTACTCCGCTGCTATGTTGCATCTGCGCCAAGCAGATTGATCGACGGCATCCCAGCCGAAGGCGTCATCTGTTGATCCGTGTTCCTGAAGATGCGCCAGCTTTTGCATGGCTTCCTCCAACGTCGGAATATGGTCATCCTCGACCCACCACATCACGAAATGATGCCGCGTCATGTTCTCGAACCATGCGGGGCGCTTTTCGTAGAACTTGGCGTGGATGGTGTTGAAAACGTAATCCCCAAGGCTTTCGACATTCTCCCAAACCGACATGTTCGAAATCATCTCTTCGTCGCCGGGCACAGCAAGATCGGTTGCATTACCGCTGTCGGATTTCATTCGCCAGATGTAGCCGCTGGAGCGCTCCGCAAGCGCGTTCAAAGCGTCGAGGTTGTCCATAAACCCCGCCATGCGCGGATCGTCGAGTGGATAGAGCGCATAGCCTACGTTGAGTTCAGCGAGCTGCATTATTCCGCCGCCAATTTAGCGGCGCGTTTCTTTTCGGCGTGGGCCATCAACCCTTCGCGCACCCATGCCCCATCGTCCCATGCTTTGTTACGCGCGGCGAGGCGTTCTTTATTGCAAGGGCCATTGCCCTTGAGGACATCATAAAATTCGTCCCAATCAGGCTGCGAGAAATCATAGCCGCCTTTTTCCTCGTTCCACGTCAAGTCTGGATCGGGGACAGTCAGGCCAAGATATTCCGCTTGCGGCACGGTCTGATCGACGAATTTTTGGCGCAACTCGTCATTGCCGTTCATCTTGATCTTCCATTTCATCGACTGTTCAGAATGAACCGAATCCGCATCAGAGGGTCCGAACATCATCAGCGACGGGAACCACATGCGATCTAGCGCGTTCTGTGCCATGCGTTTTTGTGCATCTGTGCCTTTGCACATTTTCATCATGATGTCGTAGCCTTGACGCTGATGAAAGCTTTCCTCTTTGCAAATGCGGATCATAGAGCGGGAATAGGGGCCAAAGGATGTGCGCTGAAGCGGGACCTGATTCATGATCGCAGCCCCATCAACAAGCCAGCCAACGGCGCCCATATCAGCCCATGTCAGGGTCGGATAATTGAAGATTGAAGAATATTTCATTCGTCCGTCGAGCAGCATTTCCGTCAGCTCGTCACGGGTCACGCCAAGGGTTTCGGCCGCGCAATAAAGGTAGAGCCCATGGCCGGCTTCGTCCTGCACCTTGGCTAGCAAAATTGCCTTGCGCTCCAGCGTGGGCGCGCGGGTGATCCAGTTGCCCTCGGGCAGTTGTCCGACAATTTCGGAGTGTGCATGTTGGCCGATCTGGCGGATTAGGGTCTTGCGATAGCCCTCTGGCATCCAGTCTTTCGGTTCGATCTTTTCGTTTGCATCAATGCGTGCTTGAAAAGCGGCGAGCTTTTCAGGATCGTCCTGCGTCGCCTCTGATTTGATCATCTGTGCGTACATGAGTTTAAACCCTTTCGATAATAATGGCAGTGCCTTGGCCGACGCCAACGCACATTGTGCAAAGCGCATAACGCCCGCCAGTGCGCTTGAGTTGATGCGCCGCCGTGAGGACAAGGCGCGCACCGGACATGCCCAGCGGATGACCCAGCGCGATTGCGCCGCCTTGTGGATTCACGCGCGGATCATCGTCCGCAACGCCAAGTTCGCGCAGTGTTGCAAGCCCTTGAGAGGCAAACGCCTCGTTGAGTTCTATCACATCCATCTGATCAATAGTGAGATTTGCGCGCGCTAACACTTTTTGGGAGGCAGGAACTGGCCCAATGCCCATCACGCGCGGCGCAACGCCAGCGGAGGACATGCCGACGATCCGCGCGATTGGTGTGAGCGAGTGTTTATAGAGCGCCTTGTCAGAGGCGATGAGGAGCGCAGCAGCGCCATCGTTGACGCCGCTCGCATTGCCTGCGGTAACGGTTAAATCAGGGCCGTTGATGCCCTTGAGTTTGGCGAGTTTTTCTGGCGTTGTTCCGGTGCGCGGGTGCTCGTCTGTCTCAAAGACCAGCGGATCGCCTTTGCGCTGGGGCACATGGACTGGAACGATTTCATCCGCGAAATGCCCAGCCGCATGTGCCGCGGCCCAATTGGCCTGCGAGCGCGCGGCGAAGGCGTCCTGATCGGCGCGGTTGATACCGTAGTCATGCGCCACATTATCCGCCGTTTGCGGCATGGAGTCGACGCCGTATGCGTCCTTCATTTTGTGGTTGATGAAGCGCCAGCCGATGGTGGTGTCGAAGACCTCGTTGGCGCGGGTGAAGGCCGCGGTGGCCTTGGGCATCACGAAAGGCGCACGGCTCATGCTCTCGACGCCGCCTGCGATGGTCAGATCGTAATCTCCCGCCTTGATGCCGCGCGCGGCAAAGCCGACAGCGTCCATGCCAGAGGCGCATAGACGGTTAATGGTTGTGCCGGGAACATCTGTTGGCAAGCCCGCTAGCAGCGCCGCCATGCGCGCGACGTTGCGGTTATCCTCGCCTGCTTGGTTGGCGGAGCCGTAGATGACCTCATCAACCTTCGCCCAGTCCACAACTGCGTTGCGCGCCATGAGCGCAGCGATAGGCAAGGCGGCCAAATCATCGGTGCGGATTGAGGATAGCGCGCCGCCGTATCGGCCAATGGGGGTGCGTACACCGTCGCAGATAAAGGCTTGCATATGTAGAGGGACCTCCCAAGTCGGTTATGCCAAAGGTAATCCCAAGGACTTGAGTCGTGCAAGCAAAAGTTACATCTTTTCGGCCTATTTGAAAATTTTGTAACGTAATTACTGTGATCGACGCGGCTAGAAAGTTTCATCCTGTCACTCACGATTAAGGTGCCTATTTCGGAACAACACGAAATTGACAGACATCGTCAGAAGGTTTCTTCATGCGCCTAAAAGCGTTTCCCCGACGCAGCGCAGCGCCGCAAGCAGCGCACTGCCCGCTGGAGAAAGATGCTCCTGTTTGCGGTAGGTGACGCCGATGGGGCCTTTGCCGAAGGGCACGTGCCAGTCAAGGCGCACGAACGCGCCACCGGCGATATCGAGCGCTGCTACATGGGCGGGGACGAGACCGATGAAATTACGGCTTTGCACCAGCGCGCGATTGGTCAGATAAGAAATGGAATCGATCGCCATGGGCGGGGCATATTGATCCTGCGCGATGAAAAACTGATCAAGCTGGCGGCGCAGTGTGGTTTCGCGCGGCGGAATGATCCATGGAAACGGTTTGAGATCGTCAAACGAAAGATCGCATTTGCCGGCAAGCGGATGGGTTGCGCGCGCGATGGCGTGGATCGGTTCGTCAAATAGCTTTTCCTGCACAAGATCATCGCGGTGGCGGTAGGTGGGCAAGCGCCCCACGACCAGATCAATGTCTCCGGCGCGCAGAGCGGGTATCAGAACCTCGTTCGTGCCCTCCACCACTTTGATCGACACGTCCGGGCGCCGCTCCAGAAGCTGCTCGATCGCTTGGGGCAGCAAATGCGAAGACGCCGCCAGAAGTGTGCCGACGACCACGCGCCCGCTGCGCCCCTCGCCCAGATCATCGAGGTCCTGCGCGGCATGGGCGATCTGCGCGAGGATCAGTTTGGCATGCCGGATCAGGGTTTCACCGTATATCGTGGGCGTGACGCCGCGATTGCCGCGCTCGAACAGTGTGACCTCGAAGTCCAGTTCCAGCTCTTTCAGGATCATCGTCGCGGCGGGCTGCGAGATATTCATCTCGCGCGCGGCGTTGCGGATGTTGCGCTGTGCGCCGACGGCAATCAACAGGCGAAGCTGCTTGAGCTTGAGCCGCTGGATTGCGCGTTCGGTGATCTTGGCGGGGGTGGTGCCCATCAAAAACGGATCGCCGCGCCAAGCGTCTCGAGCGCGCCGATTACGCTCATCGCCGCCAATGCAGAGCTGCGCGGGTTGCCCGGCAGGGCCTTGCCATTGATGCGGAACGAGAAATCCCCGAACGCGCCGCTTGCGTGGACTTCATGGATGTTCTCGGTCACATTGGGATCGGCGATCAAAGCGACCTGTGTGTCGTCAAACCCTATGCCGGCAAGGGCCACGGCGGCGGCGACATTGGCATTCTTGGGATAGAGCAGAGCCGCATCGCGCGCGCTGCCCTCGAAGTGGATTCGGGCCGCGTCCAGCGCGCCAAGATCAAGGCTTTGCTCCGCAGGCGAGCCGATCCAGCCTTGCGGCGGTTTGCGTCCTACATAGCGCACCGAGGTAATGTCGCCTGCCCGCGCAGAGCGCAGAGTGTCGAGCGCGCCGATGGCGCCGCTGGCGAGGATCAAATTGGCACTGCCCTGCGCCGCCGCCGCGCGCAAACCCTGCTCGAGCGCGCGATCGGCCAGCGCGCCGACGGAGACGGTGAGCAGATCGAAACCCGCGCGCAAAACGCTGGGCCCGAACTTGCGCAGTGCTGCGTGCCCGGCGCAATCGATCACCAGATCAACGTCTGCGGGAATGTCCTCGACGCGCGCGATCAAGCCGTCTGCGCATTTTTCGGGGCGCACGATGATGGCGCTGATGCTGTGCGCGCGCTGCTGCGCTTCGTGCATCACATATTGCGCGATCGCGCCGCGTCCGATGATGGCAATTTTCATGAGCGAGCCTTTCAGGTATAGTGAAAATATATATCAATGCACCCATGGGCAATAAAGCCTTATACATAAGGGCCGAGGTAAAAGTCATCCTGTAGTGCTGGACCCGATGGAAAAATCTGGCTTGAGTTGTGGATTTCTTAAGGCTGCACAAAGCCAGAAATTGGCGCGATCAAACCGCCCTGATAGAATTTCGAAGAAAACCACTGTTCTGTCGCCCTATGGTCCCTGAGTGTTTCCTAATTGATGAAAATGCGTGCCTGATTGGATAGTGTAAATTGACGGAGAATAAGGCAACTGACAAACCAAGAAGGCGAGGGCGCAGCAAGCGTGCAAGCGCCAGCCAACCCGCGCGTCAACCGAACTATCGCCAGTTGAAGCATCCCTTTGCACAGCAGAGCATGTTTTCGCTTGATGAGGTGAATGCGATTCACGACACGGCTTTACGCGTGATCGAAGAATTGGGCATCAAGGTTTTGCTACCTGAGGCGCGCAAGATTTTTGCCAATGCAGGCGCGCGCGTTGACGCTGATGAAATGGTTTATGTGGGGCGCGATATCGTGCAGGCGGCTTTGGCGAGCGCCCCCCGGAAAATCGTTATGCGCGCGGCCAATCCGCTGCGTGAGCAGGATTATGAACTTGGCTCGATGATCTTTATGGCTGGTGTCGGTTGCCCCAATGCGAGCGATGCGATCCGTGGTCGCAGGCCTGGAACTTTGAACGATTTCGAAGAGACGATCAAACTTTGCCAGAGCTACGATGTGATCCACACCTTCGGCCCAATGACGGAAGCGCAGGACATGCCGATCCATCTGCGTCACTATGAAATGACGCGTACGCAGTTGGAATTTGGCGACAAGCCGATGTTTCTTTACGCACGTGGACGCGCTCAGGTCGAGCAAGGCTTCGAGATGGCGCAGGTTGCTTTGAACCTTTCTGCCGATGATTTTCAGGACGGTGTCTGGTTAACCACTGTGATCAATACCAACAGTCCGCGCATGCTCGATAATCCGATGGCGCAGGGCATCATCGACTTTGCGCGCGCAGGCCAATTATCGGTTATCACGCCGTTTTGCCTTGCTGGCGCCATGGCCCCGATTACACCGGCGGGTGCGTTGACGCTGCAACATGCGGAATGTTTGATGGGGATTGCGTTGTCACAACTGACCCGTACCGGCGCGCCGGTCAGCTATGGTGGGTTCAGCTCGAACGTGCATATGAAAAGCGGTGCGCCTGCATTCGGGACGCCAGATCATTTGAAGATGCAGATTGGCGGCGGCCAGTTGGCGCGATTCATTGGCTTGCCTTGGCGCACGGCGTCGGGGTCGGCGTCCAATACGGCGGACATGCAAGCAGGCCTTGAAACGGTGATGGGGCTTTGGGGCGGCTCGCTCGCACATGGAACGCTCTTGGTGCATACTGCGGGTTGGCTTGAGGGAGGTCTGACTTTCGGTTACGAGAAATTCATCAATGATGTGGAGGGTTTGCAAATCTACGCCGAGCTTTGCGCACGGCCCAAGGCCCAAGGCCGATGCTGTAGAAATTGGCTTCGAGGCTTTGGCTGACGTTCAGCCGGGGGGCCATTTCTTTGCCACGCAGCACACGATGGAGCGTTTTAGCACTGCCTTTTACGAACCGATCGTTGCAGATCTCAGCAATTTCGGCACTTGGACCGAGGCAGGTAGCCTGACCTCTGCTGATCGCGCCACTGCAGTTTGGCAAGAGAAACTTGCTGCGTTTAGCCCGCCGCCGACAAGCGGCGATGCTGTCGAGCGCTTGGCACCTTTCATCGAAAAAGCGACTGCCAGCGGCGGTGCGCCTCCGCTGGACTAAGCCTGCCCTTTGCACCGCGCACCTACGGATCGCCTCGCGTCAACCCGTGTCAGGAACAAGCTGGCGCACGTCAAAGAAGGCTTGAACCCGCAGGCGAGCTGGCTCTAATCTGTGGCTGAAACGCTGGAGGGCTACCCAATGAACCTGAACGATTCAAAAGTGATCAATGCCGATCGTGCTACGGTTTACGCGGCCTTGCTGGACCGCGAGGTTCTGGCGCGCTGTGTTCCGGGCTGCCAAGACATGAGCGGCTCGGCGCAAGAGGGTTTTGAAGCAACTGTCGTGCAAAAGGTCGGCCCCGTGAAAGCGACGTTCAAAGGGGCGGTGACGCTGAGCGAGATGATTGAAAACGAAAGCCTGACACTAAGTGGTTCGGGCAAGGGTGGTGCGGCAGGTTTTGCAAAAGGCGACGCAAAGGTGCGCCTTGAGCAGGATGGTGATCAGACGATCTTGCACTATGAAGTAGACGCTAAAGTCGGTGGTAAGCTGGCACAGCTTGGTAGCCGCATCATCGACGGCTTTGCCAAGAAGATGGCCGATCAGTTCTTTACTGCATTTCAGGACGCCGTTGGTGCGCCGGAGAAGAGCGATGGCGAGGACGCCAGCGCTGAAGGCGAGCAGCCCAAAAAGGGCTGGTTCAGCAAGCTGCGTAATGGCTAGGTACTGGGTCAACCAGTGCCGAGGGCTTTGACGGCATCGTATTGGCTGAGAAAGACTCGGCCGGTCATTTCGGCAAGGAAATGGGCTTGCTTTAGGCGGTCCATTACGGGCCCTTTAACCTCGGAGAGATGCAGTTTCACATTCATCTCGCGCAGGCGTTCATTGATCATTTCGAGGGATTCCAGCGCGGAGAGGTCGATTTCGTTGATTGCAGAGCACTGCAGGATAACGTGGCGGATTGCTTTGTCGTGAGCGACGCGATTGTGGATTTTGTCCTCCAGATAGCGGGCGTTCGCAAAGTATAGGCTTTCGTCAACGCGCAGTGTGACGACGTTTGGGTCTGTAATGACGTCGTGGCGCAGAATATTGCGGAAATGCTCGGTGCCGGGGACCTGGCCGACTTCGGCTATATGAGGACGCGAGGACTTATAAAGATGCAGTAGGATCGATAAGGCAACGCCAGCAGAGACACCCGCCTCGACGCCAAGGGCGAGGGTCAAAAGGATAGTGGCGCTGACGGCGGCAAAATCCGCTTTGGAATAGTCCCAGCTGCGTTTCAGGATGGAGAAATCCACGAGGCTGAGCACAGCGACGATGATGGTCGCGGCGAGCGTGGCTTTGGGCAAGAAAAAGATCAGCGGTGTGAGCGCAAGCGCTGCAATGGCGAGGCCAATAGCGGTGAAGGCACCTGCGGCGGGGGTTTCCGCACCGGCATCGAAATTGACCACGGAGCGGGAAAAACCGCCCGTGACCGGGAAGCCGCCTGTGAGAGAGGCACCGATGTTGGCGGCACCGAGGCCGATGAGTTCTTGGTCGGGATCTATGCGCTGACGTTTCTTTGCGGCGAGGGTTTGCGCAACTGAGATGCTTTCAACAAAGCCGATGAGCGAGATTAGAATAGCTGGGAGCAGGAGTTGATTGAGCAGGGCAGGTGAAAAGGACGGGAGCGTGAGGGGTGGGAGACTTTGTGGAACAGCACCAACAATTTTGACGCCCTGATCCGCAAGGCCAAACAGCCAGACGGCGAGCGTGGTGAGTACGACGACTGCAACAGGACCTGCTTTGACCGCGATTCCTATGAGCGTGGGGCCTAGGCCGAGCCGCTTAAGCAATGGTTTGAGACCCTTGCGTACCCAGAACAGGAAGCCCGTTGCAAGGACGCCAATGACGGTAGTGATCCAGTTGATTTCCGGCAGGTGCTTCACCAGTGATATCACCAGATCAAGCAGATTGTGACCGTGGGCATCAATACCAAGAATGTGTTTTAATTGGCTTGCGGCGATGATGATGCCGGAGGCAGTGATGAACCCTGCAATGACAGGGTGCGAGAGGAAATTGGCGACAAACCCGAGTCTAAACAGCCCCATCGCCAGTAAAATGATGCCAGATAGACCCGCGAGAGAGAGAGCAGCGACAGCATAGCCCATCGTCCCCTGCTCAACGATATTGCTGAGCGCGGCGGCGGTCATCAGAGAGACCACAGCGACGGGGCCAACAGCCAAAGAGCGCGAGGTGCCAAAGACTGCATAGAGCATAATAGGAACGATGGAGGCGTAGAGACCTGCCTCCGGCGGAAGACCCGCAAGCAACGCATAGGCGAGCGATTGTGGGATCAACATGATCGTCACAATGAAGGCCGCCATCAGATCGTTGCTGAGCGCGGATTTGTTGTAGGCCCGCCCCCAAGTAAGGATGGGTAGATAGCGTTTTAGATCAGGTCTCATATAAACTCTCGGTTAAACGGCGGTGATTTTTTCTGGCTTGGCCATCCATTCGCGGCCTTTGAGCATGGCCTTCCAATAGACGGGCGGCAGCATCTTTTCCTTGAGTAGCCACGCCGCGCGCGAAGGTTTGGTGCCATCAATCACGAACCTGGGGAAGCTGGGCAACATCGTGCCACCATAGCCAAACTCGGCCAGTATGATTTTTCCCCGCTCCACGGTTAATGGGCAGGAGCCATAGCCGTTGTATAGCGCAGTTGGGGAGTGGCCGTTGATATCGGAGATGAGGTTTTCGGCCACGATGGGCGCTTGGATGCGGGCTGCGGCGGCGGTTTTTGCATTGGGCGCGTTCATGACATCGCCAAGGGACCAGATGTTGTCATAGGTCTTGTGGCGCAGCGTGGCCTGATCCACATCGACCCAGCCAGCGGCATCGGCCAACGGCGAGACACGGATGAAATCGGGCGCGACTTGGGGTGGGCAGACGTGCATCATGTCGAATTCCATCTCGACCCGCTCGATGGGTGTGTCGGGCTTTGACACGTCGAACCATGCTTTCTTGGCAGGGCCATCCACGGCGACAAGGTTGTGGAAGAAGTTGAGAGATGCGTCGTATTTCTTTACATATTCCATTAATGCAGGGACGTAATCCTTAACGCCGAAGAGCACGCCGCCTGCATTGTTAAACTGGATATCGACATTGTTCAGCACGCCGCGGCGGTGCCACGCATCGGCAGAGAGATACATCGCCTTTTGCGGCGCGCCGGCGCATTTGATCGGCATGGGGGGCTGCGTGAAAATCGCGCGCCCCTCGATCATTTTGCTGACCAGCTTCCATGTGTAGGGCGCGAGATCATAGCGGTAGTTGGAGGTTACGCCATTGTGGCCAAGGGTCTCAACGAGGCCCTCGACCTTGTTCCAATCCAGCTTGATACCGGGGCAGACGATCAGGCGGTCATATTTCACCACGCGGCATCCATCTAGGATGATGGCGTTGTTTTCAGGTTCAAACGCGGCAACGGCGGATTGTATCCAATGCACGCCGCGCGGGATAAGAGAACCCATTGTGCGCGCAGTTTGTTGCGCTTCAAAGATGCCGCCGCCAACCATGGTCCAGCCCGGTTGGTAGTAGTGGATATCGGCGGGGTCGATTATCGCGATGTTCAGGTCGGGTTTGCGCGCATGCAGGCTGGCGGCGGCAGAAATGCCCCCTGCTCCAGCGCCGACGATCACAACCTGAAAGCTGGCATCGCCTGTGTCGGTCGGGGTTTTGCCGCCATTGACGATGCGGCGCACAACGCCGCCCATATCATAGCCCGCGGCCTTGGTCGCGGCGAGAATGTCGGCGACGCTGCGCTGGCTTGCTTGGGCAAGTGACCAAAGCGTTGCAGAGCGTGTACCGGTGCGGCAATAGGCCAGAACAGGACCGGGCAGGGTGGAAAGCGCTTTGTCAAAATCAGCGGCGTCCGCGTCGGAGACCTTGCCAGCTACGATGGGGAGATAAGCGGTTTCGAGACCGAGCTTTTTCGCGGCTTTGGCTATTTCGGCGAAGGCAGGTTGATCCGCGCCCTCGCCATCAGGGCGGTTGCAGATGATTGCGCGAAAACCGGCATCCTTGATTGCTTGCACATCGGCCGCAGAGATTTGTGCGCTGACTGAAAGGCCAGCGTTCAGGGTCTTGATGTCCATGGGATTAGGTCCTTAGATCGCGTTCACTGGAACTTTTAGCATCGGATTGCCGTCCCTATCCTTGGGTATGTCGCCCGCGCGCATGTTTACTTGCAAGGAAGGGATGATGAGGCGGGGCATGGACAGTTGTGCATCGCGTTCTGTGCGGAATTTGATGAACTCGTCGCGGGTCTTGCCGCCGCCCACATGGATGTTGTTTTGCTTTTGCTCTGCAACGGTTGTTTCCCACTGGATCGCGCGGCCATTCGGGCCGTAGTCGTGGCACATGAATAGGCGGGTTTCATCGGGGAGCGACAGTACTTTCTGAATGGAATCGTATAGCTCGCCCGCAGAGCCGCCGGGAAAGTCGCAGCGCGCAGATCCGCCATCAGGCATGAAGAGCGTGTCACCCGCAAAGGCTGCATCACCAATGACATGGACATTGCAAGCAGGCGTATGACCAGGGGTATACATGGCAAAGGCCTGCATGTTGCCGATCATATAGGTGTCGCCGTCCTTGAAGAGCGCATCAAATTGCGAGCCATCGCGCTGGAATTCGGTGCCTTCGTTGAAAACCTTGCCGAAGGTTTCCTGCACGACCATGATCTTTTCGCCGACGCCGATCTTGCCGCCGAGTTCGCGTTGCAGATAGGGCGCGGCGCTCAGGTGGTCGGCGTGAACGTGGGTTTCGATGATCCAATCGAGGGTCAGTCCACGGTCCTTGATTTCTGCGATCAGCTTGTCCGCAGCTTCATAGGTGATGCGGCCAGCGGCGTAGTCGATATCCATGACGCTATCGATGATGGCGCAATGATTAGAGGAGGGGTCTTTGACGATATAGGTGATCGTGTTGGTGGCCTCGTCGAAATGGGCGGAGACGTCTGGTTTTACAGAGATATCAATGGGGAAGGTCATTGTGTTGCTCCTATTGTGCGGTTGGCCAATGTGGTTTGGATGAATTTCGCGGCGTAGATGCCTGCGAGCAGGGCTGCGATGAAGATGAAGACTTCGGGCTTTGCCGTGCCGAGGGCAGGGAGCGCTCCGCCAGGGCAGAAGCCTGCGATGCCCCAGCCGATGCCGAAGAGCGCGGAGCCGCCGATAAGCTGTGCGTCCAGATCGTTACGTGAGGGCAGTATAAAATGGCCGCCAAAGAACGGTGCAGAGCGTTTGAGGACAAAGCGGTAACCGATGAACGTGACAATCAGCGCACCGCCCATGACGAAGATCAGGCTGGGGTCCCATGTTCCTGCGAAATCAAAGAAGTTGAGCACTTTTGCCGGATTCGCCATGCCTGAGATGGAGATGCCGACGCCAAAGATTAGCCCGATGAGATAGGTGGATAGCATGCGCATTGGCTTAGGCTCCGATAACGTGGCGGATCACATAGACGGTGATCGCAGTAAAAATCATGAAAGTGGTGGTTGCGGTGATCGAGCGCGTGGAGAGCCGCGCCATACCGCAAACCCCATGCCCTGACGTACAGCCGGAGCCAAGCGTGACGCCAATGCCAACGATGAAGCCGCCAATGACGAGCATTGTGGTGGAAATGGGCACTTGGACCGCAGGCATTTCGCCTGTGATTGCCATGACGGCGAGAGGCCCCGAGATCATGCCAAGAAGCAAGAGCGCGCGCCACGACCAATCGGATGAGCTGCTGGGCTGAAGCAGCCCCGCGACAATGCCCGTCGCGCCAAAAATACGGCCAAGGGTTGCCATCAGCATCACCGATGCGAGGCCGATAAGAACGCCGCCACCAAGCGAAGCGTAGGGTGTGAATGTGGTTTCCATGATTCTCTCCAAAGGTCTATTTGGTATAGAGGTATGGATGCAGGGCTTCAGTGACAATGTCACTGAGGGGGTGTTTTGTAAGCGGGTTAACAAGAGAACGTTTCTAACAAATTTTTCTCGCCTGCTGGTGAAAAATGTATGATGCGAGAACCTCCGATGCGTTTTGCCCAACCCTTTGCATAGAATTGATCGAGCAAAGCTGTGCTGAGTGATCCGGAAAAATGCGTTCTACGCGAACTCCAATCCAGGCAGGATTTGCACAGTGCCCGCCGCCCTTTGGAGAGGCTAGCAAGATCGACCTCGAGCGCTTGACCGAAGGTGGTTTCCGTGTTGGTCAACGCGACGTCCTCGCCGGTTTCGATCAGATGACCTTGCGCAATCAAAGGGTCGTGGCGGCGCATTCTCAGATTACAGGCTGCGCGTCGCCGAGGTCGTGCGCGATTACGGAATGACAGATCGAGAACAGGCACCCGTCGATAGTCGCGCGAAGCATGAGGCTTGAGGCGTGTTATTATTTCTCCCGCCCAGCCAGCGTCCCAATTGCTCCGCGATCCAGCAACGTCACACTCCCCCTGCCTGTCTCGATCCAGCCACGGCGCTGGAATTCTTGTAATTGCCGCGAGATTACTTCGCGGGCGGTGCCGAGCTCTACAGAGAGTTTTTGGTGGGTGGTGGAGATTTTATCGCCGTTAGCAGAGAGCCGCATCAAGGCCCCCGCAAGGCGCACGTCTAGGCGTTGAAAGGCGACTTCGTCGATCATCAAAAACAGATCAGTGATGCGGCGCGAGAAGGCCGCGAAGACGAAATCGCGGAAGGGTTTTGAGCTGGCGACAAGGTCATCGAACACGGACCGTGGAACCGCGGCGGCGCGTACTGCGCTCTCGCAGATGCCCTCGGCGGAATAGTCGTCATAAGCCAGCAGGCAGGCGGTGGTGAGCACGCAGCTTTGCCCCGCTTCAATGCGGTAGAGCACGATTTCATGGCCCGTCTCGGAGACCTGCTGCACGCGCACTGTACCATCAAGCAGAAAGAGCATGTTTTCGGGCGAATTGCCGGGGCCGAAAAGGGTGGCGTCCTTAGGAACGTCGATGATGGTGGCACGCGTGGTGAGCAGTTGTTTGGTTGGCAGATCAAGGCGGGAGAGGCCGGGGAACCGCTCGATCCATGTGTCATTTTGGTTCATGGTTTTGGCGATCCTGAATGGGTTGTTTGCCCTCAAGTGCGCTGCGTGGGCGGTGAAATCAACCGCCTGATTGATTTTTCCCGATCTGCAGGTGACGCTGCTTAGGCTGGTGGAGTAGTCGAAGTGGACCTTTGGAAGCGGGTAGCAAGGATATTTACGGCGGGAATAATGTCACCACGCGCGCGGGCGGCGGTGCCGATGACTGCGCCGAGGCTTTGTGTGGGTATACCGGCAAGTTGCGCCAAGAGGATCAAATGTGTGCGATTCCTGATTTCGACCCTAAGGCGCAAATTTGGGTCGATGCTGAGCGCACCCATGAGTGCCTCTGTAAAAATGCTACACATTTCTGCAAGGGACGTGACGGGGTCAATCTTTGTGATATTCAAGGGCCATGGATATACAAAAACAGCGTTTTCTCACTGAGCTTTTCGAGGGTGCCGTGCTCGCGGCTGACCCTTTGGAGGCGATGCGATTCTATCTGCCAGCCCCGCCCAAGGGGCGAACCGTCGTAATTGGCGCAGGCAAAGGCGCGGCTCAGATGGGGCAGGCGTTTGAGACGCTTTGGCAGCATTCTTTGGAAGGGGTGATTGTGACGCGCTACGGCTATAGCGCAGACTGCGCACGGCTGCGTGTGCTGGAGGCGGCGCACCCTGTGCCGGACGCAGCGGGGCTTGCGGCGACGCAGCAGATTGCCGCGGCTCTGAAAGGGTTAACCAGTGATGATCTGGTGGTTGCGCTAATCTGTGGGGGTGGCTCTTCTTTGCTCGCTGCGCCGCCAGAGAGATTTACGTTGGAAGATGAGCAGGAGTTGAATCACATATTGCTGGCTTCTGGTGCGCCTATCGGGGCAATGAATGCGGTGCGTAAACATTTTAGCACGGTAAAAGGAGGGCGGCTCGCGGCCATGGCCCATCCCGCGCGCGTGGTGAGCTTGATTGTGTCCGATGTGCCAGGGGATGACCCGGCCCAAGTGGCGTCGGGACCGACTGTGCCAGACGAGATAACCTTAAAGGATGCGCGCCGCCTGATCACGAATTACGGGATTGATTTGCCGGAACGTATTTTGAATGGGCTGGTTGATGCGCCTGATCGGAACGCACCGGAGTTTGAGGGCAATGAAGTACATGTGATTGCCTCCGCAGCACTGTCATTAGAAGCAGCGGCGCAGACTGCGCGCGTGCGCGGCGTGCCTGCTGTGATTTTGTCCGACGCGATTGAAGGAGAGGCGAGAGATATCGGCCTGATGCACGCCGCCATCGCGCGGGAAGTGGCGACAAAAGGGCGTCCTGTTGAAGCGCCTGTTGTTCTGCTCTCAGGGGGTGAGACGACAGTGACCCTACGCAATATGGGGGGACGGGGGGGGCGCAACTCTGCATTTTTGCTCTCTTTTGCGGCGGCGATTGACGGGCAAAACGGGATCACAGCGCTGGCGGCGGATACGGATGGGGTTGACGGCTCTGAGGATAATGCGGGTGCTTTTGCCGATGGTCAAACGGCTAGCGATATGCGCGCGGCGGGTATAGATCCGCTAAACGCTTTGGCGAGGGATGATGCTTGGGGTGCGTTTGATGCAGCTAAGAGCCTGTTTGTTACAGGTCCGACGGGCACGAATGTTAATGACTTTCGCGCGATTCTGATCGGCGATGTACCGGAGCACTGATAAATCTCTGGACTTGGAGGAGTGCTGTGCGAAGCTGGGATTTGATCACAGTTATTCGGAATATTGAGCATGCCCCAAAGCGTTGACGCCTTCACTACTCAGCTGCGTTACGGCGATCTTCCCGAGTCGATGCGCGTGCTGCTCAGGCGCAGTTTTACCGATACCATGGGCGTTGCGGCGATCGGAGCGAGTACGCAGATGTCGCAGATCGCCCGCGCTTCGGCGGCGAATTTGTTCGGCCCAGCGGCGGCGGGTGCGAGCCGAATGTTAATGGATGGGCGCAAGGTTAGCCCTGTGGGCGCGGCCATGGCGGGGGGATTTACGGTTGATAGTATTGACGCGCATGACGGGACTACGCCGAATAAGGGCCACGTGGGATCGGCGGTGTTTCCTGCGCTGCTCGCTGTAGTGGATGCGCAGCGCTCGCTCGGGCGGGTGATTACCGGCGCTGATTTTGCACTTTGGCTGGCGATCGCTTACGAAGTGAGTTCGCGCGCGGGGCAGGTGCAGCATGCGACGTGCCCGGATTATCATACATCGGGCGCTTGGACGGCTGTGGGCGTTGCGGCGGGCGTTGCGCGGATTTTGGGTTGTAGCGCAGAGCAAGTGCGCCATGCGCTTGGCATTGCCGAATACCACGGGCCGCGCAGCCAGATGATGCGCTGCATTGATTTTCCGACGATGGTGCGCGACGGGGTCGGTTGGGGTGCGCCATCGGGTGTCACGGCGGCTTATTTGGCGCAGGGTGGTTTTACGGGTGCTCCTGCGCTGACCTGCGAGGGGAAGGAGGCTGCGCCATTTTGGGAGGACCTTGCCGCCCATTGGCTGACGCTCGATCACACGCATTACAAGAAATATCTCTGCTGTCGCTGGGCGCATCCGTCAATGGATGCGGCCTTGGAATTGATGCGTGCGCACGGTCTGTATCACTCGCGCATTGCGAAAGTGGAAATCCGCACGTTCCATTACGCGACGCGCCTTGCAGGGCATAAGCCGCAAAGCATGGACGAGCTGGCCTATTCCATCGCCTTCCCCGTCGCCACGATGATCGTGCGCGGCGTGTTTGGTGCGGCGGAAATGTCGCCTGATATTCTGAGCGACGCGGATATACTGCGGGTGAGCGCAGCGGTGGAGTTGATTGACGACGATGAAATGACCCGCCGCAGTGTTGCGCAGCGATGGGCGGCTGTGACTTTGGTAGATGTGGATGGCGTGCGCTATGCCGCCGCACCAAAGACCCCGCGTGGGGACGTTGATAATCCGCTTAGTGAAGAAGAGATGCTGGCGAAGTATCGCATGTTTGCGGAGCCTGTTTTGGGAGTTGAACGGGCTGAGACGATGCGGGGGATGTGTGCCGACTTTGATAACCTTGACGGCGACGGGTTCGGTGAATTGCTGGATTTGATTTTGGGAGAGGTTTAAGGCGTTCGAAAAAAGGACTGCGTACCAAGGAAGCCAAAGGGTCATTCAGGTCCTGGTAGAAAATTGTCGAAAAAATGCATCCTCAACTTATCGGTTCTTGCCGAAAAGGAGCCTTACAACCCTGATTAAGCGGCCTTCAAATTACACGTGATGTCGTCCCAAATGCTGTGAGCGTCTGAGCAAGGTAATCGATAGTTAGGCGCCGACAATTTGTGGTGGTAGGACGAACTGCGGTTTTGACTTGATTGTGTCCAGACAAAAAAGAGCGATGCTTGGCTGCGTGATTTTGACTGGGCTATGATTTTGTTTTGGCACTGCAACAACCACCGCAGCCATCAGGCTTGAACAACGGGCCTAAAGACTCCCATCGACAGAATGCAGTGCCAAGAACTTCATCATTGCTGTCTATTGCGCGCTGCAAGTGGAAGAGGCCCAGTGCTTTGAATCCGTTACTGATAATTTTTAGTGGGATGGAAGAGAAAAACAATTGGTGGGTGCCAGCTATCGCCTGTTGATGACATTGGCTTAGCAAAACAGGTACCGCGTTTATCGCATTTTGGTTATCCATCCCAAACCATCTCTGGTCGTAGTGCGAGGCCTATACTCCGCTCCGATATATCCTTGATATCCGATGTGCGAGATATGACGCAGGAGCCATGCGTAGTCGAGCTCGCCAATGTCAGGTTCACCGCGATCTGGCACCGCAGCGATCTGGATGTGGCCAATTTTCGATAAGAGTTTTTCGATTGAGTGCGCAAGATTGCCCTGCATAATCTGCATATGGTAACAATCAAACATGATTTTTAGCTCGGGTCGGTCCAGATCGTCAATGATCTGTGCAGCATGGGCTGTCCCTGACAGATGATAGCCAGCGACGTCACGGGTGTTGATCGGTTCGATCAGGACTGTGATGCCCTGCTTTTCTGCGAGGTCGCAGGCGTGATCAAGGTTTGTTCGAAAGCAATTTTCCGCAGCGGCACCGCCATCAGTGCGCCCTGCCATTACATGCACCGCCTCGATCCCCGCAGCAGCGGCGTAAGCGAACGCACGCTCGATTTCCGCGCGGGCTTCGCACTCACGCCCGACAAGCGCGGCAAGGCCGAAATCCCCTGCACTGCGATCACCGGGCCAGGTGTTCATCCCCAACATACGCAGTCCGGTTGTCTTCAGTGCAGTCTTCAGATCGGCGGGTGGTGTATCATAGGGGAAGTGGCATTCCAGCGCGTCGAACCCGTCTGCCTTTGCCGCATGTACTGCCTCCGGCAGCGGCAGATCGGTGTAAAGAAACCCGAGGTTAGCTGAAAATTTCATCAATCGTCCCATTCTATGTCAAATTTGCTCACCAGTCCCTGCACTTGATCATCGGTAAGCGCGCGAGCGTTCATGCCGCGAAGCATCATGGCCAGACGAGCAGTATCTTCCAATTCTTCTACCGCGTTGCACGCGGCTTCTATGTCTTTGCCCGCTACAACCGGTCCGTGATTGGCCAGCATAACTGCACTGCGCTTACCGGCGAGGCCGCGCACCGCATCGCCCATGGCCGGATCGCCAGGCATGAAGAAGGGAAGCAACTTGACGCGGCCCAGTTTCATGATGCCATAGGGCGTGAGTGGCGGCAGAAAGTTATCGGGGTCTGTTTCTGGCAACATCGACAAAGCGACCGAATGGCAACTGTGCAGGTGCACGACCGCGCCTGCGGTGCTACGTGTGTCGTAAAACGCTTGATGCAAAGGCATTTCCTTGGTCGGTTCGTCCCCGCCGATCAATTTGCCGATGACGTCAAAGTGCGATAGGCGCGCAGGGTCTAAACGGCCAAAGCTGGTGCCGGTGGGCGAAACCAGCAGGCCACCATCTTCTGTGCGCGCAGAGATATTGCCAGTGCTACCTCCTGTCAGGCCACGGTCAAACATCGACTTTGCCAGCAGACAAATATGCTCACGCAGGACCGTATCGCGCATTACCCGTTCTCCAACATGCTCGCGGCCTTCTCGAAATAGTCCACGCTGCCGAAGTTACCTGATTTGAGCGCAATCACCAGAGCGTTGCTTGCCCGCAGGGCTGGGACTCCCGGATCAATCTCTGGTCCGATCTCAAGCATGCGGATATCAAGGGCTTCGACCACGGCGCCGGAGGTTTCGCCGCCTGCTGTTAAAATACGTGCCACCCCGAGGTCGCGCAGACAGACGGCGGTTGCACCAAAAAATGTCTCTAGCGCTTGCGCGGCTTTAGCCCCGCCAAATTGTTTCTGGATTGCCGCGACTTCGGCCGGATCGGCAGAGCTATAGGCGAGCGGCAGGCCGTCAGTTTCAATCAACCATTGTGCTACGGATTCGGGCGTTTGGGTGCCCCCGATAACATCCGCGGGATTGATTTTGAGCGCAGGGTGGTGCGCTATGTGATGAGCGATCTGGCCGCGTGTGGCCGTAGAGCATGATCCCGACAAAATCGCAGCTTTGCCTTTTTGCCCCTGCCATGGTACGGGTGCGGGGCTCAGGCCAAAGTTTGCAGGCAGCCCCAATGCAACGCCAGAGCCGCCCGTGATCAACGGCAAACCCTTAGCCGCTGCGCCAATCTGCATCAGGTCCTCGTCGCGCAGCGCATCGAGCACAATCATTCGGTTGCCTACTGCGTGCTGGCGCTCCAATGCGTCTGTAATCGCCTCTGTCCCTGCAAACACCACATCCGCTGCGACATGCCCGACCGAATGAACACTCTGCGCAGCCATCAAACGGCGTAGGTTCGCGTCTGTCATTGGCGTGAGCGGATGGTTCTGCATTCCGCTTTCATTCAGAAGGGTATCATTGACGAACAGATAGCCCTGGTAGACTGAACGACCTGCCCCCGGAAACGCCGGACAAACGATGACCTTATGCGCATCCAAGGCCTCAGCGAGAGCGTCTGCGACGGGTCCGATGTTACCCTCTTGCGTGCTGTCAAAGGTCGAGCAATATTTAAAGAAAATTTGGGTGCAACCTTGGGCTTGAAGCCATTTTAGCGCGTCCAGTGACTGCTTGATCGCGTCTTGAGGCGCGATAGAGCGGGATTTGAGAGCGATGACGCCCGCTTGTACATCTTCAGCTGCAGCGCCCGCCGGCACGCCACTGTATTGCACCGTGCGCATTCCGGCTTTGGCCAGTGTATTTGCCAGATCGCTTGAGCCTGTGAAATCATCCCCGATGCACCCAAGTAACATTAACTGTCTCCCGGCAGTGTTACGCCGCCCTGGCGTGCAAAATATTTGGCTATGGCCGCATCATCTTCATCGCCTAATCCCGCCTCGGATGCTGCGCGAAACTGTGCCAGTGCATTTGCCGATATCGGTACAGGCAGCGCCGCGCTGGCGGCGATATCGCCCACGATGCCAAGATCCTTGAGCCAGATGTCCACTTTTGAGCGGGGTGCGTAATCGCCATCGACCACATGCGCGCCGCGGTTTTCGAACATCCAAGATGTTCCCGCCGAGACGGAAACAACATTAACCATCTGCGCAGGCGTCAGCCCTTGGGACGCGCCGAAGGCCATCGCTTCGCCCATGGCGGCAATGTGGACCCCTGCGAGCAATTGGTTCACCGCTTTCATCGCAGAACCGGAACCTGCGTGATCGCCGAGACGGTGCACGGTTTCGGCCATCGCGTCCAGCAGCGGATTTGCGGCCTCGAATGCAGCGGTATTGCCCGATGCCATGATCGAAAGTTGCCCAGCCGCCGCTTTGATTGCACCGCCCGATATTGGCGCATCGAGATAGCCAAACCCGCGGGCTGCGGCCTCTGCCTCCATCTCTGTGGCAAAGGCAGGTGCGACTGTCGCGCATGAGATGATCACACCGCCCTCGCGCAGCCTCTGCGCTGCGCCTTGTTCACCAAACAGAGCCGCGCGCGTTTGATCGGCATTCAGCACTGCACAAACCAGCGCATCGGCCTTTGGTAGCCCATCACCAAAGGGGCTGCCGCCTTGTTCAATCAGCAAGTCAACTTGCGCAGTAGCCGGATCAAACCCGCGCACGTCGTGCCCTGCTTTTACCAAGCTGGTGGCCATACCAAGGCCCATTGAGCCAAGGCCTACAAAATCAACAAGCATCATTTATTCTCCAAAAACCCACTCTACGGGCCAAAGTGTAATTGCTGGCACATAGGTGATGATCATCAGTGCTGCGAAGACTGTCAGCACGAACCAAACCAGCTGTGGGATGATCTTTTCGACCCGCAAGTTTGCCACAGCGCAAGCGGCGAACAAGTTCACCCCTAGCGGTGGTGTGATCATCCCAAGCGCCAGATTGACCACGATGATCAGACCGAAATGCACAGGGTCGACGCCATAGCTCATGGCGATGGGTGTAAGGATCGGGGCGAGCACAAGGATCGCAGCCGATGTCTCGATAAACATACCCACAATGAGCAGCAAGAAATTCACTGCCAGCAAGAAGGCGATGCGGCTCTCAAAGATTTCTTTGAACCACGCGGCAATTTCGTTCGGCAGTCCTGAGCGCGTAATGAGGAAGGAAAACAACGCTGCTGCTGAAATGATGATCATGATCGCTGAAGTGGAGATGATCGTCTTCTTCAAAATTTCCGGCAGGTCGCTGAATTTCAACTCGCGGTACATAACCATTCCTACGATCAACGCTGCTGCAACGGCGGCGGCGCTGGCTTCGGTCGGTGTGAAAATACCTGAATAGATGCCGCCAAGGATGACAACGGGTACCATAAGTGCAGGCAGAGCCGACATGAATGCTGCGCTCGGAGAGGCGCGGTCCATACCGTCGTCTTTGCCGATACCGCGCAAGCGGCAGATCACTAGCACCAGTGCCATAAGCGACACTGCAACGACCAAGCCTGGCCCAAGGCCAGCGACAAAGAGTTTGCCGATAGAAGTGTCAGTGGAGACACCATAAAGGATCAATGGAATGGATGGCGGGATCAGTACGCCCAACTCGGCTGAGGAGGCTTGGATGGAAGCGGCAAGCGGTTTGGGATAGTGGTGCTTGACCATCGCGGGGATCAAGATCGCACCGATGGCGAATGTGGTTGCCACAGAAGAACCCGACACAGATGCGAACAGCATACATGTTAGAACGCAAGTACAGGCCAATCCGCCTTGAATGCCGCCGACCAGTGATTTTGCAAGTTCTACAAGACGGTGCGAAATTCCACCCGCAGACATGAGATTGCCCGCAAGGATAAACAATGGAATCGCCATCAGAGGAAAGCTGTCGATTCCCGTGAACATGCGCTGAGCCACCAACAGCAAGGGTAGACGGCCTTGCGTTTCGATGCCGATGACAGAGGCCAGACCGATAGCGACCGCGATGGGGACCCCCATCAGGAATAAAATAGCGAGCGATAGCCCCAGAGCGCTGTTCATTATGTGTCCTCCGCATTGCGTGCGATAAGCCAGTCGCCCTGCGCCGCGCGTACCATCGCAGCTGCAACTGAGATCAGGATAAAGCCTGATCCGACCGGCAGGGCGGCGTAGGCCCATGCAATCGAGATATCAAGCGCAGCAAGGCTTTGCGGCATTACGCGCAGGGTCATCAGGTAACCCTGCCAAAGCAGGACGGTGAAAAAAATGAGCGATCCGACGTTCGCTAGAAGATATAGGCCCAGACCGATGCGCGGAGGCAGTGAGGTCTGGATCACCTCGACTGAGATCATAGCACCATGTTTGAAAGCGACAGCAACCCCAAGAAATACCGACCAGATCATGGCAGTGCGGGTAATAACTTCGGACCAAGTCGAGGGGGCGCCAAAGGCAAATCGGGTGATCACCTGATAGAGCGCCAGACTGGCTGCAATAACCAGAAACGCAATCGACAGTCTTTGCGCGACGCCTGTTGTAAAGTCTTCGAGACGCAGGAAATAGCGCATGGGCATGCCTCATTGAATTTTGGGGAGCAGGATAGTGACAGGCAGGCGTGGATAAGCACGCCTGCCTGAAAGGGTTTTATTCGACGGCTTGAATACGCTCTACCAACTCGGTGCCGTACTGATCAGTGTAGACTGCATATGCAGGCTGGGCCAGTTCAGCAAAAGGCGCTTTGTCGATCTCGGTGATCACTTCCATGCCGTTCTCGCGCAGTAGGGCAACGCCTGCTTCTTCCAGACGGTTCACTTCCGCGCGCGTGGCTGCGGCAGAGGCTTTTGCTGCTTCCATGAACCAGCCGCGCTGCTCGTCGGTCATGCCATCCAGCAGGATTGGCGAGGACAGCACGACCGCTGGCGAATAGACGTGACCCGTCAACGAGACGTGGCCTTGCACTTCCCAGAACTTGGAGGCGGTGATCACTGTGACAGGGTTTTCCTGACCGTCGACAACACCCTGCTGCAGGGCAGTGAACAGCTCGGGGAAAGCCATGGGCGTGGGCGATGCGCCCATTTCAGAGAAGGCTTCCATGTGGACACGGTTTTCCATCGTCCGCAGCTTGAGACCCTCAAGATCGGCGGGTGTACGCACGGGGCGCTGGGAGTTGGTCACATGACGAAAGCCGTTTTCTGACCATGCAAGGCCAACCAGCTGGTTTTCGTCGATCTTGCCGAGCAGTTCCTGGCCAATATCACCGTCCAGCACATTGCGCGCGTGGTCATAGTCGCGGAACAAGAATGGCAGATCGAGAGCGAAGACTTCGGGTACGAAGTTGCCAAGCGGGCCGGTGGACGTGATCACTACATCCATGGAACCGATTTGCAGACCTTCGATCATGTCACGCTCGCCGCCAAGCTGACCTGCTGGTGCTTGTGATCCGGTGAATTCACCGCCCGACAGCTCTGTCAACGTGTCGATGAAGGCCTGTGCGCCGATGCCGTAGTGCGACGTGGGCGACAATGCGTGCCCTACGACGATGTTACGCTCGGCATAGGCTGTTGTCGCAGCCAGTGTTGCCACCGCGCCTGCGAAAGCGAAAAGAGTATGTTTCATTTTGGTTTCTCCCAAGGTGATAATTCGTCTTTTGCCCGCTGTGCTATTCACACAGTGGATTCGGTGCCTATTGCGTGGCACCTGTCTGGGCTGGTCGGCCCATCTCGTCTTCCAGATAAACCGTGATGATTTCCTGAAATGAACTCTCTGCGATAAAGCCGAGGGCGATCGCCCGGGCTGTATCAAAATCACGCGGCCAGCTTGCCACGATACTCGCAACGGCTGGATCTGGCACGCGCCGGATCAATGCGACCGCGTCATCTCCTGCTACGGCGCGGAGCGCCTCAATTTGCTCGCCAACAGTTGCGCTGACGCCTGGCATCGTCATACAACGCTGCCCGCCAAGCGAACTGGTGTCCATCGTGGCCGCATGTTCGATATAGCCGACAGCCGCGCGAGGGCTTGCAAACCAATGGCGCAGATCGTCATCCACGGGCAGGATCGCCTCTTGGCCATTCAAGGGCTCGCGAAGAATACCGGAGAAAAAGCTGGATGCCGCTTTGTTTGGCTTGCCGGGGCGAATGCAGATGGTGGGAAAGCGGATGCCGATACCGTCAAGCATGCCACGCCTTGAATAATCGTTGAGCAGCATCTCTCCCATTGCTTTTTGCGTGCCATAGCTTGTGAGCGGGGTGAGGTGGTAGTCATCGGGAATTTTTACAGGAAACGGCGCGCCGAATACAGCGAGCGAAGAGGCATATATCACGCGGGGACAGTAATCTTCGATGGCGCCAATCGCCTCCAGTAACGCCCTCGTGCCGTCCAGATTGACGCGGTAGCCCTTCGTCATATCAGCCTCCGCCTCACCAGAGACGATAGCAGCGAGATGCACAATCACGTCAGGTTGGTCTGCGACAAGACGCTTGGCTGCACCCGGGTGCGTCAAGTCGAACGCATAAGCTTCGCAAATTCCATCGAACCCTTCTGGTGTTTCGGGCGCTACCACATCGACAAGCGTCATCGCAGTTACGGGCTGGTCATTGATCTGACCGGTTGCCGCAATCCGCTCTACCAGTTTGCGCCCGATCATGCCGGCGGCGCCAATGACTGCAAGTTTCATGAGTGTGCCTTTTGTGTTGAACTTGAAAGAAGAGCGCGGGTGCTGTCGTAAATTCGACGCTCGTGCACGCCGAGGGCCTTCAGCAATGCAGCTGCGTCCCGTGCCTTTAACGCGGCCAGAATGATGCGGTGGTCGGCAATGCTGCGCTCGATCGCACCTGCAACACTCACGGCGCGCCTGCGGTGATTGAGCTGATAAGAATATAGCGTGGCTGCAAGATCGGAGAGCACGGCGTTACCGCAAGACTGATAAACCGCTGTGTGAAATGCGCGATCAGCGATAAGAAAGCTGACTGGATCGCCCACTACGGTTTCCTGAGTTTTGATCAGATCAGCAAGGTGGTCCAGCGTCTCTGCATCGATCCGCTTCGCTGCTAAAGGAGCTAGCCGCCCCTCAACCATCAAACGCCCTTCGTGAACATCATCAAGGCTGTAGTCGGTTACACTTCCATTGGACAAGGCAGACATGCCAATATCACCTACGTCAACCGAAGCGATTTTGGTGCGGGCACCCTGCACAATCGTCACAATACCCTTGGTTGACAAAATAAGCAGGGCTCCACGAATAGTCTCGCGACTGACACCCATCGTCGAAGCGAGATCACGCTCGCTGGGGAGTGTGTCGCCAACGTTGAGCACGCCTGACGCGATCAGCGTCGCGAAGCGCTCCGCAACCTCGTCCTTGATGCTACGATGAGCCACCTTATCCAGGGGCGCGACATGCGACGATGCAAAAGATGAGTCTCCCATATCTCCCCTCCCAGTAAGATATTGTGTGTCCGCTAAGGCCTTTCGACTGGCCTATTGGTTTGATTACTAGACCAGTGTACCAAATTGCTGTCAACGCCTATTTGCGGTGTAGCTTCCGAAACCCCTGCCGCTACAATCTATTCGCCTCGATCTATTTACGATCTGGCTAAGATGCTCACAGCATGCGCGTTAACTTCACGTGTGAGTTAAAGGCCGCTTGATCAGGGATGTTTGGGTTCTTTTCGGCAAGAGCCGATAAGTTGACGGTACAGCCGCGGAGTATCAAAGAGAATGAAGCATCCTGTTCTCAGATATGCCGATAGCCTTGATCGTTGCGTTGTCCGTCAAATTGAAAGTGCAGATGCTGTGCCGCAGTTTCTTTGGTCTGCGTTCACTGTCAGCGACGTGGCCTTAGTCTTTTCCCAGATGTGTTGAGTTGCTCGATAATGTCGAGTGCAGCTACTGCTTCGTTCACAAAGGTTGCCCTCGATCCGTGTCCCGTCTGTTCTTCATGGTCAATCTCCTCAGATATTTTACTGCGAAAATTCTAAGGCTAAGCGTTTCTTGAAGGAAGCACCCTTCAGTCGCTCTGCGCCTAATTTCAGGGTAGCGATGCCGCCTTAGCTGCCTTTTGGGCGGACGCTTCGCGCCGAAACTGAAACCACATACATTTCAGACCTGCGGGCAGGGTGGGCCTTTTGACAAAGGACCTTAGCCTGATATATGTTGCTTGTTGCAGGAAATGCGTAGTTTATTACGCAACAACTGGGATTTTCCATTGGCGCTCTCCGATCACCAGAAAACATCTATTTTGTTGAAGGTTTCGCAAGGCGAGACTCCGGCAGCGATCGCACGATCCTTGGGAATTCACCGCGCAACAGTCGGGCGGGTTATCGAACGCTCAAAGCGGCCCGCGCAAGCAACGAGAAAGCGGGGTAGGGGGGACAAGGCGCTTAGTTTTCGGGTGAGTAGTGGAGAGCTGAATGGGTTGGATCGGCTTGTGTCATCGGGTTTGGCGAAGAACAGATCAGAGGTTTTCCGCAAAATGTTACGCGTTTTGACGGGGTATTTTGATCCAGATCCCGACCCTGCGCATGCAGCAGATTTGAGGAGTTTGTTGTCCGAGCTTTCCGCAATCGGCAACAACTTAAACCAGGCGACAAGAGCATTTCACAAGGACAAGCAGGATCGCGGCATTGCGACAATCTCACCGGAACACCCATAAGCGCCCTTAAGTTAAGAACAACCATTCAACCAAATCGCACGTTTCACCCTCAAAGTCTGCGAACGGAATTCCCGCCAGCGATGATCTTGTTGATGAGCTGCGCGACTGCCTTGTGCTCGGCTATTTCAACGTCAGACCCACCTGCGTTCTCGTGTGTTGCGGCGGCGTCTTCAAGGATGCCCATGATTTCTCTTTCTGGCAGGATCTTCGCGTCGTTCAATGCCAGCAGGAGCGCCTCGCAAATTGAAAGCGCGGCAATTCCTGACAGTGTGCTATGCTTGGACATGATGGCAGACGTCTCCAGTCTATTGCGCTTGCGCAGTGGACCCGTGCAGCGGTCATCGCAGGCTCTCAGGAAGCCTGAGGTTTGGGACTGATCCACATCAGTCAGCGTCAGTTTATTCTCTGTAAATGTTCAGTATTTTGAGGAAGGGGACCATTATCGAAACGAGACCACTTGCACGCAAGCTCGGTGCTTTTGTCGCACTGTCCGAAGCGGAGCTTTTAGTCCTTGAAAGATTGCACAAACGTCGGCGCACATTCGTCGCCGGGTGCGATCTGGTGCACCAAGGGCAGGCGGATCAGGCGGCCTATATCCTGCTGTCGGGCTGGGCGTGTTCGTACAAGCTTTTGCACGATGGCCAGCGACAGATCGTTGATTTTCAGATCCCGGGCGATTTCCTGGGTTTGCGCAGCGTGGTTCTACACGTTTCTGATCACAGCATCGAGCCAATCACGGATATAGAAGTCACCGAAGTCCATGGCTCCGATCTGTTTGAGGCATTCACAGAAACGCCTCGTCTGGCGACAGCGGTGCTTTGGACGGCGTCGCGCGACGAAGCCATGGTGGTAGAACATTTGGTGGGTATTGGGCGGAGAGGGGCCGCTGAACGCATGGCACATTTCCTGCTTGAATTAGGGGCCAGATTGTCCCTCGTTGGGATGGGGGACGAGGGGGGATATGATTGCCCGCTGACCCAATACTTGATCGCTGATGCCATCGGGTTGAGTGCTGTGCATGTAAACCGCGTTCTGAGGCAGTTGCGTGAGCAAGGTATGGTCACGTTTCGAGAGGGGCATGTTACATTTGATAACTATGATCGCTTGGCTGAATTTGCAGATTTTGAAGTGAGCTATCTGGATCAAATCGGACCACTGTTAAAATAGGCACAGCCTAAATATCGTCGCATCCTGCGACAGAGACGAGAAACACGCAGGTTGGTGGGACAGGGACATGTCTTGGCTACGTGTTTCCCGCTTGTCGATTGCGCGCTTTAGATCAGCGAACAATTTCAGTATCGCACCACCGTCATCTTCCCAGACTGATGCAGGTTTGTTTGGGTCTTCGAATTTTGGTTTTTCTCGCCCTGATCGCGTAGCTTGCGGATCAAGGGTTAGAGAAGTTGGAAATCTAACCTCTATTTTAGGGGAGGTGTGCGTCGTCTTCGCTCCATCGAAATGGTTCATGTAGCGCGCGATGCCGATCGGCTTGGGGTCTGGCGTACGGACCATCATCGCACCAACTGCAAAGTGATCCGGCGTGTTGGTTGCTATGAATGTGTCCAACTCTTTCTCAGACAGGTTCTTATGTGCCCCAAGAAAGCGGAAATATTTTGCGCTTTTTGAGAGATGGGCGAACCCAAACTCCAGTAGATGGCGATCGTCTTGTGTCACCTCTCTGATTAGAACCAGAGTGCCGTCTTTTAGCGTTTTGGTGAATGGAGGGAGGTTCACTTCAGCAGCTTTTTTCATAGCAAACGCGTGTTCCCGCATGCCCGTCTAAGATCGCGCGGGCGTTTGTCAGTTGGCCTATCCCGGCGCATTTTCCACCATTTGTGATGAAGCTCGCTGCGGCAGATGCTTTCGGCCCCATTGACCCTGGCGGCAGTTCAAGGCTTTCGATCTGCGCCGAGGTTATGGTGTCGAGCAGGGTTTGATCCTCATCTCCAAAGTCACGATAGATCCCTTCGACGTCTGTTAGCAGCAAAAGGGCATCGGCGTTTAATTCTGTCGCTAAAAGGGCGGATGTCCGGTCTTTGTCGATGACAGCTTCGACGCCTTCCATATCACCGTCCGCATTGCGCATCACCGGTATACCGCCGCCACCTGCGCATATGACGATGTGCTTTGCCGCCAGCAGCGCCTTTATCGCATCCAGACCAATGATGCGCAGCGGCAGAGGAGAAGGAACAACGCGTCTGCGGTTGCCCGTTGCCTCGCGCACCATGGACCAGCCGTGATCGCTTGCCACTTGCGCGGCTTCATCGGCCGTATAGATCGGGCCAATCGGTTTGCCTGGATTTGAAAATGCAGGGTCATTCGGGTCAACCTCAACGCGGCTGAGAAGGGTCGCGCAATGCGCAGTGTCCGGTAGCGCATTCATGAGTTCCTGCTCAATGAGATAACCGATCATACCGTCTGTTTCAGCACCCAAAACATCCAGCGGCCATGGCATTGCTGGATCAAAGGCCGCGCCATGCAATGCCAAAAGACCGACCTGCGGGCCGTTACCGTGCGCGACGATAATTTCGTGATTGCGCGCCAGATCAGCCAGCGCAAGGGCAGCGATTTGCACGTTCGTGCGTTGCACCGCTGCTGTCATCGGCTCGCCCCGGCGCAGCAGTGCATTCCCGCCAAGGGCCACAACGACACGCATCTCAGGCCCCCATCGTGGCGACAAGAACCGCCTTGATCGTGTGCATCCGGTTTTCCGCCTGATCGAAAACGACAGAAGCGGGGGATTCAAACACGGCCTCCGTTACTTCCATGCAATCAATGCCGAATTTCTGAAACGTCTCTTTCCCAACTTCGGTGTCGCGGTTGTGAAAGGCAGGCAGGCAATGCATGAACTTGGTGTAACGGTTCTTGGTCTTTTCCATAACTTTCGTCGTGACGCGGTAGGGGGATAGCAGCGCAATGCGCTCCTCCCAAACCTCATCAGGTTCGCCCATGGACACCCAAACATCGGTGTAGACGAAATCTGCGCCCTCAAGCCCTTCGGCGTGTTTCTCGGTCAATGTGATCCGTGCGCCTGTGGCTTCTGCGATCTTGCGGCATTGCGTCACCAGCACGTGATCGGGCCAGCAGCTTTGGGGACCACAGAGACGAATATCCATGCCGATAAGGGCGGCCCCCACCATCAGGCTAGAGCCCATATTATTGCCCGCATCCCCCATGAAACAAAAGGAAATATCTGACAGATGCTTATGCGTGAATTCCCGCATGGTCATCAGGTCTGCAAGGATTTGCGTCGGGTGGTATTCGTCCGTCAGCCCGTTGAACACTGGCACGCCGGAAAACTCGGCCAGTACCTCCGCATCCTTCTGACCAAAGCCGCGATATTCGATCCCATCATAGAACCGTCCCAAAACGCGGGCGGTGTCTTTCATGGTTTCTTTATGTCCGATATGGCTGCCCGATGGTCCCAGATAGGTTACATGCGCCCCTTGATCGTAGGCCGCTACCTCGAAACCGCTGCGTGTGCGCGTGCTGTCTTTTTCAAAGATCAGCGCGATGTTTTTACCGCTTAGAAGGCGCTGCTCTGTGCCATTCTGCTTGGCAGTTTTTAGACTGGCCGCGAGTTGCAGCAGGTGTCTGAGTTCGTCTGGCGAGAAATCAAGCAGTTTGATGAAACTGCGTCCGCGTAGGTTCTGTGGCATGTGAAGTTCCTTAAATTGCATCGCGGATCAGGGGGCAGGTCATGCAGTGCGAGCCACCGCGCCCACGCCCAAGCTCTGAGCCGGGGATGGTGATGACTTCGACGCCTGCTTTGCGCAAAAGCGTGTTTGAATCGACGTTGCGCTCGTAGCCAACAACGACACCGGGCTCTAGGCAGAGTAGATTGTTGGCATCATCCCATTGCTCGCGCGCGGATTCATAAACATCGCCACCTGTGGGCACCGTGCGCAGTTTTTTGAGGCCCAAAGCGTCGGCGACCACCTCAAGGAAGGGTTTCGTTTCGACCTCGACAGCGATAGTTTTGTGATCCGTCGGGCGCAGACTTGTGCAGCGGATCGTATCGGTGACTTCGCTAAACACAGTGACCAAATCGCGGTCGCAAAAGGTGAAGACCGTATCCAAGTGCATTGCACTACGCGATTTGGGAAACTGGCAAGCAATGACGCGGGTTGCGCCGCCCCCTGCAAACAGACCGCGGGCGATTTGGCCGACAGCTTGGGGCGTTGTGCGCTCACCCATGCCGATCAGGACAGTGCCATTTCCGATTGGCATAACATCGCCGCCCTCGACTGTGGCTGGGCCATGATCCAGTTTCGGATCGCCCCACCAGATCGAGAAATCTGCATCCTTGAAATCAGGGTGAAAGCGATAGATCGCAGCGAGGTTCAGCGTCTCCAAGCGCCGCGCGGGCCAGTGCATCGGGTTCACGGTGACACCGCCATAAATCCAGCAGGTCGTGTCGCGGGTGAAGATGTGGTTGGGCAGAGGGGGCAGGATGAAATCCGCTGGCTCCAACATCGGGGCCAGAACGCCTTTCGATGCAACCGGCAACTCAGCTTTGCTCATCCCACCGATCAGAATGGTGGAGAGCAGGTCCGCATCGACCTCCATCAAATGCGCCATCAGATCGTCAGCAAGGCCGATACCCACGGTATTGTCGGTGATCCGTGCCTCCAAAAGCCAACGGCGGGCTTCCATGTCTTTCAGCGTCTCGGCCAGCATTTGGCGCAGGAACACCACCTCGACCCCGCGATTGCGCATGGCATCGACGAAGGTCATATGCTCGATCCGCGCCTGTTTGACCCAGATCACATCATCAAACAGCAGCTCAGCGCAGTTGGACGGTGTCAGCCGTACCATGGCAGCGCCGGGTGTGTGAACAAGAACGCGGCGCAGTTTGCCTGCTTCGGAATGGACGCCATAGGTGATAGTCATGTTGGGGTTCCTCCCATTACGGCACCGATACTGAGCGCGGCCATGATGATGACGGTAAGGCCCAGCAGGACAGGCCAGACGAAGCGCAGCCAGCGTTCATAAGGAACACGCGCGATGGCGAGGCCGCCCATGACCACGGCAGATGTGGGCGTGACGAGGTTGACGACGCCCGTCGCGGATTGGAATGCGGTGACGATCAAGCTGCGCTCGACCCCTGCGAAATCGCCAACAGGGGCGAGGACGGGCATAGACAGAACCGCAAGGCCAGAGGTCGATGGCACAAAGAAGGCCAGCACCACTTCGATCCAGTACATCACGTTGATGAAGACGACATTGCTCAGGCCCGCGACTGTGCCTTCGGCCCAATGCAGGATCGTGTCGGTCATGTGACCTGCGTCCATGATGACGACGATTCCGCGTGCAAGTCCGATGATCAGCGCGACGCCTAAAAGATCACGCGCGCCGCCGACAAAGGCGTCAACGAGGCCCTTTTCACCGAGGCGCCCAATAAGGCCGATGCCGACGCCTGCAAACAAGAACAAACCGCTCATCTCTGCCATCCACCATCCACCTAGGGACACACCCCAGATCATTACGGCGAAAGTCGTGCCAAACAGGACAAGGACGAGTTTGTGCAGGCCTGTGAAGTCAGTTGTGTCTTGAGCTGCGCTGCTAAAATGCGCCTCGTTCGACGCTTTGAGATCGAACACATAGCTGCGTGACGGATCCGCTTTGACCCGCGCCGCGTAGCGCATGACGTAGGCCACAGTAGCCGCGAAGGTCAGGCCAAGAATTACAAAGCGCAGCATCAATCCGTCAGTGAACGGTATGCCCGCTGCATCTGATGCAATCACTGTTGAAAAGGCGTTCACGGTCGATCCAAGAACACCGATACCCGCGCCCAAAAGAATGACCGCAACCGCCGTTAGGGAATCGTATCCAGCCGCAATCATGACAGGGGTCAGCAGGACGTAGAAGGCCAATGTTTCTTCTGCCATGCCCTCCGTTGTGCCGCCCAATGCGAACAGCCCCATCAAGATAGGGATCATCCACTTTTCACGCCCCTTAAGGCGCGTCATCGCGCGTTTGATGCCTGCGTCGATGGCGCCTGTTGCCGTGACCACGCCGATAAAACCACCGATCATCAGCACGAACAGCGCCACATCAATTGCGTTGGCCGAGTAGCTACCTGGATCATAAAATCCTGCGATGGGGGCGAGGATGACATCGAAAATGCCCTGAGGGTTGGCGTCCGTGAGGGTGTAAGTGCCTGCGACTGGCAGCTCTTTGCCAAGCGCCTCAGAGGCCACGCGTTCATACTCGCCCGCAGGGATCACCCATGTCAGCGCTGCGATGATGACGATCAAAGCAAACAGGATTGTATAGGCTGTGGGAAAGCTGAACCGATAAGTGGGTTCGGGGGCCTGCGTTGCTGGTTTTGCCATGGGGTGTCCTCTTGTCGCTGCGGGCGCGACGATAATCGTGGCGCTTTGGACAACAGTAAGCAGGCAAGGCAGATGGTGGACTGACGGAGGTTAGCAACGCATCAGACTGCGGGGCATTACAGATAGGAGTGACGGAAACTTGCGGCGCATCCGTTCAATGGAACGAAGGCTCTGATCAATCAAAAGGAAGTGCAATTGCTGGACGTCTTGAAGCGCCACCTCTTCCTGTCTTTGGCATTCGTCGCAGCTTTCGCGGTTGCGATGATGTTTGTGGTCAGGCTGACGCTGTCCTTGTTGGTCTGGTCCGATCCCGCGCAGATGGATCAACCTATCAAAGCATGGATGACGCCCCGCTATGTCTCGCGATCCTGGCATGTGCCGCCTGAAACGATTGGTGATGCGTTAGGGATAACGTTTGATGGCAGTGGCAGGCGGGTCACGCTTGCCGAACTTGCCGAAAGCCAGAACAGGGGTGTGCAAACACTGATCGATGACCTCGAAGCGTCGATTGCTTTGTTCAAGGCGCGCAAGGATGACTGAGGTCTTCTTTGGGTTCGTCTCCAGCTATGGTCTACCCGTCATCGCAATCAGTGCGTTTCTATCCTGCCTCGCCGTCCCAATCCCCACATTTGCGGTGATGCTGTCAGGCGGCGCCTTCGCTGCATCCGGCGATCTGGTGCTTTGGCAGGTACTTTTGACTGCATATGTGGCGGCCATTTTAGGGGATCAAACCGGATTTCAGATTGGCCGCCTTGGTGGATCGCGTGTTGTTGCGAAGCTAGCGCGCAATCCCAAGCGAAAGGTGCTCATCGAACAGGCGCAAGACGCGATCCACAAATGGGGTGGTGTCGGTGTTTTCTTTTCCACATGGCTGTTTGCGCCGCTTGGGCCTTGGGTTAACCTGATGGCAGGCACCGCGCGATTGGGCTGGCTTCGGTTCACACTTTGGGATGCCGCGGGTGAAGCGATCTGGGTCGCTGTTTACGTGATACTAGGGTTCGCCTTTACGGATCGTTTGCCAGAGTTGGCTAAGATTGTTCAGGATTGGGCGGGCTTGATCTCATCCGTTGCGCTCGCGGGCCTGATTGGGGCCTTGCTGATCCGAAATGTCGAGAAACTGCATAAGAAACAAAAACCTGCGTTATGATGAGACAGCTCATCTCAGCCCAATGGTGTTTCCTGATGGGTCAATCGCAACCAGTTGTCCCCATCTTTTAGATAGGTCGAGGTACATAGCGCTTCATAAATAGGTGTATCGCCGCGTTCTGCAGAAACCCGATACGCCAGAACTGCAACATTTTCCTGCACGGTCACATGGCGTTCGCTCATCACAACAGAGCGCCATCTTTGCGCGACATCCGCCTCTCTCCAGAGCGCATCACCGCTTAAAACTCCAGTAGGGAACGGGAAAACGAAGACAGCGTTTTTCGCGCTCATATGACGGGCACTCTCGGCACCTTCTGTCCAGAAACGTTCCTCCATGTCCCAAAGCTGTTGCATTTCATTAGCCCTGCGCAAGCTGGTAAACCCAGCGCAAAAGCAGGAATGCGATAATGTACCAATAGAGCGGTACACTGATCATAAACACAGGCAACTTGCGCTCTAGCTCAGGAGAGCTTGTGATTTTCATTTTTCTGGGAAGAAGGTCCAGAAGTTTTGAGACAATCTTGCCTTGCTCATGGCTAAGTGTTGGCACGTCTTTGAAGCGAGACAGTAAGAAACCCAGCCGTTTACGTGCAGGTGCATCCGGCATTGCTGCCAGATCAGATGCTTCGGCCCAAGGGTCAACTTCGAGCCTTGCTAACATTGAAATGACGGAGACATCGGTGCCGTTCGCATCTTCACCAACTTTGGCTCGTAAAAATCTCTCGAAAGCGGGGTTTTGCCCCATTTGATCCATTGTGAGTGCCATTGTGGGGCCTTCCTGTGGTGAGTTGTTTTGAGCTGTCAGCACTGACTCAAGGTTGGTCACTACAATAAGGAATGGACTTCGCCGCGCACTGACGTAGGTCAGTCTCGCGTGAGCGCCCTTGTGGCGTGCACAATCACGGCTTCTTCATCGGTGGGAATGACCAATATGCCGACTTTGGAGTCCGGTGACGAAATCTTGCGCGTGCCTTGTAAGTTGGCGGCGCCGTCAAGGTCCACTCCCAGCCACGCAAGGCGTTCGCAAATCAACCTGCGCACCAGCGCAGAATTTTCGCCAATCCCTGCGGTGAACACGATTGCCTCTAGCCCGCCCATATCTGTCGCAAGCGCCGCCAATTGGCGCGCGGCGCGATGGCAAAACAGCTCGATTGCTTCGCGTGCGTGGGGATCATCGCTGGCCTCCAAGACGGCCATGTCGTTGCTGATGCCGGACACGCCGAGAAGGCCAGATTTTCGGTATAGTAGAGTCGAGATTTGCTCGGCGGTCATGCCTTTCTCTTGTATCAGATAAAGCACCACACCAGCATCAAGGGTGCCGCAACGCCGCCCCATCACCAGGCCGTCGAGTGCTGTGAACCCCATGCTGGTCGCAACACTTTGGCGGCCTTTCATCGCGCACATGCTCGCACCGCTACCAAGGTGAGCGACCACAATGCGCCCATCTGCCTTGTCACCCAGATGCTGGGGCAAGGTGCTGGCGATATAGTTGTAGGACAGGCCGTGAAAACCGTAGCGCTGGATGCCCTCGTCACTTAGCGCGCGGGGAAGCGCGAAGAGTTTTGACAGATGGTTTTGTGTGCGGTGAAAACTGGTATCAAAACAAGCGACCTGAGGAAGATCACGAAGCGTGGCCGCAACGTATCGCATTGCCGAAAGGTTATGCGGCTGATGCATCGGCGCGAGGGGAACCAGTGTTTCAAGATCGCGCATCAGCGCCTGTGTCACGCGCGCGGGGCCAACGCGATATTCACCGCCGTGCACAACGCGGTGCCCCGCAGCGGTGATCGTCACATCACCAAGGTGCGCGTTAACCCAATTGATCAAAAGCGGGATAAGATCTTCCAAGCCAAGTGTGCGCGCCATCACCGGAAAGCGCTCTTTTGGCAAGGCCGTGCGATCTTTGACAGAGAAAATGGGGTTGGTCCCAATACCTGCGATCTTGCCGCGCAGGATTGCTGTGGGCTGTCCATCATCGTTGGGAAAGAGCGCGAATTTTAGGCTGGAAGACCCTGCATTTAGGACAAGGATTGCGTCGGGCATCGTTAAACCTGCGTCTGTTTGGAGATGAATAATTGCGCCAAAGCACAAGAAGCAAGCCGCGATACAGGACTGTCCGCGCGGCTGGTTAAAATGATCGGAACTCGCGCGCCAAGCACGACACCAGCGGCGTCAGCACCTGCCAGATAGATCAGCTGTTTGGCCATCATATTTGCGGCCTCCAGATCAGGCGCAACAAGAATATCAGCGTCACCTGCCACGTCCGAGATGATACCCTTGGCAGCGACAGAGACCGCAGAGATAGCATTGTCGAAGGCCAGTGGTCCGTCAAGCAACCCGCCCGTGATTTGCCCCCGGTCCGCCATCTTGCACAGCGCGGCTGCATCCAATGTGGAGGCAATTCGCGGATTAACGGTTTCAACCGCAGACAGGATGGCGACTTTTGGTTGCACGGTCCCAAGTGTCAAAGCGAGGTCGATCGCATTTTGCACGATGTCGCGTTTGATGTTCAGGTCTGGGTAAATGTTGATCGCCGTATCTGTGATTAGCAAAGGCTTGGGATATGTCGGTACATCCAGCACATAGACATGGCTCATCCGCCGCTCTGTGCGCAGGCCAAGGGTGGTGTCCACCACCGCCTCCATCAATTCATCGGTGTGCAGTGCACCTTTCATCAAGGCGGCGACTTTACCGTCCCGCACCAAGGCAACGGACGTGGCCGCAGCGTCATGGCTGTGGGCAGTGTCAACGATTTCTACCCCTTCAAGACTGTGGCCAGCCTCCAGTGCCGCCGCTTCGATTTTGGCGCGTGGCCCGACCAAAATCGGAACGATCATACCTTGGTTTGCGGCGTCAATCGCGCCTGCCAGAGACAGAGGGTCGCACGGGTGGACAACAGCGGTTCGAGCCGGATCAAGGTCTTCTGTTGCTGCGATAAGCCGAGCGTACTGCGCGCCTTCGACGTGCAGATGAATATCGGGCAAATCGATGTGCGGGCGACTTACTTTTTCGCGAGGTGCAATGACCCGCGCTTCGCCAGATATCACATTTTCGCCATGCTGGTTAAGGCAGGTGCATGATAATAGCAGACGGCCTTTGGCCTGTTTTTCGCGCACCTCAACACGCACGGTGATCGTGTCGCCTATCGCCACAACTGCGCAGAAATTTAAGGTTTGGCTCAAGAATATCGTGCCGGGGCCGGGCAATTGCGTGCCAAGCACCGCCGAAATCAACGCGCCGCCCCACATGCCATGGGCGATGACGTGATGAAACATATCTGTTTTCGCGTACTCTGGATCTACATGCGCGGGGTTCACATCGCCTGACATCACCGCAAAAAGCTTGATGTCCTGTGGCTTTAGCGTGCGGATGAGCTCTGCACTGTCGCCCACGGCAATCTCGTCATAGGTTTTGTTTTCGATGTAATGGGTGGTGGTTTCACGCGCGGACATGCAAACCCCCATCCACATATGCCACATCGCCAGAAACTGCGCGCGCGCCATCGCGCGCCAGCATCACTGCGACATTGCCGACATCTTCAATCGAAATCAGGTTTTTTTCAGGTGCGCGCTTGCGTGCAGCGTTGATCAATTCATCGAAATGCGCAATTCCTGAGCCCGCGCGGGTTTTCAAAGGCCCCGGCGAGATAGCGTTGACGCGGATTTTTTTTGGCCCAAGCTCCACTGAAAGTGCGCGCATGACCCCCTCAAGGGCGGCTTTTACAGGCCCCATGATGTTGTAGTGATCCACGACCTTTTCACCGCCATAATAGGTCATTGTCAGGATCGTGCCGCCTTTCGTCATCAGGGGTTCTGCCAGCCGCGCCATACGGATCAGGGAGTGAACGGATATGTCCATCGCCTGCGCGAACCCCGCGCGAGAGCAATCAACGACGCGTCCGTGCAAATCGTCCTTTGGGCAATAGGCAATGGAATGAACCACGATATCGAGCTGGCCATACTTGTCCTTGATCGCATCAAAAACCGCTTCCATCTGCCCGTCAATCTCAACATCGAGCGGCAACAACATCTGCGCCCTGACCGCATCGGCAACCGGCTGTACATAGGGTTTGGCAGCCTCGTTCACATAGGTCATCACCACCTCTGCCCCCGCATCCGCAAAGGCCTGCGCGCAGCCAGCGGCGATGGAATGTGCGTTCGCGACACCCACCACCAAGGCGACTTTGCCTTCCAGCGGTTTCATCGTTGCATCACATATATACCGGGCGCATCGCAGAGCGCTTTGTAAGCACCGGATTTTGCGCCCATTTGGGGTAGGCTGATCGGTTCGCCAGATCGCGCAGCTAGCCAGATCGCAAAGTCTTTCCACCATGTGCCTTCCTCAAGCGCATTGCTTGCGAGCCACTCATCAGGATCGCGGTAGGGTGTTGTTGCTTTGGTATCGGCAATGCGGAAGTGACGGCCCCTATGGCCGGGTTCCGACACGATACCTGCGTTATGCCCACCGCTGGTCAGCACGAAAGTCACATCCGTATCCGCAAATAAATGCAGCTTATAGACCGAGCGCCAAGGAGCAACATGATCGTCCTCTGTGCCAACCGCGAATATCGGCGCGCAGATATCGGACACGGCGATCGCCTTGCCGTCCACGCGATAACGCCCCTCTGCGAGGTCATTGTTCAGGATTAGCTTGCGCAGATATTCGGAGTGCATGCGCGCAGGCATACGCGTGCCGTCCGCGTTCCATGCCATCAGATCGAACGGCTCACTGCGCTTACCAAGCAGATAGTTCTGAATAATTGGCGCCCAGATCAAATCACGCGCACGCAGCATCGCAAACGCACCGGCCATTTGATCGGAGGACAGATAACCTTGCTGTTCCATCATATCTTCGATCAGCGTGACTTCACTGTCGTTAATGAAAAGCTGTAGTTGCCCCGCTTCGGTGAAATCGACCTGTGCCGCTAAGAAGGATGTGGAGGCGAGACGCTCATCCCCATCGCGTCCCATCGCAGCGGCTGCAATGGACAGCAGCGTGCCGCCAAGGCAATAGCCGACCGCGTGCAGTTTGGGCGCGTGCGAAATCGCGAGGACAGCATCCATTGCGTCCATTACGCCAAGTTTGCGGTAATCTTCCATGCTCAGATCGCGATCACCGACATCGGGATTTTTCCACGAAATCATGAAGACGGTGAAGCCTTGAGAGACCAGAAAACGCACCAGTGAGTTATGCGAGGACAGATCGAGAATATATTATTTCATGATCCACGCAGGCACGATCAAGATTGGTTCGGGATGCACGAATTCGGTTTCTGGGCTGTATTGGATCAACTCGATCAGATCGTTGCGATAGACGACTTTGCCCGGCGCGGTGGCGAGGTTGACACCCACCTCGAAGGCTTGCGGGCTATCTGGCAGCGGATTTCCACGCAAGCGCGCGGCATCCTCAGAGAAGTGCTGCGCGCCTCGGATCAAGTTTTGACCACCCTGAGCAAGCGTTGCTGCGATCACGTCGGGATTGGTCTGTGCAAAATTCGACGGGGCTGCGGCGTCGCTCATCAGCCCTGTGACAAAAGCCATGAGGTTTTCGTGTTCGGGCGTCACGCCGTGAACGCCGCTCACCGCGTCTTGCAACCACTGCCATGATTGCTGATGCGCTTGCGAGAAGATGTTGAATGGATATTTCTGCCAGCCTTCGCTGGAAAACCGCTTGTCTGGCGCGAAATCAGGCTGGCTGTCACCGAGGCTGGCTTTCCCAAGCGCTGACGCGTTGCGAAACGCCTGTTCTATAAGTTGCATTTGCTTGCCGGGTGACACGGAAAAATGCGTTGCCCAATCCATCCACGCCTCTGTGAGGACCGATGGGGACAGCCCTGACGTTGCTTTTGCGACCTTCGCATGGACCATGTGATCGAGTGTTTGATAAAATGTTTTCTGTTCGTCGGGCATGATATCTCCTTTGCTGGTGCGCGAAGAAGTGCGCCCTTTTGCCAGCACGCTAACGCCCTTTCTGCGATGCAGCATTGATGTGGGTTAGCCTTGGGCAGAAATTTGCAAGGCGGCTTATTTGGCCCTGCCGCTGTTTGAGGCAACGCCTGTGCTCAGCTCGATGATTTCCGCTGTGATCGCTTCTTGGCGCACACGGCGCAGCCTCGCCTGAAATTCCTCCATTTCGCGGGCTATCTGGCGGGCGGCCGACGTCATCGCTTCCATGCGCGCCTCGTTTTCGGCGGCAAATGCGTGGAGGGCTGATTTGCAGACCTGAGCGTTGAAATAGTCCTGACCGAAGGACGTAAGCAGGGTGTAGCTTGGCAGTTGCATCACGGGCCGCTCCTTGGTGGCGGGTTCAAGATCGGACAGATCAATAGGAAACAAGCGCTGTCTGACAAGCGTGGGTCGTCCCGCCTCCCAGCCCGTGAAAATTACTTCAAACGCGTCTATGCGGCCTTGGTCCACCGCCGCGTAGATAGCAGTCGTTATTTTGTCAGCGAGTTTGGGAATGCCCGCAGTGTGCGATGGCAGCGGCGCTGTCCAATGCGGATCAAGTGCGCGTGCCTGCGCGATAGAGAGCCCGCGCGTGCCGATCAGGAACAGCGTTTCTGGATCAAGCGATGCATCAATGCTGTCCAGAACCCGTTCGCTGAAGGCCCCTGCAAACCCTTGCTCCGCACAGAATACCAGTAGGCCCAATTTCACGGCGTCTCGGTTAGGTCGCGTGCGACTTTCAGGCCCCATAACGCGCGACATAGCCGCCGCAATAATGCCCGCATAGCTATCCACCGCGTCCACTTGCGAGCGCGCAACATGCGCCCGCGCGGCGGCGATGCCTTTCATTGCATTCACAACCGCGCCAAGATCGCTGATACCGTCGATCCGTGCGCTGATATCGGCGAGGCGTTCGCTCATGATTCAGCAAGTGTCGCTGCAAACTGCGTGAGCGCGTTCATTAGCGTCTCGTCCGTTTCCTGATCCACGATTGCTGGTAACGCAGCACGAAACTTGGTGATCGCAGTAAGCGGTACTGGGTCGAGCACCCCCGCTTGCACAGCGCGCATAAGCGCCACCTCATCTTCCAGTCGCAGCGGCATATGTTGGGATTGGCGCAACGCCTCCCTGATCCGTGCCCCGCGCGTAAGTTGCGCGCGCACACGGCCATCGGGCACGCCGCCGAAACGGGTGAACACCTCCAACTCCAAGAACTGCGCGTAATCCAGTCGCAACGTGCCAGCAGCTTTGCGCAATTCGGGGGCCTGCGTTTTGCCACCCACACGACTGACGCTCAGGCCCACATCGACGGCGGGTTTCTGGCCTTGATGGAACAATGCGGCGTCCAGCACGATTTGACCGTCTGTGATCGAAATCAGGTTGGTGGGGATATAGGCCGATAGGTTGCCAGAGTCTGTCTCTGCAATGGGCAAAGCAGATAGGGAGCCACCACCGCGTTCCTTTGACAGTTTGGCCGCGCGTTCCAGAAGGCGGGCATGGATGTAAAACACATCCCCCGGATAGGCTTCGCGGCCAGGGGATTGTCGGGTCAGTAGTGCTATCTCGCGATGGGTCGCAGCATGTTTGGAAAGGTCATCGATCACGATCAGCGCATGTTGGCCATTGTCGCGAAAATGCTCTGCCATGGTCATACCTGCATAGGGCGCGATCCATTGCAGGCCGGGGGCTTCGGATGACCCTGCAACAACCACGATGCAGCGCGCGAAATTGCCTTGCACCTCAAGCGCGTCAATGGCGCGGCGCACGCTGGATGTTTTCTGCCCCACGGCCACGTAGATGCAAATCATATCGCTGCCCCGCTGCGCGATGAGTGCATCAATGGCTAGCGTGGTTTTTCCAGTGGAGTGGTCACCGACGATCAATTCGCGTTGCCCGCGTCCCAGCGCGAAAAGCGTATCCACGACAACGACACCTGTTTGAACTGGCTCTGTCACAAGATCACGTTCGATAATGGACGGGGCGGGCTGTTCTATTGGTAAGTGCGTCGTTGCATTGATCAGCCCTTTGCCGTCTAGCGGGCGACCGAGTGGATCGACAACCCGGCCCAACAGCGCATCTCCGGTCGGCACGGTCACAACCTCGCCTGTGCCGAACACCGCATCCCCTGCTTCGACTTCGCTAGCAGCATCCAGCAAGACGCAGCCGATCAGATCAGGGTCCAGCACGCGTGCGAACCCTGTTTGGCCACCTTCAAAGCGCAAGACCTCATCAAGGGTCACGCCCCGCAAGCCAGAGATCATCGCAACGCCGTCGCTGATTTCTTCGACGCGGCCCTTATGTGCGGTGCGGGGGACAAAGGAGACAGATTTCAGCGCATTTTCGGTGGCGCTTACCCAAAGGGGCGTATCACGCGGCATCGCGCACCGCCTTTTGGATCTGTTTCAGGTCAGCCTGCCAAGAATTATGCAATGCAAAATGTGCACTGCGCAGTTCCAAACCGCCGATCAGATCGGGGTCCATGATAAATTTCAGTTTTGGCTTGCCGCCCAAAGCTGTTTGCAGCGCCTTTTCAATCTCCTTGTGGTCGACGGTCATATCGCTGGCCGTAACCACTTCGATCCCTTTTGGATCGTCCGACAAGGCGGTCAAATCGGCAGGTGGGATGTCTGCGATTGCTTCGATAAGCTGCGACAGAAACGCGGATTGTGTGGCGGCGCTGTTCAAGCGCCCCAAAAGCCGCGCTGCGATCTTCATGGCCAATTCAGCGGCTTGGGTTTCGTTTTCTTTTTGCGCGGTCTCGCGGCCTTGTTCGATAGTCGTTTTAGCACTCGCCAACATCGCATCGGCTTTGTCGCGTGCTTCAGCCAACGTGTTCTTCGTCGTTGCGGCGGCTTCTTTCCGCGCGGTGTCCAAAATTTCGCTTCGCTCCGCTCCAATACCTGCGCGGTCTTGCATCACGTCTTCCAGTTCGTCGTCCATCTTGGTTTGTGTCGCTTCTGCCGTCTCGATCAGTGATGCAGCTTCTTCTTGTCGCTTGGCAATGGCCGCAGCGACGGGTCGCCAAAAGACGCGCGATAAGAGCCAGATAAGGATCAGGACATTGATGGCTTGTAGGCCCATTCCCCAAAAGTCGATGGTCATGCGCTCAACCCAGCAACGGATTGGCGAAAATCAACAAAAGCGCGATCACGAGGCAGTAGATTGCGGTCGTCTCGATCATCGCCAATCCAACGAACAGCGTGCGCGAAATTGTGTTTGCCGCCTCCGGCTGACGCGCGATAGCATCCATCGCGGCGGCAACGGCACGCCCTTCTGCGAGGGCAGGGCCGAGTGCACCGAACGCAACGGCAAAAGCGGCGCCAAAGATACTGGCAAGTGCGAGATAATCCATTATTTTTCCTGTCGTTTAGGGTTAAGACGCTGGCCGTCCTCAACCGTGGATGTGATGAAAACCATGGCCAGAACGGCGAAGATATAGGCCTGTACCAGCCCTGTGAGCACATCGAGTGCCATAAGTGGGATCGGCACGAGAAGTCCCGCGAGGGAGGCGACAATGCCAACCACGAACACGCCGCTCATTACATTGCCGAACAGACGTACAAACATTGAAAAGACGCGCGTCAGGCTTTGCAGGATGTTGAGCGGGATCATGACCGGATTGGGCGCGGCGAAGGATTTGAGATAGCCAAGGGGTCCACTGCCTTTTACCCCGAACCAGATGACTGAAACGAAGACGAGGATTGCCAAAGCAGCATCGGTTTCGAGGCCCGCTGTTGGCGGCTCGACTCCCGGGATAAGGGAGGACCAATTCGCGACGAGGATGAACAGGAACAACGTTCCGATGAAGCTGCGATAGGGCGCTGGGGACGCGCCGGTTGTCTCGTTGATTTGCGTGTCCAGGGTTGTGACGATCAGTTCTATCGCGGCTTGGCGCTTGCTTGGAAGCAGGGTGAGTTGCCGCGTGAGAAAGAACGCGCTACCGACCAGCAAGAGCATGATCACCCATGTCGTAACAATCGCTTGCGTGATTGCCAAAGGGCCAAGTTGAAACAACACATTAGGGTCTAGTGGAGACATCATAGCGCGTCCTTTCGAATGTTGCGCAGCATCAGGGCCTTGGCGCAAAGCAGACCCGCAAGCGTGGCCAGCAAGGCAAGCCCGCCCCCTAAAACAGCGATGAGGAAACCCGTGATCAATAGCGAAAGACGCCCCAATGTCAGCGCCAATGCAAGAAGCGGTTGGTCTTCTTTCACGATGAGATCAGCGGTCGCACGCAGAGCGCGGAAGTAGCCGTATCCGATAAACAGACCCGCGAGAAAACACACAGGCAGTATGGCGAATAGGGGTATAGTTGAGAGATCAATCATTTTGTATTCATCCATTTCCAAGCGGTCCAGCCGCCAAGGCAGACGCCCAAAAGCATCAAAGGCGCACTCCAGAAAACGCCGGTTTCAAATTGCCGATCAAGCCAGCGACCAGCCGATAGACCCACCAAAGTTGGAACCACAAAGATCCAGCCCAGCACCCCGATTTGTGCCAGTTGCCGGCCGACGGACATATCACCATCACGCAACCAATGCGCGCGGCGCTCATGGCGCAGGCGCGTTTGCACGACGAGGGGGTCGTCGTCAGGTTGAGGGCGGTTCATCGGAATTCACCTGCGTTTGCGCTTGCTTCCAATCGGCTGACCATATGGCGGATCGCGTTGAATTGTAGACGCATCGCTTCGACATGCTCGGTGCGCTCGACATCAGCATCAACGCGGAACCGGGCGAGCACGTCGCTGTCCAAAATCGCGAGGTCATCCCCTGTCACAGCTTCGCGGGTTGCAATGTTGATTGTTGATTTGTCCCCAACCGTCATCACACCGCCGCGCAGGGCGCAGAAGTGTTCGTTACCATCGACGCGCCAACTGACGATTGAAATTTCAAGTGCTGTCAGAAAAGGCGCATGGCCCGACAGGATCCCGAAGCTCCCGCTCGCGTCTTCGCCGCGCAGGCTATCGATGTCTTCATCCACGATCACTGTGAGGGGGGTGGTGATACGCAGCCTCATGCCGCCGCCTCTTTGGCTTTTGCATCCTCTAAGGTGCCAACCATATAAAGCGAGCTTTCTGACCACTCATCCGCCGCGCCGACCAGTATCGCGCGGCATCCGCTCAGGGTGTCTGCAAGGGGAACGCTGGCACCGGGAATGCCGGTAAACGCTTCGGTAACGCTAAAAGGTTGGGTCAAAAAACGTTGCAAGCGGCGGGCACGTTTGACGATCAATCGATCCGTAGTGCCCAGTTCCTCGACCCCCAGTAGCGAGATAATATCGGTCAGTTCGCGAAACCTTGCGAGCGCTTGGCGCACAGCCTCGGCAACGCTGTAGTGTTCATCGCCCACAACCAGTGGATCGAGCAGCATCGACGATGAAGCGAGCGGATCAATCGCGGGGTAAAACCCCTCTGCCGCTTGCGCGCGGCTTAGCACAATGACGCAATCCATGTGGCTTGAGATGGTCGTAACGGCGGGATCGGTGAAGTCATCGGCAGGGACATAAACCGCCTGAATGGCTGTGACAGCTGATCCAGAAATTGATGCGATGCGTTCTTGAAGCCCTGCAACTTCTGTTGCGAGTGTTGGTTGGTAGCCAACGCGCGAGGGAAGGCGACCTAGAAGGCTGGATACTTCCGCTCCCGCTTGAACAAAACGAAAGACGTTATCCATCAACAAAAGCACATTCTGATGCTTTTGATCGCGGAAATATTCGGAAATTGTTAAGGCAGTGAGCGGTGCCCGCCAGCGCGCACCGGGAGGTTCGTTCATCTGCCCGTAGACCAGAACGGTGCGTTCTAACACGCCAGACTCGCGCATTTCTGTTAGCAACTCATGCCCTTCGCGCGAACGCTCACCCACGCCTGCAAAGACCGAAATACCCTCGTATTTTTCAACCATGGCGCGGATCAGCTCCATCACCAGAACGGTTTTGCCCACACCTGCGCCGCCGAACATCGCCGCCTTGCCGCCCTGCGCCATCGGAGTCAGTAGGTCGATCACTTTGATACCCGTTTCGAACACATCCGTAGTGCGGGTTTGATCGTTCAAAACAGGTGGTGACGCATGGATAGAGCGGCGCGGCGTATCATCGGGCAGGGGCGGCCCTGCATCCTGAGGATCGCCAACCACATCTATCAGGCGACCAAGCACCGCGTCACCAACAGGCACGGCAACTGGTCCGCCGCTTGGGCGCACTTCAACGCCGCGCGCAAGCCCTGCGGTTGATTGGAATGCCACCGCGCGCAGCGTGGTCAAATTGAGGTGACTATGCACTTCTAGTATCAGCGGTGTCGGCGTGTTCCATTCCACAATCAGTGCCGCGTTGATCGGGGGCATATTGAGGGTTTCGAATACCACATCAACGACCGCGCCGCGAACGGCATGTACCGTGCCAAGGGGTTGCATGGGCATATCAGTGGAATGAAGGGGCGCGTTCATTTGGATGAGGGCTTTCTGACAATTGAGACCCACACATATCCATACCACCACGTCACTGCGCTGATCCGTGTTAGCGCGACCTCTGTGAAGAACGCTACAATCGACAAGCAAGCTGATTATTGTCATTGATCCGTTTCGATCAATGAATCTCTGGTTTGCGAAACAAGGAGAATATCATGAAAAATGTGGCGTTTACCTGTGCCTGCATATCCATTTTGGGGCTTTCAGCCTGTCAAAACCTGACCAGCGATCAACGAACTGTCGCTGGGGTCGCAGGGGGTGCTGCGGCTGGATTAATCACTGCCGAAGCGTTGGGTGCTAACAAAAACTGGCGGTTGATTTCTGCGCTAGGGGGTGCTGCGGCTGGAACTATGATCGCGCAAAACCAGAACCGAAAAGTGTGCGCGTATGCGCGAGGCGACGGGACCTACTATGAAGCCGCTTGCCCTTAGAAATTTGCGACTTCCTCGAATTAGGTTAAAGTCAGAAGAATTGGGCGCGCTTGAACACAGTGCGCCCCTTTTTTGAACAATCCACTAGAAATTCAAAGCGCCTTCTCACGCGATCATCTGTCTGCCGGCTGTCGATGCGCAAAGGGCTGGAGGATCGAAAAGTTCTACCACTAATCCTCATCAGTGCATCAATTCAGTATTTGAATAAAATTTTGGCAGCAGCGCTTTTGTTGCACAAAAGGGGAGTTTAACCGTGATTGGATTTACAGGAAATATCGAAGAGCTGACGGAAGAGAACACGAATTTCAGGCGCGTGCTTTATTCGGGGGCCAAGTTGCAATTGGTGCTTATGTCGCTTGAACCGGGGGAAGAGATCGGCGGTGAAATTCACGCCGACACAGATCAGTTCTTTCGCTTTGAAGATGGCGAAGGGCGGTTGGTGCTTGATGGTGTGACCCATAAAGTAGGCCCTGGCGTTGGTGTTGTCGTGCCTGCGGGCGCGCATCACAACGTGATTTGTACGGGACATGACACGCTAAAGCTCTATACGATCTATGGCCCTGCGCATCATCAGGATCAACTGGTTCAAAAGACAAAGGCGCAAGCAGATAAGTCGCACGAACACTTTGATGGTCGCGCGACAGAGCAGGTGGCAAAAGCTGTTCGGATCTAAATGCTCAAGGTCGAGAACGATAAAACTCTTCCAGCGAGATGGCCCCTTTAGGGCCATCTAAGCCAACATGCAGAAAGATGCGTTTTCAGACTGGTACGTTGTCAAACAGATCGTCTTTGCGCGCCAGCGGAGCAACTTCGCGTGCGGTTTTTGCGGGTGTCTTTGGTTGAGGCAAATCAGACCCCTTCTTTTTGATGTCAATTTCGGGTTTCACGTCTTTGTTGTCTTCAACTTTTTGCGTCTTTTTCTCTAGGTCTTTGAAACTCATGCTGTACTCGCTTTCGTTTTAAGTTTTGCGGTTTCATGGCCGCTAAAAACAACAACAGCCACGCGTAGATTTTAGCGTAGTCAAACAGCGGCGCACTAATTCAGGTTAAGGTGTGCGGTGAAAAATTGGCTAAGATCAGACCAAGCCGAAGGCGAGAATAATCATCAGGCCATAGGGTCGAGGTTCTTGCGATTGGTTCAAGAAAAAGGCGCATATATGCCCAATGATCCCTACGTCGCGCTTGGATTAGCGAAAACGGCTACGGCTGCTGACATCAAAAAAGCGTATCGCAAATTGGTACGTACAAGCCATCCTGACCTGAACCCTGATGATGCAGGCGCGGAGGCCAGATTTAAAGAAATTACCGCCGCTTATGAAATTCTGAAAGACACGGAAACACGAACGCGCTTTGATGCGGGTGAAATTGATGGCCTAGGTGCCGAGCGTGCGCAGCGACAATATTATCGCGACTTCGCGGGTGGCCCAGTGAATGCGTATCAAAACAGGGAAGGTTTTGGATCAAACGCGGACCCCGCAGATATTTTCGCTGAAATTCTGCGCAACCGCGCGCGTGGTGGTGCAGGTGGATTTCAATCACCCGGCGCACATGCGCGGTATTCGCTGGAGGTTCCTTTTTTGGAGGCAGCCAAAGGCACCAAAACAACGATTACACTGCCGGATGGTCAAAGCCTATCCGTGGCAATCCCGCGCGGCACTGAAGATGGCCAGACCTTGCGATTACGCGGTAAAGGCGCTGCTGGCTTTGGTGGGGGACCGACCGGAGATGCACTGATCACCGTTCTTGTGCGTCCTCATTCGATCTTTCAACGTGAGGGCAATGATATCCTGATCACTCTGCCAATCAGCTTTGACGAGGCGATTTTGGGTGGCAAGGTAACGGCCCCCACAATTGACGGATCTGTTCAGGTAACCATTCCTGCCAACGCGAGTCCAGGCCAGATTTTGCGCCTACGTGGTCGCGGGATCGAGCGGGCAGGAACAAAGATCAAAGGCGATCAGAAGATTGAATTGAAGATCGTTGTACCACCAGCGGACAATCAAAGCCTGCGCGCCTTCCTGTCTGAGTGGCGCAAAACGCAATCATTCGAGCCGCGCGCAGATTTTATGAAAGAGGTAGTAGCATGAGTGAGTGGTGTTCAGAGGACGAGGTAGTGACCACCGTCATCCGTTTAACCCGCACGCAATTGGTACGTTTCGTTGAGGTCGAGTTAATTAAACCGCAACGAACGAGCGGTGGAAATGTCTTTCGCCAAATTGATATCGCGCGGTTAGAGCTGCTGTGTGATCTCACTTTGGACTTTGATCTGGATGAGATAGGCCTAGGGGTCGTGATTTCTCTGATAGATCAGCTGCACGCAGCACGGCAAGATTTGGCCGTGATGGCACAGGCAATTGATCAGTTGCCCATTCAAGAACGCGCCTGTGTTTTAGCATCTCTCGGACGGTCCTTAACTGTGCTTTGAGGATTATGCAGTAGCGGCCAACCAAGCCTCTGCCGCGTCACGCTCATCTGGCTCGAAACTCTTGATCTCCAAGCCAGGAAAAAGAGCGCCATCAACTGCGGCGGCCTTTCTGAGCCAATTTTCATCACTCAGAACGGCGCATTTATCGAGCCTCGTGAGCAGCGCGAACAGGCTTGGCAGGCGCACGATTCAACGCCGATCGCGCCGAGTGTTGGCAAAGAGAAATCTGAAATCTTATAGAGTATTTTCCCGCCGCTCAAATCTTGAAATTGCTTAATCAACCCGGCTAAAGCGACGGCCATTTCGATTGCATCAATCTTGCCGCTTATTTCAAGGTCGACTCTGTCGTCTGATAGCTTGGTGATCTTCAACATGCTGAATCTCCTTTTTTATTCATTCTGGTGGTTAACTTAGCTTATCGGGTGGAATGCTGATCCACCAAGACGGCCTGATCGCCAAGCAAGCTGATATCGTACCGGCTGAAACCAACCGCGCGCAGATTGTAATACGCAGCTTGCAGGGTTTCGAGCGCATCAAACACGCCAACTGCTTCTGGAATGTTGATGACAGTCGTTTTGCCTTTTTTCAACGTGTTCATTTTAAACGTCTTTCTTGTGGATCAATTGGTGTCCGCTTCGACTGCGGGGTAGAGCCAGATTTAAAGCGTCGTTGTGCGCAGGTACCGGCGTACCTCGGTCCAGCCTTGTGGAAACAGGTCTTTCGCTTGTGAATCCGTGATCGACGTGGGGATGATGACTTTGCTGCCTGGCACCCAGTCCGCTGGGGTGGCGATCTGCTTTGCATCGGCCGTTTGAAGGGCATCGATCACCCGCAGGATTTCATCGAAATTGCGACCCACATTCATCGGATAGGTCATGGTCAGGCGAATCTTATGGTCGGGATCGATGATAAAGACCGAACGCACGGCGGCGGTGGTGCTCTCATGATCGTGGATCATGTCATACAGCCGTGCCACAGTGCTATCTGGGTCGGCTACAATCGGGAACGTAACACGCGTATTTTGTGTGTCGTTCACGTCTTTGATCCAATCCATATGCTCCGCGACGCCATCAGTCGACAGCCCGAGGGGCTTCACATGGCGTTTTGAAAACTCGGCGGACAGCTGAGCCGTTCGCCCGATTTCGGTTGTGCAAACAGGTGTAAAATCGCCCGGATGGCTAAAGAAGAACACCCAATCTTCGCCGATCCAGTCGTGAAACGTGATGGTTCCTGTCGTCGTTTCCGCGGTGAAATCAGGGGCGATATCGCCGATATGAAGGCTCATGTGATGGGTTCCTTTGTTGGATGCGCGGCAGCGGTGCCACGTCACCAGTATGGCGATGGTGAAAGGTGCGGGAACTAATCCTGATCAGTGCGAGAGCGCAGAAATTGATCCAGACAAGATTTACAGAAACACAGGTAAGACGCCGTGGAATAAGAACACGCGGCGCCACTTTGCCTTCATTTAAAATGCATGGATTTTTCAATGCCACAGAACAGCAAAACCAGCACCGATGCCGCCACTGATTTCGAAGCGGTAAGTCGTCAAATAGATGCACTGCGCGCAGACCTGTCACACCTTGTTGAGACGGTAGGCGGAATCGCGGGTCGACGCGGTAAACATATGGGTTCAGACATTTCAGGCGGTTTCGGGGAGGCAAAACACTATGTTGCGCAAACCGGAAAATCTGCCGAACATCAGCTTGAAGCATCAGTTGTCGATCACCCTTTGCTGGCAATCGGTCTTGCTGCGGGTGCGGGTCTTTTGGTCGGGGCTATGTCGCGCCGGTGAACCGGTTTCTTCAAGAAACAATGCACGAACTTGCAGGTTTAAATCAAAGCCGCACACCAAAATTGCTATGGCCAGTTTTGCTGGCTATGGCGGTTTCTTTGTTCGCCCTGACTGGATTCGGGTTTCTGACAACAGCGATGTACATCGCACTTAGCGCCGCACTTGGCGCGGCGTTGGCTACTCTGCTGATAGGCGTTGGATTTACGATTTTAGCGGGAGGTATGCTACTATTGACGTTTAGGAGGTCGTTGAAACCGAATGTTGAACATGCATCAAAGAGTTCGCCGGAGGAGTCCAACCCCAACATTCTCTCTCTCGCGGCATTTACCGCAGCATATGTTCTGGGGCGCCGATTTGCGGGTTCTGATGGTGATTAAACCCGAAATGAGCAACGCTCTGCGATGCCCCCGTGCTTTGGGTGCCTGACAGGACCATGTCCCACGAGCTTTCTGTCGCCTCTTATAATATCCACAAAGGGGTTGGCACAGATCTACGTCGTGATTTGATAAGAACTGTGGCGGTAATCGCTGAAATTGGTGCAGATATTCTGGCGGTCCAGGAAGCCGATACGCGATTTGGCAATCGCAAGGGTCTGCTTGATCTGGACAGAATTCGTAAAGAGCTGGGGTTGATCGCGGTGCCTACGGAAGGGGTTGGCGATGCGCACGGCTGGCACGGCAACCTTTTGCTGGTGCGCAATGCGCTGGTCCAAGAGGTGCATCAAGTGATCCTGCCAGGGTTAGAGCCGCGCGGCGCGCTGGTGAGTGATCTGGTGATTGCTGGGCGACCTTTGCGTGTGGTGAACGCGCATCTGGGTTTGCTGAAAGCCTCCCGAACTGCGCAGGTGCGGGTGTTGCTAGACAAGATCACAGGCATGGATGCACGCCCAACTCTGCTTATGGGCGATCTGAATGAATGGCGCGGGGCAGGGGGCGCGTTCCAGACCTTGGAAAAGCATTTCACGTTTGCGCAAGCGCGCGCCAGCTTTCCATCGCGCTTTCCACTTCTGGCGCTTGATCGGATGATGATGACACCGCATGGCGAATTGCTGGATGTTGCGGCGCATGACAGCCCTTTGTCGCGGCGCGCCTCTGACCATTTGCCGATCAAAGCAAGACTGCGCTTTGATCCCGATCCTACAGGTGGGTAGCGATGATATCTGGCGTGCTGACTTTAATGTTTTGGATATTCGCTGTGGCGGTATTGGTAGCAATAGCGTCATGGTTTGCACATCGCTCTTATCGCCGTTTCTTGGAAAAATCGCGCGGACCCGACGCGACGGCGTTGCCTTGCGACGAACCGGCTACACCGCTCGATAAGTTGCTTGTCCCGTTGGAAAAAAGGCATGTGGATAAATCCGGCTTGAAGCTGCTTTTAGACAACACCGATGCCTTCGCCGCCCGACTTCAATCAGCAACGCACGCAGGCCGTAGCCTTGATCTGATGTATTATATTTGGAGCACCGATACCGCCGGATGGTTGCTAATCGACGCGCTTGTGAAAGCGGCGGATCGCGGGGTGCGCATTCGATTGCTGCTGGACGATGTCAATGTGCAGGGGTTCGATCGCACATTTCTGGCGCTGACACAGCATCCGCTGATCGACGTGCGGCTGTTCAATCCGACGCGCAACCGAGGTCACGCCGTGCGCCGTTTGGCCGAGATGCTTTTGGGGTTGGCGCGTTTCAATCGGCGTATGCACGGTAAGATGTGGATCGCCGATGGACGTTTGGCCATAATCGGCGGGCGAAACATCGGCGATACCTATTTCAGTTCAAACACCGCGATCAGAAACTCGGTTGATGCAGACGTTATGCTGGTGGGCGCGAAAGTGACTGAGGTTTCAGATGTGTTCGACAGCTATTGGAACCTTGGCCTGTCCTTGCCCATCGTATCGCTGTGGCCCGCGTTCCGTGCGAGCCCGCGTGCGTTTAGTAAAAGACGGACGCGGCATATAAGCTCTGCGGCTGCGCGCAAATTTATGTCTCAAGTCCAGCAGGGAGTGCCGAGCGAGAGCTTGTTGAGCAAGGGTCTTTTTTGGACGGACAGGGTGCAACTTCTCGCTGACCCACCTGACAAAGCCTATGATCGTCATACGATCCCTTGGATGGACACGGCCATCACCGCGATACTGGAAAGTGCAGAAACCGAAGTTAAAATGATTACACCGTATTTTGTTCCTGGCTCTGTTGGGCTTGCTGGTTTCACGAGGTTGATGGCGCGTGGCGTAAAAGTCTCTTTGGTCACAAACGCATTATCAGCTACGGATATGATCACCGTTTACGGCGCTTATCGTCATTTTCGAGGCCCCTTGCTTGCGGCGGGCGCCAGTATTTTCGAATTTTCCAAACCAGCGGCAGAGGGCCGCAGACGCGATGTCGTTCACTCCAAAGTGCTTATGATTGATGATCGGCTTGGCATGGTTGGATCGCTGAACTTTGATCTACGTTCAGCCTATATCAACACAGAACTGGGGTTGCTGTTCGAAGCACCACCGCTTTTGGCTGAACTGCGCGCTATGTTTCATACGCTTTCTTCGCCCGAACAAGCCTATCAAGTGACGCAAACAGGCGGTGCTCTGCATTGGGCCGTCGCGCGCCCCCAGCTTCCCGTTGTTATGACGGTTGAGCCAGAGGCGGGCTGGTCGACGCGCGCAGTGTCGTGGTTGGTGGGACAACTGCCCATCCAAAAGTATTTGTAGCAATTATTTGCCCGCGCTTGATCCTGCTTTGGCTTCAGCAGATGCTGCCGGAGCATTCATCGCCTGCTGGCCAAGGGTGGTAATCTTGGCGACTTGGGTTTGATAATCCTCGGCCGCACCGGTGTAAAAATTGCTGCAAGCTTGGGTCATCTCGCTCGTGTTGGAACAGCTCTTTAACTTGTTAAACAGCTCGGCATCCTGCTTGAAACGATTGGACAGGAAGGTCATCGAGTGCTGTTGCAAATCCAGCCAGCCTTTTGTGGGAAACCCCCCGAAGATGGAAGTATCGCCCATTTTCGATGTGAACGCCTGCATCATCTCTGTAGGATCAAAGCCGAAAAACGGTAGCGGGGTATAGGCGGTGGCGGAGTTTTGGGGTGAGTTTGTCATGACAGCCCTCCTTGAGCTAATCGAGTTGCAATAAGGCAAGCTACTCCCCTCTAAAACGAACAAGGCTGACGCAGATTAGCGGGTTTTCCTTTATTCTATTTGTTTGCCTCTGATGGGCGAAAATCATCCTGCGATGAGGAATCAAGTGGGGGCTGATCGATGTTAGATATAGGCTGCTTGGTTTCTGCTCAGATGGGGACAAGGGAGACCTTGAACCATGATCCAGAGCCTTTTGCCGCTGGCTGCCCTGCTGATTGGATCAGCATTCCTGCTTTTTGCGGGCGGCGTGAACAATCTGATTTTGCCAGTGCGCGGCGAAGCCGAAGGATTTTCAGCAATCTCGCTTGGCCTGTTGGGCACAGGTTGGGCCGTTGGTTATGTGGCGGGGTGTTTACGCACGCCATTTCTAGTCGCACGGGTGGGCCATATCCGTGCGTTCGGGGTGATGTGCGCGCTTGCGACCATTGCTGTCTTGATGTCGCTGGTTCTGATTGATCCGTGGATCTGGATTCCTTTGCGCTCCGTGTCGGGTTTTTGCTTTGCTGGTGCTGCGATGATTGTCGAAAGCTGGCTTAGCGAGCGTTCTGAACAAGCATCGCGCGGGCGCATCTTCGGCATTTACACAATGGTAAATCTGGCGGCCACGACCGCAGGTCAGATGGTTCTAACGCTGGGCGATGCCAAGGGGTACTTTTTCTTTGTGCTGGCCGCGATGATCTATTGTCTCGCATTGCTGCCAACGGCAATTTTCGCCACCAAATCACCGCAACCTTTGACCAGCGTTTCATTGAATTTACGAGGGCTTTGGACGAACTCGCCCATCTCGTTTTTTGCGGTCTTTATTGTTGGCATTTCCAACGCCTCTTTTGGAACACTCGCAGCAGTCTTTGCGACCCGAATGGGACTATCATTGAGTACAATCGCGCTGTTTGTGAGTGTTCCAATCTTGGCAGCCGCTGCACTACAAATTCCGGTGGGTATTCTGTCTGACAGATTTGATCGTCGGCGGGTACTGATCGTGATCGCGCTAATCGCTTTGTTGGCTGACAGCGTATTTGTGTTTTCCCGTTTTACCGACCCGTTCATACTGCTGGGACTCTCGACAGGTTTTGGTGCGGTGGCTTATTCGATGTATTCGGTTATTGTGGCCCATGCCAACGACCGCGCAGCACCAGGGACGTTCATTCAAGTGAGTGGTGGTCTGTTGCTGGTGTATGGCGTTGGCGCAATCATTGGTCCGACAATTTCGGGATTTGCAATGGCGAGGTGCGGCCCGCCAAGCCTGTTTGCAGTGGCGGGGGCGGCCCATATTATCCTTATCGCGTTTGCGCTCTTGCGCCTAAGATCTACACCCGAGGTCGCGGCAAACGACAAGGGGAGCCTGCACGCGACGCCTGTTGTGCATATGTCGACCCCAGAAACAGCTGCGCTTGGTGCCGACGAGGCAGAGCTCACTTCAGATCGCGCAGAAGATGGCACGGTCGAGCAAGATCAACCGACCAATGAGGGGCCTAATGCGCCAGCAACACGGGCATTTCAGTTTGATCAAGCATCGTGCGGGTTGTCCCACCGAAAATGGCTTCCATCATTCTTGCGTGTCCATAGGCCCCCATGACAACAAGGCCAGCGCCCTGTTCTTTGGCGCGGTGCAGAATACACTCTGCAACCTCTTTGCCACCCGTTGGAAATTGCGAGACTGTCACGTTGCACCCATGATGGCTAAGCCATGCTGCCACATCCGTGCCAGGGTCTAGCCCATCGCGCGCCGCCGTGGTGACTGGATCGAAGCAACCAATGACCACCTCATGCGCCTCTAGCAGGTAGGGCAATGCGAGATGCACCGCTTTGGAGGCTGTATCGCCGTTGTTCCAAGCGACAAATACGCTTGAAACAGGCTTGGAGGGCGAGGCATTCAACATCAAGGCAACGGGGGACTTGAAGAGAATTCCATGTGCCGCCTGCCGCATGGCATCTGAAAGGCCCTCGGCCTCTGTCACGATATGTGCGATGTCGCAAACCCGCGAATGCTGCGCGACGATTTCCTTGATATCCATGCTCGCGCACAGAAGGGATTGCACATCCGAGGACGCGCCGTTGCTGCTGAGCACGGTTTTGACCTGCATTTCACGCTTGATCAGCGCCGTTCTTGCAGTGGTTGTAATCTGCGCCCAATCATCGGGGATTGCGATGCTGCCATACATTGATCCGCCATAAGCATATGAGGGCAGTACGGGTTGTTGCCCTATCATCAGAACGCTTAGGTGCGTGTTTTGCGCCAAGGCTTGCTCTGCCTGTGTGGCGATAAACGTATCGCTCGTGCTTGGTTCTATCACCAGAAGTGTTGTTGTATTTTTCATGTGGTGGCTCCGTCAATTTGCGCGACTGCGCAATTGCAGTCACACCCTTGCGCAATGATTGACGAAATTTGTTGTTTAGATGCTTACACAGATCAATTGGCTGTCCGTTAACTGCCCCTTTTACGCCTAGAACGCTGTTCTTTCCAAAAACTAACCTGTACCAATTCATGCGGTTTCAGCAGCACTACTATTGATGATGTACGGATAGGAGAGAGTGATGTTCAAAAAAATCGTAGTCGCGTTTGATGGCTCGCACCATGCCGAAGCTACTGTTTTGACCGCATGCAATCTGGCTGAAAAATATGACGCAAATTTACATGTCGTTCATGTGCCAGAATCAAAAGAACAGGCTATGGCAGTCGGTGCCTCTGCCGTCGCGACCAGGCCCCATCGGAAGGTTTGTGCATAGGATACCGTTAAGGCGGAACAATGTGGGAACCTTTATGTTTCCGCTGTTTCCTTGATTAATCTGTAAGCGGTTGATCTTGCTATACCCAATTGTTTTGCGGCTTGTCCGGCGGTCCTTCCAGCCTGCACTAGGTTTTGCAGAGCCAAGACTGGTTTCTGGATCGAGGGGAGGTCTCCCCCGTTTTTACCCTTCATTCTGGCGGCCTGGATGCCATCTTTGGTGCGCTTGGAAATCAGTCCGCGTTCAAAATGCGCGATGGCCCCGAAGGCATGGAAGATCAGTTCTCCGGTAGCGGATGTGATGTCGATGCGTTCTTCAATTTGCTGAAAGATCACAACAAATCCGGCAAACGCAAACTACCTGCTGATGCGCCGATGCCGTTCCCAGCCAAACATTGGCCAAAGCTGATTCTTGAAGGCGGGCAACCCAAGCGCCGAGTCTATGAAACTGCTGTGGTGGCCACTTTGCGTGATCGGTTGCGTGCTGGCGATGTTTGGGTGGAGGGTAGCCAGGATTATCGGCGCTTTGATAGTTACCTGATCTCTCGCGAAACGGCGGGGGCAGAACTGAGAAAACACGGGCTGGAAACAGACGCCGATGCATGGTTTCAGGATCGCCGCTATGTTCTGAACCACCGACTTGCGATCAGGCCGCAATCACGAAGACCCTGCCGTGTTACTTGCCACCATTTTGGCCGGGGCGAGCAATCTTGGTCTGGCACGGATGGCCTATGCATCCAAGCATGTCAGCCATTCCCAACTGACCTGTGGAAGTATGTGGTATTTGCGGTCCGAAACCTACACCGACGCTCTGGCCAGGATTGTAGATGGCCACCATGATCTGCCATTCGCAAGGCGCTGGGGTGAGGTTGGCAACACGTCCTCAGACGGGCAGTTTTTTGCCGCCAATCGCGGGAGCGGCCTGATCAATGCCAAGTACGGTCCTGACCCCGGGCTGAAAATCTATTCTTTCTTGTCTGGCCGCCACGGGTCGTTTCATTCGTCAGTGATTGGGGCGACGGCGGGTGAAGCGCCCTTTGTTTTGGACGGGCTGGTCGGCAACTCCATGCTGCTCAACCTACTCATCCACTACACCGATACCGGGGGCGTCTCAGATCATGTCTTTGCCTTGTTCCACTTGCTCGGCATGAAACTTGCTTCCCGGCTGCGCGACTACCCAGATCGAAAACTGGCCTGCTTTGGATCGCCACGCCAATGGCCGTTCTTGGCACCGTTGATGGGCAGTCCTATCAAAGATGATGTCATCGCTCAGCATTGGGGGTGATGCCATCCGGCTTGCGGGCAGCGCCAAAACCAAGGCGATCAAACTAACGGCCACATTGCGAAGACTTGGCGGATACCGACAGCAAAATCGGCTCTACCTGGCACTCGGCGAGATCGGCCGCATTGAGCGGACACTGTTCATGCTGGATTGGCTGGGGAATGCTGAACTGCGCAAAGAGTGCCAAGCAGGCCTTAACAAAAGCGAGGCACGGCATTCGCTGGCAAAGGCCGTGTTCGCCCATTCCCAGGGCCGGATTTATGATCGTTCAGATGCTGCGCAACAGAAACACGCCATGGCCCTCAACATGGTTGTCGCTGCCATCATGTTCTGGAATACGCTCTACATGGACAAGGCATCCGCACACCTGGCACGTCAAGGGCAAATCCCTAATCTAAAACTGCTCTGCCACACATCACCGTTTGGCTGGGAACATACTATCCTGACCCGTGATTACGATTGGCATTCTGGCGCTGCTGAGCGAAAAATGGCACGGCCTTTGCTCCTCAACGCAACGAGAAAGTGGGTGGGATGACGCGATACAGCTAAAGTTCTCCGATTGTTCCGTCTTAACGGGATTCTACGCACAAACCTTCCGATGGGGCCTGGTGGACAAGTTTGTTGTGGTGAAAGAAAATCTCGCTCGCTTGCGGATCGAGGTTTCCGACGACAACCGCAAGGTCGTCTGGCCGGATACGAGGATGTCAACGACGCCGACCGGCTAGCCCTCGATCCGGTCATGCGCTAGGTCGCAGGTGGCCGGGCTGTCGATGCAAGAAGTACCGTAACAACGAGGCGCGGCTGCAACTTCATGCGCTGGCCTACAATCGCGCCACCTTCCTGCGCTGCATCAAGCTGCCAGAGGCAATGGCTGACTGGTTACTGACCAGCCTCCAGCTTAAGCTGATCAAGATCGGCGCTCGCGTTCTTCGCCACGCCTGGGCCATCACCTTCCAACTCGCCGAGGTCGTTCTCACGGGCTCAATGGTGCGCAACATCCTTGCCGCCATCCGCCGACTGCGAGCGCCTCCGATATGCGTCTGACAGCGGTCCAACCCCAAACTGGACGAAAGCGGCAGGATAGGTTTGTCAGCAGCGCTGAATATCATCACCTCCAGGCCAGCAAGGCGCCAGTTCGAAGCATGTGGCATCAGCCTTCAGGCGCATCCAAAACTTTCGAGACCCTCAGAGCCATAAGATACTTTGACCCGAAGGTCTGATCAGGGGACCCTCGCCTCAGAAGGCAGGCCATTTGGGGCATGCCGCATTAAACACTTGTTAAGACGATTTTTTCTTTTAACATGAAAAATGATCGCGGGGTTAAGCGACACATGGTGCTGCTCTGGGAGGGGTGGCTCGTGAACAGTTCGTGCCCGAGACTCGCTCATCTGATATGCCGATTAAAGGCGTCTCGACTCGTACTATTCCTTGGGAGGAACCATGACAAATACGATCAATCGAAGAAAATTCATGCGTGGAACGGCAATCGCCGGTGTTGCAGCGTTGGCGACGCCCGCGATCGCTGAAGGCCACGGCAAGAATATTAAGATGCAAGCGGCTTGGGGCGGCGGCATCTTTCTGGAAAATGCACAGTCCTTTGCAAACCGCGTCAATGAAATGTCTGGCGGATCGCTGACTATCGAAGTCCTGTCCGTCGATTCCGTCGTCAAAACAAGCCAGATGCAAGATGCGGTTCACCGCGGCGTTCTGGATGCGGCACACTATGTATCCGCGTACTGGTACGGCAAATCCAAGTCAGCGTCGCTGTTCGGCACAGGTCCTTGCTTTGGCTGGTCGAGCCAAGAAATGTTGGGCTGGATTCACGCAGGGGGCGGCCAAGAGTTGTTTGATGAGCTGATGGACGAGCTGCGGCTTAATGTTGTGTCCTTCTTTAACTCGCCCATGCCCGCACAGCCCCTTGGCTGGTTCTCTAAGGCGATCACAGATGCGTCGCAGATGAATGGCCTGAAGTATCGCACCGTTGGTCTTGCCGCGGACGTTATGCTTGAAATGGGTATGTCAGTTGTTCAGTTGCCAGGCGGCGAAATCCAGCCTGCGATGAAGTCTGGCCTGATTGATGCGGCCGAGTTCAACAACCCGACGTCTGACCGCGATTTTGGTATGCAGGACGTCTCCAAGGACTACATGCTGGCGTCCTACCACCAAAGCCAAGAGTGCTTTGAAGTTACGATCAACAAAGACGTCTGGAATGACCTGTCGCCAGACCATCAGGCGATCATCCGCAACGCATCCATGGCCGAAAATTCTGGCTTCTATTGGGGCAACACGAAACGCTATTCCGATGACCTGATCAAGCTTCAGGAACAGGACGGGGTGAACGTACACCGCACACCGCAGGCTGTTCTCGAAGCGCAGTTGGTTGCATGGGATAAAGTTGCAGACCGTATCGCAAGCGAAGATCCCTTCTTTGCACGCGTGATGGAATCCCAGAAGACCTACGCCAAAGAAGTGATGGGTTACCTGAACCTCAATCAGCCTGACTACAAGTTGGCCTACGATCACTACTTCTCCTGAACATGAACTAGTTCAGCAATGCCCGGGTGCCACATAGGCACTCGGGCATTACATACTTAAAAGACTGGTGTGGGCCGCAAAACGCGTGCCAAATCTGTAAATGGAGCAGCAGACATATGAAATTTGTTCATGCAATTGAGGGCCTTAGCCTTTGGGTTGGTCGCGCCTTCGGCTGGTGCATCCTGATTCTGACACTCTCTGTGTCGTACGAAGTTTTTGTCCGCTACGTCCTGAATTCGCCGACAGTTTGGGCCTTCGATATGATGATCCAGATGTATGGCGCGTTGTTCTTGATGTGCGGTGCCTATGCACTGGCCCAAGACACCCATGTCCGCGCTGACGTGATCTACCGGTTATTTCCCGTCAAAGTCCAAGCCAGTCTGGATTTTGTACTTTATTTTCTGTTCTTCTTCCCGGGCGTTCTCGCTCTTGCATGGTACGGTTGGGAAATCGCATCTGACAGCTGGCGCTATAAAGAAGTAAGCTTTAACAGCCCCGCAAGTATCCAAATCTATTTCTTCAAAACGTTGATCCCGCTTTCCGGATTTCTTTTGGCCATCCAAGGAGTGGCTGAATTGGTCCGCTGCGTCTTTGCGATGCGTACAGGTGTGTGGCCCGAACGGTTAGTCGACGTGAAAGAAACCGAAGACTTGTTGACCGCTGCTGATCTCGATGCAATCCGCGCCGTTACCCCGACTCAGAAATGAACCGCCCTGCGCACTTCTAGAAAGATAACGAGATGACAAACCCCGAAGTTGCCCTGATAATGCTTGCGCTGTTTATTGTGCTGGTTCTACTTGGGTTCCCGATTGCTTTCACACTCCTCGCGATGGGGGTGGCATTCGGATATTACGCCTACAGCAAAGGTGGCCCGATCGAGAGCTTCAGCGATATTTTTGACAACAATATTTTCTACCTGCTGAACCAGAATACATACTCGGTCATGGAAAACCCGATCCTTGTGGCGATCCCACTGTTCTTGTTCATGGGATATGTGGTCGAACGCGCCAATATCATCGATAAGCTGTTCTTCTCTCTCTACATGGCCGCGCGCAACCTGCCGGGTAGCCTTGCCATCGCAGCCTTGGTGACCTGTGCCGTATTTTCAACGGCATCGGGTATTGTCGGCGCAGTTGTGACGCTCATGGGCTTGCTAGCCTTTCCTGCGATGGCCAACGCCAACTATGACAAGAGCTTTGCAGCGGGTGTTATTTGTGCGGGCGGGACATTGGGCATCTTGATCCCACCGTCGATCATGCTGATTGTATATGCGGCGATTGCCGATCTGTCGCCTTTGCGTTTGTATGCCGCCGCCGTGTTCCCAGGCTTGTTGTTGGCAGGCCTTTATATCGTCTATGTAATATTGCGGGTCTGGTATAACCCAGCGTTAGCGCCAAAACCCACAATGGAAAACCCACCGCCGCCACGTGAAATTTACCTTGATTTGCTGAAAAGCTTTGTGCCGTTAACGGTGCTGATAGCACTGGTTCTTGGCTCGATCCTTGGCGGTCTGGCAACACCCGCAGAGGCGGCCGCGATGGGTGCGCTTGGTGGTATGGTGCTGGCTGTCCTTTATCGTTCGATGTCGTGGACCAAACTCAAAGAAAGCGTGTTCCTGACAGCAAAAGCCACTGCAATGGTCTGCTGGCTTTTCGTCGGTTCGTGGACCTTTGCATCGGTGTTCTCTTATCTTGGTGGGCACGATATTATTTCGGATTTCGTCGGCGGCTTGGATATGGAACCTTGGCAGTTCCTAGTCCTTGCGCAGATCATAATCTTCTTGCTTGGCTGGCCTCTCGAATGGTCCGAGATTCTGATCATCTTTGTCCCTATTTTTCTGCCTCTTCTCGAAGTGTTCGGCGTGAACCCGTATTTCTTTGCGATGCTGATCGCGCTGAATTTGCAGACGTCGTTCTTGACCCCCCCCATGGCCATGTCGGCCTATTATTTAAAAGGGGTGCTCAAAGATCAGATCGAGTTGATGGACATCTTCCGTGGCATCATGCCGTATTTAGGTATCGTGATCCTGACGATGATCTTGATGTATACCTTCCCCGGCATTGCTCTTTGGTTCCCTGACTATCTGTTCGGTCCATACATCCCATGATTAAGGACAGCTATAAACTGACCGCATCCGAGGCGTTGAAGGCCATCGCCTCGGGTCGACTTAGCTCGCTCGAACTTGTTAAATCCTGCCTTGATCAAATCAAGTCGACGGATGATGGGATCAAGGCTTGGGCGTTTCTGGATGGTGAAGTCGCCTTAGCGCAGGCAGAAGAATGTGACCGCATACGCAAGGCTGGCCGCGCGACAGGTGCGCTGCACGGCATTCCTGTCGGGGTCAAAGACATCATTGATACGGGCAAAATGCCGACAGAGTGCGGCACGTCGATTTTCGCAGGCCGCCAGACGGATCACGTCGCTCGGCTGGTTGAACGCCTGCGCGAGGCAGGTGCGATAATCATGGGCAAGACCGTCACTACGGAACTAGCCTTTGTTCATGCCAATGAAACCCGCAATCCGCACAATCTAGATTACAGCCCTGGAGGGTCCTCCAGCGGATCAGCCGCCGCTGTAGCAGCCCTTCACGTGCCGCTGGCTGTGGGGACACAAACAAACGGGTCCGTCATAAGGCCCGCATCGTTTTGCGGTGCCTTCGGCTTCAAGCCAACGCGTGGTATAATTTCGCGCAGCGGCGTTCTTCAAACATCCGTCTCGCTTGATCAGGTCGGATGTTTTGGGCGCAGCATCGCGGATGTTGCGCTGTTAACAGATGTATTGAGTTGCTATGATCAACACGACCCCACCAGCCTACCCCGCCCACGTCCCGATATGTTGTCTGGTGCACAAGCCGATGTGCCGGTGACACCCGACCTTGCATGGTTTGATCTGCCATTCAACGAACGGCTGTCCGTGGACGCGCGCGATGGCATCGAGGCTGTTCTGGACATCCTCGGACCGCAAGTGACGCGCATGAAACCGGCAGATACTATGGCCGACCTTGTAGCGGTCCAGGCATGCATTCATGAATATGAAATCGCAGAGCATCAGGCCAAAATATTCGACCAACACTGGGACCAGATCAGCGACACGCTAAAGCCAATAATCACCCGCGCACGCAAGATCACCAAAACCGAGTATGAAGACGCGTTGGCCGTCAAAACGTCCGCCGAAGCATTCTTTGCAAATTTCTTCGTCGATTATGATGCCATAATTGCCCCCGCCGCTGCAGGCGAAGCGCCAAAGTTTGGCGATGGCACGGGAGATCCGGTTTTCTGCACCTTGTGGACCCTGGCGGGTCTGCCCTGCGTTACACTACCTATTCTGGTGGGCGAAAACGGGTTACCTATTGGAGTGCAATTGATCGGCCCTGCCGAAAAAGACGACCGCCTTTTGCGCACAGCGCGATGGCTTCAAAAACATCTTGCAGAAATAGAAGACTAAAAAGGAACCTAAAATGTCATACACGGTCAAACTGTTTGTCGGGCTACTTGGTACAGCATTCCTGTGCATTTTTATTGGTGGCTTGTCTCAAAGCATCTCATCCGGTTTTGCAGGGTTCACAGGAGGCTTGCCGTTCATGATTATTGCGATCGTGGTGTGTGGCATGGCGGTCTTTGATTTTTGGGACGAATGCGTTCGCAAAAAATGACCAAGAAGCGTCTTTGGATCACCCGCCGTCTTTCTGATGCAACGCTTGACCGCGCAAAGCGCGATTATGACGTGGTCATTAATTATGACGACACTCCTGGAACAGCTGCGGATCTGATTGCGGCAAGTGCCGATTTCGACGCTATTATTCCATGTCACTCCGAACTCTTCAGCCCTGAAGTCGTGGCGCAATTTTCTGACCGCCTCCAGATTGTTGCTAACCATTCCGTTGGTGTGGACCACTGTGATTTGCCTGCCCTGGAGGGGAGGAAGATTGTGGTAACGAACACCCCTGACGTCCTGTCAGATGCAACGGCCGAGCTGGCGATGCTGTTGATGTTAGGAGCCGCTCGTCATGCGGTCGCAGGAGATCGGATAGTGCGCACTGGCAGCTGGGACAGCTGGTCGCCTGCATTCATGGTCGGCAAGCAGGTCACAGGCGCACGACTGGGAATCGTTGGAATGGGCCGCGTCGGACGCGCCTTCGCCGCAAAGGCGCGCGGATTTGATATGGAAATCCACTATTTCAACCGCTCTGAACTTCCCCCACATCAGGCCCAGAGCGCTATTTATCATGACAGCGTCGAAAGTCTTTTAGAAGTTGCCGACTTCCTGTCGCTCCATTGCCCCGCCACGCCCGAGACGCTTGATCTAATGAATGTGGATCGCTTCGCAAGGCTTCCAACAGGTGCTGTCATTGTGAATACTGCCCGTGGGGCACTGGTCGATGAAGATGCTTTGATGGCGGCGCTGGACAGCGGCCAAGTGGCCGCCGCGGGTCTCGATTGCTTTAAGATCGAACCGGGCGGCAATCCAGCACTCGCGAAATACGACAACATCTTCATGTTGCCTCACATCGGCAGTGCCACGCGCACGACGCGCGACGCCATGGGCTTTCGTGCTCTCGACAATCTGGATGAGTTCTTCGCTGGGAAGATACCTAAGGACACCCTTTAGAAATGATGGATAAATCAATGACAAAACTCGCGTTTCTGGGCCTTGGGGTCATGGGCTACCCAATGGCAGGCCACCTTGCAAAGGCTGGCCATGCAGTGACAGTTTTCAACCGGACCACCACCAAGGCCGAGGCTTGGGTGAAGGATAACGGCGGTGTATTTGGTAAAACCCCTGCCGAGGCAGCACAAGGTGCTGAAATAGTTCTGGCCTGCGTGGGCAACGACGATGATCTGCGTAGTGTTTGCCTTGGACCAGATGGTGCGTTTGCAACTATGTCTGAAGGTAGTACTTTCGTCGATCATACAACCGTATCCGCCGCCGTGACAGCCGAGCTTTTCGCTGTTGCCAAAGAAAAGGGCATCGCCTTTGTTGATGCTCCTGTTTCAGGCGGTCAAGCAGGGGCGGAAAACGCCCAATTATCTATCATGTGTGGTGGTGATCAGGCCGATTACGATTGGGCAGAACCTGTGATGAATGTCTATGCAAAGCTTTGCCGACGCATTGGCTGCAGTGGCGCGGGGCAAATGACTAAAATGTGCAACCAGATCGCGATTGCAGGTCTTGTACAAGGCCTGTCTGAGGCGTTGCATTTTGCCTCCAAGGCTGGATTAGACAGCGAGGCTGTGGTCGAGGTCATTAGTCAAGGTGCCGCTGGATCATGGCAAATGCAAAACCGTTACAAGACAATGCTGGATGATCATTTCGATCATGGTTTCGCAGTTGATTGGATGCGCAAAGATCTTGGGATCTGCCTTGAAACAGCCAACGAGAATGGTGCGTCCTTGCCCATAACAGCGCTTATCGATCAATTTTATAAAGACGTCCAGAAAATGGGTGGTGGCCGCTGGGACACCTCTTCTTTGTTCAAACGACTTCAAGAAGACTGACCCCAATATGAGCGGCGTTACACAGGTGGTATGGCTTTGTTGATGGCGTGGATGCCCTCACCAACTGGCATCGTAATGTGCCATTGTGATGTTGCAGAAAGCATCATTCAAAGGGAGAGCATCCATGTCAGAAATCACCATAATCGGCATAGACCTTGCAAAGCGCGTGTTTCAACTTCACGGGACTTGCGCAAACGGAGCAGTTATTTTTCGCAAGAAACTGACGCGTGTTCAGCTTCTCGCATTTATGAGCGAACAGCCCACATGCACTGTTGCGATGGAGGCCTGTGCGACAGCTCACTGCTGGGGCCGCGAGATCGAGAAGCTGGGGCACACGGTGCGACTGATTGCACCAAACTATGTGAAGCCATTTGTAAAAAGGCAAAAGAACGATGTTGCTGACGCTGAAGCTATCGTCGCGACCAACAATGCGGTTTGTAGAGCTAAAGTCTGAAGCCCAGCAGGCGCGTGCCATGCTGTTTCGTATGCGACAGATGTTCATTGGTCAGCGCACTCAGACGATCAACGCACTGCGTGGCCATCTTGCGGAGCACGGCGTTGTTGCACCAAAGGGAGCCATCCACGTCAAACGCCTGGTCGACGCCGTGTCGGATGAGGCCGTTCATTTGCCAGAGGGCGTCCGAGAAC
>NZ_MUHR01000029.1 GCF_002105285.1 Planktotalea arctica
CCTGAGGGGGGGTAGGTTTTGGCGTGCGGCTGTGTCGTTGAATCGTTCATGTTCAGAGCTCCCTTGATCAATCAATCACGCTGCTGGTTTTCAAGGCGTCTTGGCGGAGAGCGCATGGAAATCAGCAACCTGTCCTTGGGTCACTTATAAGTTAGCTTTGAAAAGCAATAAATAAGCACAAGTAAACAAAGCGTAATGTTGTCAATAATTTTTATCTTTATAGCGATGTTTTGTAAATGGTTGTGACTAAGGATGGCGGCGCAGTTGGATTGTAACGGTTTTGTGACTGCCCTATTTTCCAGTGGTAAATAAAGTTGCCGCTAAATCCTTGCTTGAAAAAGCACTGTTTGCGCTAGCGCAGGCCTGCGGCATAGTGTGTCGGTATGCAATTGTATGCCGAAAATCACTCCAGTCGAACCGACTCGCTCTGTGCCGCACATTTGTGCGTGCTGCCTGAAATTCGCGCAAAATTTGTTTTCAGAAAGCCGTTGCGCCCCTCACTTGGGGCGCTAAGGTTCGCACAATCATAAAAGGGAGAAGATCATGAAAAACCTGACTGCAAAACTCATCGGTACAGCTTTCATTGCGAGCCTTGCGGGCGAAGCAGCGGCGACGGAATGGAACGTTTCGGTCTGGGGCAAGCGCCGCGCCTTCACGGAGCACGTTGAAAAGCTGGCTGAACTGGTCTCTGCCAAGACCAACGGCGAATTTACCATGAACGTCTCTTATGGCGGTCTGTCCAAGAACCGCGAAAACCTTGACGGCATCTCTATTGGTGCCTTCGAGATGGCCCAATTCTGCGCAGGCTATCACCGCGACAAGAACCGCGTGATCACGGTACTCGAATTGCCCTTCCTCGGTGTCGAGAATCTTGCGCAGGAAGTCGCAGTTTCCAAAGCCGTTTACGCCCACCCCGCCGCGACCGAAGAAATGGCGCAGTGGAACGCGAAATTGTTGATGACCTCGCCGATGCCGCAATACAATATCGTTGGCACCGGCGATGCGCGTAGATCGCTCGCTGATTTTGAGGGCATGCGCGTGCGTGCGACGGGCGGCATAGGCAATGCGTTCGAAGCGGTCGGTGCAGTGCCCACTTCCGTTACGGCGACTGAAGCCTATCAGGCGATGGAGGGCGGCGTGGTCGATACGGTTGCTTTCGCGCAGCACGCACATCTTAGCTTCGGCACGATCAATCAGGCGACGTGGTGGACTGCGAACCTGAACCCCGGCACGGTGAATTGCCCTGTCGTGGTTAACATCGATGCCTATGAGAGCCTGAGCGACGCGCACCGCGAAGCGCTTGACAGCTCGGTCGACGAAGCGATTGATCACTACCTCGCCAACTATGCTGAATTGCTGGCGCGCTGGGACAGTGTTCTCGAAGAAAAGGGCGTGGAGAAAGTCGAGATTGCGGATGACGTGATCGCCGAATTCCGCGCCAAGGCGGCTGACCCGATCCGTGCCGAGTGGATCAAGGACATGGAAGCGCAGGGCCTGCCCGGTCAAGAGCTTTATGATCTTGTTGCCAAGACTTTGGCAGAGGCCAAGTCGGGCAGCTGAACCCGATGAATCCGGCGCGCATCAAGCGCGCGCCGGAACCCAGCTTCATTTTGCAGGGCGCACGCCGTGCGCGCCCTGCCTTTTTATTTTCGGGGAATATGACACATGGCAGGCTCAGCCGCAGTTCTTGAAGACTCCAGCCTTCTCAGCAAGCTTGATCGTGCGCTCTTGCCGTTCGAGCGTTTTTGCGCGCTCTTGAGCGGTCTGGCGATCCTGTTGTTGATGTTCCTCGCCGTCTACTCCGTCACGGGGCGCAAGTTTTTTGCGTCACCGATGATGGGCTATGTGGATTACATAGAAGCCGCCATGCCGATTATCGCGATCATGGGCGTGTCCTATGTGCAGCGCGACGGCACGCATATCCGCATGGATATGCTGGTTTCCAAGCTACGTGGCCGCGTGCTTTGGCTTTTCGAATTTATCTCGGTGCTGCTTATCTTGCTGTTGATCGTCGCGCTCACCTGGGGCGCATGGGAACATTTCGACCGCTCTTTTGATTGCGCGCGGCCCCTGTGTAGCCGCGACAGTTCCATCGACGTGGGCATTCCGATCTGGCCGTCCAAGCTGGTTGTGCCGATCGCCTTTGGCGTGCTTACTGCGCGCTTGCTTTTGCAGGCCGTCGGCTATGGGCGTGCCTTCATTTTGAACTCGGAAAATCCGGTGGCCGTGCCCCTTACCCTGACTGTGGCCGAGCAGGCCGCGATCGAAGCGAAATCCATTGAGGGAGCCGACTGATGGAACCTATCGAGATCGGCCTATGGGTCAGCGGCGGCATGCTGGTGTTTGTTCTGCTTGGCATGCGCGTCGCCTTTGCTGCGGGACTTGCGGGATTTGTCGGCCTTGTCTGGCTGCGCTGGAACGGCTTTGATTATGACCCCGAGCGCTTTTGGAAAGCTGTAGAAATCAGCGTCAAGATCGCAGGTTTGACCCCCCATTCCAAGGTCAGCGCGCAGGTGCTTAGCCTGATCCCCGTGTTCATCCTGATCGGCTATCTTGCCTATCATGCAAAGCTGACCGTTGCGCTGTTCGAGGCCGCGAAACGCTGGATCGCTTGGGTGCCGGGCGGACTGGCCGTGGCCACGGTGTTCGCGACCGCAGGCTTTGCCGCTGTCTCCGGCGCCTCCGTTGCGACCGCCGCGGTTTTTGCGCGGATCGCTATCCCTGAAATGCTGAAAGTGGGCTATAACAAAGCCTTCGCCGCGGGCGTGGTCGCGGCAGGCGGCACGCTGGCCTCGCTCATTCCGCCCTCTGCAATCCTTGTGATCTACGCGATTATCGTTGAACAGGACGTGGGCAAATTGCTGCTTGCAGGGTTTATTCCGGGCATGTTCTCGGCGTTGGTCTATGCGATCCTGATCATCGGCCTTGCGGTGGGGTTCAAGAATATCGGCCCGCCCGTAGGCGGCTTTACATGGCGCGAGCGCTTTGAATCGCTGCCCCCCGCCTTGCCCATCGTGGCCGTGGTCGTGATCATCATTTTCTTCGTCTACAATCCATTTGGCGATGCTTGGGGCACCGCGACCGAGGGCGGGGCAATCGGCGCGTTCATCATCTTTTGCATGGCGCTCTATCGCGGGATGCGCTGGAAGCAACTCAAAAGCGCGCTGCTGGAAACTGCCAAACTGACGGTGATGATCTTTACGATCATCTGGGGCGTGCTGATCTATGTGCGCTTCCTTGGCTTCGCCAAATTGCCCGATGCGTTCTCGGACTGGATCACGGGGCTGGACATGGCACCGCTGACGATCCTGATTTGTATCTTGCTCGCCTATGCGGTGCTGGGCATGTTCATGGACGCGATCGGTATGCTGCTTTTGACGCTGCCTGTGGTCTACCCTGCGGTTATGGCGCTCAATGGCGGTGAAATGGTCAGCGCAGCGGACAGCGCCTTTGGCATGTCCGGTCCGATGTGTGCGATCTGGTTCGGGATATTGGTGGTGAAGATGGCCGAGTTCTGCCTTATCACCCCGCCCATCGGGCTTAACTGCTTCGTTGTGGCGGGCGTGCGCGACGATCTCACGGTGCAGGACGTCTTCAAGGGTGTGACGCCCTTCTTCATCGCCGACGGTATCACCATCGCGTTGCTGGTGTCCTTTCCGGGCATCGTGCTCTGGCTGCCCTCGCTCGCCTCATAGATTAACCACTCGTTATAACGGACGACCCCATGACCCATATCCTTGCCATCGATCAAGGCACCACATCGACCCGCGCGATCCTGTTCGGGGCCGATATGGTGCCCGTCGCCAGTGCGCAGGAAGAGTTCGAGCAGCATTTTCCGCAAAGTGGCTGGGTCGAGCATGATGCGATGGACCTTTGGACCAGTACCGCCGCCACCTGCCGCGGCGCGATTGAAAAGGCAGGGATCAAAGCGGAAGATATCGCCGCACTCGGGATCACCAATCAGCGGGAAACCACGGTTTTATGGGATCGCACCAACGGCAAACCTCTGCACCGCGCGATCGTCTGGCAGGATCGGCGCACGTCCGCGCTGTGTCACGCGTTGAAAGAAGCGGGGCATGAAGCGGTGGTGACCGAGCGCACCGGCTTGCTGCTCGATCCATATTTTAGCGGTACGAAACTGAAATGGCTGCTTGATAATGTCGAGGGCGCGCGCGCTAGGGCAGAAGCGGGCGAGCTGGCCTTTGGCACCGTCGATAGCTGGCTTATCTGGAACCTTACGGGCGGCAAGGCCCATGTCACCGATGCCACCAATGCGGCGCGCACCATGCTATATGATATTCGCAAAGGCCGCTGGTCGCAGACCATGTGCGATATGCTTGATATCCCCATGTCCGTACTGCCCGAGGTCAAGGATTGCGCCGCTGATTTCGGCATGGTGCGGGCCGATTTGTTCGGGCGCGAAATTCCGATTTTGGGCGTTGCGGGCGATCAACAGGCCGCGACGGTGGGGCAGGCGTGCTTCAAGCCGGGCATGCTCAAATCGACCTATGGCACCGGATGCTTCGCGCTGCTGAACACGGGCGACGAACCTGTGACGTCCAACAATCGCCTGCTGACCACGATTGCCTATCAGCTTGACGGCAAACCGACCTATGCGCTGGAAGGCTCCATTTTCATTGCGGGGGCGGTGGTGCAATGGCTGCGCGACGGGCTGAAGATCATTCGCGAGGCGAAGGAAACCCAGCCCCTCGCGGATAGTGCGGATGCGGGGCAGGATGTGATCATCGTGCCGGCCTTCACCGGTCTTGGTGCGCCCTATTGGAATGCAGAGTGTCGCGGCGCGGTGTACGGCCTCACGCGCGGCTCTGGCCCTGCGGAACTGGCCAAGGCGGCGCTGGAAAGCGTCGGGTTTCAAACCCGCGATCTACTGGAAGCGATGCACGCGGATTGGTGCGGCGCAGAAGAAACCGCCCTGCGGGTCGATGGCGGGATGAGCGGCTCGGACTGGGCCATGCAGTTCCTGTCCGATATTCTGGGCGCGCCTGTGGATCGCCCTCATGTGCTGGAAACCACTGCGCTTGGTGCTGCATGGCTTGCCGGTCAGCGCGCGGGGCTTTATCCGGGCCTTGAAGAGTTCGCAGCGACTTGGGCGCTCGAGCGTAAATTCACCCCCGAGATGGACACGCAAACTCGCGGTACACGCTATGCGCGCTGGGGTAGGGCAGTGCAGGCGACCTTGTCGGTGTGACGCGCACTTGTTAAAGCAAAGCCAAACTGGGGGAAATGCAGTGAAGCAATACCATCAAGCCTTGCGCGATGTTCTGGAGTTTGGGGTTCAGTCCACGGACCGAACTGGCACTGGCACCATTTCGCATTTCGGGATGCAGTGCCGCTACCGGATGGCGGACGGGTTTCCTTTGGTCACCACCAAAAAGCTGCATCTGAAATCGATCATCCACGAGCTTTTGTGGTTTATCGCAGGCGATACCAACATCAAGTATCTCAAGGATAACGGTGTTTCGATCTGGGACGAATGGGCGGACGAGAACGGCGATCTCGGACCTGTCTACGGCGCGCAGTGGCGCCGCTTCCCTGCGCCGGGTGGTGCAGGCTCTATCGATCAAATCACTGACCTTATCGAGGCGATCAAGAAGACCCCCGATAGCCGCCGACTCATCGTTTCTGCGTGGAATCCGGCGGAAGTGCCCAATATGGCGCTGCCTCCGTGTCACACGCTCTGGCAGGTCCGTATTTCGGGTGGAAAACTGCATTTGCAGCTTTATCAACGCTCCGCGGATATGTTCCTCGGCGTACCCTTCAACATCGCCTCCTACGCGCTTTTGCTGCATATGCTGGCACATGTGACGGGCTACGAGCCGGGGGATTTTATCCACTCCATCGGCGACGCGCATATCTATTCCAACCATATGGAGCAGGTGCAAACCCAGCTTGCGCGCGCGCCAAAATCACTGCCGCAGCTTTGCATCAAGCGGCAGGTCCCGACGCTTTTCGACTTCACCTATGATGATTTCGAGATTATCGGCTATGATCCCGACGCGGCCATCCGCGCGCCTGTGGCGGTGTAGCGTATGATTTCGCTGATTGTTGCACGCGACCGGAACGGGGCCATTGGCAAGGATAATGACATTCCTTGGTATGCCCCTGAGGACCTACAATTCTTCAAACGCGAGACCCTTGGCGGTGCGATCATCATGGGGCGCAATACTTGGGACAGCCTGCCGTTCAAACCATTGAAGGATCGATTGAACATCGTTGTGACCTCGCAAGGGTGCAGCGCCGAGCATACCTTCACCAGTGTCGCACAGGCTGTCGCGTTTGCCTACGCAAAGGGCTACAGGCGCGTTTATGGCATCGGCGGTGCAGGGATATACCGAGAGATGATCACGCTTGCGGACCGCATGTTGATCACTGAAGTCGATCTTTCGATCGAGGCGGCGGACACGCATTTCCCTGCGTTTGAGCGCGCGCATTGGAACATCTTGGGCGAAACACCTCTGCGCGAAGACCTCCCGACATGCACGGTTTTCGAGTATTTGAGGCATGCAAAACTATAAAGCTTTGCGCTTTTGCTTGCAAAAGAATCACACTGCGAGGTCGAGTTTGGTCAATGCGGCCCAACTTGCGTGCGCCTAAATTGACTTAATTGCGCCCCATGTTAGGTCTAACTGATAATAAAAAACACCATCTCGAGCAGTTTCATAAAAAGGGCAGTTCCATGTTTTCAAAAGTTTTCGCAGTGGCCGTTGCGGCGACAATCGCCGCTTCTTCGCAGGCTCTGGCCTGGGGTGATATGTATATGGGGGACGGCACGCATAATCCCAATAGCGTTGCGCCGCAGGCCTATCATGGCCCGAACTATTGCCCTCCGGGCCTACAGCCGGTGGTTCTTGGCGGCGTCATTTGCTGTGGCACTGCGGCGCGCGGCTACACGCCGATGAAGCAGCAGCACGTCAAAAAGCACGCGCCGAAAACGACCGCCATCGTGAGCGACCAGGTGCTCTACACACGAGAGCAGGTATACGGCCAGCGCACGATCTATATCCAATCCGAGTGATCGAGTAGCGCCGTCAATAAACGACCAAGCCCAGCGATTCCGCTGGGCTTTTTCGTGCTGTGTAGTTTAAAGCGCCTTCAAATTGGCCGCCATATCGCGTCCATCGCGGCCCTCTTCCATGTCGAACGAGACCTTTTGATTGTCGGCCAAACCCGTCATTCCCGAGCGCTCGACGGCTGAAATATGTACGAACACATCCTTGCCGCCGCCTTCAGGTTCGATAAATCCGAACCCCTTGGTGGTGTTGAACCATTTTACGGTGCCATTGGGCATTCCGCGAACTCCCTTTCCAATACTTCCGTAGCCGTGAGCTTAGCATTCCCGTGCGAATTTCAAGGAATTTTCGGATAACCCGAGTTGACATTTTCGTTAGAAACACGCGCTCTGACGCAAAGAATAGGGAGATCGAAATGAAGCTATATGGCCTGAAAAACTGCGACACCTGCCGCAAGGCTTTGAAATCCTTGCCCGATGCGCAGCTTGTCGATGTACGTGGCGACGGCGTGCCGATCGCGCTTTTGCAAAGGGCCGAGGCAGAGTTCGGCGCGGCCTTGCTAAACACGCGCTCGAGCACATGGCGCAATCTTGGCGAGGCCGAGCGTGCACGCCCTTCGCTGGACTTGCTGGTGGATCATCCCGCCTTGATGAAGCGTCCGCTGATTGAGATCGGCGATGCGCTTTATTTGGGCTGGAGCAAAGAGGTGCAGGCGACCCTAGGCGTCTGACTTGGTAAAGACGCGGTCCAGCGACAGCCAGCCCGCGCCTTTGAACACCAGGATTGCAAGCGCCAGAACCCAGAACATGCGCTGATCGAGGATGATTCCGTCAGGGATGCGATCGAACCATGCGCCCAGCACTTTTGGGTCGCTCCACGCATTGTGCCCGATCAGATCGGTCAGGCTTTGCACCACGATAAATCCGATCATGCCAAGCGCCGCCAGCCGCGTGAGCAGCCCGACGATGATAAGGGCGGGCAGGATGAATTCGGCCCATGTGCCTGCGATCACGACCGCCCAGTGAAACAGGCCAAGCTGGCTGACATCATAGCCTGCCGCCTCCATCGCGCGGGGAAAAATCTGCGCGTAGGCCCCGAGCGAGGGCTGGAAAATCCCCATGACGCCGCCGCCCAGTTTGGTCAGTCCCGAGTTGAAGAAATAAAGCGCAAGGGCGGCTGCGAAGGCAAAGCGCGCCGCAAAGGCGAGCGCGGCGTCGCCCGCGCCGATGGGGGCGAACAGGCGCTCCTGGAGAGCAATCAAACTGCGCATATGTCTAGTCCTTCTGGTCATTTATGGGCGTCACTGTGCCAATCGCGCCGGTTTGGAGCAAAAGCCCCAAAAGGCTGGGGAAATCGAAATCGGGGTGGATTTGTTCAATATTTTCAAGCGCGTCGCCGAGCAGGGTTCCCGCGCGCAAGGCTTCTATCAGATCAGCGCCGCCCACTGGGAGAGCGTGCATGCTCGGGTCGAACTCTTGGCGCGCGATAAGCACGTCCTGAGCGCGCGCCGCAGGTTTCGGCGCGCCGTCCGTCATGTTGAAATGCCAGATATCGAGGATTGGCCAGAGCGAGCGCAGGGTGTGAACGGCTGGTACGAAGTGCACCTGCGCGCGGGCGAGCACCTTGGGGGGCAATGTGCTGAATACCGCAGGATCGATCGGGGTGGCGTCGCGCGCGTGGTAGCTGCGGCGCTGCGCCAGCTCCAGCCGTGCCACATCGCCGAGGTAGGAAAGATGCGCCAGTGGCTTAAAGCCCTCTAAATACGCAGGAAATTCAGCGCCATAAAGCATCATGCGCGGATCAGCGGGTGGGTGTTCGCGCACGTAAAGTCCGGCAAGGGACGAAAAATTATGTATGCCAAGTAACTTTTCGATGACCGGAAAGCTATGTGAAAGTGCCTCTTTCAGGCTCATCACCACGTTGTTGCGATAGACATCAAAACGCTTGCCCGCAGGGCGATCAAGCCCATCCAGAAGTCCCCGGGGCACGGCGATATCAGGATCGAAGAGCGCCGTTCGAAATTGTGATTGCGCGCTTCTCATGGTGTATGCGCCAGCGCCCGCGCGCCGCGCTGCGCCTCTGCTGCAAGGGTTGGCCAGTCAGGAACGTCTGTGTCCCATTCGATCAGCAACGGGCGCGGACCGGAGCGCGCAAGCGTGTACTCCAAAAGCGCCCAAACCGGATCAGCCACTTCGCGGCCATGGCTGTCGATCAGCAAAGGCGCGCCATGATCATCCATATCCTCATCATGCCCGCCAAGGTGAATTTCACCGACGCACTCGAGCGGGAAATCATCTATGTAAGCGCGCGCATCCAACTGCAGATTGGTGGCAGACACGAAGACGTTGTTCACATCAAGCAGCAAGCCGCAGCCAGTGCGCTGCGCCAACGCGCCAAGGAATTCTGTCTCGCGCATGGTGCTTTCGCGGAAGGCAAGATAGCTGGACGGATTTTCCAGCAACATTTGACGGCCCAGAACATCCTGGACCTGATCGATATGATCCGCGACGCGCTCCAACGTGGCGTTGGTGTAGGGCAGGGGTAGCAGATCGTTCAAGAACGCGTTCTCGTGGCTCGACCATGCGAGATGTTCGGAGAAACTTGCGGGGCTGAGCCAGTCGCAAAGCGTTTTCAGCCGCGCAAGGTGCTCGCTATCAAGGGCCCCTTCACCGCCGATGCTTAGGCCGACGCCGTGCACCGAAACGGGAAAGCGTTCAGACAGATGGCGTAGCTGGGCAAGTGGGCGACCGCCCTGGCCCATGTAGTTTTCAGCGTGAATTTCCAGCCATTCCACAGGCGCGGGGGCCTCCAGGATATTGGCGAAATGCTGAGGTTTGTAGCCGACGCCGGGCGCATTTGGCAGATCAGGACGGCGTGCGCGCGTGGCATCAAACATCAGAAAAGTCCTTTAAAACATAGGGCGCGCATTGCTGCGCACCCCAACCATAGCTTGCTTATGCGGGCAGGTCACGCGTCAGCGCTTCAAGCGAACCCATGCGCCCGTCGGGCAATTCCATCTCGGCGCATGTGCCTGCATCGACCAGCGTCCATGCGTTGCCCTGATAGTCCACCGTGGAGGATCCTGCGCATGTGGTGCCCGCGCCGGCGGCGCAATCGTTCTTGCCTGCAAGGGAAACGCCGTAGCATTTTTCCTGGCCTGCGGCAGAGGCTTGGGTGACCGTGTGAGCTGTGAAAGAGGCGGCGACAGCGCCGGCGACGGCGAGGGTTTTGAGTGCGTTGGACATGAGGTGTTCCTTTGGTTTGTTGTTCGTATCGTTAAGCAGTGCACCGTTTTGGTGACTGAAATCAACTTACTGCGCAGGGCCGGTTTTTGGCTATTCACGGCGGCGTGTGTCACGCATGCGTCAGAGTGCGCGACACAGGCGTGAGCCTGCCTGCGACAAAATATCCTTTGAAAACAAGAGCGGCCCGCCTGAAGGGGCGGGCCGTGTTGCAGTTTTCGATCACTCCCCCAGGGGGAATGTTACAGTTTATCGGGCGGTGTTGCCTCGATTTTGAGCGCCGCCAGCACCGAATCCAGCGTATCGACCTTGGTTTGCTTTTCGCCAAGGCGGCGCAGGGTTACCGTACGTTCTTCGACTTCGCGCGCACCCACGGCGAGGATCACAGGCACCTTGCCCACGGAATGTTCGCGCACTTTGTAATTGATCTTCTCGTTGCGAATATCCGCCTCTGCGCGCACGCCAACGGCTTTCAGGGCTGCAACCACTTCGTGCACATAGTCATCCGCATCGGAAATGATCGATGCGACGACCACTTGGCGCGGAGCCAGCCAGAACGGCAGTTTGCCTGCGTGGCTTTCGATCAGAATACCGATGAAACGCTCGAATGATCCCAATGTCGCACGGTGCAGCATCACGGGGCGATGTTTGTCACCGTCCGCGCCGATATAGCTGGCATCAAGGCGCTCTGGCAGAACGAAATCCACCTGATGCGTGCCGCACTGCCAGTCACGGCCAATCGCATCGGTCAGAACGAATTCCAGCTTGGGCCCATAGAACGCCCCTTCGCCGGGATTCATCTCCGGCTCGATCCCTGCGGCGCGCGTCGCGGTGAGCAGCGCGTATTCGGCCTTGTCCCAGACCTCATCCGAGCCAGAGCGCATTTCAGGGCGATCCGAGAATTTCACGCGGAAGTCTTCAAAGCCGAGGTCTTTGTAAACCGACGACAGGAAGTCGATGTAGATCGCGGTCTCTTCCTCGATCTGGTCCTCGCGGCAGAAAATATGCCCGTCGTCCTGCGTAAAGCCGCGCACCCGCATGATACCGTGAAGCGCGCCCGATGGCTCATAGCGGTTACACGAGCCAAATTCGGCCATGCGCAAAGGCAAATCGCGGTAGGATTTCAAACCTTGGTTAAAGATTTGAACGTGGCAGGGGCAGTTCATCGGCTTGAGGGCATTCACAGCCTTCTCGCGGGCGTGATCTTCGTCGACTTCGACGATGAACATGTTCTCTTGATACTTTTCCCAATGCCCTGACGCTTCCCAGAGCTTGCGATCCACGACCTGCGGCGTGTTCACTTCCACATAGCCGCCCGCATATTGCTTGCGACGCATGTAGTCCTGCAATTCGGTGTAGATACGCCAGCCGTTTGGATGCCAGAAAATCTGGCCCGGCGCTTCTTCTTGCATGTGGAACAGGTCCATCTCGCGGCCCAGCTTGCGATGATCGCGTTTCGCGGCCTCCTCGAGCATGTGCATATGCGCTTTGAGCTGTTCCTTGTTGAGAAAGGCGCAGCCGTAGATGCGCTGCAACATCGCGCGATCACTGTCACCGCGCCAATAGGCACCTGCGATGCTCATCAGTTTGAAGCTATCGCCCGGAACCTGGCCTGTGTGCTGCAAATGCGGGCCACGGCACAGGTCCTGCCACTCGCCATGCCAATACATGCGCAAAGGCTCGTCGCCAGGGATGCCGTCGATCAGCTCGACTTTATAAGGCTCACCCAAATCCTCGTAGTGTTTCACCGCGCGAGCGCGCTCCCAGACTTCGGTGCGCACCGTATCGCGCGCATTGATGATCTCTTTCATCTTCTTTTCGATAACGCCAAGATCCTCGGGCGTGAACGGCTCTTTGCGATCGAAGTCGTAATACCAGCCGTCTTTGATGACAGGACCAATGGTGACTTTGACGTCCGGCCAGATTTCCTGCACCGCGCGCGCCATGATGTGCGCGAGATCGTGGCGCACCAGTTCCAGCGCGGGCACTTCGTCTTTCATGGTGTTGATTGCGAGGGTGCTATCGCTCTCGATGGGCCACTGCAAATCCCAATGCGCCCCATTTACCGTCGCGCTGATCGCCTTCTTGCCAAGTGACGTGGAGATGTCCGAGGCGACTTCGCCAGCGGTGATACCCGCCGCGTACTCGCGTTTATTGCCATCGGGAAAAGTAAGGGAGACGTTTGCCATGTCGGCACTCCTCGTCAGTTTGGCGCCTACGAAAGCGCCCGGTTGCGGGTTATGTGTTGGCGCTCAATGACCTCACTGCTTTAGCCTGTCAAGAAGGCCGATTGAGGCTTTGCACCCGCGCGGCGCTCGTGCATCAATACGAGCCAAGCATTTAGCGGAGGACGCCATGAGCGAACCCAAGTTCCATACATCGCCGCAAGGGCGCCAGATCGCATATCACAAGACCGATGGGGCAGGGCCGTGCGTTGTGTTTCTGGGCGGGCTCAAGTCCGATATGGAGGGCACGAAGGCCATTCACCTTGAAGATTGGGCGTTGGCGAAAAGACGCGCCTTTCTGCGGTTTGATTATTCGGGGCACGGGCAAAGTTCGGGTCAGTTCACAGATGGCTGCATTGGTGATTGGGCCGAAGATGTACGCGCGCTTTTGAACGCGGTAACGGACGGTCCATTGCTTTTGGTGGGCTCTTCTATGGGGGGGTGGCAATCTCTTCTCGCGGCGAAAAATATGCCAGAGCGGATCATGGGACTTGTAACCATCGCCGCCGCGCCGGATTTTACCGAAGACAGCATGTGGGCGGGATTTTCCGATGCGCAGAAAGCCGATCTGCAAAGCAACGGCCAAATTGCGCTGCCCTCTGATTATGGCGAGCCTTATATTATCACCAAAAAGCTGATCGAGGACGGGCGCGATCAACTGGTTCTAGGGGGTCCGCTTGAATTGCCCTTCCCCGCGCGCTTCTTGCAAGGCACGAGCGACGCGGATGTGGATATGTCGGTGGCGCTGCGGCTGCTGGAACATGCCACCGGCCCCGATATGCGCCTGACTTTGGTGGACGGTGCGGATCACCGCTTTTCCGACAATGCCTGCCTGTCGCTGATCGAGGCTGCGGTGGAAGAGGTTTTGAAAGCCGGGGAGGGCGCAGAATGAAAACACTGTTTCGCTGGCTTGGCGGCTTGGTGGTTTCGGCGATTGCGGTGATTGCCGCAATCGCGCTTTTCGCGCCGCGCGAGGCGGTGAACCTCGATGTGAGCTTTGATGAGGCCTTGCTGAGCGGCGGCGTCTCGGCCTATTTCGAGGGCGTCGAGGCGGCGTATGACGACATCACGCCCAATGCGCAAAAGCGGGTGATTTGGGCGGGCGCGCCAGAGCAAAAGACACCAGTCTCCGTAGTCTATATCCACGGGTTTTCCGCAACCTCCGAAGAAATCCGCCCCGTGCCTGACAGGCTTGCTGCGGCGCTGGGCGCGAACCTTGTTTTTACGCGGCTGCGCGGGCATGGGCGCTCTGGCGCGGCAATGGCCGAGGCCAGCGCTGCGGATTGGATGCGCGATACGCTGGAGGCATTGGCCGCGGCGCGCGCGGTTGGCGAGCGGGTGATTGTCGTGTCAACTTCCACGGGCGGTACGCTGATGGCTGCGGCCGCGCTACGGGGCGATGCGATGCGCAACGTCGCTGGCAGCATCTTCGTGTCCCCAAATTTCGCGATCAACACGCCCGCTTCTGCGATGCTCACCTGGCCTGGTGTGCGCTGGTGGGGGCCAATCGTTGCCGGTGCAGAGCGCAGCTTCGAGGCACATAATGCGGCGCATGAAACATACTGGACCAACAGCTACCCGACCGTGGCCTTGATCCCTATGGCCGCACTGGTCAAAGCGGTGGACGCGCTGGATATGGGGCAGGCGCAAGTGCCTGCGCTCTTCGTGTTCTCGGATCAGGACAAGGTTGTCAGCGCGGCCAAGACCCGCGCGGTGGCCGACGCTTGGGGCAGCCCGAGCGCGGTGTTGCCGCTTAGCATGGGCGTGGGCGATGATGCCTATAGCCATGTGATTGCGGGGGATATCCTCTCGCCCTCCCAAACCGAGGGGGCAGCGCAGGCTATGATTACTTGGGCACAGCAGGTTTTGGCGGACTGATTTAGCAGACTAATTTGCAAGCGTATGCAAAAAAGCCTTGAGCCGGGCGGTGCGCCCTCTATTCTATCTGGGAATGGAATCTTGGGGTGCGCCCCGTTCGGGGAGACAAAACATGGCAGAGTATCTCAAACGCGGTAAACCGGCTGCAGAACGCGCCGAGGATGATGCAAAAACCCGCGCGGTGGTCGAAGCGACGCTGGCCGATATCGAAGCGCGCGGCGACGCTGCCGTGCGCGAATTGTCCGAGAAGTTCGACAATTACGCGCCCGAGAACTATCGCCTCAGCCAGCAGGAAATCGACGATCTGATTGCCCAGCTAAGCCCGCGTGAATTGGCCGATATCAAGTTCGCGCAGGAACAAGTGCGCAATTTCGCGCAGGCGCAGCGCGATTCCATGCTCGATATCGAAGTGGAAACGCTTCCGGGCGTCATTCTGGGTCACAAGAATATTCCCGTGCAATCCGTCGGCTGCTACGTTCCGGGCGGTAAGTTTCCGATGGTCGCAAGCGCGCATATGTCTGTCGCCACGGCCTCCGTTGCGAAGGTTCCGCGCATTATTGCTGCGACGCCGCCGTTCAACGGCAAGCCCAATCCCGGCGTGATTGCTGCGATGCACCTTGGCGGTGCCCATGAAATTTACGTACTTGGCGGCATTCAGGGCATCGGCGCGATGGCGATTGGCACGGAAACGATCGATCCGGTGCATATGCTTGTCGGGCCCGGCAATGCCTTTGTCGCCGAAGCTAAACGCCAGCTCTTTGGCCGCGTCGGAATCGATCTGTTCGCGGGTCCTACGGAGACAATGGTGATCGCAGACGAGCATGGCGCAGACGCCGAGCTTTGTGCGACGGACCTTTTGGGGCAGGCAGAGCATGGATACAACAGCCCTTGCGTTTTGCTCACCAACTCCAAAAAACTGGCCGAGGCCACCATGCTGGAGATCGAGCGTATTTTGCAGATTCTGCCCACCGCCGGCACCGCGCGGGTGTCCTGGGAGGAGTATGGCGAAGTCATCGTTTGCGAAAATTATGACGAGATGCTTGCGATTGCGGATGATATCGCCTCCGAGCATGTGCAGGTCATGACGGACCGCGATGATTGGTTCCTCGAGCACATGACCTGCTATGGTGCTTTGTTCCTTGGCGCGCGCACGAACGTGTCGAACGGCGATAAGGTGATTGGCACCAACCACACGCTTCCTACCAAGAAGGCGGGGCGTTATACGGGCGGGCTTTGGGTCGGTAAGTTCCTGAAAACGCATAGCTATCAGCGTATTTTGACCGATGAGGCCGCGACGCTGGTGGGCGAGTACGGCTCGCGACTTTGCATGCTCGAGGGCTTTGTTGGCCATGCGGAGCAATGCAATGTGCGCGTGCGCCGTTATGGCGGGGTGAACGTTCCTTATGGCACGGGTGCGCCCTACCGCGATCCTGCAAAGTGAGCGTCGACTTCGAGGGCCTCAAAGCGCTCATTGCCCCGCTGAGGGCCGCACAATTTGATTTTGACGAAAGCGCGGTGAAGGCCGCGCTCTTCGCGCTTTGCGACGGGGAAGCGGTGTTTCACCATTGCCATCCGTTTGGTGATTTGCACGGGCCGGAGGCATTTTATGAAGCCAGCTACGCGCCGCTTTTGCGCGCACTGCCTGATCTGGAGCGGCGCGATTGGCTGGTGATGTCCGGCCCCACGGAGCGCGGCGATGTCTGGATCGGATGCGGTGGATATTACAGCGGCACGTTCGTCGCGCCATGGCTTGATATTCCACCCACGGGCCATGTGGTGCATATGCGCTTTCACGAATTCTACCGTTTTGTGGGCGGCAAGATCGTCGAGGCACAGATGATTTGGGATATTCCCGAAGTGATGATGCAGGCGGGCTGCTGGCCTATGACCCCGTCACTGGGGCGCGAGTGGTGCGTGCCCGGGCCTGCAGCGCAGGACGGACTTTCGCGCGCGCCGCGCAGCGCCGCACAAAGCGATGCAAGCTGCGCGCTTATTATGGACATGCTCGCGGCGCTGATCCGCCATCCCGCTCAGGGCGGGCCGGAGGTGATGGAGCTGGAGCGGTTCTGGCATCCGCGCATGATGTGGTATGGTCCTGCGGGTATCGGCACCGCGCGCGGCATTGCGGGATTTCGCAACTGGCATCAAATTCCCTTTCTGAACGCGATGCCTGATCGCGGGCAATCGGACGATGGTCTTGTGTTTCATTTCTTCGGTGACGGGCCCTATGCGGCGGTGACCGGCTGGCCGAATATGGTGCAGAGCGTGAGTGCCGATGGCTGGCTTGGCATTGCTCCGAGCGGTGTGCGCATCGAGCTTCGCAGTCTGGATTTCTGGCGGCTGGAGAGTGGATTGATCCGTGAAAACTGGGTTTTGGTGGATTTGCTGGACATGTATCGCCAGCTTGGCGTTGATGTTTTTGCGCGGTTGCGCAGTTTCAACAAGGCGCGTGCTCCGGGATCGGTTCCTTTTCCGATTGGTGCGCCCTAAATTATTGGAGCGCCGCCAAGGCGGCACGCAGGTTTAGCCCACCCGAAGAGGGTGGGCAGCATGGGGCTTTGCCCCAAACCCCAAAGTTAAAGGGGAAGATGAAGGGAGAAGGCATGCGCAGGCCGGCAAGCATGTGGTCTTTGGAGACGCTGGGGCGGGTGCGCTTGTCACGGTATTTTTACATGCGCGAGTTTCTGTATTCCGAGATCGCGAATTTCCATCAGTTGCGCAATATGCCTGTGGACCCTGATCTGGCGATCCAGCGGGGGCGGGCGTTGTGCGAGGGATTGCTTGATCCGCTGGAGGAAACATTCGGGCGCGTTGCGGTGCGCTCTGGGTATCGCGCGCCCGAGGTGAACCGGTTCGGCAATGAAAACGGGTTGAACTGTGCGCGCAACGATTATCCGCTCGAGTGTCATATCTGGGATTTGCCGAAGGTCGAGGTGGCCGGGGCTTCTATCGTGATTCCCTGGTTCGCGGATCGTTATGAGCAGGGGCGCGATTGGCGCGATATGGCGTATTGGCTTTATGATCATCTGCCTTTTGCGGAGGCCTGGTTCTTCCCTAAACTCTGCGCGTTCAATCTGAGTTGGCGCCCGGAAACGCCGCGCCGGATCGATAGTTATATCGCACCCAAGGGGACATTGGTGAAAGCGAATGCCGAACCGCTCGAGCCGCGCGCGCTGCGCCAAAAGCGCTATGCGGATTTTCCGGTGTTTCGCGCGCTCAAGACCCCCTAGACAGCGTGGATCATGGCGCGTAGCTTGGCTTGCAAACCTATGCAAAAGGCGGCGTGATGACCCTTCCGAAAACTCCTTCTTTTCGCCTTGATGGCAAGCGTGCCTTGGTCGCTGGAGCCTCGAGCGGGATCGGCATGGCCTGCGCGGTGGCATTGGCAGAGGCCGGTGCGCATGTGACCTTCGCGGCAAGGCGGTCCGAGATGCTCGAGAGCGTCGTGAGCGATGTGCGCGCGGCGGGTTTCGCGGCGCAGGCCTATGCGCTGGATGTGACGGACACGCAGGCGGTGCGCGATCTTTTTGCAGATCAACATTTTGATATTGTTTTGAATTCCGCGGGTTTGGCGCGTCACGGCAAAGCCGTGGATACGACAGAGGATGATTTTGATGCGGTGATGAATATCAACGTGCGCGCGGCATATTTTCTCGCGCAGCAGGCGGGCAAAGCGATGATCGCAAACGGCAGTGGCGGGTCGATCATTCAGATTTCCAGCCAGATGGCCCATGTCGGCGGGCTCGATCGCGCGGTCTATTGTGGCACGAAACACGCGGTCGAGGGCATCAACAAGGCGATGGCGATCGAGTTCGGCCCCGCCGGTATTCGCGTCAATTCGATCTGCCCGACCTTCATTTTGACGCCGCTCACCAAACCCACCTTCGACGACCCTGAAAAGCGCGCCTGGATCGACAGCAAGATCAAGCTGCCCCGCATCGGCGAGGTCGAGGATATTATGGGCGCTGCGGTCTTTCTTGCCTCGGATGCGTCTGGGATGATCACCGGCACCTCGATTTTGGTCGATGGTGGCTGGACTGCGGGATGAGCCATCGCAAGGTGACATCGCTCGAAGTGGCCGCGAAAGCGGGGGTCAGCCAATCGGCAGTCAGCCGTGTCTTTTCCGGTGCCTCTGCGTCGGAAAAAACCGCCAAAAAAGTGCGCGCGGCGGCACAGGAGCTGGGCTATCGGCCCAACGTATTGGCGCGCTCGTTGATTACGGGGCGCTCGCGGATTATCGGGCTGATCGTTGCTTATCTGGATAACCAGTTCTACCCCGTGGCCTTGGAGCGGCTCAGCCATGCGTTGCAAGAGCAGGGCTATCACATCATGATTTTCATGGCTTCCGCGCGCGGACCGGACGTGGACCGGGTGATAAACGAGTTGCTCGATCATCAGGTGGACGGGATCATCACAGCCAGTGTCGGATTGACCGACGCATTGACGGAGCGATGTGAAAAGGCTGGGATCCCCGTGGTAATGTTCAACCGTGGCCAGCAGGACCGGCGCATGCCGGAAGTGACCTCAGACAATCTCTCGGGTGGCAAGCGTATTGCAGAATTTCTTTGTGCGGGTGGACATGAGCGGATTGGTCACATCAGCGGTTGGTCCGGCTCATCGACAGGGCAGGACCGCGCGGCGGGATTTGCCGCAGGGTTGAGGGGCGCGGGCAGTGCTTTGATCGCGCAGCTTGACGGGATGTACTCGCGCGAGGGCGCGGTGAAAGCGGCGCGCGAGATGGTCGAGGTGCACAAAACCGACGCGCTTTTCGTGGGCAATGATCACATGGCCTTTGCAGTTATGGACACGCTGCGCGGCGAATTGGGACTTAGCGTGCCCGATGATATTTCGATTGTTGGCTATGACGATGTGCCCATGGCGGCTTGGGCGGCCTATGATCTGACGACGCTGCGCCAACCTGTGAACCAGATGGTCAGCGCGACGGTTGGGCTGTTGATGGATATGATCAACGGCGAGAGCACTGCGCGCAAAATACAAATTCAAGGGCCGCTCGTTGTGCGCGGCTCTGCCAAAATTCCAAAGGGGTGAACATGAGAGGCTTTGACAATCGCTGGAAGGACTTTCCGGACTATATCCTTGGGATCACAAAGGAAATCTGGGAAGATCGCGGCCTTGGCGCGCGTATGCGAGATTATTATGCGCCCGAGGTGATCGTGCGCATGCCCGGCGGGATTTCCACGGGCGAGCCTGCATCGACCGCAGCCACCATGTCGTCACTGGTCGAATTTCCGGACCGCGAACTGCTGGGCGAGGATGTGATCTGGTCGGGAGATGCCGAGGCGGGGATGCTGTCCTCGCACAGGATCATTTCGACAGTGACCCATGCGGGGGACGGTGCCTTTGGCCCTGCGACGGGACGCAAGATCACCTACCGTGCGATCGCCGACTGCTATGCAAAGGACAACCAGATCAGCGATGAATGGTTGATCCGCGACAATGGTGCGGTGGTGCGCCAGATGGGCTATGATCCGAAAGACTGGGCGCGCGCCAAGGTCGAGGGCGGGGCGGGCGCGCCGTTCACCCCTGCGATGGATATCGACGGTCCCTACACGGGGCGCGGCAATGACAACGCATGGGGGCAGGCTTACGCCGATATTCTTAACCGGATGATGAGCGCCGAGTTCTCGATCATTCCGCAGCAATATGACCGTGCCTGCCATCTGGAATACCCCAGCGGGCGAAGCGCGCATGGCTGGGCGGCTGCAGATGCGTTCTGGCTTGGGCTGCGCGCGGCATTTCCGTCGGCAAAATTCGAAATCCACCATCAGATCGGCCTCGAAGAGGCACTTTTGCCGCCGCGCGCCGCGATCCGTTGGTCGCTGACCGGAACCCATTCGGGATGGGGCAGCTTTGGCGCGCCAAGCGGGGCAGAAGTGCATGTTATGGGCATCTGCCATGCGGAGTTCGGACCGCGTGGTTTGCGCCGCGAATGGGCGCTCTTGGATGAAACGGCGATCTGGATGCAGATCATCGCCCATACCGGCGCGCATTCGGGCTAATCGGCTTGCACCTTGCCTGCGAAGCGCTCAGTTTAAGAAAAGAGTTTTAGGGAAATTACCATGATCAAAACCACCCATGTCGGCAGCTTGCCACGTACGCAAAAAGTCGTGGATTTTATCTTTGCGCGCGAGAATGGCAAAACCTTCGATCAGGCCGCCTTCGATGCGGCGATGTCCGAGGGCAGCAATGAAACGGTGCGCCGCCAGACGGATGTGGGGATCGACATGGTGTCCGATGGCGAGACGTCGAAAATCAGTTATGCGACCTATGTCAAAGACCGCTACACGGGCTTTGACGGTGACAGCCCGCGAAATGCACCCGCAGATCTCAAACTGTTTCCGACCTTCCTTGAGCGCCTTGCCGATGACGGCGGCACGCCGCAATATGCGCGCCCGATGTGCGTGGGCGCTGTCAAAAGCAAAGGCCAGGACGAGCTACACAAGGACATCGCCAACCTCAAGGCTGGGATGGCAGCGCATGGTGCCTCCGAGGGCTTTATGAATGCGGCCTCTCCCGGCGTTATCTCCTTGTTTTTGCAGAATGATTTCTACGCCTCGCGTGAAGAATACCTAGGTGCCTTGGCCGATGCGATGCGCGAGGAATATAAGACGATCGTGGATGCGGGTCTATTTTTGCAACTCGATTGCCCCGATCTGGCGCTCTCGAGGCATATGCTTTTCAATGATCTGACGGATGATGAATTCCTCAAGATCGCTGCGCAACACGTTGAAGCGTTGAATTCCGCGTTAGAGGGTATCGACCCGTCCCGTGTGCGTGTGCACATTTGCTGGGGCAACTACGAGGGGCCGCATGTCTGCGATATCGACATGGATAAAGTCTTTGGCACGCTGATGAACACAGGCGCGGATTATCTGCTGTTCGAGACGTCAAATCCGCGCCATGCCCATGAGTGGACAGTTTTTCGCGACCGCGCATCCGAGATTCCCAGCAGTAAAATCCTTGTGCCGGGCGTTGTCGACAGCACCACGAATTTCGTCGAGCATCCCGAACTGGTCGCCCAGCGGATCGAACGCTTTGCCGGCATCGTCGGAGCGGATCGCGTCGTTGCCGGCTCTGATTGCGGCTTTGGCACATTTGCCGGGTTCGGCGCGGTCGATCCTGAAATTGCCTACGCCAAATTGGGCGCGCTCGCCGACGGCGCGCGCATCGCCTCGTCGCGTCTCTGAGGAAGAAGTAGATGAAAGAACCGGTTGTGTTCCTGCCCGGTCTAATGTGCGATGCGCGCCTGTTCGGCCCGCAAATCGCAGAGTTGTCGTCGGATCGTGCGGTCATGTGTGCGCCGATTTCCCAAGGCGAGCGGATCGAGGAGATTGCCTCGGAATTGCTTGCGGTGCTGCCTGGAAAATTCGCTTTGGCAGGTCTGTCCATGGGCGGGATAGTGGCGATGGAAATTCTGCGCCGCGCGCCCGAACGGGTCAGCCGCATTGCGTTGATGGATACCAACCCCTTGCCGGAAACCCCGCAAGTCGCTGCCACGCGCGAGCCGCAAATTATTGGTGCGCGCTCTGGTCGCCTTATGGAGGTGATGCGCGACGAGATGAAGCCGAACTACCTCGCGTCCGGACCGCAGCGGGTGGATGTGCTTAATCTGGTGATGGATATGGCCGGACGAATGGGGCCGGAGGTTTTCGTGCGCCAATCGCGTGCGCTTCAGCGTCGGTGCGACCAGCAATCGACGCTGCGCAAATGCAAGGTGCCCGCATTGGTCCTCTGCGGCGAGCATGACCTGCTTTGCCCGGTGAAGCGCCATGTTTTCATGGCTGAACTCATCCCCTACGCCGAGCTGAAAGTGATTTCTAACGCGGGCCATTTACCGACTTTGGAAAACCCGGGCGCGACGACGGAAGCCATTTATGACTGGCTCGCGCAGCCGTTCGTCTTGCAGTAATGGCGGGCGGCTGGGCCAAAGACGGCGCTGTGTCCGAACAGATAGAAGCGTCGATTTCCGATGAATTGGCCCGTATGAAGGCGCGCCAACAGCCTGTGGGCGAGAGCTTTGCACGTTGCGCGGAGTGCGACGAGGACATCCCCGAAGCGCGCCGCATAGCGCGTCCGGGCGTAAAACTTTGTATCGAATGCCAGCAGGAACGTGATGGCCAAACGAAAAACCGCGCCGGGATCAACCGGCGCGGCTCTAAGGATAGTCAGCTGAAATAGAGCCGAAACTCTTTAGCAAAAGAGATTTTGCATCGCGCCTATTCCATCGCTTCCAATTCATCAATCATGGATGAGATCATCGACAGGCCCTTATCCCAGAACTTGGGATCGGAGGCATCCAGCCCAAACGGCGCAAGCAGTTCTTTGTGGTGCTTGGACCCGCCCGCTTTGAGCATGTCGAAATATTTCTCTTCAAATCCTGCACCGCCTTCGCGGTAAACCGCATAAAGCGCGTTAACCAAGCCATCGCCGAACGCATAGGCATAAACATAGAACGGTGAGTGCACGAAATGCGGGATGTAGGCCCAGAAGGTCTCGTATCCCTCCATGAAATCAAAGCAGGGTCCAAGGCTTTCTGCCTGCACGCTCATCCACAGGGCGTTGATATCCTCTGGTGTAAGCTCGCCGCCACGCCGCGCCGCGTGCAGTTTGCACTCGAAGTCATAGAACGCGATCTGGCGCACGACTGTGTTGATCATATCCTCGACCTTGCCGGCCAGAAGGATCTTACGCTCTGCCTGCGTTTCCGCCTTTTCGAGCATCTTCTGGAAAGTCAGCATTTCACCGAACACGCTGGCGGTTTCCGCCAATGTCAGCGGCGTGGACGACAGCATTTCACCCTGTCCAGCCGCGAGCACCTGATGCACGCCGTGGCCAAGTTCATGCGCGAGCGTCATCACATCGCGCGGTTTGCCAAGGTAGTTGAGCATCACATAAGGATGCACGTCTGTTACAGTCGGGTGTGCGAAGGCACCGGGTGCTTTACCCGGTTTCACGCCTGCATCGATCCAGCCGTCCTTGAAAAACGGCACTGCAATGTCGCCCATTCGCGGATCGAAAGCGTTGTAGGCCTCCATCACGGTCGCTTCGGCTTCGTCCCAGCCGACCACCTTGGTGTCTTCCATCGGCAGCGGCGCGTTACGATCCCAGACCTGCATGCGCTCAAGGCCAAGCCAGCCGCGCTTCATCTCGTAATAGCGGTGGGACAGCTTTGGATAGGCGTTAACAACTGCGGTGCGCAACGCCTCGACCACTTCGGGTTCCACATGATTGCTGAGGTGGCGGCCCGTTTGCGCCGTTTCCATGCCGCGCCAGCGATCTATGATTTCCTTTTCCTTGGCCTGCGTGTTGTGAACGCGGGCAAAGGTTTTGACGTTTTCGCCCAAAACCCGCGCGATCTCGCGGCTTGCCGCTTCGCGTTTGGTGCGATCTTGCTCCGTCAAAAGATTCAATGCGCCCTCGATATTGAGCGTCTCGCCATCTACGTCAAACGTGAGGCCCGCGATGGTTTCATCGAACATCCGCTCCCAGGCATCGCCGACGACGCCAAGATCATGGAGAAATTTCTCAAGCTCGTCGCTAAGCTGATAGGGCTTCATTGCGCGGATGCGATCGAACACAGGTTTATACCGTGCCAGATCGGAATTGGCGGTGAAATGTTGGTCCAGATGGGCATCATCGAGGCGGTTCAATTCGAGCGTGAAGAATACCAATGGCGTGGTGAAATTGGTGATCCGTTCCTGCATGTCGGACATGAATTTTGCGCGATCCGCATCCGTCGTCAGCTGGTAATAGCGCAGGCCCGCATAGGACATGATACGCCCCGCAACGGAATTGATCCGCTCGTTGCGCAGCACGCAGTCAAGCAAGCCGGCGGCATCTTGATCGCCCAGCTTACCCTCAAAATCGCGCGCGAAACTGGCGCAGGCCTCCTCCAACCAATCGAGGTCTCGTTTAAGCTCGGGCGCATCTTCGCCAGAATATAGATCGCTCAAATCCCACTCTGGCAGGTTGCCAAGGGCGTCTGGGCCAGAGCCGGCAAGGGCGTCGCGCACTGGTTTGCGAGCGGGGAAGGGCAGGTGCAGCATCTAAAAACCTCATATCTCTTTTGAGGCTTAACCTATGCACCCTAATACAGAGTTAAAACCCGTAAAGCGCCGCTGGATTGCTCACAAGAATGCGATGGCGCGTGGCATCGTCCGTGACGACGCGGTGGAACGCATCCAGTAGCTCGGCTGCGATAGGCATCTGCGCATCGGCGAGCATCAGGTGGGGCCAGTCCGAACCCCAAAGGCAGCGTTCGGGATTGGCCGCGACCAATGCGGCGACGATTTCGTCGGCAGCATCATAGGGGGCTGCGCACATACGATAAAGCGCAGAAAGTTTGACCCATGTTTTGCCCTCGTTCAGCAACTGGCAGAGCTTTTGCACCCCGTCATGCTTTGCCCCTAGGCCAAGATCAGGCCAGCCGATGTGATCAAAACAAATATCCACCGGCAGCGCGCGCACATCATCCGCCAACGCATCCATATGCTGATGCGCGTGCATGAGCATTTGTACGTGCATTCCGTGATCTTTCAGCATGGGGGCCATTGCTTGCACGCCCCCCCAGCTAAGAACGCCCCCATGCACGTAATTCAGGCGCACAGCCGCCATGTTCCACTCGGCCATTTGTGCGACATCGCCCTCGCAAGCGCCATCACTTAAAAGGCCCACGCCCTTGAAGCCCTCGCCCATACGGCGCACGGCCTCGACCGTCACGGAATTGTCCGCGCCGTAGAGGATCGAATGCACGATCACCCCGCGCGAAAAGCCGAGCGCGTCGAGCTGCTTGCGCCACAGCGCGAGCCAGCCGTCTAAATCAGGTCCCTCCGTGTCGTCGAAACGCGCGGGGTTTTCCGCGCGCGCCTCCCATAGATCAAATTCGCCCATCGCGGCCACAAGATGGACATGCGCATCGCATGCCCCGACCGGCGCTTGGACAAGAGGCTTTTGCGCGGGCGGGGGCATAATGGCGTCAGGCTTATCCATAAAGGTTCAACATTTCCTTAAGATCATCGAGTGTGTTCGCTTCTTGCACAGGTTTATCGCGCCGCCAACGCAGCATGCGTGGAAAGCGCAAGGCAACGCCGGATTTGTGCCGGGTGCTCGCTTGAATGCCTTCAAACGCGATCTCGAAAACATGCTCGGGCGCTACCGCGCGCACAGGGCCGAAACGTTGTAGCGTATTCTTGCGCACCCAGGCGGTGATCTGGCCGAATTCGGCGTCGCTAAGGCCGGAATAGGCCTTGGTAAAGGGCACCAGATCATTGCCGCTCCAAACCGCGAATGTGTAATCGGTAAACAGGTTTGCGCGCCGCCCATGCCCCGATTGTGCATAGATCATAACTGCATCGATTGTGAGTGGATCGAGCTTCCATTTCCACCAATCGCCCCGCTTGCGCCCTGCCAGATAAGGGCTGGTGCGCCGCTTCAACATCAGGCCCTCTGCGCTGTTCTCGCGTGCGGTTGACCTTGACTTGGCAAGCGCGTTCCAATCGCTCGCCTTAATCTCGGGTGACAGATGCACAGGGGCTGTTTCTGGTAAATCCGCCAGTGCGCGTACCAGCGCCGCGCGGCGCTGCTCGAAGGGCTGGGCCCGGATGTCCTCTCCGCGCCATTCAAGCAGATCGTAAGCGTAGATCACCACGGGAATTTCGCGCAGCAATTTGGTAGGAACACTCTTTCGGCCAATGCGCTTTTGTAGCGCGGCAAAGGGCATGGGCCGGGCGTCCTGCCAGCCTAGAATTTCTCCGTCCAGCACGGTGCCTTCGGGAAGGACGTCGAGCAAACGGTTAAATTCGGGAAAGCGCTCGCTCACCAATTCCTCGCCGCGCGACCAAACGAAAACCTCGCCTGCGCGCAGGATCACTTGGCCACGAATGCCGTCCCATTTCCATTCCGCATGCCAGTCTACGACAGGCCCCAGATCGTGCGCCGCGCCCTCCAAACCACTGGCAAGGTAGAACGGATAGGGCCGCGAGCGTGCGCTGGCGGGATCATCCGCTTCGATCAACGCGTGGTAGCTGGTCGTGAGCGGCGTCCAATCGCCCATCAGCCGGTGCGCCAGTTCCGCCTCGTCCTTGCCGCTTGCTGCGGCCAAGGCGCGGGTCATCAGTTTTTGCGACACGCCAACGCGAAAGCCGCCCGTTATCAGCTTGTTGAACAAGAACCTTTCAGTGCCGTCCAAGCAATCCCAGGCATCAAGCACAAAGGTTTTGCGCGCCTCTTCGGGCTCGCTCGCAAGCGCAGCAAGTGCCTTGAGCCAATCCGTCAAAGACGCCTGAGAAGTCTCTGACGCGTCTGGTAAAACCAGACTGATCGTTTCTGCCAGATCGCCGACGATTGGGTAGCATTCCTCAAACAGCCAGGGCTCAATGCCCGAGCGCTCTGCGGCCCAGGCGCGAAGCTGCGCAGTGGTGACGGCGCGTTTGGGACGTCGCCCGGAAAACAACGCGATGGTCCAAATGCGATCCTTATCATCGGCGTGTTTAAAGTAGTGCGCTAAAGCATTGATTTTGAGCGTCGTTTTGCTGGTTTCATCCAGCGTTTGAAACAGATCGGCAAAGGCTTTCATATCGCTTTGCTTTCTAGCGCAGTATCCTCGCCGTCAAATGCTGTTTCAACGATTGCAGCATTGTAGCCAGCGCTCTTGAGGTGGCGCGCGAAGATGTCGGTGTAACCATGAGTCACATATATATTTTCCGCATTCGTTAAGGCGATTGCGTGCAGTAATCCCTCCCAGTCTGCATGATCTGACATAACGAATCCACGCTCCAGCGCGCGCCGTCGGCGCACGCCGCGAAGGCGCATCCAGCCGCTTGCGAAACCGCTCGAGTGGGCGCCGAATTTCGCGGCCCATTTGGAGCCGAGCGCTGCGGGCGGCGCGAGCACCATCGCGCCGTTTTGGGATGTGTGATCGAAGTCCGGTGTGATCAGTGTCGTCTGTGGCAAAGTGATGCCTTGGCCGCGCAGCACAGCGTTGCTTGCCTCGATTGCGCCGTGGGTCAGGATTGGGCCAATGCCCGGCTCGAGCAAGGATAGAATGCGCTGCGCCTTGCCGAGGGAATAGGCCCCGATGATACTATGCACGCCTGCATTTGCATTGATGCGCCACCAGTCATTGATCTGTGCTGCCACCCGCGCTTGGGGGGCCCATTTGAAGATCGGTAAACCAAAGGTACATTCGGTTACGAAATGCGTGCAACGCACAGGTTCGAACGGCTCGCCGATACCGTCGTGCTCAACTTTGTAATCGCCTGAAATCACCCAAACCTCACCTTTGTATGCAAGGCGAATTTGCGCAGAGCCGATGACGTGACCTGCGGGGTGAAAGGAAATTTCCACCCCGTTGATCACGATCTTTTCGCCATATTCCACCTCTTGCAGATCAATTGAGCCAAGGCGGTGGCGCATGATCGGCGCGGCGCTTTTGGTGCACATGTAGTGTGCGTGACCTTCGCGCGCGTGATCGGCGTGGCCATGGGTGATCAACGCACGCGCGACAGGTTTCCAAGGATCCATGTAAACCTGCGCACGCGCGCAATACATGCCGCGATCGGTAAAAGTGATGAGAGGTTCATGCGCCATGTGTCGATTATAGCGCGGCATTTGACGCGCGCCACCGCTTGCGCCGCCTTGCAGTTCACCTAAAGTGCAAGCGAATGCAAAAGGATTGAACCTCATGACCAACACAGCCGATTTTCGCGAAAAAATGCTCTCGGGCGCGCCGCTGGCAGGGACGTTTCTGAAAACGCCCTCATATGTGTTGGTGGAGGTGCTGGCACAATCCGGCCTCGATTTTCTGTGCCTCGATGCCGAACACGCGCCCTTTGATCGCGCCGCGATGGACGCGTGCATGGCCGTCGCGCGTGCGCTGGATTTTCCGGTGCTGGTGCGCGTCGCCGACGCAAGCGCGCGCGAAATTTTGCAAGCGCTTGATTATGGCGCAGCTGGCATCGTCGTGCCGCACGTGGATAGCGCCGAAAAGGCGGCGGCGGCGGCCAAATCGGCGCGCTATGGCTTGCACGGACGCGGCTACGCGGGATCATCGCGCTGGGCGGGCTATGCCACTCAGACGATGCCCGACCTTTTGGCGCGCTCGCAACGCGAAACCATCGTGATCGCGCAGATCGAAGAGCCGGAAGGCGTGGACGCGGTCGAGGCGATCGCCGCCGTGGAGGGCGTGGACGGGATATTCATTGGCCCTGCGGACCTCTCGGTCGGCTACGGCAAAAGCGATCAAAGCTCGCCCGAGCTATACGCCGCGATCGAGCGCTGCGGGGCGGCGTCGAAGGCCCATGGCAAGGCTTATATGACCTTCGTGCCTGACGCGGCCAAAGCGGCAGAGTGGCAGAAATACGGGCTAAGCATGTTCTTCATCGCCTCCGAACATAACTGGATGCGGGCAGGTGCCAAAGAGGCGGCGGATGGCGTTCACGCGCTCAAAAACGGTGCGTAGCTGGCACTAGAGGCTGTCGAGAAACGCGGCAGTCTCTGCCGCAAGGCGGGCACGCGTTTCGGGGACTTCCATATAGGCCTCATGCTCGCCGTTCTTGATGATGCTGAGGGTGCCATTTGGCCAGGTGCTCATCTTGTCATGGATCGCGCTTGCCTCGACGATCCGCTCGCCGTCGCCCAGAAAGGTCAGCGCTGGCACATTTGGCGTAGACGTGCGCATGAGCGCTGCGCATTCGTCCATCGCCAAGCGCACCCAATCAAGGCTGGGACCGCCAAGCTCAAGGCCTGGTACCGCCTTGATCTGCGCGCCCATCATCGCCCACATTTCGCGGTCGCGCGTCAGTGTGTTGTTCTCGAAAGGATCGCTTAGAATAAAGCTGCGTTTGTTGGTGCCGGGGGCCAGCGTGCCGCCAAGCCCCGCCTGCGCGGCAATGCGCGAGAGGGCCCAGGCGGCAGGGCGCAGTGCAGGGGCCATGACGATGCCCCACATAGGCGCTGAAAACACGGCGCCCTTCACGTCCAGCCCGTTCACGAGCGCGCGAAGCCCGATGCAGCCACCCATGGAATGCCCGATGAGCGCGCAAGGCGCTGGCAGGCCCTCTTCGGCCAAAGTGGCCAGCAACACGTCGATGTCTTTTTGATAATCGTCGAAACTGCCGACATGGCCGCGATAGGGGTCGTCCATCAAACGGTCCGACAGGCCCTGACCGCGCCAATCCAGAGAGGCGACAGTGTAGCCCGCGGCCTGTAGATCAAGCGCGACATGGGCGTATTTTTCGATATATTCCGTGCGGCCCGTAAAGATCAGCACGGTGGCTTTGGCCCCTTTGAGGGGCCAAAATCCGATACGCAAACGCACCCCGTCACTGGCCTTGCGCCAAAGCGCGTAGCCGCCCGAGGGGCCATTGCAGATCTCTGCATGGTAAGGTGCTTGCGTCATATTTTGATCCGCAACAGTGGGTTACGCCAAGACTGCGGCCAGCTTCATCGCCGTGCCCATGTCGCCGTCAACGGATAATTTGCCCGTCATAAAGGCCGTCGTCGCGTTCAATTCCCCCTCAAGGATGGATTGAAACGTCTCCGCATCCGCGCTCAGCGTCACATCCGCGTCCGCATCCGAGGCTGCCGCACCTTCGCTGTCGATGCGCACCGCGCCTTCGCCCGCGATCTGGAACTTCGCGCTACCGTCGAAATCGGCGCTGCTCAGCTTTCCGTTCAAGGCTACAACCGCCGCGTTGATAATATCACTCATGTCGCTCTCCGCTTCGTTATCTCATCGCATCTGGCATCTTGCACAGCTTGCGCTACACTCTCCTATATGAGAGCGCATATAACAACTCGCAAACCTTACCTTGCGGCAGAGCCACGTAAAGCTATCTACGCGATAATTCTCGCGCTAGTGGTGAATTCCATACCTTTGCAGGGGCCCGCCTTTGCGCAAGAGGCGACTCAGCAGAGCGCCGCTGAAGTAGATGCTGAAATTTTGCTGTCACAATTACGCGACGCCGGCCCCGATGAAGCAGCCAAAATCGCCAGTCAGATCAAGCGCAGCTGGACTCGCTCCGGATCTGCTTCGGCGGATTTGTTGCTCAAACGCGGGCGCAATGCGTTGCGTGCGAAAAAGCCGCAAGCCGCGATCGAACATCTGACCGCTCTTACGGATCATGCGCCGGATTTCGCCGAGGGCTGGCACATGCGCGCCAGTGCGCTCTATCAAGAAGAATTATACGGCCCCGCGCTTGAGGATCTGGCACGTGTGCTCGCGCTTAATCCGAAGCATTTCGAGGCGATCCAAGGCCTTGGCGCGATCTTCGAACAATTGGGCGATCCAACCCGCGCCTATGAGGTCTATGAACAAGTTCTTGCTATACATCCGCATCATGCTTCCGTACTCGAAGCGATGGAGCGGCTTGAGACAACGGTCAAAGGTCCCGCCCTGTAAAAGGTAGGCATGGGTAGAGGCATTTTATGACCGCGCAGTCACGCATCATCGCGGTCCTCGGACCGACGAATACCGGCAAGACCACCTACGCAATCGAGCGCATGCTGGGCTATCGTACGGGTGTCATCGGCCTGCCTTTGCGCCTTCTAGCGCGTGAGGTCTATGATCGGATCGTTGCGATTCGTGGCCCCTCCGTTGTGGCGCTGGTCACGGGCGAGGAACGCATCGTGCCGCCGCGCACTCAGTATTGGGTCTGCACCGTCGAGGCGATGCCAGAGGGTATGGGCTGCGATTTTCTGGCTGTGGATGAGATCCAGCTTTGCGATGATCCCGAGCGTGGCCATGTGTTTACCGATCGATTATTGCGCGCGCGCGGCCTGCAAGAAACCCTGTTCATGGGTGCGGATACAATGCGCGGCCCGATTGCATCCTTGATTCCAGATGCGCAGTTCGTGGCGCGTGCGCGCATGAGCGAGCTGACCTACTCTGGTGCGAAAAAGATAAGTCGCATGCGCCCACGTAGCGCTATTGTCGGGTTCTCGGTTGAAAATGTATATGCCATCGCCGAATTGATCCGCCGTCAAAAGGGTGGTGCTGCGGTGGTCATGGGCGCGCTATCCCCGCGCACGCGCAACGCGCAGGTGGAAATGTATCAAAACGGCGATGTCGATTATCTGGTGGCAACTGATGCGATCGGCATGGGGCTTAACCTTGATATCGAGCATGTCGCATTTTCCTCGCTGGTGAAATTCGACGGCACTCGCATGCGCATGCTCCAGCCCAACGAACTCGCCCAGATCGCAGGGCGTGCAGGGCGCGGTATGAAAAGCGGCACCTTCGGCGTTACCGGTGAAGCGCCGCCCTTGCTGGATGAGGTTGCGCGCGCGATCACCGATCACCGCTTCCCCTCGGTTGGCAAGCTGCAATGGCGCAATCCCAAACTGCAAATGGGCCGCCTCGATGCGCTGATCGCCTCGCTTGAGCAGCCCAGCCATGACGAGCGCTTGGTGAAGTCGCGCGAAGCGGATGATCTGCGCGTGCTCAAAACGCTTGCGGCAGAGGCGGAGATCGCCGCGCGTGCCAGCGATGCGGCCTCGGTCAAACTGCTCTGGGATGTGTGCCGTATTCCTGATTTTCGCGGTATCAGTCACGCCGAACACGCCAGTTTGCTGAATAGCATTTATTGCTTTTTGCACCAATCGGGTCAAATCCCCGATGAATGGCTTGGCCGCCAAATCCAGCGCATTGACCGCACCGAGGGCGATATCGACACATTGTCCAAACGATTGGCGTTTATCCGCACCTGGACCTATGTCGCGCAGCGTTCCGGCTGGAGCAGCGACGAAAGTGATTGGCGTTCACAGACGCGCGCTGTAGAAGACCGCTTGTCAGATGCGCTGCACGAGCGTTTGACCCAAAGATTTGTGGACCGGCGCACATCCGTGCTTTTGCGCCGGCTCAAACAAAAGGAGGCCCTTTTGGCCGAAGTAAATGACAAAGGTGAAGTGACCGTCGAAGGTGAATTCGTTGGTCGCTTGGAAGGTTTCCGTTTCTCGCAGGATAAATCCGCGAGCGGCAATGAAGCGAAAACACTGCGCACAGCATCCATTGCGGCGCTTGCTCCGCATTTTCATCTGCGTGCGGACCGCTTCTATAACGCGCCCGATACGGAGATAGATTTTACCGAGCAGGGTGGCCTCATGTGGGGCGAATATGCTGTTGGTAAACTTGTGTCCGGCCCCGAGGCGCTCAAGCCGCAAGTGCAGGCTTTCGTCGATGACGTCGCAGGCACGGAGGTCGCCGAAAAGGTCACGCGCCGGTTGCAGCACTTCATTGATCGCAAAGTTGCGCTGCATATGGAACCTTTGCTGAACCTGCAACGCGACGAGACTCTCTCGGGCATGGCGCGCGGTTTCGCGTTCCGCCTGATCGAAGGCCTTGGCTTGATCCCTCGCGCGGATGTCGCCGACGAAGTGAAGTCCCTCGATCAAGAGGCGCGCGGCGCTTTGCGCAAGCACGGCATCCGCTTTGGTCAGTTTACCATTTTCATGCCGCTTCTTCTAAAGCCGGCCCCGACGCGCTTGCGCCTCGTTCTTTGGTCGCTTGCGGCGGATCATCAGGAATTCCCCGAAGCTCCGCCCCCCGGGTTGGTCACCGTACCATCGGTTGATCATGCTCCAGCGGGCTACCATCTGATGTCCGGCTACCGCGCTTCCGGCACCCGCGCGATCCGCATCGATATGCTGGAACGACTTGCCGATATGCTGCGCAGCGAGGATAGCCGTGGCGGCTTTGAGGCGAAAGCCGACATGCTCTCGATCACGGGCATGACGCTGGAGCAATTCAGCGATCTCATGCAAGGCCTTGGCTACAAAGCTGAAAAGGGCGAGCGCGAGAAGGTGAAGGTTGTTATCGCTGTGCCGCAAGTCGCAAATGAGGCTGAGGCAGAAACGCCGAAGGACGTGCCAGCAGAGGTTCCAGCCGAAGTTCCAGCCGAAGTTCCTACAGAGGCTCCCGTAGAAGTTCCCGTAGAAGTTCCCACAGAAGTTCCTGTTGAAACGCCCAGTGAAGTGCCCGCCGAGGCGCCACAGGAAGTGCCCGCCGCCGCCCCCGAGATGGAGGTGTTCTATACTTTCACATGGGGCCGCGTGCGCCAGCAACGCTCCGCCGACAGCCGCCCTCGCAAAGACGGTGGCGCGCCCAAAGGCAAAGGCAAGGGTAAGCCGCGTGGCAAGCCTCAAGGCGCTGGGAACAAGGCGCAAAACTTCTCGGCGCGTCCTTCGAAGCCCGAGAAAAAGATCGACCCGGACAATCCGTTCGCGGCGGCGTTGATGGGCTTTACCAAGAAGTGAGCGAAGCAGCTGAAAAGCTGCGCGCGGACAAATGGCTCTGGCAGGCGCGGTTCTTTAAGACCCGTAGCCTGTCAGCCAAACTTATCACCGGTAGCCACCTGCGCGTGAACAGCGAAAAGGTCATGAAAACATCCGCGACCGTGAAAGTCGGTGATGTTTTGACCTTCCCACAAGGCAATCACATTCGCGTCATCCAAGTGGATGGTATCGGCACGCGCCGTGGCCCTGCCAGCGAAGCGCAAACGCTTTATACCGACCTTAGCCCACCTGGACCGCACGATATCTCCAAACCCTTCGCCGAGCGCGGCGGACGCCCGAGCAAGGCAGAACGCCGCACGGGCGCGCAAATCAAACGCGGAACGCTTGAATGATTGCGCTGCTTGGATTAGCTAACGGGAATCCCGAATTGAGGCACGTTCCATGACCTATATCGTCAATGATGCTTGCATCGCTTGCAAATTCACCGACTGCGTCGAAGTCTGCCCCGTAGATTGCTTCTATGAGGGCGAAAACATGCTGGTAATTCACCCCGACGAGTGCATCGATTGCGGCGTGTGCGAGCCGGAATGCCCCGCCGATGCGATCCGCCCGGACACAGAGCCGGACATGGAGAAATGGGTCGAATTCAACCGCAAATATTCCGAGCTGTGGCCAGTGATCATCACCAAGAAAGATCCGCTGCCCGAGGCGGAAGAGCGTGATGGAGAGCAGGGCAAGCTGGAGAAGTACTTCTCCGAAAACCCGGGCGAGGGCGGTTAATCTGCGCGAATCATTGCTACCGAATTACCTAAAGGTGCCGCACCGGCACCTTTTCGCGTTTCGCTATAGATACTTGGCTCTGTGCTTGTTTTTGCCGCGTTTGGCGCGGCCTATGGTGAGGGGGCGATTTTTGTGATATGTCATTGCTGGATGATGATTGATTGCCTGACACAACTCTGTTTCTGCAAAGCCGCGAAATAGCCAAAACCACAAGCCACTGAGAACGCTGGTGCAAGCCTGCGTGCTTGGTCTTGTCGTGTCTGACGATCCCGAATGTGCTAAGGAATACCTGCATGAGCAAGTCTAAGAACCTAGATTTTCGCACCAACCAGTTTGTCGTTTATCCCGCGCATGGCGTCGGCCGTGTTGTTTCCGTTGAAGAGCAGGAAATTGCGGAAATGATGCTCGAGTTTTATGTTGTTGCGTTCGAAAAAGACAAGATGACTCTGCGCGTTCCGACCCATAAAGCAATTGATATTGGCATGCGCTCGCTTAGCTCGCCTGACGAAGTCGGGTATGCGATGAAGACGCTCAAGGGCAAGGCCAAGGTCAAGCGCGCCATGTGGTCACGCCGCGCGCAGGAATATGAGCAAAAGATCAACTCCGGCGATCTGATCGCGATTGCGGAGGTCGTGCGCGATTTGCATCGCACTGATGACCAGCGCGAGCAAAGCTATTCGGAGCGTCAGCTTTATGAAGCCGCGCTTGAGCGTTTGACGCGCGAAATCGGCGCAGTTCAAGGCGGCGACGAAGACGGCGCTGCGCGCCAGATCACTGATGTCCTGATGTCCCGCGCGCCTGCTGCTGCTTAAGTCACGCAGCCCCGCGTCTGGGAAAACGAAGAACCGCGCCTTTGGGAGGGGGTGCGGTTTTTCTATGTCTACTCTCCTGCGAGTATGGCCAAAAGAAGCGCAATTTCAGTAACTTGTTGGCTTGCCCCGCAAACATCCCCAGTCTGTCCGCCAATTTTTGCGCGTGCGAGCGATGCGACGCCAAACGCGGCCAATGCCGCCACAATGCAAAGAGCGATGCCCGAAAGCCCGAAGCCAAGCAACAGTGTCGCCGCGCCGATCGCCGCCGCTTTTACCGCCGCTGCACGCGGGACGTGCCCGACCGTTTGCGACAGCCCGCTTTCGCGTGCGTGGGGCAGCGCGCTCATCACGGCAGGCATCACCGCGCGCGAGGCGATGTGCACGGCGATCAGCGTAAGCGCCCAATTTTCGTGGTGTAAAATCTCCCAAATCGCGCCAAAGCGCAGCGCTTGCGTGATGAAAAGCGCAAGAACGCCATAGGTGCCAATCTGGCTGTCTTTCATGATCAGCAAGCGCATTGCCCGGTCCCAGCCGCCCCAGAACCCGTCGCTGCAATCTGCCAGCCCGTCTTCGTGCATAGCGCCCGTGACGATCACGCCTGCTGCGATCGCGCCAATCGCGGCGCACCAAAGTGGCAGGCCAAGCGTCACCGCGCCCCAAACGGCAATGCAGCTAAAAATCCCGCTCACCACGCCGACAAGCGGGTAGGCCCAGGCCGCTTGCGCCGAACGCGCATAGCCCGCATCGTCGATCTTTATCGGCAAGCGCGTCAGAAGTGACAGCGCCAGCGCCGCATCCCCCAAGAGGTCGTTTTGCTGTTTCAAAAGGGCCATTCCCGCCTTGTCGCATCTGCGTGCTCCGTTAAACACGAGGGCAACTTCGCTTACAATGAAAGTCCCCCGCCATGACCGTATTTTCTTCACTTTCTGAATTTCGCGCCCTTTTGGCCCAGATGCCCGGCCCTGATGATACTGCGCGCGCTGGCGCTGCCGCACGAAATGGCCAGTTGACCAAACCCCCCGGTGCTTTGGGCCGTTTGGAGGATTTAGCCATTTGGTACGGCGGTTGGCGCGGCAGCGATCGCCCGCACGTCGGCAAGCGGCAAGTGATTGTTTTCGCTGGAAACCATGGCGTCACCGCGCAGGGCGTGTCGGCTTTTCCCGCCGAAGTCACCGTGCAAATGGTCGCCAATTTCGAGCACGGCGGCGCGGCAGTGAACCAGTTGAGCCGTGTGGCAGGGGCCGAAATGTCGGTGCATGCGCTTGATCTGGACAGGCCCACGGCGGATTTCACCCAAGGCCCGGCGATGAGCGAGCAAGAGGTGGTCGATGCCCTGCGCACGGGCTGGAACGCCGTCGAGAGCGATAGCGAATTGCTCGTGGTCGGCGAAATGGGCATCGGCAATACCACTTCTGCGGCGGCTATTGCGACGGCGTTATTTGGCGGAGAAGCAAGCGCGTGGACAGGGCGCGGCACGGGCGTTGACGATGCGGGGCTGGACAATAAGGTTCGCGTCGTCGCCGAGGGTGCGGTGCTCCATGCGAGTGATGATGCGCTGGAAATTCTGCGTTGCCTTGGCGGGCGCGAATTGGCGGCGATGGCGGGCGCGATCGCATCCGCGCGTGCCAAACGCATCCCGGTAATCTTGGACGGTTTCATCTGCACTGCGGCTGCGGCCTGCCTCGCGCGCGCGCAAGAAGGCGCGCTCGATCACACGGTTGCAGGACATCTCAGCCAAGAGGGTGCCCATGGCAAGCTATTGGCGGCAATCGAAAAATCACCACTGCTCAGCCTTGATATGCGCCTTGGCGAAGGCTCTGGCGGTGCGCTTGCGATCAACATTCTCGTAGCAGCTGTCGAGTGTCATTCCGGCATGGCGACCTTTGCCGAAGCGGGCGTCGCAGCGGGTTAATCCCCCGATCGGCGCGCTTCCAAAATCGTGAGGAGCGAGGCTTCGAGGTCTCGCTCCAACTCCTTGGCGCGCGCCACATAGGCCTTGTTTTCGCCTGATGTGGTTTCGGGGTCCCACACTTCTGCCAATTCGCGGATCGCGTGGCGGTCGTGGGCGTAGAACATGCGCTCGGCCTCGGCGGCTTCAAACTCGGTGAGGCCAATGTTTTCAAGTACATATCGCCCTGCACGCAGGGAGCTATCGAACATCTCGCGTACGATATCATTCGCGCCTGCGCGATAGAGACGGAACACGTCACTGCGATCACGCGCACGCGCGATAATGTGCAAATCGGGGCGTTCCTTGCGCGCATAAAGCACCAGTTTTATTGCCGCAGCCGGATCATCAAGCGCCACGACAAGTACGCGCGCATCCGCAAGTCCGGCGGCGCGCAGCATATCGGGGCGGGTCGGATCTCCGAAAAACCCTTTAAAACCAAAGCGCCGCATCAGATCGATCGTCTTGATATCGTGATCAATGACCACTGTGTTGAACCCTGCTGAGCCAACAAGCCGGTTGACGATCTGCCCGAAACGCCCGACTCCTGCGATGATTACCGTTCCATCCGTATCAATTTCATCATGTGCCACAGCCTGTACTGCGGGATCGCTGCTGTATTTGTCGATCAATTCCATCAGGATGAACAAAAGCGGCGTGATTAGCATTGATAGCGCGATGATCAGCAAAATCCGCTCTGATAGGGCGACGGGAATCACGTTCTGTCCAAGCGAAAAGGCGGTTAGAACAAAGCCGAATTCCCCCGCCTGCGCGAGGCCGAGGGTAAAGAGCCAGCGGTCCCGCCCTTGCAATTTTGATGCGCGCGCCAGCACATAAAGCACGAGACCTTTGATCAGGATCACTGCCGCTGCGAGGCCGAGAATCGCGAATGGATCGCTTTGCAGCACGGCAAAATTGATGCCCGCGCCGACGGTGATGAAAAACAACCCGAGCAGCAGGCCTTTGAACGGCTCGATGTCGGTTTCAAGTTCGTGGCGAAATTCCGAGTTTGCCAGAACCACACCCGCCAAAAACGCGCCCAAGGCGGGTGACAGGCCGACCAGCATCATCAAAAAGGAAATGCCGACGACGATCAATAGCGCCAGTGCGGTGAACATTTCGCGCAGGTGGGCCGCGTGGATATAGCGAAATACCGGGCGCGCGAGGTAAACACCTGCCAGAATGATTGCGCCGATCGCACCGATGGTGACCAGCGTCACGCCCCATCCGGGCAAGTCCGCAACAAGGCTGAGCGAGCCATGCGCGCTACCATGCCCGTCCTCCAAGTGGCGATTGATCGAGCCATCTCCGTCCAGCGTCACCGCTTTGGGCAGCGCCAAGAGCGGTAAAAGCGCCAGAATCGGGATAACTGCGATATCTTGTGTTAACAGCACCGAAAAGGTCGAGCGCCCGCCCGCTGTTTGCATCAGGCCTTTTTCGCTTAGCGTTTGCAACACGATCGCGGTCGAAGAAAGGGCGAAGATCAGACCGACCGCCAAGGCCACGGACCAACTCAGCCCCAATAGCATCGCGCCGCCCATGAAGGCCGCCGTGCTTAGTGTGATTTGTAGGCCGCCAAGGCCGATCAGGCGATGGCGCATGTCCCAAAGTGCGCGCGGCTCAAGTTCGAGGCCGATCAGGAATAGCATCATCACCACGCCGAATTCGGCGAAATGCTGCAAATCCTTGGTTTCCGCGCCCACCAATCCCAGCACAGGCCCGATCAAGATGCCCGCCGCCAGATATCCGAGCACAGAGCCAAGCCCGAGGCGCGCAGCCACAGGCACCGCAAGCACGGCAGCGCCTAGGTAAATCGAGGCGGAGAATAGAAAACCTTCCATAAAATCGGGTCTTTCAACGGTTTGCGCAGTCGCTCAGGTCGGCAGCGGCGCATCTTTTTTCAACTGGTCCATCACGATCTGGCTTTGCACACGCGCAACCGCCGGATGGGGGAGAATGATGTCATGTATCAGGCTGTTGAGGGCCGATAAATCACAACAATAGACCCGCAACAAGTAGTCCGCATCACCGGTCAGCGTCCAAGCGCTCGTCACTTCGCTTTGAAGCGCGATCAGTCGGGCGAAACTCTGCGCTTGTTCGGGTCCGTGGGTGCCAAGCTGCACCTGCACGAAGGCCTGCACCGAGAGGCCGAGTTTATCCGCGTCCAGATGCGCGCGGTAGCCGCTGATATACCCTTTTGCTTCAAGGCGTTGCCTGCGCCGTCCGGCCTGACTTGCGGACATATTCAGCCGCTCGCTCAGGTCTTGAGCGGTCAGATGCGCGTTGCTTTGCAGCGCTGCGAGCAGTTTCTTGTCAGTCTCGTCCAGCATGCGCAAAATATCCGTGTATTAGCTCAATAGCGCGTAATATGCGCATGCCCTCATATCACTATAGGTGCTTTTGCGCAAACACCGCAGATGTGATGCGTTAAAGTGAAGGTGAAAGACATCTTTGCTATAACCCGACAGGAGTTTGCCCATGGGCCCCTTTCCACACAGCGCACCGCGCGCCACAATCAGCGATAAAAACCCCGCCGGAACCGATGGTTTTGAATTTGTTGAATTCGCCCATCCCGAGCCGCAAGAGCTTCGCGATCTTTTCACCAAGATGGGCTATGCACACACGGCCACGCATAAGACCAAAGCGATCGAACTTTGGCAGCAAGGGGATATCACTTATATTATTAACGCGCAGCCGGGCAGTTTTGGTGCGCGTTTCATCGACGCGCACGGGCCTTGCGCCCCCTCGATGGGGTGGCGCGTCGTCAATGCACAGCACGCCTACGCGCATGCGATTGCCAAGGGCGCCGTGGCTTATGAGGGCGCAGACAAGACGATGGATGTGCCCGCGATCGTGGGCATTGGTGGATCATTGATCTATTTCGTTGAAAATTATTGGGCTACATCGCCCTATAACGAAGAATTCGACTGGATCGGCAAGGCCAATCCCGAGGGCGTCGGCTTTCACTATCTCGATCATCTCACGCATAACGTGTTCAAGGGAAATATGGATAAATGGTTCAGATTTTACGCGGATCTGTTCAATTTTCGCGAAATCCGTTTTTTCGACATCGAGGGGAAATTCACAGGCCTGTTCAGCCGCGCGCTGACCTCGCCCTGCGGGCGTATCCGCATCCCGATCAACGAAGATCGCGGTGAAACGGGTCAAATCGTGGCGTATCTCAAGAAATACAACGGTGAGGGCATTCAACATATCGCAGTAGGTGCCAAGAACATCTACGACGCCACGGACAAGATCGCGTCGCGAGGCATCAAGTTCATGCCAGGGCCGCCAGACGCCTATTATGATCTGAGCGTCACACGCGTGGCTGACCATCAAGAACCGCTGGATCGCATGAAAACCCATGGCATTCTGATTGACGGGGAAGGCGTGGTGGATGGCGGTGAGACGCGGATATTGTTGCAAATTTTCTCGAAGACCGTGATCGGCCCGATTTTCTTCGAATTTATCGAGCGCAAAGGCGACGATGGTTTTGGCGAGGGAAACTTCAAAGCCCTGTTTGAATCAATCGAACAGGAGCAAATCGACAACGGTGAATTTGCAGCGCAATAATCCAGCGACACTACATGACAACAAGTGATCAAGGGCGCGCCGGTTTGGAGCGTCCTTATCCTTTGGGCATTCTAAGCGTCACGTTGCGCCCGCTTTTGGTGTAGATCAATTGTTCCTCGCCAATTGCTGACACACGGCCACCATCGACGCGGTCGCCGACCTTCACCTTTTTGTAGCGTCCTGTGGCCAAACGCACCAAGGCGCGCCGGCTTGAGGGCTTGCCGTAGACCCCGATCAAATTCACACGGCTGAGGTTAATTGCATTTTTGACCGTCGCCGCCTTTGCGACGGAGGTGCTGGATGGAACGCGGGGCGTCACGCTGCGCGGGGCAAGCGCGGCAACCTGTGTCGCCTCCTGCTCCGGCTGCGCTTCGGATTGATTTTGTGCGCGCGAAACGATTCTCGCAAAATTGCCGGGTCTGGGATTGGGTGCTCTGGAACTGGCAACGGCAAGCCGTGTTGCAGGGGCCTCTGCGGCGGCCGTTTCTTCGATTTCCTTTTCAACGCTCGGGCGCAGTTTCGGACGTAGTTTGGACAGTTCGACCAGGGTATTCCCGCCAAGCTGCGTGCGCTCGGTGTTCTCGATCAGGGCATCGGGGCGCAGGCGTGGCCGTAGTGCAGGCAGGTTGGCAACGCTTTGCGCTTCAGAGACTACTGGTTCAGACGTTTCATCGGGGACTAAAGCTGCACTGCGAAGGCGCTCTGGAATAGCCGGGGGAACGCGCGTGGGGCGCCCCAGAAATACCAAAGCGCCCTCGGGCGTAATTGCGCCCGAGGGCGTAGCGATAACGAGCCCGTCGTCATCAAAAGCAAAACCTGTTCCCGCTGGCGGCGGCGCGCCCGATCCGCGCGGTGCGAGATCGATGTGCTGCGCCAATGGCTCTAGGGCAAAGGCGTCTTGGCCGGTAATGCGCGCATCGATTGAGGCTAGGTAAACATCATCCAAGGGCACGCGGACGGGCGAGAGCGGCTGCGGCGGCGCAGCGAGCCAAATTCCGGTTGCTGCGTATTTTGCTGCGGCTTCTTCGGGGCTGATCAGGGGCGGTGCAGGTTCAACCTGCCTCAAGGGTTGTTGCGCTGGGGGCTGATCTTCAATTGCAAGATCCTCCAGCGCTGCGTCTAGAGATGCAAGTTCGAGTGCTTCGGCAGGCGTGCGTGTGCCGCCCGGGTCTGGCAATTGTGCGATTGCACGCTCCCGCTCAGCGCTACCGAAGAAACGTGCGAGGCCGTTGTCCAGAAAGACTGACGCCCAAGCTGCAACAGTAACGAGAAACAAAAGCAGAATTGCCGTCAGAATGAGGCCAAGAAAGCGCGGCTTGCCGCCTATCGCTGCCGGTTCTTTCTTGGCCTTTGGTTTGCGCGCGCCGAAAACGGTCATGCGCTGTTTTTCCTCATCTGGCGGGCTGGGCGGGGCTGCGCCGGCTAGCTGTTCGGTGGGCGCGGGCTGTGCGCTTTTTGCAAAAAACCCTTTTATCCATGCCAGTCCGGTTTGGATTACTGCACTGGCGCGTGCGGTATTTTCTGTTGGGGACGTATCGCTTCGATCATCTGCATCTGGATAAAATGCGGCGGGTGCAGCGTCATCGTGCGTGCTGGGCGCGTGCAGGTCAGGGATGGTCGCGCCATCAGACGCGCCGCGCAGCACGCTTGCGCGCGGGGCGGCGGCGAAGCCGGCTGGCATGGGCGGGATATCGTCGAAAGCCGCCTCGTCAATCGCCGCGGCGGGGCGTAGCGCATCGACGCTGCTATCAACCTTTTCTTCATCCAAAGCCACCTGCGAGCGCCCGGTAATTTCGGGTGCTTTGGCAAGAGGCACAGTCGGCTGCACTGCGCTCGATAAGGCGCTTGTCGCAGTTGGCAGCGCTTGCCCCTGGTCGCGCTTTACGCCCTCAAGACGGGGGCCGCTCAAGGGTGAAGCGTCTTTGCCGGATATGATTTCCGGGGCCGCATTTTGGTCCGCTGGCGCCGCGCGGCGTGATGAAAACCCAAGGGCGGGCGTAGCCGGGATAGGCTCTGGCATCTGTTGCGGTGCGGTTTCGCGCGGTGTTTTGATCTCTGCTGGCTCAGTTTCTGGCGCTGGCTTTGCCTCAGGCACTGGCGTGATCGCCACCGCATCGCCGCTCGCGATCGCAGGGATATCGTCAGTTTCAAGCATCGCGCGGCCTTGGGATTTGGCAAGCTCGCTCAGGCCGAAATTCGGCTCTTTTGGGAATTTACTTGTAGGCGGGGCCGCAATGAAGCCCATGGGCGTAAAACCATGTTCGCTCGCGAAGGCTTCCGCCTCTCGCAGGGTCTCTTTGGCGACGGCCGCGATGTAAACGCTGCCCTCTTCATTAAAGAAATCAAACTCCAGTTCGTTGACCGCATAGGGTGTCGCCCCGTCGAGCGCGCCGAGCACTGTGCTTTGCACCTCGCTCTTATCAAGGCCGGTCACATCGACCGTCAAATATTTGATCTGATCGTCCGGAATGATCAATTTGGTTTCAATGGGCCCACCGCCAAGCGCATGCGCCTTGTCGAGTAGCGCACTAAGATCGCGCGTCAGGTCATCCGTGCTTAAATCGACGTCGCCGACACGGCCCCACGCCCCGTTTTGGCGATGCAAAAGCTGAATCCCACTGAAGGAAAGCGACAATGTAAAATTAGGTTTCATGCCTGTAATTTAGTCTCCCCAGGTGCGCAGCGAAAGTGGAACTGCGCTAATGCCAAAGTATAGCAGGTTCTTGCCTAGAGAAAGAAGTCTTGCCCTGCGGCTACGGGGAAGTTTGCGCCGCGAGAAGCAGCAAATTCCTGCCAAGGATCGTCAAGGTGCTTGCGTCAACCCTCAAGCGGCGGGCACCATGTTCCTGCCTGTGTCGCAGGAATACTTGAACAAAGGTGTTACAATGTCCTTAAAAAATTGGATTATTTCCACATGTGTCGTGGTTTTCACGTCCTCTGCCGTACCTTTGCTGGCCGAGCAGGGCGCAGTGCTGCGCACAATCACGGTCATTGGCGAGGCTGACGTGAGCGCGCCGCCCGATAAGGCGGTAATCACGCTCGGAGCACGTCATAGCGCAGCCAGCGCAGCGGATGCGTTGGCGAAAACCTCGGAAGCGGTGGAGGCGATTCTATTGCGCATGAAGGCGCTGGGCATCGATTCTAAGGACATGCAGACCGCCTCCCTGAACCTCAATCCGCTCTGGCGCGAGCGCTCACGCGATGATGATGGTGCGACATTGCCCCCTGTCGGATTCGAGGCCTACAACACGGTCAGCGTCACCCTTCGCGATCTTGGCATGCTCGGCGATGTGCTCGATCAAGTGACGCGCGAGGGGGCGAATTCCTTTTCGGGCTTTCAGTTCGGGTTGATCGACCCCGGCCCGGTTCAGGATGCGGCGCGCAAGGGCGCAGTATCCGAAGCGCGGCGCAAGGCCGAGCTTTACGCGGCTGCAGCGGGCGTGAGTTTGGGCGAGGTGGTGTTGATCACCGAAGAGCTAAACGGCGGTGGCGGTGGTTTTCCATCACCGATGATGGAAATGTCCTCCGTGCGCTCAAGTCCGGTTCCGATTGCGCAGGGCGAGGTGAGCCAGCGCGCGAGCGTGAAAGTGATCTTCGCCATCGCCGAATAGAACGTAAAATATAAAAAGGCCCGGCGCATGCAGCACCGGGCCTCTTGTTTCTCGGGGTCGGATCACGCAGAGGCGGCGCTGATCGCTTGATCCAGATCGGCGATCAGATCGTCCGCATCTTCGATCCCGATGGAAATACGCACCACATTCGGGCCCGCGCCTGCCGCCTCTTGCTGCTCGGGCGAAAGTTGGCGGTGCGTCGTGGAGGCCGAATGAATAACCAGCGAGCGCGTATCGCCAAGGTTGGCCACATGGCTGAAAATCTCGAGGCTGTTCACCAGCTTGATGCAGCCGTCATAGCCCGATTTCAGCGCGAAGGTGAAAAGACCGCCCGCGCCTTTGGGGCAAATCTTCGCGACGCGGTGATTGTAGGGCGAGGAGGGCAGACCGGCATAGGTGACATAATCAACATGCTCGTTCGTCTCCAGCCAACTGGCGACTTTCATCGCGTTTTCCACATGGCGGTCCATGCGCAGAGACAGGGTTTCGATGCCCATCAACGTGTAATGCGCGGCTTGCGGGTTTAGCGTCATGCCAAGATCGCGCAGGCCAATGGCGATGCCATGGAAGGTGAAGGCGAGGGGGCCAAACGTCTCTGCGAAGGTAAGGCCGTGATAGGCTGGCTCCGGCGCGCTGAGCGAGGGGAATTTGTCCGATGCCATCCAGTCGAACTTGCCGCTGTCCACGACGCAACCGCCCGTGACGGTGCCGTTGCCTGTGAGGTATTTGGTGGTGGAATGCACGACCAAGGTCGCGCCATGCTCGATGGGGCGGCACAGATAGGGCGTGGCCGACGTGTTATCCACGATCAGCGGGATGCCCGCTGCGTCCGTGATCGCGGAAATCACATCTAGGTCAGTGATATAGCCGCCGGGGTTGGCGATCGCTTCGCAGAAAACCGCGCGCGTGTTGTCGTCGATGGCGGCTTTCAGCGCCTCTTGGTCGTCGAAATCAACGAATTTGGCTTCCCAGCCGAAACGTTTGATCGTCTGACTGAACTGGGTGATCGTGCCGCCATAAAGCCGCGTGGAGGCAACGACGTTCATGCCCGGCTGCATTAATGGAAAAAGTGCCATGATCTGCGCGGCATGACCCGAGGAGCAGCAAACAGCACCGACGCCGCCTTCAAGCGTGGCAATGCGTTCTTGCAAAACGGCAACGGTGGGATTGGTCAGGCGCGAATAGATGTAGCCGACTTCTTGCAGGTTAAAAAGCGCGGCGGCGTGCTCTGCGTCGCGAAATACATAGGCTGTGGTTTGATAGATCGGCGTGTTGCGTGCGCCTGTCGTTGGATCAGGGCGCGCGCCTGCGTGAATTTGCAGGGTGTCAAAGCCGTAGCTGGGGCCGTCGGTCATAGAAAGTCCTCACGTTGATGAAAGCGTTGAGGGCAGGTGTAGGCCAATGATATAGGTCTCACAACAGAACTTGCCGAAATTGGAACGCATGTTCCATGAATTCGGCGCATGAAAAACATGTGTTTTTCTGGTTAGCGCATCCAGAAGCCGGCTTTTTTGATCTGGTTGCGCAGCGCCTGTTCCTTGCGCGGCAGGTTCTCCTGATCGAACAGATCACGCACTTTCGCACCGCGCCCTTGATAGATCATCCGCTTGATTGCATCGGAGCCTTTCAGCACCTTCTTGATCTTGTTGGGCGCCGTCACCGTTTCCAAGACCTCAATCACGTGATCGCTCTCGCGTGCATAAAGCAGCGGCAGCATGCGGTAGTGACAACTGATATCTCCATCCAGAAGTCCGCGCGGAATAGCGTCCTTGGAGCCGCCAAAACTGTGGATCACAAGCGGCAATGCCACCTGATCAAGCCAGGGATCAAGGCTTTGCAGCACTAGTTCTTCGGGCGCATCATCACGAATGGCGCTCGCATATTCCAAAAAACGCGACCCGAACTTTTGCGGGCATTCGTAGTAGAAATAGCCCGCATTATAATAGGGGTAGCGGCGCCAGTATTCGTCCGGTTTGCTCAGATCGAGCGCGCTTTGAAAATCAAGGCCGAACTTGTCGTAAAGCGATTTCCAGATCGCGCCATATCCGGGCCCGTAAAGTTCAAGCTGCGGCCATGTGTTTTCACGGCGCAAGGACGCAGAGGGACGCGCGAAATCGAACGGCACCTCTGCCAGATCACCTGTGATTAACGTGTCCGTGTCAAAAAAGATGAACGGCTCGCCTGCAGGCATCGACCCAAGCGCTTCGATCTTGTTGCCATAGGGGTAGCTTTTGCCGAAAACGTGGCTTTGAAATTGGATGAATTCACCGCCCAGCTCGATCAGCAAATCGCGCAATTCCCCCTCGGGCAAGCGCGGATCACGCTCCCAAAGCGGGCCGGGCATCGGTTCTGCGAGAAACAGGCGGCCTTGAAAACCGGGGTTTGTGTGGCGCAGCGAGGCCGCGAAAAGTGCCGCCTCGTAGGCCAATCTGCCGTTTTGAACAACGATCATCACATTTAAGGATGGATTTTTGGTGCTCTTCTTTGCCATGCTCGCCCCATCTGCTCGCGGGTTTTTTACGACCGTACGCCGCCTTTTGCATAATTTCTAGAAGGCGTCGCGGGCAGGGCGAAAAGAATTGTGAAGAATTGGTTTTGGGAGACAGCATATGAAAACGAGTATAATTTTTCTAACTTTGCTCTTGGCTGCAAGCAGCGCGCAGGCGCAAAGCGGCTTTGGCGCGTCCGAGGTACAAAGCGGTGAGGGCACGGTGGGCGCAGACAGTTTCGATCTCACCGGCCTTGCGCCGGATGATCAAACGCCCACGGGCAAATTCACCACTGCGGCCGAGGTTGGCCCGATCTTGCAGATGACCAAGGACAGCTGGTCTGCCGTGCGCGAATATGATGGGCAGGATCTGGTCTATTTCACCCATGTTTTAAGTTGGCGCTGCGGTTTGAAGGGTGCCAAGTTCTCAATTAATGAGGAACCCTTGCAGGATTTAGCGATGCCCGAGTGCCACATGAAATTCAAACAGCCCAATGCTTTGATCGATGAAGAACCGCTTTTGAGCTACAAGCGTTACGCGCTTGGGAGCGTGAAATCGGTGCGCGTCGATCTGCTGCTGGATAATCTGACGGTGCAATCGGTGACGCTGCTGCGCGAGAATATGTTGATCCCGTAAAACGATCGCTGTGTCTTTTTGTGAGCGGTATGCGCTTGAGGGTGAAGCCGAGATCACCGGCAAGTACGGCGATCAGATGTGGGGGCAGTTGACGCGAATTGTAAAGTCGGTAAAAGCTAGGCCTAGATGGTTTTCGGGCGGCGAAGATGCGCCCGGAATGAAAAGGGAATACGGTGAGGTTGAGCCAACGCGCGCCAAACCCGTGACTGCCCCCGCAACTGTGAGCGGTGAGCGATTTCGAAATGTACCACTGGGCCGCGTTTGGCTTGGGAAGGTTCGAAAAAGCCTCGACCCGCAAGTCAGGAGACCTGCCATCAGCGGTGCATTTCGCATCGTCCTTGCAACCCAACCCGGACGGGGTGTCCGGATCAGGAGAACATGATGGCTTCACGGATTTTCCCGTGCTCGAGAACATGCACGCCCGGATGTCACATCGCCCCGCAGATTAGCGCAGGGCAAGATGGCACAGGCACTTCACCATAACAAAATCGTAGGAACATCGTGCAGGCTGGACGCACGCGCTGCGCGCTTGTCCGCCGCAACGCCGGGGCAAAGTGCATGAGCGCCGCCGAACTGGAGGTGCAAGGCGCGGCGTGGACGCCGGACAAGGCCACGCCGCGCGTGCTGCATCCCACCAGTTTCAAGGTGGGTGCCGGGCGCGTGCTGGGTATCGTCGGCCCGAACGGCGCGGGTAAATCGACGCTCTTACGGCTGCTTTATCGTTTCCAACGTCCCAGCATCGGGCAAATCCTGATCGACGGGCAGGATATCTGGGCCTTGCCTGCGCGCGCTGTCGCGCGGCGTATCGCGGCGGTTTTGCAAGAACAGGCCTCGCCCTTCGGGCTAAGCGTGCGCGAGATTACCGCGCTCGGACGCACGCCGCATCGCGCGGGGTTGGCGATGTCTGCTCGGCGCGACGCTGCTGTGGTGCAGCAGGTGCTGGACAGGCTGAGCCTTCAAAACCTTGCGGATCGTCCCTTCGCCACCCTGTCCGGCGGAGAGCGCCAGCGCGTGATGATTGCGCGCGCACTGGCGCAGGAACCGCAAGTGTTGATCCTTGATGAGCCGACGAACCATCTGGATGTGCGCCACCAGCTTGAAGTTGTTTCGCTTATTCGTACGCTTGGTCTGACGGTCGTGGTGTCCTTGCATGATCTCAACATGGCGGTCGGGGTTTGCGATGATGTGCTTGTCCTCGACGGTGGCCGCCCGCAAGGCTTCGGCCCGCCCGCCACGCTTTTGAGCGACGCGCTCGTGTCCAAAACCTTTCGCGTGCAGGCGCGGCGTGAACATCTCGCCCCCAGCGGCGCGGCACATTTTTCCTTCACCCTGCCACAATGACCCAAATTAAAAGGGCTGACCTTATGAAACTCACTCTTGCTACACTTACTGCGATGTCCTTGGCTGGCAGCGCGCTGGCGCAAACAACGGTGCAAAGCTGCGATCGGAGCGTTACCTTTGATGCACCGCCGCAGGCTGCGATTTCTAACGACGTCAACCTGACCGAAATGATGCTGGTGCTGGGCCTTGCAGAGCGCATGGTCGGCTACACGGGAATTTCCGGCTGGAAGACTTTGGACGCCAACATGACCGCCGGGATCGAGCAATTGCCCGAGCTGTCGGCCAAATACCCGTCCAAGGAAGTGCTGATCGGCGCAGATGCCGATTTCTTCTTTGCGGGCTGGAACTATGGCATGAAAGTGGGTGGGGAAGTGACGCCCGAAACGCTGGAACCTTTCGGGATCAAGGTCTACGAGCTGACGGAAAGCTGCATCCATATCGGTGAAAAGGACGCCGCCTCCATGGCGGATATGTACGGTGATCTGCGCAATCTTGGTGCGATTTTCGACGTGAGCGCGCGCGCAGAAGCGTTGATCACGGGTTATGAGGCCGAACTGGCCAGCTTCCTTGCGGCGCAGCCCGCGCTCGCTGCTGCGCCGCGCGTCTTCGTCTATGACAGCGGCGAGGACGTGCCCTTTACTGCCGGGCGCTACGCCATGCCCAACGCCTTGATCGAAGCCGCCGGGGGCCGAAACCTGATGGACGATCTGGAAAAAAGCTGGGCCACGGTCAGCTGGGAAGCGGTGGTCGAGCGCGATCCGGAAGTCATCGTGATCGTCAACTACGGCGAGGTTACGGCGGATCAGAAACGCGCGTTTATGATGTCCAACCCCGCCTTTGCCGATATGGATGCAGTGCGCAATGACCGCTTTGTTGTGCTCGAATATGTCGAGGCAACGCCGGGGCCGCGCAACATCGAAGCGATCAAGACGCTTGCTACAGCGTTTCGCGGGAACTAGCGCGCGATGAAGGCGTCGCCGCTGCGATCCGGACTGTTTCGACGCGCTGGCGGCGCGCTGTGGTGCGTTGGCGCACTGGCTTTGATCGGCTCGCTTTCGATCGCGGTGAGCGTGGGGGCGGTCTCGGTACCGCTTGAAGTGGTCTGGGGCATCTTGATCAACAAGATCGCCCCCGATTTGATCGTGCAAAGCTGGTCGGCAGGGCGCGAGGCGATCGTCTGGGATATCCGCTTTCCACGGGCAATTCTGGCCTGTTTCGTCGGCGCAGGATTGGCCATGGTCGGCGCGAGCTTGCAAGCGGTCACGCGCAATCCGCTGGCTGATCCGCATTTGCTCGGTATTTCCGCAGGCGGCGCGTTCGGTGCGATTCTGGCCTTGCTGCACACGGGGCTGTTTATCGGGCTTTTGACGGTGCCGCTTTTGGCATTCCTCGGCTCGCTCGGGGCGACGCTGCTGGTGCTGGGCGTGTCGCAGTTTGCCTCGGCGACCAGCGCTGATCGTTTGGTGCTGGCAGGGGTTGCCGTGTCCTTCATCGTGATGTCTGCCGCCAACGTGTTGATTTTCATGGGTGACCCACGCGCCACGCATACGGTCGTGTTTTGGATGCTGGGCGGGCTTGGCCTCGCGCAGTGGGACCAGTTGATCTATCCCGCGACGGTGCTTGCGCTGTGCGGGGCCTACCTTTGGCTGAAATCGGGAACGTTGAACGCGATGACGCTGGGGGATGAAACCGCGACGACGCTGGGCATTCCCGTTGCGCGCTTTCGGCTTGGCATCTTCGTGATCGGCGCACTGATCACTGGCGTCATGGTGGCGTTTTCTGGCATCATCGGCTTTGTGGGCTTGATGATTCCGCATATTGTGCGTCTTCTGGTGGGAGGCGATTACCGCCGCCTACTGCCGCTTTGTGCGCTGTGCGGCGCGATCTTTCTGGTCTGGGCCGATATCATCGCGCGCACCGTGATGGCCCCCGATGATATGCCAATCGGCATCGTCACTGGCTTGATCGGTGGTGTTTTCTTCATCTGGCTCTTGCGCCGCCGTTTCGCGAGTTAGGGCAGCCCGCGAGAAAGCAGGAATGCGCCTTTTGAAGTTTGCCCCCGATGACAGCCTTTGACCGCGTTTTTGTAGAATCCTATCCAAGATAGTCGATGCGTTCAAGGCGGAGCACGGTGTGCAGACCACGCCGCAAACCTTTATCGACGCGCGCCGTATCGGCGGCTTCGATGATCCGGGCGCATATTTCGGCAAAGCAGTCGCGTCCGAGGATGCAACGAGCTACCGGCCCGTCATCTCCCTATTCGCCATCGCTGCTTTGTTGGTGGTTGCGCTCACCTGGCTCATGCTTGGAGCTGTGTTTGCAGGGCGCAGCGTGGAGTGGTTCATCGCGATCGCGATGGTGTTGCTGGATTTGCAAAAGCTGCAAGACGTCGAGCGCTTCGAAACGATGTTTCTGAACTGCGATCTGTTGGCACAGCGTTGGGTGCGCTACGAATTTGTCTATCCCTTGGTCGAAACGGGGGCGGGTCTGCTTATGCTGGCGGGCGTTTTCACGTGGCTGTCCGCGCCTGCCGCATTGATCATCGCCAGCATCGGCGCGGTAAGTGTGTTCAAAGCAGTCTATATCGACAAGCGCGATTTGAAATGTGCCTGCGTTGGCGGGAAAAGCAAGGTTCCGCTGGGGCTCGTGTCGCTGACGGAAAACCTGATGATGATTGGGATGGCGATCTGGATGCTCTCGAAGCTGTGATCAGAAATCGTTTGACCCTCCCCCAAGGGGAGGGCTTAGCGATGCCCGGAACACAAAAGGATCCGTGCATTCAATGAGAGCAAAAATAGCAATTGCAGCTGTCTTGGGGCTTGGCCTTTTGGGCTATGCGATGTGGCCAAAGCCAACAGCTAGTGGGACGGGCAGCATGAAGGGCGGCGTGCTTGCCGAGGTGCAGCTTCCCGAAACCCTGACGCAGAATGCGCAGATCGGAAAACGCGGCTATGATGCCAAATGCGCGGTGTGCCATGGGCCGAACGGGGCGGGCCAAGATGGCGTCGCGCCCCCTTTGGTGCACATTATTTATGAGCCGAGCCATCACGGCGATGAAGCGTTCCAGCGCGCCGCTGCGATGGGCGTGCGCGCGCATCACTGGCGTTTTGGGAATATGCCAGCTGTGGAGGGGCTTACGCGGGCGGATGTCGCGATGATCACCGCCTATGTTCGCGAACTTCAACGCGCCAACGGGATCAATTGAACGCGGCGGCAAAACGAAAGAATGGAAACGAAGATGAAGAAAATATGGCTTGCCGGCATGATTGCAATTTGGGCAACGGGCGCGATGGCGCATTCGCCTCTTGATGAAACGCGCCCAGAGAGCGGGACGGTCGTGGGCGAAATGCCGAGCGAAATCCTGATGAATTTCAAAGGGGATATCCGGCTGACACGCGTCACGATCACCCATGCGGAAAAACATAGCATGGACATGGACCTTGGTGCGCAAAACACGTTCATGCAGGAATTTGCCTTGCCGATGCACGACATGGGCGCGGGCGGTTACACGGTTGAATGGCGCGGCCTTGGGGCGGATGGGCATGTGCTTAGCGGCAGCTTCAGCTTTAGCGTAGAATGATCTGGCCGGATGGGTTCGCGCTGGCCGTTATGGCCACGAAATTTGCGCTCTACCTTGGCGTGCTGGGCGCGGCTGGCACGGTCATGGCGGCGTTGATGTTCCGGCTTGAGCGCACGCGCGCGCTGGCGGGTGGATTTGCTATTGTCGGGGCAGGGGCGGCGCTTTTTGATTTTTCGCTGCGCGGCGGCAATCTGGCGGGTGAAATGAGCGGCATGATCGACCCCGAGATGCTTGGCTTGCTGTGGAGCACATCTGTCGGCACCGCCTTGCTGTTGCGCCTTTGCGGTCTCGGCTTGCTGATTACGGGCCTGTTCATGGCGCGCGCCGGGCCTTGGGTGTCGGTGGTGGGCGGTGTGATCGCGATCTTTTCATTTCTTCAGGTCGGGCATATCTCTGCGCGCGATACCACGCTTCTTGATCTGGCATTGACGCTGCACTTGTTGGCGATCGCCCTGTGGATCGGTATACTGGTGCCCTTGAAACGCTTGACCTACGCTGCGCAGAGCTATGCTATGGCCGCGGATGTTGGGCATCGCTTTGGTGTCGTGGCCTCTGTCACCGTTCCCGCGCTTATCCTTGTGGGCGGCTATATGGGCTACCAGCTTGTCGGATCGTTTTCGGCGCTTGTCGGATCTGGGTACGGGCAGGCGTTGATCATCAAGGCCGTGCTGTTTGCGGCTCTTTTGGGGCTGGGCGCGCTTAATAAACTGCGCTTTGTACCTGCGCTGCGCATCGGTGATCCTGCCGCTGCGACCCATCTGCGCAACTCCATTCGCGTCGAAGGGCTGATCATTCTTGGGATACTCGGCGTGAGCGCCATCCTGACCAGCAATCTGGCGTTACCATTATGAGGCTTTCCATGAACAGACGACATTTTCTGGCTTCCGTTTCAGCCGCCGCGCTTGCGCCGCTGCCGGCACTGGCTGCTCAAGACCCGCTGCACCTGAAGGCCGAAGCGGTGACGCAGCAAATCCTGCCCGAGGGCGATGGCGCAACATCCATGCTGGGCTTTAACGGATCGATGCCGGGTCCGGAACTGCGCCTGCGCCGCGGCGTGCGCGCGCAAATCGAGGTCGAGAACGGCCTTGATGAAGGCACGGCGGTGCATTGGCACGGAATCCGGTTGGAAAACCGGATGGACGGCGTGCCGATGCTGACCCAAAAGCTGATCGAACCCGGGCAGAGCAAGACCTATAGTTTCATTCCGCCCGACGCGGGCACCTATTGGTATCACTCGCACCACATTTCCCACGAGCAGGTCGCCAAGGGCATGATGGGGCCGTTGATCATCGAGGATGAAACGCCCCCTGATGTAGATCACGATATCACAGCGTTGATGTCCGACTGGCAGGTGCAAACGGATGGCAGCCTCACGGAGGCCTTCAACCAGATGCACAGTATCGCGCACGGCGGCTATATGGGCAATTTTGCGCGTGCATTCCTCTCGCAGGAGCGGGTGAGCACGGGGGATCGCGTCCGGTTTCGGCTGATCAACGCGGCGACGAACCGTATCTTTCCCGTGGCACTGAGTGGGGTCCGTGGCGTGGTGGTGGCCCTCGACGGTATGGCTTTGGCAGAGCCGCGCGCGATCGAGGGTCTTGTGCTTGCCCCTGCGCAGCGCGCCGATCTGATCGTGGATGTCACCGGCCTTGTGGGGCTTGATATGATGACCCGGCAAGGTCCGTATCGTTTGGCTGATCTGGCTGTAAGCGGCACCAATACGCAGCGCCAAAGCACTGCGATTGCAGCGCTGACGCCCCCTGATGTGCCAAGCCCTGCCGCGCCGACGCAACATTTGACCCTGACAATGATGGGCGGTGCGATGGGCGGGCGACACGGGGGCGATGACATTTGGGCGTTCAACGATGTCTCGAACCTGCCAAGCGAGCCTTTCGGGTCTTTCCAAAATGGTGAAACGGCGCGGATCACGCTTGAGAACGACACATCCTTCCCGCATGGCATCCATCTGCACGGCCATCATTTTTACGAACTTGATGAGGCGGGCAATCCGGGCGATCTGCGGGATACGACTTTGGTGGATGCGGGCAAGAGCCGCGATATTCTTTGCGTGTTCGACAACCCGGGATCTTGGTTGATCCATTGCCACATGCTTAGTCACGCCGCCGCGGGCATGCGCACATGGGTGAAGGTGACATGAGATGGTTGATCGCACTTCTTGTTTCATGTGCCTCCAGCCTTGCGGCTGATCACAACTGGGAGCACCGTGACATTGATGCGGGGCAAAACCTTTATGCAGACACTTGTGCGTCGTGCCATGGTGCCAACCTCGAGGGGCAGCCGAACTGGCGCTCTGTGGGCGATGATGGTGTGCTTCCGGCTCCACCGCACGATGCGACAGGCCACACATGGCATCACGATGATGCACTGCTGTTCGAATATACCAAACTCGGCGGCGCTGCCGCTTTGCAAGCAAGGGGCGTTTCAGGGTTCAACAGCGGTATGCCCGCCTTTGGCGAAACGCTAAGCGATAATGAAATCTGGAATATTCTCGCCTACATCAGATCAACATGGCCCCAGCGAGAACGTGACGTTCAAGCCAGCCGGACCCCGCCGCACTGAGCGTCGATGCCTGCTATAATGGCGCATATTTTCCGCGCCCGACTTTGATCATTTTCCCGTCGCCGCAAAGTTTGCGCAGGGCACGGTAGCAGGCTTCACGCGACAGGTTGATGCGGCTTGCCAGCTCGGTCACGCTTGCGTCGAAGTAGCCGGCTTTTGCCGCTGCCAATATGCGCGCTTTGGCACAGGGGATCGCCAACATCTCGATATGTGCTCGGTAACGTTGCACTTGAACGGCAAGCAACCTTGCGAAGCTTTCGGCGAAGACAGGGTCAGAGCGTAGGCTGGACAGGATGTCAGCCTTTGCAAATTTCACGGCGCTGCCCGCCTTGGTGCAAATCGCATCGCAGTGGTAGCTGTCCGAAAAGATAGAGGCTTCGCCAAACAGTCCACCTGCGACGGCCCTGTGCAAGGTCAACGTATCGCCCCCGAGCCCGGCGCGTTGCAGCGCGGCGCTGCCAGAGACCACGCGGTACATGCCTGACGCCGCTTGGTTTTGCCGAAACAGCACATCGCCCTTTCGCATGTCAAACGCGCGGCGCGCATTGGCGGGAAGAAGGGAAAACGGATCGATCTGCATATGATTTTGATCATATGTAATCTTGCTGGCGCTGGATAGGGTGAACGCAACATAGGAGTGTTCAGTGAAATCAGGTCTTCTTTCAAGCGTTGTCATCGGCACCGTCATCAGCGCTTTCGTGTTTGCGCCGTCAAACGTCCTCGCGCAGCATGCGCATGGGTCAAACGCCCCGAGCGAGATCGGGCAAGCCCAGTTCGCGGCGATCGCCGAGATCGTAACCCTCTTGCGCGATGATCCTGAAACGGATTGGGCAAAAGTCGATATCAAAGCCCTGCGCGATCACCTTGTCGATATGGACAACGTCACGCGCATGGCGTCAATCGCGCGCGCGCAAGATGGGCTTGGCGTGATTTTTTCGATCACCGGCGAGGGCGGGGTTTCGGCCTCCATTCGACGTATGGTGCTGGCACATAGCCCGATGTTGCAGCGCGCCTCCGGCTGGTCGGTCCTCGCTCAGGAAATAGAGCGCGGTGCAAGCATGACAGTGCGCGTTGAATCTGATCAAGAGTTGAGCCAAGTGCTAGGCTTGGGCTTTTTCGGGTTGATGAGCATCGGCGCGCATCACCAGCAGCACCATCTGATGATCGCTACAGGGCAATCGCCACATTGATTTTGACTGGATAGCAAAGCCTGCGCAATATTGTTGGCGCAACGCCTCACTCTGCTGTGGAGCAGCGTTCCGCGTCAGCAATATCAATGCAGTGGTATAGAGTATTCTTCCCCCGACACGCAGGGCGTGAGTTATTCCATATCACATCAGCTTAGTGATCAGGCCTTCAACGGTGTTGATTTGAGGCAGGCCAGCATTGCCTGAACCTTTTGAGTGCGGTGCAGATCGACATGGGTCACAAGCCAAGTCGACACTGTCCATTCTTTATTTGGCGGTAAAACAGCACTAAACTTGCCTCGGCTCGCGGCCTCATGATCACCAATGAAGCCCATTCCAACACCTGCTGCAATCGCTTCGAAGATCACCCAGATATCACGCGAAGACATCGCGATCATATCGGCCTGTACATGATCATTGATCCAGGGGGTGACCGGCAAACCACGCCCAATGATTTGCGGGACAACAAACTTATGCCCGCTGAGATCATCCACACCTGTTGGCAGTCCGTGCCTTTGAACATAGCTGTCGTGAGCATAGAGGTTGAAACCAATCTGCCCGAAACTGCTGACGACATAGTCGGGGTGGTCGGGCCTTGCGCCCGCCCGAAGCGCGATATGGGCCTCGCCGTATTCGAGGCGGGCCAAGTCTTCGCTTGCGTCAATAACGACGGTACATTGTGGGTTCTGAACCCTGAAATCGGCGATTGAGCTCATCAACAATCCTGCAAAGGGTGCAAGGATGGTCAGTTTGATCTCTCCGTCGATCTGCGTTTTGCCGCCCTGCACACGCCCTGCAAGATCATCAATCAAGCTCTCGGTCTTCTGCGCAACGCGCAGCACATCTTCACCAACCTCTGTGAGGGCATATCCGCGCGCATGGCGGATAAAAATGCGTGTGCCGATCTCGGCCTCAAGCACGTCGATATGGCGATTGACGGTGGCGCGGTGGTATCCAAGGGCCTCTGCCGCTGCACTCACGGTGCCGAGCTTTGCGACTTGGTATGCGGTGCGCAGTTCTGCCCATTTGTCCATATTTCTTATGCTCACTTTTCGCGCATTAAATGCGGATATCCGCGCATTGTGTTTGATTTCAATACATAGCATCCAAGGGAGTAATTCAACCTTGGAGCTCAAAATGACGTATCTTTCAATCGGACTTCGCGTCCTTCTTACCATCGCATTCATGGGCGCAGGCGGCGTTAAGCTGGCAGGGGTCGAAATGATGATCACAACGTTCGATCAGATCGGGTTCGGCCAAGGGCTGCGCTATCTGACTGGCAGCATCGAAATCGTCGGGGCCGCCTTGTTGTGGATGCCCCGCAAACAGGTGATCGGGGCCGCATTGCTGGGTGGCACCATGCTCGGGGCGGTCATGACGCATTGGTTCATTCTTGGCCCATCGGCGTTGCCATCTATCGTGCTTGGTCTGCTGTGTAGCGCTGTTCTTTACATCCACCGTGATCAAATCGCGCAGGTCTTGGGCCGCGCATCTACTTCCAACGCCTGATCGGAAATTTCATGCCCTCACGTTCCAAAATACTTGTCTTTGCTGCAACCAATAGCAGGCAATCCATTAACAAGCGTTTGGCAAGTCATGCAGCCTGCGTTCTGAAGGATGATTTGTCCGCCGCCGTCGACATCGACCTGATCGATCTTAACGACTACGAGATGCCGATTTACAGCCCAGAGCGCGAAGCCGAAGGCATTCCGCAACGAGCGCAGGATTTCTACGATAAGATTGGTGCATCCGATGGCTTGATCATTTCGTTTGCCGAGTACAACGGCAGTTATACGGCGGCTTTCAAGAATATCTTTGATTGGACCAGCCGCATTTCAATGAAGGTGTTCCAAGACAAACCGACGCTTTTGCTGGCAACCTCAATGGGTGGTCGTGGCGGGCAAAACGTTATGGCGGCTGCCCTCGGAGGGTTGCCGCATTTTGGTGCAAACATCACGTCATCGTTCCTGTTCGGACCGTTCGCAGAGCATTTCGATACGGACGCCAATCGCCTCAAGACACCGGATTTGACCCAAGAGCTAAGCGAGGCGGTTGAGGCTTTCAAAGCCACGCTTCGAGTTGTCTGATACCCATAGAAAGGTCCACCATGTTCAACCTCACACGCTCGACGCTTCTTAAAACCACCGCAGGTCTTTGGCTGGTCTGGGGCCTTGTCCACATCTTGGCAGGCGTCATGACGATATCTCGAGACGCGGCTGGTGCGCTCGCAGGTATCGCGGACGCGGTTGATCCTGCGCTGCTTATTGGCCCGTATCATGAGGCCGTTGGCGCGGTGATCAATCAGCATGGTTTCAACCTTGCTTGGATTGGCGCATTTAGTGTGATTGGCGCAATCTACATCTGGCGTGGGTCTGTCACAGCCATGTTCTTGACTGCGGTTGTAGGCGGCTTGGCCGATGTCGGATACTTCGTCTTTATGGACTTAGGCGGGTTCGTACATTTCGCTCCGGGAACGGTCATGACCCTGATCTCAGGTTTCGCAATCATTCTTAGCACGGTGATTTACTTGACGGGGATGCGGGGGAAAAACCTGCGCCAGACCTAGAGGGCAGATAAAGCGCCCAATTGGTGTCGGGCTGTTGCCCTAAGCCACGGCATAGCTCAACCCAAGCGCGTCGAAGAGAGCGACGACCGCTTAGAGGGGAGTGAACACAAGCCCGACGTGTTTGCCATTTCGCTAAATCTTAGGGTGGTTGCCAAAAAATGGTAGGCAAGTCTGGTTCGCGTTGACGAGTGTCATCAATACGGCAATCACGCCAAACACGAAATGCAACGCTTCGCGCTTAACGATGCCTAAGGTCAGCCCATAAACGGCACCAGCGGCGGCGGCGGCAAAGCAAATCGCACCTTGGCGTTGCTCAAAAAGCAATAAGAACACGTAATCTTCCCCCGCGCGCTTCTTCCCGTGGGGCGCTGCAGCAAGTGCTGCGTCCAACATTGCTGTTTGCTCATCCAGCATGAGCGCATGGGCCCGCCTTGGGCGCAATCATGATAAACGCTGCCTTTAGGTTTCTGGTGACCAGTCACTGGATTGCGAATTAACGTACCATGTGGTGATTTAACTGAAGCGATGCTGTCAATAATAAGGTTTTATGTGGTTTAGTAGTGAATGACACCCCACCCAAGGCTGGCCGAGGACGCCCCAAGACCCTGATAAGGGCAGATGTGGTCGAGATTGCCATGCGCAGCTATTGGAACGAGGGACCGACAGAGGTTTCGTTGAATGGACTCTGTCAGCGGGCGGGTGTGTCGAAGCCGTCGGTTTACCGCGAATTTGGCAATGAAGATGGTTTGACCCATGCCGCACTGGAAAACTACGGGCATTGCGTATTGGCCAAGGTGTTGGAGATTCTTGCTGGAGAGGACATTTTTGCCGGAAAAATCAGAAAAATCGCGTATTTGGCGGCAGAAGATGGTGCGCATGAAAGCGGCTGCCTGTTTGTGAAAATGCGAACAGCAAAAAACCAGATGGGGGAGAAAACCCAAATACTGATTGCGGCGATGGCGAGTATGGCGGTTGATGCTTATGCCAATTTGCTGATCGAGGGCCGGGAAACGGGGGAGTGGCCGGGCAACATCCCCGTCAAGCTGGGCGCTGCATATTTACATGCTCAGATCGGCCTTGCGTTGGATCAACGGGCAAGGGGCGAAGACCCGAGGGTCGTCCTTGCACTGGCCCTCTGCGTACTGGGTTTGACTGATGCACAAAGCGAGATCGCTTAACGTGCCCCAACCTCACTGCGAAGTCGCCGTAGGGCCACTTACGGCCCTTAATCACATAAAATGCTGGGCGGCCCCGGAAGAGAATCTAGCCTGCGTTTCCCCAAGGGAGCCGCTGAAGGCCACTGCCACAGCTTGCATTACGCAGAAAACAGATATGTTTTGCGTGATTGCGTTTGCTTGCGAATGTGAAGTGTAATGGTGGGCGACCCTGGAATCGAACCAGGCGTGCGTCTCCGCGAGGGAGTTACAGTCCCCTGCCACACCTTGCGGCCTGTCGCCCACTGCTTTGCGACGAAGCGCATTGCGTGAGCGGGTGATTACTAGCGGGGCAAATGTGCGTCAAGCCGAAAAACCCTTGCGATGACGCCTCTTTTCGATAGAGCGGTGCGCAAGCCGTCACAAAAGGACTAGCGCGATGAAAAAACCGAAGTGGGTTGTGAAAAAAGAGCAAGATAAAAAGGCGTCCAATGCCGAAACCGTCTGGCTTTTCGGTTTGCACGCGGTGCGCGATGCGTTGATGAACCCTGCGCGCGAAAAACTGCAACTGGTTGTGACGCTGAACGCGCAGGCCAAGCTGGAAGAAGCGATTGCAGCGTCCGGCATGGAGCCCGAAGTTTGCGATCCTCGCAGGTTCTCTGCGCCGCTCGATCCGCAATCGGTGCATCAGGGTGCGGCGCTGGAGGTCAAACCGCTCTTGTGGGGGCGTCTTGAGGATGTTTGCGTGGGCGGCACCGCCGCCGTGCCGCGCGCCATCTTGCTCGACCGCGTCACGGACCCGCACAACGTGGGCGCGATCCTGCGCTCTGCCGAAGTGTTTGGTGCAAGCGCCGTGATCGGCACGCACCGCGGCTCCGCACCCGAAACCGGAGCTTTGGCGAAAACCGCCAGCGGCGCGCTGGAGCGTCAGCCCTACCTGCGCATTCGCAACCTTGCTGAAAGCATCGAGGCTTTGCAAAAGATGGGCTATCTTGTGCTCGGCCTTGACGGCGAAGCGGAGTTGACGATTGACGCAGCACTAGAGGGCAAGCGCGATCGCCCGATTGCGCTTGTGCTGGGCGCAGAAGGGCCGGGCTTGCGCGAAAAGACCAAAGAAACCGTCGATATGTTGGTGAAAATCGAATTTTCCGATGCAGTCGGCTCGCTCAACGTCTCTAACGCGGCGGCTGTTGCGCTCTACGCCAGTTTGCCACGCTAAACGCCCCGCCGCGCGGGTAAGCGGGGCAGGGGAAAGGGATATGGACGGAGGTGGCAGGCCTGCCTGAACGTGTGGATCAATTTTTCAACCAAGTGTTGAAAAAGAGGCTTTGCAAAGCGCCCTTGCCGTGATCGCGGTTGAGGGCCGCTGGAATGATCAAGGCGTGATCGCCAATAGGTCCGTTCGTGAGCTCGCCCCAATCATAGGCTTTGGTGCATTAAGCAATCCCTAGCTTTGCGCGCGTTGGCTTAGATGTCGTTGTAGTAGGGGAATGCGCGTCCCTTGATCAGCCAGCCAAGGCCGAAGGCGAGCAGGGCCATCGTCTCGAACACGAAAGTAAGGTTGCGCGCGTTCCAGACTTCATCGTTTGAAGTGCGCGCGACAAGCCCGTCCCAGCCCATCGCAAGCAAGGCAATCAGCATGAAGCCTGCAAGCACCGTATAGGCGCGATTGCGCTATGCTTTGCGCGACATTTGCAAAGGCTCCACATCGGCTTTGGCATTGGAGCGCTGATCGCGGCGAAACACGACGGCGAGAAAATAGAAAAGCAGCGCGAACATCGCAAAGGCCGCGCAGTAATGGACAAAACCACCGATCTCTTGGTCGAATATCTTGCCTTGGGTCAGGCTGTAAAAGATATTCGCCTCGCCTGATTCCACAGTTTTGCCAAAACCGCGCAAGATTGTTCCGGCTTCGGTTTCTCCGCCCTTGTCGGTGGTCGGAAACACCGAGACGAGAATAGCGAAGATGCCGATAAAACGCACGGCGATCACTTCCCATGGCTTCAGATTGGACCAACCGATGATCTTTTTGTCGTCCGTATGAAACAGGAACGTCATCATGATCCCGAGAAAGAAAAGCCCGCCCACAAAGAAATCACCCATGAAGCGGGTGTAATAGAAATGGCTGATGGAATCGCGCATCGGCACCACGCCAAGGGCGGCGAACAGGCCTGTGAATACGGGCAGTGCAAGGGCGATCAGACCGATCGCGCGGCCTGTGCGTTCGAAAAGCGTTGATGCGCTTCGGTAGGAATAGGCGGATTGTAAATCGGATTCATGCGCTGTCTCTTTTAAAATCGAAATTAAACAATAGTTCGTTTGTATAGGAATAAGACTAACTGCGCAGTTCAGGATTGTGAAAACCCGTTTATGGCCTACCCGACCAAGATCACCACCTGCTGTTATTGCGGCACCCGCGCGGCGCTGGTGCTGCGCGGCAAGGTCAGCCATGAGTTGAGTTGCGGCTCCTGCGGCGCGCCGATCCATGTGATGAAACGACTGGCGCTAGAGCCGGAGCCTGTGCGCAAAAGGGTTGAAAAGCCAAAGCCTGCGATCTCGCACCGCCCTGCGCCAAAAAAGTTCGAGCAAAGCTACAAGAAGCCAAAAAAGCGCAAACGGCGGAAATCGGCGCTGCGCTGGTTTATCGAAGAAGCCAAGGATGTGATCGAGGATATCTTCGATTGACGCAGCGCGTCTATGGCAATGCGGCGGTGCTTGGGCTATTTGCGGGGAAACGTAGATGAAAAGGCGCAGCCCATGAGCTTTGAGAAACCCGGTCCCGTCGAAGAAAACTGGAGTGACGCGATTTCTTCGGTGCAAGAAATCATCGAAGACGCGCGCAACGGGCGGATGTTCATTCTGGTCGATCACGAGGACCGCGAGAACGAGGGCGATCTGGTGATCCCCGCGCAGATGGCCACGCCAGAGGCGATAAATTTCATGGCCATGCACGGGCGCGGCCTGATTTGCCTTGCGCTGCCGGGCGAGCGGATCGAGGCGCTGGGCCTGCAACTCATGAGCACCAATAATTCATCGCGTCACGAAACCGCCTTTACCATTTCCATCGAGGCGCGTGAGGGTGTGACCACAGGTATTTCCGCCCATGACCGTGCACGCACGGTTGCGGTGGCAATTGACGCGGCCAAGGGCGCGGCGGATATCGCGACGCCGGGCCATGTGTTTCCGCTAAAAGCACGAAACGGCGGTGTTTTGGTGCGCGCCGGGCACACAGAGGCGGCGGTCGATGTCTCGCGCCTTGCGGGGCTCAATGCCTCTGGCGTGATTTGCGAGATTATGAACGACGATGGCACGATGTCGCGCCTGCCCGAACTGGTGGCTTTTGCGCAGAAGCATAGTTTGAAAATCGGTACGATCAGCGATTTGATTGCCTATCGCCGCCGTAATGACAATCTGGTCAAAGTACGCGCCGAAGAGACGGTTACCTCCGAATTCGGCGGTGAGTGGAACATGCGGATTTATACCGATGAAACCCAAGGCGCGGAGCATATCGTGCTGATCAAGGGTGATCTATCGGGCGACACGCCCGTTTTGACCCGTATGCACGCGATGGACCCGATGCTGGACGTGATTGGCACCGGTCCCAAGGGGCGTGCGGGCGAGTTTAGCGATGCGATGAAGGCCGTTGCCGCCGAGGGGCGCGGGGTTGTCGTGCTCTTGCGCGACACCGCGATGAAGCTGGATCCGGAAAATGATGTGTCGCCGCAAACCTTGCGCCGCTACGGGCTTGGCGCACAAATTCTAAGCTCGCTCGGGCTGAGCAAGCTGGAATTGCTGACCAATTCGCCCACGCCCAAAGTCGTCGGGCTTGAGGCATACGGTCTGGAAATCGTCGGAACCCGTAAAATCTCGGAGCTTGGTTAATGGCTGGACATGAAAAGCACTACATCCTGCCGCGCGCTGAGTTTGACAAACCTGTAAAGCTGCTGATCGTGGTGTCGCCCTATTACAAGGATATCGCGGACAATATGGTGGCGGGCGCTGTTGCTGAAATCGAGGCGGCGGGCGGCACATATGAAATCTGCGAAGTTCCCGGCGCGCTTGAAATCCCGACGGCTGTTGGCATTGCCGAGCGCCTTAGTAATTTTGACGGCTATGTTGCGCTGGGCTGCGTCATTCGTGGCGAAACCACGCATTATGAGACGGTCTGCAACGATAGCAGCCGCGCGCTGCAACTGCTTGGGTTGCAAGGGCTGTGCATTGGCAATGGCATTCTAACGGTCGAAAACCGAACGCAGGCGGAAGTGCGTGCTGATCCATCAGATCAAAACAAAGGCGGCGGTGCGGCGGCTGCGGCCTTGCATCTGATCGCGCTCGCTCGTAAGTGGGGCGGCCAGCGCAAGGGCGTGGGGTTCAAACCTGCCTCCGATGAATATCAGATCGCTGGGTTTGCCAAAGGAAAAGGCCTCGCATGAGCACTGATCTCCCCCTCTCGGGCAATGCCAAACGCAAGATGAAATCCGCTGCGCGCTTTTACGCGGTGCAGGCGCTGTTTCAGATGGAAAGCTCGGGGCAGACCTCGTCGAGCATCGTGAACGAGTTTCTCGATCACCGCTTTGGCGCGATCTATGAGGACATGGAGTTCGTGGAGGGCGATGTGGACTTGTTCCGTAGCTTGATTGATGACGCGGTGAACTATCAAGCGCGCGTCGATCAGATGACGGACCGGGCACTGGTCGCCAAATGGCCCATCGCGCGTATTGATCCGACCCTGCGCGCGCTGTTTCGCGCGGCTGGCGGTGAGATGACGCAAAGCGACACGCCGCCAAAGGTGGTGATCAAGGAATACGTTGATATTGCCTCTGCGTTTTTCCCCGAGGGCAAAGAGGCGAAATTCGTCAACGCCGTGCTCGATCACATGGCGCGCGAAGCCAAGCCGGCTGCGTTTTAGGCGGGTTTTAGCGCACTGCCCTTGCAAGCTCCGCGCATCGGATTATCCTTTGTGCAACTGTAAAGGAGCGCTTTCATGCCACGACTCATCCGACTGTATATCACCCAAGTGTTGATTGGTTTCGGGATTTCCGCAGCCTTCGTCGGGCTGCTTTTGTGGCTGAACGTGATGAATCTTTGGCATTTGGTCACCCATTCCAGCGATGGCGTGCTTGCGGTGTTCATCCTTTGGGTGCTGAACGGTATCGTGTTTGCGGGTGTGCAATTCGCGATCGCTGTGATGCGCATGGCGGGCAGCGATGACGACGGCCCGCGTGGAGGCACGCGCCAACGTGTCCTCATGGACCTGAGCCGCCCCGTGCGCATCAAGGCGACGGCACCTCCCAAAGGGCCGTTCGATTCAAAGCGCTAAACCGCTTCGGATTTGACTGACCTGCGCTGCACATTCGCTGGTGTTTGGCTTGGCGAGAGGTCTGAAACGGTGGTTTTTGGAGCAGACGCGGAAGTCTCGCATAGAGCGGCGCAACGTTAAGCTGATGTACGAAGATCTGGTTAAGCTCGGGTGCGATGGATATTGCGAGCGAGTAGCAGCTTTCGCCCGTGCGTAGCGTGCTGATCGGCATTCATTGCGCGGCAGGCGATTTATAAAGCAAATCTGCCGAGAGGGGCGCAGAGCATTTCTGAGCGGATCGATATCTGAGAATTCTGACGAACGGTTGGAGCCGTTCGTCATTTCGAAGCGGTCGTGATTATTTGATGCTTCCTACGGTGGCGTCGGGTCGATTCAGTCTAATGCTGCAAGTGGCCCTTGTGGCAGGAATTTGCCAACAGCGACCATTCAGTAACTGGGGTGTCTTGCCAGCGAACGCAGAGCACACCGTTGGGCCTCCTCTTACAAAGCTCGCTAGCATTAGGTTTAGAATAGAACCGATGGCAGCCATGTCGCCAAAGACGGAATTAGCCAGATCAAGACCACTCCGATGGCCTGTATTCCAATGAACGGCACAACGCCTGCATAGATGTGGCCTGTCGTGACTTCCTTGGGTGCTGCCCCGCGCAGGTAGAATAGCGAGAACCCGAAGGGGGGCGTCAGGAAGCTGGTTTGCAGGTTGATGGCAATCAATACGCCGAGCCAGATGGGATCGTGCCCGAACAGGATCAACGTCGGTGTCACCAGCGGCAGGACGATCACAGAGATTTCCACGAAGTCCAAAAAGAACCCCAAGAAGAAGATGAAGATCATGCAGAAGATCAATGCACCTGTTGCCCCGCCCGGCATGCTGCCAAGGATTGCTGCGACACGTTCTTCTCCGCCTAGCCCGATAAATACGAGGCTAAAGATGCCTGCGGCAAGAATCGTAGCGAAGATCATCGAGGTCATCGTCAAGGTGGAGGAGATAGCCTCGTGCACTACCTTTTCCTTCAGGGCGCTTCGTAGAGCCAAGACGACCGCAACCGCGCCAATCACGGCCAAAGCTGCATAGACGAGACCCAAGGCAAAGGTGCCGTTGCTGAGGTCATCACGCTGGAACCGCACTGGAAAGGCACCTGCGAACAAGCCGAGTAGGATCAGGGCAGCAGTGCCCAGCAAGATCAGTTTCGGGCTGACGCCCAGTTTGTGCCCGGTCATCAGCAGCGCACCGACCGCGCCAACAGAGGCGGCTTCGGTCGGAGTTGCGATGCCGCCCAAGATTGCGCCCAGAACAGCGAAAATAAGCAGCACGGGCGGCACGACGGCACGGATGATTTCCACGCGGTCCGGCTTGGCCATATCCATCGGCGCGGGTGGCATGTCTTGCGGACGAATCCAACCGCGCAGCAGGATGTAAATCAGATAGAGGCTGACCAGCAGCAGGCCCGGAATAACGGCCGCGGCAAAGAACTGACCGACCGACAGCGCCTCGACCGAGAATTTTCCTTGTTCGTATTGCGCCTGTTGGAACGAGTTGGACATCACATCGGCAAGGATAATCAGCAGGGTTGAGGGTGGGATGATTTGGCCCAAGGTGCCAGCGGTGCAAACGATGCCAGACGCTACGCGCGGATCATAGCCAGAGCGCAACATCGTTGGCAGGGCGATCATCCCCATAGCCACAACTGTGGCACCGACAATGCCCGTGGAGGCGGCAAGAAGTGCCCCGACCAAAACCACCGAAATGCCCAAGCCCCCGCGCAACTGGCCAAACAGACGGCCCATGGTGTCCAGCAGTTCTTCGGCAATGCGGCTTTTCTCCAGAACCGCCCCCATAAGGACAAACAAGGGAATTGCGATCAATACGTTGTTGGTCAACAGGCCAAAGACGCGTTGCCCCATCGCCCCCAAAAGCGTGATGTCCATTTTTCCAGTGGCAAGACCGATATAGGCAAAAATTATTCCAATGCCGGCGATGCTAAAGGAAACAGGAAAGCCAAGCAGAATGGCTGCCATCAAGACAGCAAACATGATTAGATCAAGATATTCGATCATGACGTGGTCCTTTGCATCATAAGCCGGATCAAAAGGGACACAGATTGTAGCATCACAAGGATGCAAAAGGCGGGGATCAGGGTCTTGAGTAGAAACACCGCTTGGATGCCACCAACTGACAGCGGGCCCTCAAAGATTTTCCATGAATTGCGGACCGACGGCCATGACCAATAAAGTAGGGCCGTCATAGACGGCAACAGCAGGAAAATATGGCCGAAGATTTCGATACGCCGCTGCCAGACAGCAGTCGCCTTGGCGTAAAACACATCGACGCGGACGTGTTTGTCGACCAGCAGCGTATAGCCTGCGCCCAGCATGAAGAAGGTAGCGTGCATGTAAAGCACGCTTTCTTGAAGTGCGATGGAGTTTAGCCCGAAGGCATAGCGCCCAACAACAATGGTGAATTGCACCAACACCATGAATAGGACGAGCCAGCGGACGACTGCCGCAATGCTGGTATTTAAGCCATCGATTGTTCTTGCCAGCTTCTCCATCGGCCCCTCCCAAGGTCGTAAAGTTTGCAGCGCGAGGGATCATCCCCCGCGCTGTCGTTCGTCTTAGTAGCCCATGACCGCTGCGCGCGCGTTCATCTGGCCGTTGTCGGCATAAACCATGTACGGCCCGACCGAGTCGCGGTATTCGATGAAGCTTTCCGTGATGCGCTTAACCAACTCGTCGTCATTCTGACGCAGTTCGTCAATCACTTCGCCAGCAGCAACGCCCATTGCGGTGATTACGTCCTCTGGGAACATCTTGACCTGCACGCCCTCGTCCGCGACCAGCGCTTTCAATGCCCGCGCGTGTTTGGTCGTGTATTCCGTCCAGACAGGGTTGTAGAGGCTTTCGCAAGCCAGAGTGACAACAAGTTTCAGATCATCTGGGAGGCTTTCGAAGGCTTCCGAGTTCACACCGCATTCCTCGGCAGAGGACGGCTCACCGACACCGGGCCAGTAGTAGTTCTTCGCGACCTGATAGTAGCCAAGTGCGCTATCAGTCCATGGACCAATAAACTCGCCCGCGTCCAATGCACCGGTCTGAAGGGCTTGGAACATGGCAGGGCCAGACATGGCTTCGGCAGCCATGCCCAGTTTCGCGGCCATTTCGGACGCGAGACCCGTGGTGCGGAACTTTAGACCCTTGAGGTCTTCGGCGGACTTGATTTCGTTGCGGAACCAACCGCCCCATTGCGGGCCAGAATTGCCACACAGGAAAGGTTTGATGCCGAAACGGCCATACATTTCGTCATAAAGCGCCTGACCGCCACCGTGATACATCCAGCCGAACTGTTCGTCTGCACGCAGACCGAATGGTTGGCTACCAAACAGCAAAATTCCTTTGGATTTGGAACCCCAGTAGGCAGGAACAGCGTGGTAAAGTTCTGCCGTACCTTCGCTGACAGCGTCAAACACGCCGCGCCCGGGAACAAGTTCGCCAGCGGCGTAAAGTGTGACCTCAATCCGGCCGCCCGACAATGTGGTGATGCGATCCGCTAGCGTTTGCGCAGCGACGCCCGGGCCGGGCAAGTTTTTTGGCCAAGCCGTGACCATTTTCCATTGGCGCTTGTCCTGCGCGATGGCTGGCGTCGCGAGAGCGACGGCGGCAGTGCCGACACCTGCGGCTGATAGAAATTTACGTCTGTCCATTTTAGTTCTCCCTTTGGTTGGTTTCGTTTCTTAGTGGTTCAGTTTCCCAAGATGCGAGGCAATCTCAGGCCGTTTTCGCGCGCACTATCCAAGGCTTCTTGATAGCCCGCGTCGGCATGACGCCACACACCGGAGGCAGGATCATTCCACAGCACACGTTCGATACGTTTTGCCGCTTCGGGCGTGCCATCAGCGCAGATCACAACGCCGGAATGCTGGCTAAAGCCCATGCCGACGCCGCCGCCGTGGTGAATAGACACCCAAGTGGCTCCAGAGGCCGTGTTCACCAGTGCATTCAGCAAAGGCCAATCCGAGACCGCGTCAGAGCCGTCCATCATGCTTTCCGTTTCGCGGTTAGGCGAGGCAACGGAGCCGCTGTCCAAGTGATCGCGACCGATGACGATGGGGGCTTTAAGTTCCCCGTTGGCGACCATTTCGTTGAAGGCAAGCCCGGCCTTGTGACGATCTCCCAAACCGATCCAAGCGATCCGCGCCGGCAGGCCTTGGAACGCAATCCGTTCGCGCGCCATATCGAGCCAGTTGTGCAAATGTTTGTTCTCGGGGAACAATTCCTTCATCTTCTGGTCTGTCTTGTAGATGTCTTCTGGATCACCTGACAGCGCGACCCAGCGAAAGGGGCCGATGCCGCGGCAAAACAGTGGGCGGATGTAGGCGGGTACGAAGCCAGGGAAAGCAAAAGCGTTTTCCAACCCTTCTTCCAGTGCGACTTGGCGGATGTTGTTGCCATAGTCCAAAGTAGGTACACCAGCGTTCCAGAAATCCACCATTGAGGCGACATGGGTTTTCATCGACGCACGTGCTGCAGTTTCGACGGCTTTGGGATCGCTTTCGCGCTTTTCTTTCCACTGGGCCATAGTCCAACCCTGCGGCAGGTACCCGTTGATTGGGTCATGGGCGCTGGTTTGATCGGTTACGATATCGGGACGGATGCCGCGTCTAAAAAGCTCTGCGAAAACATCAGCCGCATTGCCGAGCAGGCCCACTGATTTCGCTTCGCCCGCCTTGGTCCAGCGGTCGATCATCTCAAGCGCTTCGTCAAGCGTGTCGGCGCGTTCGTCGACGTATTTGGTGCGCAAGCGGAAGTCGATGCTGTCGGGGTTACACTCAACGGCAAGGCAGCAGGCACCGGCCATCACGGCCGCCAAGGGCTGCGCGCCACCCATACCACCCAGACCACCGGTCAAGATCCATTTGCCTGTAAGGTCGCCGTTGTAATGCTGGCGGCCTGCCTCGACGAATGTCTCGTAGGTGCCTTGAACGATGCCTTGGCTGCCGATGTAAATCCACGACCCGGCGGTCATTTGGCCGTACATTGCCAGACCCTTTTTATCGAGCTCGTTGAAATGATCCCAAGTAGCCCAATGCGGCACGAGGTTGGAATTGGCGATCAACACACGCGGCGCATCGCTGTGGGTTTTGACAATGGCGATGGGTTTGCCGGATTGCACGACCAGCGTTTCATCGTCCTCCAGATCCTTGAGGCTGGCAACGATACAGTCAAAGTCTTCCCATGTCCGCGCCGCTCGCCCGATGCCACCATAGACCACCAGTTCATGCGGGTTTTCAGCCACATCCGGGTGTAGGTTATTCATCAGCATCCGCAAAGGCGCCTCTGTCTGCCAGCTTTTTGCGTTTAACTCCGGTCCGGTTGGTGGGTAGATATCGCGGGTGTTTTTGCGCGGGTCAGTCATGTGGGCCTCCAGGCGGACAGTGTTTCTAAGATGGATTTGAGGGTGACGCGCAGGCGATCAGCGCGAGTAGGGTCGTAATTCCATGGGGGGACTTCGGCCATGTAAGTTGATTGGGCGAGTTCCATCTGGATGGCGTGAAAACCGTCTGAAGGGTGCCCGTAGTTGCGTGTCGTCCAGCCCCCTTTGAAACGGCCATTGGTGATAGAGGTGTAGCCAGAGGCACCCGCGCAGATCGAAGCCACTGCAGTTTCAATCTCAGGTGTGCAAGTCTGACCCAGATTTGTGCCAATGTTGAAATCAGGAAGTGTGCCGTCAAACAGGAACGGGATGTGGCTACGGATCGAATGGCAATCATATAGGATCGCGAAACCATGCAGCGCGTGGATGCGGTCCAGTTCGGATTGCAGCGCGGCATGATATGGTGCGTGGTAGGTTGCGCGACGGTGTTCGATCTCGGCGGCATCAGGCTCCTGTCCGTCGCGATAGATAGGCACGCCGTCAAAATCCGTCAGCGGGCACAGACCAGTTGTGTTTTGACCAGGATAAAGGCTGGCGCCACCTGGATCGCGGTTCACGTCAATCACGTAGCGGTGGACAGGCGTACGCACTGTTGTCACATCATCCAGCAACCCGTCGTAAAGGGTGTGGATATGCCAATCTGTGTCGGAAACTGCATTACCTGTTTCATTCAGGCGTTCCAGGCAATCGGCTGGAATGTCGGTTCCGGTATGCGGAAGTCCCAACACGAGCGGGCTGGACCCTTGGGTGGATTGCACAGCCATCATAGCGAAAACCGTACTTCGCTGGCTTGCGCCAAACCGTCGTTCACCACAAAGTCTGCCGCAGCTTTGATATCATCGGCCATATAGCGATCGTCCTCCAGCCGCGCGACTTTGCTGCGAAATGCGTCGATCGCCCTTTGCAAAGCAGGAGAGGTTTGAAGCGGCGCGCGCTCTTGCACACCTTGAACGGCGCACATTGCTTCGATACCCAGAATCACCGATAGATTCTCATTCATCCGCCGAAGCCGGCGCGCGCCATGGGCGGCCATGCTGACGTGATCCTCTTGGTTGGCCGAGGTTGGTGTGGAATCTATGCTGCAAGGATGCGCGAGATGCTTGTTCTCAGACATCAAAGCGGCAGTAGTCACTTCGGCAATCATGAAACCGGAATTGATGCCCGGGTTTGGTGACAGGAATGCAGGCAAGTCAAACGACAACGTTGGATCGACCATCAAAGCCACGCGGCGCTGCGCGATTGACCCAATCTCGGAAATAGCCATGGCGATCTGATCGGCTGCGAAGGCCACAGGTTCGGCGTGAAAATTGCCGCCCGAGACAATGTCGCCCGTGTCGCTCAGGACAAGCGGATTATCAGTCACTGCGTTCGCTTCGATCTCAAGCGTGCGTGCGGCAAAGCGGATCAAATCAACCGCGGCGCCGCTCACTTGGGGTTGGCATCGAATGCAATAGGGGTCTTGCACGCGGGCGTCGCCGTCGCGATGACTTTCGCGGATTTCGCTGCCGTCCAGAAGCGTGGACATCGCATCGGCGACGTCGATCTGGCCTCGGTGACCGCGCAGGGTGTGAATTTCGGAACGCAGCGGCGCGGTGGACCCCATAATGGCGTCGGTCGAAAGAGCTGATGTCACAAGGCACGTGCGCACCATGACCCAGCTGTCAAAAAGGGCCGCCAATGCGCATGCCGTGGAAAACTGCGTGCCGTTCAACAGGGCAAGGCCCTCTTTTGCTTGCAAGGTAATCGGCGTCAGCCCTGCGGCTTCGAGAGCGCCCGCGCCGGACATGCGTTTGCCGCCGAACTGCGCTTCGCCCTCGCCAATCATCACGGCAGCCATATGCGCAAGGGGTGCAAGATCACCGGAAGCTCCGACCGATCCTTGAACCGGGATCACAGGTATGACACCCGCGGCGATCATGGCTTCGATTTGCGCGCAGACTTCGGGGCGCACACCGGACGCGCCACGGCCCAATGACAGGAGTTTAAGGGCCATCATCAGACGGGTTGTTGCTGTCTCCAGTGGTTCGCCAACGCCACAGCAGTGGGACAGCACAAGGTTGCGCTGCAACTGCTCTGTGTCCTGAGGTGGGATTTTAACCGAGGCGAGTTTGCCAAAGCCGGTGTTGACGCCGTAGATTGCGACATCACCTTTTGATGCGACAGCCACGAGGTCGGCAGATTTCTGGATCGCTGGCAGCGCCTCCGCTGACAAGACGACCGCGTCGGTTCCGCGCCAGACGTCTTCCAACAATGCCAGTCCGGTTGCGCTAGGTTTCAAAGTGATCGTCATAGCGCACCCCCGAAAATGCGTTTGTGAAGTGGGTTGATGCCGATGCCGTAGGATAGCTCGGCCGCGCTGTGGACGTCCCAAATCGCCAGATCAGCCCGCATTCCTGCGGCGATGATACCACGATCCGACTGCGCCAATGCACGCGCGGCGTTGCGCGTTGTGCCCGCCAGCGCCTCTGCCGGAGTCATACGGAACAGGGTGCAAGCCATGTTCATCGCCAAAAGCAGGGAGCCGAGGGGAGATGAACCCGGATTCCAGTCTGTCGCGACAGCCATGGGCACGCCGTGCTTGCGGAAAGCGTCGATTGGCGGGGCTTGGTTCTCGCGGATGGCGTAAAACGCCCCCGGCAGGATCACTGCGACTGTGCCGGACTCTGCAAGGGCCGCAGCGTCGGCCTCGGTGGCGTATTCAACGTGATCGGCGGACAAGGCCCCGAATTCGGCGGCCAAGGCGGTGCCGCCAATATGGCTCAGCTGCTCGGCATGCAGTTTTAACGGCAGGCCAAGCTGTTTTGCCACTTCAAACACACGCCGCATCTGGTCCGTATCAAAAGCGATCCCTTCACAGAAACCATCCACGGCATCAACAAGACCAGCTTCGTGGGCAGCACGCAGCGCAGGGATACAGGTGTTATCAATATAACTGTCAGCGTCTTTGCCACTGGGCACCGCATGCGCCCCGAGAAAACTGGTTACAACATGGATCGGGCGGGCCAGCCCGACGGCACGGGCGACGCGCAGCATCTTCAATTCGGTGTCACGATCCAGCCCATAGCCGGACTTTATTTCAACGGTGGCGACCCCTTCGGCGATCAGTGCGTCGGCACGGCGCAAGGCCGCTGCTAGCAAGTCGGCCTCGCTGTTGTCGCGGGTTGCCGTCACGGTGGACACAATGCCGCCACCCGCGCGGGCGACTTCTTCGTAGCTGGCCCCCTCAAGGCGCATCTCGAATTCCGTAGCCCGGTTGCCGCCGTGAACGATATGGGTGTGACAGTCGATCAGTGCGGGGGTCACAAGCCGCCCGTCAAAGCTGCGTATCTCAAGGCTGGAATACTGGGGAGGCAGGTCAGAGATGGGCCCGACCCATGCAATCTTGTCGGCCTCGATCACCAGGCCCGCGTCCTCGATCAGCCCATATCCGGGGCCGTCATCTGACATCGTTGCCACTTTGATGTCCGAGATGAGAATTGGCAGTGTCATCGAAAATCCTTGATTAAGAGCCTACTTATATTTAATATGTAGCTACATAATTAAGTCAAGGGATTCCTGCCGTGCAAAAAGTCATCGCCAAACAAGCGCTTACGCAAAACGGCTGGGAGCGGGATGTCGAGATAGGCATCAAAGACGGGCGAATCGCCCATATCCGACCCGCCCCAATAGGCGCTGCGGCGACCGTTGATCTGGCCTTGCCCGCGCCCCTGAACCTGCACAGCCATGCGTTTCAACGGGCCATGTCCGGCCTAACCGAGGCGCGCGGCCCCGACCCAAGCGACAGTTTCTGGACATGGCGGCGGTTGATGTACAAATTCCTTGACCAGCTGAACCCTGATCAGATCGAAGCGATTGCCGCGCAGGTTTTCCTTGAGATGTTGGAGGCAGGATACGCTGGCGTTGCCGAGTTCCATTACCTGCACCATGACGCTGGCGGCGTGCCCTATGCAAATCTGGCCGAGTTGTCGGAACGTATAGTCGCTGCGGCAACGCAGGCGGGCATTGGCTTGACGCTGTTGCCTGTGCTTTATCAATTTGGTGGCTTGGATATGCGCCCCTTGGCGGGTGGGCAACGCCGCTTTGGCAATGACCCGGAACAATTCTCGCAGATGCACGAAGGCGCACGCAGTGCTGTCGCCTCCGGCCTACAGGATTTCAATATTGGCGTCGCGCCGCATTCCTTGCGGGCAGTGGACAAAGCGGGGCTGGATCGTGCAATTGCTTTGGCAAGCGACGGTCCGGTGCATATGCATCTGGCCGAACAAGTTGCCGAAGTGGATGAAGTGCAAGCGGCCCTGAACGCGCGACCAACAGAATGGCTGCTGGATCACTACAGCGTCGATCCGCGCTGGTGCCTGATCCACTGTACGCAGATGACCGGGCAAGAGACCCGCGCACTTGCAGCGTCTGGCGCGGTGGCGGGTCTGTGCCCGATTACCGAAGCCAATCTTGGAGACGGTATTTTCAATGGCACGGACTATCTGGGGCATGGTGGTGTCGTAGGGTTCGGATCGGATTCCAACGTCCACATTACCCTTTTCGAGGAACTCAAGACGCTCGAATACTCCCAGCGCCTTCGCGACAAAAGCCGCGCCGCCCTCGCCACCTCAGACCGTTCAACAGGGCGGGTGCTGTTTGATGCCGCGAGCACAGGCGGCGCACAGGCGGGCGGGCGCGATAGTGGTGTGCTTGCGACAGGTAAAATGGCTGACATTCTGGGCCTAGATCTGGACAATGAATGGGGCGCAAACCGCGTAGGGGACATGGCGCTGGATACACTGATCTTTGGCGGCAACGGACAGCGCTGCATCACCGACGTCTGGAGCGCGGGGCGTCACATGGTGAAACAGGGTCGCCACGTGCGGCGAGACAGGATAACAAAGGCCTTCACCGCTGTGATGGCCGATTTGGAGCAAAATATTTGATACGTGATGAGCGCCTGTCTTGGAAAGAGGTCCGTGACCAGATCCGAGCGGGCATACTTAATCGCACTTATGCACCCGGTGACAAGCTGCCGCGCGACGCAGATATCGCCGAGACCCTTGGATGTGCGCGCTCGACCGTGCAGCGGGCTATGCGTGACCTGTCCGACGCCGGATTGGTGGAGCGAAAGCGCAAGGGGGGAACCCATGTGCGCACTGACCCGGTCACACGGGCTACGCTGGATATTCCAATCACGAGACGCGAAGTCGAAAAGCGCGGAGGTGTCTACGGATACCAACTGATTGACCAAAGCCTTGGCGTTATCCCGCATGAGGTTGCTAGAAAGTTTGAACAAACCGAGACGACGGAAATGATGCGGGTGCAGGCGCTGCATCTTGCCGATCACAAGCCGCATATCTTTGAAGATCGCTGGATTTGTACAGACACGGTACCCGAGATACTTAACGTTGATCTTTCGCGCGAGAGCGCCAATGAATGGTTGGTCAGGAACAAGCCATATACGCGTTTCGATCTACGCTTCTACGCAATCTCCGCGGATGCGGAAATTGCTGAATGTCTCAAGATCGAGCGCGGTAGCCCATTGTTGGTTATCGAACGCACAACGTGGATCGGGACCGCAGCAATCACTTTGGTCAAAGCATATACCGCTCCAGGATACGAGATCTTGACCTCGAACTAAGGGATTAGACGTCATCTGAAGGGTGTTGGCCACAAAAAATCCAGTTGCACTTATCATGCGCCTGACAGCAATCAGCCGCCAACTACACACACAATACTCAGATTGCCGACATGCGCGACGAGCATGTGAACGTCAGGCAAATTTAAGGTTTGCGATGCGGACCTGAGCGCAGGTTTTCGTTTTGGCGCGACGTTGGCCTGCGTTGGAAAACATGACTAGGAGGAAGTCGTGGAATAGTGACGTGCGCCTCTTCATGAGAGGGCAGTGGGATGGGTGTAGCGGCTGAGATAGACAAGCACATGCTCGGGTCCGCCGAGGGTTGCTTTAGCGTAGGCTACCCATTTTATTTTGCGCAACGGGACAAGGTATGCGGCGAAGGCCTGTGGCACCGAAAGCCTGTTCAGGTCACCGTAAAAAGGCAACTCCCCTGCCAAGAGCAGGGCTAGCAGCCCTTCGAAGAACACGCGTCGAAAGAGCCGTTACAACACCCGCACGTGCGGAAAGCGCCCCGGTTTGCATGCAATCCACCTCGTGCGATCAGGTGACAGGCCACCGCCCGCGACACTCATGTGGTCATGAGGATGGCAGGTGAGTGCCTGTCCTGTCGTATTAAAGACGTGCTTCTGGCGCGATGTATGAAGGCCGCTGGTCATATTGCGGATTTCAGAATT
>NZ_MUHR01000003.1 GCF_002105285.1 Planktotalea arctica
CTGGGCAACGACAGCGATCCGGACGGCGACCCCCTGACGGTGATCTCGGCAAGCTCGCCCAATGGCACGGTCACGATCAATCCCGATGGCACGCTGGATTACCAGTCCGATCCCGGTTTTGAGGGCACGGACAACATCACATATGTGATCGAGGACGGGCGCGGCGGTTCGGACACCGGCGTTGTGCGCGTTTCGGTGCGTGACACTGGCGGCGGCAACACTGCCCCGACTCCGGTCGCGGATGTTGCGGCGACGCCCGTCGATACGCTGCTGGACGATCTTGATGTTCTGGGCAATGACAGCGATCCGGACGGTGATCCGCTGACGGTTGTTGCGGCCACGGCTGGCAATGGCACGGTCACGATCAATCCTGACGGCACGTTGGATTACCAGCCTGATCCGGGCTTTGAGGGTATCGATACGATCACCTATGTGGTCGATGACGGCAATGGCAGCACGGTTTCTGCGCCGGTCACGGTCACGGTGGGTACGCCGCCGCTGAATTCTCCGCCCGTCGCAGTGAATGATGCGCCAGCAAGCACACCGCTGGATACGCTGCTCGAAGATATTGATGTTCTGGGCAATGACAGTGATCCGGACGGCGATCCTCTGACTGTTACGGCGGCCACAGCGCCCAACGGCACGGTTACGATCAACCCTGACGGCACGCTGGATTATCAGCCTGACCTCGGGTTCACTGGTGATGATACTATCACCTATGCGATCACCGACAGCATCAGTGGTACCGATACGGCGACACTCGTCGTGACGGTCGGCACGGCGAACCTGGATCCAAATGCGGATCCTGATACGTCGAGCACGACTGCGGGCACGCCTGTCACCATCTTCCCGCTTGGCAATGACAGTGATCCGGATGGCGATCCTTTGACGATCACCTCCGCGAGCGCGCCCGATGGCACGGTTACGATCTCTGCTGACGGGACCTCCGTAACCTATACGCCGGACCTCGGTTTCGATGATGACGTGGATTCGATCACCTACACTATTTCCGATGGCAATGGCGGCTCGGACACCTCTTCGATTCAGGTGATCGTGGGAACGCCGGGCCTTGACGGTATTGTCGAGGGCACAGGCGGTGATGATCTTATTGATCTTGGCTATCTGGGTGATCCGGATGGCGATCAAATCGACAACTCTGATGCGATTGCACCGGGCGCTGGCGCTCAGGATGATGTGGTCGAAGCAGGCGCGGGCGATGACACCATCGACTCCGGGCTTGGTGATGACTTTGTAACGGCTGGCCCTGGCGATGATGATATCACGACAGGCGAGGGCGATGACACAGTCTTCGGCGGCCTTGGCCTCGATACGATCGATACGGGCGCTGGCGAGGATTCGGTCTTTTCCGGTGATGGGGACGATTCCATTACGACCGGCGACGGCTCTGATACCGTGCTCGCAGGTATTGGCGATGACGTGATCGACACAAGCGGTGCAATTCCGCTTCTGGACGATGCGCCATTCCCCTCCATCCCGACTGACAGCGATCCGGAAGACGATCGCGACTTTGTCGATGCAGATGAGGGCAATGATCTGATCACCACCGGTGATGACGCAGATACGATCTTCGGCGGCGAGGGTGACGATACGATCAACTCGGGTATCGACGATGACGAAGTCTACGGGGATGGTGGCGATGACCTCATCAACGATGAGCAAGGCTCTGACTTTATCAATGCTGGCGCTGGCGATGATACGATCAATGCGGGTATCGACACCTTCTCCGATTACATCGGCGATGATCCCAACCTGCCCCTTACGGACAGCGGCATCACCTTTGTCACTGATCCTGATCGGGATGATGGCCGGGATACGGTCTTCGGCGGCGCGGGCAATGACATTATCAACACGGGCGATGATGCGGATAGCATCGACGGCGGTGCGGATAACGACACGATCAATGCGGGTATTGACGACGATACGGTGCGCGGCGGTCTTGGCGATGATAGCATCTTTGGCGGCCATGGCTCGGACACGATTTCCGGTGGCGACGGTGATGACTTCATCGATGCGGGCCACACGGGAACACCGGGTTATATCGGCGATGTCGAAGATGCGCTGGAGCTTCCGGGCCTCGAGCTGAATGACCGCGATGTGGTTACAGGCGGGGCTGGCAACGATACGATCTTCGGCGGCGACGACGACGACTCGATCATTGGTGGTCAGGGCAACGACTTCATCGATGGTGGCATCGACGATGACACGCTTATTGCGAGTTCCGGAAATGACACTGTCCTAGGCGGTTCTGGTGATGATCTTATCACTGGCGAGGGTGGTCTGGACTCACTTGTTGGCGGTGATGGTAGCGATACAATCGACGGCGGCGGCGACAGCGATACGATTATCGGTGGCGCAGGTGCAGACAGCATCTTTGGCGGTAGCGGCGAAGACAGCATTGTCGGCGCGACAGCAGGCGACACGATTGACGGCGGCGAAGGTCCAACGGACTTTGACACGCTCGATCTTCGCGGCGCAGGCGCGGCGGCAAACGTCGGGGGTCGTACGACCATCGATTATGATGCCCCGGGCTCTGAAGGCGGTATCGTCAACTTCCTTGATGCGGCAGATGTGCTCACGGGTACGGCGCGTTTCGACAATATCGAGAACGTCATTCCCTGCTTTACGCCCGGAACGCTGATCGCAACGCCAACCGGCGAGCGCAAAGTGGAAGATTTGAAGGCCGGGGACCGCGTCATCACGCGCGACAATGGCATTCAGGAAATCCGCTGGAGTGGTTCAAAGGATCTGAGCGGCGCACAGCTTGCTGCGAATGATCACCTGCAACCGATCCTGATCCGTGCAGGCGCTCTTGGGGCCAATCTGCCCGAGCATGATATTCTGGTTTCGCCGCAGCACCGTATGTTGCTGACAACAGATCAGGCGGCCATGTATTTTGAAGAACGTGAAGTTCTTGTGGCAGCCAAGCATCTGACGATCTTGGACGGTGTGGACCGTGTGACCAGTTCGGGCACGACCTATATCCACATCATGTTCGAACAACATGAGGTAGTTTTGTCCAACGGCACCTGGTCCGAGAGCTTCCAGCCAGGCGATTACACGCTTGATGGGATCGGCAAGGAACAGCGCGACGAAATTCTGGAACTTTTCCCGGAACTCGCCACGCAAGTTGGCTCCGAAGCCTATCAGGCTGCGCGCCGGACCTTGAAGAAATACGAAGCAGCACTTCTGCTTGGGTAAGGCACCCCTGTAGAGGTTCATGCCTCACCGAGATATGCAGCTCTGGTGAACAGGGGGCTGATCACCAGTATAGAAAAGAGGCGGGAAACCGCCTCTTTTCGCCATTGAAATGCGAGGCTTTTTACCATGGGATCGCTTTTTTACGGTTTATTATCAGATGTTTAAGAGAATTTTTTGTGAAGCGCTGCGTTTGTTCGCCCTTGGGGGCGCTGTGACAAGGGAACATGCGGCACCGGTTTTTTGAAGGAAGCCCCACGTCGCGGAATGCTTCATGACAAAGCGGCAGATGACACAACTCTGGGGCACGCGTGCAAGACATCTTACCGAGCCGTTTCACTGAGCCATCGCACCTTGCCGCCTGCGTGCGAATCGATTCAGCGAATGAGCAGTTTTTGTACGCTCCAAAGCCAAAATTCGGGAATGGTTTACGCGATTTTTTCCATCTGCGCGGGGCTTTTCGAAGGCTTTGAAACAGAACCTCTGTGCGCTGAGTTGTAACCCTCCCCTATAACACTTTTAGGTTGCACTCTTGCGCGGGTTTTCCCAAATGCCGTGAGTGAACCACATGTTTGCCGCATTTGCGCCCTGATTGAAGGGCATCTCTGTTTACGTAGAGTGAGACCACGGTAAGTTGGCCTGCGAAGAAGCGAGAGTGATGAGTGTTTTTGGTTCAGGTTTAAGTCTTCGTAACGCCGTTGGTTCTGTTGTGTGCGACTATCACGGTGCGGGTGGCCAACTCTCGCATCGAGCTACTTCCTACTGCCCCTGTTTTACCCCCGGAACGCTGATCAAGACTGACTTTGGCGAAGTTCCGGTCGAAGAACTGACTGTGGGCACGCGTGTTTTGACGCGTGACAACGGGTATCGTGCGATCGTTTGGACGGGTCATCGCCTTCTGGAACAAGACGTTCTAAGCGCGCATCCGTCGCTGTACCCGATCCGTATCTCCAAAGGCGCGCTTGGCCCGAACTTGCCCGAGCGCGACACGCGGGTGTCACCGCAGCATCGCATGCTATTGAACAATGACCAGATACGCGCATGGTTCGATGCGGACGAAGTCCTCGTGGCAGCGCATCTGTTGACCTGTTTCAAGGGTGTCGCACGCGAGGCTGTGCAGAATGTTACCTATATTCATTTCATGTTCGATCAGCACGAAATTGTTCTGGCGGATGGCGCATGGTCGGAAAGCTACCAACCAAGCGATATGCGCCTCGGGGCGATCGACGAGCAACACCGCGTCGAGCTTTTGAGCATCTTTCCAGAACTGGCAGACGATGCCGGATTGGTCTTTCCAGCCGCACGTGCGTCGATCGATGCTGCGCAGTTTTCCAAAGCGGTTCTGCCGTCAGAGTGACGCGCGCCATGCGCTCCACTCTTCGGGTGTATCAAGATCGAGGCGCGCCTTTTGTCCGTCCAGTGCGTGAAATCTGAGCTGCGCCTTGTGGCTTTTCAGGATCGGCGCTGCGCCTTGATCGCCTGATAGATCACTGAAACCACTTAGACATGCACGCGGAAAGATAACCGGATGTCCGGGTGTTCCATCTCGGCATGTGGCTTGTAAAATACCCTCGGGATCGCCTGCATAGGCCGCTACCAACTGCTTCAAATCACTGGTTTCAAGGCTTGGCATATCGGGTGGCAAGACCATCATTGCCTCGACGCCCTCGGGCATCGCAGCCGCCCCCGCGCGCAAGGAGGCGGACATGCCGTGCGCTGCATTTGGGACGGGGATTAGTGCCACGTCCAAAGCCGTGAGCGCTCTGGCCCTTGGGTGATCTAGGCTTGGCAAGGTGGCAAAAACCTCCATGCCAGCTGCCAAAGCGCGCGAGGCCATGAGGGCCAAACAAGGCTGGCCACCCACATCTTCGAGCAATTTGTCCGCCCCGCGCATACGCGACGACGCCCCCGCCGCAGGCAAGAGGCAGGCCATACGCATCAGCCGCGCATCCGTGCGCCGTCCGCATCGAACAGGGCTTCTGTGATCAATGTCGCCTTGCGCATTTGTCCAAGAATTTCGATCTCCACGACCAGTCCCTCTTGCGCCAAGGCGCGTGGGATCAACGCCTGTGCGATCGACTTGCGCGCATGATGCGAGTAGCCGCCGGAGGTGCAAAAACCCTGTACTTCGCCGTCGATCCACACAGGTTCATAAGCGACCACATCGGCCGTCTGCGCATCCACTTCGAAGGCGCAAAGCTGGCGGGTAGGGGGGCTGGCGCGCTCGTGTTCTGCCGCGGCGCGGCCGATGAAATCGGTGTTTTTCTTGAAGCTGATGAAACGATCCATTCCGGTTTCTGCGGCTGTATAGTCGGGGGAGAATTCCGACAGCCACGAGCCAAAGAATTTATCAAGCCGCAGGCTCATCATCGCGCGCATCCCGAAAGGTGTCATGCCGTGCTGTTTTCCCTCGCTCCAGAGCGTGGTCCAAAGGCGGCGCTGATCCATAGGATCGCAGTAGATTTCATAGCCAAGATCGCCCGTGTAGCTCAGGCGCTGCACGATGCAATCGACGCTGCCCAGTGTGATCATCTTGACGTCCATAAACCGCATTTCAGCAAGTTCTGGCGCAAGCGCATTGACGATTTGAGCAGATTTGGGGCCTGCGATCTGAAAGCCCGTCATGCGGTCCGACACATTGCGAACACTGACACCTTCTTGGTTATGCTGCTCGAACCAGCGGTGATGTATCGTTTGATATCCGTAGCTTGCAGTCAGTTGGAACCAATCCTCGCTTATGCAGGACACTGTGAAATCACCCATCAAACGCCCCTTTGGCGATAGCATGGGCGTCAGCGAGACACGGCCCGGCAAAGGGATACGCCCCGCCATGATCCGGTCCAGCCACGCGCGCGCGCCGCTCCCGGTGACTTCGAATTTACCAAAGTTTTGTAGCTCATTTATACCGACATGGGCGCGCACCGCTTCGACCTCGCGGCGGGTTGCGTCAAAGGCATTGGAGCGGCGGAAACTGGGGGTTTCGAATGCCGGCTCATCACCTACGGCAAAGTAATTTGCCACCTCCAATCCGAATTGCTGCCCCCAAACCGCACCCATTTTGGTGAACGTGTCATACATCGGCGTGGTGCGATGCGGGCGCGCAGCGGGCAGTTCTTCGTTGGGGTAGCTGACCGAAAAGCGCTTTTGATAGTTCTCAATGACCTTTGGCAATGTGTAGCCCTTGGTGATCCAAGGGCCAAAACGAGCAACATCCATCGCCGTGACATCGCGCTCCGTCTCGCCCTCGATCATCCATTGAGCCAGCATCAACCCAACGCCGCCACCTTGGCTAAAGCCTGCCATGACGCCGCAAGCGGACCAGTAATTGCGCAGGCCCGGCACAGGGCCGACCAGCGGATTGCCATCGGGCGCAAAGGTGAACGGACCGTGGATCACCGATTTGATGCCAGCGGTTTCGAGGACGGGAAAGCGTTTGTAAGCAAAAGCGATACTGTCTTCGATCTTGTCGTAATCGTCGGGCAAAAGTTCATGGCCAAAGTCCCACGGCGTGCCGTCAACGGCCCAAGGGCGGCAGGGTTGCTCGTAAAAACCAATGCACAGCCCGCGACCTTCTTGGCGCAGATAACTCTCGCCCGCGGGGTCCATCACATGCGGATGCTCGCCGTCCATCTCCATGATCTGGGGGATGTCATCAGTGACGATATATTGATGTTCCATCGGGTGCAGTGGCAGATAGGCACCCGCCATCGCGCCCACTTCGCGCGCCCAAAGACCACCCGCGTTAACGATATGCTCGGCGTGGATCGTGCCCTTGTTGGTAACCACATCCCACGTGCCATCGGGGCGTTGATTGGTCTCTTCCACCTTGCAGTGGGTTTCAATGCTCGCCCCGCCCATGCGCGCCGCTTTGGCATAGGCATGCGTCGTGCCGGACGGATCAAGGTGGCCATCAAGCGGATCATAAAGCGCGCCAAGGATGCCGTCTATGTTGGTCACCGGGGCAATTTTTCTGATCTCTTCGGGGCCGACGATTTCGGTTTCCAGCCCCATGTAGCGATGCTTGGCGCGCTCTGCGAGCAGCATATCGAACCGTTCCTGATTGTCCGCCAGCGTGACGCCGCCCACATGGTGAAGGCCGCAGGACATGCCGGTGATCTCTTCCAACTCTTTGTAAAGATTGATCGTATAGCCCTGAAGCGCTGCCATATTGGTGTCGCCGTTCAGCGTATGAAATCCACCCGCCGCGTGCCACGTCGAGCCAGAGGTCAACTCTGAGCGCTCGATCAGCATGACATCGGACCAGCCCAGCTTGGTCAGGTGATACAATACCGAACATCCGACGACGCCGCCGCCGATCACGGCTACTCTGGTGGTGGTTTTCATGGGGCTTTTCCTTGGTTTTGTCTGATGGTCCGGTTTTTCTAGAAAAATCACTACGCTCGTTGCCGCGTTGCGACATGTTATGTCGCCTTCATTGTATTAGTGCCACTTCAGATGGCTAGGCTGAAATAAATATCGCAGCTTTCGGGAGTTAAGCAATGCGCACTACTGCACAGGCAGTCGTTATCGGGGGCGGCGTGATCGGCTGCTCGATCCTTTATCATCTCACCAAACTCGGCTGGTCCGACGTGGTCTTGCTCGAGCGCGACGAGTTAACGTCGGGTTCGACCTGGCACGCGGCAGCGAATATTCACGGGCTGCACGACAGCACCAATATCTCGCGTATCCAACACTATACGATGAACCTCTATAATGCGCTGGAGGAGGAAACGGGCCAGTCTTGCGGCGTGTTCCAGCCTGGGTCTTTGTATCTCGCGCAGACGACCGAGCGCGTGCATCAACTGCGCTTGCAAGCGGCCAAGGCCAAGCTCTACGGGATGAATTTTTACGAGATTTCCATCGATGAAGCGCGCGAGCTGAACCCGATGGTCAACTACGATGGCATCAAATGTGTTATGTACGAACCCGAGGGCGGCAATGTGGACCCCTCGGGCGTTACAAATGCCTATGCGATTGGAGCCCGCAAACGGGGTGCGGAAATTAACCGCTTTACGCCCGTGACGGCGACAGAGCCGCAGTTGGATGGATCATGGATCGTCAAGACGCCGAAGGGCGACATTCACACGCAGTGGGTGGTGAATGCGGCCGGTCTGTGGGGGCGCGAAGTGGCGGCGATGGCGGGGTTTGAATTACCGCTTCAGCCGACCGAGCATCAGTATTTCGTCACCGAGAGCATTCCCGAGATCGAAGCGTCTGATCGTCGCCTTCCGTCAGTGTCGGACCGCGATGGTGAGTATTATTTGCGCCAAGAGGGGCAGGGCCTTTTGGTCGGTGCTTATGAGAAAGACATGAAATTCTGGGCCGAAGACGGCACGCCGCTCGATTTCGCCCATGATCTGTTTCCCGACGATCTAGAACGGATCGAAGAAAACATGATGAACGCGATCGAGCGTGTTCCTGCGGTTGCGAGCGCAGGGATCAAGCGGGTCATCAACGGACCTATGATCTGGTCGCCCGATGCCAATGTGTTGTTCGGGCCATTGCCGGAACTTGATAACTACTTCTGCTGTAACGGAATTATTCCAGGGTTTTCGCAATCTGGCGGCATGGGCCTGATGGCGGCGCAGTGGATGATCGAGGGTGAAACACAGTACGATATGTTCGGCTGGGATGTTGCGCGCTTTGATACTTGGGCCGACAAAGCCTTCACGCGCGCACGCGTCGAGGACAGCTATGGCCACCGTTTCGCGATCCATTTCCCCAATGAGGAACGCGCTGCGGGCCGCCCCGCGCGCATGCGCCCGGCCTATGTCAAGCAGGCGGAACTGGGCGCTGTGTTTGGGTTGAATTCCGGCTGGGAGCATCCGCTTTGGTTTTCTGGCGAAGCCGGGACCAAGGACACAAACGGCTTCACACGTCAGAATTGGTGGGGGCCTGTGGGTGAAGAGTGCCGCATGTTGCGCGAGAATGCAGGCATCATAGATATCTCGAATTTTGCGAAATATATCTGCAAGGGCGCGGGCGCTGCTGATTGGCTCAACGCAGTTTTTGCCAACAATATGCCCAAAGGGATCGGGCGTTCTTGCCTGACGCCGCTGATTGGTAAACGCGGCGGGATCGCGGGGGATTTTACCGTCACCAAACTGGCCGAGGACGAGTTCTGGATCATTGGCTCGGGCATGGCCGAGCGCTATCACAAACGCTTTTTCAAACAGGTTCCGCTGCCGGACGGCACGGTTTTCGAGAGCCGCACAAATGACATCTGCGGCTTCAACGTGGCGGGCCCGAAATCGCGCGAGATGTTGCAGCGCACGACAAATGCGTCGCTTGCGACAGAAGACTTCCCTTTCATGCGTTCGAAATCGATCGAACTTGCAGGCGTGCAGGTCCTCGCTTTGCGGGTCAGTTTCACGGGGGATCTTGGCTGGGAACTGCACTGCGCCGCGGCCGATCAAGCGCGCCTGTATGAGGCGCTGCTCGAGGCTGGCAAAACCATGGGCGCAGGCCCTGTTGGCGGGCGCGCGCTGATGAGCCTTCGGGTGGAAAAAGGCTATGGGTCGTGGAGCCGCGAATACAGCCCTGAATACTTTCCGCAAGAAGTCGGGCTGGAGCGGCTGTGCAAGATGGACAAAGAGTTCCTGAATAAATCTTCCGCCGCTGACACGATGGCGCAAGATGCGCGCGAACATATGGTTCTGCTGCACCTGAATGAGGCCGATGTCACCGCCTCCAACGCGGATGCGAGCGGGGGCGAGCCGATTTTCAAAAACGGTAAAGGCATCGGTCGCGTAACCTCCGGCACCTATGGCTACACGGTTGGCATGAGCCTTGCGCTTGGATTCGTTAAAGATGCGCAAGCGGGCGATTCCGTCGAGGTCATGGTGCTTGGCCAACCGCACCGCGCCACCATTCTGGCCGAGCCGCCCTTTGATCCGGCAGGCACACGCCTGCGCGCTTAGAACTTCGCCAAGCCCTTCCTCTTTCTTTAAATATCGCGGGGGAGTCTGATCTTTGATCAGACGGGGGCTGGCCCCCAAACAGCGGGGCGCGTGCAATCACGCGCCCCGCCATGTTTCAAGACCTCTTGCAGGTATTGATCCCGACCAGTCGATACAGCAGGCAGTTGCTCATCAACCCTGTCGCCAAAGGCACGATGCCGATTAGATAGGCCCAGCGATAGCTGCTCTCGGGGTTCAGGAAAAACCCGGCGATCAGCGCAAGACCGATCACGATGCGCAAGATGCGGTCGATGCCGCCAACATTCTTTTTCATAGCATGCTCCGATTCTAGATGCTGCACGCAGGATAACCGCGTGCAGCACAAAGGCTCGGTGACCTTGTCACACAAGGCGCGTCAGGGACGTCCGCTTTTCTCGAAGCGTGGCAGCATCGCGCTGAAATCCTGACCTGCGCCATCCTCGTCCTCGACAAATTGCGCATAGAGCGCCTGCGCCATCGCGCCCATCGGGGTATCCGCATCTGCGCCGATCGCCGCTTGCTGCGCGAGGCGCAGGTCTTTCAGCATCAAATCGGCGGCAAATCCGGGCTTGTAGCCGTTGTCCGCAGGCGATGTCGGCCCAACGCCGGGCGCAGGGCAATAGGCGTTCATCGACCAGCTATAGCCCGAGGATGTGCTGACCACATTGAACATTTTCTGGCGGTCCAGACCGAGCTTGTCGGCCAGCGCGAAAGCCTCGCAAGTGGCGATCATCGTCACGCCAAGGATCATGTTGTTGCAGATTTTTGCGGCTTGACCATTGCCGGACGCGCCGCAGTGAACCGCTTTTTGTCCCATGATTTCAAAGAGGGGCAGGGCTTTGTTAAAGCCCTCTTCCGCGCCGCCAACCATAAATGTCAATGTGCCGCCAGAGGCACCGCCAGTGCCGCCCGATACGGGCGCGTCAAGGGGCAGCACGCCCGCGGTCTCGCATAGCGCAGCCACCGCGCGCGCACTTTCAACGTCCACGGTCGAGCAATCCAGCAGCACCGCGCCCTTGTTCATCGCTGGGATCACCTCATCCGCGACAGAGCGCAGGATCACGCCGTTGGGCAACATGGTAATCACCACATCTGCGTTCATGGCGGCGTCTAGAGCGCTGGCAACCGCCACTGCGCCTGCGGCGCTGGTGCCAGCCACATCAAAGCTACGTACGTTATGACCCGCAGCCGCAAGATTGGCCGCCATTGGCCCGCCCATGTTTCCGAGCCCGATAAATCCGATTTGCATGGCTGTGCTCTCCTCTTCGAATGTCAGCTTGTCCTTGCCCAATGGGCGCAGCATGAAAGAGACATCAACGGCAGGTACTTTGTCCAGTGCGTGTTTCCATTTGGGCGCGCGGTCCTTGTCGATGATCAAGGCGCGAATACCTTCGAGAAAGTCGCCATGCTCCATCGCGCGGTGGGTGAAGCGATATTCAAGTTCAAGCGCGCGCGGTAGATCACGCGCGCTGCGAAGGCGGTGGATCATCTCGACGGCGCAGGCCATGGCAAGGGGCGAATTTCGCTCGATGGCGGCAAGAGATTTTTGTGCGAATTCAGAGGTATCCATGCGCAAGTTCGTGCAAATATCGCCAAGGGTCTCGCCGCAGAAACTGGCATTGATCGCCGCCATATGTTGCGCCAGCTCGGCGCTTGGCGGCTCGGTGACGGCGGCCTTGAGCGCGCCAAGATCGCCGCTTTGCAAAAGTGCGGCTTTGACCGCCTCCCAAGCCTCTTCAGGCAGGTAGTGGTCGGCAAATCCCGCCAGAATCGCATCGCCCGGACCCATGCGCGCCGTGCACAGGCCGAGGTATTCGCCAAGCCGCCCCGGCGCATGCGCAAGCAGCATCGAGCCGCCCACATCAGGCACCAGTCCAATGCCACATTCAGGCATGGCGATGCGGCTGCTTTGCCCCACAATGCGGTGCGCAGCATGGCAGCCCACGCCGACACCGCCGCCCATGGTGAAGCCTTGCAAGAATGACACGACCGGCTTTTGATACGCGGCGAGCCGCGCGTTCATACGGTATTCATCGCGCCAAAACCCTTGGCCGAAAGCGAAATCACCGGCTTTGCCGCTCTCATAAAGATCGGCGATATCGCCGCCCGCGCAAAAGGCTTTTTCGCCCACCGCATCAATCACGATCAGCGCGACGTCCGGGTCATTGGCCCAGCCCAGCAAGGCGGCATCGATCGCGCGGACCATGTCATAGGTTAGCGCGTTCAACGCTTCGGGGCGGTTCAGGGTGATATGGCCGCTGCGGCCGGATTTGCGGATGTCGATTTCGCTCATGGGGGATGCTCCCTCGCTCTTGTGGCTCACGTTCGCGCTTTTGTGAGGCTTTGGCGTCCTAAGGGCAACACCTTGCAGGCAATAGCTGGTGCGCGCGCGTGGATGCGTTGCGCCGTGTGGCTGGCTCGGTCAAATTGGTGACGTTATATTCCTGGGGCGGATTTATATGCAGCGCAGCGCAACGCGTATTGCCATCGCGGCCGCGACCCGTCGCCGTCCGCGTATGTTGGCCGATCTTTTACAATCTTTGCAGGCCTTGGATGTGCCGCAAGGGGCAGAGCTTTGCTTTTTCTTTGTGGAAAATGATGCAGAGCTGACAATATCCGAATTGGTCGATGAATTCTCGCGCCGCAGCGGTTGGAGCGCACGCGCGCTGCACGAGCCACGCCGCGGCATTTCGCATGCGCGTAACGCGGCGATGGAGGCGGCGACAGAGGCTGGCGTAGATTGGCTGGCCTTCGTGGATGACGATGAACAGGTGCGCCACGACTGGCTTCGCCTTTTATGGTCCGGTGCACGCGAATCGGGTGCACAACTTGCGGGCGGCCCCGTGTTGCCTGTTGCTCCTGCGCGCGGCAGCTCGGATGAGCAGAACGAGGTGTTGGCCTATTTCGAGCGCGCAGCCGCCGTGAGCGATGCACGCAAAGACGCGGCTATGGCGACGGGGCAACGCTTTGATCTGGCAACGAATAACTGGATTTGCGATTTGCACGCCTTCAATCTTGCAGGGCTGCGTTTTGATCTCAGGTTCGGGCTGAGCGGCGGTGAGGACACCGACCTGTCGCGCCGTGCCTATGGTGCGGGATTGAAACTGGCCTGGATCGCGCAGGCGATCGTGACCGAGGAGGTCCCCGCCGAGCGGTTGAGTGCGCGTTACATTTTCGAGCGCGCCCGCGCGCAGAGCATCACCAAGTTCCAACTTCTTAAAGCTGCGCGGCCCCAGCGTGCGCCGCTCGATGCTTCGGTGCAAGTCCTGTTCAAAGGTTTGTCCGGCAGTGTTCTGATCGCGCTTTCGCCCATTTCAGGGCGCTATAGCTATTTTCGTGGCATGCGTTCGCTTGGCATTGCCACAGGCTTTTGGGCCGGGCTGCGCGGAGTTGATCAGGCGAGTTATACGCGCGTCACGGGCGAATAAGCCAGCGGCCCTGCGGGGCGAGTTTATTGGCAAGATTAAGAACGGGCGCGCCTATGATTTGAGCGCGCCCGCTTTGGTTTAGTCCATCGGTTTGAAGTTGAACTCGCCGCCTTGTTTGATGCCCGAGGGCCAGCGCGCCGTGACTGTCTTGGTGCGTGTGTAGAATTTGAACGCATCGGGGCCATGCTGGTTAAGATCACCGAAGACGGATTTCTTCCAGCCGCCAAAGGTGTGGTAGGCCAATGGTACCGGGATGGGCACGTTGATGCCGATCATGCCGACGTTAACGCGGGATGCGAAATCGCGCGCGGCGTCACCGTCACGGGTGAAGATCGCGGTGCCGTTACCGTATTCATGATCCATCGCAAGTTTCAGCGCTTCTTCATAAGAACCGGCGCGTACGGTGGACAGAACCGGGCCGAAGATCTCGTATTTGTAGATGTCCATGTCAGGTGTGACGCGGTCGAACAGATGCGGGCCGACGAAAAAGCCGTCCTCGTAGCCTTGCAGGCTGAAGCCGCGCCCGTCCACGACAAGCTCTGCACCTTGATCGATACCGGTTTGCACGAGGCGTTCGATGTTGGTTTTAGCAGCGGATGTGACCACGGGGCCGTAATCCACGTCATTACCAGAGGTATAGGGGCCGACTTTCAGCTTTTCGATGCGCGGCACCAGTGCGGCAATCAAGCGATCAGCAGTTTCTTCGCCAACGGGAACAGCGACGGAAATCGCCATGCAGCGCTCGCCAGCAGCGCCGTAGCCAGCGCCGATGAGGGCATCCGCAGCTTGTTCGATATCGGCGTCGGGCATGATGATCATGTGGTTCTTCGCGCCGCCGAAGCACTGCACGCGTTTGCCGTTGGCGCAGCCCGTCGCGTAGATGTACTCCGCAATCGGCGTCGAGCCGACGAAGCCAACGGATTGAATGATGTCGTCGTGCAGAATCGCATCGACCGCTTCCTTGTCGCCGTTCACCACTTGGATGATGCCTTTGGGCAGGCCCGCTTCTTCGAGCAGTTCGGCAAGCATCAAGGGCACGGAGGGATCACGCTCGGAGGGTTTCAGAATGAAGGCGTTGCCGCAAGCAATCGCGGGTGCGAACATCCACATGGGGATCATTGCGGGGAAGTTGAACGGGGTGATTCCTGCGGTAACGCCAAGGGCTTGGCGCATGGAGTACATGTCGATGCCGGGGCCTGCCGCATCGGTGTAATCCCCCTTAAGCAATTCAGGTGCGCCGATGCAATATTCCACAACCTCGAGGCCGCGCTGCACATCGCCCTTGGCATCTGGAATGGTCTTGCCGTGCTCGCGCGAGAGCGCCTCGGCGAGCTTGTCCATGTCGCGGTTGAGCAGACCGACGAACGCCATCATCACGCGGGCGCGGCGCTGCGGGTTGGTCGCGGCCCAAGCGGGCTGGGCGGCGGCGGCGATAGCAACGGCCATGGCCATTTCCGCGCCATTGGCGAGCGGCACCTTGGCCTGCACTTCGCCTGTTGCGGGGTTGTAGACGTCTGCGAACCGCCCGGACGTGCCTTTGACGTGCGCGCCGTCAATATAATGTGTGAGTTCTTGCATGGATCGATCCTTTGGTTGATTAGGGCCAGTTTAATCTTGCAAAAATGCCTTGAATAGGGGCAAGTTCGCTGAAGGGTTTTGCAAAAACGCAAGGGGTGGGCCGTGGCACAGAATTGGGATGATCTGCGCGTGTTTCTCAGTGTAGCGCGCGGGCAGAGCCTTTCGGCGGCAGGCAAGCAGTTGCGCATCGATCCGGCAACGGTTGGTCGGCGCATCGCGCGCCTCGAGCAGCGCATGGGAACGGCCTTGTTCGCCAAATCCCCCCTTGGATATGAGTTGAGCGTTGCGGGTGCGCGGCTTTTGCCGCTGGCGGAGCAGGCCGAACAGGCGATGGGCGCGGCGGGAGATTTGATGGTGCAGGGCGGTGCGCGCGCAGGGGAAATCAGCGGCTCGATCCGCATCGGCGCGCCGGATGGCTGTGCCAATTTCCTTTTACCTCAGGTCTGCGCGCGCATCGTTGCGGCGCACCCTGATCTGGACGTGCAAATTGTGGCGCTGCCGCGTGTTGTGAACCTGTCCAAACGCGAAGCTGACATGGCGATCACGGTCAGCGCACCCAGCGCAGGGCGCTTAACGGTTCAGAAACTTTGCGATTATAAACTGCACCTTGCGGCAAGTCCGGAATATCTGGCCAAAGCCGCGAAATTGCGAACCAAACAGGATCTGAAGGGGCATCGGATGATCGGGTATATTCCCGATATGATCTTTGACAAGGAACTCGACTATCTCGGTGCGCTGGGGGTGGAACGTGTGCCGCTGGCCTCCAATTCGGTGGCGGTGCAGTTCCACGCTATACGCCAGGGCGCAGGCCTTGGGGTGGTGCATGATTTTGCCCTGCCAAGCGCGCCTGTTCTGCAACGTGTTCTGATGCAGGAGGTGAGCCTGCTGCGCAGTTTCTATCTTGTGCGACATAGCTCTGATCGCCGGCTTCAGCGCCTGAACCGCTTTGCCGAGGCGCTGGTGAGCGGTGTTCGCGCGGAAATCAGCCATCTGGAGGGCCTTTGCGCTGCGCGGTGATGCGACGCTTGCTTGACAGACCTGCAAATTGCGTAAACTCTATCAAAAGCGCAATAAAATTACCGGAGGACCGCCCAATGTTGGTGCAACATATTCTGAAATCGAAAGCCAGTGATGCGGTCGTCTCGGTCAAACCGGGCACGCTCGTGCGGGATGCTGCGCAAATTCTGGCCGAAAAGCGGATCGGCACTGTGGTGATCTCCAAGAACGGTGACACAGCCGATGGGATTTTGTCAGAGCGCGATATCGTGCGTGAACTGGCGGCGCGCGGCGCGAGTTGCCTTGGCGATAAGGTCGATGATTACATGACAACCAAGCTGGTGACCTGCACGCGTGCTGATAGTGCCGATGGTGTGCTCAAGATGATGACGGAGGGGCGGTTTCGCCACATGCCTGTGGTCGAGGATGGCAAGATGATCGGTCTCGTTACTATTGGCGATGCGGTAAAGGCGCGCCTGAGCCAGCTCTCCATGGAAAAAGAGGCGCTTCAAGGGATGATTATGGGGCATTAGGCCGCGCCGCGTGGCTTCGCCGCTTGCGTTTCGCGGCGCAATATTGTTGCGTGCGATCATGTAATAAGGAGCGCGGCGATGCGAACAGGTCTGTATCCGGGTACGTTTGACCCAGTCACTTTGGGTCATATAGATATTATTCGCCGTGCATGTGCGCTGGTGGATAGATTGGTGATCGGCGTTGCGATCAATCGCGACAAAGGCCCGATGTTTTCTCTCGAAGAGCGGGTAGAGATGATCGAGCGCGTGTGCGCCAAGCTCAGCGCGCAGACTGGCACCGAAATTGTCGCGCATCCGTTCGAGAATCTGCTCATTGATTGCGCGCGCGACGTGGGCGCGCAGCTAATCGTGCGCGGATTGCGCGCTGTCGCGGATTTTGAGTATGAATATCAAATGGTTGGCATGAACCGCGTGCTTGATGATAGTATTGAAACGGTGTTCTTGATGGCAGAAGCGCAGCATCAGGCTATTGCGTCGAAACTGGTCAAGGAAATCGCGCGTCTTGGCGGCGATGTATCGCACTTTGTGACGCCCGATGTGAATGCTGCGCTCAAGGACCGGCTGGGATAAAGCCGCTTCCTTTTATTGCGCTATATGGCGTCTAAGGCATTGATAATGGGCGTGAAATCATCCGCTGTCAGGCTCGCGCCGCCGACCAGTGCACCATCGACATTGGGTATCGCAAATATTTGCTCTGCGTTGGCAGCCTTGACCGAACCGCCATAGAGCAAGCGCACCGCGCGCGCGGTTTGTGCGCCAAAGCGTTGCTCGAGCCGGGCACGAAGGAAGTCGTGCACTTCGCCTATTTGTGCAAGACTTGGCACTTTTCCGGTACCGATCGCCCAGATTGGCTCATAGGCAATGACCAGATTTTCGCCGCTGACGTCGTCTGGGACGGACCCTGCAAGCTGGCTTGCGATAATGTCGAGCGTGTTTCCAGCCTCGCGCTCTTGCAAGGCCTCGCCCATGCAAATGATCACGCGCAGACCGGCACCAAGGGCTGCGCTTGCTTTGGCGCTTACGTCGCTGTCTTGCTCTGCGTGATCGCCGCGCCGCTCGGAGTGGCCCAGAATCACATAGCTCGCCCCGGCGTCAAGCAGCATCGCGGCCGAAATGTCGCCCGTATGCGCGCCGCTGCCACTTGCGTGACAATCTTGCGCGCCCAACGTGACGGGGCCGGTTCTAGTGATCTCACTGGCGCGGTGTAGAAGCGTCGCGGGCGGTGCTATCAGAATTTCAGAGATCGCCCCGACGTGTGTGCGCGCAAGCGTTTCGATCTGTGCCAGATCAGCGCTGGTGCCATTCATCTTCCAATTGCCTGCTGCCAGTTTGCGCCGCATCACCGACCTCCTTAAAAATTGTTGGACTTAGCTCACCTGAACGGCGCGCAAGGTCAAGACTTGGCGGCCTCTGCCTGCAATTCTTCCACGTCCTTGAATTTAATGGATTCGCCGCAACCACAGGCGTCGGTGACATTGGGATTGCGGAATTTAAAGCCCGATTCCAGCAAGGAGGTCTCATAATCGATCTCTGTTCCAAACAGGAACATTTGCGCCATGGGTGCAATCATCACGCGGGCGGCGTTCTGCTCGACCAATTCATCGTGTGGATCAACTTCGTTCACGTAATCCATGGTATATTCCATGCCCGCGCAGCCGCCTTTTTTTACGCCGATGCGCAGCCCCATATGCCCGTCCTTGGCCATGAGTTTGGCGATTTGCGCTTCTGCCTTGGCGGTTATGGTCACAGCTTGCTTGCCGGGAATCGCGAACATGATGAGCACTCCTTTGCCGTAAATTTAGGGTGTGTGACCTGCGCCTACAATTAGCACAGGGCCACATATTTTATGGTTTCGGTTTACATAAATCCAAGCTCGAGGCGCGCTTCGTCGCTCATCATCTCCATGCCCCAAGGCGGCTCCCAGACCAGCTCGACCTCGACATGCTTGACGCCTGCCATGGGTTCGATCGCTTCGGCGACCCAGCCGGGCATTTCACCGGCGACTGGACAGCCCGGCGCAGTGAGCGACATGAGCACGCGTACATCGTTTTCGGGGCTGATGTCGATCGTGTAAATCAGGCCAAGATCATAGATATTCACTGGAATTTCAGGGTCATACACAGTGCGGCACGCTTCTACGATTGGCTCGTAAAGCGCGTGATCCGTACTGGACGGGGCGATAAGCGGTGTGCCTTCTAGCGGTGCGGTCGCGTCGGTCATGATCAGCCTCATTCGTGTTCCTGACTGAATATATAGGGATTGGCGCGCGCAGCGTAAAGGGCAGGGCGACACTTGCGCTCAATACATCGCCGCGTCACAGATGGGCGGAAGGATCAGACCTATGCGCTTGCCCAGTTTCAGCCCTGCCAATTTGGGCCCAGCCACAACCGCGCCCCGGCGCGCGACGCTTATTTTGATGACGGCGGTTTCTGTGCTGACATTGAACCTGTTTCTGCCCTCGCTGCCCTCGATGGCGGCAGAATTCGGCGTTAGCTATGGCGCGATTTCAATGGCGATCGCAGGCTATCTTTTCCTCTCGGCGGTGCTGACGCTCCTGCTTGGTCCTTTGGCCGACCGCTTTGGGCGCAGGCCTGTCCTGCTTGGCACGTTTACCATCTTTGCACTGGCCTCCGCAGGGGCGGCGATCACGCAGGATTACGCGCTTTTTCTGGTGTTTCGCATGTGCCAAGCGGTCTGCGCGACTGGCTCGACCCTTAGTCGCGCGATTGTGCGCGACATGTATCCGCCGGGCAAAGGCACATCGGTGCTGGGCTATATCGCGATGGCGATGGCGGTCGCGCCGATGATCGGGCCGCTGATCGGCGGCGTGATGGAAGAGACCCTTGGGTGGCGCTCTGTCTTCTGGCTGTTTGCCGCATTGGGCGCGCTCTGCGTCACGGTAATTTATTTGGATCTGGGCGAAACTGCTTCGGGTACGGCGAAAACCAACGCAGAACAGGTGCAAGGTTACAAGGACGTCACGCGCGCGGCGGCCTTTTGGACGAACACGCTGGTGCTTGGTTTCTCGATTTCCGCGTTTTTTGTTTTTCTCGCAGGTGCGCCTTTGGTGGCGGGTGAGATCTACGGTCTTTCCCCTAGTTTTGTGGGCTTTGTGATGGGGGCCACGGCGCTGGGTTATTTTCTTGGCAGCTTCGTAACGGGCCGTATCGCAGAGCGTGTACCGCTTGGCGCGATGATGATCTGGGGGCGCTGGGTCGGGATGATCGGGCCGGTGGGCGCGCTTTTATTGGTGCTGAGCGGATTTGATACGCCCTATCTGGTGTTTGGATTGATGGTTACTTTGGGCGCGGCAAACGGCATCAGCCTTGCGGCGGCGAACACCGGCGCGATGAGCGTGCGCCCCGATCTGGCGGGCAGCGCCGCTGGTCTTTCGGGGGCGATCGCGACCGCTATGGGCGCGGTGTTCAGCGCTTTGACGGGTGCGCTTTTGACGCCCCAGAACGGTGATTGGCTGTTTTGTCTACTACTGGTTTTGATGTGCGCAGGGGCTTTGGCGGCGTCTTATCCCGCCTCCAAAACTTTCGAGCGCTTTGACTAAAGCGTAGTTTTACGTTTGCGAACAGGCTCGGGGCGCACGCGCGCTTCGATATGCTCGTAAATTAGCTCGGCCACGTTCTTTTGTGACGTCTTTTCAACACCTTCCAGTCCGGGTGAGGAATTGACTTCCAGCACTTTAGGACCGGTTTCCGAGCGCAGCAAATCGACCCCTGCCATGCCAAGGCCAAAGGCTTTGGCGGCTTTGATCGCCGTTTCGCGCTCTTCCTTGGTGATCTTTACCTTTGAGGCCGAGCCACCCTGATGCAGGTTGGAGCGAAACTCACCGGCGGCCGCCGTGCGCTTGATCGAGGCGACGACCTTGCCGCCGATCACAAGGCATCGCACGTCCTCGCCAGCCGCTTCCTTGACGAAATCCTGTACCAGAAAATTGGCCTTGAGGCCGCGAAACGCCGAAATCACCGATTCCGCCGCTTTTTTGGTTTCGGCCATGACCACGCCTTTGCCCTGTGTGCTTTCGAGTAGCTTCACAATCAAGGGCGCGGTGCCGACGAGCGAAATCAGGCTGCCGGTGTCCTTGGGACTGGCGGCGAAAGCGGTGTTGGGCATGCCGATCTTGTGACGCGCCATGAGTTGATGCGCGTGCAGCTTGTCGCGGCTGGCGGTGATGCCTTGGCTACCGTTAACACAGAACGTGCCGACCGTTTCAAACTGGCGGATAACGGCGGTACCATAGGGCGTCACCGATGCACCGATGCGCGGGATCACGGCGTCAAAGCGTGGCAGGCGTGCACCGTCATAATGCACTTCCGGTGATAGGGCGTTTATCGCCATATAACAACGTGTTGTGTCAATAACTTCAACTGTGTGACCCCGCTTTTCACCCTCTTCTACAAGGCGGCGGGTCGAGTAATTGTCCTCGCGCGAAAGGACCGCGATACGCAGCGCGCGGTTGGGCATTTCGCGCCGCATGGTGGCGCTATGGTAAATTTCGTAGCTTAGCTGCGGCTGGCAAAACCGCTCTGATGGGTTGACCGATACGCTTTCGTTCAGCGCTTGACGGCCCAGCAACATATGCGAAGCCATTCCGCGCCGATCGGTCAGGGTCACTTCGATCGGCCAGGAGGTTTCGCCGACGATGATGCTTGTCTCGATCACGTAGCGCAGCTCCGTTTCGCCGTTGGATGAGGTCACGTCGCGCCGATCGATCACGGTGGCGGAGCAGGGGATGATCAAATCTTCGCGCCCGGGAATCGGATGCACGGTAAAGCGCACTTTGGGTTGCTTGGCAGAGCCGAAAGGCTCGATCTCAGTCGCGTGCAATGCGGATGTGCGCGCGCCCGTGTCGATTTTCGCGCGCATCGCGGGCAGGCCAAGCGTTGGAAGTGATACCCATTCTTCCCAGCCAAGTGTGATCGGATCGTTCATTTTTCCTGCCTCGTTCAGCAAAGTGAAACCCATCCTAACGCAGGCCAATTGCTTTGCCCACAGCACATAAGGTGGCGATTTTGCTCAGCCCTCTTTTCAATCGGCGCGCGCACGATTACGACGCCTGCCATGACACATTCCCAGAACCAGCCTCAGAATCAGCCGAGCCCGCAACGGTTTTCCTATACTTTGAATGCCACCGACGGGCGCGCGCGCACCGGCGTCATTTCAACGCCGCGCGGAGAGATTCGCACGCCGGCCTTCATGCCCGTAGGCACCGCCGCCACCGTAAAGGCGATGATGCCCGAAAGCGTGCGTGCGACGGGTGCGGATATCTTGCTGGGCAACACTTATCACCTGATGCTTCGACCCACGGCAGAGCGGATTGACCGCCTTGGCGGGCTGCACAAGTTCATGAACTGGGATCGCCCGATTCTGACCGACAGCGGCGGCTTTCAAGTGATGAGCCTGTCCGAATTGCGCAAGCTGACCGAAGAAGGCGTGACCTTTAAAAGCCATATCGACGGCTCAAAACACCATCTTACGCCTGAACGCTCGATCGAGATTCAAAAGCTGCTCGGCTCGGACATTGTGATGTGCTTTGACGAATGCCCTGCGCTGCCCGCAACGGAGGCGGATGTACGCAAATCGATGGAATTGTCGATGCGATGGGCACAGCGTTCGCGCGACGCCTTTGGTGATCGCCCGGGGCATGCGCTTTTTGGTATTCAGCAAGGTGGGGTGACAGAGGAGCTCCGTGGAATAAGTGCGCAAAAACTGCGCGAGATTGAATTTGACGGCTATGCGGTCGGTGGTTTGGCCGTAGGCGAGGGGCAAGAGGCGATGTTCGGTGTTCTCGACTATGCACCGGAAATGTTACCAAAAGATAAACCGCGCTATTTGATGGGCGTCGGAAAGCCTGATGATATCGTCGGGGCCGTCGCGCGCGGCATTGATATGATGGATTGTGTGCTGCCCTCGCGCTCGGGCCGCACAGGGCAGGCCTGGACACGTCGTGGGCAGGTCAACATCAAGAACGCGCGTCATGCGGATGATCCACGCCCACTCGATAGCGAATGTGGTTGCCCCGCCTGCACAAAATATTCCCGTGCATATTTGCATCATGTTTTCCGGTCTCAGGAAATGATTTCCGGCATGTTGCTAACGTGGCATAATTTGCATTATTATCAGGATCTTATGCAAGGAATGCGCGATGCGATCGCGGCGGGAACCTTCGCGGCATGGCAGGTTGAATTTCACGCAACACGCGCCCTTGGCGACATCGAGCCGCTCTAGCGTTTACGATATTGCAAGGTATCGCCGTTAAGCGTGGTGGCATGACACTTTTGCAACTTTGCTCCGCTGCCTTTGCCTTGACGCTGATCGCGAGCCTCGTCGATGCTTCGTATTTGTTTTAAAGGCGGGATAAATCCTTGCTAGATTTTTGGCGAAGTTACCTGCCAGAGGCTAGCGCCCCTGCGCGCGCTTTGTTAACAAGGACGGCATCGGGCGCGTCGGCGGCTTGAAAAGCTGCTTTGCGTGCCCCATTTAAAGTGGCCAAACAGGAGATGATTAGTGCTGCCGCCAAGCGGGGCCGGATCGTCTTGCCAATATAAGGACAGAGCATGCAAGAGCCTCTTAATTCTTCCTACCCGGTGCTGCCGCTGCGCGACATCGTGGTCTTCCCACATATGATCGTGCCGCTTTTCGTGGGCCGGGAAAAGTCGGTCCGCGCCCTCGAAGAGGTAATGTCGGACGACAAGCAAATTTTGCTTGCCGCGCAGCAAGACCCGTCAGAGGACGATCCGCAAAGCGATGGGATTTTCCGCGCTGGCGTGATCGCCAATGTACTGCAATTGCTGAAACTGCCCGACGGCACTGTCAAAGTGCTGGTCGAGGGTCAATCGCGTGTGCGCGTGACCGAATATCTTGAAAACGATAGCTTTTTCGAGGCGCGGGCCGAATATCTGACGGAAATGCCAGGGGACGCGACGACGATCGAGGCGCTTATTCGCACCGTCGGCACCGAATTCGAGCGCTACGCGAAGGTCAAGAAAAACGTCCCCGAGGAGGCGTTGGCCTCCGTCTTGGAAACTGAAGATCCGGCTAAACTGGCGGATCTTGTCTCAGGCCATTTGGGCATCGAAGTACACCAAAAGCAGGATCTGCTTGAAACGCTTTCTGTCAGTGAGCGTCTTGAGAAGGTCTATGGCCTGATGCAGGGCGAGATGAGCGTTTTGCAGGTTGAGAAAAAGATCAAGACCCGCGTCAAAACCCAGATGGAACGCACCCAGCGTGAATACTATCTGAACGAGCAAATGAAGGCGATCCAGAAGGAACTTGGTGATGGCGAAGATGGCCAGAACGAAGTGGCCGAGCTGGAGGGCCGCGTTCTTGCGACCAAGCTAAGCAAGGAAGCGCGCGAAAAGGCCGATGCGGAGATCAAAAAGCTCAAGAACATGAGCCCTATGAGCGCCGAAGCGACGGTCGTGCGCAACTATCTTGACTGGATGCTGGCGATTCCGTGGGGTACGAAATCCCGCGTGAAGAAGAACCTAATCGCGGCGCAGCAAGTGCTCGATGCGGATCACTATGGCCTTGATAAGGTGAAAGAACGTATCGTCGAATACCTCGCGGTGCAGCAGCGCAGCAAAAAACTTAAAGGCCCGATTATGTGCCTTGTTGGTCCTCCCGGCGTGGGTAAAACGTCGCTTGGCAAATCCGTTGCGCGGGCGACGGGGCGTGAGTTTATTCGCATCTCTCTTGGCGGTGTACGCGACGAGAGCGAAATTCGTGGTCATCGCCGCACATACATCGGCTCGATGCCCGGTAAGATCATTCAGGCACTGAAAAAGGCGAAAACCACGAACCCGCTGATCTTGCTTGATGAAATCGACAAGATGGGCCAGGATTTTCGCGGTGATCCCGCTTCTGCGATGCTCGAAGTTCTCGATCCGGAACAGAACGGCACTTTTGTCGATCACTATCTCGAGGTCGAATATGACCTGAGCAACGTGATGTTCCTGACGACAGCGAATTCTTACAACATGCCCGGACCTTTGCTTGACCGCATGGAGATTATTCCACTCGCAGGCTACACCGAGGATGAAAAATGCGAGATCGCAAAGCAACATTTGATCGACAAGCAGGTGAAGAACCACGGCTTGAAAGCGTCTGAATTCGCGCTCACGGATGACGCGCTGCTTGAAATGGTGCGCGTCTATACGCGCGAAGCGGGCGTGCGTAATCTTGAGCGTGAAATCGCGAAACTGGCCCGTAAAGCGGTGACCAAGATTGTGAAAGGCGAAGAAACGTCGATCACGATAACACCTGAGAACCTTGATGATTATCTGGGCGTCAAGAAATATCGCTATGGCCTTGCGGAGCAAGAAGATCAGGTGGGTGTGGTCACCGGCCTTGCCTATACGTCGGTCGGCGGTGAGCTTTTGAACATCGAGGCGCTGCGACTGCCCGGTAAAGGGCGCATGAAAACCACGGGCAAGCTGGGCGATGTGATGAAGGAAAGCATCGACGCGGCGAGTTCTTATGTGCGCTCGATCGCGCCTGAAATCGGGGTGAAGCCGCCCAAGTTCGAGAAGTGGGATATCCACGTACACGTGCCCGAGGGCGCAACGCCCAAGGATGGTCCTTCTGCAGGATTGGCGATGGTGACATCTATTGTGTCGGTTCTCACGGGTATTCCGGTGCGCCGTGATATCGCGATGACGGGCGAGGTCACGCTACGCGGCAATGCTTTGGCGATCGGTGGTTTGAAGGAGAAACTGCTGGCGGCGCTTCGCGGCGGCATCACCACCGTGCTGATCCCGCAGGAGAACGAAAAAGATCTGCGCGATATCCCTGACAATGTGAAAGCGGGGATCAATATCATTCCCGTCTCGCATGTGAGCGAAGTCTTGCGTCATGCGCTTGTCGCGGTGCCGGAGCCGGTGGAGTGGGATGAGATCGCCGAAGAGGCGGCAGCGGCTGCTGCTTTGAAATCCGGGGACAGCGCGAGCAAAGTCGCGCATTGATCTGGAATGCTTGAAGTGAAAAACGGTGCTCTTGATCGGGCACCGTTTTTTACTGAAATGCGTTAAGATTTTTCTGCCCCATGGCAAAATATTGATCGGTATCGATAGGTTAAGATCGCTTGGATTTTTTAATACCTGCAGAAAACCATTGCAATACCCGGGCGGTATTGTGCGGCAAAACTGCCGACGCATGCCTTGACGGAGACAGGACGGCTAGATGCAGACCTGTTTTCTTGATAGTTTGTTTCCAATTGAGGGACAAAAGGTAAAAAGACATGGTAAAATCTAGCACATTGCAAACAGCTTCAGAAAAAAAGACAACAAAATCAGCGACAAAGCCTGCTGCGAAAAAAACTGCCGCACGCGTGCAATCGAGCACGTTGACTAAGGCTGCGGCCGCAAAATCAGCGATCGACGCAACGCCTAAACCCGTCGTTGTCACGTCGAGTTCGGTGTTGGTCACGGACCCGGCGCTGAAAAAGAAGGAATTGATTGATACGGTGACGGAGCGTTCGGGCATCAAGAAGAAAGATGCGAAACCTGTAATCGAAGCGATGCTGGAAGTGCTGGGCGAAACGCTTTCTGAGGGGCGCGAGATGAACTTGCAACCGCTTGGCAAGATAAAGATCAACCGCACCAAAGAGGTTCAGGGCGGTAATGTTCTGATTGTTAAAGTGCGCCAGAGCAGCCGTGTTCCGGGTAGCGGCAGAGCCCCCGACGTCGATGCGGCAGGATAAGTTCTAGACGCCTCAAGAGAATTTCGGATATGCGCAACGGATGACTTATCCTACAGTTTATTTGCTTCGCCACGGGCAAACGCAGTGGAACGTCGCCGCGCGTTTGCAGGGGCGTCTGGATTCCGATTTGACCGAGCAGGGCAGGGCGCAGGCCTTGCGTCAAGGCGCGCTTTTGTCGGAGCATTGGGGTGATTTGCGCGCGGCAGACATTTTGTGCAGCCCGTTGGGGCGCGCGCAGGCCACAGCGCATCTGGCGCTTGACGGGCTTGGGGCGGAGTTTCAAGCCGATGCACGCCTGCGCGAAATCACGGCAGGGTCTTGGGATGGGGCCCATCTGGACGAGATCGCGCGCAGTGATGCGCCGCTTTTTGAGCAGGCGCGCAATTCTTTCGAGCTGATGTTTCTTGCCCCCGACGGAGAGGGCGCTCAGGCGGTGATCGCGCGCTGCACGGATTTGCTGGACGCACTAAGCAAGACCAGCATTTTATTTACCCATGGCGCGACTCTTTGTGTGCTGCGAGGGCTGCTGCGCGGTCTGACCTTCGAGGAGATGTTGGATTTGAGCCATGAACAGGGCTGTATTTACAAGATCGAAAACGGTGTCGAAACGATCCTGCGATAAAGTCGCTAAAGGAGCGAATTTTTGAGTTGCACGGGCGCGCGGAACTGTCTAAACGAGCGTCAGATCGGGTGATTAGCTCAGTTGGTAGAGCGCTTCGTTTACACCGAAGATGTCGGGAGTTCGAGTCTCTCATCACCCACCATTCCCCCTTTTTGTTAGTCTCTTAAATCGGCTGAAAAATTCTGCGCTCTTGCATGAAACCATGCTTGACGGGTCGGGATTAGCCGCATATTACGGCCAAACATTCAGGAGACTGGATGAGCAGTGAGCGGTTGTAGCTCAGTTGGTTAGAGTACCGGCCTGTCACGCCGGGGGTCGCGGGTTCGAGTCCCGTCAACCGCGCCACTTGCTGCTTAAAAGGCTCCCTTCGGGGGGCCTTTTGCATTTCCGGCTCGGGCCTTACACCCGATTGCAATAATTTGATATCTCTGCAAAATTCGCACCGAATGGCGCTTGACGGCTCTGCGAGCTTGGCCTATCTCGCCCTCATTGCGCGGTTGTAGCTCAGTTGGTTAGAGTACCGGCCTGTCACGCCGGGGGTCGCGGGTTCGAGTCCCGTCAACCGCGCCATTTTTTCCTAGATGACTAATTTTGTCCCCAGAATGCGTGCAAGGCTGCTAACGTTTCTTCGGGGTAATGGTCCGGAAAGAAATGACCTCCGCGCATGGGTTTGGCGGTGAAATCACTTAGCTTTTCTGCCCATACACGGCGCATGTCATAGGCTTTGTCCATGATTCCGCGCTCGGCATATAGCACAAGGGACGGGCAGGCGATGCGCTGCTCCAGATCGCTTGCGTCCACTGCAAAATCCAATGTCGCTGCGGCGCGGTAATGATCGCACATGGCGCGAATCGTATCGCGCTGGCGCCAAGCCGTCTGGTAAGCGGCAAGGGCACCGGCGTTGAACTCTGGCTCATCTCCGGTGCCCCAACCTGTCAGGCAAGACATGAAGTAGCTGTCCGGATCATGGGCGATCATATCATCGGGGATTGGTGCTGGCAGAGCGAGGAAGAACCAATGATAGTAAGCCAAAGCCACCTCGCGGCTCAGCTCTGAAAAAAGTGTGTGGGTTGGAATAATATCCATCAAAGTCAATGTCTTGAACCGCATTGGTTCATCCAGCGCCAAGCGGTGCGAGACCCGCGCGCCGCGATCATGCCCGATCAGATGCGCGCTCTCGATCCCGAGGTGATCCATCAGCGCAAGGATGTCGCGCCCCATCTCGCGAAAGCTGTAATGCGCGACGCCGAGCGGTTTGGCAGAAGCACCGTAGCCGCGCAGATCAGGGCAGATCACACGGTAATTCTGGGCCAGATCAGGGGCAATGCCATGCCACATTGCCCGCGTTTGCGGGAAACCATGCAGCAGGATCACAGCGGGGCCTGAACCGGCCTGCGAGTAGGCGATCGGGCCGCAAGGACCGCCGTGAACAGCGGCGCGAAAGCCCTTTATCATGCAGAGAGCGCCGCAAGAATGCGCGCCCAGGAACGCGTGCCTTTGTGAAAGCTCTGCATGTCGTATTTCTCATTTGGCGAGTGGATTTGATCGTCATCCTTGCTGAACCCGATCAGCATCGCATCCACGCCCAGAATGTCCTTGAAGTGCCCCGCGATAGGAATAGATCCGCCGCATCCGATATATGAGGCAGGGCGTGGCCACTCGTCGCTGAGTGCTTTGCGCGCTTTTTCGAACATGGGATCGGTGATTGCCATTTGCGCCGCTTTGGAGCCTTTGCCGAGCGGGAATTCGGCGGTGTAATCTTCGGGCAGGCACGACAGGACATAGGCTTCGAAAGCGTCGTGAATCTTGTCAGGATCCTGCGTTCCAACTAGGCGAAAGCTGATTTTTGCGCCAGCCTCTGCGGGAAGAACCGTTTTGAATCCGTCCCCCGCATAGCCGCCCCAAATACCGTTCACATCGCAGGTCGGGCGCGACCAGATCATTTCGAGGGGCGTGCGATCTTGCTCGCCCGCGGGCACGCTAAGCCCCACATCGCCAAGATAGGCACTGTGATCAAAGGCGAGGTTTTGCCACTGCGCGCGGATTTCATCGCTGAGTTCGGGCACGCCGTCGTAAAAACCGGGCAATGTGATGCGCCCCGTCGTGTCGTGTAGCCCTGTGATAATCTTGGACAAAACCCGAATCGGATTCATCGCGATGCCGCCGTACATCCCCGAATGCAGATCGCGGTCTGGGCCTTTGATGATGACTTCCTCGGCAACAAGGCCGCGCAGCATCGTGGTGATCGCAGGCACTGCGCTCTCGAACAGGCCCGTGTCGCAGATCAGTGCGATATCGGTTGTGAGCTCCTTGGCGTTTTCCATCATGAACGGCACCAGCGAGGGTGATCCGCTTTCTTCTTCGCCCTCAAAGAAAAAGGTGATCTTGCAAGGCAATGATCCATGTACCGCTTTCCACGCGCGGCAAGCCTCGATGAAGGTCATCAACTGGCCTTTGTCATCTGAGGCACCGCGCCCGCGGATCACCTGGCCTTTGTCGGTGTCCTCAACCTGTGGCTCGAACGGCGGGCGATCCCAAAGTTCGAGCGGATCGACAGGCTGCACATCGTAGTGGCCGTAAAACAGCAAATGCGGGCCATCGCCGTCCACATGCCCAACCACCATAGGATGACCTGTGGTCATCCGCTTGGAGGCATCCACGCCAAGGGTCTTGAGATCGGCGACCAGCCAGTCGGCCGCATCATCGCAATCGCGCTTGAAGGCGGGGTCAGTGGAAATTGACGGGATTCGCAGCAGTTTGAGCAAACGCTCCGTCGCTTCTGGTAGGTTTTCGTCGATTTTGGCGAGGACATCGTCGAGTGACATAAGCACAAGGCTCCGTGTGTGTGAGAGAGAGTCGCGCAGACGCTAACAGGCTGTGCGCGCGTGTCCAGAACACGGTCTGTTTCCAAATTGAAAAGAGCCATCAGAAAACACGCGTAAAGATGCACCTGATTTACTTGATTTAGATCAAGGCTGCGACATGTGGACCACTGCTAAAGGATTGCCACAGGAAAACTCAGGGGTTATTCATTCACAAATTTGAATGCTGTGACTAAAACGCTCTTGGATATCGCATCGTCTACGCGATTGACGACACAAAGATGGGGAGAGGCCGCTTGGACTATACGGCTCAGCTTGATGCACGTTTGCAGAACCTTCACTCTGAAGGACGCTATCGCACGTTCATCGATATCGAACGCAAGAACGGTAATTTTCCACATGCGATGTGGCGTAAACCTGACGGGTCCGAGCAAGCTATAACGGTTTGGTGTGGCAACGACTATCTTGGCATGGGGCAAAACCCTGTCGTGCTCGATGCGATGCACGAGGCGATTGACGCAACGGGCGCTGGCTCTGGCGGCACGCGCAACATCTCTGGCACCACGGTCTATCACAAGCGCCTCGAAGCGGAACTGGCCGATCTGCACGGCAAGGAAGCGGCGCTGCTGTTCACCTCTGCCTATATCGCCAATGACGCGACGCTCTCGACGTTGCCCAAGCTGTTCCCCGGTTTGATCATCTATTCGGACGCGCTTAACCATGCCTCGATGATCGAGGGCGTGCGCCGCAATGGCGGGGCGAAACGTATTTTCCGCCACAACGACGTGGCGCATCTTCGCGAGCTTCTGGAGGCGGACGATTCGAACGCGCCCAAGCTTATTGCTTTCGAATCGATCTATTCGATGGACGGTGATTTCGGGCCGATCAAGGAAATCTGCGATCTTGCGGATGAATTCGGCGCGCTGACCTATATTGACGAAGTGCATGCCGTCGGCATGTACGGACCGCGCGGCGCAGGCGTGGCCGAGCGCGACCGGTTGATGCACCGCATTGATATCATTAACGGAACGCTTGCCAAAGCCTACGGCGTCATGGGCGGCTATATCGCCGCCTCCTTCAAGATGTGCGATGCGATCCGCTCTTATGCGCCCGGATTCATCTTCACCACCTCGATCCCGCCCGCGGTTGCGGCGGGGGCGGCGGCGTCGGTTGCGTTCCTCAAACGCACGCCCGAGCTGCGCGAGCAGCACCAGACACAGGCGAAAATCCTGAAATTGCGCCTTAAGGGCATGGGTCTGCCGATCATCGATCATGGCTCGCATATCGTTCCGGTGATGGTGGGTAATCCGCTGCACACCAAAAAACTCTCCGATATGTTGCTTGAGGATTTCGGAATTTACGTCCAGCCGATCAACTTTCCTACTGTGCCACGCGGCACCGAGCGGCTGCGCTTTACCCCGTCCCCCGTGCATGGTCCGGACGAGATGAACAAACTGGTTCAGGCGATGGATGCGCTGTGGTCTCATTGTGCGCTGAATCGTGCCGAATTAACGGCTTAGCGTTAAGACTGGTGCAAAATCTGTTGCACCATGCTAGCGTTGGCTCAATAACACCTGAGTTCGAATCGAACTTGTGGATAAGTTTGTGGGCAAGGCAGTAAATTTCGGCATGGGGCAGGGCGAATGATCGGGCGCAAAAAAACGCGCAAAGCGGAAGAGTTGGACGTCGCTCCCAAGGGATTCGACGACTACGATCTGCGGCTTGGCGACATGATGCGCGGCGAGCGTGCGACGCTTGGCAAATCCTTGCTCGACGTTCAGCGCGAGCTTAAGATCAAAGCTTCCTATATTTCCGCCATCGAAAACGCGGACCCCAGCATCTTTGAGACCCCCGGATTTATCGCCGGCTATGTGCGTTCATACGCGCGTTACTTGGGCATGGACCCCGAGCGCGCCTTTGACGCATTCTGCACCGAGAGCGGCTTTTCGACGGCGCATGGCATGTCCGTCGAGGCATCGACGATCAAAAAATCGCGCGCCGCCGAGATTATCGCCGCATCGCAAGTTGGCCGCGATCCGTTTGCGCAGCCCAGCACACCCTTCGTTCCGACAAACGACGCGTTCTTTTCGCGTGTTGAGCCGGGCGCAATTGGATCGACACTGGTTCTGGTGATGCTTTTGGGGGCGATCGGTTTCGGCGGCTGGACCGTCCTGAACGAAGTGCAGCAAGTGCGCCTTGCGCCTGTGGACGAAACCCCTGTGGTTCTGACCGATCTTGATCCGGTCACACGCGCCACGTCGCTGGCAGGCAATGCGTCTGAAACCGGGGCGGCTCGTATGGCGGGCGCGTTAAGCACGTCCGAGCAAGAAGGCCTTGATCGCCTTTATCGCCCCAAAGCGCTTGATATGCCGGTTCTCGTTGCACGCGATGCACCGATTTCCATGATCAATCCGCGCAGCATGGGTGCCTTTGCCTCTGCACAGACGAACACTCCCGATGTGCAGGCCCAGCCCGTTCTGCTGGCTGATGGCACGGTTCAGCTCGCACCAAGCGCTGCGCCTATTGGTGCGGTGCCGCAGGTCGTTGGACAAATTCCGGGTCAAGTGCAACTTGTTGCAGTGCGTCCCGCTTGGGTGCGTGTGCGCGCCGCTGATGGCTCTTCGGTATTCGAGGGGATTTTGAACGCGGGCGATACCTATGCGATTCCTGTGACCGAAGATCCCGCGACACTGCGCGTCGGCGAATCCGGCGCGATCTATTTCGCGGTGAACGGTCAACATTTCGGCCCTGTCGGTCCACGCGGGCAGGTGACGTCGAACGTCGCGCTCTCGGCTGAGGCGGTTTCGCAGAATTACGCCGTTGCGAATATTTCCGGCGATCAGGATTTGGCGCGCGTCGTGGCCGAGCTTCAGAGCATGTCGCTTCCTACCGAATAAGCCGCATCAAATAAGCCTTGCTAAATCACACCGCCACATTGCCCCGACTTTGCGCGCGCCCTATGTAGAGGTGAGTGAGACGTCCGTGCAAAAGGGAAACCCCATGTCGCTGAACCACATCCGCCCTTGGAAGAACATCTACCGCCGCACATCGCGTCAGATCATGGTTGGCAACGTGCCCGTGGGGGGCGATGCACCTATTGCAGTGCAAACCATGACCAATACCGACACTTCCAATGTGGCTGCAACTGTGGCGCAGGTACAGGCGGCCGCAGAGGCGGGCGCAGATATTGTGCGCGTCTCGACGCCTGATGAATCTTCGACCAAAGCGCTGCGCGATATCGTGCGCGAAAGCAGCGTTCCCATCGTTGCAGACATTCATTTCCACTACAAACGCGCGATCGAGGCGGCAGAAGCGGGCGCAGCCTGCCTGCGTATCAACCCCGGCAACATCGGCGACGAGCGCCGTGTGCGCGAGGTGATCGCAGCAGCCAAGGATCACGGATGTTCCATTCGCATTGGCGTGAACGCGGGCTCACTGGAAAAGCATCTGCTTGAGAAATACGGCGAGCCGTGCCCCGATGCGATGGTGGAAAGCGGGCTGGAGCATATTCGCATCCTGCAAGACAATGATTTCCACGAATTCAAGATCAGCTGCAAAGCCTCCGATGTATTCATGTCCGCCGCTGCGTACCAAAAGCTGGCTGAGGCGACGGATGCACCGATTCACCTTGGCATCACCGAAGCGGGTGGGCTGGTTAGCGGCACGATCAAATCGGCGATCGGCCTTGGCAATCTTTTGTGGATGGGCATTGGCGACACGATCCGTGTGTCCCTGTCTGCCGATCCCATAGAAGAAGTCAAAGTTGGCTTTGAAATCCTCAAATCGCTGGGCCTGCGCCATCGCGGCGTCAACATTATCTCATGTCCGTCCTGTGCACGCCAAGGCTTTGATGTGATCAAGACGGTGGAAGCGCTGGAAAAACGCCTCGAGCATATCAAGACCCCGATGAGCCTGAGCATCATCGGCTGCGTCGTGAACGGCCCCGGCGAAGCGCTGATGACTGACGTCGGGTTTACTGGGGGCGGCGCTGGTTCTGGCATGGTTTACCTCGCTGGCAAGCAAAGCCACAAGCTCAGCAACGAGCAGATGGTCGAGCATATCGTCGAGCAGGTCGAAAAACGCGCGGCGGTGATCGATGCGGAAATGGCGGCAGAGGCAGAGACCGAAGCAGCAGCGGCCGAGTAGACTTCGCGCTCGACTTGGCCACGGTGCCAGAGTATTTCAAGTTATGGTAAATGCCCCTCTACAGCGCCCCAAATTTGCGGAATTTTTCGCAGGCGGGGGCATGGTGCACGCCGCCCTTGGCGCGTCCTGGGACTGCGCGCTTGCCAATGATATCGACCCGATGAAATGTGCGGTGTACCGCGACAATTGGGGCGGTAATCGTCTGATCGAGGGGGATGTCGCCGGGCTCGATCCAAGCGCGCTGCATCAACCGCTCGATCTGGTCTGGGCCTCCAGCCCCTGTCAGGATTTCAGCCTTGCAGGTAATGGCAAGGGTCTCAAGGGGATGCGCAGCGGCGTGTTCTATCACTGGATGAAGCTGATCTCGCAAAGCGTCAAAGCGGGCTTTGCGCCGCGCGTGATTGCGTTTGAGAATGTCACGGGGCTGATGAGCCGCGCGCAGGGGCGCGATTTTACCTATGTTCTCAATTCCTTGGCGTCGCTTGGGTATCGCGTCGGAGCGCTTGAAATTGATGCGCGCCATTTCGTGCCGCAAAGCCGTCCGCGTCTTTTTGTGATCGCATTGCGCAAGGATATTGATGCAAATGCCCTTCGTCTGAGTGCGCCAACAGGTGTGTTCCACACCGAGAAACTGCGCCGTTATGTTAACGCCGCTTCGGTCGATCTGAAATCCGATTTCGTCTGGTGGGCGCATAGTGCCCCTGCGCCCAGCGATATCGCGCTCGAGCAGATCATTGACAAAAAACCTGATACCGCATGGTTCGAGGACAGCCAGGTCGATGCGCTTCTGGCGATGATGTCGGGGCCAAGCAGCGCGCGCATCGCGCAGGCGCGCCGCGCTGGCAAGCGCGAGATTGGCCTGCTCTATAAACGTGGACGCCCCGATGAAAACGGCAAGATCCGCCAACGCGCCGAGGTGCGTTTCGACGGCATCGCAGGCTGCCTGCGCACGCCCGCTGGCGGCTCGTCGCGCCAGACGATTGTCTTCGTGAAAGGCAATTCGATCAAGGCGCGCTTGCTCTCGAGCAAAGAAGCCGCGCGCTTGATGGGCCTGCCGGAGAGCTACAAAATGCCCGCGCGCTACAACAGTGCCTATAAGGTGGCAGGGGACGGCGTAGTCGTGCCGATCGTGTCCTACCTTGAGGCGCAACTGTTCCAACCGATGCTGGCCGCATGAGCCGCGCGCAGGAATTTCGCAAATCTGCTCTCAGCGCGCTAAGCGATGAAATTGGCGTCTACGCGCTTTGTGATCTGGACCAAGTACCTCTATACGTTGGACAATCCGTCGACGGTATCCGCTCGCGCGTGCGCCGTCATCTGACGTCTGCGCGCTCTGACGTGATCGCCAACCGGCAAGTGGATGTCTGGGAAATTGCGTATGTCTGGGCCTGGCCTGTGGCCGATCGGGCTGACATCGAACCGCTTGAAGCGGCGCTGTTCCAGCGGTTTGATGCGCAAAAGCCGCTAATGAACGGTAAGGTTTTGCCACTCCCACAGGGCGAAATCACCGAACCTGCCAAGCAAACCCTGCAAGTGATCGATGAGGATGAACGCCTGCGCCGCCTGCGTCCAGATCAACGCCTCGAGCGGCAGATCAGGCAATACGGCATCCTCGTGGATTACATCCAGACAGTAAAAAGCGCGCCTCACTTGAAGCGCGCTTTGGATGCTCATTTCGAGCGTCTCGTGACCTATCACAAGACCTTTCTTTAGAGGTGGCTTCTAGCCGCGCTCGTCGTCGATGATCTGCTGCATCGCATCGAGCGGCACGTAGCCGCGCACCAGTTGATCGCCCATCACGAAGGTCGGCGTGCCGCGAATTTGCAAACGCTGCGCCAGTGCGCGTGTCTCTGCGATTTCGCGGGTCACGTCGTCGCTGCCCATGCCTGCGATGATCGCCGCACCGTCAAGGCCAAGCCCGTCGGCAAGGCGCGCCAGCGCTGCTTCGGATGGCTCACCGCCGAAGCTGATCAACGCGTCATGCACCAGCTTGTAGGCGCCATCGCCTGCGACCAGTTTGGTGGCGATGGCAAAGCGCGACGAGATGGTCGAGGCTTCACCAAGGATCGGGAATTCCTTCACGATCAGCCTGATATTGCCGTCGCTTTGCAACAATTGCTCGACCTCGCCATGCGCTTTGCGGCAATAGCCACAGCGATAGTCCATGAATTCGACCACGGTGACATCTCCCTCGGGATTGCCGCCGACCCATGAAAACCCGTCGTTGAAAATCGCTTCTGCATTGGTGGCCACCAAAGACAGATCATCTTGCGCCTGTTGATCGGCCTGGCGCGCTTCCATCTGGTTGACCGCTTCGATGATCACCTGTGGGTTTTCCATCAGGTAAGCGCGCACTTCGGCACGGAAGGCTTCGCGCTCAGCGTCGCTCATGGCGCTCAGATCTAGGGCGGCGACAGGGGCGGCGAGGGCCGCAATACAAAGGCTTGTCATGGCCAAAAGGCGTTTCATCAAAGGCTCTCCCGTTTGTTATTCTTGTCGTTTTGCAGCACTGAGCACATCTTGCGCCCTTTGCCAAGGACCCGAGCCCGTTGGCAAGCGATCGGCCGCGCGTTTCGCATGCAGCGCCGCGTCCTTGAAGCGCCCGATCAGTGCGTGGCGCTCCGCGAGCGCGAGCGAGGCCATGGCTGGTTGGCCGCTTTGCGCATAGGCGCTGCCCAGATCACGTAGCACTGAAGGGTCGCGAAAATCGCGCGAACGCGCGCTCTCCAGCACTTTGAGTGCGCCGCTTGGATTGCCGTTAGCCAAAAGTGCGCGCCCATAGCCGCCAAGGATCAACGCGTTGTCCGGCTGTAGCTTGGCCGCGCGTGCATAGGCATTGGCAGCGGCTGAAAATTGACGTCCCTCAAGCAGGATCTGCCCCAGTAATTCATGATAATAAGCATCCTTCGGGCGCTCGTTCAAAAGGCGCTGCATGACGCCAGCGGCCTTGGCCGTTTGCGCGCGCCGATGATGGGCGATTGCTTGCATCATCATGGTGATATCCGCGCTTGGCATTTGTTCAGCGCGGCGCAGGGTGCTTTTGGGGGCTTGCTGAAAGGCCCAGATTTTAGCTTTTGCGCGTTCGAACCAATAGCCGGCATCGGCGCTATAGGGGCGGTCTCCGCCATAGGCGGCAACATAGGCCTGCATTGCGCGTACGCGATCACGGGTGAAGGGGTGCGAGCGCGCATAGGGGTCTTGGCGCGCGTCCGAGAGCATATCCTGACCTGCGAAAATATCGTGGACTTCAATTGCACCGCGCGTGGAAATGCCCGCAGCCGCAAGGTAGCGCACCGCCGATTGATCGGCCGAGCTTTCTTCGGCGCGGCTATGACTGAGAAAACTGCGCTGCGCGGATGAGGCGACCCCGATCGCCAGCGCGCCCGCCGCGCCACTGCCTGTGCCGCTCGCCGCTGCTGCCGCCGCCAGCGCGATTCCAAGGCCGGACACTGATTTGCGCGTGCCTGCCTGCACCATGCGCCGCGCGACATGTCCGTTCGCGATATGCGCTGCTTCATGGGCCAGCACCGCTTGCAAGGCTTCGGCGCTCTTCAGGCGTGTGATCATGCCTGTGTGAATAAAAATGGCGCGATTATCCACGACAAAGGCGTTGGGGACGCGATCATCGATCAACAGGATTTTAACCTGCGACGGACTTAGCCCCGCCGCTTGCAAGATAGGCCGCGCCAATTGCCCCAGCGCATGTTCGATGTCCGCGTCGCGAATAAGGCTACCTGCGCGGGCGGGCAGGGCCAAAAGGCTCAGCATTATCAGCAAACTGCCCAGCAGGCGCATTGACTGTCCTCTCGTTTCGCGGTGAAAGCGCATAGAACAAGAATGGGAGAGAAAGATGCGAAACTCAAGCCGTGGAGCGGTCGATCCCTTTATTGTGATGGACGTGATGGAAGCCGCGCGCGCCGCCGAAGCGTCTGGTCGTCACATCATCCATATGGAAGTCGGTCAACCGGGCACGGCTGCCCCCGCGGGCGCGCGGCGCGCGGCTGCGCTGGCGATGGAGCAGGATGCGCTTGGCTATACGGTCGCCCTTGGCCTGCCAGCGCTACGGGCGCGCATCGCGCAGCTCTACGGCGAATGGTACGGCGTTGATCTTGACCCCAATCGCGTGATCGTCACCTCGGGATCTTCCGCCGCCTTTCTGCTCGCGTTCACCGCACTCTTCGAGGCCGGGGATCGCGTTGCTATTGGCGCGCCGGGCTATCCGAGCTATCGCCAAATTCTCAAAGCGCTGAGCCTTGAGCCGGTCTTGATCGAAGCGCGCGATGAAAATCGCCTGCAACCCGTCGCGGATGATCTAAAAGGCCTCGACGCTCAAGGCCTGCTGGTCGCATCCCCGGCCAACCCCACCGGCACGATGCTGAACAAGGCTGCGATGACCTCGCTAATCCAAGCATCTGATGATGCGGGTGCCGCCTTCATTTCGGATGAAATCTACCATGGGATCGAGTATGAGGCGAAGGCGGTCAGCGCGCTGGAAATTACCGATGATGCCTATGTGATCAACTCGTTTTCCAAGTATTTTTCCATGACGGGCTGGCGCGTTGGCTGGATGGTGGTGCCAGAGAACCACGTGCGCGTGATCGAACGCCTTGCGCAGAATATGTTCATCTGCCCGCCCCATATCAGCCAGATCACTGCGCTTGCCGCGATGGATTGCACCGATGAGCTAGAGGCAAACATGCGCGTCTACACAGCCAATCGCGCGCTCATGCTCGACGAACTTCCCAAAGCCGGTCTCGGCGCGTTTGCGCCGCCAGACGGCGCCTTCTATGTCTACGTTGATGTCAGCGAATATACGAATGACAGCCGCGCCTTCGCTGCTGAAATTCTTGAAAAAGCAGGCGTCGCAGTTACACCCGGTCTTGATTTTGATGCGCAGCGCGGTCATCAAACCCTGCGCTTGTCCTATGCGCGCAGCACCGATGATATCCAAGAGGGCCTCTCGCGCCTCAAAACCTTCATGTCTGCGCGCACTTAATCGCTTCTTCGGTCTTGAAATACCTCGGGGGTCTGGGGGCTGGCCCCCAGCCTCAGCCCGCCGAAAGGGCGGCTAATTATCCAGCTCGACCCAAACCGGCACATGATCTGACGGCTTCTCACCCGCGCGGACATGCTTGTCGATCTGGCAATCCACCAGTATGTCCGCGACCGCTGGACTAAGCAGGAAATGATCGATGCGAATACCGTCGTCCTTGTTCCACGCACCTGCCTGATAATCCCAGAAACTGTAGTGCTCGGGGCCTTGCACACGCGCACGAAAGGCTTCGGTTAGGCCGAGATTCACCAAACGGCGATATGCGGCGCGGCTCTCGGGACGCGCGAGCGCATCTTCTTGCCAGACCTCGGGGCGGCGCGCGTCCTCGTCTTGCGGGATGATATTGTAATCGCCAGCCATCAAAAACGGTATCTCTTCGGCCAGCAAGGTCTCTGCACGTTTTTGCAAACGCGCCATCCAGGCCAGCTTATAGTCGTATTTCGGCCCCGGCACCGGATTGCCGTTGGGCAGGTAGAGCCCGCAAATGCGGATCGCCTGTTTGCCTACCACCGTGGCTTCGATCCAGCGGGCCTGCTCGTCCGTATCATCGCCGGGCAGACCGCAGCTCACGTCCTCAAGTGGTAATTTGGACAGGATCGCAACGCCGTTGAAAGATTTTTGCCCATGGGTGTGCACGTTATAGCCCATGTCCTCGAATATCTCGCGCGGGAAATTCTCGTCGACGGATTTGATTTCCTGCAAGAGCGCCACATCGGGCTGCGCCTCTTTCAGCCATTCGGGCAGGGCGGCAATACGCGCTTTTATACCGTTGATGTTGAATGTTGCGATTTTCATGGGCGCGCGCTCCTGTGCTGCTCGTTAGCTATCCTCAAGCGGGGCAGGCGTGCAACCAAGTGCCAGTCAAAAACGTAAAATCGGAGTGGTTTTTCCCCTGCGCCGCAATTGCGATTTGCTATCGCTGAGCAAAGATCCCTGATCAAGGACCATATGTGTAGGATAGTAAATTTCTTAAAATTCAAGTCTGGCGCGCTCCAAATCATGTGCCTGCGTTCGCGCTTAGGGCATGCGCAAAGTAAGATGAACGCTGCTTTGGCGGTCTGATGCCTCCGCATCAAAGGGATGAATTGTCGTAAATTGATTCGCCATTAGGGGGAATTTTGGGGTGCAATTCCCTATATGCGTGTTGCCTGCATTCGCTTCCAGACATTCGTTTTCCAGACGGTTTGAAGTTTTTTTCAGCCTGTGGATCAATCTTGAAAGTGCTTTTTCGACAGAGTGTTGGCCATAGCTGTGCCTGTGGATAAGAGGGTTGATAAACACGCATTAAGATAAAAATACTTACAAACACACGTTATGCGTGCAAGCATTTCTCCTACCGAAACACCCAATAGGAGAACGACAATGTCTGCACTTCGTAAAACCACGACACATTTCACATCCCTCAAGGCGGGCCTTCACAGCGGCACCGACACCCAGCTTTTCACCGCAGGCTATACGCCAAGCGCTGACACCGGGCTTCACGGTGGCGCATGTACAGAAATGTTCACCGCCGGTTACTCGCCAAGTGTTCAGGCTGATCTGCATGAAGGCGACGCGGTCCAGCTTTTCACCGCAGGTTATGCTGCGACGCTTGGCGGAGCGAGCACGCATTTGTTTTCCTCCGGCTCTGCGCCGCGCAGTGAAAGCACCCAAATGAGCGGCACCCTGAGCGAGATGTTCTCCTCCGGTTCTTAACCTGCGCCAGAAGCCAGATAAATTGCCCGCCGGGGCCGTACATCAAGCGACAAGGAAACCTGAAATGTCCAGCAACGTGATCGCACTGCCCCGGCACACTCTCTCCAAACCCCGGCCTTTCGCGGCTTTAGCGCAGAGCTTTGCGCGTCATCGCAGGGACCAGAGTGATGTCTATTGGCTTAAGGAGAACGCCGAACTTCTTAGCATTCTCGAGTGCACCGGTGCGAAAGTTCAGGCGCAGGATCTTGAGTGCTATCTGCCGTTCTATCAATCCCTACCCGAGCGGATCACCTTTTTCCCGCAGTATTATCGCTTCTTGACCTCCATCGCACTGGATCTTGAAGCTTTGGGCATAGAGGGCGGGCATGCCGCAACCCTATGCGCATTTGTGTACGAAAATAATTTGATCGAGGCTGAGCTGTCGGATCTACAGCGTGCAGAAACTGCGCGCCTGCTGATGCGGCGCAGCCTCGAGGTGCAAGGTGATCAAGCGCTGCGCCGCCGTCTGCACCGGTTTATCGACAATTGTGCGACCTTCGCATTGCCCAATCGCAAGGTCGCCTACGAGCTGACGCATATCGTGTTTTATCTCTCTGAGTATGGCCGGCGTGATCCCGAACTCAGCGCGCAGGCCTGCTCCAGTTTGATGTTCACGGGTATTCTTGCCCATTTGGAACAAAATGCCGATCTGCTTGCGGAAGTCTGCGTGGCTCTGCGCTACGCTGGGCGGGTGCCGCCCGCTCGCTGGGAGCAGTGGATTGAAACGGTGGTGAACGGTTTTGATCGCGTTGCCGATCTCGACGGCGCAGGGGACCATTATCATGAATATCTGGTCACCAACTGGGCCTGCGCGCAAAAAGAGAGTGAGGCGTTTGGCGCGCGTTATTGCGCTACAGGGCAGGGGTTTTTCAGTCCCGTTGTGCCGCTTGGCGCGTTATCTTTTTTGTCCGAGGTGCTGTTTGACTGGCAAGGACCGCGCATTGCGTCTTGGGCTGCAATGGAGGATCGTGTGTATGATGCGCTGCCGCATGACATTGCACAGCATTTGAGTGACGTCGTCGAGGCCAGCGCAGATTTCGACGCGCTGTTCTCGCATTTCGTGCGTGCACCGCGCGCGCGTAAAGCAACGCGCGCGCCGCTTATGCGCAATGTGTAGCAATTTGAACCGGGCGCTGCGCTAACGCCTGTAGGGCACAGACGCGCAAGGCCACGCGCGGGCTTGGCTTACATCGAAAAGCTGGTGCCGCAGCCGCATGAGCTGCTTGCGTTCGGGTTTTCGATGGTGAACCGCGCGCCGATCAACTCTTCGGAAAAATCGATCACAGCGTTTTCGAGAAAGGGCAGGGATGTGGCATCTACCACCACCTTTTCGCCCGCGCCTTCAAGCACGAGATCATCGGCTTCGGGTGCGTCCAGCTTGATTTCATATTGAAATCCGGAACATCCCCCGCCTTCGACGGCGACGCGCAGCGCCTGTCCTTGACCGGCTGCGCCGATTTCCGAGAGGCGCTCGAAGGCGCGCGGGGTAACTTTGGGGGGAAGGTTCATTGCTTGCGCTCCGCCTGTTGGCTCTTTGACTTGCGTTCAATATAAGGACACATAGGGCAAGCGGCAAGGACGGGGACAGTCATGCACGCATCATATTCTTGCGATCCGGCGCAAACGCGGGGTCGATTGGTGGCGGAAGAGGAAAGCGCGCATCGCACGTGCTTTCAGCGCGACCGCGATCGTATCATCCATTCCAGCGCGTTTCGGCGTTTAAAGCATAAAACCCAAGTGTTCGTAGAGCATGAGGGCGATTATTTTCGCACGCGCCTGACCCATTCGATAGAGGTTGCGCAAGTCGCGCGCACCATTGCGGGGGCTTTGGGCTTGGACAGTGGGCTGACAGAAGCGATCGCGCTGGCCCATGACCTTGGCCACACACCTTTCGGGCACACGGGCGAGGATGCGCTTGACGCGCTGATGCAGCCCTACGGCGGCTTTGATCACAACGCGCAAGCGGTGAAGATCGTTACCTCGCTGGAGCGGCATTATGCGGATTTCGATGGTCTCAATCTTACATGGGAAACGCTTGAAGGGCTGGCCAAGCATAACGGCCCCGTGACGGGCGCGTTGCCGCATGCGCTGTCTGATTATAACCGGCGTCATGATCTGGAGCTGCACACCCACGCAAGTGCCGAGGCGCAGGTCGCAGCGCTTTCCGATGATGTTGCTTATAATAATCATGACCTGCACGATGGTTTGCGCGCAGGGCTGTTTTCCGAGCAAGACATCTGTGCGCTGCCCATCATCGGCGCGGCTTTCGCCGAGGTGGATGGACTTTATCCGGGCCTTGATCCGTCGCGGCGCATGCACGAGGCGCTGCGCCGTGTGTTCGGGATTATGGTATCCGATGTGATCGCCGCAAGCCGTACGGCCTTGTCCGATAGCGGCGTGCAATCGGCGCAGGATATTCGCGATCTTGGTCGCCCTGTTGTGATGTTTTCCAAAGACTTGTGGCGTGACCTTAAGGTGATACGTGAATTTCTATTCACCCGCATGTATCGCGCCCCGACTGTTGTGGAGATGCGCACGCGGGTCACTAAAGTGGTGGAAGACCTTTTCCCGCTGTTCATGCAGCGCACAGATTTGTTGCCCGCAGAATGGCGCGCCGACGTTGAGCGCGCAAAAGATGAAGTTGCGCTTGCACGTATCGTGGCCGATTACATCTCCGGCATGACCGACCGTTTCGCTCTGCAAGAACATGAGCGGCTTTTGGGCTGAGCCATTGAAAGTTGCGCCGCGCATGATAAGACGCGGCCAAACCTATAGGAACGCGTTTGCATGAACCTCTTCTCCGATATCCGCACAACTGTCTTGAGCGCGCTTGAAGCGATGCAATCCGAGGGCGCATTGCCGGCGGGCCTCGACTTCGCCAATGTCACCGTGGAGCCGCCACGCGACGCCTCGCACGGCGATATGGCGAGCAATGCTGCGATGGTGCTTGCAAAGCCTGCAGCGATGAATCCCCGCGTGATTGCTGAAGCCTTGGCCGCCCATTTAACTGCCGATCCGCGCATCGAGAGCGTCGAGGTTGCTGGACCGGGGTTCTTGAACATGCGGCTTTCGGTGACGCTCTGGCAGGGCGTGCTTGCGAAGATCCTCGATCAAGGCGCAGACTTTGGCCGCGCGGACACAGGGCAGGGCAAGAAGGTTAACGTCGAATATGTCTCCGCCAATCCCACTGGCCCTTTGCATGTGGGCCACACGCGCGGCGCGGTCTTTGGCGATGCGCTTGCCAGCCTGCTGGATTACGCGGGTTACGCCGTCACGCGCGAATACTACATCAACGATGGCGGCGCACAGGTCGATGTGCTCGCGCGCTCGGTCTACCTTCGCTACCAGGAAGCGCACGGGCAGGAGGTCGCGTTCGAGGATGGGACTTATCCCGGCGATTATCTCATCCCAGTCGGCAAAGCGCTAAAGGAAAAGGTGGGTGACGCCTATCTCGGCAAGCCCGAGAGCGAATGGCTGCTGGAAATCCGCGAGTATGCCACAGAGGCGATGATGGATCTGATCCGTGCCGATCTGGCGTCGCTTGGCATCAAGATGGATGTCTTCTACTCGGAAAAATCGCTTTATGGCACGGGCCGGATTGAAGCGGCGATTGCGGCGCTCAAAGATAAGGGTCTGATCTATGAGGGCGTGCTTGAGCCGCCAAAAGGCAAAAAGCCCGAGGATTGGGAGCCGCGCGAGCAGACGCTGTTCAAATCGACAGCGCACGGCGATGATGTGGACCGCCCCGTGATGAAATCGGATGGCGCATGGACCTATTTCGCGCCCGATATCGCATATCACTACGACAAGGTCATGCGCGGGTTCGACATGTTGATCGACGTCTTCGGCGCGGATCATGGCGGCTATGTCAAGCGGATGAAGGCGGCGGTTTCCGCGCTCTCTGATGGCAAGGTGCCGCTTGATGTGAAGCTGACGCAGCTGGTTAAGCTCTATAAAAACGGTGAGCCTTTCAAGATGTCCAAACGCGCAGGCACCTTCGTGACCCTGCGCGATGTGGTCGATCAGGTGGGCCCCGGCGCAACGCGCTTTCACATGCTCACGCGCAAGAACGATGCGCCGCTGGATTTCGATTTCGACAAGGTGTTGGAGCAATCCAAAGACAATCCGGTTTTCTACGTGCAATACGCCAATGCGCGGGTGAATTCCGTGCTGCGCAAAGCCGAAGCGGCCGGCCTCGATCTGAGCGCCGCGCCTGATCTGAGCCAGATCAACCACGAGGCAGAGATTAACGTCGCCAAGAAGTTGGCGGAATGGCCGCGTCTGGTCGAATTGGCGGCGCGCACCAACGAGCCCCATAGGATCGCCTTCTATCTGTTTGATTTAGCTAGTGAATTCCATGCGCTTTGGAATCGTGGCAATGATCTGCCTGAACTCAGGTTCCTGCAAGACGGCGAAGATGCCACATCTGTTGCAAAAATCGCCCTCGCGCGCTCTGTGCAGGTTGTGATCTGCGCAGGCCTCGGTATCTTGGGCGTCGAACCGGTTGAAGAAATGCGCTAAAAGACATTTCACAAACTGGACTTTGAGCAGTTCTTAAAAGATGCTGGCGGCACCGTATCGCCCGCACAGATGTGAGGCAAAATGGCAGATTTCCCGATGAACGGGCGCGATTACGCGCCTCAGGCTGGATCATATCAGGCGTACAGTGGCTATCAGCAGCCCCACAATCATCCTGCGCCCACCCCGCCTGCGACGAATGGCAATTCGGTCAAGGCTTTCGCAGCGCTGAGCGGTGCGGGTCTGTCTTTGGCATTATTGGTTGGTGTCGGCGTTTGGGGCTATCAGTTGATCGCGCGCGATGTCGCGGGCGTGCCTGTTGTGCGTGCGGTGCAAGGCGAAATGCGCATTCGCCCCGCTGAACCGGGCGGTGCACAAGCGTTGAACCAAGGGCTTTCGGTGAATGATGTGGCCGCCGCTGGCGGCACGGCCGGCCCGTCGGATCGCATCGTGCTTGCGCCCGAACCCATTGATTTGGCAAGCGAAGATACCCCGCTGATTGATCAGCTTGCGGCCGCGCAGCCCCGTTTTGCGCCTCAGAGCGAAGCCGCCAATAACTCGGCCAGCCTCAGCCTGAGCGGTACCGAAGATGACGCGCAGGGCAATCAGGATTTGAGAATGGCCTCGATTGAGGCTCTCGCAGCGCAAATAGCGGCAGGCGCGACCCCGCTCAGCACGCAAGGGCAGGTGGTGGTCTCTGCCCCTGTGATAACCTCGCTTTCGGGCGTGCCAAGCGTCGGCAACGGGCAGGGTCAAGCGCTCACGGTTAGCCCAAGCGCGATCGCGCCCAGCACGCCAGGCCTTGCGATTTCGCTGCGCCCGAAAATTCGCCCCGAGGGCGTGCGCACCGCCTCGCTTGACGCAGTGAGCGCTGCCAGCGGCACGCGCGAAATCGACCCGGAGACGATCCCTGCAGGAACCCGCCTCGTTCAGCTTGGTGCCTACGAAAGCCCCGAAGTCGCGCGCACTGAATGGGAGCGGTTCTCGACCCGTTTTGCAGACTATATGGAGGGCAAGGACCGCGTGGTTCAGCGCGCGCAAAGCGGCGGACGCACGTTCTATCGCCTTCGCGCCATGGGCTTTTCCGATCTTGCCGATGCGCGCCGCTTCTGCTCGGCCCTGACAGCGCAGAACACCGATTGCATTCCCGTGGTCACACGTTAATGCACTACGGCGCAACGATATTTGGCTGTGAGGGCCAAACACTTAGCGCAGCCGAAGCCAGCTTTTTTCGCGCCTCCGACCCCTTCGGCTTTATCCTCTTTGATCGCAACCTCGCCGGGGCTGATCAAATTCGCGCGCTCTGCGATGCACTGCGCGATACGGTCGGGCGCGATGCGCCGATCCTGATCGATCAGGAAGGCGGGCGCGTGCAGCGATTGCGCCCGCCATTGGCAAGCGAATGGGTGCCGCCCCTCGAGGATGTGCAGCGCTTTGGCGCCAACGCGCCGCGCGCCATGTATTTGCGTTACCGCATCATCGCGGCTGAATTGATGGCCCTTGGAATAGATGCCAATTGTGCGCCCATGGTGGATATTGCGACTGAGGAGACCCATCCTTTTCTGAAAAACAGATGCTATGGCAATGACTTGGAGACAGTCGTCAAGATCGGTCAAGCCGTCGCGGGCGGTCTGCTCGATGGCGGCGTGCTTCCGGTCCTCAAACATGTGCCCGGCCATGGCCGCGCGGTGGCGGACAGTCATCTCGATTTACCTGTCGTCGAGACCAATGGCGAAGTGCTGCGCAAAAGCGATTTCGCCGCATTTTGCGCGCTCAATGATCTGCCTATGGGCATGACCGCGCATATCACCTACAGCGCTTTTGATGATCGCCCCGCAACGCTTTCGCCCAAGATGATGGGGCTGATCCGCGAGGATATCGGCTTTGACGGGCTGATCATGACCGATGATATCTCGATGAAAGCGCTCACCGGCTCGCTTGGCGAACTTTCGCGCCTCTCGCTTGATGCGGGCTGCGATGTGATCTTGCATTGTAACGGTAAAATGGGCGAAATGGAGGACGTCGCTGGCGCTTCGGGCGCTATGACGACGCAGGCGCTCGCGCGGGCGAAGGCGGCACTCGCCTGCCGCCGTACACCGGATCCGGTTGACATTTCCCATCTGCAAGCGCAGCTTGAAGCGCTTCTGGATGGATCGGTGAATGAGCTCTGAATTACCTGCCACCTCCGGCGATTGGAACGCCGAAAGCGCCGCGCGCCTGAGCGTTCAGGACCGCTTGGCCGCCGAGGCGCTTATTGTCGATGTGGATGGCTACGAGGGTCCGCTCGACGTTCTTCTGACGCTATCGCGCACGCAAAAGGTTGATCTGCGGAAGATTTCGATCTTGCAACTGGCGCGTCAATATTTGCTGTTTGTTGAAAAGGCCAAGGCGCTACGCCTCGAACTGGCGGCGGATTATCTGGTGATGGCCGCCTGGCTCGCCTTTTTGAAATCACGCCTGCTTTTGCCGCCCGATCCGAACGAAGAGGGGCCTTCGGGCGAAGAACTCGCGGCGCATCTCGCCTTCCAACTCGAACGCTTGCAAGCGATGCGCGATGCTGCGGCCCGCCTTATGGCGCGCGATCGTCTCGGGCGCGATTTCTTTGCACGCGGAAGTCCCGAAGTCGTGGAGCGGGTGAGAAAAGTCAGCTATAGCGCAACGCTTCTGGACCTGATGCAGGGCTATGCACGCATCCGCACGCGCGATGAATTCCGCCCCTTCGCGTTGGACCGCGATGCGGTCTACACCATGGAGCAAGCGCTGGTGCGCATGCGCTCCATGCTTGGTTTTGCAGGCGATTGGGGCGATATTTCAACCTATCTACCCGAGGGCTGGCACGATGATCCGGCCAAACGGCGCTCTGCGACTGCGTCCATCTTTGCTGCCTCGCTCGAATTGGTGAAAGAGGGCAAGGCAGAGCTACGCCAATCCGGGCTATTCGAGCCGATACAACTGCGACGGAGAGAGCCGCGTGAGTGACGATCAAGCAACGCAAATAGAGCAAAGCCTCTTTGAGGCCCCGCCCATGGGCGAGCAGGAACGTATGGTCGAAGCCGTGCTTTTCGCCAGCGCCGAACCGGTAAGCGTGGCCGAACTCAATGCGCGCATGCCCCATGGCTGCGACGCCGCCGAGGCCTTGGTGCACCTGCGCAAACGCTATGAGGGGCGCGGCGTCGGGCTGGTTAAAACCGGCAATGCCTATGCAATGCGCACCGCGGCCGATCTCAGTTTTCTGATGCAAAAGGAAACAGTTGAAACGCGCAAACTCAGCCGTGCGGCCATCGAAACCCTTGCGATCATTGCCTACCATCAACCCGTCACGCGCGCCGAAATCGAAGAAATCCGCGGCGTCTCTGTGTCGCGTGGCACTGTGGATCAATTGCTGGAAATGGAATGGATCCGCTTTGGCCGGCGCAAGATGACCCCGGGGCGGCCCGTGACATTCGTGGTTACTCAGGGTTTCCTCGATCATTTCGGGCTTGAAAGCGCCCGCGATCTTCCCGGCCTCAAAGAATTGCGCTCTGCGGGTCTTCTGGAAAACCGCCCGCCGCCAACCCTTGGCATTGCGCTCGGGCTTGGCGATGAAGACCAGGACGGTGCCGTCGATGAAAACCAAAGCGAGCTTTTCGAGGAATAAACCCGCGTGCCTGCCCTGAAATCTACACATTCACCCACTATGCAGCCATTAGAGGCACAAATATCAGGAGCAAATCCATGAATATGAACCAAATCATCAATATGGTGATCCGCCGCTTTATGAGCATTGCGATCAACAAAGGCATCAGCGCGGGCGTCGACCAGGTGGCCAAACGCAAGAACCGCCCGGCGCAGGATACGGATATTTCGGCTGATACCAAGTAAACGGGCCACGCGCCTTTATGTCTTCTCTGGTCTTGAAATACCTCGGGGAGGCGATCTTTGATCGTCGGGGCAGCGCCCCATCTGGCCGCGTTAGCGGCTAACCCTGTCTGCGCGTTGCGCAGGCATTGCGCTACCGTTTGAGCCGCGCGGCGCGCCCGCCGCGACGCCCCTTGGGGGCCGCCTCGCGCTTAGGCAATTCAGCCATGATCAAACGGCGCACCTCGGGCGTCATTTTCGACCAAGCGGAAATCTCATCGATCGATCGATTGCACCCTGTGCAAAGCCGGGTTTCGGGATGCACCACACAAATCTGGATACACGGGCTATCCACCTCGTCGCGCTGCCAAACATTCTCGTTCATCGCCATCCCCTACGTCTTTCGCATGTTGTGCAAACGATCCAGTAACCCTTGCAAGATATATGAGGCGGCGACATGATCGATGACCTCGGAGCGACGCTTTCGCGATGTATCCGCCTCAAGTAGCGCGCGTTCGGCGGCGACGGTCGACAGGCGCTCGTCCCAATAGGCGACCGGCAGATCGTTTTGGCGCGCAAAATTGCGCGCAAAGGCGCGCGTCGACTGGCAGCGCGGCCCCTCAGAACCATCCATGTTGAACGGCAACCCCAATATGATCCCACCGATCTCGCGCGCTTTGAATATCTGCTCGAGGCGGGCTGCATCGGCGGTGTATTTGCTACGCCGCACCGTTTCCAGCGGCGTGGCCACAGACATCAGCCGATCGCTCACCGCGACGCCAATCGTCTTGGTGCCAAGGTCGAGCCCGGCAATCGCGCGCTGTGCGGGCAGGGCGACGGCGAAATCCTCAAGGCTCTCATAGATCACTGGGTGACGCCCAACTTGCGCGCCGCGTCGCGCACAATCCTGAGCGCGTCGGGGCGATCGGCAAAGACGTCCTTGGCGTTTTGCCAGATCAATGCGGCGCGGTCTTCATCACCAAGCACGCCTATTGCTGCAATCAACTGCGCCCATTCCTCAGGGCTGCCGCCAGTGCTCACTAGGCGATCTTCGAGACGATCGACCATGCCGCGCACCATGTCCTGCCGGTCCTGTTCGCTCATTTCGGCGGCATTTTCCACATCCTCGGCGCTCGGCCCTGCAAGGGCGGTTTCTTTCAAGGGGGGCAATTCGTACTCGACGCCTGCGCGAAACGCCAGTTCTTCGATTTGCTCGCGGATGGGCGCGGTCCAGCCGGCATCATCTGGGCTGTCCTGCAGCAGCGTCGCCCATGCGCGAAACGCCACGTCGGGGCGCCCGATCTGCATCATCATCAAGCCGGTATAATAGCGCGCCGCACCGTTTTCAGGGTCTTTTTGCAAGGCTGACGCCAGTGCGACCTCGGCTTGGGGCGACACATATCCTCCCGCCGCGATCACCAGCATATCGGCGTAAGTGGCATAATCCTCGGCGCTTGCAGCATCGCCTTTCAGGCGCAAGACTTCGGCCTGCGCCAAATGCGCTGCCGCTGCGTTGCCAAGGCGCATTTCGTGCATCGCCAAAAGCGTTACGCCTTGCAGATCGCCTGGGCGCTGCGCCACGGCGGCACGCAATTGCGTGACCAGTTTTATGTAGTCTTCGGAGGCGTTTGGCGACGGCACGGGCGCGGGCAGCGAGCTTTGTGCGCTTTGCTGGCTGGGGCGTTGCTTGCGGGCCATATCCGCCTGTTCGATCCGCGTCGACAAGGCCAGATCACCATAACCCGGCGCGCCCAGATCATTATAGAGATAAAGCGAGCCGCCAATCAGTGTGGCGCTCAGCAGCGCGATCACCGCGTAGCGCATCGCGGCAGGGCTGCGCACATTGGCTTGGCCGTCTTGCAAGGATTTGTCGGCGGCCAGAATGCGGCGCGAGATCTCGTTCAGCACGCGCTCGGCGTCCTCGCCCTCAATAATGCCGCGTTCGATGTCGCGTTCCACCTCCGCCAGTTGATCGCGGTACACTTGCAGATCGAATTCGGCCGCAGGGCGCATGCCCGTATGTCCGCGCCACAGCGCAAGCGCCAGAAGTGCAGAGGTGCCAAATGCCAAAACGGTCGTAATCAGCCAGAAGGTCATGGATCATCCCTTAATGTTTCTTCCCATCTAATCTGCTTGGAGCGTAAAAAAAAGGGGGGCAGGAGGGGCATCTTGCCGCTTGGCGTGGTGCAAATCCGCGCAAGACTGCAAACAAGCGCGCCCATGTCGCGATTGGACTGAAAACTGCCGCGCGTAGTATCCTCTTTTCCCCCATCAGGCCCAAAACCGAAGTCAGAGGCGAATCCGATTTCGCTGTCCAGTTTCACTTATCCGAGGCCCCTGTCATGAAGCGTTATTCAGCCTTTGCCATCGCACGCGAAGCCTTGCGGTACCACACCGGATGGGAGCGCGCATGGCGGTCCCCGCAGCCAAAGTCGAAATATGATGTCATCATCGTCGGCGCGGGCGGTCATGGCCTTGCCACGGCCTACTACCTTGGCAAGAATTTCGGCATCACCAATGTCGCGGTGATCGAAAAGGGCTGGCTTGGTGGCGGCAACACGGGGCGTAATACCACGATTATTCGCTCTAACTATCTGCAAGACCCTTCTGCGGCGATTTACGAAAAGTCCCGTTCGCTTTACGAGACGCTAAGCCAAGATTTGAACTACAATATCATGTTCTCCCCGCGCGGCGTTTTGATGCTGGCGCAGACCCAGCATGAAATTCGCGGTTACAAGCGCACGGCGCATGCGAACGCGCTACAAGGTGTGCCGACCGAGTGGATTGAACCGGGTCGCGTTAAAGAGATTTGCCCGATTATCGAGCTGAACGGTCCGCGCTATCCCGTGCTGGGCGGTTTGTTCCAAGCGCGCGGCGGCACAGCGCGCCACGATGCGGTCGCATGGGGCTATGCGCGCGCGTGCTCTGATATGGGCATGGATATCATCCAGCAGTGCGAAGTCACGAATGTGCGCACAGAGGCTGGAAAAGTCGTCGGCGTTGACACCACCAAAGGCGCGATTGATTGCGACAAACTTGGCGGAATTGTCGCGGGCCACTCGTCTGTCTTGGCAGAAATGGCGGGCTTTCGTTTGCCGATGGAAAGCGTGGCGTTGCAAGCGCTGGTGTCAGAGCCGATCAAACCCGCGATGGATATCGTGGTCATGGCCAACACTGTTCACGGCTACCTTAGCCAGTCTGATAAGGGCGAAATGGTCATCGGCGGCGGCACGGACGGCTATAACAACTACACGCAGCGCGGATCGTTCCATCATATCGAGGAAACTGTGCGCGCGCTGATCGAGACGTTTCCGATGCTGTCACGCCTCAAGATGCTGCGCCAATGGGGCGGGATCGTGGACGTGACGGGGGATCGTTCTCCCATGCTGACGAAAACGCCGATTGAAGGCATGTTCATGAACTGCGGTTGGGGCACGGGTGGTTTCAAGGCCATTCCGGGGTCTGGCTGGGCTATGGCGGAACTGATGGCGAAGGGGGAGTCGCCTTTGACGGATGAGTTCTCTATGTGGCGCTTCAAAGAGGGCAAGTTCATCGATGAGAGCGTTGCCGCGGGGGTGGCGCATTGACCAAACTGTCCTTTTTTGATGGCCGCATCTTTTTAGTGGACCTACTTTGGGCCATTTCGTTGTTGATTTGGCTGGCGATTTCACTTTGGTGTGTTTTTACTTCAAACGGAGATTTACTTCCAAGAATGGGTGCATTTTTAATTGCTGCTGTAGCACTTTATTACTCTCAAATGACAGATTTAGATCCACAGCCCTTTGGTGCCTCCACTAAGTTTGCGGTTATCAGCCAGCATCTGCAAATGAACTCAAGTGACATCAAACTCGCAATGAAGAAAATAATTCTCCTAGCGATTGCTCTTGAGAAAACAATGAAATCCCAAAGTCGCAAAGTTCCAGAAGCGGTCTCAAATATTTCGGCACTCGCGAAGCATGAGAATTTTGAATCCTTCGAAGAAATTGATTTGGATGAAGTTGAAGCAATTGCTCAAGAGCAAGCGAAGAAAGAAGATGAACACCGCCAATCACTTCTGAAGTTGAGACAAAAACTTCAGAACTTTCAGGCAGTTCTACTTGCCATAGGCACCATTCAATGGGGTTTTGGCGATTTGATTGGAGTTAAATGCCCATGCTAATCCTAGATTGCCCATGCTGCGGCGTAAGCGGCGAAGAAACGGAATTTCATGCGGGGGGCGAGGCGCATCTTAAGCGGCACTCGGTTGGCTCTACGGATGATCAGTTCGAAGAATATCTGTTCATGCGGGAAAATCCGCGTGGGGTTCATTTTGAGCGCTGGCGCCATAACAATGGCTGCGGCAAGTGGTTTCACGCGGCGCGCTGCACGCAGACGCTTGAGGTGTTCGGCACTTATAGCGCCCAGACCTATGAGCCACCCAAAGAGATCAAGGATGCGATCAGCGCCAAAAGGCCCGGCTGGTCTTGGAGGAATTTCTCATGAGCACACGTCTTAAATCTGGCGGCCGCTTTACGAGTGGCGGCGCGCAGCTTTCATTCGATTTCAACGGTAAGAAACTAAAGGGCGTTGCGGGCGACACGCTTGCCTCTGCCTTGCTCGCCAATGATCAGATGATGGTGGGCCGCTCGTTCAAATACCACCGTCCGCGCGGCATTGTTGCCAGCGGTGGTGAAGAGCCGAACGCGCTTTTCAACATGGGCTACACGAACACGTTCGAGCCGAACCAACGCGCCACGACGACAGAGTTGTTCGAGGGCCTTATCGCGGGCTCGCAAAACCATTGGCCATCGCTGGAATTCGATATTGGCGTGCTCAACACCTATGTGAGCCGCCTGTTACCTGCGGGTTTCTACTATAAAACCTTCATTCATCCGCGCTCTTTCTGGAAACACATTTACGAGCCGATTATTCGCCAGTCTGCCGGCCTTGGCAAAGCGCCGCGTGCAGAGGATCGTGATCCCGATACCTACGAGCATTTCTACTTTTTCGCCGACGTGATGGTGATTGGCGGCGGCGTTGCGGGTCTGCAAGCGGCCAAAGCTGCGGCGCTCACGGGCGTCAAGGTTCTGCTGGTCGAGCAGACCGCCCATTGGGGCGGGCGCGCGCCTGTGGATGGCGGCGAAGTGAATGGCACACCTGTCGAGGCATATTGCGAGGGCTTGGTGGCCGAGTTGCAGGCGATGGATAACGTCACCATGCGCACGCGCCTGATGGGCGCTGGCGTTTATGATCACGGCTACACGCTCGGGTACGAGCGTTTGAACGATCACCAGCCAGATGCAAGCGGCCCGCGTCATCGCCTTTGGCGTATTCGCGCGGCGCAGATCATCACGGCGACAGGTGCGATTGAGCGGCCTTTGAGCTTTGCGGGCAATGATATTCCCGGTGTCATGCTTGCCTCTGCGGTGCGCGATTATGCGGTGAACTACGGTGTTTCTGTTGCGGATCGCACTGTTGTTGTGACCAATAACGATGATGCCTACCGCACGGCGATCACGCTGAAAAACCTCGGCCTCGATGTGCCTTGCATCATTGATGCGCGCGCGGGCGGTGCCGGTGCCTTGGCGGATGAGGCCAAAGCGCTTGGCATTCGTATCGAGAACGGCAAAGCCATTGCAAAGGTCAAAGGCGGCAAGCGCGTCACGGGTGTGATCCTGTGCGCGCAGGCGGGTGAGGGCGCAGAGTTAGAAGAGATCGCCTGCGACGCGGTGGCCATGTCCGGCGGCTGGTCCCCTGTGGTTCACCTGTGGTCGCACTGCGGCGGCAAGCTGGTCTGGGACGATGCGCAATCGCACTTCCGCCCCGACAGCGAACGCCCGCCTTCGGGCGCAAATGGCGAGGGCTTTGTCTCTGTCGTGGGTAGCGCAAACGGTCATATGCAGATGGCTGAACTCGTCGGCGACGCGCATGGCGCTGGCTTGGCGGCTGGCAAGGCGGCGGGCGGCACTGCGGTGAAAACCAAAGCGCCCGAGGGGGCTTATAGTTCCGAGAACGCGGTGGAGCCTGTGTGGCTGATGCCTCAAGGCGCTGGATACAAGCTGCGCTCTAAGGCTTGGCTGGATTATCAGAACGACGTGAAAGTGTCGGACGTTCAACTTGCCGCGCAAGAGGGTTTCGAGAGTGTCGAGCATGCCAAGCGTTATACGACTTTGGGCATGGCGACGGATCAGGGTAAATTGAGTAATATCAATGGATTGGCAATTCTTTCTGACGCGCTGGGTCAGCCTATTCCGCAGACTGGCACGACCACGTTTCGCCCGCCTTATACGCCCATCTCCATGGGTGCGATTGGTGGAGAAGCGCGCGGTAAAGTGTTCCAACCATTGCGTAAGACCCCGCTCTATGGCTGGAGCGACAAGAACGGTGCCGATTGGGAGCCTGTCGGCGCGTGGCGGCGTCCGTTCGCCTATTTGCAGCCGGGTGAAAGCGTGCACGATGCTGTCAATCGAGAGGTGAAGAACACCCGCGAAGCCCTTGGTTTGCTTGATGCTTCCACGCTGGGAAAGCTTATCGTGAAGGGGCCGGACGCGGGTAAATTTCTCGACATGCTCTACACCAATATGATGAGCACGCTGAAACCGGGGAAATGCCGCTATGGTTTGATGTGCTCAGAAAATGGCTTTCTGATCGATGACGGTGTCGTTGCGCGGCTCGATGAGGACACGTTCTTGTGCCACACCACGACGGGCGGTGCCGAAACGATCCATGGTCACATGGAAGAGTGGCTGCAAACCGAGTGGTGGGATTGGAACGTCTATGTGGCCAACGTCACAGAGCAGTTCGCGCAAATCGCAGTGGTTGGACCGAACGCGCGCAAGGTGCTGGAAAAGCTGGGCGGTATGGACCTCTCCAAAGACGCTTTGGCGTTCATGGAGTGGGCGGACGGTACGATTGGCGGCTTTGACGCACGCGTGTTCCGCATCTCCTTCTCGGGCGAGTTAAGCTACGAAATTGCTGTTCCAGCAAGTCAGGGACTCGCATTCTGGGAGGCACTGATGGCGGCGGGCGCAGAGTTTGGTGCGATGCCGTATGGCACGGAAACGCTGCATATTCTTCGCGCCGAAAAGGGCTTTATCATGATCGGGGACGAAACCGACGGTACGGTTATCCCGCAAGACTTGAACTTGCACTGGGCTCTGAGCAAGAAAAAAGAGGACTACCTCGGCAAACGCGCGCATCAGCGCAGCCATATGGCGGACCCGGATCGCTGGAAGCTTGTGGGGCTTAAGACGCTGGACAAATCGGTGCTGCCGGACGGTGCATATGCGGTGGAGCCGGGCGTCAATGCCAATGGTCAGCGCAATATGTTCGGGCGGGTGACCTCGACCTATTACTCCTCCAATCTTGAGCGCGGCATTGCCATGGGGCTGGTCAAGAACGGACCGGATCGCATGGGCGAAGTGATTGATTTCCCGAAAGTGGACGGCACGATCATAAAGGCGAAAATCGTTGATCCTGTGATCTATGATAAAGACGGAGCAAAGCAAAATGTCTAATGCTGTGAGTGCGTTGCAGGGTGCATCTTATGTAGGTGGCATCGCGGAAATACGCGAGCTGGGCCTGCGCGGAATGATCACGCTGCGCGGTGATCTGGCGGATAAAAAGCTGATCAAGGCGGTTAAAGGGATTGCGGGCACCATGCCCGATGCGCGCCGTATCGCGATGAACGACAAGGCGGGCGCGGCTTGGATGAGCAGCGATGAGTTGCTTTTGATGGTGGATCACGCAGATGCGCCAAGCACGATCGAGGCATTGAACAGCGCGCTGAAAGGCACGCATTTTCTCGCCGCGAACGTGTCTGATGCGCGGGCGGTGTTTGAAGTGTCAGGGCCAAGCGCGCGCGAAGTCATGGCGAAACTCGCGCCCGTCGATTTTGCGCCGGATGCCTTCACGCAAGGGATGTTTCGCCGCTCGCGCCTTGCGCAGGTGCCCGCCGCGCTCTGGATGAGCCGCGAGGACGCGTTCACTGTGGTCTGTTTCCGCTCTGTCGGGGAATACATGTTCGATCTGCTCAGCGTTGCAGCACAAGGTGGCTCGGAAGTCGGGGCTTACTAAGGCGCTCCCAAGCTGCGCACCCGCGCCGTGGCCGCATCAATTTTATTGTGTGAAATTGCGGCCACTGCCCTTGACGTTACGGCGTCGGGGCACTCTATCTGAAGTGAGAGAGATCAACAGAGGGGCCTGATAAAATGGCATTCGAACTTCCAAAACTTCCCTACGCACACGACGCTTTGGCCGACAATGGCATGTCCAAAGAGACGCTGGAATACCATCACGATCTGCACCACAAAGCCTATGTGGACAACGGCAACAAACTGATTGCTGGCACCGAATGGGATGGCAAATCCATGGAGGAGATCATCACAGGCACGTATGATGCCTCCTCGGTGGCGCAAAACGGGATTTTCAACAACATCTCGCAGCTTTGGAACCACAACCAGTTCTGGGAAATGATGGGCCCTGGCAAATCCGCGATGCCCTCCGAGCTTGAAAAAGCGCTTGGCGAGAGCTTCGGCTCGGTTGCGGCCTTCAAGGAAGCCTTCGCAGCTGCAGGCGCGGGCCAGTTCGGCGCAGGTTGGTGCTGGTTGGTAAAGAACGCGGACGGCTCGCTCGCGGTGACGAAGACGGAAAATGGCGTGAACCCGCTGTGCTTTGGTCAGACGGCACTTTTGGGCTGTGATGTCTGGGAGCATTCCTACTATATTGATTTCCGCAACAAGCGTCCTGCGTATCTTGCCAACTTCATGGACAACCTGGTGAACTGGGAAAACGTCGCATCACGTATGTGATTAATTTAAGTGTGCGCTACCGCGCGCTTTTATTTTGAAATTTGAAACGCGCCGTCCGATGTTTTGGACGGCGCGTTTTTGTTTGCTGCACGCTGCGCGGCGAGTTTAAGGGGCAAGATGAAGTTTACTTTAAGAGGGGCAGGGCATCTTGCGGGGTGGCGGCGATTTTGAAGAAATCCTTGATGTTGGCTTTGGCAAAACCTTCAGCGATGATGTGATCGAGCAGCGTTAGAAGCGGGGTCCAGTAACCGTTCGTGTTGATCAGCACCAAAGGTTTTGCGTGCAGGCCAAGCTGCGCCCAAGTGAGCACCTCGAAAAACTCATCGAGCGAGCCTGCGCCGCCGGGCAAGAGCGCGACTGCATCAGCGTTCATGAACATCACTTTTTTGCGCTCGTGCATGGTTTCGGTGACGATATAGGTGGTGAGATCGGTTTTGCCCACTTCCCAGTCCACAAGGTGCTGCGGGATCACGCCGAAGGTGACACCTCCTGCGGATTGCGCCGCGCGTGCGGTGCGCCCCATCAGCCCCACGTCGCCAGCGCCGTAGACGAGGCGCATGTTATTTTCCGCGATAAGCGTGCCGAGGGCTTCGCCCGCAGCGCCATAGGCGGGATCGATGCCATCGGATGCACCACAAAAGACACAGATCGAGCGTTGCCGCATCACGCATTCCTTATTTTCAGTGTTTTGACCGCTAAGTCCGTGTTTGCTATACACGGGCAAGCCGCGCGGCAAAAGCGGGCATTACGGAGATGGGTTTTGATGAGTAAACTTGCAGTCCTTTCCTCTGGACCGGGGGCTGCGCTCGGTGCGAGCGTGGCTGTGATCGCGGTTATTGGCGGCGTTGCCTACTTTGGCGGCGCGTTCAAAGCTGAGCGTGCTTCGGAGGCGCTCGCGGTGCCAGCGGCGCAGATCGTACCCGAAGTGGTCGCGGTGCCTGATGTAGCGCCATTGCTGGAGGTGAAGCCCGAGGCTCCGCGCTTTGACGTGGTGCGCGTAGAAACCAGCGGTGCGGCGATGATCGCAGGGCGAGCGCAGGCTGGCAGCACTGTCGCGATCCGTCTGAATGATGATGTTGTGGCTGAGGCGAAAGCGGACGCCACGGGAAATTTCGCGAGTTTCGTGACCTTGCCGGAAAGCGCGGATGCGCGGATTTTGACACTGGACGTTCAAGGCGGTGCAATCGGGATGGAGCAGGTGATCATTGCGCCGATCGAGACGGCGCGCGTAGAGCCCGTGGTGCCTGTGCCGGAACCGAAACCCGAAACTTCAGAGGCTATACAAGAGCAACCAGAGCCCGAGATTATCGCAGCCGTCGAGCCGCCCAAAGCGCCGCTCGTCATGTTGGCGACAAATGAGGGTATTCGGGTTCTACAAGCGCCTGATGCGCCTAAACCCGATGCGATGACTGCGCTGCTCGGCTCGATTTCCTATGACAGCGCGGGCGATGTTGCCTTGGCCGGGCGCGGAGCCGGTGAATTTGTGCGCGTCTACCTCGATAACAAGCCGGTCGTGACCTCGCAGATTGGCCAGAGCGGCGATTGGCAGGCGGATCTGCCTTCTGTGGACACGGGCATTTACACCCTGCGCGTTGATGAGTTGAACGCAGCGGGCGCGGTGGTGACGCGCGTGGAAACACCGTTCAAACGCGAAGCTGCGGACGTGCTGGAGGCGGCCAGCCAGCCCGAGAAACCGGTGCAGGCGATTACCGTGCAGCCCGGTGCAACGCTTTGGGCGATCGCGCAGGAACGCTATGGCAGCGGCACACTATATGCGCGCGTGGTGGAGGCCAATGCAGATGTGATCCGTGACCCCGACCTGATCTACCCGGGGCAAGTCTTTTCAATTCCCGACTAACCTGTCTGGTCATTCGGCGGGCACGTGATTATCAGTTGTGTCCAAGCCAAAGGACGCAGCCCCTATGAGACGACTTTCCCCCACAGATGCGGCCCTGTCGCGCGATCAACGTATTTCCGGCTGGCGCACCATCCGGCGCGTTGCGCCCTACTTGTGGCCAGCGGATAAGCTATGGGTGAAGCAGCGCGTTTCGCTGGCGCTGATCATGTTGCTGATCGCCAAGGTAGTCGCTGTGGGCACGCCTCTGTTGTACAAACGTGCGGTCGATGCGCTTTCGGGCGCGGGGGTTCCTGATCTGGCGCTTGGCGCGGTTGGCTTGACTGTCGCCTACGGCTTGGCGCGCCTGATGGCCAATGGCTTTCAGCAACTGCGCGACGCGATTTTCGCCAAGGTCGGGCAGGGTGCCTTGCGCGCGCTGGCCTTGCAAACTTTTGAGCATATTCACAAACTGTCCATGCGCTATCACATCACGCGCAAGACCGGTGGGCTGAGCCGGATCATCGAGCGCGGCGTGAAGGGCGTTGATTTCCTGCTGCGCTTCTTGTTGTTTTCGATCGGGCCGCTGGTGCTTGAATTGCTGATGATTGCGGGCATTCTGTTCTATCTGTTCGACGTTTGGTATCTGGCAGCGGTTTTCGTCACCATCGCCTTTTACGTTTGGTTCACCTTCGCCGTGACCGAATGGCGGGTGAAGCTGCGCAAGCAGATGAACGATCAGGACACTGATGCAAACCAGAAGGCGATCGACAGTCTTTTGAATTTTGAAACGGTGAAGTATTTCGGCGCTGAAGCGCGCGAGGCGCGGCGCTATGATAGTGCGATGGAGCTTTATCAGGTTGCTGCGCTCAAGACTTCCTATTCGCTGGCTTTCCTGAATTTCGGCCAGTCCTTTTTGATCACCACGGGCCTTGTGGTGGTGATGGTTCTGGCAGCGATTGGCGTGCAGGCCGGCAATTTGACGGTTGGTGATTTCGTCATGGTCAACGCCTATATGATTCAGATCACCATGCCGCTGAACTTTCTTGGAACGGTCTACCGCGAAATCCGGCAGGCCTTGGTGGATATGGGCGAGATGTTCGATTTGCTCGAGCAGCCCTCGGAAGTGGCCACCAAAGACGGCGCGCCCGATTTGAAAATCTCGGGTGGACATGTGTCCCTCAAGGGCGTGCATTTCGGCTATGATCCCGAGCGGCCCATTCTGAAAGGCGTTGATCTTGAGGTGCCTGCGGGGCAAAATATCGCCATCGTCGGGCCGTCGGGATCAGGCAAATCCACCATCGGGCGGCTATTGTTCCGCTTTTATGACGTCACAGGCGGCGCTTTGACCATCGACGGACAGGATGTGCGCGATGTGACGCAAACCAGCCTGCATGATGCGATCGGCGTGGTCCCGCAGGATACGGTGCTGTTCAACGACACGATCCGCTACAATATCGCTTATGGCAAAGACGGGGCGAGCCACGGTGAGATAGAGGAAGCGGCGCGTGCGGCGCAAATCCATGACTTTATTATAAGCCTGCCCAATGGCTACGAGACGACGGTGGGCGAGCGCGGTTTGAAACTTTCGGGCGGCGAAAAGCAGCGCGTGGGGATTGCGCGCACCTTGTTGAAGAACCCGCCGATCCTGCTTCTGGACGAGGCGACATCGGCGCTTGATTCCGGAACAGAGCATGAAATTCAGGACGCTTTGGCACTTGCGGCTCAGGGGCGCACGGTGATTACCATCGCGCATCGTCTCTCCACGATTGCCGATGCGGACCGGATCGTCGTTCTGGAAGATGGGCAGATCGCAGAGCAGGGCAGCCACGCAGAATTGCTTGAGATGTCCGGTCGCTACGCGGGCCTGTGGCATCGCCAGCAATCGGAAGAGGCGGCTTGATCTGGGCGCTTTCGCTCCTGTCCTGCTTCGGCTTTATCGCCATATCCGCACTTGCACTACTTTGCCCGCGCCTTTGCGGTTGGCGCTATTGGCCGCCTGAAAGGGCCGCCACTTGGCAACATTCCAGCTTTCGCGCGTTGTTTCGCCTTGGGCTTTATCCGCTGATCGCAGCCTCTGTGCTACTTGTGCGCGCAACCGGAGTCTGGCTGCCGGCACCGGGCATTGCATTGATGTTCGCGGGCTTTGGCGGCGCACTTTGGGTGACGGGCAAGCTGGGTTGGAAACAGGCCTTTGGCACAGCACAGGGTCTGGTGGTGACGGGGCCATACGCCTATTCGCGCAATCCGGTCTATGTTGCGACCTGGCTCGCGCTGCTTGGCTGGGGGCTTTGCCTGCCATATTTGCCTGTCGCGATCCCGCTCGTCCTATGGGGGCTGCTGTATTACATCGCGCCGTTTCTGGAAGAACCATGGCTAGAGGAAAAATTCGGCGCGCCCTACCGTGCCTATAAAGCAAAAACGCCCCGCTTCTTCGGTCCTTAAATACCTCGGGGTTTGGGGCAGAGCCCCAAACGATCCCTGCGTTTGCCTGCAAACGCAGGGATCAATCAATACTCACTCGGCAGCTTTAAGCGGTGTGTTCATCATCGGGGAAGGCTCTGCCTCGGGCGCATAGTTTTCGATCGGGTCGCTGTCGTCGCCCCAAATGATCATCGGCGCTTTGATGCGGCCCGCTTCACGCTGCAAGGCCCAATCACGCGCAGCGGCGCTGGAGCGGCCGAGCGAGAGCTTGGCGAGTAGCCGCGCAGTCCAATGCGCGTAGGTGGTGATCCAGACGCGCAGCGCCAGCATCGAGGGCGTGAACACCAGCGTCAGAACCGTCGCAATGCCAAGGCCAAAGACCACCGCCGTCGCCAGTTGCTTCCACCAAAGTGCTGTGGGACTGTCGATCGAATAACCGCCATTGATGAAATCAAGGCTCAGACCGAACATCATCGGCGCGAGGCCAGCCATGGTCGTAATGGTGGTGAGCAGAACCGGGCGGATACGGTCCTCTGCAGTGCGCACGATCGCCTCGATCCGCGGCATGTAGCGGCTGTAATCCTGATAGGTGTCGATCAGAACAATGTTGTTGTTCACTACGATCCCCGCCAGTGCGACGATACCCGTGCCCGTCATGATGATCGAAAACGCCTGATCCATAACCAGCATCCCGATCAGCACGCCTGTGGTGGACAAGATCACCGCCAGCAGAACCAGAACCGAGTTATAAAGGCTGTTGAACTGCGCCAGAAGGATGATGAACATCAGCCCCAGCGCGCCCGCAAAGGCGGTTGACAGGAACTGCTGGCTTTCGGCCTGCTCTTCCTGATCGCCGGTCCATTCATGTTCGATCCCGTCCGGGAAGGGGCTCGTTTCGAGCCATTCGCTGAGGGTCGCGATGCGCTCGTTGGCATTGATCGGCACATCTTTGGCCGTGCCGTCTTCGGCGATGATTTCCTTGGTGAGGCCCGCCGCAACGCCGGCTTTCACGTCAAAGTAACGCTTTTGATCGATGCGGTTGATCTCGGCCAGTTTTTGCACAGGCTTGCGGGTGGTGAAGTTCGCAAGTGGAACCAGCCCGTCGCGTGTGCGCACCTTGAGCGAATCGAGCGTGCTTAGCACGCGGTCTTCCTCGGGCAGGCGCACGCGGATTTCGATTTCCTCGTCCGAACTCTCTACGCGCATCGTATCAAGCAAGATACCGCGCGTCACGAGCTGCACCATACCGCCCACCGTGGCAACATCCGCGCCGTAGCGGCCCGCCTTTTCCACGTCCACGTCGATTTGCCAGTCAATGCCGGGCAGGGGGCGGGTGTCCTCGATCAAGGTAAGACCCGCTGTCGCTTCGAACTTTTCGCGCGCAAGTTTGGTCGAGGCCAGCAGGTCCTCCCAATTGTCGCCCTTTAGGCGCAGGTGCACGGGTTTACCCGACGCCGGACCGCGCGCCTGCGGGAGGATTTCGATCTCGATACCTGGGATCAGGCTCAATTCTTCGGTCAATTCCGCAATCACCGTATCGCCGTCAAGTTCAGGGCGATCGCGGCGGTTTTCCCATGGGATTGTCTCAAGCTGGACCTGACCGATCGTGTCCTTCGGGATGGCTGCGCCCGAGGCATCGGTGTTCAGCCCGCCCTCGCCAGCGAAGGCAAAGGCGCTTTGCACGCCGGGATGGCGCAGCACGACAGCTTCGGCCTTGGCGACCAGCGCGTCCTTTTCCTGCAAGGACAGGTTGCCGCGCGCCAGCACGTAAACGATCGCCTGTTCTGGTTCGCTTTCCACAAAGAACTCAACGCCTTTGTTATTGGCGCCAAAGTAGCTGAAGGTTGAAATCACAAAGAAGCCAACCACGCCGATAGTGACCAGCGGCATCACGGGATTGCCCGCGATGGCCTTGATGAACCAGCCAAAGGCCGTGCGGCGGTGGCCCGCTTTGATCTTGGTCTTGCGCGGCTCCAGCTTGGCTGCGCCAAGGGTGACGGAGCTGGCGAATGCACCAAAGAGAAAAAGGGCTATGCCGGGCAATGCGCCAACAAAGCCCTCTGCGATCGGCGTGCCGCCGAACAGATAACCGGGGTTCAAGACCTGCATTGCGCCAAGGAAAACGCTATAAAGTGCCGGTGGCACCAAAAGCGCGCGCAGCCACCAGGGGGCCGCCGCGCGCAGCGCGTCCGAGGTATTGCCGAACACGCGACTAAGGCGTCCGGTGACGCCGCCCATGACCGGCAGATAGACCAGCGCCACGACCAGCGACGCGGATAAAACGAAGATCAGCGTGACAGGTAGCATGCCCATGAATTGTCCGGGAACACCGGGCCAGAACAGCATCGGCAGAAAGGCGCAGAGCGTTGTCGCTGTCGAGGACACGATGGGCCAGAACATACGTTTTGCCGCCTCGACGTAAGCGTCCATCGGGCCGGAGCCTTCTGAAATCCGCTTATCCGCATATTCCACCACGACGATCGCGCCGTCCACGAGCATGCCCACAGCAAGGATCAGGCCGAACATGACGATGTTGGAAATGGTGACTTCCATTACGGCAAGAAAAGCGAAGCACAAAAGGAAAGAGGTGGGAATTGCAAAACCCACTAGCAGCGCAGGGCGCGTGCCGAGCGCAGCAAGCACAACGATCATCACCAGCGCGATCGCGGTCAGAACCGAGCCTTCAAGCTGCGAGACCATCGAGCCGACGGTGCGCGATTGATCGTTGGAGGTGCCTACTTCGACGGCCGCTTGCAAAGCGGCGGGCCATTCGGCGCGGGCCTCTTCGACGGTGGTTTTCACCAGTTCCGCAGTGTCGATCAGGTTGAAGCCCTTGCGTTTGACCACTTGCAGCGCCACGGAGGTTTCGCCGTTAAAGCGCGCCGTGCCTTTGCGATCCTCGAAGGTCAGGCTGATTTCGGCAAGGTCGCCAAGGGTGACGACGCGGTCGCCATTGATCTTGACTGGAAGCGCATAAACATCGCGCGGCTCATCGAAGGACGACGGGATCTTGACGGCAAAGGTGCCTTGCGCGGTTTCGACTTCCCCTGCAGCGATCAACTGGTTGTTGTTCTGCACGACGCTAATCAACTCGCCCGCCGTGACATTGTAGGATTCAAGGCGCAACGGATCGATCAGCACTTCGAGCATTTCATCGCGGTTGCCTGCGATGCCTGCCTCGAGGACGGCATCAAGGCTTTCGATACGGTCCTGCAAGTCCTTTGCCACGTTCGCCATCGTGCGCTCGGGCACATCTCCTGTTAGATTGACGATGATGATCGGAAATTCGGAAAAGTTGATTTCGTTGATTGAATAGTTTTCTGCGCCTGCGGGAAATTTGCTCTCGGCAGAGTTCATTGCATCGCGCACATCAGCCATCACGCGGGTCTTGTCCCAGCCGAATTCGAATTCCAGTGCGATGCCCGCATATCCCTCTGCGGCAGTACCGGAAATGGATTTCAGACCATCAAGGTCTGCCAGTTCGGATTCCATTGGCTTGACCAGAAGTGTTTCGCTGTCGGCGGCAGAAATACCGGGGAAGGGCACCGACACGAAGAGCGCGGGGATTTCGATGTCCGGCTCACCCTCTTTGGGCAGGCCCCAATAGGCAAACCCTCCCACGAGAAGAGTGAGGGCGATGAAGGCAAGAACCATGCGGGCGCGCTGTGCGGCCCAATCTACGATACCGGTCATTGCACAAGCTCCTCAAAGGTCGCGATGACGGGGACGCCGTCGATCACATATTCTTGGCCAACGGTGATGACATTCGCGGTATCCGGCAGGCCGGTGACCCAGACGCCCTTTGCGGTGTCGCGCAACAAGGTGAGTTTGACGAACTGCGATGTGTTCTTGTCGTCCACCGTTCGCACGCCCAGATCGCCATGATCGTTTAAGGTCAATGCAGAGGCTGGCAGCAAATGGGCATCATTGCCTTCTGCGGAAACGATGATTTCAGCGGTCTGGCCATCGCGGATGGCAAGATCATCATTGGGCACTTCGATTTCTACGCGAAAGGTGCGCGTGGTCGTATCGGCAGAGCGCGACAGGAATGTAACGCGCCCTTGGACGTCGAGTCCGCCCGCAAGGCGTGCACCGGAAAGTGCGCCGATTTCGATGCGGTTCACTTCGGCTTCGGGCACAAAGCCAACCAGTTTGATCGGATCAAGCTGCAAAATTGTGGCGCACAGACCACCGGGCTGGAGCAGGCTGCCAAGTTCGGAGGTGTCGGTTTCGAGCAATCCCTCGAAAGGCGCGGTAATTTTAAGCCGCTCGATATCTTTCTGAACGGCTGCAATCGCAGCTTCGGCGCTTTGAATACCTGCGCCCGTGCTTTGCAATCCGCTGCGAGCTGCGGCGACAGAGGCTTCGGCAGAGCGGACAGACGCCTGCGCAGAGGCGACGCGCGTTTCTGATGCAAAGCCGCCCTCGCTAAGCTTGGAGGCGGCGTTGTCGGAGATCTTTGCTTCGTCAAGGCGCGCTATTGCTTCTTGCAGGCGTGCTTCGGTCTCCGGAACGCGTGCACGTGCTTCGCTCAAGCGCGCTGTTGCTTCGGCAAGGGAGGCCTCGCGGGTGCCGGGATCGAGTTGGCACAAAAGCTGATCCTGAGTGACATAGGAGCCTTTGCGCAGTGGTTCGGAAATAACTTGCCCCGAGGTCTGCGCGCGTACTTCAACCGAACGCATCGCTTCGGTTTGACCGCGCAGGATGACCGCGCTGTCGATCTGCCGCGCTATTGATTTAACGGCAATGACGCGCACCACTCCGTTTTCGAGTGGCTCTTCCAGGGAGGTTTCGGATGGCGCTTCTGAGGGCACTTCTACCTCGCTGGCGCTTTGCGCTGGCGCGTCACCCCGCGCAAAAGCGAGCAGGGCGCTGCGCTCGAAAACCATCAAATAAAGGAATGCGGTCACCAAAATTGCGGTGACGATAGAAATCAATTTCATTTGTGGTCTGTCCTTGCTTTGGTCTGCTCAAGTGCCAAAAATTGCTGATCTCGACATAGGCTTTTTCTGCGAAAGTGCAATCTGGTATAGAGATTACGCTAAACTCGTCAGTTCAGATCAGTATTTTTGACGTGCATGCGCAACACTTCACGTTGCGCCAATCTCTGCGCACAGAGTGGCAAGGACGTGACCGGCCCTTGGCAGGGCTGTGACATCGCGATAAGAGAGGCAAAAATTAGGGGTTAAGGCGTGAGCGACACCGATAGTTTCATTGAAGAAGTCAGCGAAGAGGTCCGCCGTGACCGTTTGTACGGGCTTTTGCGCCGCTATGGCTGGATTGCAGTTGTCGCCGTGCTGGCGCTGGTCGGCGGTGCCGCCTTTAACGAGTGGAACAAAGCGCAGGCACGCGCGCAGGCAGAATCGGCGGGTGACGCGATAATTGCTGCGCTTGAAGCGAATGCGCCAGCTGCACGGGTCGAAGCCCTCGAATCGGTGCGCGCGCAAGACATCACGCAAGGTGCCAAGGCGGTCGTGGCCTTGTTGCAAGCGGCCGAGCAGAGCGTTGACGGCGATGCCGGCGGTGCGCAGGGCGCTCTTGAGAGCATCGCATCCGATGGTAGCTTGCCGGAAATTTACCGCCAGATCGCATCGTTCAAGGCGGCGAGCCGCGCGGATGGTAATCTTAGCGTTGCCGATCGCCGCATTCGCCTTGAGGCCCTGAGTGCACCGGGCACGTCCTTGCGTCTGCTGGCGACGGAGCAACTGGCGCTTTTGGATATCGATGCGGGTGATACGGACGCAGCGCTTGAAAAACTCCAAGGCATCGTCGTGGACGCCGAAGTAACAGCAGGCTTGCGTCAACGCGCCAGCCAACTCATTATCGCACTCGGCGCGGAGCCGGACACACTCATCGGTCAAAACTAGGCCGATCAATCAAGCCCGCGGCAGACGGGACGCACTATCGAAGGGGCTTTGAGCGGTGAGTACAGCAAAATGGATCATGGCAGGCGTTGCAGCAGCAGTGCTTGCGGGCTGCGCAGAAGAAGACACAATTCTGCCGGGCAAGCGCGAGGATTTGCGCGCTCCCTTCGGTGAAGTGTCTGACGATAGGGTGCGCACGCAAAATGTTGCGCAAAACATATCGCTGCCCAAGCAAACCAGCAACGCGGCCTGGACACACCGGATTGGTAGTCCCGCAACGCGCACTGCACATCCAGCATTGGCCGCGCAGCTCACCGGGGTGCAGTGGTCAAGCAAGATTGGCGAAGGCGACAGCCGCCGTCACCGCATAACAGCCGATCCCGTCGTCGCCGACGGGCGCGTTTTTGCAATGGATTCCAAAAGCAAGGTCAGTGCGCTTTCCCTGAGTGGAGAGCCGCTTTGGTCTGTTGATCTCACGCCTGCGCGCGACCGCGAGAGCGACGCAGGTGGCGGCGGCCTTGCCTACGGTGATGGCAAGTTGATCGTCTCGTCCGGTTTTGGCAGCGTGCGCGCACTTGATCCTGCCAGCGGGGCAGAAATTTGGGCGCAGGACCTAAATGCAAGCACGACAGGCACGCCGTCTATTTCGCGTGGTTTGGTCTATGTGGTCTCGGGCGACAATGTGGCTTGGGCGATCGATTCGGGCACGGGCCGGGTCGCGTGGCAGCTTGACGGCTTTTCCGAAGCGGGGAATGTGTCGAACGTTTCGGGCGGCCCCGCACCAGCGGTGGGGGAGGATCTTGTGGTTTTCGCCTTTGGTTCGGGTGACATGCAGGCCGCATTTCGCAAAGGCGGTTTGCGCCGCTGGGATGCAGCTGTCGCAGGTCAGCGGCGCGGCGTAGCGGCAAGCACTGTCAGCGACATAACGGGTGATCCGGTGATTGACGGCGCTGTCGTCTATGCAGGGAGCCACTCGGGACGCATCGTCGCGGTGAATGTTGAAAGTGGTGCACGCTTGTGGACGGCCAAAGACGGAGCGCTTGGCCCGGTCTGGCCTGCTTCTGGCTCGCTCTTTGCGGTGACAGATCGCAATGAATTGGTGCGCCTTGATGCGGAAACAGGCACGCGTATCTGGGGCACAAAGCTGCCCTTCTTCGTGCGTGAGGACCGCCGCCGCCGCTCGGAAATCGTAGCACACTACGGCCCCGTGATTGCGGGTGGGCGCGTGCTGGTTGCCTCTAACGATGGTCTGGTCCGCAGCTTCGATCCTGCGACGGGCGCGCAAGTAAGCGCGGTGGAAATCCCGGACGGTGCCAGCACCAATCCGGTGGTTGCGGGCGGCACGCTCTATGTCGTGTCGCGCAAAGGCGTGCTCCACGCGATCCGATAGATTGCACTCGATCAGGGTTCGAGGGGCAGGGCGTGTGCCGTTACTGGTGCGACATGACCTCTTTCACAGAGCGCCGCTTTGCGTTAGAGCGGCGATCTGATCTGTTTTTTGGAACGTGACATGAGCTTTACCCTTGCCATCGTGGGCCGCCCTAATGTGGGCAAATCCACGCTTTTCAACCGCCTTGTCGGTAAGCGCCTTGCGCTGGTCGATGACCAGCCGGGCGTTACGCGCGATCTGCGCGAGGGCGATGCGCGCCTTGCCGATCTACGCTTTACCGTGATCGACACGGCGGGCCTTGAAGAAGCGACGGATGAAAGCCTGCAAGGGCGGATGCGCAAACTGACGGAGCGCGCGGTTGATATGGCCGATGTCTGCCTGTTCATGATCGATGCACGCGCGGGCGTGACGCCAGCCGATCAGGTCTTTGCGGAAATTCTGCGCAAGCGCTCGGCTCATGTGGTTTTGGCTGCGAACAAAGGCGAAGGCTCTGCGGCGGACGCGGGTGTGATCGAGGCATATTCGCTTGGCCTTGGTGAGCCAATCCGCCTTTCCGCCGAGCACGGCGAGGGGCTTAACGATCTTTATACGCATCTGATGCCTATCGCCGATGGCTTTGCCGAGCGTGCACGCGATCAAGCGCCCGAGGTGGATGTCGCGCTCGATGAGGACGGTGAATGGGACGAAGATGCGCCCCTTGTGATGCCCACTGCGCGCAAGCCGATGCAAATTGCTGTCGTTGGTCGCCCGAACGCGGGTAAATCGACGCTGATTAATAAAATTATGGGCGAAGAGCGGCTTTTGACCGGTCCCGAAGCGGGAATCACCCGCGATGCGATTTCGCTGCGCACAGAGTGGCACGGCACGCATATCCGCATTTTCGATACCGCGGGCATGCGCAAAAAGGCCAAAATTCAGGACAAGCTGGAAAAACTCTCGGTTTCGGACGGTCTGCGGGCGGTGAAATTCGCCGAGGTGGTCGTGGTTCTGCTCGATGCAGCGATCCCGTTCGAGCAGCAGGATTTGCGCATCGCCGATCTGGCCGAGCGCGAGGGGCGGGCGGTGATCGTGGCCGTGAACAAATGGGATATCGAGGACGACAAGCAGGACAAGCTGCGCGATCTGCGCGAGAGCTTCGAGCGACTCTTGCCGCAACTGCGCGGCGCGCCTCTGGTGACGGTATCTGCCAAGACGGGCCGCGGCCTTGATCGTTTGCACGACGCGATCTTGCGCGCCTACGAGACATGGAACCGCCGCGTTCCGACTGCGGCGCTTAACCGTTGGCTGGCAGGCATGGTCGAGGCGCATCCGCCCCCCGCGCCGGCCGGAAAGCGTATCAAACTGCGCTACATGACACAGGCCAAGACGCGTCCACCCGGGTTTGTCGTCATGTGTTCCTTGCCGGACAAAATGAGCGAGAGCTATTCGCGCTATCTGGTGAACGGTCTTCGCGCAGATTTTGATATGCCGGGCACGCCTATCCGCCTGTACATGCGCTCGCAAAACGAATCCAATCCCTACAAAGGGCGCAAGAAGGCGGGTCCGTCAAAGCTTCGCAAGCACCTGAAAACAAACGCGCAACGTCAGGAATGACGGGCGCGCTCCGGCGTCGTTTATCCCTGCCGCTTCAGCCAAAGCGCGGCACTCAGAGCAGCGATTCCAAGTGCGGCCAACGCGCTGACAGCAGCAACATCGCTGCCGTTTGCCACGATAATTCCAATCAGCGCCCAGATGATGCTGACAAAATATTCCGGCGCCGAGGGGCGTAGGCGAAACACTAAAAGGGCGACCACCAGCGCGCCCAGTATGCCAGTGATCGCCCATCCGAAACTGCCCAAGACGATGCCGTAGCCTGCCATGCCCGATCCGATCGACACCCAGCTCGCAGCCGTGAGCCAGCCTGCATAAAGGGCGAGAGGTGCTTGAAACAGCCAGCGGTCCTGCTTGGGCGCGCGCAGCAAGGCCAAGATCGCGAAAACTGCCATCCAGATGATTGCTATCGTTGCCCAAATCACGCTGGCGTTGGCGATTGCCAGCCATGGCACGCCGACCGCAAGGCTGGCGATGAGCGGCGTGCGCGCGGCGCTCCAAGCATCATTCCCAGCGCGCGCGATCACCCCGAACAGCGCCGAGACAATCAGCCAGGCATAGATCAGCCCCCAGATTGCAAAGGCATATCCCGCGGGCTGGATTGGCGGATCGATTTGCGGATATGGCAATTGATCCGCTGCGAAGCCGGTGAACGGTTCGGTGAATAGCGGCGAGAACGCAAACGCGAGCGAAAGGGCGAGGGTGAGGTACGCAATAATATGTTTCATATAAAGTTAACGCGCGCGAGGCCCAATTGGTTCACTCTTATTTCACGTGCAATCTGAGGTGGTGACGAGGCACTGCGAATGCTTTAGCGTCAATCATATTTATGAAAGGGCATTTTATGAAACGAATTGCGATTTTTTGCGACGGAACCTGGAACCTGAGCGATCGCAAGGAATCCCAGACCAATGTCGTGCAACTGGCCCAAGCGGTCAAAACCACCAGCAGCGATGGGGTCAAGCAAGTGCCGCTTTATATTCGCGGTGTCGGCACTGGGCGTGGATCGAATGCGTTGGCGCGGGCCAGTGACAAATGGTTTGGCGGTATTCTGGGTTGGGGTCTTGATGACAATATCGAGGATGCTTACCGCCAGTTGATCTGGCTTTATGAACCGGGCGATGAAATCTACATTTTCGGCTTTTCGCGCGGGGCTTATACCGCGCGCTCCCTTGCGGGTTTGCTGCGCAAGGCCGGGATTTTGCGGCGCAGTGAAGTGGACCGCGTGCCGGAGGCGATGCGCCTCTACCGCACGCGCGGCAAGGATGGCCACCCCGATGTAGCGGCCGTACAGTCCAAACGCGCCGCGCTTTCACCCGATGTGGCCACCTCGACCAACGAGTTCATCAAACGGGCAAATAGTGAAAATCCTGTTAAGTTGCTTGAAATTTCGTATCTTGGCGTGTTCGACACGGTGGGGGCTTTGGGGTTGCCCGGCTTTCTCGGGATGATTTCCCGGCTGACCAATCAGAAGTATTCCTTCCACGATACGGCGCTGAGTTCGTCGGTGAAGGCCGCCTATCATGCGGTTGCGCTAGATGAGCGGCGCAAGACGTTCCCCCCCTCCTTGTGGGAAAACCTTGATCGATTGAACGCACTTGCGCAGCGCCAAGAGCCAGCTTACCGCCAGATTTGGTTTGCGGGGGATCACGGCTCGATTGGCGGCGGCGGCGATGTGGTGGGCCTTTCGGCCTTTACCCATGATTGGATCGCCAAAGGCGCGATTGCGCAGGGCCTCGATATGGATGAGGAGATGTTGCAGCGCAGGGTGCAGCGCTGCCGCGTAGCGGATGTGGTGAACAACAAAAAACAGGGCATTTTAGGAAAATTTGCGTTTTTGTTGAAAGATCGCGAAGGGCCACGCTTTGCCGCGCATGTTCATGAAAGCGTGCTTGCCAAGATATTGCTTGGCGCGCGCAATGATGGCGGCCCGTATCGTCCCGCCAGTCTGGCGCAGGTTTGGAACGATCTACCCGGCCTTTTGCCGCCCCAAGGACCGGGCGATGGATCGCCTCCGCCACTTGACGACGAAGACGATGAAATCACGCCGCAGCCTTCCTAGGGCTTGGACAGGGATCCGTCAGCATTCAACGTTGTTCTGCCACCCAAATAGGGAGCAAGCACCACGGGCAGTGAGATTGATCCATCGCTTTTCTGGCCATTTTCCAACACCGCGATCAAACAGCGCCCGACCGCAAGGCCAGAGCCGTTGAGCGTGTGAACAAATTGCGGTTTGCCCCCGTCGTCGGGTTTGAAGCGTGCGTTCATGCGGCGTGCTTGAAAATCGCCCGTTGTGGAAACGGAACTGATTTCGCGGTAAGCATTCTGCCCCGGGAGCCAGGCTTCTATATCAAAGGTGCGCCGCGCGCCGAAGCCCATATCGCCAGTGCATAAAATGACTGTGCGGTAGGGAATTCCGAGCGCCTCTAGAAGCCGCTCTGCGCAGGAAAGCATGCGTTTCTGCTCTGCGTCGCTCTCTTCGGGGTGAGTGATCGATACCATTTCGACCTTTTCGAACTGGTGCTGGCGCAGCATGCCGGATGTATCGCGCCCCGCGCTGCCCGCTTCAGAGCGGAAACACAGCGTGTGCGCCGTCATGCGGATTGGCAAATCACCCTGCGCCAGAACATCGCCCGCGACTGAATAGGTCAACGGCACTTCGGACGTTGGTACCAGCCACCAGCCATTCGTGGTCTGATAGCTGTCATCGCCGAATTTAGGTAATTTATCCGTGCCATACATCGCCTCGTCGCGTACGATGACGGGTGTGTTTATCTCGGTTAGCGCGTTTTGATCGACATGCGTATCAAGCATGAACTGCGCCAAGGCGCGGTGGATGCGCGCGACGCTGCCTTTGAGCATGACGAAACGCGCGCCGGAAATCTTGGCAGCCGTGTCGAAATCCATCGAGGCTGCGACGCTTTTGATTTCGAAATGCTCCTTTGCCTTGAAATCAAAACTGGGCAGTGCGCCCCATTTTTTAACTTCAATATTGGCATCCTCATCGGCACCGTCCGGCACGTCTGGCGCGGGGCTGTTGGGGATGCGCGCCAATAGGTCGTTCAGCTTTGCGTCTTCTGCCTTGGCTTCGTCATTCAGTTGCGCGACGGCAACCTTTTTTTCTGCGACCAGCGCGCGCAGGCGTTCGAACTCTGCCTCGTCACCAGCGGCTTTGGCTGCGCCGACCGATTTGGACGCTTTATTTTGCTCTGCCTGCGCTTGCTCGGCAGCTTGGATTTTTGCACGTCGGGCGGCGTCGATCTCGAGCAGGCTGGCCGATAATGGCGCATCGCCGCGCCGCGCGAGGGCGGCGTCGAACGCATCGGGGTTTTCGCGGATGGCGCGGATATCGTGCATAAGATCGATCCTTGGACGAGTTGAATTCCTGCACGTTTACCTGAGCCGCGGGGCGGGGTGAAGTGAGATTGACCTAATGGGCAAAAGTTAAAGACCGGTAAAGCGCCGCAATATTTTTTTGCCGAAATTCTCTTGCCTGTTAAGGGATCTTCAATTTTTCGGGCCTAAACCTGATTTTGAAGCGGCTTGGCACGGTGCTAGTTTAACAGTTTTGAAAGAAAGGACATCGCATTACGTATCAGGTTTTGCCGCTTGCGGCGTTTTCTTTTAACTGGCGTCGATGAGTGATGATTTCGTCCTGTACGAAGTCGCGAAACACTTGGATGCGCTTGGATTGCCGCAGTTCTTCGGGGTAGGCGAGGAAGACAGGCACTTCGTTCGAGCTGAGATCAGGCAGCACACGAACCAATTCAGGGAAATCCTGAGTGACGTAATCCGGCAGCATGCCGATACCCAGATCGTTGAGCACCGCCTGCAGGACGCCGAAATAATTGTTTACGGTCAACATGGAGGGCACATCATAGGCCAAAAGATGCTGTACCATCATAAGACCTGCACTGACTTGGGCCGAGCGCGGGTTCTGGCAGATCAGGCGATGTCCGCCGATATCTTCGATCCGCTCGGGCGCGCCGCGCGTGGCAAGGTAGGAGGGTGAGGCGTAGAGCTGCATGTGCACCGTCATCAGCCGCTTTCGGATAAGATCGGCCTGACTTGGCTCTTTCATACGGATGGCGACATCGGCCTCGCGCATGGGCAGATCGAGCACTTTTTCCTCAAGCATCAGATCGATTTTCAGATCCGGATATTTCTCGTATAGTTTTGCCAGTCGCGGAGCGAGCCAAAGGGAGCCGAAGCCGGTTGTCGTGGTGACGCGCAATTCGCCAAAGACCTCTTCCTCGCTGTCTTTGATTCGCGCCTCGGCGGCATCGAGCCGCTTGATCATCGCGGTCGTCGCATCAAAGAGCAATTCGCCCTGTTCGGTAAGAATCAACCCACGCGCATGGCGGTGAAACAGCGTGGTGTTCAGGCTTTCTTCCAAACCACGCACCTGCCGCGACACCGCAGATTGCGACAAATGCAACGTATCGCCTGCATGGGTCAAACTGCCGGCGTCGGCGACGGCGTGAAAGATTCTTAGCTTGTCCCAATCCATGAGAGAAATTTCCTAACTTTGGAATAAATGTTTGCGCAACTCATATCTAGTCGAGGTGCGCGTGTTCTTCAACGTAAGTGGGTCGTTAACTTAGCGGTAAAGCAGGGGGAAAGTTTTGATATACAGGTCAGCTTTTATGACCTAACATTGATGTTAAGCTGAAATCGTCGTGTACCTTGGGAGGGAGCCACATGAGCCTGCAACAAACATCGCTGAACGACAAATTCGATCTGGAAAAAACGACGGTTCTGATGAACGGCACGCAAGCGCTGGTGCGCTTGATGCTCATGCAAAAAGCGCGCGACGCCAAGGCGGGTTTGAATACGGCGGGTTATGTCACTGGTTATCGCGGATCACCCCTAGGGGCGGTGGATTTTCAGATGACGCGCGCGGCGAAGTTTCTGGCTGGTGCGAATGTGAAGTTCGAAGAAGGGCTGAACGAAGATCTTGCGGCGACCGCGCTTTGGGGATCGCAGCAGGCGGAACTGCGCGGCGAGGGTAAGTTCGACGGGGTGTTCGGGCTTTGGTACGGCAAAGGCCCCGGCGTCGATCGCACGGGCGATGTTATGCGCCACGCGAACATGGCGGGGACCTCGAAAAACGGTGGCGTGCTTATGGCGATGGGCGATGATCACACCGGAGAGAGCAGCACAGTGCTGCATCAATCCGAATTCGCGATGATCGATTCCTACATGCCAGTCGTGAGCCCCGCGGGCGTGCAGGAAATGATGGATTATGGGCTTTATGGCTATGCTTTGTCACGTTTCGCCGGAGTCTGGGTCGGCTTGAAAACCATGAAGGACACGGTCGAAGTGACCTCTGTGGTGAACGGAGATCCGCACCGTTTGAGCTTTATCGAGCCAGAATTTGAGGTGCCCGAAGATGGTCTCAATATCCGCCTCGTGGATGATCGCTACCAACAAGAGGCGCGTCTGCTCGATTATAAACGCTACGCCGCCGAAGCGTTTAGCCATGCCAACAAAATGGACAGGCGGGTCTGGGGCAAGCCCGGCGCGAAGATCGGTTTTGTCGCAGCGGGCAAAAACTGGCTCGATCTGACCCATGCGCTGTCTCTGCTCAATATCGACGCCGCCGAGGCCGAGCGGATTGGCCTGACCACCTACAAAGTCGGGCAGACCTGGCCGATGGATATGAAGGGCTTTCGCGAATGGGCTGAAGGGCTCGATCTGATTGTCGTGGTGGAAGAAAAACGCAAGCTGATCGAAGTGCAGATCAAGGAGGCAATATTCGATGATCGCCGCGGGCGGCGCGTGTATGGTGAGCGGCGCGAGGGCCGCGAGATGTTCGCGGTGCGCGGCGCGCTCGATCCGGTGATGATCGCGGAAAATCTTGGCTCCATTCTGGCCGATGAGGGCTGCGGCACGGACGGCATCAAAGCAGGGCTGACTGCGTTGGAGGAGGCGCGGCGCGCAGACAATGCGCCCCAGCTTGCAGCGCGCTTGCCGTATTTTTGTTCGGGTTGTCCGCATAATTCTTCGACCAAAGTGCCCGAAGGCAGCCGTGCTTACGCGGGCATCGGATGTCATTTCATGGTGCAATGGATGGACCGCGATACGCTGGGGTTCACCCATATGGGCGGCGAGGGCGCGAACTGGATTGGCGAGGCACCGTTCTCTAAACGTGAGCATGTGTTCCAGAACCTTGGCGATGGCACCTACAATCATTCGGGCATTCAGGCGATCCGTGCGGCGGTCGCTGCGGGCACGACGATGACGTATAAAATCCTTTACAATGATGCGGTTGCGATGACGGGCGGGCAGGGCAATGACGGTGGTCTCGATGCGCCGCGTATTGCGCGCGAGATTGCTGCGATGGGCATTGAAAACATAGAAATTGTTTACGATGAAAAGGAAGATGTGCAAGCGAGCGCTTTTCCAAGCGGCATGGCGATGTTCGAGCGCGCGCAGTTGCAGAGCGTTCAGGAGAGGCTGGCCAAGACCTCGGGCGTGTCGGTGATCCTCTATATCCAGACCTGCGCCGCCGAAAAACGCCGCCGCCGCAAGCGTGGACTGTTTCCGGATCCCGACAAGCGCGTCTTCATCAATCCCGATGTTTGCGAGGGCTGCGGCGATTGCGGAGTGCAGAGCAACTGCGTCTCCATCGTTCCTCACGAGACGGAACTGGGGCGCAAACGTGCAATTGATCAATCAAGCTGCAACAAGGATTTTTCCTGTGTGAAAGGGTTCTGCCCGTCCTTCGTTACGATCGAGGGCGCGACACCGCGAAAAGCAGCAACAACAGCGCTGAGCTTGCCGGAACTGCCAATGCCGGAACTGCCGGTGATCAACGGCACACATAACGTGGTGATCACCGGTGTGGGCGGCACGGGCGTTGTCACGCTTGGCGCGCTTTTGGCGCAGGCGGCCCAGCTTGATGGTAAAGGCGCCGGCATGATGGAAATGGCCGGCCTCGCGCAAAAGGGTGGGGCGGTGCATATCCATTGCCGCCTCGCGAACGCGCCCGAAGATATCTCTGCCATTCGCGTCGCAACCGGCGAAGCGCATGCGCTTATCGGCGGTGATCTGGTGGTCAGTGCTGGATCTGCGACGCTGGGCCTGACGAAAGAGGGGCAGACCGGCGCGGTCGTGAACAGCCACGAAATCATCACAGGTGATTTCACCCGCGATACGGAATTCAAACTGCCGACAGAGCAGCTTGCGCTGTCGCTGCGTGCGCGCTTGCGCGAGCGGGTTGATCTGTTTGACGCCTCCGATCTGGCGCGCAACGTGTTGGGGGATGCGATTTTTTCCAACATGTTGGTCTTTGGCGCTGCGTGGCAACGGGGCTTGATCCCGCTCACGCTAGAGGCGCTGCAAGAGGCGATCCGTATGAACGGCGCGGCTGTAGACAAAAACCTCCACGCCTTTGACGTAGGCCGCTGGGCGGTCCTTTTCCCCGAAGAGGCGGCGGCGCTTGGTGCGCCAAAAGTGGCGCGTTTGCCTAAAACACTAGATGAAAAGATTACGTTTCGGGCGGATCACTTGACGCTTTACCAAGGCAAGCGTCTGGCCAAGCGTTATCGCAAGTTTTTGGAGGGCATCAGGGATGCGCGCACGAAGGAAGCCGTGGCAAAGGGCTATCACAAGCTATTGAGCTATAAGGATGAATATGAAGTCGCGCGCCTTCATCTGAGCACCGTTGAAAAGGCGGCAGAAGCGTTTGAAGGGGATTTAAAACTATCCTTTCACCTTGCGCCGCCGCTTTTGAGCAAGATGGGTGCGGACGGGCGTCCATTGAAAAAGCAATATGGGCCCGCGATGCTGCGTGCTTTCAAGGTTTTGGCAAAGCTGAAATTTCTGCGCGGTACGCTGTTTGATCCTTTCGGGCGCACGGCAGAGCGCAGGATGGAGCGCGCGTTGATCAAGCAATATGAGGCTGATATAAAAGCGGCGCTGTCAAAGGCGGAGGCGCAAAATATGGATGCGATCGTGGCACTGGCGGAATTGCCGCTCTCCATTCGTGGCTTTGGGCCGGTGAAGGAAGCGAACGAGCGCAAAGCGGCAAAGCGGCGCGAGGAATTGCTGACGGTGATTGCGGCGACTGGGCAAAGCGCGACATTGGCGGCGGAGTAGCAAAGACTTTGTAAATGTGCGGCCGCGATTTTTTTCAAGAAAATCGCGGCTTCGCTCTGTATCCCGTTCGCTCTCCTGCCATATACAGCGGCGAGTTCACTGGTTTCGAGGCGAGAGCATGTCCAACCACCCCGCGCGCGAAATATCCTATGCACATTGCGCCCAAACCCGCGGCGGACGCGTTTTGATTCGCGCGCTGGAAAATTCTACGGGCCGGCTTGGGCTGATCAAGCGCGCAGAGGGCTATGAGGCCGACCTCGCGCGCGGACGTGATTTCTGGGAGGTCATGGCCGAGCGTTACGGGCTGACGCTTGATGTTATCGGCGGGGGACTCGAAAATATACCCCGCAGCGGCCCGCTCATTTTGATTGCCAATCATCCCTACGGCATTCTGGACGGGTTGATGATGGGCTTGATCCTGTCGCGCGCGCGCGGTGATTTCCGTATCATGGCCAACAGCGTCTTTCAAAAAAGCGAGGCGCTGGAGCGTGCCATTTTGCCGATCTCCTTCGATCCGGGCAAAGCTGCGCAGCGCATGAACCTGCAAACCCGCGCGCATGCTCTGGAGTTCCTTCGTGCGCATGGTGCGATCGGGATTTTCCCCGGCGGCACGGTGTCCACGGCGGCGCGCCCCATGGGCCTGCCGCTGGATCCCAATTGGCGCGCTTTCACGGCGCGCATGGTGAGCAAATCAAATGCCGCTGTCGTGCCAATCTATTTTGATGGCCACAACAGCCGCTTGTTCCAGATTGCAAGTCATCTACACGCAAGCCTGCGCCTTGGTCTTCTGATCAAGGAGTTTCGCAAAAAGATCGACACGCCGGTGCGCGTTGCCATCGGAGCGCCGCTGGATCAGGACGCACTAAACGCGCGTGCTCGTGATCCGCGTGAAATGATGGATTTCCTGCGACGATCCACGTATGAGCTGTCACCAAAGCCCCTTGACGCGGCACGTCTGGGTTATGATTTTGAAGATAAGCACCGCGAGCGGCGGTATTAGGAGCCAGTATGGCAGTCGGGATTTTTGATAGCGGACTTGGGGGATTGACCGTGCTGGACGCGGTGCGTGCGCGCCTGCCGGAAGTGCCCTTCGTTTATTATGCGGACAGTGCCCATGCGCCCTACGGCGTGCGTAAATCCGAGGATATTTTCCAACTGACCAAAGCGGCGGTGGAATATCTGTGGGACAACGGCTGCGATCTGGTGATCCTCGCCTGTAACACGGCCTCGGCAGCGGCGCTCAGGCGTATGCAGGAGGCGGGCGTGCCCGAGGGCAAGCGCGTGCTGGGGGTGTTCGTGCCGCTGATTGAGTCGCTGACAGAGCGCGAATGGGGCGATAATTCGCCGCCGCGCGAAGTGGCAGTGAAAGAGGTGGCGCTTTTCGCGACCCCCGCAACCGTCGCCAGCCGTGCGTTCCAGCGCGAATTGGCGTTTCGCGCGATTGGCGTGGATGTCGAAGCGCAGGCCTGCGGCGGCGTGGTCGATGCGATCGAGGACGGCGATATGATTTTGGCGGAAGCTTTGGTGCGCAGCCATGTGGACGCGCTGAAACGCAAGATGCCCAAGCCGCAGGCGGCTATTTTGGGCTGTACGCATTACCCGCTGATGCAGGCGCATTTTCAGGAAGCCTTGGGCGCGGATGTGCGGGTCTACTCCCAAGCCAACCTCGTCGCCGAGAGCCTTGCAGATTACATCACGCGGCGTCCGCAATTCACTGGCTCGGGCAAGACGCACCGCTATTTCACCAGCGGCGATCCGGCGCGCGTCAGTGATCGCGCGACACAATTCATGCGACGAGAAATCTCTTTCGAAAAAGCCTGACGCGAAAGACATTTCCATAGAAAGATCAAAGACATGACACAGAATATCGCCATCTTAGGGGCCTCCGGCTATACGGGCGCGGAATTAATCCGGCTGATCGCCACGCATCCCAGCATGCAGATCAAAGCGCTCTCGGGCGAGCGCAAGGCAGGTCAACCGTTGGCTAGCGTTTTCCCGCATTTGCGCCATCTTGATCTACCTGATTTGGTGAAGATCGAAGAGATTGATTTCACCGATATAGATCTGGCCTTTTGCGCGCTGCCTCATAAGACCAGCCAAGAGGTGATTGCGGCACTGCCGATTGACCTCAAGATTGTTGATCTGAGCGCGGATTTCCGGCTGCGCGATCCCGCGGCCTATGAGAAATGGTATGGCAATCCGCATAGCGCGCTGCACATGCAAGGCGAAGCTGTCTACGGTCTAACCGAGTTTTACCGCGATGAAATTGCGGGTGCTCGGCTTGTCGCGGGCACTGGCTGCAACGCGGCGACGGGGCAATTCCTGCTGCGCCCGCTGATTAGCGCCGGTGTGATCGGGCTTGATGATATTATCCTCGACCTGAAATGCGCCGTATCCGGCGCGGGCCGCAGCCTGAAGGAAAACCTGCTGCATGCAGAGCTGTCCGAGGGCTATAGCGCATACGCGGTGGGCGGCACGCATCGCCACCTGGGCGAGTTCGATCAGGAGTTTTCCGCGCTGGCGGGCCGCGAGGTGCGCATTCAGTTCACGCCGCATCTGATCCCTGCGAACCGCGGTATCCTTGCCACCGGCTATGTGTCGGGCGACGCTGCGCAAATCCACGAGGTTCTGGTCGCACAATATGCAACCGAGCCGTTCATCGAAGTGCTGCCCATGGGCGAAACGCCAAGCACGCACCATGTGCGCGGATCGAACTTTTGCCACATCGGCGTGGCAACAGATCGCATCGAGGGTCGCGCGATTATTATTGCGGCGCTGGATAATTTGACGAAAGGTAGCAGCGGGCAGGCCTTGCAGAACGCGAATCTGATGTTAGGTCTGCCTGAGACGGCAGGGCTGATGCTGGCCCCGTGCTTTCCGTAACGTGCTGGAGATACTCCAATGGCAATGACAGGTCTTAAGAAGAAACGCCGTATTCAGGTGGTTGCGCTGACTGCTGTTGCGCTGGTTTTGTCCACGGTTCTGATCGGCTACGCGATGCGCGATGGCATCAACTTCTTTCGCGCGCCAAGCCAGATCATCGCCGAGCCGCCCAGCCCGAGCGAAGTGTTTCGCATCGGCGGTTTGGTCTCCGAGGGTTCTATCGAGCGCGGCATGGGCGAGGAAATACGCTTTTCCGTGACCGACGGCGGCGCAACGATTCCTGTGACCTTCGTCGGTGTTCTGCCGGATCTGTTCGAGGAAAATCAGGGCATGGTCGGCACTGGAAGCTACGTAGATGGTGTGTTCAAAGCCTCTGAAATTCTTGCGAAACATGATGAAACCTACATGCCCTCCGAAGTCTTGGACGCGCTGAAGGCGCAGGGCATTTACGTAGACCCCGACGCCTGAGCGCGCGCTGCGCTCACTTTGCATTAACCTTAACGGGCGCATCTTTCTTGCTTAAGTGAGCAAGGGGGAAGAACATGTCATCAAACCGAGATGTCCGCGCGATTGCACAGGAAATCGTGCAGCGAGAAGGCGGATATGTGAATGATCCCGATGATCGGGGCGGTGCAACCAATCACGGCGTGACGATCCACACGATGCGCCGTTTAGGCATTGATCTGAACGGCGACGGACGGGTGAACGCGGCCGATGTGCGTATTCTGTCGCGCGATCAGGCGATAGATATCTTTATGCTGCATTATTTCGACAAGCCGAAAATCGCACGTTTGCCTGCACCTCTGCACGCCAGTGTGTTCGATATGTATGTGAACGCGGGCAGCAATGCGGTGAAAATTTTGCAAGCTTTGGTGAGCAAAATGGGATTTCCCTGCATTGGCGACGGCGCAATCGGTCCGCAAACCATCGCTGCGGTGACGCGCGCCTATGATGCCGCGCCTGACCATCTGCCGGATGCCTACGGGATCGAGCGGCGCAATTACTATTTCCGATTGGCAGACAGGCGCGCCGCAAGCCGCAAGTTTGCGCGCACGCGGGCAGGGGGCAAGGGCGGTTGGATCATCCGCGCCGAAGACTTTATCGCCGTGCGCTACCACCTCACAGCGCAGCAATTTCAGCAAAGGATCGCAAAATGGGCCTGATTGATCGCGTCTTCGGGATGCTCTTCGGCAGCGGCGGCAATGTCATTCGCCAGACCGCTGAAGTCTTTGTCGAAAACGCCGAAAAAGGTGCGGCGCGCGAGGCGGTGCTGCGCGGCGATGCGCTTACGCAGTTTGCGGGGGAGTTCGCAAGCGTGCAGCGCGGCTTGTTTGATCGCGTGCTCGACGGCCTCAACCGCCTGCCGCGGCCCGCGATGGCGCTCGGCACGCTCGGGCTATTTGGTGCGGCGATGGTTGATCCTATCTGGTTCGCCTCGCGCATGCAGGGCATCGCGTTGGTGCCGGAGCCGCTTTGGTGGCTATTGGGGGCGATCGTGTCCTTCTATTTTGGCGCGCGCCACCAAGTGAAAAGCCAGCAATTTCAAAAGCAGGTCGCGGCCTCGCTCGCGCTGACGCCGACGGTTCTTCAAAACCTCGATACGCTTGAGGCGATGCGCCCCATGCCACAACAAGTCCCGGCAAAGCGCATCGAACCGGGCGCCCCTGAGATCCGCCACGAGGCGGCCCCAATGCCTATACGAAACCAGCTCGATTTCCCGCAAAACGCCGCTTTGCAAGATTGGCTGCGCGGGCAGGGGTAGCCCCCGCGACAATGTGATCAGATTGCGCGTCCGAAAACCATTGGCGGCGGGCGGAGCGCGCACTATACCAAGGGTATGATTACAGAACTCGGACATTTCGCCCTCATCCTCGCCTTTCTGGTCGCGATCGTGCAATCGATCGTTCCACTTATCGGCGCGCACAAACATTGGTACGGCTGGATGGCCGTGGCAGAACCCGCCGCCAAAATGCAATTCCTGTTAACAGGATTTTCCTTTGCGGCGCTGACCTATGCTTTCGTGACCTCGGATTTCTCTTTGCGCCTCGTCTGGCTCAACTCGCATTCCGCCAAGCCGATGATCTACAAGATCAGCGGTGTTTGGGGCAATCACGAGGGCTCCATGCTGCTTTGGGTGTTGATCCTCACGCTGTTCGGGGCCTGTGCGGCATGGTTCGGCGGCAATTTGCCCCCGACGTTGCGCGCCCGCGTTCTTGCGGTGCAATCTTCCGTTTCTGTTGCGTTTTTCGCCTTCATCCTGTTCACGTCCAACCCGTTTTTGCGCCTCGCGGTGCCGCCCTTTGACGGGCAAGATCTTAATCCGCTGCTTCAAGATCCCGGCTTGGCGTTTCACCCCCCGTTCCTTTATTTGGGCTACGTTGGCCTTTCGATGGCTTTCTCTTTCGCGGTCGCCGCATTGCTGGAGGGCCGCGTTGATGCGGCTTGGGCGCGCTGGGTGCGGCCATGGACGCTTGCGGCTTGGGTGTTCCTCACAATCGGCATCGGGCTTGGCTCCTGGTGGGCCTATTACGAGCTGGGATGGGGCGGTTTCTGGTTCTGGGATCCGGTGGAAAATGCCTCCTTCATGCCATGGCTCTTGGCTGCGGCGCTCTTGCATTCCGCCATCGTCGTTGAAAAACGCGAGAGCTTGAAAAGCTGGACCATCCTGCTTGCCATCCTCGCTTTTGGATTCTCGCTTATCGGCACATTCATCGTGCGCTCGGGTCTGTTGACCTCGGTTCACGCCTTTGCCAATGATCCGGAGCGCGGCGTGTTCATCTTGATGATCTTCGGCTTTTTCACGGGTGGCGCACTTATTCTGTTCGCGGCTCGCGCCTCCACGATGGAAGCAAAGGGCGTGTTCAGCGTCGTCAGCCGTGAAAGCGCACTGGTGAGCAACAACGTCCTTTTGGCCGTGTCCTGTTTCGTGGTCTTCGTCGGCACGCTTTGGCCGATGTTCGCTGAAATGTTCTTTGACCGGAAACTCTCTGTCGGGGCACCGTTCTTTAATATGGCGTTCACACCTTTCATGGTCGTGCTTGGCCTGATCCTGCCTGTTGGATCCACCCTTGCGTGGAAACGCGGCAAGCTGGGGCGCGCAGCCTATCAAATGCGCTATGTCTTCGCTCTGGCCGTTTCTTTGGGCCTGTTGGTGTGGGTCATGCAAACGGGTCGCTCCTTGATGGGGCCCATCGGTCTTTTCCTTGGCTCTTGGCTGGTGTTCGGCTCCATGCTGGATCTGTGGATGCGGGCAGGGCGCACATGGTCGCGCATCCCGCGCCTGCCGCGCGCGGATTGGGGCAAAGCGGTCGCACATGGCGGCCTTGGCGTCACCATGTTTGGCATCGCAGGCCTGATGGCTTGGCAGCTTGAGGATATTCGCGTCGCCAAGATGGGTGAACCCTTCACCGTTGGCGCGTTCGAGTTGGAGCTGCAGGATGTACAGCGTGTGCAGGGCCCCAATTACCTATCGACGATGGGCTTTGTTGCGCTGCGCACGAATGGAGAACAGATTGCCGTGCTGAACCCTGAAAAGCGCAACTATCCCGTGGCGCAAATGCCCACGACCGAAGCTGCGATCGACTACCGCTTCCTGCGCGATGTCTATGTGGTGATCGGCGATCCACAGGAAGGTGGCGGCTGGACACTGCGTACTTATGTCAAACCGCTGGCGAACTGGATCTGGGCGGGCACTTTGTTGATGGCGTTGGGCGGCACGCTTAGCCTAACGGATCGCCGCTTCCGCGTGGCTGCGGGTGCGCGCCGTCGCCGTGAAACCGCGGTGCCTGCGGAATGAAAAAGGTGTTCATGGCGCTTCTCGTCGGGCTCTTGGCCATGCCCGCATTCGCGGTGCAACCAGATGAAATGCTAAGCGATCCGGCCCTTGAAAACCGTGCGCGCGAACTGTCGCGCGGGCTACGCTGCCTTGTGTGCAAGAACGAATCCATCGATGAAAGCAACGCATCGCTCGCACGCGATCTTCGCATTCTGGTGCGTGATCGCCTGACTGCGGGTGACAGCGACGACGAAGCGATAGAGTTCATTGTCGCGCGCTATGGTGAATTTGTGCTGCTGCGACCCACCGTCACCGGCTCTAACTGGTTGCTTTGGGCGGCAGGTCCGCTCATGTTGCTGCTCGCGGGCGGGATTGGCCTTAGCTACCTGCGGGGCCGCGCGGCTGCGCCGGAAAGCGATATAGCTGCGCTGAGCGACGCGGAAAAGACGCGGCTTGCGGAAGTGCTGGGCGACAAGCGCTGATGCGCGCGAAACAATGACATTGGGGACGATCATGGACTACCAAACCATCACCTACAGGCTTGCGGAGAATGTTGCGACCGTAACGCTTGATCGCCCCGATGTGATGAATGCGCTCAGCACGCAAATGCGCGCGGAGATTACAGATGCGGTGATCACGGGGGGGCGCGAGGCGCGCTGCGTTGTGATCACGGGGGCAGGGCGCGCTTTCTGTTCCGGGCAAGATCTTGGGGATCGCGCGAATGCGGGCAACATCGATCTGGAACGCACGCTGCGCGATGAATATCAACCTATGCTTCATGCGATCACGAATTGTCCGGTGCCCACGATCAGCGCAGTAAACGGCGCTGCGGCGGGCGCGGGCGCGAACCTCGCCCTTGGCGCAGATGTTGTGATCGCCAAACAAAGCGCGTTCTTTATGCAGGCTTTTACTAAAATCGGCCTGATCCCCGATGCGGGGGGCACCTATTTTATGCCGCGCCAGATGGGCATGGCAAAAGCCATGGGGGCCGCGCTGTTTGCCGACAAAATTACCGCCGAGCAAGCCGAGCGCTGGGGCATGATCTGGGAAGCCGTGCCTGACGTTGATTTCGAGGCAACGTGGAAAGCGCGTGCGGCGCATTTGGCGAATGGACCAACGGCAGCCTACTTCGAAGCAAAAAACGCCATCCGCGCCTCTTTTGAAAATTCGTTGGAAGATCAACTCGCGCTCGAAGCAAAACTCCAGGGCAAATGCGGCAAAACCCGCGATTTCAAAGAGGGCGTGCTCGCCTTCCTCGACAAACGCACTGCCGAGTTTGAAGGCCGCTAACGCGCCCCTCGCTTCTCTGGTCTTGAAATACCTCGGGGGAGGCTCGGCTCTGCCGAGGCGGGGGCAGAGCCCCAAAAGAACAAATCATAAGCAAAGATTTGGAAAGTGCAGGCTTCTGTTGCCAGGTGCCTGCGAACCCCGCCTAAAGTCGCTAAACCGTAGGGCTTAAGTTTTCAACAGTTCCGGTCGCTTACGCAGCCATCGCTATTGGAGCACGATTGTCATTTGCAATTGTACATTTTGGGCCGATACGGTGGCACCCAGCCGAAACAAAGCTAACCTCTTTAGACGTTCGTCGATCCTATTTCGACCCCCTCCGCCGTCAAATGAACGGGTGATTGGTGGAGTCGCCGGGTACCGCCCCCGGGTCCGAACCGCTTATTACAAGCGCGTTTATGTTCATAGCTCTTGCGAGCAATATTAATATAGTAAGCCCTTAGAGGTTTGCCAAGAGCAGATAGGCCGCAAGCAGGACTTCAATCGCGAAATAAATGAAGGCCTTGGTAAAGGGCGGCTTGTCGAGCACCAATGACGTGAGGCGCCCAAAGGCGGCTCCAGCATATGCAACGCCCATCATCGAAAACGCCATTGGCGCGGGCCAGATCAGGCAGAACAGGCCCAAGGCGACAAAAAGACAGCCGACAGAGGCGCGCAATTCGCTGAGACCCATCGTTGTCTCGCCAGTATGTAAATCCAGCGCAGAGGCAGTGAACCGCGGCGCGAGAAATCCGAAGGAACCAAAACCGATGGTGAGCAGCGCTGCGGCTATGTTTAGAGTATCAATCATAAAGGGTGTTCGTGTCCTTGCATGGCTTGGATCATTTTCTGCCAAAGAAAATGGTGACAAAATTCTGCAAACGCTAATTCTACGTCGCGCGCCGTTTCGCGGCCATTTCCTGCCCGAGCGCGCGGGTATAGGCGGCAAGGTCCCCCAAGGTGGCTTCAATTCCAGTCCCATCGCCCGCATCGCAATGATCCGCGATCTGCTCGTGCAGCGCCACGATCCGCTCGCGCGAGCGCGCGGTGAACGTGATCATATTCATAAGCGGTTGCATGGCCTCAACGGCCCCAGCGAGTTGATAAGAGAGCACAGGGTTGCCCGTCGCATCAACCAGCGCGCGGTGGAAGGCCACGTCACTGGCGCACCAACCCTCGTCCGACAGACCGGGCTGGGTCTGGCGAAAAATCTCTGCGCGCATGGTGGCAAGATGATCGGCGCTGCGCCGCTCTGCCGCCAGCGGCGCGCAAGCGCGCTCCAGCGCGAAACGCGCCTCGCAAGCCGTCTCAAAACTCACCGCATTCATCGAAAGCAACAGCGTCGACGTGGTGATCTGCTGGCCATATGCCTCTTCAAAACTGAGACGATTGACGAAGGCCCCGCCAAACGCACCGCGCTGGGTGCGGATCAGGCTTTGCGCTGCCAGTCGTTTTAGAGCTTCGCGCACAGTCGCACGCGATACCTCGAATTGTTCGGACATTTCCGCTTCGGAGGGCAGGCGCTCATCCACGATCAACGCGCCGCTCACGATCGCGTCGCGGATCGCCTTGGCGATTTGCGCAGAAAGGTCTGTTTTGGACTTGGGGTCAATTTTCATTTGTCTGACGTTTAAATGTCTGACATTAAAAACGCAACTGAAACCGTCAAAGTGATTCCGCGCATATGATCCGATCGACCCTCTGGCTTGGCTTTTTCACCATCATCCTGCTGTCGTGGTGGATGATGTATATGATGGCGATGCAGATGGACCTCGACCTATTAGGGCGCCCCGGCGAGATGGGTGCGCGCATGGCCGCGATGGACCCCCGGATGGATATGAAGATGCCCATGGCCGAGTTCGGCCCGCTTTTTTCCATGTGGGCGATTATGATGGCGGCGATGATGCTCCCGACCATGGTGCCGACGTTGCGTAGCTACGAGATGCTGATGGTCTCCGCAGATGGCACGCGGGCAGGGTGGCTGGGTGTTCTGCTTGGGTATTTCGTTGTCTGGGTCGCCTTTGCCGCGCTGATCGCAGCGGTACAGCTTGCGCTCTTGTTTGGCGGGGTGATCGACATGCTGGGCATTCCCAATTCGACGTTTTTTGCGGGCGGTTTGCTGATTGTTGTCGGCTTGTTCCAGTTCACCCGCGCCAAGGAAATTTGCCACGGGGTGTGCCACAGCCCGATGAATTATTTCTTGGGGCGCTGGAAAACCGGCTTTGCGGGCGGTGTCAAAATGGGTCTCGGGCTTGGCGCATTTTGCGTCGGGTGTTGCTGGGGTTTCATGGCGCTTGGCTTTGTCGGCGGTGTGATGAGCCTGCTGTGGATGGGCCTTGCCACATTTTTCATGGTGATCGAAAAACTGCCCCAGATCGGGCATTATGTCACAAAACCAATGGGGGCGATCCTGATCGCAGCCGGGGCAGCGGTGCTGCTTTGGACCCCGCTCATGGGAGGATAGAACCAAATGGCAGCGACAAAGAAACCCGATGCAGATCGCTTGGCGGTCAGCCAGCGTATCGACAGCCGGATGAGCAATCCGAAACGGCGCACCGCGACGCCAACGGATTGGGCGATCAAGGGTGAGTTGTTCCTGAACTGCTCGTGCGAGCTCTTTTGCCCCTGCGTTGTCTCGCTTGGCGCGCACCCGCCCACGGAAGGGCACTGTAACGCATGGATGGCGATTGCCATCGACGAGGGCCATTATGAGGGCGAAGACCTCAGTGGCCTCAATGTCGGACTGATGGTCGAAATCCCGGGCCGCATGGCCGAGGGCGGCTGGAAAGTTGCGGCCTATGTGGACGAGCGCGCCTCTGGCAAAGCCTACAACGGTATTTTGCAGATTTTCAGCGGTGCGGCAGGCGGCACGACGGGCCTGTTCACGATGCTGGTCAGCGATATCGTGAATGCAGAGCGTGAAAAGGTAGAAATCGTGCGCGATGGCAAGAAACGCGGGCTTTATATAGGCCGCAAGATCCAAGGCGAGATCGAGATGATCGAAGGGTCTAGCCCGGATCATCCCGTGATGATATCGAACTCCAAATACTGGATGGGGCCGGATATTATTGCGGCCAAAGGCATCAAATCCAAAGTGCGCGACTTTGGCCGTATCTGGGACTTTGCCGGTAAATCCGCCGAGATTTGCCCGATCGACTGGAGCGGCGCCAAGCCATGATCACGCCAGCATATTGCGCGTTGATGGCGCGCTATAATGCTTGGCAAAACGCTGAGTTGGTCAAATCGCTTGAGATTTTGTCCGAAGCAGACCTGCGCGCAGAGCGCGGGGCTTTCTTCGGATCGATCTTCAAGACGGTGAACCATTTGCTTTGGGGCGATACCCTTTGGATTTCCCGTTTCGACGGGGGCTCTGGCCCTGCTGAAACAGACCTGACCAAAACGGACACCACGGATACGACAGATAGCTTGGCGCAGTGGTCTGCCGAGCGCTCCGTTGCAGATGCACGCTTCATTGCTTGGGCGGATCGCGTGAGCGAGGCCGATTTGCAGGGTGATCTGACATGGTTTTCAGGGTCTATCCAGGCAGACATCAGCAAATCACGTCCGCTTTGCATCATGCAAATGTTCAACCACCAGACCCATCACCGCGGTCAGGTTCACACCATGCTCGGCGCCGCTGGCGCGCCGATGTATACCACCGATATTCCCTTCATACCCTCTTCTTTCATGCCGGAGTAGCCCGATATGGCTCTAATCTCTCCTTCGCGCCGCCTGCGCCGCACACCTTTTTCCGAGGGTGTCGAGGCGGCAGGTGTCAAAGCCTATACGGTGTATAACCGCATGCTTTTGCCCACTGTTTTTCGCTCGGTTCAGGAGGATTATCACCACCTGAAATCGGCGGTGCAGGTCTGGGACGTGGCCGTCGAGCGCCAGGTCGAATTGCGCGGCCCCGATGCGGGGCGCCTGATGCAGATGCTGACTCCGCGCGATCTGCGCGGGATGCGGGCAGGGCAATGTTACTACGTGCCCATCGTCGATGAAACCGGCGGAATGCTAAATGATCCGGTCGCGGTGAAGCTGGCTGAGGATCGCTGGTGGATTTCCATTGCCGACAGTGATCTGCTGCTCTGGGTCAAGGGCATCGCCTATGGTTATCGCCTTGATGTGCTGGTGGACGAACCTGATATCTCCCCCCTCGCGGTGCAAGGCCCCAAGGCGGATGAGTTGATGGCGCGGGTCTTTGGTGATGCCGTGCGCGACATCAAGTTTTTCCGCTATAGCTGGTTCGAGTTTCAGGGGCGCGACATGGTGATTGCGCGCTCTGGCTACTCTAAACAGGGTGGTTTCGAAATTTACGTGAACGGTACCGACATGGGCATGCCGCTGTGGAATGCGCTGATGGAGGCGGGCAAGGATTTGGATGTTTATGCGGGCTGCCCCAACCTGATCGAGCGGATCGAGGGTGGATTGCTGAGCTACGGCAATGACATGAACGAGGACAATACGCCCCATGAATGTGGGCTTGGCAAATTCTGCAACACAAACACGGCCATTGGCTGCGTCGGGCGCGATGCGCTTTTGCGGGTGGCGCAGGAAGGTCCGGTCAAACAGTTACGCCCCATTGAGATTCACGGTGATCCGGTTGGACTTTGTGATCGACTTTGGCCGCTGATGGATGGGGACCGGCAGGTTGGCACGATCAGCTCGGCGGCTTATAGCCCTGATTTTGCGACGAACGTGGCGATCGGCATGGTGCGCATGACCCACTGGGATGAGGGCGCGGAACTGGATGTCATAACGCCGAGCGGGATTCAGCCCGTGACGGTGAAAGAGACGTTCTGGATTTGATACGATAGAGTGGGGGCCAGCCCCCACACCCCCGAAGTTTACTTGGAAAGATGAAGGAATAGTCATGTTTAACGCACTTGTTGTGAATAAGAACGATGAAGGTAAAACCAGCGCTGCGGTTACGCAGATCGGGCTGGATGATTTGCCAACGGGCGATGTGACGGTTGCAGTGGAATATTCCACGGTGAACTATAAAGACGGGCTTTGCATCGGGCCGGGCGGCGGACTTGTGCGTAATTATCCCCATGTGCCGGGCATTGATTTTGCGGGTACGGTCGAGGCATCGGATGATCCACGCTATAAAGCGGGCGACAAAGTGGTCTTGACCGGCTGGCGCGTCGGCGAGGCGCATTGGGGCGGGTATTCCCAGAAAGCGCGTGTTAAGGCCGATTGGCTGGTGCCATTGCCGAGCGGTTTGGACACGCGTCAAGCGATGGCCGTTGGCACAGCAGGCTTTACCGCTATGCTGGCGGTGATGGCGCTTGAGGATCACGGCATCAAGGCTGGGCCGGTTCTTGTGACGGGTGCCGCGGGCGGTGTTGGCTCGGTCGCGACGGCCATTCTGGCGCATTTGGGGCATGAGGTCGCTGCGGTCACCGGGCGCCCTGAGACTGCGGATTACCTGAAATCATTGGGCGCGACGCAGATCGTGGCGCGCGAAGAATTGAACGAGACGATCAAGCGTCCGATGGAAGCGGAAACCTGGGGTGGCTGCGTTGATGCCGTTGGCGGCGAGATGCTGGCGCGCGTGCTTGGCCAGATGCAATACGGCGCTTCGGTCGCGGCCGTTGGCCTTGCGGGCGGAGCGGGCCTTCCTGCGACTGTCATTCCATTCCTTTTGCGCGGCGTTAATCTGCTTGGCATTGATAGCGTGATGCAGCCCTATGAGAACCGTTTGCGCGCGTGGGAACGGATTGCGAAGGATCTGCCGATGGACAAGCTGGAGGCGATGGTTCACCCAGCGATCCTGTCCGATCTGCCAGATTTGGGGCGCGATATTCTTAAAGGTCAGGTCAAAGGGCGCGTTGTTGTTGACGTGAACGCCTAGGCCGATTTGCGCATGCCGCATGAATGTGAACCGTCCCTTAAAGGGGGCGGTTCTTGCGTTTTGTAAGTTGGCCTCCTACGGGAAAATCTGATGTGAACATACGAGAATGGAGGCAATTTAACGCAATCATTCGCGGCTTTGCCCCGGTTTTCGGCGCGCCGGGGCTACACGGCGCTGACCCGTCTCGCTAGGATGGGCGCAAAGCAAACCGAAAAGGCCATGACATGAGCTACGATCCCGACAATATATTTGCCAAAATCCTGCGCGGCGAAATTCCAAGTTTCAAAGTTTATGAGGACGATGATACCTATTGCTTCATGGATATCATGCCGCGCAGCGACGGGCATTGCCTGGTTATCCCGAAAACGCCCTGCCGCAATATTCTGGATGCAAGCCCTGCACAGCTGAGCGCTTGCATGGCGACGGTCAACAAAGTGGCCAATGCCTGTATGACGGCCTTCAACGCGGACGGTATCACGCTTCAGCAATTTTCCGAAGCCGCGGGGGGGCAGGAGGTATTCCACCTGCATTTCCACATTCTTCCGCGCCTTGATGGGCTTGCGACGCGCCCTGCTGGCAAAATGGGGGATATGGAGCAAATCAAAGCTCATGCCGATGCGATAACGGCTGTGCTGGCTGCGGGCTGATGCGCTTTGAACCTGTGATTTGAAGTGTTTATTGCGAAATTGGCGCGCTTTTTCGGGAGAAAATCCTGAGAAAGCGCTTGAAAGGCTTGAAACTCCCAAAGGCGTCACTATTTCGACAGAGTCCCTAGGTTTTTGTGTGTGACATGTTAGGCTTCGCGCACAAAAAACAAAAAAACAGGGACAAATTCAATGAAACCTCCTCTGATGGATCTCCACATCGAGACCGCGATAAGCGGCTTTTACAAAGGGTTCGCCAAGAATGTGACGGTGGCCGGCAAAGTGATTGTCGGCGCGCTTATCATTTGGGCCGTGGCCTTTCCGACGCAAGCCGCCTCTGTGCTCTCGAGCATCAATGGCGTCATTCTGTCGACGTTCAACTATTGGTATGTTTTCGTGATGGCCTTCTTCGTGCTGGTTTGCCTCTTGCTGGCGATCTGGCCTGCGTCGGGCCGTTTGAAACTGGGGCATCCCGAGGACAAGCCGGAGTTTTCAAATTTCTCGTGGTTCTCGATGATGTTCGGTGCCGGTATCGGTATCGGCATGCTGACCTTTGCCACCGCAGAGCCCATGTATCACTGGGCCTCCAACCCTGACACCATTCGCGGGATCACCGAGGGCAGCAGCGCGGAGAATGTGCGCGCCGCCTATGTGTGGTCCTTCACCCATTGGGGCCTTGCTGCGTGGGCCGCATATGCGATCGTCGGGCTGAGCCTTGCCTATTTCGCCTATCGCCGCGATTTGCCACTGACCATTCGCTCCGCGCTTGTGCCCTTGTTCGGGCGCAGCCTGTCGGGGCCTTTGGGGCATACGATTGATGTGGTTGCGGTTGTGGCCACAGTGCTTGGCGTGAGCCAAACGCTTGGTTTTGGCGTCGAGCAATTTGTTGCGGGTCTAAGCCGCATCGGCTTTGGTGACTGGCTCTATACGGCGACGGCAGATGGCGGGCAGAAGGTCTCTATCATGGCGATCATTCTGGCGCTGGTTGTGATCATGGGGGCCTCGACGCTTTCCGCGCTTTCGGGCGTCGGCAAGGGCATCAAATGGCTGTCGAACATCAACATGGGCCTCAGCTTTTTCATTCTGGCGTTTTTCTTGATCTTCGGATCGACCTTCTTTGGACTTCAGGCGCTGTTCCTTGGTATTTGGGACTATCTCGTTTCGATCCCTAGCAACATCCTGACCGTCTGGGCCAAGGACGGCACGGAAACCGGTGATGCGCTTGCGGGCTGGCAGGGTGGCTGGACCATCTTCTACTGGGCTTGGTGGATTGCATTTGCACCCTTCGTAGGCGTGTTCCTTGCGCGTATTTCCAAAGGGCGCACCGTGCGTGAATATGTGCTCGGCGCGATCGTGATCCCGGCCTTCATGTGCTTTGTGTGGTTTGCAATCGTTGGCGGCACAGCCATTGATCTGGAGCTGAACGGCAATGCCAATGGCGCAATCACCGGCGCAGGGCAGGCAGATCAGCTCTTTGCGATGCTGGGTGTGATCCTTAGCCCGACACTGGCGTGGATCATGTCGATCGTCGTGGTGGTGTTGTTGCTCACCTACCTTGTGACCTCGGCGGACTCGGCTGTTTTGATCATCAACACGATCAACGCGGCGGGCGACGAGGGTCCAAAGGCACGTCCACATATCCTGTTCTGGGGGGCGGCACTGGCCTTTGTGGTCGGCGGCTTGATCATCGCGGGTGGTCTGGGTGCGATCCAGACGGCCATGGTGATCGGCGCGCTTCCGTTCAGTCTTGTTATGGCGCTGATGGGCATTTCTGTGCTCAAAGCGATCTGGCGTGACGGCAAACGCGAAAAGATGGGGGTCGCTTCGACCTCTGCTGAAGTGGCTGCGACTGCTGCGGCCGAGTAAAACAGGCGCTTAACGTTGCGCCCCTGAGAGGCCCCGATGCTTGCGCGTCGGGGCCTTTTGGTTCTTTGTAGGCACCGAACACTTTGGGGATATTTATCATGGCACTCGATCTGGATTTCGTGCGTGCGCAGTTTCCGGCCTTCAACGAGGCGGCATTGCAGGGGCAGGCGTTTTTCGAAAATGCGGGCGGCAGCTATACTTGCGCGCCGGTGATCGAGCGCTTGATGCGCTACTACACCCAGCGAAAAGTGCAGCCCTACGGACCCTACGACGCCTCGCGCCTTGCGGGCGAGGAGATGGACGAGGCGCGGGTGCGCCTTGCTGCGATCATGGGCGTTGACACGGACGAGGTGTCCTTTGGCCCCTCCACGACGCAAAACACCTATGTTCTGGCGCAGGCCTTTGCCGGCTTTATGCAGCCCGGCGAGGCGATCGTGGTCACCAATCAGGACCATGAAGCCAATACCGGCCCTTGGCGCCGTTTGGCCGAACGCGGCATCGAGGTGCGCGAGTGGAAGATTGATCCGGATACGGGCCATCTGGACCCAGAAGCGCTGGCTAATCTGCTGGACGAAAAGGTGCGGCTGGTGTGCTTTCCCCATTGCTCCAATGTGGTGGGGGAAATCAATCCGGTCACTGAAATCACCGCAATGGCCCATGCGGCGGGTGCGTTCGTTTGTGTAGACGGCGTGTCCTATGCGCCCCATGGCATCCCGAATGTGGGCGAGCTTGGCCCCGATATCTATCTGTTCTCCGCCTACAAGACTTATGGGCCACATCAGGGCATCATGGTAATGCGCCGCGCGTTGGGAACGACTTTGCCAAATCAGGGGCATTTCTTCAACGAGGGCACGCTGTACAAACGCTTCACGCCCGCAGGGCCGGATCACGCGCAAATCGCGGCTAGCGCAGGGATGGCTGATTATATCGACGCGCTTGCCGCGCACGAGGGCATTACCGGCGACGGCGCTGCGCGCGGGGCAGGGGTGCATGATCTGATGCGCGCACATGAGGTGGAACTGCTGCAGCCCTTGCTCGATTACGCATCGACGAAGAATTCTGTGCGGCTTATCGGCCCTGATCAGGCCGCTTCGCGCGCTCCGACCGTGGCCCTGGCCTCGCAGGAGAACGCTGAAGTTCTGGCGCAAAGGCTGGTCAAACACGGCGTCATGGCGGGGGGTGGTGATTTCTATGCTGTACGCGCGCTGCAAGCGATGGGCGTGGATATGGACAAGGGCGTGCTGCGCGTGAGTTTCACGCACTACACCAGCAAAGCGGAAATAGAACAGCTTTTGAATGCCTTGGATGATATTCTTTGATCTAGTGCAGCAGTGGGCGCGTATCTAGATAAAAGAAACACGGCGGGGACTTCGTGAGCGATAAAAAACCGATACTTGTCTGGTTCAGACGGGACTTACGCCTGTGTGATCATCCGGCCCTCATTGCTGCTTGCGAGAGCGGCGCACCGGTGATTGCCGTTTTCATCAAGGACGATGTGGTGGAGGGCCTTGGCGCTGCACCAAAGTGGCGTCTTGGCGCGGCATTGGCGACGTTTGCCGACGCGCTCAAAGCCAAGGGCGGCGCGCTTGTCCTGCGCTCAGGGCCTGCGCTTGAGGTGCTGCAAAAGCTGATCGGGGAGACCGGCGCAAGCGCGGTCTACTGGTCGCGGCTTTATGATCCCGAGTGCACCGCGCGCGACACCAAAGTGAAAGCGGCGTTGAAAGAGGCTGGCATCGAGGCGCGCTCGTTCGGTGGGCATTTGATGTTCGAGCCTTGGACGGTCGAGACCAAGACAGGCGGCATGTATAAAGTGTACACGCCGTTCTGGAAGAGCGTGAAGGATCGCGGCGTGGATGCGCCCAAACCCGGGCCCAAGAATATCCGCTCGCCCGAACACAGCCCTGCAAGCGAGGCGCTGTCGGACTGGCAGCTTGGCGCTGCGATGCACCGGGGAGCCGATATTGTCGCGCGCCATGCCCAAGTGGGCGAGCAGGCGGCGCAAGATAGACTGGCTGAGTTCATCGAGGGCGATGTCGATAAATATGTCGAGCAGCGCAATATCCCCTCCGTGCGCGGCACATCGGGGCTAAGCGAGAACCTTGCGCTTGGGGAAATATCGCCTCACCAGTGTTGGCATGCGGGAATGCGCGCGCTGCACGGCGGCGCGGACGATGCCGAGGTGTTCCTGAAGGAGTTGGTCTGGCGCGAATTTGCCTACCACCTGATGCACCACACTCCGCATATCCTAAGCGGCAACTGGAAGCCAGACTGGGACAAATTTGCGTGGAACGAGGACGCTGAACATCCCGAGGTTATTGCGTGGAAACAGGGGCGTACGGGGATTGAATTTGTCGATTCTGCGATGCGTGAAATGTATGTGACCGGCAAGATGCACAATCGGGGCCGGATGATCGTCGCCTCCTACCTCACCAAACACCTGATGAGCCATTGGAAGATCGGCAAGGCCTGGTTCGAGGAGTGCCTGACCGATTGGGACCCTGCTTCCAACGCGATGGGCTGGCAATGGGCCGCCGGATCGGGGCCGGATGCGTCACCCTATTTTCGCGTGTTCAATCCAGTGACACAGCTGGATAAATTCGACGCGGGCCGCGGCTATGTGCGCGCTTGGATTGCCGAGGGGCAAAGCACGCCGCCAGCCACCGCGCTGAGCTATTTCGAGGCGATACCACGCGCATGGAACCTGAGTGCGACGGAACTTTATCCGCAGCCGGTGGTCGATGCGGCGCTCGGGCGCAAACGCGCGCTGGACGCCTACGCGGGGCGCAACTTCTAGCGCATACAAACTTTCACGATCTTGCGCCGCAGGGCGATCCTGCTGCATTCTGACTTTAACGACAGGGCATGATGCGCGCGATAGCGCCGCCCGCTTCACCGATTGGGGGGTGATATGATCTACACATCTACCGAGGGCCAAAAAGGCCTACCGCGCTATTTTTCCCGCGTTTTCGCAATGTCTGGCGCGATGAACAACGGGCGGGTAGATTTTCACATGCCCGACGGACGCGTGTTTCGCGCCGAGGGCAAAAATCCTGGCCCCGTCGCCGAATTGCATGTGCACAACCCCGATCTTTTTGCGCGCCTGATCCGCGAGGGCGATCTGGGTTTTTGCGATGCCTATCTTGATAGCTGGTGGTCTACGCCTGATTTGCAGGCCTTCATGGACCTCGTTCACATGGACAACGAGGACGTCTATGACGGCTTTCCCGGCATGGGGCTGGTGCGTGCGCTGGAGAAATTCCGCTTTTGGCTGCAACGCAATCACCGCGAGCAAGCGCGCAAGAATATCTCGTATCACTATGATCTGGGGAATGAATTCTACGGGCTTTGGCTTGATGAAACGATGACCTATTCCTCGGCCATTTTCGAGACTGGCCAGGAAAGCATGGAAAAAGCGCAGATCGCCAAATATGCCTCGATGGTGGATGAAATGGGTGCCAAGCCCGGGGATCACGTGCTGGAAATCGGTTGCGGCTGGGGCGGCTTTGCCGAATATGCCGCGCGCGAGCGCGGGTTGAAGGTGACAGGGCTGACCATTAGTGAGGAGCAGTTTAAGTACGCCACGCAGCGCATTGAAAAAGCTGGTCTTTCCGATATGGTCGAATTCAAGCTACAAGACTACCGTGACGAGACCGGAAGCTATGACGGCATCGCCTCCATCGAGATGTTCGAGGCGGTGGGCGAAAAATACTGGCCGGTTTATTTCGAAAGTGTGCGCGAGCGGCTCAAACCGGGTGCGCGCGCGACCTTGCAAATTATCACCGTCGCGGACCGGCGCTGGCAGGTCTATAAACGCGGCGTGGATTTCATCCAGAAATACATTTTCCCGGGCGGTATGCTGCCCAGCCCCGGCGCGCTCAAGGCTGAGGTACATAAGGCCGGGCTTGATGTGATCAGATCGAAGGAATTCGGCGAGAGCTATTCAATCACGCTGCGCCGCTGGTTCAAGACGTTCAACGACAAATGGGATGTGGTCGCGGATATGGGCTTTGACGATCGTTTCCGGCGGATGTGGAACTTTTATCTCACCTCTTGCGCTGCGACGTTTCAAAGCGGAAACTGTGATGTAACACAGATCACCATTCGCAAGCCCGTTTAATGCAGAAAGCGCCCCCTCATGCCCACTGCCGCCCGTATTACTGCCGCTTTGTGCCTTGCGGCTTTGGCATGGCTGGTCTCGGATTTGATCAAACCGCTGTTCGATGAGGACAAGAATTTCGGCTCGTTCAATCTGGTCAATTTTTGCATCGGTTTTCTTGTCGGCTGGAAGGTCGTTGGAAGCCGCGCAGGGCGCGGCGTTGGCGCGGCGATCAACAATGGGTTGACGGGCGGCGCGGTGGCGCTGTTCTGGGTGCTGCTGGTGCATTCGTTTTACAGGATGTTCAGGATTTCCATGCGTGGACGCTATGACGGGGCGCTGGATGCGGGCGGCGCTGCGTTCAAGATCATGGCTGATTATGCGCTCTTGATTGCAACGCCGACGATCATCCTCACGTTTGTCGCAGGCTCGGCGCTTGTCGGCTTGATTGCTGAACTTGTGTCGCGGCGTGCTTCATGAGCGTGGACAAGGCGCGCGCGCTGTTCTTTTATGGAACGCTGCGCCATATGCCGCTGCTGGAAATCGTGCTTGGCCGCGACGCGGCTTTGATTGATGTGCGCCCAGCGCAATTGCCGGATCATGCCGTGAACTGGGCCGAAGGCGAGATGTTTCCGATGATCGCTGCGCAACAGGGCGCGGCGGCGCAGGGGCTTTTGGTGCAGGGCCTGAGCGAGCAGGATATCGCGCGCCTGCGTTTCTACGAGGGCGGCTTTGCGTATGACCTTTCGCCGCGCGTGGTAGAGATAGGCGGTGCAGAGCGCGCAGCAGAGGTGTTTTTCCCCGCGCGCGATAGCTGGCGTGCAGGTGCGCCTTGGGATTTGCAGGCGTGGCGTGGCGAATGGGGCGCGCTGAGCGAGCATGCGGCGCGTGAAGTCATGGAGCATTTCGGCCAGCGCAGCGCGCAGCAGATTGCGCATCTGTTGCCGTTTTTTCGCGCGCGCGCCTGGGCGAAAGAGCTTGCCAAAGACGGTGCGCCAAGCACGCTGCGGCGCGATATGCAAAGCGGTGCGGTCAGCTTGCGCAAACGCGATGATGGCTACGCCGGTTTTTTTCGCCTCGAGACTTTCGACGTCAGCCATACGCGCTTTGACGGAGGGCAAAGCGAGACCCTCGAGCGCGGCGCATTCGTCGCCTATGACGCAGCGCTGGTGCTGCCCTATGACCCTGCGCGCGATCTGGTGATGCTGATCGAACAAATGCGCTACGGCCCGCTTTTGCGCGGTGACCCGCGGCCTTGGTGCCTCGAACCGATTGCGGGGCTTGTGGATGCGGGCGAAGCACCGATCGAAACCGCGCGCCGCGAAGCGGTGGAGGAGGCGGGGCTGGTTCTGAAGGACATCCGCCCGATGTTGAAAACCTACGCTTCGCCCGGCTATTCAACCGAGTTTTTCCATTGCTTTTTAGGTCTTTGCCCGTTGGACCCTGCGCAAGAGGGGCTGCATGGATTGGCAAGCGAGAGTGAGGATATTCGCAGTCACGTCATGCCCTATACGCGCGCCATGGAACTGCTGGAGAGCGGCGAGATCAATCAGGCACCACTGGCGATGATGCTGCTGTGGCTTGGGCGGCAGCGCAGTGAATTGCGCGGGCTTGCGTGATCTTGTGATCGTGGGCCCACACCCGCTATCAAGTGGGGGCCAGCCCCACACCCGCTACCACGTGGGGGCCAGCCCCCATACCCCCGCGATATTTATGGAAAGAGGAAGGGATGGTGCGGCAATGCCGGATGAGCTGCGCCGCAGTGGCTTGAGTTAGCTTTGCCGCGCGCATAGGTAGGGGCAAGCAAGGAGATACGCAAATGATTGTCGCGCAGGATTTGGCCCGGGCCATTGGAAATACACCGCTCATCAAGCTCAAGGCCGCATCGGACGCGACGGGCTGCACCATTCTGGGCAAGGCGGAGTTCATGAATCCCGGCCAATCGGTCAAGGACCGTGCGGCGCTCTCGATTATTCAGGCGGCGGTTGCCAGCGGCGCGTTGAAACCCGGGGGCACGATTGTCGAGGGCACGGCGGGGAATACCGGCATCGGCCTTGCGCTGGTTGGCGCGTCCATGGGGTTCAAGACGGTGATTGTCATTCCCGAGACGCAGAGCCAAGAAAAGAAAGATATGCTGCGCCTTGCGGGGGCTGAGCTGGTGCAGGTGCCTGCTGCGCCCTACCGCAATCCGAACAATTTCATCCGCTACTCCGAACGCCTAGCCAAAGAGCTAGCGCGCACCACCAACGAGGGTGTGATCTGGGCGAACCAGTTCGACAATGTGGCCAATCGCCAAGCGCATATCGACACCACCGGCCCTGAAATCTGGGAGCAGACAGGCGGCAAGGTGGATGGTTTCGTCTGCGCCGTTGGCTCGGGCGGCACGCTGGCGGGAGTTGGCATGTCGCTTCAGCCCAAAGGCGTCAAGATCGCGTTGGCGGACCCGGACGGGGCCGCGCTGCACAGCTATTACACCACGGGCGAGTTGGCGATGAGCGAGGGTGGATCGATCGCGGAGGGCATCGGGCAGGTGCGCATCACCGCGAACCTTGAGGGCTTTACGCCGGATATGTCTTTCAACATTCACGACGACGAGGCGCTGCCGATCGTCTTTGATCTGTTGCAAAATGAGGGCCTGTGCCTTGGTGCATCTTCTGGCGTCAATGTCGCTGGTGCGATCCGCATGGCGCGTGAAATGGGCCCCGGGCATACGATCGTCACTATCCTGTGTGATTTCGGCACGCGCTATCAGTCCAAACTGTTCAACCCAGAGTTCCTTCGCGAAAAAGGCCTGCCCGTGCCTGCTTGGCTTGATAGGGCACCTGCCAGCATTCCTGGCGTATTCGAGGAAGTATGATGTCGCTGTTCACGCTGCTGCGCGCGCTATGTATTGCGCTGATCCTTGCAACGCCAAGTGCATCGCTGGCGCAAAATGCAGGGCCGGACTACGAGGAATGGGTGAAAGTGGCGCAGCGCGCCGAGATTGCCGTGGAAAACGGGCGTGCCTCGACAGGCGCGCTGGAGGCGCTGCGCATTCAGGTTGTGGGCTGGCGCGAGCAATTTTTGACCGCCCAGCAAGGCAATCAGGCGCGCATCGTTACGCTGCAATCGCAAATTGCCTCCCTTGGCATTCCTGAGGAAGGCATCGCGGAGGCACCCGACATTGCGGCGCGGCGCAGCGAGCTTAACGATCAACTGCAACGCTTGCGCACGCCCATCGTCGCCGCCGAGGAGGCTTATAGCCGTGCGGACGGAGTGATCAAAGAGATCGACCGGCTGATCCGCGAGCGCCAGACGGACGAGTTGCTGCGCAGCGGGCCAAGTCCGCTAAATCCGGTGCATTGGGCACCTGCGCTTGAAACCTTGAGCCGCTCTAGCCTTGCCGTCGTGCAGGAAGCCGTGTCGGCCTATAAGTCAGAAGCGCAGCGCAAGACTGCGAGCCAGGATTTGCCCGAAGTCATCATCCTGACGCTGATCGGTTTCGTGCTGATGCTACGCGGTCGGCGCTGGTCTCTTAAAATCGTCGATGTATTGCGCCGCTATACCAAGCGCGGAACGGACGTGTGGCGCTTTATCGCTTCGCTTTTGCAAATCCTGCTGCCTTTCGCTGGCCTTACCGCGCTAGTCGAGGCGGCCTTCGCCCTAGGGCTGGTCGGGCTGCGTGGCACGCTGTTGCTAGATAATGTTCCAAGCTACGGTCTTCTGTTGTTGGTGTTCTGGTGGCTGGGTGGGCAGCTGTTTCCGCGCAAAGACGAAGAAGCGATGTTGCCCATCGAGGGCTCGCACCGCGCGGAGGCGCGATGGTACATAACGGCCAGTGCGATTATCCTGATTGCGGCGCAGGTGCTGCAAGTGCTGGCAACCTATGATGAGTGGCGCGATGCCACGCGCGCTGTTCTGGGCTTTCCGCTTTTGATCGTCACCGGCCTTGTGCTATTTCGCGTTGGCACTTTGCTGCGTGGGGGCATGGTCGAGCCGACGGATGAAGATGACGGCTGGCTCTACCGTATGCGTATTGCGCGGCTTTTGGGGCAACTGGCTGTGGTGATCGCTGTGATTGGTCCGGTTATTGCGGTGCTTGGCTATGGCACGGCGGCGGCGCGTTTGATGTTCTCTTCCGTCGCCTCGATGGCGCTGCTGGGTCTGTTGTTGGTGATGCAGGCCTTCATCGCAGACCTTTATGCCTTTTTGATGCGCAAGGAAGTCAAGGACAAGGAAGGCGGCTTGATCCCCGTGCTTTTGGGCTTTGCACTGGTCATGGCGTCGCTTCCGGTTCTGGCACTGATCTGGGGCGCGCGGTGGGCGGATATCACCGAAGTCTGGACGCGCTTTCAGGAAGGGTTCTCCATTGGGGACAGCCGGATTTCGCCGTCCGATTTCCTGACCTTCGCCGTGCTCTTTAGCATTGGCTATATGGCGACGCGCTTGCTTCAGGGGGCGATGCGCACGACCATTCTGCCGCGCACCAAACTGGATGCGGGGGGCCGCAATGCCATCGTTTCCGGCATCGGTTATGTGGGTATCTTCCTTGCTGCTGTGATTGCCATCAGCTCTGCCGGCATCGATCTGAGCAGCCTTGCGATCGTTGCGGGTGCACTGTCCGTTGGCATCGGTTTCGGTCTGCAAAACATCGTGTCCAACTTCGTGTCGGGCATTATCCTGCTGATCGAGCGGCCGATTGCCGAGGGCGACTGGATCGAAGTGGGCGGCAAGATGGGCTATGTGCGCGGCATTTCCGTGCGCTCGACCCGTATCGAGACGTTTGATCGAACAGATGTGATCGTGCCCAACGCCGATCTGGTTAGCGGCATGGTGACCAACTGGACGCGCGGCAAGACGGTGGGGCGGGTGATCGTGCCCGTGGGCGTGGCTTACGGCAATGACACACGCAAGGTCGAGAGCATTTTGCTGGGCATCGCGCGCGAACATCCGATGGTCTTGCTTAATCCCGAACCGTCGATCGTGTTTCAGGGCTTTGGCGCGGATTCGCTTGATTTCGAGATCCGCGCGATCCTGCGGGACGTGAACTATGTGCTGAGTGTGAAGTCGGACATGAACCACGAGATTGCCAAACGCTTTCAGGAAGAAGGCGTGGAAATTCCATTCGCGCAGCGCGATATCTGGATTCGCAATCCCGAGGCGCTTACCCAGTCAGGACCAAGGCCTCTGACAGGCGAGGAGGATAATTCTGCATGACCCTGCCATTGTTCTTGGAGGATGCTTATCTGCGCGATGCGCGTGCGCGGGTGATTGAACACACGCCCGAGGGCGGGGTGGTGCTGGATCGCTCGATCTTTTACGCGGCGGGCGGCGGGCAACCCGGTGACAGCGGCGTGATCACATGGGGCACGCGCCGGCTTGGCATTGCGACTTGTGTTAAAGTGGAGGGCAGCGCGCAGGGCTATACGGCGCTGGTCGCGGCCGAGCCTGCGCCCCTGCCGCCTTTGGGAGCGGTGGTCGAGCAATCGCTCGATTGGGAGCGCCGCCACGCGCATATGCGTGTGCACTCGGCGCTGCATTTGCTGTCGGTTGTCATTCCACTGCCGGTCACAGGCGGCTCGATCTCTGCAGGCAAAGGGCGGCTCGATTTTGATATGCCTGATGCGCCAGAGGACAAGGACGCGCTGGAGCGTTCGCTCAATGCGTTGATCGAGCTCGATTATGTGGTGAGCGAGGAGTGGATCAGCGATGAAGAACTGCGCGCCAATCCGCAATTGGTGAAAACCATGTCCGTGCAGCCACCCGTCGGGGCAGGGCGCGTTCGACTGGTGCGCATTGGCGATGCCACCCGCCAGATTGATCTGCAACCCTGCGGCGGCACCCATGTGGCGCGCACCTCTGAAATCGGCCGCGTGCGCATCGGGAAGATCGAGAAGAAGGGCAAGCAAAACCGCCGTGTCTATCTGCATTTGGACGACTGACTAGAGCTTTGAATCTAAACACAGATCATGTGTTGCTCTAAAGATTCTCACCGCGCGGGACAAACCTTTGCCCCCTAGTCAATAGGCCAGCGCAGCCATTAACCTTAAGAAAATTATAAAAAACTTTCTGAGGTTTGGGCATGACAAACGCAGTAAAACTTTGCGCGCATATAAAACAGGACGTGAGCAAGGTTTTTGCTTATCAATATCTGGTTACTCCGGGGAAATCGGAGCAAATCGACGGTATGTCTGTTTTGCCGTTCGGGAAGTTTTCCATCCATGTCGGGGCCAAACTGCACTCGGCATTGCTCACCGATTGCAAGGGGCGCTTTTTCGGATATGTGCTTGGCATCGCGGTTGATCGCTCCGGCTTGATCAAGGGCGAGCATCAACTGGACGAGCTTGATCTGGACGACCCGCAGCTTTTCGCGCGCTTTGCCGAATATCTTGACGATGTCGCGGGGCGCTATGTGGTCCTGTGCGGCGCGGGCACCGAGCAGCGCGTCTACACCGATCCGGTCGCGATGATCGGCTGTGTCTATGATCCTACCAGCCAACGGGTTGCGTCATCACTGAACCTGACGCTGAACCACGACATCGTGCTGAATTCCAAATCCGATCATGAGGCCGTTGAAAAAAGGGGTGGCAAGTACATCCTGTTCAATACGCGCGATGAATACTGTCGCCGCATGAACGGCAGCTTCTATCTTGATCTTGAAACGATGATGGAAACCCGTTTCTGGCCGCGCACCGATCGCTTTGAAGTTCCCCTGAGCAAGTATGGCAAGGTCTACGATGAAATCATCAACACCGCGCGCCACGTCATCGGGGCGATCACGGACCGATTCAAAACGGCGATGCCGCTCTCTGGCGGGCGCGACAGCCGCTTACTCGCGGCGATGGCCGGCGAGCATATCCACAAGGTCAACCAGCCGTTCACCCACATTACAAATTTCGCCACGCGCTATGATGCGACCGTTGCCTCCCTGATTGGCAAGCATCTGGATATTCCCCATGAGGTGCATAGCTGGCGTCAACCCTCGCCGCCCGAGCGCTCGAAATTTCAGTACAGACAAGATCTGCGCGGGTTCCAAACCGCTGTTGGCGCGCCCGTGCGTATGCCCGACGAAATGGAACGCAACGTGCATCAGCTTTTGCACGAGGATCAGGTGGTCTTGCGTGGGCATCTGACCGATCTTTTGCGTGCGGTATATGTGTTCACCAGCAAGCGGAGCCGCTGGAAGGAATTCGACTGGCAAGTGCAGCGCTTGTTCCCCGTAGCCTTGAGCGACTTCAATCAGGATATCTACAAGACATTCTTGCCCGACTTTACCGCATGGCACAGCTCTTTGCCGCCCGCCGCGCAGGAGTTGCCGCTCGATTTCATGTTTATCGAGGCGTATTATAATGCCACCGTCGGCTTTACCTTCAATGGCTTGCACAAGCATTTCTACATGTCGCCCTTCAACAGTCGCCGCCTGATCGAGCTTAGTCTGGCAATCAACGTGGACTACCGGCGCACCGGCAAACCTGTGGATGACATCATCTATCGTATTGATCCCGGGCTTTGCGCGATTCCCTATTACAAAGAAGCGGGGGCGGATTTGTCGGTTCTGGAATACGACTCTGATTGGCGCTCTATCTCGAGCGAACGCATGGCCGATGTTCAGTGCCGCTTTGATACAAATTATGCCGAAGCCGCCGCCTTTATCGAGCAATACGAAAAAGAGAGCGCGAAACCCGTTCTTTCACTGGCGTCCTAAAGGCAGGAGTTGCGTATCTGGCACTGTTTTGAGGGGATCAAGACGGCATATGCGGCTGCACAACAGCTAATCGCAATCTAAGTGTGCGTTATCATAGTTTTGCGCTTGCATAGTGCCTTTCGTTTTGGGTAAACCCCGCGCAATGGATCGGTGGCCGAGTGGTCGAAGGCGCACGCCTGGAAAGTGTGTAGGCGGGAGACCGTCTCCAGGGTTCGAATCCCTGTCGATCCGCCATTACCCTCCCTTATTTCATATGTCCGCTCATTTGACGGGAAACCGCATGCTTGCGGTGTGCTTAATCCCCGTCCGCGACGCCCTTGGCGCGCATGCGCGCGCGCTGTGCGCGGTAGGTGGGCAGGACGATCAACAGCGCCGCGATCACCAGAAGCCCCAGTGTCATAGGCCGCTCCCAGATAAAGCTGATGCCGTCATATAGCTGCATCGAGCGCGAGAAGTTATCCTCGAGCATGCCGCCAAGGATGAAACCGATCAACAAGGGGGCCAGTGGATAATCGGCAAAGCGCAGCGCAGTGGCGCAGACCCCGAACCCGACGAGGAACAGTAGTTCGGTTGCGTTGTTCTGCCCGATGTAGGCCCCCATGAGCGTAAAGAACAAAATGAAGGGGATCAGATAGTTACGCGGAATTGCGAGAATTTTTGCGATATAGGGAATAAGCGGCAGGTTCAGGACCAGCAGGACCAGATTGCCGATGAACATCGACATGATGACAGCCCAGAAGATCTGTGGCTCGTCGATCATCAGGCGTGGCCCCGGCGTCACGTTGAGCGCGATCAAAGCGCCCAGCAAAATCGCCGTGGTGCCTGAGCCGGGGATGCCCAGCGTCAACAGTGGCACGAAGGATCCGGTACAGGCGGCGTTGTTGGCGGTTTCAGGCGCGGCGAGCCCCTTGATCGAGCCTTTGCCAAATTCTTCCTGCTCGTGCTTGGGGGCGATATTGCGCTCGACCGCGTAGCCGAGAAAGCTGGCGATGGTTGCGCCTGCGCCGGGGAGCACACCGATGAAAAAGCCTTGAATGGATTGGCGCCCGATAACGGGGGCAATTGCGCGTGCCTCTGCCCGCGTGATGCGCATATCCTTGATTTCACCGCTATTTGCCGCATTGGCCGAGCGTGGTTTGAGCACCAGAAACAACGCCTCTGGCAGCGCGAACATCGCCATGGCCAGCGTGATAAACCCGAAGCCCGACTGCAAATCCATGATCCCCATTGTAAAGCGCGGCATGTTGAAAAGCGCGCCCTCGCCAACGGTGGCCATCATCAGCCCCAGCACCGTCATCAATAGCGCCTTTGCCACTTGCCCCGTGCCCGCAAAAGCCGCGATGGCCGAAAGGCCGACGACCATGAGCGCGAAATATTCAGCCGAATGGAAGAGCAGCGCGACCGAAGACAGGGCAGGCGCAAAGATCATCAACAAGATCGCGCCAATCGTACCGCCGCAAAAACTTGCCACCGCCGCGATGGTCAGCGCCTTGCCGGCCTTGCCCTGCTTTGCCATGGGAAAGCCGTCGAAACTGGTCGCGACGGTGCCCGCCACCCCCGGCGCATTGAGCAGGATCGACGAGGTCGAGCCGCCGAAGATTGCGCCATAGTAGACACCTGCAAGCAGGATCAAAGCCGCCGCAGGATCGCCCATGGAGATCGCGACAGGGATCATGATCGCGATGATCGACATCGGGCCTAGCCCCGGCAACATGCCGATGAACGTGCCGATCAGGCAGCCACCGATCACCATAGCAAGCATCTGGAACGACAGGGCCGTTTGTAGGCCGATCAAAAGTCCTTCGAGCATATCATCAGCCTCCTATGAAACCGGGGAAGGGGCGCAGGTAAATGCCCAGCACCTGTTGCACCAGATACCAGACCACCGCTGTCGCGATCACCGCGGCAAGCAGCATGATATGCCATTTACGCTCACCCAGAATGAATGCGCCCAACACGAGAAAGGCAATATTAGAGCTGATAAAGCCCAAAGGGCGCAGGCTCAGCGCATAAAGCACCATGAGCACCAGCAGCAGGATTGCCTGCCAGAGGTGATACTCGCCAAGGCGGCGGTAATCGATATCGGCTTCTTTCACGACGCTTTTTTCAAGGCCCAGTACGATGATGCCCGCGGCGATGATTCCAAGGATCGACAAGACTTTGGGAAAGGTGCTCGGCCAGATCGGATTGCGCTGCATGAACGGTGCGAGGCCTTGGTCCATGGTGAACCACGCTGCATAGCCATAAGCGAGGCAGATGCAAAGAATGACAAGTGCGATCCAGCGATCAAGGGCCATGGGCTGCGCGTCCTTATTCAAAGAGAGAGGGGCGAAGCAGTCTCCCGCTTCGCCCCTTTGGTTTACTTAGAGAAAGCCGAGCTTTTTCATCAAATCACCGATGACCTGCTCCTGATTTTCCAAGAAAGCTTTGAAGTCATCGCCCGAGTTGTGGATGTTGACCCAGCCGTTGCGCGCGCGCACGCTCTCCCATTCGGGCGTATCATACATCTTGATGATCGCGTCCTGATACATCGCCAACTTGTCCGCTGGCAGACCCGGAACGCCGAAGAAGCCACGCCAGTTAACGAAGGACGTGTCGATGCCTTGCTCTTTCATGGTCATTGCGTCCGGTGCCGCTGCCACGCGCTCGTCCGAGGTGACGCCGATGATTTTCACTTCGCCCGCATTGGCCAGATCGACCGCTTCGGAAAAGCCCGTGGAGAGCGCTGCGATTTCGCCCGAAAGCAGCGCGGCCATGGCCTTGCCGCCCGCGTCATAGGGGATGTACTTCACGCCAAGCGCGTCCTTGCCTGCCGCTTCCATGACCATCGCCGCAACAAGGTGATCCATGCCGCCGGGAACCGAGCCGCCGCCGACGGCGGTCTTGGAGGGATCCGCGTCATAGGCCGCCAGCAGGTCTGCCATGGAATTGATCGGGCTGTCTTTGCCCACGACGATCGCCGCGTAATCGCCGATCGTGCCAGCGACCAGCGTCAGATCGCGAAAGTTATGCGGGAACACGCCGGTGAGCGAGCGGATCACGATGGGCGTGGAATTGACCATGAGCGTGCCATGATTGCTCTCGGCGTTCTCGATCATGAAACCGATGGCTTTGCCGCCACCGCCGCCGGACATGTTCTCGTAAGATGCGGTGCCGACAAGGCCAGCCCCGGTGAGCGCTTCGCCCGTGCCGCGCGCCGTGCCGTCCCAGCCGCCGCCCGCGCCGCCCGGAATAATAAAGTGCAAGCTATCAAGCACTTGATGCCCGTCAGCCAGTGCTGGCGCGCCAAGGCTCATTGCCGCCATGCTCGCTGCGGCGAATGCGCGGCGCGTAAGTTTCAATGTCATAGATAGATCCTCCCAGAAATACGACAGGCCGCTTTGCGGCTCGGGTGAACCCGGACCTTAAGCAAAGGCATCGGCGCTGTCATCCTAAATGGCGCTCCGTTTTTGCACATGGGTTCTCTGATATCATTCACCAAGGCGTTGCTCAGGGTGTCTATACCAACAATCTCGACTTCGCACATGCCGCGGCGCTCGAGGAACAGGCAGAGCCCCGCGAACCGATGGCGTGCTGTCTGCAAGCCTGTATAACATAAGGCGCAGTGAGGGGGGGATCGTATCCGGCATGGAAAACTGCGCATTCGAGCCCACACCTTGCAGGCATCGAGAGGGTAAAACGTATCTAAGCTGACGCAAGCCGCATGCTGACATGTGATTTGGCGGAGCGAAAGTCTTTAGAGCTTTATCATTACCTTTTGATGTAATTCATTATTTCCATATTTTTATGGAAAAATACCATAGTTCTAACCACACCCCACACCACGTTATCCGAAATCGCAATTTAAGAAGTTCGATCTGGATCGATCCTGTTAGTTAATCTTCACGCCTCGAGCATCAATTATGCCCCATGACCAACAGCTCTTGTCTTCCTCGGGGTTATCGCAAAACTCGAAGTCTTCAAGGTCTTTCGTATTTAGCCCGTCTATATGTTCAAGATATTCGAAGGTTGCGTTTGGTTCGATCCACATTCGGCTAAAAGCAGAATAGGATTTTTTCACACCATCTTTGTCTATTTGGACAAGTTCTAGTTCTAACCAAGTAAACACCGTGTCTGAGCGCTTGTTTTGCAACGAAGCGCCCAATGATACCTTTTCGCCTACTTTTCTTGGTCCGCCCAAGCCAGTCAGTTCACTTGCCACTAACCTAACTTCCAAGGAGCTCGCGCAGGCGATTTTCATAGCAGCTTCAGATAGCAATTCGTTCGAAGCCAAGCGTACACATTCAACAATTCCAGCTAACGTGCCGTGTCGAAATTGCTCATTGTATGCTTTCAGCAGAGGCCTAAATCCAATTAGAGAAAGCGCCAACGCGGCAGCAAGCACTATGATCAAGTAGGACTTCAATTTTTCGTTTGCCAAGGCTACGCTCTTTTCCTGTTTGATAAAATTAGCCTGTTGAGGCTACGGCTTCAGTTACTCGGCTCAATAAAATTCAATACAATCAAGTGCGCGGGCGACGAGATGTCTGACCAATATATTCATATATCACACCTCCGAAATTCTTGATCAATGCCCAAGTGGCGTAAATGTGAGTGAATAAAATGTTATGAAAAGCCGCATTGGCGGAGCGACAGGGATTCGAACCCTGGGAACCCGTGAAGGCTCAACGGTTTTCGAAACCGTCCCGTTCGACCACTCCGGCATCGCTCCGCGAGGTGTGGCTGGCAACCCGATAATCGCAGCGGCCCGCCCATGCAACCCATTTTTCGCGCGCGCGCCGATGCAGGGGCCAACGCGCACCTGGCATCCATTGGCACCGCGCGTTCGAATGCTTATGTAGGGCACTCAGGATAGAAGCCTAAAGAGGGATATCACCGTGCGTTTGCCCATCGTCTTTGCGAGTGCTTTGCTCGTTTGTCTGCCCGTTTTTGCCAGTGCGAACGAGGCAACCGATCGGCTGCTCGGCGTGCTTGGCATGGAGCGTATGGTTGCTCTTATGCGCCAGGAGGGCCTCGAATATGCGGTGGAGCTGGGCGATGAAATGTTGCCGGGCGGTTATTCGGAAAGCTGGGGCGATGCGGTTTCGCGAATCTATGACATCGATGCGATGGAAACTTCTGTACGGCGCGGCTTTGAAGCCGGGCTGGAGGGCGTGAATCTGGCTCCGCTCGAAGCCTTCTTCTATACGCCGCTTGGCGCGTTGATTGTCGATCTGGAGCTCTCTGCACGCAGCGCGATGATGGAGCAGGAAATCGAGGATGCGGCCAAGGAGCGGGCCCGCTCCGACGAGCGCACGGGCGATGATGCTTTTGTGCTTACCGATGACTTTGTCAAGGCGGGCGACCTGCTCGAAGCTAATGTGGTCGGCGCGCTGAACTCTAACATTCAGTTCTATCGCGGCCTCGTCGATGGCGGTGCCTTTGCGCTCTCCGAAGAGGAAATTCTAGCCGATGTCTGGAGCCAGGAAGAGGAGCTGCGCGCCGAAACCCGCGACTGGCTTTATGGCTTTTTGATCATGGCCTACAGCCCCTTGGAGCCGGGTGCGCTCGAAACCTACACAGAGCTGGTTCTGACACCAGAGGGGGGTGCCATGACACGCGCGCTCTTCAAGGGATTCGATGATATGTACGGCGATATCAGTTATGCTTTGGGCCTTGCAGCAGCGCAGGCAATGAAGGCGCAGGACATCTAGCGCCGCGCCCTTGATGCCTATGCCTGAATGATCTTCGCGATTTCGGCCAGCTTGGCGATAGGATCCTGCGCGCTCCAAATTTCTTCGCCCAGAGCAATAAAATCGCTCATCGGTGCGAACTCTCTCAGCGCCTCGGCGTCCAATGCGCCCTCTGCGACGATGGGCACTTCGATCACTTCGGACCACCACTTGAACAGATCGGCGCTGGCGCGTGTGCCATCGCCAAGCGCACCAGCGCCGATGGGACCAAAACTCACGTAGTCCGCTCCAGCTTCGCCTGCGCTCATCCCGTCGTGGCGCGATGTGCCGCTGAAGGCACCGACGATGGCATCATCGCCCAGCATCTTGCGCGCTTTGGCAATGCGCCGCGCGCCGTCTCCGAGATGCACGCCGTCCAACCCGAGTTTTTCCACCAGCAAAATATGTTCGTTAATGACAAGGGCGACGTCGCGCGCCATGCTCACCTCCAACAGCGCATCTGCGGCGCGGCAAATCTTTTCCTCATCCTGTGTCGCCAGTGCAAGGCGTACACAAGCCACGTCCGCACTATCAAGCACCTGACCGAGCAAAGTGGCGAAATCGCGCGGATCGAACTCCGGCGGTGTGATCAAGTATAATTGTGGCTGCTCGATTTCGACCATGGGACGCGCTCCGTCTAAGCTGTTTCGCTTCCTATAACGCGCCTGATCCGGTTTGACTATGTGAACTCGTGCCTCAAAGCTGCCTTTGCTTGCTTCTTCGGTCTCCAAATACCTCGGGAGAGCGCGAGAGGGCTGGCCCTCTCGCATCCCCACCTTGAAAACAGTGCCAAGCCCGAATATCAGCGCAGAACCACGCCAAGGAGCACCTGAAATGCCCACCGACACCGCCCAACCCAGCTTTGTTCTTGTGCGCCCGCAAATGGGTGAAAACATCGGGGCCGCCGCGCGCGCGATGTGGAATTTCTCGCTTGATCGCATGCGCCTCGTCGATCCGCGCGACGGTTGGCCCAATCCCAAGGCCGATGCAATGGCCTCTGGCGCCGGGCGGCTTCTGGACGAAGCGCAGTTCTATAATACCACTGCCGATGCGGTTGCGGATTGCACCTATGTCTTTGCCACAACTGCGCGTCAGCGCGGCCTCACCAAACCCGCGTTCTCGCCCGAGGGCGCGATGAAACTGGCGGCGCAAAAAATCGCGCAGGGCGAAAAGATTGCAGTGCTCTTCGGGCCCGAACGCGCAGGGTTGGAAAACGATGATATCGCCCGCGCCAATGCGGTGATAAACGTGCCTGTGAACCCCGAATTTGCCTCGCTCAACCTTGCGCAATGCGTGCTCCTGACCGCCTATGAATGGCAGCGCCAGGTGGCCGATATCACCCACGCACGCACCGAAATGGCCAAGACCGTCTGGGCCTCGCAAGGCGAGAGCGAAGCCTTGGCGAGGCACTATGAAGAGCGCCTTGATGAGGCTGGTTTTTTCTTTCCACCGGAAAAGGTCGAAAGCATGCAGGTGAACCTGCGCAACATGTGGTCGCGCATGCCGCTGACGCGTGCGGATGTGCAGATGCTGCATGGCATCCTGCGTCAAATGGTGCGCTGGAAAGATAAAACCTGATTGACGCTTGAAGGGGCAGGGGGCGAGGCCTACCCTTTTGCGCACCCCCACCTCCCGAATGAGGCAAAGCATGAGCACGAGCAAAAAACGTAGTATTTTCGAAGAGGTCGATACGGCCGAAAAGGGCGCGCCGGTGACTGGCGTGATAGATGCAGGCAAGCGCGGAGCGCGGCGCGGCATTCGTATCTGGCTGACACTGCTTTTCGCGCTTTTGGTCGTGATGATCGCGGTTGGCGGGCTGACGCGTCTGACCGACAGCGGCCTGTCGATTACCGAATGGAAGCCCGTTACAGGCGCGATGCCCCCTTTGAGCGCTGCTGAGTGGGACTCAGAATTCGACAAATACCGTGCGATTCCCGAGTACCAGTTGCAAAACAAGGGCATGTCCTTGTCCGAATTCCAGTTCATCTACTGGTGGGAATGGGGCCACCGCCAGCTTGGCCGCGTGATCGGCCTTGTCTGGGCGATCGGCTTTTTCGGCTTTCTGCTCACCAGAAATATCCCGGCTGGCTGGACGGGCCGTCTGCTTGGCCTTGGAGCGCTTGGCGGTTTGCAAGGTGCGATCGGCTGGTGGATGGTGTCCTCCGGTCTTACCGGCGGCATGCTTGATGTTGCCTCCTACCGCCTTGCCACGCATTTGGGTCTGGCTTTCGTCATTCTGGGCCTTATCGCCTGGTACATGTTCGAGCTTAAATGCTCCGAACGCCAGCTCATGCAGTGCCGCCGCCACCGCGAGGTCAAGCTCTTCTCGATGAGCACAGGGTTCATGCACTTCACCTTTTTGCAAATCTTGTTGGGCGCTTTGGTAGCAGGCATCGACGCGGGGCGTAGCTATACCGACTGGCCGCTTATGGCTGGCAATGTGCTGCCACCCTATCCCTTTGAAATGACACCGATCTGGCGCAATTTCTTTGAAAACGCAGGGCTTGTGCAGTTCATGCACCGCGTTGCGGGCTATCTTCTGTTCGCCTTTGGCATCGTGATCTGGCTGCGCGCACGCCGCTCGCCCAATTCCGGCACACGCCGCGCGTTCAGCGCTGTGATCGCGATGATGAGCGTGCAAATGTTGCTTGGTATTGTTACCGTGCTCTACGCGGCGCCCTGGCATATTGCGATTGTGCATCAGCTTGGCGCGGTCGTGCTTTGGGTGCTGGTCTTGCGCGCGCGGTTTTACGCGGGTTACCCGACACCGGACAGTCTGCGAGGAGCAGTGTAATGAGTGCTTATGACGATTTGATGGCGCACCAGCGCGAAACAGAAGCGCTTGGCGCGGTCATGGGCCGCTTGGGCTGGGATCAGGAAACTGTGATGCCGCGCGGGGCTGCGCCGCAGCGGGCCGAGGAAATGGCGGCGCTCGAGGGCGTTTTGCACGCGCGCCGCACGGATGCGCGCATTGGCGAATGGCTCTGCAATGCGCAAGCGCCGGACGAGGCAGGCAAGGCGCAGTTGCGCCTGATCACCAAGTCATACGAGCGCGCGCAAAAAGTGCCCGCCGATCTGGCACAAGCGCTGGCGAAACTCACCTCCGCGAGCCAAGGCATCTGGGCGCAGGCGCGTGAAGACGAGGATATCGCGGCCTTCTTGCCGACCCTGAAAGAGGTGGTCGCGCTGAAACGCGAAGAGGGCGCAGCGCTTGCCGCGGGCGGCGACGTTTACGATGCAATGCTGCAAGATTATGAACCGGGTGCCAGCAGCGATAGCCTAAGCGCGATGTTTGCCGCCCTGCGCCCACGCCTCACGGCGCTGCGCGATCAGGTGATGGCGCACGAGCAGCCAGCCGATCTCGATTTCGACTTCGACGAGGGCAAGCAGATGAAGCTGACCCGCAAACTGGCGAAAACCTTTGGCTATGACATGAGCCACGGGCGCGTCGACAAGGCGGTGCATCCGTTTTCCTCCGGCTCGGGCCAAGACGTGCGCATCACCACCCGCACCAGCGCGCGTGATCCGTTCAACTGTCTCTATTCCACCATCCATGAAGTTGGCCATGCGTGCTATGAGCAGGGGATTTCAAAGGATTATCTGCTCACGCCCCTCGGCAGCGGCGTCTCCATGGGCGTGCATGAAAGCCAGAGCCGGATTTACGAGAACCAGATGGGCCGCTCGCGCGCGTTCTGTGGCTGGCTCTATGGTCAAATGCGCGATGCTTTTGGCGATTTCGGCGTCGCGGACGAGGATACGTTCTACCGCACCGTGAACAAACTGCGCAGCGGCTTCATTCGCACCGAGGCCGACGAGGTGCAATATAACCTGCACGTGCTGCTGCGCTTCGATCTGGAGCGCGCGTTGATTTCAGGTGATCTTGCCGTCGATGATCTGGAAGCCGCATGGAACGATCGTTTTGCGGCTGATTTCGGCTACGGCGTGGACAAGCCGTCAAACGGTCTGTTGCAGGACGTGCATTGGTCCGTCGGCCTGTTCGGCTATTTTGCGACCTACAGCTTGGGTAATGTCTACGCGGGTTGCCTCAATGCTGCGATGCGCGCGGACTTGCCCGATTTTGATGCGTCGCTGGCCATAGGCGATCCGTCCCTGGGCACCGAGTGGCTGAACGAGGCCTTGCAGCGCCACGGCGGGTTGCGCGAGCCGCGCGCGACGATTGCACACGCCTGTTCGGGCACCGAGCCGAGCGAGGGGCCATTGCTGGATTATCTGGAGGCGAAATTCACTAGGTTGGCGGTTTGATAAGTGGTTTGTTCGAAGTTGAGTGTCAGGGATTTATAGACCACGCTCAACTTTGAGCAGATCAGGCTTGGTGGAACAGGGTGCGAATGTTGTGTATCGGGTGATGTGTTGTGCACGTTTGAGGGGAAGTGAGGGCATAAACCTTCAACAATCTATTTGGTTTTGAATGGGGTTTGTGGCAGCTAAAAACAGGCCGTTTCCCAAGCGTTCCAAAAAGGAGGGTTTTTGGAAGGCAACGGGCGAGGGCGGATTTCCCGAAAGCAGACGTCCGTGCGTAGCGCAGCGAACGGCAGCAATGATGAAGGTTTTTCGATGCG
>NZ_MUHR01000030.1 GCF_002105285.1 Planktotalea arctica
GGTAATTCTGAAATCCGCACGTGGGTGCTAATATTTGAGTCAGCAATTGGGGGTCCCGTTTTTAAAGTAGGTTTACATGAAGTTTTACTAGATAATAAAAAACACATAAGTTTCAATATGTTTTATGGGGATTTACCCCAACTCGGAAACTGCGCTGAACATCTTGAGCTCAGCTAAACGCCTCTGTCTGAGCGGCGTTTCCGAGGAAATTGGCCATTCCGGACCAATTTAAGTGCGTTGTCCCGCTTCGTGACTTCGGCCAACCAGGTCCAATCCGCGTATTTGTCGCCAGTCTGACGTAGATGTGTATAGCGCTTCAGCGAAGTCCACGACCGGTGGCCTGAGTTGGCGGCAACGTACGGAATATTGAGGCCGAGCTCGAACAGGCGTGAAACACCGTCATGCCGGAGATCGTGAAAGTGAAGTCCCTTTATTTCCAGGAACTTGCAAGCTCGCGTGAATGCTGCGCTGATAGCATCAGTCGAGTAGGGGAATATCTCGTCTTCTATCAATGGCATGGCCTCGATGATCGCCAGAGCCTGTTCCTGCAGGCCACACCAGACATCGTTGCCGATTTTTTCGCCGGGGTTCTTCATGTCCCGGACCAATATACGTTTGCCTTCCACGTCGAGATCTTTCCAGCGAATGCGGACGATCTCTTCCTGACGTCGGGTGGAAAAGATGGCAAAGGCGATGATCCTATGCATGGGGATGGACGTGGGGCGACGTCGGGAGCGGTCCAAAAAGTGCTGCATGAGTCGATCTAGTTCATCGAGCGTGGGACGCCGATCCCGTTCGCGGCTCTTGCCGGTGATACCCAGTTTGTCAGCCACTTTCCGGGCGTCTTCCATAGCCTGCGCGCTCAGTGGAAAACCCCATGCGGGTCGGGCGATGGAGAACACTGCACCGAGATGCGAAAGGTAGTTGGCCACGGTCTGAGGCTGGACGCCGCTGTTTAGTTTTTCCTGTGCAAATTCGACGATGTCAGCGCTGGTTATCGCGTCACAGTGTTGGTCCGCGATATCAAACGTCTTGATGCTCTTCAGAACCTGGGTTTTGGTCCGACCGATCTGTTTGTTGCTTTCTTGGACATACCTGTCGATGGCATCGGCCAAGGTCGGTGTCTTCTTGCTTTTCGGTTGAGTTTTGAGCGCATCGAGGGCACCGGGTCGTGCAAGACTTTCTTCGCGATTTTCGATCCAAGCCGCAGCAGTTGATCTGCGCTCGAATGTCTGACTTTCGCGAAGTAAGACTTTACCTTGCCGCATCACTGAGATTTGTGCGAGCCAAGCTATGGTGCCATTCTTGCGACGACGCTTTATGATGGTTCCCATGATTTACAACATGGCCTTTCATTTTACAACACGTGTTGTAAATGTAGCAGATAATGGGCCTAAATGGCAAGATATCGAACATAGACGAACTTGAGAATCCGGAGCTAAGTATTGGAAAAGGCGGTAAAATCGCAGATTGGCGTAAGTAGCAGGTTATCCGTGGCTCCGATGATGGACTGGACGGATCGCCATTGCCGCTATTTCCACCGTCTGCTGTCTTCGCGCGCATTGCTTTATACGGAGATGGTGACCTCGCCTGCATTGGTGCGCGGCGGCGCTTTGCATTTGCTCAGGTTTTCGCCCGAAGAGCAACCGGTTGCGCTGCAACTTGGTGGCTCGGACCCTGCTGAACTTGCCGAAGCGGCGTGCCTTGGGGCCGAAGCGGGCTATGCAGAGATCAACCTGAACGTCGGCTGCCCCTCGGATCGTGTGCAATCGGGCACGTTTGGCGCGGTTCTGATGCGCGATCCAAAATTGGTTGCAGAGTGCTGCGCGGCGATGATCAAAGCCTCGCCAATCGAAGTGACGGTGAAATGTCGTATCGGTGTGGACGATCAAGAGCCAAGCGACGTGCTTCCCGAATTCATCGCGCGCGTTGCGGGGGCAGGGGTTTCGCGCTTTAGCATCCATGCGCGCAAGGCCTGGCTTCAGGGGTTAAGCCCCAAGGAAAACCGTGATATTCCGCCGCTGGATTACGATCTGGTGCATCAGATGAAGGGGCTCTTTCCTGCGCTGCACCTGAGCCTTAACGGCGGTGTTACCACGCTTGATGAAGCTGTTGCGGCGCTTGAGCGCGGTATGGACGGCGTGATGATCGGGCGCGCGGCCTACCATCAGCCGGGCGACATACTGATGGATGCGGACCGCGTGATTTTCGGTGAGGCGGCGCTTGATCGCACGCGCGAGGATGTGGTGCGCGCGATGCTGCCCTACATCGAGCAACATATTGATGGCGGCGGTAAACTGGGGCAGGTGACGCGCCACATGCTTGGCCTTTTCGCAGGCCAGCCCGGTGCACGGCACTGGAAGCGCCACCTGTCGGAAAACGCCCACAAGAGCGATGCCGGCGCGCATACGGTGCTTGATGCGATCGACAAGATGCACGCGGCGCGCCCTGTGCTGTGAGGTTTTGCCTTGCCCGCCGTCCGGCTTTCTGGCTTGAGTAGGCGCAAATCGAGCGAGAGGCGGCGCAATGTCTGATCCCACACTTTTGATACAAATGCTGGCACTTTTGCTGCTTACGGGCGCGGTTGCAGGCGTTTTGGCTGGCTTGCTGGGGGTGGGCGGCGGTATTGTGCTGGTTCCGGCGTTCTTTTACGTCTTCGGGATGCTGGGTTTTGACGGACCGCAGCTCATGCAGATTTGCCTTGCGACCTCGCTTGCGACAATCATCGTGACCTCTGTGCGCTCGGTTCTAAGCCACAACAAAAAGGGCGCGGTGGAGTGGGGCATATTGCGTACATGGGCACCGGGAATCGTCGTTGGGGCGGTGCTTGGAATGCTGACTGCGGCAAGCCTGCGCTCGGACACGCTCCAACTTATCTTCGGAACTCTGGCTTTGATCGTAGGGCTTTACATGGCGCTCGGGCGCAGTTCCTGGCGCCTTGGCGATGCGATGCCGGGGGGCGCGCGGCGCATGGCAGCCTCGCCGCTGCTTGGCTTCCTGTCGGTGCTTATGGGCATCGGTGGGGGTAGTTTCGGGGTGCCGTTCATGGCGCTGCACGGCGTGGCGATCCACCGCGCGGTCGCGACGGCGGCAGGCTTTGGCGTGGTGATCGCCGTGCCTGCTGTCATCGGTTTTCTGTTCATGCAGATCGAACCTGCGTCGCGCCCACCCTTCACCGTCGGTGCGGTCAATCTCGTGGCCTTCGCGGTGGTGATCGCCATGACGCTGATCACTGCGCCTTGGGGCGTAAAACTGGCGCATGCGATGGATGCCAAGCCTCTGAAAAAGGCGTTTGGTGTGTTCCTGACGCTTGTCGCGCTTAACATGCTGCGCAAGGCGATGGGCTGGTGAACGCGTTTCTGCGCAACGGGTTCCACGTTTTCGAGCGTGATGCGCGTGTGTTGAAATGGGCTAGCGCCGCTGCGGATGTCGCGCGCAAGGTTGCGCAGGACCCCGCCATGCGTGCGCAGTGGCTGCGCCACCAAGAGACGTGGTTCGTCGGGGTGGATGCGCTACCGAACGCCACCGATGGCGCAATTGCAAACGTGCCTTTGGCAGGTCCTTGGGAGGCGCAGATCACGCCGCCGCGCGCTTGGCATAAGGCGCAGCTTTCAGTGGTCTATGAGGGCTATCCGCTGCAAGACGCAGGTGAGAGCGATGCCAATCACCGCTTTCGCATCAAGCGGTATGCGGCCCATGTGGATGGCATTTTGCTGGAGCAGGGTCGCAGATTCCTGCGCGAGCCGCATGCTTTCGTGCTGGGCCTTCCCCTTGGCGATAGCTGCGCGTCGCCTCTGGTGGTCTGGCCGTCCAGCCATGTGATGATGCGCGCGTCTTTGCGGCGCGCAATTGGCGCCGCGGAGCCTGCGAGCATCGATTTGACCGATGCCTACAAAGCGGCGCGCGCCGAGGTGTTTGCGCAAATCGAACCTGTGGAAATTAATGCGCGGATGGGCCAATCCATGCTCCTGCACCGCCATTTGCTTCACGGGGTCGCGCCTTGGAAGGCGGCGGACACGGCCCCGCCGGAGGGCCGCATGGTGGCCTATTTTCGCCCGCAATTTGAGCAAGTGTCCGACTGGCTCACGCAGCCCTAGGCAGGGGCTGCGAAATGCTTGGAAAGTTTCAAGCCCTGCCCCTGATAGTTCGACGCGATCCCCGCGCCGTATAGCTGGCGGGGGACTTCGGCCATATGCTCATAGACCAAACGCCCGACCACTTGCCCGTGCTCCAGCACAAAAGGCGCTTCGTGGCAGCGCACTTCAAGCACGCCGCGCGAGCCGGTTCCACCAGCGGCTGAGTGACCGAAGCCGGGGTCGAAAAAGCCCGCGTAATGCACGCGAAATTCCCCGACCATTGCCAAATAGGGTGCCATTTCAGCGGCATAGGCGGGCGGGATATGCACGGCCTCGCGGCTGACGAGGATGTAGAATGCGCCGGGATCAAGAATGATCTGGCCATCCTTGCAGCGCACTTCCTCCCAATACTCGGCGGGATCGTAATGGGCGATTTTGTCCAGATCGATCACACCTGTATGCGGTTTCGCCCGATATCCGACCAGATCGGTGCCCTCGGGTTTCAGATCGACGGAAAAGCCCAGCCCTTCGTCGATCACTGCCTCGCCGTTGACCAGAATATCGCTTGCATGCAGCGCGTGCATCGCCGCGTCGTCCAGAATGGCCTGACCTTCGCGAAAGCGGATCTGGTTGAGACGCATCCCCGGGCGCACCAGCACGGAAAACGAGCGTGGGCAAATTTCGGCAAACAGCGGGCCGTGATAGCCGGGTGCGATGCGATCGAATTCCGCACCGCCATCAGTGATCGTGCGCGTCAGCAGATCGAGCCGCCCCGTAGAGCTTTTGGCATTGGCAACCGCTTGCAAGCCTGCGGGTAGTGCGAGGCTCTCCATCAAGGGCACGACGTAGACACAGCCCTTTTCCAGAACGGCGCCGCCGCTGAGATCGATGCGGTGCATTTCGAATTCTTTGAGGCGATCTTCAACGCGCCGCCCGTGCCCTGCAAGAAAGGAGGCGCGCACGCGGTAGGCGACATTGCCGAGACGCAGATCAAGGCTGGCGGGCTGGATTTGCTCTGAAATGACGGCAGGCGATCCGGTGATCTGAGCTGCGTCGATCATCGCTTCAAGTCGCTGGCTGGGTAGAACACCTGTCATCATGCGTCTCCGATGGCCCGCTTAGGGCGGGTCAGAACCGGATCAGCAGGTGATTTGAAAATGGTCGGGCTAGCAGGACTCGAACCTGCGACCTTCCGTCCCCCAGACGGACGCGCTACCAGACTGCGCCATAGCCCGACGCTTGATAGGGCGGTGTTTACTCGAAATAAGTACAAGGGCAAGGATAAAATGACACAAGCCAAGACCTAGCCTCGCATCCGGTCTCGCAAAGCGCGCAGTCCGCTCAGATGTGGTGCCATTTCGGCGGCGATTGCCGGTGAAATGCGCCGTGCCTCGGGGAGGGCGGCAAGAATGCCAGCGGGCGCGGCGTAGCTGTCCAGCGTTGGTGCGGCCTTGGCATCGCTAGGCAGGTCTGGAGCGGGCTGTTGGGGTGTTTGGGGTGCGTCTTGCGCAGGGGCGCTGTTTGACGCAGCAGCGTCCTTGGCAGCGCCTGGCTCAATGGGCTCAATGGGCTCAAAGCGTGCGGTCGGATCAATTGTGACCTTTTGCGCTGTGCCGGCTGTCTCTTCGGGCGAGGGCGCGTCGGCGGATTGTTTCGGATGCTGCGGCGCAGGCGCAGAGCGGCGCATGAACGCGGGCAGAGCATCGCCGCCGAAAGCGGCGGGGGCCTCAACAGCGGGCGTAGCTGCCGCCAAAAGGGCTGGCGCTGGCGTGGAGTCCTGAGCGCTCTGGGCGATTTCGTTCTGCTCTAGGTGCGCAGCCTCTGGAGAGGTGTCGGCAACCTGCGGCTTTGGTGATTGATCTTCTGGCGCGGCGACCTCCGGCAGCGCAAGGCTTGGCAGCGCAGGAATCGGCGGTTCTGCGCGATTGGGAAAGCTGAGCACCGTCGAGGGTGGCTCGGCCACCGGTTCAGGCTGCACATCCAACTCGAACGCGGCTTCCTCCGTCAGGTCCTCGTCTAACTGTTGCGAGAGCGCGGCCACATGTTTGACACCATGCTCGCGCAGTAATTTCTGCGCACCTTTGATCGTCAGCCCGTCGTCGTGCAACAATTTCTTGATGCCGCCCAAAAGCAGCATGTCGGCAGGGCGATAATAGCGCCGCCCGCCCGCACGTTTCACCGGCTTGACCTGCGTGAACTTGCTTTCCCAAAAGCGCAGCACATGCGCAGGGGTTTCAAGCCACTCTGCAACTTCGCTGATCGTGCGAAAGGCATCCTTGGACTTGGGCATCGCCAGCCAGCTCCTGTTTTAACGCTTGTTGCCGTCCGCGACACGGTCTTTCATCAGATGGGACGGGCGGAAGGTCAAAACGCGGCGCGGATTGATCGGGACTTCCTGTCCTGTCTTGGGATTGCGCCCGACGCGGGCGGCCTTGTCGCGTACGCTGAAGGTGCCGAAAGATGAAATCTTGACCTGCTCGCCAGAGACGAGCGCATCGGACAGATGCGTCAGGATATTCTCGACAAGTTCTGCGGATTCGTTACGTGACAAACCGACTTCGCGAAACACGGCTTCGCTCAAGTCCATACGTGTCAATGTCTTTTCAGTCATATATGCCCCCCAAGGCTTTGCACCACCTTACGGCGAGGGAGAAAAATGAGTCAATAGGCCTGATGCGCGATTCGACTTTGGAAACCCCTAACTATCAAAGGTTTACCAGCGCAGGACCACTGCGCCCCATGCAAGGCCGCCGCCAATCGCTTCGGTGACGATCAAATCGCCCGCTTTGATCTTGCCGCTGGCCTTGCCCACGGAGAGCGCCAAGGGAATCGAGGCGGCGGAGGTATTGCCGTGATCCTGTACCGTCACGATGACATTTTCCATTGGCACATTCATCTTCTTGGCGGTGCCTTTGATGATCCGGATGTTGGCCTGATGGGGCACGACCCAATCGATGTCCTCGGCGCTGACGCCGGCTTTGTCCATCGCTGTCGTGGCGGTCGCTGCAAGCTTTTCGACCGCATGGCGAAAGACTTCCTTGCCCTCCATGCGCAGATAGCCCGTAGTTTTGGTCGACACGCCGCCATCCACATAAAGGATATCACGGTGACTGCCGTCCGAATTGAGATCGGTCGACAAGATGCCGCGATCGCCAGAAGTGCCTGCACCCTCGCCAGCCTCGAGGATCAGCGCGCCGGCCCCGTCGCCGAACAGAACGCAGGTGCCTCGATCGCTCCAGTCCATGATCCGGCTGAAGGTCTCTGCGCCGATTACCATCACGCGCTTGGCCTGGCCCGACACGATCAGCGCATTGGCATTTGCCAGCGCGAAAACAAAGCCCGCGCAAACCGCTTGCACATCGAAGGCAAAGCCGTTGTTCATGCCGATCTGGTGCTGCACCATCGTCGCTGCCGAGGGAAATGTCAGATCGGCGGTCGAGGTCGCAACGATCAACGCATCCAGATCGCTTGCCTCAAGTCCGGCATCGGCCAGCGCTGCGCGCGCGGCATGGGCGGCAAGATTGGAGGTTGTTTCCCCCTCGGCTGCAAAATGGCGCCGCTCGATTCCCGAGCGCGACACAATCCAATCGCTCGTGGTTTCGAGCGTCTTTTCGAAATGCGCGTTCGATACTACGTTTTCCGGCAGATAATGCCCAACCCCTTTGATTTGCGCACGTATCATCTGGATTGGTTCTCCTCGGCGATGCTTTGGGCAGCCCGCTGCGTGCTCGCTGCAATTCTTTTGGCCAGTCTGTCGGAAAAGCCGGACTGTGCAAGGCGAAACGCCAGATTTGTCGCTGCGGCAACACCCGTGGCATCCGCCGCTCCGTGTGATTTTACAACCGTACCGTTAAGCCCAAGGAAAACCCCGCCATTGACGCGGCGCGGATCAATGCGGTGGCGCAAGCGTTTGAGCGAGGTGAGGGCCAGAAGCGAGGCGAGGCGCGATGCAATGGAATAGGCGAAGGCTTCGCGCAGGCGCTCGCCGATGAGGCTGGCCGTGCCCTCGCCGGTCTTGAGCGCGACATTGCCGGTAAAGCCGTCGGTGACAATAACATCGGCGCGATTCCCGGGCAAATCACCGCCCTCGACAAACCCGACATATTCAAAATTGGCGGCGCTTGACTGCGCCTCGATAAGCTCGCTTGCCTCATGCAGCTCGGCGCGGCCTTTGTGTTCTTCGGTGCCCACGTTCAGCAAGCCGACGCGCGGGCGCTGCACGTTCAACCCGTTGCGCGCATAGGACACGCCCATCAGCGCGTATTGCAGCAAATCGGCCGCATCAGCGCGGATATCTGCGCCCACGTCGAGCATCACGTTGAACCCGTGCTGCGAGCGCGAGGGCCACAAAATCGCAATTGCGGGGCGGTTCACGCCGGGCAATTTGCGCAGACGGATCATGCTCATCGCCATCAGCGCACCTGTGTTGCCGCAGGACACGCAGGCATCCGCTTCGCCGCTTTTCACAGCGTCGATGGCGGACCACATGGAGGTGTTCTTGCCCGTGCGCAGGGTCTGGCTCGGCTTGTCACTCATCTTGACCACGTCAGGCACATCGCGCAGCGCGCAGCGCCCGATCAGCGCCTTGCGCTTGGCAAGGAGGGGCGCAAGCACCGTTTCGGGGCCATGCAGTATAAAGCCGAGATTGGGATTTTCGAGCGCTGAACGCGAAATGCCGGCGACAATTGCCGCCGGTCCCGCATCGCCGCCCATAGCGTCGATAGATAAAATGATGCGCTTATTCTCTGCCGTGGTCGGATCACCGATAAGATCAGTGGACACAGTCATCTAAGCGTACCTCGCGGATTGGTTAAGCCGCGTCTTCGTCCAGATCGATTTCGTCGGCTTGCGCAACGATTTCTTTATCTGCGTAGTGGCCACAAGATGGGCACACATGATGCGGGCGTTTCAGCTCGCCGCAGTTAGAGCACTCGTTCGGGTTCGCAGCAACCAGCGAGTCATGCGCGCGACGATTGTTGCGGCGCGATTTGGATACTTTGTTCTGCTGGACAGCCATGTCGCAACCTTTGAATTTCGGGGCCCAGTCGGGCCGATGGATGGGTCTTGCAGGCACATATGCGAGGTCCGCGTGCCTGTCCAACCCTAAATTCGTCTGAGCGAGGGAAAATAGCCAAGAAGCGCAGCGGTGCAAGCGATTCTTTGCTGCATGTGCGAAGGGCGTGGTCCTTGTCGGGGCAGGCACTCTATTGGGGCGGCTCTTGGGCGCTTGTTTCTTGTAGCTGCGTCAGAATCTGCACTGCGCGTTCGCACATATCGGCAGGAACGAAAACATGGTCGTGATGAAAGGCCGCAACCATGTTGCAGGGGATTTGCTCTGCACCGAGCGCGGTAGCGACGGCCGCTGTCAGGCCAACGCCCTCAAGCGAGGAATAAACGCTCAGCGTGATGCAGGCCATGGGGCTGGCGGTGTCGAAGCCTGCCTGCTCTGCCACATCAACGGGGACGATCATCGAATGGCCCTCTGCTTCCTTGAAAGTGGAAATGGCATGCGGGGCAAGGGCGGCAATGCGCGCGGGGTCGCACGTAATGATGAAGACGAAGACACCGGGCTGCGGTTCTGGCGTCATGCCCGAGATCATATCGTGTGCGGACTGCGCAATGTCGGGCATCGGGTTTTCCTGTTGGTTTTTGCATGGCTACGGTGATTTCTTCGCCCGATCAATCCTATGGGCGACACTGCGAGTTAAAGAAATGATTTGCGCCACAGCGTGCTTAACGCTTCAAATGCGCGCAACACAGGAGCGCCCATGAGCAAGACCCCGCTAAAAGGATGGAACCACGCGCCCGATGTGCCGCTGCAGGTTTCGCCGTTTTTTACATGGCCGCTCAAGCCTGCAAAAATGCTCGCGTGGGTCTGGAATTCTTGGTTCCTGCTGACTGAAAAGTTGATTATCCTCGCTCTGGCGTGTGTATCACTGGCATGGTTCCAGCCGCCGCTGGATGAAACCCGCACGCTTGCCTTTGGCTGGATTTTCGAGCTGTGGCTGCGCAATATGGCTCTGATGACGCTGGTGGCGGGGGGCTTGCACCTTTATTTCTACAGCTTCACCAAACAGGGCGCACGGTTGAAGTATGATCCGCGCCCGTTGATGAAAAATGGCAGGCAATTCACGCTTGGCGGGCAGATCAGGGACAATATGTTCTGGACGCTCGGCAGCGGCGTGTTTTTTTGGACCGCCTACGAGGTGCTGATGTTCTGGTCCTTGGCGAACGGCTATGTCCCGATGCTCACCTGGGCCGCGAATCCGTTCTGGTTTGTCGCGCTGTTTCTGCTGATCCCGCTCTGGGAGAGCTTTTATTTCTACTGGATCCACCGGTTCTTGCACATTCCGTGGCTCTACAAACATGTCCACGCGCTGCATCACCGCAATATCAATGTGGGGCCGTGGTCGGGCCTGTCTATGCACCCTGTGGAGCATATCATCTACCTTGGTACGGTCCTGATCCATTTTGTGATCGGCGCGCACCCGCTGCACATTCTGTTCCACATGCAGTATTATACTTTGACCGCTGCGACGACGCACACGGGCTTTGAGGGGCTGTTGATCAAGGATGAGAACCGCCTGAAGCTCGGCACGTTCCACCATCAAATGCACCACCGTTATTTCGAATGCAACTACGGCTCGCTGGAACTGCCATGGGACAAGCTGTTCGGCTCGTTCCATGATGGCACGGTGGAAGCGGATGGGCGGATCAAGGAGCGGCGCAAGCGGATGGCGGGGTAGGGTGGAACGCCCCAAGCGCTGCCGCGCTCCATTTGCAGTTTACCTCTGAAAAAGCGCTCTTTACTGTCGTGCTTGGCGACACAGACCATTGGAGTGGCAATGGATTATTTTAATCTTGGTGAACATGAGCGGGACGTCTCGAGCACGTCTACAGACGCGCAGCGTTGGTTCAATTTGGGCCTGAACTGGTGCTACGGTTTTAACCATGAAGAGGGCGTTAAGTGCTTTCACCGCGCGCTGGAACATGACCCTCAATGTGTGATGGCGCATTGGGGCATCGCCTATGGCACTGGCCCGTTTTACAACAATGTCTGGCGGCAATTCAGTGAGGCCGAGGCTGACAGTGCTGTAAGAACCGCTTATTATCACATCCAGCAGGCCAGACGTTTCGCACATACTGCGAGCGGAGTGGAGAACGCGTTGCTCGGGGCTTTGTCGCGCCGGTTCCAGCAGCCGCACGGCGTGGACGGTGCGACGTTTGATTCCTGGGACGACGATTACGCCGATGCGATGCGCGGCCTTTACCGCGCCAATCCGGATGATCATGACATTGCCGCGCTTTGCGCCGAAGCGATGATGACCCGCACCGCGTGGCAGCTTTGGGATGTTAAACGCGGTGTCCCTGCAAAGGGGTCTGATGTTCTGGAGGCGTTGGAGGTGATTGAGCGTTCGATCGCTGCAAAAGATGCTTTGGGCGAGCGTCAGCATCCGGCAATCCTGCATTTGCACATCCATGCGACAGAGATGTCGGACGCGCCGGAGCGCGCGATGCGCTCTGCCGATATTCTGGCGACGCTCTGCCCTGATGCGGGGCATATGAACCATATGCCGGGCCATACCTATGTTCTGTGCGGCGAGTACGAAAAGGCGAAGACCGCCAGTGAAAAGGCGATCCGCGCAGACAATAAGTATGTCGATTACGCAGGCGCGTTCAATTTCTACACCACCGCGCGTTGCCATGATTTGCACCTGATGATGTATACCTGCATGTATCTGGGGCAGTTCCAACCCGCGATGGCCGCAGCCGAGCAGATGTGTGCCACCCTGTCCAAAGAGGTGCTGAGCGTCAAAGATCGCCCGCAGATGGCAATCACGATGGAGGGCTATTACTCCATGAAGATGCACGTTCTGGTCCGGTTCGGGCGTTGGCAGGAGATTGTCGAGACACCAATGCCCGATGACCCTGTGCTTTATTGTGTATCCACTGCGATGCACCATTATGCCAAGGGCGTGGCACATGCAGCGTTGAAAAACATCGGCGCTGCCGAGCAAGAGCGCCGGTCGTTCTACGCCGCCGTGAGCGGCATCCCCGAGAACCGCAAGTTTTTCAACAACGCGGCGCGCGCGACGTTGTCGGTCGGTGAAATGATGCTCAACGGTGAATTGGAGTACCACAAAGGTAACTACGATGTGGCGTTCGAACATTTGCGCGAAAGTGTGCCGCGCGACGACAACCTTGAATACACCGAGCCTTGGGCATGGATGCACCCGCCGCGCCACGCGCTTGCGGCCCTTTTGGCAGAGCAGGGGCATTACGGGGAGGCCGAAGAGGTGTATCGCACCGATCTCGGCCTGAACGGAAAATTGCAGCGCTGCGCGCAACATCCGCGCAATGTTTGGGCGCTGCATGGGCTGGTTGAATGCCTGCGCAAGCGCGGGGAGACGGCAGAGCTTGAATTGTACGAGGCGCAGTTGAATATCGCACTTGGCAAGACGGATGTGCCAGTGACATCATCGTGCATGTGCCGCGCCAAGACCGCCGCGCGCGTCTGCTGCGCTACATAAGAGGACGGACACGACATGATTGCCAATTTGATGATGTATCAGCGCCCGCAACTGGTTGAGGCGCACGCGCGCTACTGGGCGCTTATCCGCAAACATCTGGCTGACGCTGGAATGGATAGCCCTGAAACACTGTCGCAAGACGCCGAAGAGTTCTTCGTTTGGAAGCATTCCGATCTGGTGCTAAGCCAGACCTGCGGGATGCCATATCGTACATGGCTACATGACAAGGTGCAGCTTGTTGGCACCCCCGATTACGGGTTGGCGGGCTGCCCTGCGGGATATTACCGTAGCGCCATCGTCGTGCGCGCGGATGATACGCGGACCGACGTCAGTGCCTTCAAGGATGCGGTCTTTGCCTATAATCAAACGTTTTCGCAATCGGGCTACGCGGCCCCGTTCTGGCACCTGTTGCCCGGTGGATTCTGGTTTGAAAACCGCCTGCACACCGAGCAGCATCTTGAATCGGCGCGCGCCGTAGCGGCAGGGCGTGCAGATATCGCATCGCTCGATGCTGTGACATGGCGCAACATCGAGGCCTTTGAGCCATTTGCGCGCGATTTGCGCGTTCTGACGTGGACCGAGCCAACGCCCGGGCTGCCGCTCATTACTGCTTTGGGCAATGACGCCAACCTCATTTTTGAGGCCGTAAAGGGCGCGATTGCTGAGTTGGACGCGCAAGATAAATCCCTGCTCGGAATAAGGGGTATCGTGAAGATATTAAAGCAAGACTATCTGAACGTGCGCAATCCGGGTGACGACAGCGCCTTAAATTGAGCACCCGAGCGGGTGATGACAGCTGGGCGGTAGAACGCGTTTGCGCGGCCTACAGGGGGGACGCCGCCGCGGCTTTTGCTTTCATCACTTCCACTTAACAGGGTTGAGATAAACAATAGCGTCATCCACGCTAAGCATCACCTCGCCGTCCTGAATATTCACCTGCATCTTCATCGAGCGGCCAGCCAGTTCGGCCAATGCGCTCGCTTCTTGTTCAGGCAAGTTGAAAACGGAAAGATTGTCAAAACGTGTAGTGCTGTTCTTGATCTTCTCCCACCATATTTCGGCGGTGTTGCCGCTGTAGCAATAGATAACCACCGCGTCGGCCTTGCCGCAGGACTGGCGCACGATCTTTTCGCTAGGAAGCCCCAAAGCCACCCATAGCTTCAACTCGCCGCTCAGGCTTTTCTGCCAGATATCGGGTTCGTCATCTGTTGAGAGGCCCTTGGTCAACTCCAGATGTTCGTGGGCATTCAGCGCAAAGGCGAGAAGGCGGACCATGAGGCGCTCATCGGTTTCAGAGGGGTGTTTGGCCACGGTGAGTTTGTGGGTTTCGTAGTAGTGACGATCCATGTCGGAGACCGAAAGTTCTACTTTATAAATTGTCGATTTTTGTGCCATGATATATCCCGACCTCCCGATGATGGGCCTGCGTAGAGCCTCCGGGGGCTTTGTGAAAGCAGATAAGATCGTGGCGCTGCCAAAAATATCGCGCGCAGCGGGCCTCTATTTCATCCCCGCAACGCGGCCCAAGCCTGCGATTGTGCGCGTTAGCCCGTCATAGTGAAAGCCGCGTTTGTCCAGAGACGTGGCAACGCGGCCATCATGGGGCAGGGTGCCCGCGCGACCGCGCCGCTCTTGCCCGCTTTTAGCTGATAACGATCAAGCTTCGCCCTTTTTTGTATCCATCAGCGCGGCCAGATTCGCGAAGGGGCGTGTGCCCTCATCCGTCATCGCGTCTTTGCCCGGTTCGGTCACATTCAACGTGCCCAGCTCCGCGCCCTCGACGCGTGGATAATCGGGCAGTGCAAGGGCCAGCGCTTCGCTCAACACGCGCCAAAGATCGATTTCGCGCTCCAAAGGTTCGAGCGTATCATCGTCGAGCATGGCGGTGCCGCCGAATTCGTCCTCTTCGGCTTCCTTGGACGTCTCAACGGAAGTTTCGGGCAGCTCGGCGACAAAACGGCGGTGGACTTCCACCTCGACGCGGGTTTTCACCGGCTCGAGCGTGATCGTGCAGGGCTGCACCGCGCTTGCGCCAAGGCTGGCCTCCAAGGCCCAGTCCCGCTTGCCCGCAGGGCTAAGGTTGCCGGTAAAGGTGACCTTGTTCAGCGTGCTCAAGTCAAGCAATTTGATCAGCGCCTTCAACTGGGGCGCATCGAGGCGATATTCGAAACGGGTCATCTTGCGGCGCGCCAAAGCGCTTGTTTCAAGGATAAACTCGGGGAATTGATGCGTTTCACTCATGAGATCGGTTTTTCCTTTCTTGAACGTCGCGCGTTCGTGTCGTATCCCGATACCAAGGCAGAGTAGGCCAAGACAAGAGGGCACCTCTATGCGGGCACGACACAGAACACTTAAATTGGGCGCAGCGCTGCTGCTGTGCGGCGCGCTTTCGGCGTGTAGCGCCACTTACCGCAACCACGGATATGCGCCGCTGGACGAGGATTTGTCACAGATCACCGTCGGCGTCGATACCCGCGATACAGTCGCCGAAGTCGTCGGCACGCCGTCCTCGGGCGGAGTGCTAAGCGAGAGCGGGTATTATTATGTCCAGAGCCGCGTCAAGCATTTCGCATGGCAAAAGCCCGAAGTGATCGAGCGCGAAGTCGTCGCCGTTAGCTTCACCGAGGCAGGTATTGTCGAAAATATCGGCCGCTACACGCTGCAGGACGGTCAAGTCGTGCCGCTGGCGCGCCGCATTACGCGCAATGGCCAAGACGTGAGCTTCATTCGCAAGCTGCTCGCCAACCTCGGGCGTTTCTCGGCAAGCGACTTCATCAACTAAAGCAAAAGGGCCCGCTTCTGGCGCGCCCTTTCGCTTCATCTTGCCCTTTAAACTCTCGCGCGTCAGCGCGAAACGCTAAGGAGGCTCACACGCGTAGCTTTGACGCTTCGCGTGCAAGCGCTTCGATTGCACCCCAATCTTTTGCATCAATCAAATTTTGCGGGCAAACCCAACTGCCGCCTGCGCAAATCGTGTTGCTCAATCCAAGGTAATCCGCAGCATTGCTCGGGCTGACGCCGCCCGTGGGACAAAAACGCACTTGCGGGATTGGCGCGCCGATGGCTTTGAGCGCTGCTGCGCCGCCGGATGCTTCGGCGGGGAAGAATTTTTGCACGCTATAGCCGCGCTCCAAAAGGCGCATCGCCTCGGAGGCTGTGGCCGCGCCGGGCAGCAAGGGCAGATCCTCTGCTTCGCAGGCATCGAGCAGAATATCCGTTGCGCCGGGGGATACGCCAAAGCGTGCGCCAGCGGCCTTGGCCGCGCGCACATCTGCGGGGGTCAGCAAAGTGCCGGCGCCGACAACGCCGCCCTCCACCTTGGCCATTTGCGCGATCACTTCGAGCGCGGCATCGGTGCGCAGCGTCACTTCGAGGGCGGGCAATCCACCTGCGATCAGTGCGCGCGCGAGATCTTGCGCGATTGAGGCGTCATGCACCACAAGCACCGGAACGATCGGGGCAAGCTGGCAGATTTCCAGCGCGCGTGCGCTGGCCTGTTGGGGGGTCATCATATCATAGGGTCCTTATACAATCACGCCTGCGCCGGTATCGGCGCTGCCAACATTCTGGCGAAAGACTTCAAAAAGTTCGCGGCCCACACCATTGCCATTGTGGCTCAGATCCGGCGTGGCTGGCGCACGATCGAGAGCGCCTTTTGTAAGGACCTCCAGCGTGCCTTTCACTGCGTCCACGCGAATGATGTCACCGTCCTGAATGCGCGCCAGGGGGCCACCAGCGGCAGCTTCCGGGCTGACGTGAATGCACGATGGCACTTTACCAGATGCGCCGGACATGCGCCCGTCGGTGACCAGCGCAACCCTGTGACCGCGCTGCATCGTGACCGAAAGCGCAGGGGTAAGGCCGTGAAGTTCGGGCATGCCGTTGGCCTTGGGGCCTTGAAAGCGCACAACGATCACAACATCAGAGCTGAATTCACCTGCTTTAAACGCGTCCTTAACTGCCTCTTGGCAATGAAACACGCGTGCGGGCGCCTCGATCACATGAAGCGATGGATCAACCGCGGAGACTTTCATCATACCGTGGCCCAGATTGCCGTCCAATTGACGCAGACCGCCCGAGGCTTGGAACGGATCGCTTGCGGGGCGCAGGATTTTGTCGTTCGCGCTTTCCTTTGCGCCCATGCGGAAGGTTAGCGCGCCTGCGTCCAGCACGGGTTCTTGCGCGTGCAGCGCCATGCTGTCGCCCGCGACGGTTTTGACATCCTCATGCAAAAGCCCCGCATCGAGCAGACGGCCAATCATATAAGGCAAGCCGCCAGCCGCGTGGAAGTGGTTCACATCAGCGAGCCCGTTCGGATAGACCTTCGCCATTAGCGGTACGACCGAAGAGATTGCATCGAAATCCTCAAGGCGTAGATCGACGCCCGCCGCGCGCGCCATTGCTGGCAAGTGCAGCACCAGATTTGTGGAGCCGCCCGTCGCCATCAACCCGACGATGCCGTTCACAAAGGCCTTTTCGTCCAGCACATCGCAGACGGGGCGATAATTTTCGCCAAGCGCGGTGATTGACAGCGCGCGCTTTGCAGCTTCGCGCGTGAGCGCATCGCGTAGTGGTGTGCCCGGGTTGACGAAGGACGAGCCGGGCAAGTGTAGGCCCATGAATTCCATCAGCATCTGGTTCGAGTTGGCTGTGCCATAGAAGGTACATGTGCCAGCGGAGTGATATGAGGCCATTTCCGCCTTCATCAACTCGGCGCGATCAATCTCGCCCGCCGCGAATTGATTGCGCACACGCGCTTTTTCATCATTGGGCAGGCCTGACATCATTGGACCTGCGGGAACGAAAATACCTGGAATGTAGCCGAAGGTTGCAGCGGCGATGATCAGGCCGGGCACGATCTTGTCGCACACACCAAGATAGGCGGCGGCATCAAAAGTGTTGTGCGACAGGCCGATGCCCGCCGCGAGAGCGATCACGTCGCGCGAAAAAAGCGAGAGCTCCATACCGGTTTGCCCTTGCGTGACGCCGTCGCACATGGCCGGCACGCCGCCTGCGACCTGGGCTGTTCCGCCTACGGCATGGGCCGCTTCTTTCAGAATGGCGGGATAGCCTTCAAAGGGTTGATGCGCCGAGAGCATGTCATTGTACGCGGTGACAATCCCGAGATTGGGGGCAGGGGTTTCGGCCAGCGTTTGCTGATCTGCACCCATGGCGGCATAGGCGTGAGCTTGATTGCCGCAGCTTAGGTGCGCGCGGCGCGGGCCTTCTGCGGCGGCGGCGCGCATGTGGCTCATGTATTTGGAGCGCCGCTCCTGCGAGCGCTCGAGGATGCGATCAGTCGTTTGTGCGATAATGGGATGCAAGCTCATGGTGGCGGTGTCCTTGCCTGTGAGGAATGGCTGAAATTCGGGGTATTTTACCGACTTCTAGCGATTGTTAGCGCTAACGTCGAGGGTAACTTGGCAAGGGTCGCAAGTTTCTTTGGTGTAGGGCCCAGCCGTGCCGCACGCGCAAAAGCGCCCGTGGGGCATAGTTCGGGCATAGTAAAATCATGGGTACGCCGCCCCTGCGCCGCATTTCTGCCCCGCTTTGATACCATCTTGAGGTTGCACACATAGACCCCATGGTCTGGAGGACGATATGAAAACTTTACGTATGATGATGCTTACTCTGGCGGCCGTTTCGGTTTCCGCCTGCGCAGGCCCGCAAATGGCCAGCCGCAACGCCACACTTGCAGGGGTTGATGGTAACGCAGCCCTGAGCCAGCCCGTGACAGCCCTGCCTGCAAATCAATTGTCTCAAATGGATGGCGCGCAGATTTTCATCCCCGACGTTGCAATCGCGAAGGTTTCAGTTGATGTGCCGCGCACGCTTTCGGTTTCGGAAAAAAATTCTTACTATCCCAAAGGCGATATCGTCTGGCGCGGTGACATGTACGGCGATCGCTATGAACAGGTCGAAGCGATCCTGACCCGGAGCGCGCAAAATGCCGCCGGCAAGCTGCAAGGCTCGCGTCCTGTTCACATGCACATTCAGGTCACGCGCTTTCATGGCCTGTCCGAAAAGGCGCGCTATTCGACGGGGGGGGTGCACAATATGAATTTTCTGGTGACGCTACTTGATCCGGTGAGCGGCGCGACGCTGCGTCCGGCGCGTGAAGTGGTTTCCAATCTCGATGCGCTGAAAGGGAGTGCTGCCCTTGAAGGGGAGCGGCGCGGCGAAACCCAGAAAACCCGCGTCACGGCGTTTCTGGAACAGGTTTTGATGGCCGAGTTGACCCAGCCCGCGGGCTATCAGGATAACAACACCGGCTTTTTTGTCGCTTTGAATAAAAACTGATCTTGGCGGTTGGATCAAAACTGATCCTTTCCAGAGCGCCATGAAATCGCTAAGGGGACGCTATGACAATAGCGCCCCCTTTTCCCGTCCTTCGCCTTAAACCCAAAGCTAACGCCCGCGCGATCCGCCACGGTGCCCCTTGGGTTTATGATAATGAACTCGTCCTTGATCGGCGCAGTAAAAACCTGACACCCGGCACAATTGCCGTGCTGGAGGATGCCGAGCGTAGCCCGATGGGTTTGGTCGCAGTCAATCCGCTCTCGCGCATTACCGCGCGGATGATCGAGCGCGATGTGAACGCTTTGATTGATCAAGCCTGGTTCGCCGCCAAAATCACCCGCGCGCTGGAACTGCGCGCGCGGCTGTTTGATCAACCTTATTATCGTCTGATCCACGCAGAGGCTGATGGCCTTCCCGGATTGGTCGTGGATCGCTTTGGTGACACGCTCGTGGTGCAGCCGAATGCCGCTTGGCTAGAGTTGTTGCTGGAGCCGCTTGCGGCGGCTTTGGCGCAGGTCACGGGCTGCTTGAATATCCTGAAGAACGCGGCGGGGCGCACGCGCTCGCTTGAGGGCTTGGATGATGTGAATGCGGTTTTGCTTGGCGCAGCGCCGGGCGGGGCGCTGATGGTGCCGATGAACGGTGCATTTTACGCGGCGGATCTCACGGGCGGTCAAAAGACCGGGTTGTTCTACGACCAACGCCCCAATCACGCTTTTGCCGCGCGCCTGAGCGAGGGCGCAGAGGTTCTGGATGTTTTCTCGCATGTGGGCGGGTTTGCTTTGGCGGCGCTTGCGGGCGGCGCGACATCCGCGCTTTGCGTGGATGGCTCTGCGCCTGCGTTGGAATTGGCCGTGGCGGGCGCTGAAAAATCAGGCTTTGCAGATAAGATGGTGACACGCAAAGGCGATGCCTTTGATGTGCTGGAGGCCTTGGCCGGCGAGGGCGCGCAATACGATGTTGTGATTTGCGATCCGCCTGCGTTTGCGCCGGGCAAAGCCAAGCTGGAAGTAGGCCTTCGCGCCTATGAGCGGCTTGCGAAATTGGCTGCACCTTTGGTGCGTGAGGGTGGATATCTAGTGCTGTGCTCGTGCTCGCATGCGGCGGACCTTGGTAAATTCCGCTTTGCCTGCACGCGTGGAATTGGCCGCGCAGAGCGGGCGGGATCGCTCATTCACACAGGGTTCGCTGGGCCGGATCATCCGCTGATGCCGCAACTGGCAGAAAGCGGATACCTGAAAGCGCTGTTCTACCGCCTGTGAAACTGCTGCTGGATACATGCGTTTTGTATCCCACGGTGATGCGAGAGATGTTAATCGGGGCGGCGCGTGCTGGTGCGTTTGAGCCGCTCTGGTCTGCGCGCATCCTCGAGGAATGGCGGAGCGCCGTGCTTAAGCACGGCGAGTCCGCTGCGCTCGAGGTGATGGGCGAGAGCGCATTGCTGAACGCGGCCTTCCCGCGCGCGCTCGTGCGTTATGCGGAGGAGCATGAAGCGCGGTTCTGGTTGCCTGATCCATCGGACATACATGTGATCGCGGCGGCGGTGATTGGCGGTGCGGACGGGATTGTTACGATGAACAACAAGGATTTCCCAGCGGGTATTCTGGCCGAAGAAGCGCTGAGTCGGGTCAATCCTGACGCGCTGCTCTACGGGTTCTGGCAAGCTCAGCCGGAGATGATCGCACATGTGGCGCGCGGCGTTCTGGACAAGGCGAATGCGCTCTCGGGGCAGGGCTGGAGCATGAAGGATCTTATGAAAAAGGCGCGCATGCCGCGTCTGGGCAAAGCTCTGATCGGCGCGTGATCCGATTTTTCGAGAAAAATCGTGGGTCTAGCTCCAGCGCGCGTCCAGTTTTTCCAATGCCGCGATCCGCTCGTCGGTTTTGGGATGGCTGAGCAGCCAAGCGGGTGCGCGCCCCGATTGGCTTTTGGTCAGCGCATCAAGCTTGCGAAACAGCGAGATTTGCGGCGCTACGCCAATCCCGGCCTTGGTAAGTAGGGCCGCGGCATAAGCGTCTGCCTCATACTCATCAGAGCGCGACAGACGCGCTGCGAGCAACGACGTCAGCATATTGGCGATCCATGGGCCGACACCCGGCACAAAGCGCCCGATCACCATCGCCAGCGCTGTGCGCAGCGCGTTCTGCCCGGAGAAATCAATCATACGGCGACGCGAATGGCCAAGGGCGACATGGCCAAGCTCATGTGCGATTACGGAGGCGATTTCTTCGCCGCTCACCTCGCCCTGACGGAACTTCTGGTAAAATCCGCGCGTGATGAAAATCCGCCCGTCCGGCGCAGCGAGCCCGTTGACCGGATCGATCTCGTAGATATGCACCCGAACGCGCGGCAGATCGAGCGCGCGCGCCATTGCGTCCATGATCGGCTTTAGCGCCGGATCCGCCAACTCGCTTGATTTCGCATCAAGTTCTCGGCTCGTGCGCCACACGGAAAAGCGGTACATCGCAAGGCCATAGACGATGGCCAGAAGAATGGGGGCGAATTTCAACATGAGTTAGATATGTGTCGCCGCCCCCGTCTAGGCAAGCGTTATCCGAGGAAAATACCGACAATCACCATCATCAGACCCATGACCGACAGCAGCAACGAGGCCAGATTGAGCGGTAACGCCTTTTTGACTTCGGCGCGCAACTCTTCATCGCCCAGCTTTGCGCGGCGCGCTGTGTTTACCTTGACGATACTTAAGAGCAACCCGATCACGCCCAAGCCGGAGATCGCAGCACCCATCCAAATCAAACTGTCCATAGCCGACCCTCCAATTGCTGGTCCATTGTGCAAAACATTCGCGCATCGCGTAACGTGCAAGCGCGCGGCTCGCAAGCCCTTGCACCGCGCATTGCGGGGCGCTAGGGGAGGGGCGATATATTTTCCAATGATCGGAGTGCACCCATGTCAGATGTAATCGGCGATACCAGCTACCGCGTGACCGCAGATGAATTGCGCCAATTTATCGAGCGCCTCGAGCGCCTCGATCAGGAAAAAAAGGACCTTGCAGAGCAATCCAAGGAAGTGATGGCCGAAGCCAAAGGGCGCGGTTATGACACCAAGGTCATTCGCAAGGTTATTGCGCTGCGCAAGCGTGAACCCGATGATATCGCCGAAGAAGAGGCGGTTCTGGAAATGTACAAAGAAGCGCTCGGGATGCAGGGCTAGGGCGCTTTGACGCGCTGGCCTATGGGCTGCAAAATCAGGGGCTGAGCAATTCGACGCCGGGAATTCGGCTGATCTTGAAGATATCCTCGTCATACTGCTCGGTCATCTGATCGATCAGCGGCTCGGTCCAGCCTTGTAGATCTACCTCCTCCTCGACCATGTCATCCAGCGCAAATTTGTCCAGAAACACAGAAATCACGCGGCGCTTTTGCATTTCGCTCATGTCGGGATGGCTCTTGAGATAGCTCTCGAAGCGGGCCATGCCCTCTGCGCTCATGATTTCGGCCAGAAGATCGTAAGCGCCCTCGATCGGCTCGTTTGCGGCAAGGCCGGCGATCTCGCGCACCAATTCTCCCCAGATCAGCGGTGTATCTTCGTTGCACCAAACAGTGACCCGCACATTTGGCGCTTCTTGTCGGATCGATGTGATTAGATCGGACCAGTAGATATCGCGCGGATCAGCGCCATCGAGAAATTCGGTGAACTGCGTATGCGGCGTCGCTGCAAACATGGCGGGCAAATGCGTGGCAGGGTTACGCAAGCCAATGAAAAGCTCGAGTTCATCTTCTGCGAACAGATTGCTCAGATAGCCAAGGCGTGTGCCGGCCATCGGATAGATGCGGCCCTTGCTAAAGGCGATTTTCGGCACGCAGAAAAAGTTTTCACTGTGCAGAACAAGGCGATCCACTTCATTTGAATCCTGATCCATGATCGCATCAAGAAACGCCATGCGCGAATCTGGGCCCACTGGACGTTTGGAGAGCGCCTTGACCGTAGCGCTGAGCAATTGGCGGTAATGACGCGGACGCGGCAGCGCAATGCCACGCTCTTGAAATGCCGCCCTGTTTCTGAAGAGTGTTTTCAAAAGCCGCCCCTCGTCCGTAGAGTGGGCACCCGCGTGAAGAATGATCTGCATACCTGCCTGCTGTTGGGATATTTGCCTGAGCATTCGACTATAAGCGCTTTTCGCGCCAGTTAAACCGATTTCGAAGCGAAGTTAGGACGTGGATGCTGGCTCTGGCTTTGAGCGCCATGAGGCGTTGTTCGCGCCTAATCCGGCCTGCAAGAACGGGCCGCGAAAAAGGGGCTTTGAAAATATTTCCGATTTTCTTCAAAAACCCTCTTGCGAGCCCGCGCGTCTCTTTGTATTCCGCCTCGCAGTGCCCCTATAGCTCAGCTGGTAGAGCAATTGATTTGTAATCAATAGGTCCGCGGTTCGAGTCCGTGTGGGGGCACCATTTTCCAATCCGATAAAGTCCAAAGACATCCGAAAAACCCTGTGTTATAAGGGTTTCACGATAGCTCTTTGTCCGATGCTGTTTAGTGGCGTCCGATACGATACCCCCAGATAGGGGGTGTTTTTGGGGGTATCGGGTTTGAAGCGAAAAAGTGATACCCCCAGCGATGCCATTGTCAGATATTAAGGTTCGATCTCTTAAACCCCGCGATAAGGCTTACAAGGTCTCAGACTTTGAAGGCTTGTATGTCTTGGTGAAAGCCAACGGGTCGAAGCTGTGGCAATTCAAATACAGGCTTTATGGCAAAGAGAAGCTGCTTTCGATTGGCGTCTATCCAGATGTAAGCCTTGCCCAAGCGCGTAAAGTAAAAGACGAAGCGCGCGTTTTGGTTGCCGCTGGCAATGATCCAAGCGATGCCAAGCAAGAAGAAATGCGGATTAGACAAGCCGCCAAAGGTGAAACCTTTGAAAAGCTGGGGCACGCCTTCTTGGCCAAGCAGCGCAAAGAGGGGAAGTCCAAGGCGACCTTGGATAAGACCGAATATCACCTAAAGCTGGCGAGCCGTGATATTGGCAAGAAACCGATCACCGAAATCACCGCGCCGATGATTCTGAAGACATTGCGCAAGGTTGAGGCGAAAGGAAACTATGAGACTGCGCATCGCCTGCGCGCTAGAATTGGTTCAGTCTTTCGCTATGCTGTTGCAAGCGGGATAGCTGAAACAGACCCAACCTATGCGCTCAGGGATGCACTAATTCGCCCAACTCGCGTACATCGCGCCGCGATCACTGATCCCAAGGCACTGGGCCAGCTTATGCGCGAGATCGATGTGTTTGATGGCCAAGCAACAACGCGCATTGGTTTGCAGCTTTTGGCTTTGCTCGCTCAAAGGCCGGGGGAGATAAGAAATGCAAAATGGGAAGAGATAGATTTCGAATCCGCGATCTGGTCACTTCCAGCGGCTAAGATGAAGATGCGACGTGATCACTTGGTTCCGTTGCCGTCGCAAGCCTTGGAATTTCTTGAGGAGTTGAAAGAGATCACAGGGGAAGGTGCGTACCTTTTCCCAAGCCTACGTTCTTGGCATCGCCCTATGTCAGAGAACACGCTGAACGCCGCTTTGCGTCGTATGGGCTATTCTGGAGATGAAATGACAGCACACGGCTTTCGTGCAAGTTTTTCAACACTTGCAAATGAAAGCGGGCTTTGGAATCCAGATGCAATTGAAAGGGCGCTTGCACATGTAGAGAAGAACGAAGTGCGAAGGGCTTACGCACGAGGAGAGCATTGGGATGACCGTGTGAAGCTTGCTGATTGGTGGGCTGGATTTTTGGAAAACATAAGGGCAGGATAGTCGCATAGTGTACGTTGAGAGGTATCTATGTCCGACAATTCTAACGGCTTTCGTGAAGAAACTATTGGCAAGTTAGTCGCAGCAAAGCTTAAAAAACTTGCGACTTGGGAAATGCCCGAGATCGGGCATTGCATAGGTCCAGATGAACGGTCTGAATTCGAATTTTTTAGTAAGAGGCTTCAATTGTTGAAAGCCTCGTTGCGGGAACATTTAGCAGGGCTGGATGATCAAGATTTAGCGAAATTGATCTGCGCTGCTGATACTGAACAAGTGTCAGCGTCGATTGAGGCATGGGAAACTCTGGAACTTGAGAGCCTCCGAAAGCTTTGGAAATATACTCCTCCCCCCATCAAAGCAGGTTTTGGTCATGAGCAGTTTCGAGCTGATTTTGAGCATTGGGGACAAACACCAAGTTACAGCTTGAACGAAGCCGTAACCCTTTCGCTGGGTGTAGAACCTGACAAAATAGATGATGATGAAATCGACGCTCTTCTGAGAGAAAAGCGAGAAACTTTATGGCCAGCATATAAGTTTTTGCTTAAGCGGAGAGAACAGTTCACACGCTTCTTTCACTTTGGTGGTTTTGGCTACGCGCATATGACGGCGCGCGAATTAAACGCCATTTTTGATAAACTTGGCACAGACGTTCATCCAGAGTTCAAAGCGCAATTGGACTCTCGTTGGCCATCCGAGAAATCTAAACTGGTAATATCGCCAGATAATTTCTCATCCCAAGAAAAGCGCACATTGCTAAAGCTCTTAGCTGCGATGGCCTGTGAGCAATACAGCTTTGATCCTCATGCAAAGCGCAGTGAAGCTGTTTCTCGCATTCGCGATGATCTTGAGTTCATAGGAGAATCCATGGACACCAAAACCATCCGAAAATGGCTGCTGGAAGCGATGGAATTTGTGGACGACGAATATTGGAAAAAACAGAGTTAGCGGATTCCTAAAGGAAAGTTGGGGATTCCAACAAGATTTCTCTTTATTTTAGCAGGCTTGGCTGAACGCAACCGCATTCAGGAGAACTGCAATGGACTTACCAAATTTCCCTCGAACAGGCTTTGTCCGCTTGTCACAAATACTCTCGCCCATAGGTCCGATACCCGTTGCTAAATCAACTTGGTGGCAAGGTGTTAAAGATGGGCGCTTCCCACAACCTCAAAAACTAGGCCCGCGTACGACCGTTTGGAAGGTCGAAGAGATCCGCGCTCTATATGAGGGTGACCCCAATGGGTAAGCGCGCGAACCCGATGCGGATCAAGGCGGTGTTAGTCTACACGCCCGAAGAGGCTGCGAAAGCGCTTGGCAAGTCTACCGCAACAATTCGTAATTGGATTAAGGACGGTTTGCCCGTGATGTCATCCCGCAAACCGATGCTGATTTCTGGCTTGGCTCTGCGCAAATATATTCAAGAGAAGAACAAAGCCGCAAAGCAACCATTGGAGCCTGATGAATTGACCTGTCTGTGTTGCAGGGCAGGGCGCAAGCCAGAGGGGATGCGCGTGAGCATGGTTCCTCTCACGACCAAAACTTCGCTGCTAAGGGGAACGTGCGCGCGGTGCGGAGCGACTGCAACGCGCATCATCGCAACACGCGACATCCCTAAATTCGCTGAAACCTTCCATCTCACGAAAAGCGCCAAGAGCGCAGCCTAAGAGACACCGTCTTTCTACGCCTAAACTAACACTTACAAAGGAACGTTAAGCCATGCGCAAAATGAACGAAGACAACGAACGGATCAAACGCCGTTACTTGCAATTTCTCAAGACAGCAAAGAGTAGGGACGCCAGCACTGTTTTGAAAGCAGCAGAGGGCATTTTGCGCTTTGAGGCAAGTACCCGTTACACCAGCTTTAAGAAGTTTCGCATTGAACAAGTCATCAAGTTTCAAGACGCTTTGGACAGCGAGGTGAACAAGCAAACGCGCAAGCCGCTTTCTAAGTCAACAATCCGATCCGTTCTTTCCGCGAACAAAAAGTTCTTCTTTTGGCTCGCCGATCAGCAAGGCTACAAAAGCCGCATCCGGCATTCCGATGCAGACTATTTCAACATGAATGCCAAAGGTGCGCGGATCGCCAGTGCATCGCGCGAAACGCCATATCCTTCAATGGAAATGGCCCGACATGCGTTTTCCTACATGCCAGAGGAAACAGAGATCGAACGCCGCAACAAAGCGCTCTTTGCCTTCTTCATGCTAACGGGTGCGCGTGACGGGGCGGTGGCTTCACTTAGGCTCAAACATATCAATATGGTTGATGGCTGTGTTTATCAGGATGCGCGCGAGGTGAAGACGAAAAACTCCAAAACCTTCACGACATACTTCTTGCCAGTTGACCCTGAATATTTGGATGTTTTCAAAGGCTGGATGGATTTCCTTCGCAAGGAAAAACTCTTCGGTCCTGATGACGCTCTCTTTCCGCCGCCAAAAAACGAAGTGGTTGATGGCTCATTCAAAGTAACGGGGTTTAGGCGCGAAACTTACAAAACGGCCAACGCATTGCGCCAAGCGATCCGCGAAGCATTTCTGCGCGCTGATCTGCCTGCCTTCACGCCACATGCCTTCCGAAAGACGCTCGTGAAGTGGGCCGATACGAAATACCCGAGCCGAGAGGCGTTTAAGGCGTTTTCGCAGAACATTGGCCATACCAGCGTGATCACGACGATCAGCGCTTACTGTCCTGTCAGTACAGAGCGCCAAGCGGAGTTGATCAAACAAACCGGCTAAATCAAATTTGCGTTGTTCATCCCTCGGTGAAAACATACCCTGACAAGAAAGCGCAGGAATCCCAATGTTTGAAAACGCCTTCAACAGCATCGACCGCGAGCTTCGCAATGAAGAGGGGCTTGCGTCGGAGTTGGACTATGCCGAGCAAACCTCTTGGATATTGTTCCTCAAATACCTCGATGACATCGAACAAGAACGCGAGGATGAGGCAGAGTTAGAGGGCAAAGACTACTCCCCAACGCTGCCAACCGAAATGCGCTGGAAAACATGGGCATCGGCCAAGAATGAGGACGGGACAGATCGCAAGGACGTGCTGACAGGGATCGACCTGATCACCTTTGTCAACACCACGCTTTTTCCGACCCTCAAGAAATACCGCGAGGATGCGACCAGCCCCGACACCATCGAATATAAGATCGGCGAAATCTTCTCGGAGATCACTAACAAATTCCGCTCGGGCTATTCGCTGCGTGATGTGCTGGAAATCGTGGACGGGCTGGAGTTCAACACGCAAGAGGCCAAGCACGAACTATCCGACCTCTACGAGAGCCGCATCAAACGCATGGGCAACGCGGGGCGCAATGGCGGCGAATACTACACGCCGCGCCCATTGATCCGCGCCATGCTCAAAGTCACAGACCCCAAGATCGGCGAAACCGTCTATGACGGCGCGTGCGGCTCTGCGGGCTTCTTGGTCGAGGCTTATGGCCAAATGCTGACCCCCGATATTTCCGCGACCGATTTCAACACGCTCCAGACCAAGACATTCTACGGGCAGGAAAAAAAATCGCTCGCCTATATCATCGCTATCATGAACATGATCCTGCACGGGATCACCGCCCCCAATATCCGGCGCACCAATACGCTAAATGAAAACGTCATGGATATTCAGGAAAAAGACCGCCACGATGTGATCCTCGCAAACCCGCCCTTTGGCTCGGGCGAGCGGGCAGAGGTGCAGCAAAACTTCCCGATCAAATCGGGCGAGATGGGCTATCTGTTCATTCAGCACTTCATTCGTAAGCTCAAAGCAGGCGGGCGCGCGGCTGTGGTGATCAAGAACACGTTTCTAAGCAATGGCGACGCCGCTGCCTTGCGCAAAGAACTGCTCGACACTTGCAATCTGCACACGGTGCTGGATTGCCCCGCGAAAGTGTTTCAGGGGGCAGGGGTGAAAACCGTTGTGCTGTTCTTTGAGAAGGGACGCAAGACGCATAAAACATGGTTCTATGCACTGGACCCTGAACGATCCTTGGGCAAATCATCCCCCCTGCGCGATGATGAATTGGCCGAGTTTATCGAGCTGCAAAAAACCAAAGCCGACAGCGCAAAAAGCTGGACAGTGCTGCGCAGCGATATTGATGCAGTGACATTTGATATGTCTGTCAAAAACCCCTTCGCACCCGAGGAAGCGCCACTGCGCGAACCTGCACAGATTATCGAGGACATGCTAGCCCGCGATGCAGAGACCGCCGCGATCTTGGATCAGATCAGGGGGATGCTGTGAAGGCGGGGTGGGAGGTTAAGCCGCTTGGGGAGGTTTGTACGCTCCAACGTGGTTTCGATCTTCCAAAACGTCTACGAACTAATGGCCCATTTCCTTTGGTCACTTCCAACGGTCCAACGGATACTCACGATACGGCGAAAGTTACTGGTCCCGGCGTTACCACTGGTCGAAGCGGAACGATTGGGGCCGTCCATTACATCGAGGCTGACTTTTGGCCGTTGAATACCGCATTGTACGTTAAAGATTTCCACGGAAACGATGAAAAATATATTTGGTATTTATTACAGGCTTTTGATCTTTCACAATTCGCCTCTGGGGCTGGCGTCCCAACCCTAAACAGAAACCATGTGCATGGCGAACTGGTTGCTACTGCGGGCAATCTCGAAGTGCAAAAGCGGATTGTGGCGGTTTTGGATGCGGCGTTTGAGGGGCTGACCCGCGCCAAAGAGAACGCCGAAACCAACCTCCAAAACGCGCGGGAGTTGTTTGTTCGGTTAGTTGAAGAACGGTTTGCTGAACTTTCCAGTGTTGGTGAGAATAAAAAAATTGAAGAAATTGCGCAAGTAAAAGGCGGGAAACGACTACCGAAAGGTTCAAAGTTTTCTGAGAAAAAAACAGATTATCCCTATATCTCGGTGAAAAATTTCACTGACGATGGTTCAATCGACTATGCCAAATTGGGGTATATTGATTTAGAAACCCATGAAGCAATAAGCCGCTACATCATCAACAAAGAAGATATGTACATCAGTATTGCAGGTACAATCGGGAAGACAGGTATTGTGCCGTTGGAACTTGATGGTGCGCATTTAACTGAAAACGCGGCGCGATTGATTTTTGTACCGGAAATTTTGAACGAGTATGTGTACTTTTTCTCAAAGACTGCCAACTTTCAGGATCAAGTTGGCCTAAATACACGGACTGCGGCGCAGCCGAAACTCGCCTTAGTTAGGCTCAAAACAGTGACCCTGCCAATTGTTGGCTTAGATGAACAGCGCAATGTGATCTCCGATTTCGAAGGTGCTAGATCACTTTGCATTGATTTAGAGCGGCAATACCAAGCCAAAGTCCAAGACATCGCGGACCTGCGCCAATCCCTTTTGCAAAAGGCCTTTGCAGGCGAATTAACTTAAAGCTAAGCTCAACCCATGATTGATCAAACTCCCCTTCCGAATGAGACCGAGGCAGATACCCGCGCGATGCGGATTGATCCCGTTCTTGCCGCCTCTGGTTGGGAAGGGGCGGCCAAAGTGGACGGCGCGCGCGTTAGTCGTGAAGAAATGCTTTGGCCCGGTCGCATCGGCGCGGGGGGGCACACAGACAGCCCCAAGCCCGCTGATTACGTGCTGCGCATGAATGGTCATGTTTTGGCCGTTATGGAAGCCAAACGCGCAAGCCTGCCCTATACCGAGGGGCGCGGCCAAGCGCTTGACTACGCCACCCGCATCGGCGCGCGCTTTGCCTATTGCACCAACGGGCTGCGCACCTACGAGATTGATCGCAATACGGGGGCCGAGCAAGAGGTGGACGCCGTACCGTCCCCCGATGTGCTTTGGCAGCGCTGCTATCCCACAGGCAACGCATGGCGCGACCGTTTCGGGCAAATCCCGTTCGAGACAGATGGCGGCAAATGGCAACCGCGCTACTATCAGGCCCGCGCTGTGAACGCCGTACTTGAGGCGATATCGACGGGCGAGCGCCGCATCCTGCTGACGCTTGCGACGGGGACGGGCAAAACCTCTATCGCGTTTCAAATCGCTTGGAAGCTGTTTCAGTCGCGTTGGAGCCTATTAGGCGAGCCAACCCGCCGCCCGCGTATCTTGTTCCTTGCGGATCGCAACATTCTGGCGGATCAGGCGTATAATTCGTTCTCTGCGTTTGAGAAGGATGCGCTGTCTCGGATCAATCCCAAAGAGATCAGCAAGAAGGGCAAGATGCCGCGCAATGCGTCAGTGTTCTTCACGATCTTCCAGACGTTTATGACGGGTGAGGATGGCGAGTTTAACTTTCGCGAGTACGAGCCTGATTTCTTTGATTTTATCATCATTGATGAATGTCACAGGGGCGGGGCCAAGGACGAAAGCACTTGGCGCAAGATTTTGGAATATTTCGAACCCGCTGTTCAGCTTGGTCTGACCGCCACGCCTAAACGCAAGGGCAACGCGGATACCTACGGTTATTTCGGCGAACCCGTTTACACTTATGCCCTTCGAAGCGGTATCGAGGATGGCTTCCTAACGCCCTTCAAAGTGCGCCAAATGGCCAGCACGATTGATAGCTATGTGTTCGATCCTGATGATGAGGTCATGAGCGGTGAGATTGATCCCGATCACGTTTACACAGAGGCCGAGATCAACGCCAAGATCGTGATCCCCGAGCGCGAGCAAAGCCGCATTCATGAGTTCATGGATCAGATAAACCCGCGTCAAAAGACGTTGGTGTTCTGCGCCACGCAAGAGCATGCGCTAGCGGTACGTGACTTCATAAACCAGATCAAAGACATCGAAGACCCGCATTATTGCGAACGCGTCACGGCCAATGACGGAGCCTTGGGCGAGCAACACCTGCGCGAGTTTCAGGACAACGAGAAGAGCATTCCAACGATCCTGACGACATCGCAAAAGCTATCAACGGGCGTTGATGCGCGAAACGTGCGCAACATCGTCTTGATGCGACCCGTTAAGTCGATGATCGAGTTTAAACAGATCGTAGGGCGGGGGACGCGGACGTTTGAGGGCAAGGACTTCTTCACTGTCTATGATTTCGTGAAAGCCTATGAACATTTCAACGATCCCGAGTGGGATGGTGAGCCGTTGCCACCTGAGACGCCCGAGCCACGCGCTGCGACACCAAGTGAACCGCGCCCCGCTGGCCCGAAAGAGCCGCCCGAAAATGAACCCGAGGCGAAGATCGTCGTGAAGCTGGCAGATGGCAAAGAGCGCAAGATCAAGTACATCGCATCGACCATGTACTTCTCACACGATGGCAAGTTGATTTCGGGCGAAGAATTCATGCAGCAATTGTTCGGTGATCTTGGTGATCTTGTTCGCGACGAAGACCACTTACGCGAAATCTGGGGAAATCCTGAAACGCGTCTGAATTTCACTAAGGTACTCGCTGACAAGGGTTACGATAGCGACCGCCTCGAAGACATGAAGCGCCTGATCGACGCGCCCAACAGCGATATCTTCGATGTCTTGGCCTATGTGCGGTTTTCATTGCTGCCCTTGATGCGAACTGAACGCGCAGAACATGCAAGGGAAGTCGGACTTGCGACGGTTGATGGCGAGATGCGCACTTTCTTAGAAGCCGTTCTTGGCGCATATGAAATCCACGGTGTTGATGAACTTGCTTTGAGCAAGATTGGTGATTTCCTAAAAGTGAAGTATGGTGGCACCAACGGAGCTAAACGCGTACTTGGTGAAATCCCGACGATCAAGCAAGCGTTTACTGATATTCAGGCTCACTTGTACGCGAGTTAAAAGCTTTGAAATAGCCTTAGGAAAACGCTTTGGGGGTACTATTGGGGGTATCTTGTATTTCACGGTATATTTTATTGCATTTAAACAAATGCTTAAATTCTGAATGTGAAGACGTGTGGGGGCACCATTTATCACTGAAATCATTCATCAATTCGCTGCTTTCTGGCTCTGGTCCTCCAGCTAAACCTCTACATCTTCGAGGTGGTCCTCCAGCTTGTCATCCGATCCGGTTGCGAATTTACCATTTCCACCGGCTCCACAAAAAACATCAGCCTGTGTTTAGGACCTGCGGCGTGCTCTTACTTTGCTGGGCAGTAGAAGTGATGTGTCATCGGTATCTACCGTGTTTGACAAAGAAAATTTCACCAAACGCTCCATCAGGCCCTGACACGTGCATATTTGGGTGTTGATCTTCGCGCCGATCAGCGCCGGGCTTTTTGGGCGCATGCCTGAGTCCGCTGCGCCACACCAGATGCGGCGCCCGAAAATAGGCTCTACCCAAACCCTAGCGGCTCGCCTATAAAACCTTTGGATAAGTGGGGCTAACCCACAGCCAGAGGCAGAGACAGTTGAATAAGGGGGACGGCCATGCGCTGCCCATTTTGTGGGAATATAGACACTCAGGTCAAGGATTCGCGTCCTGCCGAAGATCACGTGTCGATCAGGCGGCGGCGGTTTTGCCCTGCATGTGGCGGACGGTTCACTACGTATGAGCGCGTGCAGCTGCGCGATTTGGTCGTGATCAAATCAAACGGGCGGCGCGAAGATTTCGACCGTGACAAGCTAGAGCGCTCTATTCGCATCGCGTTGCAAAAGCGCCCGGTTGAGCCGGAACGCATGGATCAGATGATTTCAGGCATCGTGCGCAGGCTGGAAAGCATGGGCGAAACCGACATCGGATCCAAGCAGATTGGCGAGATCGTGATGGAAGCGCTCGCGCGGATCGACACGGTTGCTTATGTGAGATTTGCCAGTGTTTACAAGAACTTCCAGGCGGCGGATGATTTCGATAAATTCGTTTCCGAATTGCGTCCGGACACGGCACCCGAAACGTGAGCCAAAGCGATCACGCTTTTATGAGAACGGCCCTGTCGCTTGCGCGGCGGGGCCTTGGCCGTGTCTGGCCCAACCCTGCGGTTGGCTGTGTGATCGTCAAGGCGGGCCGCGTGATCGGTCGTGGCTGGACCCAGCCTGGCGGTCGCCCGCACGCGGAAACTATGGCGCTGGCGCAAGCTGGCGCGCGTGCGCGCGGCGCGGTGGCCTATGTCACGCTTGAGCCTTGCGCGCATCATGGTCAAACCCCGCCCTGCGCTGAGGCGCTGATAGGTGCGGGTATCACCCGCGTCGTGGCCGCGTTGGAGGACAGTGATCCGCGCGTCTCTGGCCGCGGTTTTGCCCAGCTTCGCGCGGCGGGGATCGCGGTGCAGACCGGGCTTTGCGCCAGTGAAGCGGCAGAGGACAACGCCGGATTTTTCCTGCGCACCGAACTTGGCCGCCCGCAGCTTACCTTGAAACTCGCGCTCACGCTTGACGGGCGCATCGCGACCCGCACAGGGGATAGCCAGTGGATCACAGGTTTTGAAGCGCGCCGCGCTGTGCACGGGTTTCGCGCAAACCATGATGCGGTGCTGATCGGGGCAGGGACCGCGCGCGCGGATGATCCCGCGCTTACGGCGCGCGGTCTTGGCGTCTCTCATCAACCTGTGCGCATCGTCGCGGCGCAAGGCCTGAGCCTGCCCCTGGACGGCAAGCTCGCTCGCAGCGCGCGCGACATTCCCCTTTGGCTGTGCCATGGGCAAAGCGCTAGTGAAGAGCGGCGCGCAGCCTGCGCCGCAGTGGGCGCGACGTTAATTTCCTGCGAGAGCGGAGAGGCGGGGATCGGGCCGCGTGCGATGCTAACCGCCCTTGGCAGCAAAGGGCTGACACGGGTTTTTTGCGAAGGCGGTGGGCATTTGGCTGCGTCGCTTTTGCGCGCGGATCTGGTGGACCGCTTGATCGTGCATAGCGCGGGCGTTGCGATTGGCGCCGATGGCTTGGGCGCGATCGCGCCCATGGGCCGCGATGTTCTTGGCGATGCACCGCGTCTGCGATTGGTGTCGCACCGCCGCCTTGGCGCTGATATCGAACATGTGTGGCAGCGCGCTTAGCGGCGCCAAAGATACGCCTTGCCCGCCAGCAAACCTTGTAGTTTTGACGCGCTGCGATTGAACGGTCCCGGCTTTGGCAGATCGCCCGAGGCAAGGCGCTCAATCACTACCTCTACTGGGCAGGCCATGCCAGTGACCGGATCGAAATAGCGAGGATAGTCAATCAGCGTGGCATGCACGAGCGCCTCTAGAGAGACCTTGGTGCTGCGCCGCGCAGGCACTGCGCCCAAGTCCGTGGTCAACCCCCAACCAGCATAAAACGGTGCGCCGTAGCAGGTGACGGGCTTGCCGCGCAGCAACGCCTCAAAACCGAGCAGGGAGGTCATGGTCCACACTTCATCGACCGCGTTGATCGCTGCAATCGGGTCGACATCGGCCAGAACCCCGTCGCACAGCGCGTCCAGATCGTTCTGCGCGATATGGCCTTGGCGCAGACCCGCCTCGACGTCGGGATGGGGCTTGTAAAGGATCACTGCGTCCGGGTTCGCAGCGCGTGCAGCGCTGAGCAGGTCCAGATTTGTGCTGACAACTTTGGTGCCCATAAGAACAGAGGCGTCATCTTCAACTTGCCCCGGGACCAGAATGCGGTGGCCTGCGGGCACATCGCCAAACACGGCGCGCCCGACGTTGTACTTGCTGAGCGCGGCACCGTTCAGCCGCCCGATCAGCCTTTGCGCGCGCTCTTTTTGATCAGGGCGCAGCAGGCGGCGCATGCGGATCAATTCCTCAAGCCGGCTAGGGCGCGTGGGGTCATAGTAAATCCCCATATCATCCAATACGAGCGAGAGCGGCGGGATCAGCTTTGCACCAAGCCCTTTGGAGCGCACAAACCCGTCCTCGATGCGCAGGCTTTGACTGCTGAGCGGCGCATCCTTGGCGCTGGCCCATACCATGTGACGGCGCCCGTCGCCCATGGCGTGGGTTAGCTTGGCTTGATCGTCTACGTAGCGTAGCGCGCGGCTTTGTCCGAAAAAGCGATGAAACGACGCGCGTTTCCAAAGGCGTATGCCGCTGGCGGCCCAGCCTTTGTGATCCTCGCGCCAGGCACGCGACTGGGCCTCCAGCGCGTCGATCGCCGTTTCCAATTCGCACAAGCAATTCCTGTAGGGATCGTACCACTTGGGATAGAGGATCATCGCCGCCGCAAAAAGCTGCGCACGGCTGATCAGGCGCTGTCGGCGCTGCACGGGATGCTCGTCCGTGCTCAGGCCCCAGCCGGCATAAAAGGGCTTGCCGAACACGCGCGGCTTGTGGCCTGCAAAAATCGCCTCAAACCCCATCTGTGATGAAACGGTATAGATTGCCGCTGCCCCCTCGAGCAAGGTCCAGGGGGAGACGTTTTCACCAAGAAGCGTTACGTTGTGATTGGCGTCGCTTGCGTTGAAATAGCCGCGGCGATTGCCTGCCATGGTATCGGGGTGGGTCTTGATGATGATGCGCTTGCCGGGGTGCTCTTCCTGCGCGAAAACCAGCATTTCAAGGAACGTCGCTCGATCCGCGCCGCTCTTGAGGACAGAGGCGTCGTTCAGGGTCTGATCGAGCACCAGCACATAGCCCGGCTCGGGGCAGGGGGCGTTTGGATCAAAGCCGTTGTATTTGCTCAAATGGGCTTCATGCAGGCGTGCGATGCACGTGCGCGCGCGGTTCATCAAAGCGGTATCGTCAAGAGGATGGTTCGTTAGAATGTCTTCCAGATCAGAGAGTTGAGCGGGATCATAGTGCATGCCCCTACTGTCGATCGTAAGGCCGATGGGGGGCTGGCCGGAGCGCCCGGGCAGAACCGAGCGCAGGAAGGCATCTTCGATCCGGATGATCGGGGCACCGTGCTTTTGCGCGCCCGCTTCGCCGCGGTGGGCAGTGGGGCTGTGGCCCCAAACGCCGATCGCATCGCCGTCCTTTGGCCTGCCGACGCGTAGATCATAGCCTGCAAGTTGCAAAATACGGCGCAATCGGGGCTGGCGCAAAAAGCCGCCGTTGTAAATAAAAAGCCGCCGACGCTGTTCTGCGTCGGCGGCTGATTCCATCGTGTGTTCCGACATCGGGCTTAGCCGCCTGAGGCTGCGCCGACACCGAGCGTATCTGCCGTCGTGGTTAGCGTCCCGACCGCGCCGAGCGAGCCTGTGACCGCAGCAATCGCTTTGCTCCACTGGGTAAAGGGCGCTTCGGTGACATAGACAGTGTCTTCATCGCGGATCACGAAATCACGCGCTTGGAACATGCCGTTCGGGCGTGTGAGATCAAGGACATAGACAAAACGCTGCGCCCCTTGCAGATCGTTGCGGCCAAGAACGCGATTGGCAATTTCAACCGGCTCGTTGCGGAAAATGAACACGCCTGTCGGATCGGAAGAGGTACTGATCAATCCGCCAACCTGCGCCAGCGCTTCGACGGCTGACAGTGTCTGGCTTTCGAAAATGACGCGGCTTTGACTGCCTGTTGCGCCAAGCGCGGTGAACGAACGTGTGTCCTGTTCGACCAGAATGCGGTCGCCGCCGCGCAGGGCAATATCCATCTGAGGGTTGTTATAAAGGTCCTGGAACCAGATTTTACCCTTCTCCGCGCCGCGGATCACGGTGATCTGCGCAATCTCCGGCTCGATCGCGATCCCGCCTGCGCGCGCAAGCATGGACGAGAGCGTGCGCGTGGGCCGCTCGATCGGATAAACGCCCTGTCCGCCGATCGCGCCGACTAGCGACACGGTTGCACCGTCGCCTGCAAGGCGGCGTACTTGCACCTGCGGATCTGGCGTTTGCTCTTCTAGCTTGCGCGTAATCGTGCGCCGGATCGCTTCTGGCGAATTGCCCGCCGCGCGGATGCGTCCTGCGTAGGGCACAAAGATAAAGCCTGCGCCATCGACTTGAACTTCTTCCAGCAAGGTCGAGTTCGAAGTCTCGCCTGCGAGTAGCCCGTCATCGACGTTTTCCCAAATGGTTAGCCCAAGCGTGTCACCTGGACGGATCGTGTCAGATCCAATTTGCCCTGCGTTTTGAAAGGCTTGCGAAAAGCCAAGGCTGGGCACGACAGAGGTCGCGCGCGTGACGCGGTCATTAACTGAAACGACGAAAGCATCGCCAGAGCGCTGCACGGAGCCCTCGTAGATTTCTTTTTTATTGGGCCCAACGCGCGGCAAACCGCAAGACGATATCATCGCCACAGCAGCCAGCAAGCAGGCGGATTTCGCCCATCTGGATGTATAGGATTTCACTGCTCGGTCTCCTCGACCTATTACTCTGCCTCAGACTCTATCGGTCTTTTTAAGTAAACTACGGGAATCCAAAATAAAAAGCTAGCGTTAGAGAATGAACTCTTTAGTTCACGACCCGCAACTGTTGCCGCGGAGCCGCGGTGCCGGACAGCAGCGCATCATAGGGGTCCTCGCTGGAAAGCATCATATCGACCACATGGCGCAGCAATTGGCGTCGCCCTATGGTGGAATAGAAGCCACCCGGAACTTGGCTGGTTTCCAGCAAATAGCGGCGATAATCCTTGTAGGCGCGATTGTCCGGGCGTTCGGCCGCCTTGAAAAACTGGGCGAGCGGTTGATCGGAGACGAATTCAGGTTTGGAATAGACCGCGCTGCCAAAAGTCTTGAGCGGAATGCCGCGCCAAAGGACCTGCTGGCCGGCGGTGGAATTTACTGTGACCGCAGTGCGTGCGTCGTTCAATAGCTGCGCCAGCTTGCCGCCGCGCACATAATGCACACGTTTGGATACGCCATAGCGCGTGGCCATTTCCTTGAGCGAGCGGCGCACAGGCACGCGGCCATCTTCAAGCGGGTGCGCTTTGAAAACGAGGTGGTGATGCTGCGGCGCGCCTTTGGCGAAGTCGCGGATTACCAGTTCGAGAAACTCGGTCATCGTCTCGAAGGGGGAGTGCATCTTGAAAGAACTGTCATGCTCCAATTGCAAAAGCGCAAGATGATATGGAAAGCCGCCATTGCGGATGCGCCAGGTGGCGATGCGTCGCTCGAGGCCTTGCAGCGGCATAAGCAATAGGCGTTTCACATAAAGCTGGAATTCCTTGATCACCGGCAGATCGCGGTGCGTGCGAAAATTGCGGTATTGACCGTTCCTGAACATCACGAACCAATGATAAAGCGCGCCGTAAAACACGTGCTGGCGCATGTCGCCCCAATGGCTCGGCGGCATCGGCGCTTCCATATCAGAGCGCTCCAGCGCGGATTGCATTTGCGCCACGCTTGTATCCATCAACCGCGAATTTCCGTTCGATCCGCCGCGTTCGTAAGTGACCCAGAAAGGACGCAAATAGCCCTCCTCGAAAACATGCACACGCAGGCCAAGCGCATTGGCGCGTGCAACCGCGGTAGCATGAACCGGGCGCGTGTCACCATAAAGCACGATATCGGTGACGTTTTTCTCGGCAACGAGCGCGTCGAACGTGCTCTCCCAATCGCCCAAAGCCCCGCGAAACGGGATGTAGGTGGAGGGCTGGAACCAGAAGGCGCGGTCCCCTGCATTAAAGCCCACACGCCAAACGCCCGCGCCCGCCCGTTGCAGCATACGCCCCAAACGGTGAAAGAACGGCCCATGCGGCCCTTGCAGGAACAGAAAAACAGGTTTTTTCGCCGTTGCGGTGCTCATGTCATTCGGTCTACTCATTATTTCTTGAAAGACATAGACAGATTATAGGGTCAAAATAAGGCGCAACTTCGCCAAATTTTCCCCAGCGCGCACAGGCAAAGGAGCAATTCAGATGTTCACAGGGATAATCACCGATATCGGCGCGGTGCGCGAGACCCAGCAGCGCGGCGATCTGCGCGCGCGCATTGGCACGCGCTATGACACCAAAGGCATCGACATTGGCGCGTCGATCGCCTGCGACGGGGTCTGCTTGACGGTGATCGAGCTTGGTAGCGATTGGTTTGACGTCGAAATCAGCGCTGAAACCGTCAGCAAAACCAACATCGGTGTAACCCATTGGCCCGCGGGCCGCCGCCTCAATCTTGAGCGCGCGCTCAAAGTCGGCGACGAACTTGGCGGTCATATCGTGTCGGGTCATGTGGATGGGGTCGCCGAAATCATAGCGATGAAAGACGAGGGCGATAGCACGCGCGTCACCCTGCGTGCACCCGAGGCGCTCGCCAAATTCATTGCTTCCAAAGGCTCGGTCGCGCTGAACGGCACCTCGCTCACGGTGAATGAAGTCAATGGCGCGGAATTCGGAATCAATTTCATCCCTCACACCAAGGTCGCGACCACTTGGGGCGACGCCAAGATCGGCGATGCCGTCAATCTGGAGATCGACACGCTGGCCCGCTACGTCGCGCGTTTGCACGAATGGGGCTAACTCGTGCTTCTCTGGTCTGAAAATACCTCGGGGGGTCGATCTTTGATCGACGGGGCAGAGCCCCTTCCACCGCTCATTCAAGCGCGCGGTGGAAGCCTTCGATTAGCTGGCGTAAGCCAATCGCGCAGCCTGCGAAGATCGCCAGCAGCGTCACAGGCGCGCTGTAGCTGAGCAGGCTGAATGCGCTGATGCCTTGCCCGACGGTGCAGCCCATCGCTACCACAGCGCCGCCGCCCATCAAGACTGCGCCGAAGATTTGACGGCGTAGCTCACGTGGATCCTCGCAGGCTTCCCAGCGAAAATGCCCTTTGATCAAACTGCCCACGAAGGCACCGATCCAGACGCCGACCACCGATCCGACACCGAAACTCAATGTGAGGCCAGAGGAGAGCATTGCATAGAGCATTGCATCGCCCACGGGCGCGGAAAATGTATGCGACACCACCGGCAATCCGTCAAATCCCGCGTTGGCCACCCAGGATGTGCCGGCCCAGCCGCTGACGATGGCAAGGCCGACGACAGCCCCCCAAAAGGCTGATTTCGGCGCGCGCAAGAGCGGGCCTCGCCAAAAGGCAGCGCTGCAAATCAGCGCGCCGATCGCCAGGCCGATCGCGATTGGCGAAAGGCCGGTGTATGCGCCAAGCCCGTGAGCGATGCCCGCAGGCGTGTCTGCCACGCCGCTTTGGGGAAACGCCCAAACGCGCAGCGCAGCAAGCGGGCCGGAGAGCACCACATATGTGCTCACCCCCATCACCAACACGATCACGAACGAGCGCAGATCACCGCCGCCAAGGCGCGCGATCGCGCCAAAGCCGCAGTTGCCAGCAAGCGCCATACCGTAGCCGAAGGTGAGGCCGCCGAGAATGCTGGCAAGGACGGAAAACGGCTGCGTGAGATAAAACGCTTGCCCTGCATCAAGCAGGCCAAGACCCAAAAGCGTGAAGCTGCCAAGTACTGCGACGCCGATGGCGAGCGCCCACATGCGCAAACGTTCGCTAGAGCCGCCGTAGAGCGCATCCTCGATCGCGCCGAGCGTGCAAAAGCGGCCAAGGCGCGCAGCCAGGCCCAGGGCGATGCCGCCAAGCGCGCCGAACAGCGCGACCAAAGTGGTATCATATGTGAGAAATTCCATCCGCGTCCCCTCCCAAGTTGACGGATTTGCGGCGCTAACCCATGCGCGGCATCATACTGTGTCAGTCGTCTTTACAGAAAAGTTCGTAAACCGTTTCAAGCATCTTGCGCGGGCGTTCGTCCGCCAGCTTGTAATAGATCGTCTTGCCGTCGCGGCGCGGAATCACCAGACCCTCGAGGCGCAAACGCGAGAGTTGTTGCGACACAGCGGCTTGGCGCGCGGCCAGCAATTCCTCAAGTTCGGTCACTGATTTCTCGCCGCTGACAAGATGGCACAGGATCATCAGGCGACCCTCATGGCTGATCGCTTTTAGAAAGGCCGACGCTGTTTGCGCATTAGAGACGACTTTGTCGATCTCCTCGTCGCTCATATTCACGTCTAAAACAGGAAGCCCCATCGCGTCAGTCTCTCAATTCTTGCATCAGCTTCGCTCGTCGACGAAGGCTGTCTTGTCTTTAAGCAGTTGATTGAACAGTGGCCAGAAAAAATCCTCGCCCGGGTATCCTTCGATGCGGCCGATCTCTTGGCCCTCGTCCATCAAGATGAAGGTCGGTGTGAAATTCACCCGCCGTGCATAGGCCGCGCCCTCGGGGGCTCCGTCGTGGAGGTCGCGGCGCAGAAGCGGTGCGAATTTGCCCTCGGCGGTGTTGGGGTAGGCCGGTGCGATTTCGTCCATCCAGGCCTCGCAGTAATGACAACCCTTTTGTTCGACCATGATCAACTCGGCCGCAAGGGCAGAACTGGCAAGGGCGGCGGCAAGGCCAAGCCCGAGGGCGACTCTGGAAAATAGCGGTAACATGTGAAACCCGATTGACGCTGCGATAACAATCAACATAATTTGAATATGTGAATAACACAAGGAAGCCGTGATGTTGGAAATATCATTCGCAGGCGCTGCACTGGCCGGGCTTTTGTCGTTCTTCACACCGTGCATATTGCCGATGGTGCCGTTCTATCTGTGCTACATGGCAGGCATTTCGATGTCGGAGCTGCGCGGGGACGGTGAAATTGCGCCGGGGGCGCAGCGCCGCTTGGTGATCTCGGCAGTGATGTTTGCGCTTGGGGTTAGCACGATCTTTGTGTTGCTCGGCATGGGTGCGACGGCGATCGGGCAGGCCTTCGGGCAATGGCTTGAGCCGCTGAGCTATGTGGCTGCCGCCATCTTGTTTCTGTTCGGGCTGCATTTTCTGGGCGTTCTCAGGATCGGCTTTCTCTATCGAGAGGCCAAGTTCGAGAGCACCGCAGAGCCGACGACGCTGATCGGTGCATATGTCATGGGGCTCGCCTTCGGTTTTGGCTGGACGCCCTGCGTCGGTCCTGCGCTGGCCTCGATCCTGATGATCGCATCCGGCATGGGCGATATCTGGCGTGGCGGTTTGCTGCTTTTGGTCTACGGCCTTGCGATGACCGCGCCCTTCGTGCTCGCTGCTTTGTTCGCGCGGCCCTTCCTTGGCTGGATGGGGCGCAATCGCAAGTATCTGGGACATGTGGAAAAAGTCATGGGCGCAATGCTGATCGTTTTTGCCATTCTGATCGCGACGGGCAGCGTCAATATTATTGCGGATGCGATGATCCGCTGGTTCCCCGCGCTGACGTCGCTGGGATAACATTTTGTAAAGGGAGAGGGTTATGATGATACGGCGGACACTTCTCGGGTTTTTGATCGGCGCGATTGCGCTGCCCTTGAGCGCGGCAAGCATTGGTGATGACGGCCTGCACAAGACCGATTGGATGCGCGATACCTTTAAGGATCTGCGCGAGGATCTGGAAGAGGCCAACGACGAGGGCAAGCGCCTGATGATCATCTTCGAGCAACGCGGCTGCATCTATTGCACCAAGATGCACAAAGAGGTTTTCTCGCAGGCCAGAGTCAGTGATTACATTTCAGAGAACTATTTTGTAGTGCAGCTGAACCTGCACGGCGACATTGAAGTGACCGACTTTGACGGCGAAACGCTGAGCGAGAAAGACATGGCGCGCAAGTGGGGGATTCTTTTCACGCCCTCGATGATGTTCCTGCCCGAAGAGGTGGGCGAGGGCGCGGCGACGCCGCAAGCGGCGGTCGCGGTGATGCCCGGGGCCTTTGGTGCGGGCACCACTTTGGATATGTTCTCATGGGTGAAGGAGAAGCGGTACGAGCTTGATAACGGAGAAGATTTTCAGCGCTATCACGCACGCCGTATTCAAGAGCGCAGCAACGGCAGTTTTGACTGATCGCGACAATTCGGATCACTTATTCATTTTAGTGAATTTGATGTTGCGTTATAACGGCTCTGTGAACTACGGTATACCGAAGCCATACAAAATGCAGTCATGCAAAGCATGGTTACGACGGGAGGGACTATGAAAACGATTAATAAAATAGCAGCGGCAAGCGTTGCAGGTGTCATTGCTCTGGGCAGCGCAAGCTGGGCGGAGATGATTGCACCGACGGACGTCAAATTCGGCGAATATGGCGAGGTGGAAATGTCTCTGACGGGCAAGCCGGGCAATCCTGAGCAAGGCGCAGTCGTTCTTGGCAACAGAAGTCTCGGCAATTGCGTGGCCTGCCACGTTGTCGGCGCGCTGGCGGATATTCCGTTTCAGGGCGATATCGGTCCAGCACTTGACGGTGCTGCGGATCGTTGGAGTGCGGCAGAGCTTCGCGGCATTCTGGTCAACTCGAAAATGACGTTCGAGGGCACAATGATGCCAGCCTACTACAAGATTGACGGCTTCACTCGCCCGGGCAATGCCTACACGGGCAAAGCCGCAGATGGTCCGCTCGATCCGCTTCTGAGCGCCGAGCAAATCGAAGATGTCGTCGCGTTTCTTTCAACACTCAAAGACGAGTAAGCGACGGACTTAAGGAGATAGATATGGAATTCTCACGTAGAGACACGCTGGCGTTGGGGCTTGGTGCCGCCGCGCTGACGGTTCTTCCCTTCCAGCTGAGCGCGGCTGCCACGGATGATGCGATCTCCGCATTTACCGGCGGCGCGGATGTAGGGACGGGCGGCCTGACGCTGACCGCGCCCGAGATCGCGGAAAACGGCAACACCGTTCCCGTCGAAGTGGCCGCGCCCGGCGCGACGTCCATTTTGTTGCTGGCGGCTGGCAACCCGACACCGGGCGTTGCGCAGTTTAACTTTGGACCGCTCGCAGCAGCGCAGTCCGCATCCACACGTATCCGCCTTGCCGGCACGCAGGACGTGGTCGCGATCGCCAAAATGGCCGATGGCAGCTTCGTGCGCGCGGCGCAGACGGTTAAGGTCACAATTGGCGGCTGCGGCGGCTAAATGCGTGCAATCCGAAAACGGGGAACCGGTTTTCGGAAGAAATTGTGCGATACAAAAGTAAGGAGACAAAAACTATGGCATCTGGTGTAAAACCCCGCGTCAAGGTCCCGAAGACGGCAGCAGCTGGCGAGGCCATTACGATCAAGACGCTGATCAGTCACAATATGGAGTCCGGTCAGCGTAAGGACAAAGAGGGCAACAAGATCCCGCGTTCGATCATCAATCGCTTTACTGCCGAATTCAACGGCGAGAGCGTGATCGACGTAACGCTTGAGCCTGCGATCTCGACCAACCCGTATTTCCAGTTCGACGCGACTGTCCCCGAGGCCGGTGAATTCAAGTTCACATGGTATGATGACGACGGCTCCGTCTACGACGAAAGCAAAAAAGTAGCGATTGGTTAAGATCGCACATCGCAACGCTGGGGCGGGTGCTGCGCAGTTTGGGCAGCAGTCCCCCAGCAAGGGAGGAAAGACATGAAATTTAGAGCTATGACGGCCATTGCAGCAGTAATGCTTGCACCGACGTTCGCCCTTGCCGAGGCCGACGACGATACGATGGTTCTCAATGAAGAGACCGAAATGGTCACCAAGACGGCCGCACCTGCGCATGTCGCAGATGCTCTCGATCAGGTGATGTCCGGCTGGCACTTCCGCTCTGACGAGACGCAAGCGATGCAATTGGATGACTTCGACAATCCAGGCATGGTTTTCGTCGAGGCAGGTCTGGAAACATGGGACACCGTTGAGGGGAGCGAGGATAAATCATGCTCGTCGTGCCATAACGACATGGACTCGATGGCAGGCGTAAGAGCCACATATCCCAAGTGGAACGAGGCCGCTGGTGAAGTTCGCACGCTGCAAATGCAGGTGAACGATTGCCGCACCTCGCGCATGGGCGCAGAGGCGTGGAAATATGACAGCGGCACAGCCATCAATATGGAAGCAGCGCTGTCGTCCGTGTCGCGCGGCCTGCCTGTGAACGTCGCAATCGACGGTCCGGCGCAATCAACGTGGGAAATGGGCAAGGAGCTGTATTACACGCGCACCGGTCAGCTTGATCTAAGCTGCGCCACTTGCCACGAGGACAGCTATGGCATGATGATCCGTGCGGATCACCTGAGCCAAGGCCAGACCAACGGTTTCCCTGTGTACCGCCTCAAGAACGCCAAGCTGAACGGCGCACATTCGCGCTTTAAGGGCTGCGTACGTGACACGCGCGCCGAGACATATAACCCGGGCAGCAAGGAATTCGTTGCGCTCGAGCTTTATGTCGCAAGCCGCGGTAACGGTTTGAGCGTCGAGGGCCCATCCGTTCGTAACTAAATATCTGAGGAACCCCGCGTGCCTACCGGCGGGCGGGGTTTTTCATATCTGATCCATTCAAACATGCGCATATGTGTGCGTCGAAAACAGAAAGCCTTTACCCATGATCTCTCGCCGCGATTTTCTGCAAGTTTCCATGGCCGCTTCGGCGCTATACGGGGCATCCGGTTTCGGTAATTGGGCCCGCCTCGGCGCGCAGCAGGCTATGACGCAGGACAAGCTGCTGGACTTTGACACCTTCGGCAACGTGACCCTGATGCACATCACCGATATCCACGCGCAGATGAAACCGATCTACTTTCGCGAGCCCGAGGTCAATATCGGTGTCGGAAGCAACAAGGGCGCGGTGCCCCATGTGACGGGCGCGGAGTTCCGCAAGCTTTATGGCATCGAAGATGGATCGCCCTCTGCTTATGCGCTGAGCCATGATGATTTTTCCTCCCTTGCGCAGTCCTATGGCCGCGTCGGTGGCCTTGACCGCGTTGCGACTGTTCTGAACTCGATCCGCGCGGATCGCCCTGACGCCTTGCTGCTTGATGGCGGCGATACGTGGCACGGCAGCTACACCTGCCTCAAGACCGAAGGGCAGGACATGGTCAACGTGATGAACGCGCTCAAGCCTGACGCGATGACGTTCCACTGGGAATTCACGCTTGGCTCGGACCGCGTTGCGGAGATCGTTGAAGGCTTGCCGTTTGCGGCTCTTGGCCAGAACATTTTCGATGCGGAGTGGGACGAGCCGACAGATCTGTTCCCGCCCTATCAATTCTTTGAACGCGGCGGCGTGAAGATCGCCGTTATCGGTCAAGCCTTTCCTTATATGCCCATCGCTAATCCGGGCTGGATGTTCCCCGAATATTCCTTCGGTATCCGAGATGAGCGGATGCAGGAAATGGTTGATGAGGTGCGCGGGCAGGGTGCTGAACTGGTTGTCTGTCTAAGCCACAATGGTTTTGACGTGGACAAGAAGATGGCGGGCATTGTCAAAGGCATCGATGTGATCCTCTCGGGTCACACACATGATGCTTTGCCCGAACCTGCGCTTGTGGGCGAGACCATCATCGTCGCTTCCGGCTCTAACGGCAAGTTCGTCTCCCGCGTTGATCTGGACGTGCGCGACGGGCGCATGATGGGGTTCCGGCACAAGCTGATCCCGATTTTCTCTGACGTGATCGAGCCTGACAAAGAGGTCGCGGCACTTATCGACGAGCAGCGCGCGCCGTTTGCGAGCGAGCTGGGCGAAGTCATCGGTAAGACCGATAGCCTGCTCTATCGTCGCGGTAACTTTAACGGCTCATGGGACGATCTGATCTGCGATGCGCTGATTTCCGAGCGCGAGGCAGATATTGCCATGTCGCCCGGTGTGCGCTGGGGCCCGAGCATTCTGCCGGGCCAAGACATCACCCGCGAAGATATCTACAACGTTACCTCGATGACCTATGGCAAGGCGTACCGCACTGAAATGACAGGCGAATTCATCCATGTTATTCTTGAGGACGTGGCCGATAACCTGTTCAATCCCGACCCTTATTATCAACAGGGCGGCGACATGGTGCGCATTGGTGGCATGGGCTACCGTATCGACGTCACCAAAAAGCAGGGCGAGCGGATCACCGACATGACCTTGCTGAAAACCGGTGAAAAAATCGATCCGAGCAAGACCTACATGGTCGCCGGTTGGGCGTCAGTGAATGAGGCCACGGAGGGTCCGCAAATCTGGGATGTGGTCGAAGATCATATCCGCGCGCAAGGCACGATCAAACTTGATCCGAATAATTCCGTCACGGTTGTTGGCGTCTAAAGTAAAACATTAAACAGGAGCAGCAAATGTCTGATACACATTTGAAAAATGCCTCTCGTCGTCAGTTCTTGTCTGGCGCGGCGGCTGTCGGCGCTGGCACCCTCGCGGGCGGCGCGGTGCATGCGGCGGGTGATCCGCTGATCATGGAAACACAAGACTTCGCCGCGGGGCTTGGCGTTGGTGTGGATGAAACGCCCTACGGCTTGCCGATCCAGTTCGAGGGTGATGTGGTGCGCCGCAATGTGGAGTGGTTGACGGCGGATACGATCAGCTCGATCAACTTCACGCCAATTCACGCGCTCGACGGCACGATCACGCCGCAAGGCTGCGCGTTCGAGCGTCATCACTCCGGCGCGATCGAAATGTCCAAGGACGAGTACCGCCTGATGATCCATGGCCTCGTGGATGAGCCGCTGATCTTCACCTATGAAGACTTGGAGCGTTTTCCGCGCGTGACGCGCACCTTCTTCCTGGAATGCGCCGCGAACACAGGGATGGAGTGGGCCGGCGCACAGCTAAACGGCGCGCAGTTCACCCATGGCATGATTCACAACATGGAATATACTGGCGTTACCTTGCGAACGCTTTTGGAAGAATCCGGTATCAAACCGGAGGGCAAATGGGTCTATGTCGAGGGGCATGATGCCTCCTCTAACGGCCGCTCGATCCCGCTGGAAAAGGCGCTGGACGATTGCATGATCGCGTTCAAAGCCAACGGCGAAGCGCTGCGGATGGAACATGGGTATCCTGTGCGCTTGGTTGTTCCCGGTTGGGAAGGCAACATGTGGGTCAAATGGCTGCGCCGGATTGAAGTTGTTGAAAACGCAGTGGAAAGCCGTGAAGAAACGTCAAAATATACCGACGTTCTGGAAAACGGTATCGCGCGCAAATGGACATGGGTCATGGATGCGAAATCCGTGATCACATCGCCCAGTCCGCAATCGCCCATCAAACACGGCAAAGGCCCGCTGGTTATCACTGGCCTTGCATGGTCGGGGCGCGGCGCGATCACCCGCGTGGACGTGTCCATCGACGGCGGCATGAGCTGGCAGGAGGCGCGTCTCGCGGCCCCCGGTCAGGATATGGCGCTGTCGCGCTTCTATCTTGATATAGATTGGGACGGCTCTGAAATGCTGCTGCAAAGCCGCGCGATGGACAGCGAGGGTTATGTTCAACCCACCAAAACCGAGCTGCGCGAAGTGCGCGGTTTGAACTCGATCTATCACAACAACTGCATCCAGACATGGCATGTAAAGACAAATGGAGAGGCGGAAAATGTCGAAGTTTCTTAAACTGGTAGGCTCGACGGCTCTCTGCGCCAGCCTTATCGCTGCGCCTGCGATGGCCGAAAAAATGGGCCTTGGTCGCGCGGCCCTGCCCGAGGAAGTTGCAAGCTGGGACCATGATGTCAGCCCCGATGGCACAGGTCTACCCGAGGGCTCCGGCTCCGTGCTCTATGGCGAGGAAGTCTTTGCCGACGCTTGCGCCGCCTGCCACGGTGATTTTGCGGAGGGCGTGGACAACTGGCCGAAACTTGCGGGCGGCATGGGCACGCTCGACCGCGAGGATCCTCTGAAAACGGTTGGCTCTTTCTGGCCCCACCTCAGCACCGCTTGGGATTACGTGCACCGCTCGATGCCGTTTGGCGATGCACAAAGCCTGAGCGATGACGACACCTATGCGATCGTCGCGTATATTCTTTATTCAAACGATCTGGTGGATGACGATTTCGTGCTCTCGCGCGAAAACTTCCTCGAAGTCGAAATGCCCAACGCAGACGGCTTTATCCTTGATGATCGCGATACCACAGAAGCGCATTTCTGGAAGGCCGAGCCTTGCATGAGTGATTGTAAGGACAGCGTCGAGATCACCATGCGCGCGACGGTTCTCGATGTGACCCCTGATGAGGGCGAAAGCACCGAAGACGCCGCCTTGGAGGTCGCTGAAGAGGAACCCGTGCAAGAGGTCGCCGTTGTCGAAGAGGCCCCCGAGGAAATTGTGCTTGCAGCTTTTGATGCTGAGCTGGCCGAAGCGGGCGAAAAGGTTTTCAAGAAGTGCAAATCCTGCCACATGGTCGGAGAGGGCGCAAAAAGCCGTTCAGGCCCGCATCTGAATGATCTTTTCGGGCGTCCCTTGGGAGGAATTGAAGGGTTCAGATATTCCAAGACCATGGAAGAAATGGGCGCAGAAGGTTTGGTTTGGAACGAAGAGACTTTGGCCGCCTTCCTCGCCAAGCCGCGTGAATACGTCAACAAGACCAAGATGTCTTTCGCGGGCCTTAAGAAGGACGATGATATCAAAGCGGTCACCGAATATCTGAAGTCGGTGAGCCCATAAATGCGGCGCGGTCTCAAAGCTGCCGCCCTTGCCGCCCTGCTACTGAGCGGGGCGGCGCTTCACGCTGAAGAAACCGCCGTTCCGCTTGGCGACGCTGAAAACGGTGCAAAGATATTTCGCACCTGTTCGGGCTGTCATCAGGTCGGCCCGAGCGCCAAGAACCGCACGGGCCCTTTGCTTAACGGTATCTTCGGCGCGCCCGCTGGTGCGATCGAGGGGTTCTTTTATTCCAAAGCTTTGAAACGTGCTGCCGCCGAGGGGCTGGTTTGGGATTATGAATATCTTGATGCCTATATCGAAAATCCCAAGGCGCTGGTGTCCGGCACACGGATGAGTTTTCGCGGCATCAAGGACGAACAGGACCGCCATGACGTTCTGGCCTATCTGCGCCGCTTTTCCGACGATCCGGCCAATATTCCCGAAGCCGAACCAACGGCGCAGGCCGTAGAGGTCGCTTTGGCCCCGGAAATTCTGGCGATCGTCGGGGATCGTGATTATGGTGAATATCTGGCGAATGAATGCTTGACCTGTCACCAATCTAGCGGTTCTGATCAGGGTATACCTTCGATAACGCGTTGGCCGGAAGAAGATTTCGTCATCGCAATGCACGCTTATAAACAAAAGCTACGCCCACATCCTGTGATGCAAATGATGGCGTCGCGCTTGTCGGACGAAGAGATCGCGGCGCTTGCCGTGTATTTTAAGGAGTTGGAGTAACCGGCCCTTAATGTTTTCATGGGAGGAAACACAAATGAAACTGAATAGACGAGTCTTTATCGGCACTGGCGCTGCGGCTGCAGCTTCGGTTTTGTCGGCGCCCATGGTGCACGGCGCGGCGCATGGCAGACCCAAGGTCGTGGTTGTCGGCGGCGGTGCGGGCGGCGCGACCGCTGCGCGCTATCTGGCCAAGGACAGCAAAGGCGAGATCGACGTCACCTTGATCGAGCCGACGCGCAGCTATTACACCTGTTTCTTCTCCAACCTCTATATTGGCGGCTTTCGCGAGGCGGATTCGCTTGCCCATAGCTACGGCACGCTGGCCTCCCAGTACGGCATCAACGTGGTGCATGACTGGGCCGTCGGGATCGACCGCGATGCGCGCACTGTCGCGCTCGCTGGGGGTGGCTCCGTGCCCTATGACCGCTTGATCCTTAGCCCCGGTATTGATTTTGTCGATGGCGCGGTCGCGGGCTGGGATCTATCCGCGCAAAACAAGATGCCCCATGCCTACAAGGGCGGCAGCCAGATGGAGCTGCTGAAGGCGCAGATCGAGGCGATGCCGCAGGGCGGAACTTTTGCGATGGTCGCGCCGCCAAATCCTTATCGCTGCCCACCCGGTCCCTACGAGCGGGTCTCCATGGTCGCGCATTTGCTGAAGAACACCAATCCGACGGCCAAGATAATCGTAGCCGACCCCAAGCCAAAATTCTCCAAGATGGGGCTTTTCCAAGAGGGATGGGCCGATAATTATGCGGGCATGGTCGATTGGATCGGATCGGACTTTGGCGGTGCCAATGTCGAAGTTGATCCCGAAGCGATGACCGTTTCCATCGACGGCGAAGTGACCAAGGTGGATGCCTGCAACGTCATCCCAGCGATGAAAGCTGGTCGCATTTGCGAAATGGCGGGCATAACCGAGGGCAATTGGGCGCCTGTGTCGGGTCACACAATGCAGAGCCGTATGGATGAAAACATTCACGTGCTTGGTGATGCGACCAATCAGGGCGATATGCCGAAATCCGGTTTCTCGGCCAACTCGCAAGCCAAGGTCGCAGCCATGGCTGTACGCGGTGCGCTGACGGGGTCTAAAGTGTTCCCTGCGAAGTTCTCCAACACCTGTTGGTCGCTGATCGACACGGACAATGGGGTTAAGGTTGGTGCCACTTACGAGGCGACGGACGAGAAAATCGCCAAGGTCGATGGCTTCATTTCGGCCACGGGCGAGGATGCGGCGCTGCGCAAGGCGACTTACGAGGAAAGCATCGGCTGGTATTCGGGCATCACCTCCGACATGTTCGGCTAGGCGTTTACTGCTCGATCAAAACGTATCAGGCCGCGCCTCTGAATGGGGCGCGGTTTTTGCATTTTGGGTAGAAATATCACTGCGCAATCGATTTGGCGTTGCGCCTGTGCGCTGAGAGAGGTTTTCAATGCTTAGCCCATCGCCGATCATAATGCCCTTGCGATCGAGCACCGCTTGAAATTAGTGGGCGCTTGGTGCGACCTGGATCAACGAGCATATAGTTGGCCGCAACGTTGCCAAAAGGGAATATTTTGTCCACAATTCAAGTCTAAGACGTGACACATCACACCGCTGCGCGCCTTTGACTTGGGTCGCCCCCCTTGCAGCCCCCTTGGGGCAGCACTAAGACTCTCTTAGTGCTTCATGTGATAAGCAACCATAGCAGCAGTAGGCAGGCGAGATATGAAAGACCCGATAGAGACATATATGAACACGCTGGTTCCCATGGTGGTCGAACAGACCAGCCGCGGGGAGCGCGCATACGACATTTTCTCGCGCCTGTTGAAAGAGCGCATTATTTTCCTGAACGGCCCAGTGCACGACGGTATGTCGAGCCTGATCGTCGCACAGCTTTTGCATCTTGAGGCGGAAAACCCGTCAAAAGAGATCAGCATGTATATCAACAGCCCCGGCGGCGTTGTGACCTCGGGTCTGTCGATCTACGACACCATGCAATACATCCGCCCCAAAGTATCGACGCTGGTGATTGGCCAGGCGGCTTCTATGGGTTCGCTTTTGCTCACGGCGGGTGAAAAGGGCATGCGTTTCTCTTTGCCAAACAGCCGCATCATGGTGCACCAGCCCTCCGGCGGTTATCAGGGCCAGGCAACGGACATTATGATTCACGCGGAAGAGACGCAAAAGCTCAAGACGCGTTTGAACGAGATTTACGTGAAACACACAGGTCAAACGCTCAAAAAGGTCGAAAATGCGCTTGAGCGTGACAACTTCATGTCGCCTGAAGATGCGAAAGAGTTCGGCCTGATCGACGAAATTCTCGAAACGCGCGCCAAGGGCGACGAGACCGAGGATTAAGACAGCCGGCGCGCATCAACCAAATCGGGGGATGCGCGCCGATTTTTGCGATTGTGGCTCGGGGCAGGCTCCCATAAGCTACGCGAGATATACGGTGCGATGACAGGCGTTGTGCCAAAGATGAATAAGGGCGGCAGCCCGAAAGGTGAGCAATGGCGAGCAACTCCAGCGGCGACAGCAAAAACACGCTCTATTGTAGCTTCTGCGGCAAAAGCCAGCATGAGGTGCGTAAACTTATTGCGGGACCAACGGTGTTTATCTGTGATGAATGCGTTGAACTTTGCATGGATATCATTCGCGAAGAGACAAAGACGGCGGGGCTGAAAAGCTCTGAAGGTGTTCCGACGCCGAAGGATATCGCGAAGGTTCTGGATGACTATGTGATTGGTCAGGCGCGTGCAAAGCGGGTGCTCGCGGTTGCGGTGCACAACCACTATAAACGCCTGAACCATGCTGAAAAAAACAGCGAGATCGAACTGGCGAAATCCAATATTTTGCTTGTTGGTCCAACCGGCTGCGGCAAGACTTTACTTGCGCAGACGCTGGCACGGATTCTGGATGTTCCATTTACCATGGCGGATGCGACGACGCTCACCGAAGCGGGCTATGTCGGTGAGGACGTTGAAAACATCATCCTCAAGTTGCTGCAATCGTCCGAATATAATGTCGAACGCGCACAGCGTGGTATCGTCTATATTGACGAAGTAGATAAAATTACGCGCAAATCCGAGAACCCATCGATCACACGTGATGTTTCGGGCGAGGGTGTGCAGCAGGCTTTGCTGAAGCTGATGGAGGGCACGGTTGCGTCCGTTCCACCCCAAGGTGGGCGCAAGCATCCGCAGCAGGAATTCCTGCAAGTGGATACGACGAACATCCTGTTCATCTGCGGCGGTGCGTTTGCGGGTCTGGACAAGATCATTGCGGCGCGCGGCAAAGGCTCGGCGATGGGTTTTGGCGCAGATGTGCGCGACAATGATGCGCGCGGTATCGGCGAGATTTTTAACGATCTGGAGCCGGAAGATCTTCTCAAGTTTGGCTTGATCCCTGAATTCGTGGGTCGTTTGCCCGTTCTTGCGACGCTTGAAGATCTGGACGAGGATGCCCTTGTCACGATCCTGACGGAACCGAAGAACGCGCTGGTGAAGCAATACCAGCGCCTGTTCGAGATCGAATCGACGCAATTGACCTTCACTGAGGACGCGCTGAGTGCGATCGCAAAGCGTGCGATCCAGCGTAAAACTGGCGCACGTGGTCTGCGTTCGATCCTCGAGGATATTTTGCTCGACACGATGTTCGAGCTGCCGGGCCTCGATAGTGTGACCGAAGTGGTGGTGAACGAAGAAGCGGTTAATTCCGATGCTGCGCCGCTGATGATCCACGGCGAGAGCAAGAAAGAGTCGGCCTCTGCGAGCTAAGCCGATACCGGAAATTTTCAGCAAAGGCGGGCGATTTGTCCGCCTTTGTGCGTTGTAAGGCCCCTAGACCTTGCTGCTACAATCAGGCATATCAAGGCAAACACAAGCGGAGTTTCCCATGGGCATTGTCAGTAAAATCCTGCGCGTTTTCACTTGGTGGGATGGTCAAACCCTGAACACACAGTTGTTCACATGGCGCAAAGGTGTGCGCGTCGGTGAGGATGATATGGGGAATATTTATTACGTTAATCGCGATAAATCAAAGCGTTGGGTTATTTACAACGGTGAAATTGAAGCGAGCAAGATTAGTCCTGATTGGCACGGCTGGCTGCATCACACATGGGACGAACCTCCCACGGACAAACCATTGCCGCACAAATCATGGGAAATACCACATCAGGAAAACCTGACGGGCACAGCGCTTGCCTATGCGCCCTCCGGGTCAATCCGGCGCGCGCAGCCCGCGGATCGCAGTGATTACGAGGCATGGGTGCCAAAGTGAGATCGCGGCGCAAGGCAGGGGCAAAGCGATGACACAGAGCAAGACAGAAGTTCTGGTCGGGGGAGCGGTGCTCGCTGTTGCAGTCGGTTTCCTGACCTATGCCGCGCAGATCACAGGCGCGGGCGGCAACGCGGCAAGCTATCCATTGACCGCGAGTTTTCGTTCGCTCGAAGGGGTGAATGTCGGCACTGATGTGCGCCTCGCAGGGGTGAAAATCGGATCGGTCAACTCTGTTGTGTTGAATCCGAAAACCTTTCGTGCGGATACGATAATCCTTGTCAAAGAAGGTATAGAAATCCCCGATGACAGTGCGATCACGATTGCTTCCGAAGGGCTTTTGGGTGGCAATTTCGTTGAGATCGTTCCGGGCGGTTCCCCCTTTATGTTCGAGCCGGATGCCGAAATTGAAGACACGCAAAGTGCGGTCAGCCTTGTTTCCTTGTTGTTGAAATTCGTTTCGGGATCTGGTGAATGACCAAATTTTTCGCAGCGCTTTCAATCGCTTGCTTCTGCGCATTGCCAGTATCAGGGCAGCAGGCTGTTCTGAGTGGATCAGGCGCAGACATCCGCGTTCTTGATAAAGTCAGCGGACAGAGCACGAATTACACGCTTGCCAGCGGTGCGAGCTTGCAAATCGGCCAATTGACAGTCGTGCTGCGTGCCTGCCGCTATCCAGAGGGTGCGCCGTCCAACGATGCGTTCGCCTTTTTTGACATTAGTGAAACCGAAACGGCTGTTGCCATATTTAACGGCTGGATGGTTGCGTCCTCGCCTGCGTTGAACGCGATGGAGCATTCTCGCTATGATGTTTGGGTTCTGCGCTGCAAGATATCTTGAAGGCTGGGTAGAGGAAGTCGGGTAAACGAGGCCTGATTTTGAAGTGCATCATGTAAAAGTGCGTGATATTTTGCGCGCGAAATTTCTATCGCGCCCAGCGTTGCCAAGTGATCCGTCAAGAACTGGGTGTCGAATAAGCTAAATCCGCAGTTCGCGAGATGCGCTATCAAATAGGCCAGCGCGGCTTTGGACGCGTCAGGCTCGCGCGAAAACATGCTTTCCCCGAAAAATGCGGTGCCGGATACGACACCGTAAACGCCTCCGACAAGTTCCGAGCCATGCCAGATTTCAAGGGAATGGGCGTGACCCATTTTATGCAAGCTACTGTAAAGATGAGCAATATCGTGGCTTATCCAAGTATCTTCCCGCTCGGCGCAGGCTTCAACGACGGCATCAAAATTTGTGTCGGTGCGAATGTCCCACGGCGCGGTGCGAAGCCGCTTAGCGAGTGTGCGAGACACATGAAATCTGTTCAGATCAAAAATTCCACGGCGGCGCGGATCGACCCAGAAAAGCTCTGGATCGCTCCGTGATTCCGCCATGGGAAAAATGCCTGCCTGATAGGCATGTAAAAGCATCTGAGGCGTTAAAACAGGGGCATCATTGGGCATAACTAAAACCTAACGCAAATTCAGCGTCGGCAAAAACCCGATCCGGCGCGTTTACCCACCAAGATTGGTTTCCAGCCAATGCTCAAGCCAATGGATATTGTATTCACCCGAAAGCACGTCCGGCTCCTGCAAAAGTGCATGAAACAAAGGCACGGTTGTATCGATGCCATCCACGATCAATTCACCCAAAGCACGGTTAAGGCGCGCCAAAGCCTCGGGACGATCGCGCCCGTGCACGATCAACTTGCCGATCAGACTGTCGTAGTAGGGCGGGATCGAGTAGCCGTCATAAAGCGCGCTATCCATGCGCACGCCAAGACCGCCAGGGGCATGATATTGCGTGATTCTTCCGGGGCATGGCGTGAAATTTGGCAGTTTTTCAGCGTTAATGCGCACTTCGATGGAATGGCCGTTGATGTGCAAATCTTCCTGAATGAATGACATATCCAGACCTGCGGCGACGCGAATTTGCTCGCGTACCAGATCGACGCCGAAGATACTCTCGGTGACGGGATGTTCGACCTGCAAGCGCGTGTTCATTTCGATGAAATAGAACTCACCATTTTCATAGAGAAACTCGATTGTTCCAGCGCCGATATAGTTAATTTTTGCCACTGCGTCCGAGCAGGTCTTGCCGATTGCTGCACGTTCCTCGGGGCTGATGGACGGACCGGGGGCCTCCTCGAAGACCTTCTGGTGTCGCCGCTGAAGCGAGCAATCACGCTCGCCCAGATGCACGGCGCGCCCTTTGCCATCGCCGAACACCTGAATTTCAATGTGGCGGGGTGTTGTGAGATATTTCTCGATATAGACTTCGTCATTGCCGAAGTTCGATTTGCCCTCGGCGCGCGCTGTCATAAAGGCGCTTTCCATGTCTGCTGCGGTTTGCGCAACTTTCATACCTTTTCCACCGCCGCCAGCCGTCGCTTTGACGATAACCGGATAGCCGACCTCTTCGCCGATCCGCTGTGCATCTTCCAGTGTGGGAACGCCGCCCGCAGAGCCAGGCACGCAGGGCACACCAAGCGCTTTCATCGTATCTTTGGCGGAAATCTTATCGCCCATCACGCGAATATGTTCGGCCGTGGGGCCGATAAACGTCAGCTCGTGGTCTTCGATGATTTGCACGAAATTCGAGTTCTCGGACAAGAACCCATAGCCCGGATGGATCGCCTGCGCGCCAGTGATTTCACAAGCGGCGATGATCGCGGGTATCGACAGATAGCTGTCGGTACCGGGGGGGGGGCCGATGCAAACGGCCTCGTCTGCCATGCGCACGTGCATCGCATCCGTGTCCGCGGTCGAATGGACGGCGACAGAGGCGATGCCCATCTCGCGGCATGCTCGGATCACGCGCAGCGCGATTTCACCTCGGTTAGCTATTAGAATTTTATCAAACATATCAGCGCCTTATTCGATGATGACCAAAGGCGCGCCAAATTCTACGGTCGAACCATCTTCGACCATAATACGCGTGATTTTACCCGCGCGTGGCGCAGGAATGTGGTTCATGGTTTTCATCGCTTCAACGATCAACAACGTATCGCCCTCGGCAACCTGTGCGCCGACGGTAACGAATGCGGGCGAGCTGGGCTCGGCCTGCATGTAAACGGTGCCGACCATGGGGGATGTGACCGCGCCCGGATGGCTGGCAGGGTCGGCCGCGGCGGCAGCCACAGGGACGCTTGGCGCAGGTGCGGCGCTTACGGCAGGGGCCGCGATTTGAACGGGCGCTGCCACCATTTGGGGCGCGGCGCGGCTCACACGAACATTGAGACTGTCATCCTCGCCATAGGCGCGTTTGACCTGCAATTCGGTCAAATCGTTCGCGCGCAGCAACTCGGCCAGCGCCTGAATGAATTCAACGTCGGCCTCGTGTGATTTTTTGGTCATGCTATTCCTCGATGTCCCTGACTGTGTTCGCGACTGTCTCTTCGCGTTACGGTGCCGCCGCTTATAGGGCAAGTCGCATTGCGTGAAAAGACGCTGTCCTTGTGTGCACGATGGTCGGTTTTTGCATGGATTTCGAGGGGAAAAACCAAAATTTCTAGCCTAAGTGTGCTGGCGTGCGCCGATGAGTTGACCTTTGCGCGCAGTTTGGGTGTTGTTATGCGTAACAAGGCAGAAGGAGCGCAGAATGAACATTGGATGCTGGTTAGAGCGGCGCGCGCGGCAATCTCCTGAAAAACCAGCACTTTTTGAAGGTGTTGAGTGCGTTTATGACTATGCGGCTTTTGATTGCGCTGCGCGCAGCATCGCGGGTTGGCTTATGGAACAAGGGATCGGTCCGGGCGACCGCATTGCAATGTTCATGGAGAATATTCCCGCATATTTGCTCGTACAATATGGTGCATGGTACGCGGGTGCGGTGGTCGTGCCGATCAATGCCAAACTTCATGGGCGCGAGGCGGCGTGGATCATTGAAAACTCTGGCGCTGCAGTGGTTTTTGCCAACGGGGCGAAAGGGGCTGATCTTCAAAAGGTGGGAATGCAGGCTGCGCTGATTGATGTCGAAAGCAAGGCTTTTGCCCCAATCCTCGAATTTGCGCAGCCCCTTCCATGCGCGCTGCGCCAACCCGATGATCTTGCTTGGCTTTTTTACACGTCAGGAACAACGGGCCAACCCAAAGGGGTGATGATCACGCATCGCATGCTAATTTCCATGTCGCTTAGTTACTTCGCCGACGTGGATCGGGTGGCTGAGAAGGATAGTGCGCTCTATGCTGCGCCACTGTCTCATGGAGCCGGGATTTACAATATGATCCATGTTCTCAAAGGGGCTGCGCATATTTTCCCACCCTCGCGCGGGTTTGAACCTGTCGAGATTTTTGATTTGGCCGAGCAGTTCGGATCAATCCATATGTTTGCCGCGCCCACGATGGTGAAACGGATGACGCAAAGCGCCAAAGCCACGGGGCGCACCAGCAAAGGATTGCGCAGTGTGATCTATGCGGGCGGGCCGATGTATCTGGCAGATATTATCGAAGCGGTGAATCATTTCGGGGATATTTTCATCCAGATTTATGGACAAGGGGAATGCCCGATGGGCATCACCGCACTGTCGCGCGAGGATGTGTCTGATCGCAGTCACGTCGACTGGCGGGCGCGTCTAGGTTCGGTCGGGCAGGCTCAATCGGCAGTGCAGGTGCAAATAGGCAATAGTGCGGGTCAGGCTCTGCCCCTTGGCACCACCGGTGAAATCATGGTGCGCGGCGATACGGTGATGCCGGGCTATTGGCAAAATCCCGATGCTAGTGCCAGAGTGCTTCTGGACGGTTGGTTAATGACCGGGGACATGGGGTTCATGGATGCGGCTGGCTATGTAAATATGGTTGATCGTTCCAAGGATATGATTATTTCGGGCGGATCGAATATTTATCCGCGCGAGGTTGAAGAAGTATTGCTGACGCACGCGAGCGTAAGCGAGGTGTCGGTCGTTGGTCGGCCCCATCCCGAGTGGGGCGAAGAAGTTATTGCCTTTATCGTGCCAATGCTGGCAGGCGACATGGATATAAGTGCCCTCGACGCGCATTGTCTTGACCATATCGCGCGATTTAAGCGGCCCAAGCATTACGTTGAAATCGACAGTTTGCCCAAAAACAACTACGGGAAAGTTCTTAAGACTTCCCTAAGGCAGCAGCTCGAAAATCTGTAGATTTGTTCGCAATGGGCGGCGGCGCTGAGTGTTTTCAGCGTCGCCGCGCCTAGTCGGGGGCTACGCCCCAGCTCTGTTTTTGATGAGGTCTTCGACGACGGAGGGGTCAGCGAGGGTTGAAATATCGCCCAATGATCCTGTGTCGTTTTCTGCGATTTTGCGCAGGATGCGGCGCATGATTTTGCCGGAGCGGGTCTTGGGCAAGCCGGGGGCCCATTGGATCACATCTGGCGAGGCGATGGGGCCAATCTCCGTGCGCACCCATGTGCGAAGCTCTTTGAGCAACTCGTCAGACGGCTCTTCGCCGTTCATCAGCGTCACGTAGCAATAAATGCC
>NZ_MUHR01000031.1 GCF_002105285.1 Planktotalea arctica
CCACGCCATCAACAAAGCCAACATGAAGTATACACTATTTGTTCCCAAAGACGCCCAAGTATGCAGCTTCGGGGCCCTTAGGCCAAGACGCCGGACTTTGTCACCATTGGCCACACCAATCGGAATGTCTGCTTGAATTCTGGAGGGAAATAGGGCGCGCTCGACTTTTGCGTGCAAGCGCGCCTTCATTATTCTAAACTGCGAGAGGTGTTGGTCCACGCTGCCATTTCAAAGGATGGAACACCTCGTCAACCGGTGTAACCGCCACGTGGTTGATGTAATTGGACATCGTTTTTTGGGCGATACCCAAGATGACATCCAAAACTGCACGGTGGCTGTAACCGGCAGCAAAGAAGGCTTCCAATTGAGCATCCGTAGCGTTTCCACGTTCGCGCACCATCTGAATCGTGAACGTGCGCAAGGCTTCAAGCTTGGCTAATGGTAACGGCGTTTCGTTGCGCAGGGCGTCGGTGATTTCGTCCGAGACCTTCATCATCTTTGCAATACCGGTGTGTGCAGGTACGCAGTAGTGGCATGAGTGTTCAACATTGATAGCTTGCCAAACAACGGTCAGCTCATCCGCATTAAAATCTGTTTCCGTGAACAACTTGTGAAGCAGTTGGTATGCCTCATATGCTTGCGGGCTCTCTGCCAGGACCTTGTGCAGACCAGGCAACCTCCCAAAGGCCTTTTGCGAGTTCTCAAGCAATGGTTTTGAGCCTTCTGGGGCAGTGTCGAGATCGTGGGAGGGGAAAGTCATGTTGGTGCGTCCTTTGTAAATTGCTGACTATTGGCTTTTAGACTTTCTTGAGTGATCACTCAAGTATATAGTTGAGTGATCATTCAAAAAACGGTGAGCCGATGCCACGAAAGCCAAATTATGATCGAGATGAGTTGATTGAACGCGCACGCGATTTGTTTTGGAAACGCGGATGGGCAGGAACGTCGTTAAAAGACCTCGAAGTTGTTTTACAGATGAAGCCGGGCAGCTTCTATGCAGCGTTCGGCTCGAAGGACGCGCTATTTACGCTTGCAATGGAAAAATACGCGACTGATGGCCGGGAGCGCCTGAAAGCGTTAGAGCAAGAACATGGCCCGATCAAAGCGCTTCAATGTTTCCCCAAGATGGTCGTCGAGAACGATGCCGCTCCCGCCAAGGCATGCATGTTGTCAAAGACACTTCTTGAACTTCACGCACATAGTCATCCTCTGGCGCAGGACGCAAATTTGCATCTGCTGAAGATGGAAGGGCATTTTGCGGAGTTGTTTCGGCAGGCTCAATCAGCAGGCGACATTGATCTTTCGCATGATCCTCAGGTGCTTGCCCGCAGGTACCAGTCTGATCTTTTAGGTTTGAGGGTCTCAGCCGAGCGCGAAGGTGTCGACGCGAAAGCAATCGCGGCGGAGATAGCAGACGGCTTGACCAGACTTCAATAAATCCGTTAGCCGTCATTTGGTCTTTGCGCAGCATCCAGCACTTCGGGCTCAGAGCCGCCATGCGGTGGTGCGGCGACAGGCCGCTATCTGATGTTCTCAGACCTGCCGTTGGGCATGTTCGTGGTAACCTATGCCAAGCTGTTCAAAACATTGGTGTTTACGGGAACAAAGCCAAAATAGCGTGCCGTTCCCTCTCAGACAGCCGTCGCTCCAATTTTTTCAACGACGGTTCGGTCTGAGCCCGATGTGTGAGTTAGGTTTTCTCGCTGCATGCGCTAGCAGCGTGGAAAATGCTGCGTCAGCGTAGAATTCGGTGCTGCCGCGCAGCGGGAAAACCAGCCATTTGTGCAGAGTACAGCAAGGATCAAAGGTCGAATTCACAGACTGCAGAGGAAACCGAACGTGCGCTGCAGTTTCGAGGTATAGGTTCACTGTTTGAGGAAGCGGATGTTTGGCGACACGTTGCACTTTCAACCGCAGCGGATGCCTGCAAAAAGACCAACGTGTGAGTCCGATTTCCCCGCTGCGAAAGCCCAGTCCTACGCTGTAGCGATGGAAATTCGCCCCGTTTGCAACCTTTCCGTGGCGACCCATGCTGCCAATCTGACGAAAGACGCAAACGCAGCCAAGGCTGATTGGATAACACATGTCATCGCCAAGGGTCTAACCAACCTAGAGGCCCTTTTTGCGCAGGATGCGCGGGCCACCTTCAGTTATGGTGACACGCCAACACTGGCGGATTGCTGCCTGATCCCGCAGCTTTACAATGCGGAACGCTGGGGCGTTGATTACGCCAATCATCGTCGTATTCAGGCAATCGCCGAGGCAACGCAAGACATGCCTGCCTTTGCAGATGCGCACCCAGACACTGTCGGGCCGCCAGCGCCCTAACCCCAAAACCCGCAGCTAATTGGTGACATGTTCGCTGAGGATATTAATCGCCTCTGTCAGCGCCTTCACTCGCTCAGGCCCAAGCAGGTCATCAAATTCAGCGTTACGCGCCAGAAACTTGGGATGAAGTGTTTCAAGCAGCTCTGCACCTGCGGGGCTTAGCGACACGATTTTCTTTCGCTTGCTTATGGGATCGTCCGTAAATGCGACCAAACCGCGCTTTTGCAGATCAACCGCCGTGCGACTTACCTGTGCGCGGTCAATTCCGCAAAAACGGCTGATATCTGAAATGGATGCCGCCGTGAACGTATTGATAACATTCAGAATTCTGTAAGATGTCAGGTTAATGTCGGTATCGACCAAAAGCTCTTGCGCCTGATGGTCCAGCAGTTTGCTCAGCACCGACAGCCTGAACGTCAGTCGCGATTCCAGCTCTCTCACTTTTTCAAGTTGATGCTCAAGGGATTTGGCAGTGACCAGCATATCGACCTATATTGTTGAGTATACAACATTATTGTTGTTGAGTTATGTATATTAAGTTATCAGAGTCGAAAGTTGAGTGAAAGCAACATTGGTCTTTGGGAGGAGGGCAGCTTGACACAGCAACACACCAACGTCCTGTTTATCATGGCCGACGAACACCAAGCTGCTGCTTTGTCCGCCCTTGGCCATCCCGTTGCCAAAACCCCTCACCTGGACCGACTGGCTGCACGGGGCACTCTGTTTCAGAACGCCTACACGCCAAGCCCGATCTGTGTCCCGGCCCGTGCTGCCGTTGCCACGGGGCGATACGTGCACAAGACGAGGTATTGGGATAACGCCCATGCCTATGACGGGCGTGTCGCGGGGTGGGGTCATATTCTGCAATCGGGCGGCGTGCCCGTGACCAGCATCGGCAAGCTGCACTATCGGTCCGAAGCCGACCCCACCGGATTTGATGACCAGATCATGCCGCTCCATATCGCCGGTGGTGTTGGGCAAGTCTGGGGATCGGTCCGCAACCCACTGCCGACAACGCTCAAGGCGACGGGCATGTTGGGTCCCATCGGCGCGGGAATGGCGAAACACAATGCCTACGATATGCGTGTTGCACAGGCCGCCGCCGATTGGCTTGGGGCTGAGGCACGAAAGAAAGAGCCATGGTGCGCCTTTGTCAGTTTCGTGGCACCCCATTTTCCGCTGACCGTTCCCGAAGAATACCTTTCCCGTTACCGCGCAGCGCAAATGCCAATGCCAGCCGTTCGTCCTGGGCCCGCGTATCAACCGCATCCATGGGTCGCTCGGATGAACAATATTGAGGACAGTGACGCCGAACTTGGCACCGACGAAAATCGCCAAGCCGCCATTGCCGCATATTACGCGCTGTGTGAATTTGTCGACGCCCAAATCGGTAAGGTTTTGGACGCGCTCGAAACCTCGGGTCAAGCCGAGAATACCTTGGTGATTTACACGTCGGATCATGGCGAAACCCTTGGAATGCGGGGGCGGTGGGGGAAATCCGTGCTTTACCGTGAGGCCACGCAAGTGCCGCTGATTCTTGCGGGACCGGAAGTTGCGAAAGGCGCGCGCGTGCAGACGCCTGTCAGCCTGCTCGACATCGCGCCGACCATCACAGGCACCATTGATCTGCCGTCCGATCCGGAATGGCCCGGCAAGTCCTTGGTTCAGATCGCGGCACAGCCCGACGACTCCAACAGGATTGTCTTTTCCGAATACCACGCGGCCAATTCGGCCTCTGGTGGTTTCATGGTCGCCAATGTCCGCTGGAAATACCACGCTTATGTCGGCTACGCGTCTGAGCTGTTCGACCTAGAGGCCGACCCGCTTGAGACCCGCAACCTTGCCGATGATCCCGCCTTCGCGGTGCAGCAATCATCGATGGAGGCTACCCTGCATCGCATCTGCGATCCCGTTGCCACGGATGCTAGCGCCAAGGCAGATCAAGACATGCTCGTCGCACGTTATGGAGGACCTGCAGCGGCATTCAATACTGGACCATCGGGCGCCACGCCCATCCCCGGACCCTAACAAAAATCATGCGTAACAGGAGGAGAACGCAATGAAATTTAAGATGTTCAAGGGGGCCGTCGCGGCCCTTGCACTAGTTGGCGCAACAAGTGCTACAGCAGAAAATTGGGCCCCCGAAGGCCCCGTGAGCGTCATGATCGCTTTCCAAGCAGGCGGCGGCGCAGACACCATGGGCCGCTTGCTGGCGCAGGAACTGTCCGAGCGTAACGGCTGGGAAGTCATTCCTGAAAACGTGACGGGCCGCGGCGGGGCTGCGATGGCAGAAGCGTTGCTGGACCAGCCTGCAGATGGATTGGCCATCGGGATCACTGTGTCCGAGGCGTTCACTTACAACATTCAAGCCGCGCGCAATCCAACCTACGCGCTAGATGACTTCACCTATCTCTCTACGATCACAGGGTCTCAGATGGGGATCATTGCGCGTGCTGATCGTGGCTGGACAACGCTGGCCGATGTGGCTGCTGCTGCTCAAGCGGGCGAAGACATCAGCTTTGGCGCGATGAGCCAGAAGCTAGCCGATGCCGCCTATGTGATTGGCAAAGCACTTGATGTCGAGTTCACAACCGTGATGGTCAAAGGTGGACGTGGCGGTCTAAATGGTGTTGTCGCCAAAGATATCGACGTGGCATGGGCTGCTGGTGTGCAAACTCCTGGCATCAAGGCAGGCGACATCTTTAACCTCGTCTCTGCTGAGGAAGATGCCTTGAGAGTTTCTCCCGATGCGCAAATGCTGGCTGAGTATAACGTGCCTTTCACTTTTGGTGTTAAATTCATGGTTGTCGCACCTGGCGGCATGTCAGAGGACGTTAGCATGGCCTATCAGACAGCCATCGCCGAGGTCCTCAATGACCCTGAAGGTGAGCTGAACAAAATGATCTCGCGCGCTTTTGCAGGACCGGTTGTGGTGCAAGGCAATGATCTGCGCGCCATGCTGGATGAAGGCTATGCAGAAGCCGGCGCTCTACTTGAGGCCGCGTCCGAATAGAGATGCTTTCGCGCCCCGTTCGTTCGAGCGGGGCGCATTCTGTCAGCTATCGGAGGTAAACGTCATGCTAGATCGAAAAACCGAAATCTGGGTTGCACTCATCTGCCTTCTGGCAGGCCTGTTGACGGCAATCCTTTGGGTTCCGTTCGACAGTGAAACACCCCCAATCTATGACTTTCGCCGCCAGACTTATATCGGTGACGCCATGTTGCCTATGGTTGCTGCATTGGGCATTGCCGTCTGCGCCTTGGTCCATTTGCTTTTGTCGTGGCGACGCAAAGTCACCGAGGCGGATGGCCCTTTTGACAAGCTAACGGCAGCCTTTTTCCTATGCCTTTTCGCGATCATCATTGCGGCCTTTGTCGTGATGTATTGGGCGGGTCCCGTTGCCTTGGCGCTGTTTGGACCATCGGGCGAGGAGGCTGCGACCTATCGGCAAATGCGCTCCACGGTGCCGTGGAAATACATTGGTTTCGTATCGGGGGGCTTCATTCTGGTGTTCGGAATTACCTCTCTGCTTGAAGGGTCAATGCGCTGGAAACGCGCGCTGAGTTCGATCCTTGCGATCGTCGTTCTGATCGTGATCTTCGATCTGCCCTTCGACACGATCCTGTTGCCACCGAACGGGGATTTCTAAGTTGAGCGTGCTTGAATACGTCTGGGCCGGTGTTCTGGCCGTGATTGCAGGCCCTGCTGCGTTTGAGATCTTTGGGCTGGGTGTCCCCATCACCGTGCTCATGGTCTTTGGCGGCTTTGTCATTGGCATCGTGGGTGGTGCAACGCCGGGGTTGGCGGGTCCTTTCCTGATGGCGGTCTCGTTGCCCATTTTGTTGTCGATCTTTGGTTTTACACCCGACGCTCTGTTGCCTGTCCTCGGGTTTCTAGTGGGGGTCATGAAGGGTGCTACTGTTGGTGGGGCGGTGCCAGCGATCCTGTTCAACACACCCGGCACGCCGGATGCGATGTTGACCACCTTTGACGGCTACCCGATGGCGCAAAAGGGCCAAGCCGGCAAGGCGCTGCGCACTGCGCATTTTGCATCCGTGTCTGGGGATACGTTTTCAGACATCGTGCTGTTCACCTGTGCGCCCTTCCTTGCCATCGCGGTCGAGGCTTACTTGGGCTTTGGCGAAAAGGCGGCCCTGATCCTGCTGTCGCTGGCCTTTGTGGCCGCTGTGGTTGGCGCGTCGCCGATGAAAGGTATGATCGCGGCGTTCTTTGGCCTTTTCGTGGCGGCGATTGCGACAGGCGAAGATTCCTATCCACGGCTGACGTTTGAGACCGATTTTCTGGCCAACGGCGTGCCGTTGATCACAGCGGTCCTTGGCGTCTTAATCCTTGGCGAAGTCCTCTATGCGTTCGAGCAGATGTGGCGGGATCGCAGGGTCGAGAAAATCAAAGAGGTCCAACAGGAGGGCGACCAACGCCTGACATGGGCGGAGCGCAAGCGGTTGTTTCCTTATATCTCCGTCTCGGCCCTTATTGGAACAGGCATCGGCGCGCTGCCCGGTATTGGGTCAACACTCGCGGCTACGCTTGGCTATGCGACGGGCGACCGGATGCACAAGGGACCGGTAAAATTCGGCGATGGCACACCGGAAGGGGTTGCCGCGACCGAGGCCGCCAACAGCTCAGTTTCAGGCGCGAACCTGATCCCCGTACTGTCACTGGGCATTCCGGGCAATGTGGGCGCGGTGTTCCTGATCTTGGCCGCAGAATCCATTGGCGGCTTTAACCCAGGCCCCGGTGTCTTTCGCTTCACCACCTCAGAGGTGAACCCCGAACTCGTGATTGCCTTTGGCCTGTTCACGGCGATGATGCTGGCCAATATCATGAACTGGATCATCGGGGGCCGGATCATGGCCGCCTGTGGGGTCATGTCGCGCATCCCCAAACAGGTGCTGTTGCCCATCGTACTGCTGCTTACGCTGACGGCGATCTATGTGCAGGAAACCGATTTCAACGCCTTCTACTTTGCCTTTGCCTTCGCGATCCTTGGCTATCTGATGCGCAAGCTCAAGGTCCCCACGTTGCCGTTCGTGATCGCCTTCATCCTTGCGGGGAATCTTGAGACGTCCATCCGGCAAGCCTTTGCAGTCTCAGGGGGCGATTCATGGTTCCTGTTCAAGAGCCCGCTTTCGATCCTGTTCCTGCTGATCGCTGTTGGCGTGATCATATTCTTCTCGCGGCCCAAGAAACCGGCAGCAAACAAGGCCATCGCGGCGGAAAGGGACAGCTGATGGCCATCAAGAATATACTGGTTGCCTTCAATGGATCGGAAGCGTCAGAAAATGCGCTGCTCGTGGCAGCACAGATGCAAAAGAAATACGCGGCCCATGTGACTGGCCTGCTGGCCCATGAGGGGCAACGTGACACCTTCGCCCGCCGCCCTTGGGTGCCCGAAAACGTTCGTGAGATCATCGAGACCGCTGTGCAATCCGAAGAAACGCGTCTGGAAGCGCGCTTTCGCGGGGTGCTGGGAACGGCACCCCAGGAAAAGGTACATTGGATCACTCTTGCGGCCACGCCGGACAGCACTGTTGCGCAATACGCCTGCATGTATGACATCACGATTGTCGGGCGGCATATGGCGAATGAGCCTGCGGAGACCAGCCTTCATCCAGAGCGCATTGCAATGAAAGCAGGGCGTCCGGTGCTGGTTGTGCCACCGGGCGATCTGGACCCGTCTTTCATCGACAAGCCCACGGTATTGGCCTGGGACGGAGCGCGCGCCGCAACCCGCGCGATGAACGACGCCATGCTGATCCTTGAGACAAAACAGCGTGTGGATGTGCTGAGTGTCGGGACCAATATCCGCCCTCCATTGGACGGGGTCGACGTGGTCAAGGCCCTAACGCGTCATGAGGTCAATGCGGTCCGCGTGCGCCGTGAAAAGGGCGCGCGCCGGATCGGTGAGGCCATCCTTGACTACTGCGACGAGATCGGCGCGGGCCTGTTGGTCATGGGCGCGTTCGAGCACAGCATGTTTCGACAAGAGGTGTTCGGCGGAACGACCATGTCCGTGTTGCAGAACGCGACAACCCCTGTCCTGATCTCTCATTGAGGCGCAGATGACCCAACCCAATTTCCTGTTCATCACGGCAGATCAACATCGCGGCGATTGTCTGGGTGTTGAAGGACGGGCCGTCAAAACGCCCCATCTTGACCGAATGGCCGAGCGTGGCACGCGTTTCAGTTCTGCGATTTGCCCGGCGCCCGTGTGTCAGCCCGCGCGCGCGTCAATCCTCACAGGTCAGCTCTGCCGCACCCACGGTGTGCATGACAACGGGATTGATCTGGACGAGGACATCGGTGCCAAAGGCTTTGCCGGAACGCTGGCTGCCGCAGGTTATGACACCGGCTTTTTCGGTAAGGCGCATTTTTCAAGTTACGACCCGCGCGAACCCACGGGCCGACCTGAATCCGGTCTGTCGTCGGTCGACTTTGGCCCCGATTGGTTCGGACCTTATATGGGCTTCAACCATGTCGAATTGATGCTGTCCGGCCCGTCGAACCACCCGCCCCAGCAACCGCCTAAGGGTCTGCATTACGAGCAGTTTTTCTATGGCGATGGCCAGGGCGAAGACCGCGTGGCCCGGTATCTGGCTGGCAGCGACGACACTAAAGGGGCCGCGCAAACATGGCATTCGCAGCTTCCGCCCGAATGGCACTACACCCCGTGGACGGCGGATCGCGCGATTGACTGGCTCTCAAATGGCCGTGACAGCGAGAAGCCCTTCTGCGCATGGGTTAGCTTTGTGGATCCGCATCATCCATTCGATTGCCCCGAACCGTGGTCCAAGCTGCATGATCTGGTCAAGGTTGACCTGCCTCTGCACCGCACCCGTGATCTGGACAACCGCCCGTGGTGGCACCGCGCTGCCTTGGAAAACAGCCCGCAAGGGAATGCAGATGAGGTCAAGGTCCGCTCGACCTATTCGCGGATTGACCCGCAAACCGACGACCAATTGCGTGAAATTATCGCAAACACCTATGGCCAGATCGCCTTTATTGACGCGCAGGTGGGGCGGATCATGGCGGCACTCGAAGACGCTGGACTGGCAGAGAACACCATCGTTATCTACACCTCAGATCACGGCGATTGGCTGGGCGATCACGGGCTGATCCTGAAGGGGCCGATGCCGTATGAAGGGCTCTTGCGGGTACCGATGCTTGTCACCGGTCCGGGCGTCAGGGCAGGGCACGTGGTGGACGCACCGGTCTCAACACTTGACATCGCAGCGACGTTTTCGGATTTCGCCGATGTCGCGCCGGGCCTTCCGCAGCACGGGACCAGCCTTAGGCCACTTCTTGAGGGCGACGGGCAGCGCGATTTCGCAATGATGGAATGGGAGCTTTTGCCAAATCGCGTCGGCGTTGCCCTGTCCTTGCGCACGGTGCGCACCAAGTCGGCAAAGCTGACCAAGGACCTGCGATCCGACGCGGGAGAGATGTACGATCTGGCATCAGATCCCCATGAGATGCATAACATATTCGACGATCCAACACGGGCGAACCTGAGAGATGAGCTTGAGACCTATCTGGCGCAGCGCCCCGATGACATCGGCCCGATCAACACGCCTGTCGGGCCAGGATAAGCGGCGCAAGAGGGGCTGAATGACCACAACGGACGGTATGGGCGAGGCCAGTAAACTGTGCTGCACGCCAGCGCGCGAAGGGCGCGCACCTGCGGTCAGTCATCTTCAGGTGGGCAGTACGAGACGGGTTGCCAGCCACGCTGTGTATATCCCCGGTGGGCGTGCGCTTATTGGCACAAATGCGCCGAGAATCCCTGACGATGGCGAAAGCCCGCTGCGCAAAACCCGCCTTGATGCGTACTTGATCGGGTCCACTACAGTAACGAACGCCGAGTTCGCCGCTTTTGTTGTAGACACTGGTTATGTCACCGAGGCCGAACGGTTCGGCTGGTCCTTCGTCTTTTGGGACCAAGTTCCCGACAGCTACGGCGCGACGAGCGGCGTGGTGGAGGTCGAATGGTGGCGACGTGTGGACGGAGCCTATTGGGCCGCGCCAAACGGGCCGAGCACCGAAGAGGCATGTTTGCCCAACCATCCTGTCGTTCAAGTCTCATGGGCCGACGCCCGCGCCTATTGCACATGGGCCGGCGGCAGGCTTCCGTCCGAGGCGGAATGGGAACATGCCGCGCGCGGCGGACTTGGGGATGTGCTGTTCCCATGGGGCGATGCAGAGCCGGACGATGACACCTACACACCCTGCAACATCTGGCAGGGCCAGTTTCCGGACGTGAACACCTGCCGCGACGGTTATGCAACAACGGCCGCTGCGCAATCCTTCGCCCCCAACGGCTACGGCCTCTACAACATGGTCGGCAATGTCTGGGAATGGACGTCTGAACCCTACCGGATCCGATCCCTCAAGCGGCAAGTCAAAGACCGCCTGCGCGCGATGAAGGGCTACAAGCTCTCCAAAGGCGGTTCGTTCCTGTGTCATCGCAGTTATTGCTACCGGTATCGCATTGCCGCGCGCTCGGGCACGTCGCCTGACAGCAGTACAACTCATCACGGCTTTCGGGTCGTCTGGAAGGCGGATTAAATGCCCAAGAACGTCCTTTTCATCATGTGCGACCAGCTACGCCACGACTACCTCGGCTGCGCTGGTCACCCCCATCTCAAGACACCCAATATCGATGCGCTCGCCGCCCGTGGTGTGCGATTTGATCGTGCCTACGTCCAATCGCCGATCTGCGGCCCCTCGCGCATGTCGACCTACACGGGGCGCTATGTGCGCTCCCACGGCAGCACCTGGAACAACATCCCGCTTCGCGTCGGTGAAATGACCTTGGGCGATCATCTTGACCCATTGGGCGTGCGTACCGCGCTTTGTGGCAAAACCCACATGACCGCCGATATCGAAGGCATGACGCGGCTTGGCATCGACCCGGCCTCGCCCAAGGGCCGCCGCATTGCGGAATGCGGGTTTGAGGTTTGGGACAGGCTCGATGGACTGCATCCAACAGGCGGCAAGGTTCCGACCCATTACAACGAGTATCTGCGCCGTCAGGGGTACGATGTCGAAAACCCTTGGGAAGATGTGGCCAATGCGGCCGAGGATACGGATGGAAATATCCTTTCCGGTTGGCTCATGGAAAATGCCGACAAGCCTGCGCGCGTGGCGCAAGAGCACTCGGAAACCCCGTATTCCACCACACGTGCGATGGAGTTCATCGAGGATGCGGGCGATCAGCCGTGGTGCCTGCACCTGAGTTATATCAAACCACACTGGCCCTATATCGTGCCGGCACCCTACCACGATATGTATGGGCCCGAACACGTTTTGCCCGCCGTTCGATCCAACGCAGAACGCACCGAAGCACACCCCGTCCTTGCCGCCTATTTCGAACACCGCTTCTCAAAGGTTTTCACCAGTGATGAAGTCCGCAACCGCGTCATCCCTGCCTACATGGGCCTGATCGCGCAGATCGATGACCAGATCGGGCGATTGATGGCATGGCTAGATGCGCGCGACATCACCAAAGATACGCTGATCGTCTTTACCTCGGATCACGGCGATTACCTTGGCGATCACTGGCTGGGTGAAAAAGAGCTTTTCCACGATGCCTCCGCCCGCGTGCCTCTGATCGTGGTGGATCCGTCGCCCGAGGCAGACGACACGCGCGGGCAGGTCCGCGATGATCTGATTGAGGCGATTGATCTGGCACCTACTTTCGTGGATTGGTTCGGCGGCGAGGCGCGGCCTCACATTCTCGAAGGCTGCTCGCTCCTCCCGCTCCTACGCGACGAGACACCTGAGTGGCGTGATGCAGTGGTCAGTGAATACGACTATTCCATGCGCCGCGCGCGCCGCATCCTGAACCAACCTGTCGGCGACTGTCGCCTGACGATGGTCTTTGACGGGCGCTGGAAATACACCCACGCCGAAGGGTTCCGGCCCATGCTTTATGATCTAAAGGCCGACCCAGATGAACTCTGTGACCTTGGCGATGATCCAGCCTTTGCAGCCGAGCGTGACCGGCTTGCCAACCGACTGGCGCAATGGTCGCGCGGACATCACAACCGCGTCACTGTCTCAGATGATCAAATCGCCCGTCGCAAAGGCGGGGAACTGGCAAAAGGCATTATCGTTGGATTCTGGGACGGTGCGGAACTTGCCGAGGCCCGAGGAGACGGCGAAAGCGGCAACTAAACAATTTGGCCTACGCGCTGGTTTCACTTGTTATTTGGGGGTGCACTCGAATTGCGAACATCCACCTTGTCTGCAGACTGTGACTCCGCCACTGGATTCATGGTGCAACCTGTACAAATGGCCTGTTGTTCTGCTGCGTGACAGCATGAAGTTTGAAGCTTGTGCCGCATTCTTCTCGCTGCGCGCGCTCGCTGCACAGAACTATAATGGCCGAGTTGGGCTCGGACTGGACCTTAGCTGCACAACGAACCAAGGCCCGCAGAGCGGGACGAACCTGCCTTGTGCAGTCGCGGCTATTGCCGACGCAGCATTTCTTCGCACCAACAGCAGGTTTCTTGCAGCAATGCAGCGAACTTCACCGGAGCAGCCATTGATATCCGAGACCTAGTGCAAAATCCAAACTACTTTTTCGCTACGTCCGGGTCCAACAATCGGGTCGCGGACTTTTCGGGCCTTGGGAACAAGATACTGTGACGCAATGAACATCACCCGGTGGGGTCGCGTTCAAAATAGTGCATTGGTCCGGTGGCCTTGGGTGTTGTGCCTCGGTTCAACAAATTCAGGCACGCATTCCCCCTCCATCGGTCATTTCAACACAGGGTTTTGGTTTTGGCATTGGAACGTCGGTTGTATATTTGGGAACGGAATAGCCAGCTTGCACCACTGGGCGTTCAGCGATGCGTAAATACCAGTCTTTGATGTTTGGAAAAGCGTTCAAGTCAACTTCTTGCCATTCAAAGCGCGACACCCAAGGCCAGCATGCCATGTCTGCAATTGAATAGGTGCCACGGCCTGCCCCTGCTATGAAATCACGCCCTTCCAAGCGTATGTTCAGAACAGTGTACAAACGGTGCGTTTCAGCGGCGTAGCGCTTCTCGGCGTATTCCGATTTGCCTTTGTTATATTTCACAAAGTGATGGGTCTGCCCCAGCATTGGGCCCAAGCCGCCCATTTGCCACATCAACCATTCAACCATTGGCCAATATTCGGGGCCCTCGCATTGAAACTTTTTATACTTGTCCGCCAGATACATCATGATCGCGCCCGACTCCGTTAATTGAAGACCGGTCTCTTGATCCACGATCGCGGGGATGCGGTTGTTCGGTGCGATTTTTAGGAAATCAGGTGCGAATTGCTCGTCCTTGGTGATGTCGATTGCATGCACCTTGTAAGGGACGCCAAGTTCTTCGAGGAGGATCGAAACCTTGCGGCCATTTGGTGTCGTCCATGTGTAGAGATCAATCATCTGACGGCCTTTTCCATGTGATGGTTTACGTTTAACATCGCTTGATCTTGAGTGTCGGAACGCATCACAGCACGTTTATCCGATAGCCAGACCGTGGGAAATGGACGCATACGTTGCCCACGTCCTCAGCCGAGCGTTCGATGACTACGGTCTCGGCATCGGCGTAGCGCAAGGTTCCTGCGACTGGTTGTTCGCCGCCATTCACATCTGGCTGCACAGTCACTCGCTGCCCAACCGAAAGCCCCTGTGGGTCATGTGGCGCTACACCGGTCTCGGAGGTCGGTTCCAGGCTCTTTGCGCGCAAAATGGCATCCTGCGGATCCATATCGCTACAGGTTCCATGGCCAATGCCTTGAATATTAGCTTCCCAGCGGACAAGGTCTTTGAATTCCGACAGGAATGACGGTCCGTCGGCCCAGCGGCCGCGCAAGAACCAGACCACGTGGTAGAATTGTGCGTCGATCGCCGCGGGCTGCGGACCAAGCAGGAATGCCCGCCCGTCAGACATTTGCGTGTTCAGCCATGACAGCGGTGCGCGCACTTGCGACACCAGATGGGGCAGGTCTGCGTTGGCTTGTTTCAACGCTGCCGCCCAGTCCTCTCCGAGGTATAGCCGCCCACGATCCGCCGCAAAATCCTTATCCAGCTGATCGCCAGCCACACCCAGAATGTGACGCACGGTTTGGTCGAACAGGGCCCCGTCCGTCCATCGGCTTAGGTTCAGGACTTCGGTAACGGAAGCTTCTCTGTCAATGGTTTTATGGCGAGCACTATTTGGCACTGGCGGCGATCACCGTTGCAAATACACTTCGACAAGGTAGGGAGCGGTTTTTGAACTGCTGCTGTTTCGTGACCCTTCAATACAAGATCTTCCCCGGGTTCATGCTTCGGTCCGTGGTCAGCGCGATGGCTGCCAACATGATGCTGGTCCAGTGTGGTAGCCCGAAGTGCCCATCTCATAAGCGTGCTCGAAGGTTTGTTCGGCAACAGTCCTGACCACGGCATCTTCGGAACCACGTCCCGGTGGGGACCTCTAAGGGCCGCGGTCAAGCAGCCTTCAATGGTTCGCTCTCAAGCGTTATGATTCTGCCTAGACGCCCCCAACGGTTGGAGGGGCTGCGTGATTGAACTCGGTGCCGTCTCGCCACATGCGATGAAGAACAACACCAATGCGCCTTACCAGCGCGACCATCGCCCTCTTGTTCCCCCGGCGCTTGGCCACGCGCGCAGCCCAAGTTCTAAGCCATGAGGGGCGACCGCGGTGTAGCATTACTGTCGCAGCCTGACATAATGCTCTGCGCAAATTTACGTCACCCGCCTTTGTGATGCCGCCAATAACATCGCGCTCTCCAGATTGATGTCGCGATGGCGTTAAGCCCACCCAAGGCTCAACGCGTTTGGAAGACTTAAAGCGACTGGGATCATCCACAGCGGATTTGAAAGTCAAAGCGACAACCGCTCCTATGCCTGGCATTGTCATCAACACGCGACAGACAGGGTCATCCTTCGCAAGGCCGCGAACTTCACGTTCCAGATTAGCCAGTTCTTGGCGCAGCGCAGCGCGCGATTTGAGCATAGGTGTAGTTGCTACCTCTAGCATGGCATTGCCCGCTACAAGTTCACGCACTCGCACGTCATAACGCCCGCGCGAGATCGCGCCGACTTTGAGCCCGAAGTTCCGCAGCAGACCGCGCAGGGACATCTCAAGGGTAATCATACCCTGCTGGATTGCTTTGCGGGCACCCAGTAAGGCGCGAACCTCCTGTGCAGATACGGATTTGCAATGCACCGGCCTGAACCAGCCGATATGAAGCAGTCGGGCAATCCCTTCGGCATCCCGCCGGTCGGTTTTAATCGGCATTGCCTTCAATGCGCCCTTCACTTGTCTGGTCTCCATAAGCACGACATCAAGCCCTGCTTCAGTCATTCCACGATGCAGCCATTGCGACAATGGTCCCGCTTCCAGCCCAATGATTGCAATCATCCCAGGCAGCGTGCCTGCAAACAGCGAGAGCGTCTCGGGCTCGCTGGCGATTTCGGTTTCCTTGATGATTTTACCATGTTCGTTGACCACACAAACCGCAGTCTTTGCGAGCGATACATCAAGTCCAATAAATAACTTCATCCCGTATTCCTCCTTCAAGATATGGTACGGGAACGGCGACAGCTTGCCTCTGGGAATGCAATAGATAACGGCATGTGCGCGACGCAGGCCCCCGTTACAGCATCTCATAACCAGAATATGACGGTTGCGGCGAGCGCGATTGCAGACAGGAAAACCTTTGGACACCTATCGTAACGGGTTGCCACTCGCCGCCAGTCTTTAAGCCTGCCAAACATGCGTTCGATCCTGTTGCGGCGTTTGTAACGGCGCTTGTCGTATCGAACGGTCTTATTGCGTGACTTGCGACCAGGGATACAAGGCTTTGTGCCCCTGTCTGTTAAGGCTTCTCGGAACCAATCGGCATCATAGCCCCTGTCGGCGAGCAACCATTCCGCATCTGGTAAACCGCTCAGCAAAGCCGCCGCACCGGTGTAATCGCTGACCTGACCGGCGGTTATGAAGAAGCGGATTGGGCGACCGCTGGTGTCAGTGACAGCATGCAATTTGGTGTTCATGCCGCCCTTTGTCTGACCGATTAGACGACCACGCCCCCCTTTTTAAGCCCCAGGCTTGAGGCAGTGCGGTGCGCTTTGAGGTAGGTCGCGTCGATCGAGATGGTCTGATTATCGGGTGCCTCCGCTGCCAACCCCGTCATTATCCGGGCAAACACACCTATATCGCTCCAGCGTTTCCAGCGGTTGTACAACGTCTTGGGCGGACCATACGCTGCGGGGGCATCACACCAGCGTAAGCCATTGCGATTGATGAAGATAATACCACTCAAAACACGCCTATCGTCGACGCGTGGCCTACCTCGGCTCCTTGGAAAGTACGGACGAAGCCGCCTCATCTGTTCTTCGGTTAGCCAGTAAAGATTGCTCATCGTTCCCCCAAATCATTGGGGTTCGTGAATCATGACGACAAACCAGCATCAAGGCAATTAATGGGTCCTGAGCCTAATCAACTCCGGCTCA
>NZ_MUHR01000032.1:0-820 GCF_002105285.1 Planktotalea arctica
CTCTGGGAGGAGTACCGAGCAGCGCACCCTGACGGCTATGGCTATACTTGGTTCTGCACGCGTTATCGGGAGTTTGAGACCCGGATCAGCCCTCGGTATCGCAATCGCCATGAGGCGGGTGCGGTGATGCAAACTGATTATGCCGGTCATACCATCCCGGTGATTGACCCGGCGACAGGCGATGCGCATCGCGCCCAGATCTTCGTCGCGGTTCTGGGCGCGTCCAATTACACTTTTGCGTGGGCCAGCCTGAGCCAGAAGCTGCCCGACTGGATCGATGCGCAGGCTCGGGCACTTCAGTTCTTCGGCGGCGTGCCTAAAGCGATCGTCTGCGATAACCTGAAGGCCGCCGTTGCCAAGCCACTCTGGTTTGAGCCGTCGGTGACCAAGACCTTCTCCGACATGGCCACGCATTACGACACGACTGTGTTGCCCACACGGCCGCGCAAGCCACGCGACAAGGGCAAAGTCGAAGGCGCGGTGCTGATCGTGGAACGCTGGATCCTGGCGCGCCTGCGCAACAGGCAGTTCTTTTCCATCGCTGCGCTGAACGTGGCCATTGCCGAGTTGCTCGCAGATCTTAATGCACGGACCATGCGGCGGGTGGGCCGCTCGCGGCAGGAACTCTTTGCAGAGATCGAACATGCTGCCCTGCGCCCCTTGCCCGATACGCCCTTCGAGTATGCGGAATGGAAGCAGGCCAAGGTGCATCCCGACTATCATATCGAGGTGCTGCACAGCTTCTATTCCGTGCCACATCGTCTGATCGGTCGACAGGTCGATGTCCGGCTAACCCACCGTATGATCGAGATATTCCACA
>NZ_MUHR01000032.1:845-1960 GCF_002105285.1 Planktotalea arctica
GCCCTCGGCGTGCTCAGCCTCCAGCGCCAGTTCGGGGCCGAGAGGTTGGAAGCGGCCTGTGATCGCGCCCTGACAGTCGGGACCGTCTCATATGCCTCAGTGCGTTCCATCCTCGTCACAGGGCTGGACCGGGCTCCGGAACCGCCGGAACCAATCACCGCCACCCCAGCCCACGGCAACATCCGCGGCGCTGGCTACTATCAGTAACCCCCAGCACAAAAAGGATCATCACATGCTGACACATCCCACCCTCGAGCAGATGGCTGCACTTGGCCTGACAGGCATGGCAGACGCCTGGAAGGCGCTCGCCGAACAGGACCCGGGTCAAGCCCTTGAGCGTAACGAATGGCTTGGTCTCATGCTCGACCGTGAAGCTTCGGCACGGGCCGATAAACGCTTCAGCAACAGGCTGCGGAATGCGAAGATGCGCTTCCCCAACGCCTGCATCGAAGACGTCAACTTCGCCGCCAGCCGGGGGCTCGATCGCCGTCAGGTCCTCGCGCTCGCGCAGGGCGAATGGATCAAGGCAAAGGAGCAGATCATCCTCACCGGCCAGACCGGTACCGGCAAAACCTGGCTGGCCTGCGCCTTCGGGCAGCAAGCTGCGCGCCTAGATCACACCGTGCTTTATGTCCGCATGCCCCGCCTGTTTGAGGACATGGCCATGGCCCGCCTCGATGGACGCTTCCCGAAGCTGGTCGATAAGCTGGCACGCGTCCAACTGCTCATTCTCGACGACTGGGGGACCCACGGGCTCACGGACCAGCAGCGTCTCGATCTACTCGAACTCTTCGAGGAACGTTACCAAAGGCGCTCTACAATCATTACCGCCCAACTGCCCGTCTCAGGCTGGCACGACATGATCGGCGAACCCACAATCGCAGATGCCATCATGGACCGAATTGTTCACAATGCCCACCGCATCGAACTCAAGGGAGACAGTATGCGTAGAAAGGATCAAAACGAGAACTTGACCCACATGGAAAACCGCGAAACGATGCCATCAGAAACATAACTGCAGGCAGACGATCAGCCGCGCCCGAACTGTCCGGTAATTACTGAAATGGCTGTCCGGGATTTAGCGAAATAGCTGTCCGGTAATTCTGAAATCCGCA
>NZ_MUHR01000033.1 GCF_002105285.1 Planktotalea arctica
CGGCTTCGTCCAAGAGCCCACTTTACCTGTTTTCTGTACCGCAGCTAAAGTCTGCTTTCGGGAAATAGCGATTTGAAGTTTGGTAGAGCCTGTCCAAAGCAGTCATTTGTCTTAACCAAGCCCGCTGAAGTGCAGAGCCCTAAAGCAGACGTTGGGCGCCCCTGCAGAATTCGAGCGCATTAGCTTCTCTCAATGCGGGACAAAATGGTCATGTGCTCGTGAACAATGAATGTCCGCACAGCTCTAGACTGATAGCCCCTGTGCAGGGCGTACATTTTATTCATTTGGGCGTGCAAAAACTCGCACGAGTGTGTCAATGTTGAATTGGTCATCGTAGACGCTGGGTGGGTAGCACGGATGAGGCATCATCGCGTTAAATGGGCCATTTTCCGCAACCAGTCATCCACCTTCAAGAACCCACAGTCATTTGAAAAAATAGTTTGAGAAGCTACTTGGCGTAGTCTATCTTAACTCGAATGAACCGCTCGATTGTTGATGGTATTCAGACGCGGGTCGAATTTTATATATATAAATCAATAGTTTCAGACCTTACCAATTTTGAAGCCACGAGATAAATGATGGCGCATTGCGAAAAGCAATATTGCACCTGGAATCATTGATGCGGCTGTAACGGCCATCACCAAACCAATGTCTGTTTGAAACCCGAACAACGCATTGATCGCCATACTGATCGGCTTGCCGTTGGTGGTCGTCAGAATGCGGGCAAAGACAACCTCGACCCAAGAGAACATGAAACAAAAGAATGCTGTCACTGCTATGCCGGGCGCGATTTGTGGTAAAAGAACCTTCCAGATGAAGCGCGGGCGAGAGTACCCGTCTAAGAAGGCAGTCTCATCCATTTCTTTGGGGATGGCCGAGATGAAGCCCTGCAAAATCCAAATTGAAATAGGTAAATTGAACAGACAATGTGCCAATGCAATTCCGAAAACTGAATTCACGATTCCAAGACTTGAGAATAGCTGAAAGATTGGCAGCGTTAGCACGACGGGCGGTGTGATCCGGAAGGCAATGAAAGCCAAAAACAGGTGCTTATCGCCCACGAAAGACATCCGCGAGAACGCATATGCGGCTGGGATCGCGACAGGTATTGTGATGCAAATATTGATGAAGACATATGCGATTGAATTGATGAAGGCAGACCGCAAGTTAGCATCTTCCCAGATGCCTGCGTAATTGCGCAGCGTCATGCTGCCAACGTCCACACCCGGTTTGGGCAACGTCGCAATAAAGCTGATGATCGTCATTTGAACCAGTGGCAGGCATGCAAAAGCGATGAAGGCCCACAAAACGACCGTTTTGACAAAAGGAAGCGACCGGATCAGCATGATTAGGTAGCCTTTCCAGATGATCCGTCATCAAGCTTGCCTTGGGCCTTGCTGAACATCCAGGCGACCATCAGAATAATCATGAAATACAATACGGATCGCGCGGCGGATGGGCCATAGTTGAAGGCTTTGATCTCTTCCCCCAGATCCACGGCCAAAAACATGGTTGCACCATTCGGTCCGCCTGCGTTGATCGGAAATGCCTCTGTGTAGATCATGAAAGAATCCATGAACCTTAACAGGATAGCCATGAGTAGGACGTGGTAAAGCTTGGGAAGTTGGATGAACCGAAACACCTGCCACGGGCCAGCGCCATCGATTGCAGCAGCCTGATAATATGATGCTGGAATGATTGTCAGTGCACTATAGCACAAGATTACGACCAGGCTTGTCCAGTGCCACACATCCATCACAATGATTACGAGCCACGTATGAACGACGGACAACTTCCAATCTACCGACCAGCCCATACTCGGCAAGATCCGCCCCAGAATACCTGTGTCTGGGTCCAGCAAGCTAAGCCAAAGGGACGGGATCATATTCCAGGGCACCAAAAGCGGCAGGGCAACAACGGCGAGGGTGACCCCGATCCAGAACTTGCGCCTGGGAATACAAAGGGCAATCGCGATTCCAAGTGGAATTTGGATCAACAATACCAACATTGAAAACAGTGTACTTCGGCCAAAGCTGGCCCAGAAACGCTCAGAGCCGATGATTGCATCGTACCATTCAGTCCCGATCCAGAACCGCGCATCCAAAATGAAAATTTCAAAGAATGAATAGTTGATCACTGTAATGAGAGGGACCAGTCCGACGAGACCCAGAACCAGCACAGCAGGTAAGACAAATATCCAGCCGGTGTTGGTGTTATCTTTCATTTCAGTTTTCCAAGTGTGACGCCATCAGGCGCTTGGTGCTATGATGATTTCGGTCTCTAAACTTTCAGCTTTAACCATAAAGGCTTCCGTCAGTTCGCAGTCAGAAATAAGTACGTCGACGTCCCCAAGAGAACAGATTGTTAGCGGCGCCTTGCGTTGGAACTTTAGGTGGTCGGCAACCACCATTACCTTGCGCGATCTTTGAATGGCAGTGCTGCTCACCATGACTTCTTGCCCATCAAAATCAAGCAAGTCCCCGTCCGTATCGATGGCCGAGCAGCCAAGGATTGAGTAGTCGAACTTGAATTGTTTGACCATTTCAACTGTTAATCCACCCACAATGCCACCATCTGAACGACGTAGCACGCCGCCAGCCAACATGATTTCGCAGCTGTTGTTGGTGGTAAGAATGTTCGCAATGTTGAGGTTATTCGTCACAACCAAAAGGTTTTCATGGTCCAGTAATTCATGTGCGACCGCTTCGGTAGAGGTCCCGATGTTCATGAAAACGGATGAACCGTTTGGTATCGCCTGCGCGCATGCGGCGGCTATTGCTTTCTTGCCCGCTTCGTTCAGTCGGCGACGCTCTTCGTACTGGATGTTCACGACTCCGGATGGCACGACGGCCCCTCCGTGGACCCTATCAAGTCGCCCTGCGTCGGCCAAATCAGACAGGTCTCTCCGGATCGTTTGAACAGTAACGTCGTAAAAATCGGCAAGACCGTCGACGGTAACCTTGCCCTCTTTGCGGGCGAGTTCCAGTATCTCTTTTTGTCGGAAATTTGAGACCAATTTTACCTCCTCAGTTTCCCGTAACAGCTTCGTAAAATAGTAAGGCCAGGCGGCTCTGGCTGGTGGCTTACAATCAACAGTCCGACCGAATCGTCAAGCCATTGAAGCTGTTTAGTTTGCGAAGAACCACCGCAACTTGATAAAACGACCAATATTAACCACTGATATCAGCAATTTAGGTAAAAACGAATATAAACGAACATTCGTTATTGCCATGCGCAACGATTGATGTTGTTGTTACTGCAACGTCGCAAGCTGGGAGGCCGCGACGCAAAATGGATGCGGGGAGGCTTCATTGGATCTGTGCGAACATCACGATACAGTCGATCTGTTTGTTATTGGCGGTGGCATCAATGGATGCGGCATTGCTCGTGACGCAGTTGGCCGTGGGCTGAGCGTAGAGCTGGCAGAAATGAACGACCTGGCATCTGCAACCTCGTCTGCTTCAACAAAATTGTTTCACGGTGGCTTGCGTTATCTCGAATATTGGGAATTCCGGCTTGTGCGCGAAGCGTTGATTGAACGTGAAACGCTACTGCGTGCAATGCCGCATATCTCTTGGCCAATGCGTTTTGTGCTGCCCTACCATGCAGACATGCGGTTTGAAGGTGACACGCCAACATCCAAAGTGCTGAGCGTCTTGATGCCTTGGATGAAAGGCCGCCGTCCTGCCTGGCTTATTCGGTTGGGCTTGTTTCTATATGACAATCTGGGCGGGCGTGAAATTCTAAGAGGCACAACATCTCTCAAGCTGGCAGGGTCGCCTGAAGGGGTGCCGCTCCAAGAGCGGTTTGAAAAAGCTTACGAGTACTCGGATTGTTGGATTGAAGACAGCCGACTGGTCGTTTTGAACGCCCGCGACGCCGAAACGCGCGGTGCGCGTATCAATGTACGCACCAAGGTGGCAGCGGCCGAGCAAGTTGACGGCATTTGGCATGTAACCCTTGAACCAAAAGACGGAGGCGATCGTCGTGTTGTTAAAGCGCGGATGCTGATCAACGCTGGCGGGCCTTGGGTCGAAGATATCATCAAGAATGCCGTGCGTATCAATGCAACTGAAGGTGTGCGTTTGGTGCGTGGCAGTCATGTCGTAACGCCAAAGCTTTATGATCATGACAAGTGTTATTTCTTTCAGGGTGAAGATGGCCGGATCATATTTACGATCCCCTATGAAACAGATTTCACTTTGATAGGCACCACTGATGCGGATCACGATGATGTCTCCGAAAAACCTATATGCTCACCAGATGAACAGCTTTATCTTGTCAATTTTGCGTCTAACTACTTCAAGAAACCTGTTACAATCGATGACATCGTATGGACCTATTCTGGCGTCCGTCCACTTTATGATGATGGTGCAACCTCAGCCACTGCTGCGACCCGCGACTACGTTTTGACGGTGAATGAAGCTGCTGGCGCGCCAATGCTGAACGTCTTTGGTGGTAAGATCACAACATACCGTAGGCTTGCCGAAAGTGCGCTTGAGAAAATCGCACCGTTTTTTCCACAGACCGGCAAACCTTGGACCGCTGGCGTTGCTCTTCCTGGGGGTGACTTTCCGGTTGATGGCGTTGCGGCGCTGACCGACCGCCTGAATGCGCAGTATCCGTTCCTGACAGATCGTTGGGTGGACCGATTGGTCAAAGCTTACGGAACTGATACGTTCGATGTCTTGCAGGACGCGCAGTCCGAAGCTGATCTTGGTCAGAACTTTGGTGCGGATTTGACAGAAGCCGAAGTGAATTGGTTGATCAACAAGGAATTCGCCCGCTGCGCCGAGGACATCGTCTGGCGCAGATCTAAACTTGGCCTTCGGTTGACGGCTGACGAAATCAAAGTGTTGGATGCGTGGGTCGTAAAAGCCGTAGCAGCATCTTCACAAAAAAACGCAGCGTAGGGAAAGCCATGTCACTTGTACTTGAAGGTGTGTCCAAGGTCGTAAACGGCCAAGCACATATCTACCCCACTGATTTGACACTGCAAAGTGGCACGATGAATGTACTGCTTGGACCAACGTCGTCGGGAAAAACATCATTGATGCGTCTTATGGCGGGCCTTGATGTACCGAACACCGGCAAGATTATTTGGGACGGCAATGACGTTACCGGCATGCGGGTCCAAGATCGCCGCATAGCCATGGTTTACCAGCAGTTCATTAATTATCCTTCAATGACGGTGTATGAAAATATCGCAAGCCCAATGCGGTTGCTCAAGCAATCAGCCGCCCAGATTGATGATGCTGTCAAAAGGGCCGCCGATCTGATGAAACTTGCGCCATTTCTGGATCGTAAGCCGTTGGAATTGTCAGGTGGTCAACAACAACGCTGTGCGTTGGCGCGTGCCTTGGTCAAAGATGCAGGCCTTGTGCTGTTGGACGAACCTCTGGCCAACCTTGACTATAAGCTGCGCGAGGAACTGCGCGCCGAAATCCCAAGGATCTTCGAAGAGGCGGGTTCGATTTTTGTTTACGCGACAACTGAACCAGAAGAAGCGTTACTGCTGGGCGGAAATACCGCTGCTATGTGGGAAGGCAAAATCACCCAATTCGACAAAACGCCGACCGTTTACAGACAGCCAGTCAATGCCATCACCGCACGAGTGTTTTCTGATCCACCTATGAATTTTCTGAATATACGTAAATCTGGCGATAGCCTACTTTTCGGAGACGGGCAGACAGCAGCCGCATCGGGCACGTTTGCTGGGCTAGGTGATGGCAAATACATGGCTGGGTTCCGGCCCAACCATCTTGAGCTTCAGAGGCATGATCCGAACGCGCTTGAATTTACTGGTAAGCTCAATGTGACAGAGATTACAGGCTCAGAGACTTTCATCCATTTGGATCATGATGGCGAAAACTGGGTTGGACTGGTTCATGGGGTGAAAAATTTGGAAATTGGCGCATCGCTGAATGTCTATCTCGACCCAAAACATGTCTATATTTTTTCGGAAGACGGCACATCGGTTGCCCCCGCTTCTTATGCAATCGCAGCTTGAGGGAGAAAACTAATGGCAAAAATCACCCTTGAAAATTTGGCACATTCCTATCTGCCAAACCCAAAGTCCGAAGATGATTTTGCTCTGAAAGAGTTAAACCATGATTGGGTCGACGGCGAAGCCTATGCTCTGCTGGGGTCTTCTGGTTGTGGCAAATCTACGCTTTTGAATATTATTTCGGGTCTGCTGCAACCCAGCAAGGGGCGCATCCTGTTTAATGACCGTGACGTGACCATGGCGCCGACAACAGAGCGTAACATCGCGCAGGTTTTTCAGTTTCCAGTCGTCTATGACACGATGACAGTCCGCGATAACCTTGCCTTTCCTTTGCGCAACCGCGGTGCTGATCCGAGCTATATCAAGGAACGTGTGCAGCAGATTGCTGCGATGATCGGTATGGAGGCTACTTTGGACCGCAAAGCCCGCGGTCTGACTGCTGACGCCAAACAAAAGATATCGTTGGGTCGCGGCATGGTCCGCGAGGACGTGAATGCGCTTTTGTTTGATGAGCCGCTGACAGTGATTGACCCGCATATGAAATGGGAATTGCGCACCCAGCTAAAGTCGCTGCATCACGAATTTGGTCATACAATGATCTACGTTACACATGACCAGACCGAGGCGCTGACGTTTGCGGACAAAGTGGTTGTAATGTTTGATGGGCGCGTCGTGCAGATGGGCACGCCGCAGCAGCTTTTTGAAACACCGGAACATACATTTGTAGGTTATTTTATCGGCTCACCCGGCATGAACTTGCTGGATGCCAAGGTAGATGGCGATACAGCAGTGATTGCGGGAACTCAGATTTCACTTGGTAAAGGTTTTGGAACCCCAACTGGTAAAACGGAATTAGGCATACGCCCAGAATTTACATCGCTTCAGTTTGGTAATGAAGGCTTGCCGGTAACGATCAAACGGGTCGAGGACGTTGGCCGCCACAAAATTGTGCGCGCTGATTTTCAGGGCACTGAGATCAATATTATAGCCGCAGAAGGTGAAAGTATTTCGCCGGATATGAACCGTGTCGTTTTCGATACGGCAGGTATCAACGTCTACTCAGACAGTTGGCGCGTCGCGCCATTGGTGGCCTGATATGCTCCTGAACCTGAACCGCTCTTCACTTAATCTGCCGCGAGGAAATCAGCATGAATAAGACAGTCAATCAAAAGGCCTGGTTCCTCATTTTACCTGTGCTTTTGCTCGTCGCATTTTCTGCGGTCATTCCGCTGATGACAGTCGTAAACTATTCCGTGCAAGACACATTCGGCAATAACCAGTTCTTTTGGGCTGGGCTGGAATGGTTCGAACAGATGTTGGCATCCGAACGGATGTGGGATGCTTTGGGCCGTCAAATAGCGTTTTCAGCGATTATTCTCGCTATCCAAATTCCACTGGGTGTTTTCATTGCACTTAACATGCCGAAAAAAGGTTTCTGGGCCTCGGTTTGTTTGGTGCTGATGTCGCTACCTCTGCTTATTCCTTGGAACGTTGTGGGGACGATTTGGCAGATCTTTGGACGCGTCGATATTGGCCTGCTGGGCTATACGCTGAACGCGATGGGGGTCGATTATAACTACACCCAGAATTTCTATGCTGCATGGATCACTCTTATCGTGATGGATGTCTGGCATTGGACATCACTTGTGGCATTGCTGGCTTATGCAGGCCTGCAGTCGATCCCGGATGCTTATTACCAAGCCGCTAAGATTGATCAGGCGAGCCGATGGAAAGTGTTCCGCTTTATTGAACTACCTAAGATCATGGGTGTGTTGATGATCGCGATCCTGTTGCGCTTTATGGACAGCTTTATGATCTACACTGAGCCATTCGTGGTCACAGGTGGTGGCCCCGGCAACTCGACGACATTCTTGTCAATCGACTTGGTGAAAATGGCTCTGGGACAGTTTGATCTTGGTCCCGCCGCAGCCTTCTCGATCATGTATTACCTCGTGATCTTGGTGGTGTCTTACGTGTTCTACACCGTCATGACGAACCTCGACAAAAGGGATGGCCACTGATGTCTGACATGACCCACACCATCCCGAAAGCCCGCAGCTTTGGCTTGCCCAAAGTTAATGGCAGTGCCGTCGTCATGAGCCTGTATCTGCTGTTTTTATTGCTGCCTATTTATTGGCTGGTGATGATGAGCTTGAAAACAAACTCGGAAATCCTCAACACCTTCACGCTTTGGCCTCGCGATCTGACCTTTGATAACTATCTGACAATTCTGACTGATGCATCGTGGTACACGGGTTATCTGAACTCGATGACGTATGTTGTGATGAACATGGTCATCTCACTGGCTGTCGCGCTGCCTGCAGCATATGCGTTCAGCAGGTACACATTCCTTGGTGATAAGCATCTGTTCTTTTGGCTGTTGACCAACAGAATGGCGCCGCCTGCAGTCTTCGCTTTGCCGTTCTTCCAGCTGTATAGCTCGGTTGGATTGTTCGACACGCACATCGCTGTGGCGTTGGCGCACTGCCTGTTCAATGTGCCATTGGCCGTTTGGATCCTAGAAGGGTTTATGCGCGGCGTGCCGAAGGAAATTGACGAGACCGCATATATCGATGGCTATTCGTTCCCGCGGTTCTTTGTTCGGATTTTCACTCCGCTCATCGCTTCGGGCATCGGTGTAACGGCGTTCTTCTTGTTCATGTTCAGCTGGGTCGAACTGCTGCTTAGCCGCACGCTGACAAGTGTCGAGGCAAAACCGATTGCCGCAACGATGACCCGTACTGTTGGTGCCTCTGGGATTGACTGGGGTGTGTTAGCGGCGGCTGGGGTTTTGACAATCCTGCCGGGTGCTTTGGTTATCTATTTTGTCCGCAACTACATCGCCAAGGGCTTTGCCCTGGGCCGCGTTTAAGAGAGGGGAGACCACAATGGAATGGATGGCATGGACATGGCCGACGGCTACTTTCTTCGCAATTATCGCGGCCACACTAATCACTTTTACGGTCATGGCGATCAAATATCCTGAGGCACCGCGCGTCGGTATCCTTCGGATCGAAACGACCCGTGGTGACAGATTGTTCATCACGCTGCTGGGCTCGGCCTTTCTTAATTTGGCTTGGCTTGGCTTATTCGACGTGCCCCAATGGGGGGCGCTGATTGTGTGTTTCTTTTACGCCTTAGCTGTTTTTCGCTGGGTGTAACCGAATGGTTGATCCGGCGCGCAAGAACCGGATTACCTTCACTGTTCTTATTTTAGGGAGGAACAAAATATGACCTTGCGACTTAAAGGAACGACTGCGTTAGGACTTGCTGCTTGCATGTTCGCCGCACCTGCGTTCGCAGATATGGAGGCCGCCAAGGCATTCCTTGATAGCGAAATTGGGGAAATGTCGACGTTGACACGGGCTGAACAAGAAGCTGAGCTTCAGTTTTTTGTCGATGCTGCTGAACCATATGTCGGGATGTCGATCAACGTTGTGTCTGAGACGATCGGTACTCATGAGTATGAGTCCAATGTTCTAGCACCAGCGTTTGAAGCCATCACCGGAATTAAGGTCACACATGACCTGATCGGCGAAGGCGACGTTGTTGAAAAGCTGCAAACACAAATGCAGTCGGGCGAAAATATCTATGACGCCTATATCAACGACAGCGATCTGATCGGTACGCATTGGCGCTATCAGCAGGCCCGTAATCTGACAGACTGGATGGCTGGAGAAGGCGCCGCGGTGACCAACCCCAACCTTGATCTGGAAGACTTTATTGGTCTTTCGTTCACAACGGGTCCGGATGGCAAAATCTATCAGTTGCCAGACCAGCAGTTCGCGAACCTTTATTGGTTCCGGTATGATTGGTTCAACGACGATCAGAACAAAGCCGACTTCCAAGCGACATATGGTTATGAACTAGGTGTTCCAGTGAACTGGTCTGCGTACGAAGACATCGCAGAATTCTTCACTGGTCGCGATCTGTCGCGTCTTGGTGTTGAAGGCGACGTCTTTGGCAACATGGACTACGGCAAGAAAGATCCATCCTTGGGCTGGCGCTATACTGATGCGTGGTTGTCCATGGCTGGAGCCGGCGACATTGGTGAGCCAAACGGCCTGCCAGTTGACGAATGGGGTATCCGGGTCAATGAAAACTCGCAGCCAGTTGGTTCGTGTGTTGCGCGTGGTGGTGCAACCAACGGCCCAGCAGCAGTCTATGCTGTGACCAAAGCAATCGAATGGCTGGAGAAATACTCTCCACCTGCCGCTGCTGGTATGACATTCTCTGAGGCCGGTCCAATTCCTGCGCAGGGTAACGTCGCACAGCAGATGTTCTGGTACACTGCGTTTACGGCCGCATCGGTAGAACCCGATTTGCCCGTAATGAATGAAGATGGCACGCCAAAGTGGCGTATGGCACCTTCGCCACACGGCGCTTACTGGACCGAAGGCACCAAGATCGGCTACCAAGACGCCGGTTCATGGACGCTGATGGAATCTACACCAGTAGATCGTGCACAGGCTGCGTGGCTTTATGCGCAGTTCGTGACATCCAAGACGGTAGACGTGAAGAAAAGCCATGTTGGTCTGACATTCATTCGCGAATCAACGATCCAGCATGAAAGCTTTACAGAGCGTGCACCACGTTTGGGTGGTCTGATTGAGTTTTATCGCTCACCAGCACGGGTTCAGTGGTCACCAACGGGTACCAACGTTCCTGACTATCCTAAGCTGGCTCAGTTGTGGTGGCAGAACATCGGCGACGCAATGTCCGGTGCAAAGACACCTCAGGAAGCACTCGATTCACTTTGCGCAGATCAGGAAGCCGTTTTGGCCCGTCTTGAGCGTGCTGGTGTCCAGGGTGAATTTGGCCCACTTTTGAACGAAGAAAGTGATCCGTCTTTCTGGCTTGACCAGCCAGGTTCTCCGAAGGCGCAACTGGAAAACGAAGACGAAACTCCAGTGACCATCTCTTATGATGAGCTGATCAAATCCTGGCAGTAAATCTATAGTCTAGGGCCAAGCGATCGGCCCTAGTTTCTACCTTCTCCCAGAGCCGGCGGGCAATCGTCCGCCGGTGAAATCAGCGGCTACAATTTGTGGCCGCTTTTTTTTGACCTAAAGCATCGGGGACGTCCATGACCTACATCCTTGCTATTGATCAGGGAACGACATCGACACGTGCGATTGTTTTCGACGGCGCGATGACTTCGGTATTCCAAGCTCAACAGGAATTTACACAACACTTTCCAAAATCGGGCTGGGTGGAACATGATCCTCAGGATTTGTGGGACTCCACTGTCGCGACTTGTCACGAAGCGATCGCAGGTGCAGGCATATTAGCCTCGCAAATTGCAGGGATTGGTATAACGAACCAACGCGAAACAGTAATCGTTTGGGACAAGCTAACAGGCGAGCCCATTCATAACGCTATTGTCTGGCAAGATAGACGCACCGCCGATCAGTGTCGCCATTTGCGCGAAGCAGGGCACGAAGCGATGATCACCGCCCGCACCGGACTTTTGCTTGATCCATATTTTTCAAGTACCAAGCTGGCGTGGATTTTGGACAACTTTGATGGTGCGCGTACCCGTGCGGCCAAAGGAGAGCTGTTGTTTGGCACCGTTGATAGTTTTCTGGTTTGGAAGCTAACCGGCGGCGCGGTTCACGCCACAGATGCCACGAATGCAGCCCGCACCATGCTTTATGATATTCATAAAGGAAGATGGAGTCAGACGATCTGCGACTTACTGGATATCCCGATGCAAATGTTACCGCAGGTGAAAGACTGTGCAGCAGATTTCGGCCAAACGCTACCTAAGCTTTTTAGTAGCGAAATCCCCATTTACGGCGTTGCTGGCGACCAGCAGGCTGCCACTATCGGGCAGGCGTGTTTTGAACCTGGAATGTTGAAATCAACCTATGGCACGGGGTGCTTTGCGCTGCTCAATACGGGGGATACGCCCGTCCAGTCAGATCATCGGCTACTGACCACAATTGCCTACCAACTGGATGGTAAGCCGACCTATGCGCTCGAAGGATCGATCTTTGTTGCTGGTGCCGTTGTGCAATGGCTGCGCGATGGATTACAAATCATTGGCGATGCGGCTGAAACACAGGCGTTGGCGGAAAGTGCCGATCCGCATCAGAACGTGGTCCTTGTCCCTGCTTTCGTCGGTTTGGGCGCGCCTTATTGGAACCCTGATTGTCGTGGGGCCGCGTTCGGGTTGACCCGCAGCACGGGTCCCGCAGAAATGGCCAAAGCTGCGCTTGAAAGCGTGGGCTACCAGACGCGCGACTTGTTAGACGCTATGTCTGCCGATTGGCAGATGGAAGGGGTCCAGCCTATCCTGCGCATCGATGGTGGTATGTCCGCCAGTGATTGGGCGATGCAGTTTTTGTCCGATATCATCGCAGCCCCTGTGGATAGGCCTATGATCCATGAAACGACTGCACTTGGTGTGGCATGGCTCGCTGGTATGCGTGCGGGAATTTATCCCGATCAACACAGCTTTGCTGCCTCTTGGGCGAGGGAAACCCGATTTACCCCAACGATGGACGCAGATCTACGTGATGCCAAATACGCGTCTTGGAAAAAGGCCGTTCAGGCCACCCTGAGCTATTGAGGACCAACAATGACCGAAACAACTCTTCGACGTCATCTGACGCAAAGTGCGCTGGATCCAAATCTGATCTTCCTGCTTGAGGATATCGCGAGTGCCTGCCGCTCTATTGCAAGCCTTGTGCGTAACGGTGCATTCGAAGGCAATCTGGGCTCTGCAAACGTGGAAAATATTCAGGGTGAAACACAAAAAACCCTCGATATATTGGCCAATGATGAATTTGAACGGATATGTTCCAATTCGCCGAGGCTTGCGGCGCTCATCTCGGAAGAGGTCGAAGAGGTCACATGGCTGAAAGAGCCAAAAGCCGGAGATTATCTGCTGTACTTTGACCCATTGGATGGGTCGTCCAATTTGGATGTGAACTTGTCGGTCGGATCCATCTTTGCGGTCATGCAGGTACAATCTGATGGCGATCGCAACGTACTGCTAGAAGGCCGCCGTCAGGTCTGCGCTGGCTATGCGCTGTACGGTCCATCGACAATGCTTGTGTTGACCGATGGGACCCAAGTCACCGGATTTACTTGCCACAATAGCACTGGCGATTTCCGCCTGACGCACCCCAATATGAAGGTTCCGGCCGAGACGTCTGAATTTGCAGTCAATACATCGCGTTACCGGTACTGGGACACCCCGGTCCGCCGCTATGTTGATGAATGCGTTGCTGGCGAAACAGGTGTCCGGAAACGGGCGTTCAATATGCGCTGGACGGCTTCGATGGTGGCGGAAATCCACCGCATCCTAACGCGTGGTGGGGTTTTCTTGTATCCGGCGGACAGCAACAACCGCAAAGCCGGTGGCAAATTGCGCTTGATGTATGAGGCGAACCCGATGGCCATGATCATTGAGCAGGCCGGTGGTGCAGCCTCGACTGGATTCACTTCCATATTGGATATCCAGCCGAATGGACCGCATCAGCGCATTCCCGTCATACTCGGCTCGCAATCTGAAGTGGACCGCTTGACTGACTACCACAATGCCAACCATTCATCCGAAACGAAGGAATAGTACCTATGGCTCTAGTGTCTCTTCGCCAACTGCTGGACCACGCCGCAGAACACACCTATGCGCTGCCAGCATTCAACGTGAACAACATGGAACAAATGTTGGCCATTATGGCCGCCGCAGACGCAACCGGCAGCCCCGTTATCATGCAGGCCAGTCGAGGTGCGCGCGCATTTGCAAACGATATTGTGTTGTCGCATTTGATCCGGGCAGCGATAGAACTCTATCCACATATCCCTGTCTGCATGCATCAAGATCACGGAAACTCACCTGCGACTTGCATGTCTGCAATCACCAATGGGTTTTCATCCGTTATGATGGACGGATCATTATTGGGTGACGGGAAAACCCCGTCTGACTTTGCCTATAATGTCGCGGTTACAGCCAAGGTCGTTGAAATGGCACATCTTGTCGGGGTGTCTGTTGAAGGAGAACTTGGGCACTTAGGATCACTTGAGACTGGCAAAGGTGAGGTCGAGGACGGACATGGGTTTGAAGGCACGCTTGATCTGGGGGCACTCGTGACGGACCCCGAGGAAGCAGCAGAGTTTGTCCGCCTTACGCAAGTTGATGCCTTGGCAGTTGCGATTGGCACATCACATGGTGCCTATAAATTCTCGCGCAAACCCGATGGGGATATCTTGGCAATGGACACACTGAAGGACATTCACGCGCGCATCCCTGAGACACATCTGGTTATGCATGGATCGTCTTCTGTCCCACAAGAACTTCAGGATATCATCAATGCTTACGGTGGAGAAATTGCGCCAACTTGGGGTGTCCCAGTCGAAGAAATCGCACTTGGTATTAGGTATGGTGTGTGCAAGGTGAATATAGATACAGATCTTCGTATGGCTCTAACGGGTGCCATCCGAAAGGTCTTCGCCGAAAACCCAAGCGAGTTTGATCCACGCAAATATTTGGCACCTGGCGTTGAAGCAATGTCTGCTGTCTGCCGGGATCGGTTTGAACGCTTTGGAGCAGCTGGGATGGCAGACAAAGTCTTGCCAGTTTCGTTGCCAAATATGGCCAAGTACTACGAAGTTTCCAGTCTTTCACAAGCGTCATGAGGTTATCGTAATGTTTTCCTTTTTTAGTCCGCAAGCGATCCATTTTGGACGTGGACAAAGCCTACAAACTGCGGCGTTTGCAAAGGCATTCGGCGAAAACGTTTTGCTGGTTCACGGGTCAACCGCCGCACGCGCGGAATGGCTGGTAAAATTGTGCCACGAAGCAGGGCTGACATTGAGAACGGTAAGTTGTCAACAAGAGCCCAGTTTGCCCGATATAGAATTGTCATTGGCCCAGTTGGCAGGCTTTCGTCCAGATGTTGTGATTGCGTTGGGTGGCGGCTCGGTCATCGATTTCGGCAAAGCTTTGGCCGGACTTCTTCCGTGTGCAGGGCAGCCTTTGGACTATCTGGAGATCGTGGGCGCAGGTCGACCATTGGATCATCCACCAATCCCAATGATTGCGTTGCCAACGACAGCTGGAACAGGTGCTGAAGTAACCAAGAACGCTGTTATTTCGGTTCCGGAACACGCCATCAAAGTCAGCCTTCGCGACCCACGCATGGTTCCAGATATCGCAATTGTTGATGCGAACCTCATGCAAGGGGCACCCAAACGTGTTGCTCTAGCGGCCGGGCTTGATGCGGTAACACAAGTGATCGAACCTTACCTTTCAGTAAAATCCAACCCGATGACCGATGCCATCTGCTATGCCGCCATTCCAATCGGACTGAAAGTGATACGCGATTTGGTGGAAAATGACGCATCCGACGCGTGGGATAGCATGGCATGGGTCAGCACATGTGGTGGTTTGGCCTTGGCCAACTCAGGACTTGGTGCTGTTCACGGATTCGCGGGGGTCATTGGGGGCAAGACGCACGCCCCTCATGGGGAAATTTGTGGCGCACTTCTTCCTGCAGTTCTGGAATCGCACCAGCGCAAAGCGCAAGAAGGAACTAAAGTTCATGATCGGTTGCAGTGGGTATTACATCAGATTGATACGTACTTTGCGCACACAGGGAACGGCAACGGGTTATTTGCGCTAAAGCTCTGGTCGAAAGAAATGGGGCTGCGTGGTTTGAAAGAGCTTGGACTATCGTCTGCTGAATATACCCAGGTTGCTAAAGCTGCGTCCAAATCGTCATCCATGAAAGGCAACCCCTTCGATCTTTCACACGAAGAACTTCTGCGAGTATTGCACTCTGCAGACTGAAATAGCCGCTCACCTAAAGTGGTTCTTGATGTCTTCATGTGGTTGTACTGTTCTGTTTCGTCACACATCCGCCGGCCAGCGCGTACGAATTTGCGCACCCGGCGATCGCAATATCCCCCAGAGAAAGCCCCATTCGGGTGCAGTGCACTTATGACGACGCGTGAGTTCGGCCTGCGGATTTCAGAATT
>NZ_MUHR01000034.1 GCF_002105285.1 Planktotalea arctica
TGGGCTCTTGGACGAAGCCGCTCGCGCGGCACTGGTGCTTGTGGCTAGTGTATTGAACCATCCCACATGTTGGTGGATTTTGCGATCTGGCTCACCTGCTTGACGATTGAGGTTTCTCAATCGGACAGGAGGTTCCCATGACACAAGAGAAGATGAGCCCGCTGCGTGCTCGGATGATCGAGGACATGCGTATTCGCGGGATGGCGGAGACGTCACAGAAGGCCCATATCCGGGCGCTCAAGGATTTCACCGGATTTTTGGGGCGCGCACCAGATACGGCAACACGGGATGAGTTGCGCGCATATCAGCTTCACATGACAGACACCGAGGTCACGCCCTCAGTCTACAACGCCAGCATCACCGCATTGCGTTTCTTTTTCTCGATGACCTGCGGGCGTGATGAGATGAAGAAGTACATGCAATTCCGTACCGAGCCGCGCAAACTACCTGCGGTGCTCAGCGTTGAGGAAGTCTCCGAGCTGCTGGCCGTTGCACCTGGTCCTGGGCTCAAGTATCGCGCGGCGCTCAGTATCTCTTATGGTGCGGGTCTACGCGCATCTGAGGTCTGCAATCTCACGACCGGCGATATCGACAGTGATCGAATGCTGATCCATGTCGTGCAGGGCAAGGGTCGTAAAGACCGCAAGGTGATGCTGTCGCCCGGATTGCTCGACCTGTTGCGGGATTATTGGTGCGAGGCACGCCCCGAGGGGTGGATGTTTCCCGGCAAGCCAAAGGTCAACCCGATCTCACCGCGCCAGCTCAATCGGGCATTTACATCGGCAAAACGCATGGCGGGGATCAACAAGCCCGCAACATTGCACACATTACGGCACAGTTTTGCGACCCATCTGCTGGAAGCGGGCACGGATGTGCGGGTGATCCAGGTGCTTTTGGGCCATGCCAAGCTGACGACCACCGCCCAGTACACCAAAGTCGCCACAAAAATGATCCGTGATACGACCAGTCCGTTCGAGGCTCTCAAACAATTGAACCTGCAGACCCGCAAAAAGCGACCGGGGTGACGGACGGGGATTGCCCCGCGCAAGGCTGGAGGTCGCAGACATATTCCGCAAGCATGGTCCCGCGTGGCGGCGGGCCAATGCAGGGCATATCAACCTGAGCCAGCTTAAGGTGATGTCAGCGATAGAGGCCTGCCGGACCGAGGCGCTCGGTGGGCATGTGGCAGGCTGCACCGAGAGTGTCCGATCTTCTGTGTATGAGTAATTTGGCCCATGCTTCCAAACCAAAGGAGCATGACAACAATGACGATTTCCAAAGAATTACTGGACGAGCTGCTGAGCGGCATTAAACGGCCCGAAGATCTGCTGGGTGACAAAGGCCTGATGAAGGAACTGAAGGTCCGCCTGATGGAGCGAATGCTGGGCGCAGAGTT
>NZ_MUHR01000035.1 GCF_002105285.1 Planktotalea arctica
AGTTTTGCCGGACCACTTCAAACAAGTGTTTAATGACAGATGGGTCATTTATTAAATTTTTGGCGCTTGCTGCTCTTTAGTGTGGAGTATGTTCACATCCAAAAAAGAATGGGTAGGGGCGCTATATTCACGGATAGGGATGGTATTGATGTTAGGCGTCGGGGCCGTCCACAAAAAATGGAGCTGCAATTGACACGAACTGACGGCGAGAGTGCCGATCTCTGATTGCTGGAAAATCTCAATGAGATTACGATCGGTGTTCTTGCCTCGACGGTTGTCGCCGACCCGGGACAGCCCAAACATGTCACCCAACTCGCGAACTACCAGAAGACTGAGCTCCTAAAAGTGCTGCGTGCTGCGACATTCGCGTCGCCCGCGAGGGCCGAAAGTTACCCGATCTTTACGCTGTTAACCTGCCCTTCCGGGTAATCCATGAAACATCTCCTTATCTGCTATTAACACCATGCTTGTTATTACACATAGACATGGTTAATACAGCAAAAACAGAAGGTTAATTGGAGAATGTGGGTTAAGAGGGCTGGTGCGTTACGGTCTAAACGACCGTGAAAAAATTAAAACCTGCTGCCTCCAATGACCCGCGATCACTGTCGAATGCAAAAAGATCGGTCGGAACAGAAAGATCCTGCATCATGTGTCTGCTAAGAATACAAGTAGGCACGTCGGGGAACATGCGTTGTGCCGCTTGACGTTCTGCTATTGCTGCGGGGCGCCCGTAAGTTTCACCGTTCGCTATAATTAGAGAGGGGGCATCATTTACTCCGACATTGGTGCCTTGCAAGACGTTCATTCCCAATGCCATCACAACGGAACCAATCTCAGTCCGATACCCACTTTCGAAACCAATTAGCATGATGCAACTTGTGCGTTCAGGCCAGCAGTCGAACGAGGTTTCGCGAGGGGCGGCCCAATGAATCGCTTCATCGGTAGAGGGATGCCTAAATCGAGACGCATGTTCCAAATGGGTAGGCCTTCGTGAGTGGTAACTTTTTCGCTGCTCCGTCTTTTTTATGCTTTGTTTTATTTAGCCCAACCCTCTCTTAAGGATATGAAGAAGTGCAAAAGAATTATTTGGCTAATTAATAATTTAAATCCTATAGCTTTTGATGCTTTTTTTCAAAAGCTGCTGACGGGGTAACTTGCGCCTGCAACTCGGTGACTTGGGCGTAAAGCATGTAAATTAAGCGCGGCTGATGTGTACACTAATTGCCTAGAAAGCTAATGATAACAATTTTCAACTAAAATATAGCTGTCGCCCTCTACTGAGGTATACTAATCTCTAAAGAGAAGAAAAAGGTGTCTAAAGGAGTACCCGTAAGAATGGACCAGCCGCCCAATGCTGCACTGCATGGTGAAGAGCTCGTGCGAGTTCTAGTCGTAGATGACCACTCGTTGATTTCCGAGACGCTGCGGCATGTTTTGACCGAGGAAGAAGGGTTTCACGTTGATCTCGCGATTACAGCGAAAGACGCGCTTGAGCAGATTACGGACAATGACAAGTATGGTGTCGTCTTATTAGATTATGACATGCCCGACTCCAAGGGGCTTTCCCTGCTTGAAAAGCTGATTGCGGCTAATCAGGGGGGCGTGGCCCTGTTTACGGGTGTGGCCGGCTATCCCATCATTCAAAAAGCGCTTGAAATGGGGGCGTCTGGCTATGTCCCCAAGACAACCAGCCTTAGAAATTTGAAGAACATTATTCGCATAATCGCTTCGGGGGAGACATATATTCCCTTTGAGTTTGTTCAGAAAGTGAACAACTTCGGCAAGACACCTTTCGATTTGAAGCCACGGGAGTTGTTGATCCTTAACCTGTTGGGAGAGGGATTGCAGAACAAGGAAATTGGTGCGTCTCTCGATCTTGAGGAGACGATTGTTAAAATGTGTGTGCGTTCTATTTGCGTAAAGCTGTCTGTGCGAAACCGCACTCAGGCTGTGATTGCAGGGCGTAAAAGCGGGTTGTTATGAGCGCTACACTCAAAAAACTCCTCGTTGAGCATTTTGGTGAAGATCTTTGTAACCGTATTGAGCACGCTGTTTTTACTGCAGGTGGCATTGAAGATTTTGATTGCGAAAGCGACGGTATCGCTTTGATCAGTCCAGCCGGTAAATTTCTTTTTGTGAATTTCCAGTTGTCCGAACTATTAGAGATCGAGGACGCAGGACACCTTGGCGGCTTGCGGTGGCAGGAATTTTGCTCATCTGCTGAAGTGCTGTCATTCCTTAGAAGCCATGCACCAACTTTCGCGGCTTCCGGTGTTTGGTGGGGCCGCGTGAATGCGCGTCATAGATCGGGCGACGTTGTGGCGCTAAATCTATCCCTTACACTTCTTGAAACCGGTCATACGGTTTGCCTGGCCCGAACGGAGCAAGCCCAAGGCGCAAGAAAAATGCGTGCGCCCGAGTACCCTGATATGTGGGCCGCTTATGGCGCGGCCGCAAAACAACAGCTGGCACATTCCATCGGGCATGATTTTGCTAACCTGATGACCGTTATCTCGGCTTCAATAGAGGTGATGCCGCCAAGCGCAGAGACCCAAAACATGTCGGACGCGGAATTGGATCGATTAGGCCTTGCGCTGGTTGAAGCGCGCCGCATGATCGGGGATTTGCAAAACTTCCCCCGATCGGACAAGCAGGCGCGATGCCGTGATTTGATGCCGTTTGAGAAAATGACCAAGCGGGCTTTGTTGGAAAGAACGGGCGTAGATTGCGACATCAGGTTTGAAGAGCCGCAAGTGCCGCAGTTCGTGTGGAGCGCCCCGAGCGATTTTCTTGTTGTTCTAACGACCATCTTTGAACACATCTTTCGTGCGGTGCCAGAATCGAAGATTTCGGCGCAGGCGGGCAAGCTCGCTGCGGATTTCGAACCTGTTGCGGGGTTTTTGAGTAAAAACGCGTCCTATACGGAAATTTCGTTTCATTTGCCGCCATCAAGCAGTGCGAGCACCTTGTGTGCGCTTTTTACGGAAGGCGGGCAGGCGTGGGCGCTAAGCGGCATTGATAGCGCGATATTTGAGGGGCTGCTCAGGGACAATCATGCTGCAATGTCGTTCAAGGACTTGGGCGGCGCGGGCTACCAAGTTTCGCTTGCCTGGCCGAACCGCTATGCGCCCCCTTTGGTAGAGGTTGAGCGGGTTTGTGCAGAGACTGTTAGCGTTCTGAAAGATTGCCGCATCCTTGTGGTGGACGATTCACCGTTCATGTCGGATTTCCTGTCAAAAATACTAGATGACAGCGGCGCGTTAACACTTGCCGTGAGCAAGCCGGAAGATGCGTTGAGGATCATCGAACAATCCCCGCATATTTGGTCTGCTCTGATTACCGATCTGGATATGCCAAATTTGAATGGTCTTGAATTGGCAAAGAAAATACGCGCCATTTCGCAATCACTTCCGGTTATTCTAGTCTCGGGTCATGCAAAAATATTTGCCGAACGCGCGTCGCCGTTTTCAGCGGTGCTAAGCAAACCGGTTGTTGCAAAAGAACTGGTTGCTGCCGTTTCTGCGCAAGTCGCCAAGTTCAAAAGCCATAAGCGGCATTAACTGGTTTTTTCTGAATTTTGTGGGACTGCAAGTTGCTGCTCTATCAGCTTTGCAAGATGCGCTGGTTTGAAGGGCTTATTGATTATTTTGGCTTCGCCCAGATTTTCCGGAATAATACCAAGGCTTGCGGCATATCCGGTCAGGAAGAAAAAGGGCACAGCAGCGTCGCGAAGGGCTTTTGCAACTTTGATGCTATCCTTCTTGTCGCCCAGATTGAAATCAAGCAAAGCGAATGTCGGCCTTTCAGTGGTGATAAAATCTAGCGCTGCTTTTTCGGTTTTGCACAGGACATAATTGTCGAAACCAGCGGTTTCGAGCATGTCTTCGATCAGCATCGCGAGGAGCGTATTGTCCTCCAAGATTAAGATTTTATGTTCCATGGTCTTTACCTAGCGGCACTTTTGCAAGGGTCAATATTACCTGACGAAACGGTGATAGAAAAGCCAACTAGGTACAACCTGCGTGTGTATGACGCAGGGTCAAGTATCCACCCGATCTTCCGGCAAGAGCTGATGAACCTTCGAATGCGCAGAGGTGTCGGGTTGAGCGGCCTCAAATGAAATGCGCGCTGTCAAACCATCCTCTTTATAGGCGATCTCTACTTCGGCATTAAGATCTTCCTTCATCACGCGCTCGATTATGACAGAACCGAAACCACGGGTTTTTGGGGCTTTCTTGATTTTTGGCCCACCAGATTCACGCCATTCAATACGGGCAATTTTGACATCGTCTTTGATGTCTATAAAGCTGTTTATGAAAATCACTCCCGTTTCTACAGACAAAGCGCCATATTTGGCGGCGTTTGTCAGAAGCTCGTGGATGGCCATGCCAAAGGGAAGGGCCTGATCCGCGCTTAGGTAAATGTCTGGACCCGTCATGCGAATGACATGCCCGCGCGAGGTTTGGAACGGTTTGCTTTCACTTTACAGAAATTCCGAAACCTTTGCGGATGTCCAGTCGGAAATCGTTAAAAGATCATGGGTGCGCGATATGGCGCCGAGCCTGTCCTCTAGGCGTTCTTGATAGTTGGCAGGGTCATCGACACCTTTAAGCAGAAACTTTGAAATCGAGCTGATGCTCGTCAGCGTATTTTTGACGCAGTGATGTAGCTCGCCCATGAGCAGTTTTTGCAGCTCGTTTTGCGCTTTCACCTCAGACACCATTTGCGCCTGTTCGGTGACTTCACGCACGCAAGCGCCAACCGCAAAAATGTAATCATCCTGCATAACCGGATAAAAATCTGCGATCCAATCGCGTAGGATCCCCGGCGCAGCGGCGGTTTGGCCCTGAATTTCGAAATTTCTAACGGGTTTGCCCGTATCGAACACGGTTTGATACTGCGGTGAAAGAAAGTAAGACGGTGATTGTCCCGTCACGGGCAACCACGGGGCCTCTGGTGTACTTCTGTCCCTGACAGATATGAGCGTTCGGCTTGGAATTTGTTGAGGTTCTGTTGTGGGATTCTGACGATGCTGTGTTGCACCTGAAATGTATTTGAAGAGCTTACAAAATGCTGAATTTCTATTAGGCGCACATGAAACCTGTGGTATCCAGTGTCTGGTGCGAACACTGGTTGCATTATGATCCAACATCGAAGATGTATCATGCTAATTTTAGCAGACATCGGCTAACTCAGCTACAAACGGCAAGGATTAAGACGTGTACCACAAGTGCGAGATTAGGCTGAACAAGCACGTCAGGCAGTTGATGATTTTATTCTTTGGTCTAGTATTCACCAATTTATGCTCCCCGCCAGCATATGCAAATGGTCTGGTGGATTGGATTACAGGCAATGGGGAAGACATTATTGCCGAGATAAGGCTAGATAACGAATGTAATATAGACTCAAAATATTTTGTTGTTAAGGACGTCAGTACATTGGCATCGAAACGCTTCTTTGGCGGAATTGCTAGGCTTAAAACAAAAAAAGGGGCCAAGCTATTTGTTGAGCTGCTACCTGGCCTTGAAGTGAAGCACATTGGTGTATCCGTTCGAGCAAAAGAGAGCATGGACGTGCGGATATCATGTAGCGCTAGGGTCTTTAAGTTTTGGTAGAGTCGTACGGCTGACCAAAGCATTTTATCGTACAATTCCTAAGTTGTGTGAATATCTAAACCTTTGTGTGTGCAGGGTTAGCCTATGCGGATGTTGTGTTTCCTTCCTGAAAAATAGGTTCAAGTATCAGGTAAATATCTGATTTTATGTGTTTGATGCCTCGGTATTTATGTGTTTGATGCTGCGGTATTATAGTGGGCATCAATGCTGTTTCAGTTTAGATTTCCCTATCCACCACTTTACGGGCTGATTTCACCAATCCAATTTTCATACGGCCCGGGGTCAAGTTTGCGCCGAACGTTCCGTCGCATAGCATATCCCGCTCTGATCCGTGATCATCAGTTAGGGTAGAGGGCGAGACGATCAAGAGAGCAATGTCCACCAGCTCTGATCTTACCTTGAGGATTTCGCGTATCGCATCATCGCTGCTGCCGAATGCCTCGGTGTTCACGATAATGTGCGTAAAGAGATGTTTGAGAGAGGCCGCTTTTGACAAATGAGCGCTGTTGCCAAACGACGCGGTAATCTTGACGTCGGCAAGGGTGCAAATTTCTCTGATCTTGCCGAGGCTGTGGCCCTCGAACCCGATGAGCAAGATTTCGTAATCGGAAATCGAAGCGGAGGCTTCTATTCTTGCGACTTTGCTCATCAGGCGGTCTTCCAGCGAAGACACAGGTGCAAATCGTTGCGAGCTTGGCGGCGTTGCTTTACGTTCCTTGCGCTGAGTGCAGGCAGTGGAAAGCGCGGCGAGAAAGTGAACGTTCGAGATGAGCGAATTCATTGCGCTTCTCCAGCGGCAAGGCCGAGAAAGCGAAAGCCGGAGGCTTGCAGCAAGGCTTGGGAGCCGTCAAAGTCGTGTTCGTCTAATTGCTGATCCGGGGCATGCCCTTGACCATCGAGCAATACGCAGATCGCGCAGTCCGGAAACGTTTGCTGGGCTAATCTTCGCTCGCGCTGCGCCTTTGGTGCCGCGTAGCTGTCCAGCGATGCCACAATAAGCTCGGGTTTGTCTGAAGGGCCGGCGTTTGCGCCGTGTAGCACGGTCATGCCAAGCGCTTGGGCTGCCCTGCGAATTGGGGTTTGAAAGGGGTTTTCAAAGCCGACGAGCATCAAACATCCAGCAAGGTGAGGGAGGGGCACCTTGCTGGATAATTGGTGGCTCGCCAGCTCTGAACTCGTGTGAGTCTGGTGTTCGCGGTTTGTTAATGTTTTTGCCATCTTTTTGCCCTACTCAATCTTGTGAGATAGTCCTGAACGAACTTTTGATCTCGATTAAGTTCAACCATAGGTCGTGGTGTGTACGCGGACAGGTGGCATTTGGTTGGCTGTGGGTAAACAAAGTTAACTTGGGGTTAACTAAAGTTTAATTATTAGAGCTTAGGTAAAAACCTTTGAGAAATTGCATCTTTCCGTTTCAATTTTGGGATTTTGAGGGTGCGGCGCTTTAACCGCGGGGCGCATGCAGACCTGCGGTTGAAGCGATTGTTTTGAAGGAACCGTATTGCTTTGGCTGCGATCCATGAGCCTATGGGCCGATAACTCTCGGCAGTTCCATTTTGCTGGGTTTGTAACCCAGACTTTCAAAATGGAGTTTTGTCGTGATGAATTAGCGGCCTAGCCTATGGGTATTAAAGCGCCAACAGCATTCAATTGCTATCCCAAGCCTGCAATACTTCCCAAAACACTCGCGGCGAGCAGCCCGTTGCCTGACAAATAGCCGCTATCAGACGTGCCGGATACGCCGACCGCAGCGCCGCCAGTGGCATAGAGGTTTTGAAACAGCTCCCCCGATTTCATTCTGACACGGGCGCTTTTGGGATCAATATCGAGACCGCCTTGGGTGTGAAACAGCGCACCCGTCACTTTGACCGCGCAGAATGGGCCGTTCAGATGCTGCTCTGACCAAGTTCGCCCAAAATCATCTTCGCCCTGCGCGGGGCGTGCGGCAACGGCTTGGCGCAGGCTTCCTGTTTCAAAGCCACATTTTCCATCAAGCGCATCTAGTGTATCGGCCCAGATCAAAGCGCCTTGGCGTTCGGCATTTTTGAAATCGGCAAACTGCCGTGCAATATTGGCAATGCGTGCATCGAATACGGACCAAGCGTAGCCTTGTGGCTGGCTTAACACTGCGCGAGCAGCTTCCGAGTATCCTTGCGCTTCGTTCCAAAAGCGTTGGCCCATAGCGTTAACCTGAAACCCACCTTCGGTGATGACGGCCCATGTGATCAGAATGCCATGCGGATGCGCGACATTACCATGGCCCTGATAGGCACCTAGATGCCGCGTTGCCGCCCCCAGCTTTTCGCCCCAGGAAATTGCATCGCCGTTGTTGCCATCATGACCAAACCAAAGGCTTTCGTTGATCTCGGGCATATAGCGGCTGACCATTTGGCGATTTCCGCCGAAACCGTTGCAGGCCAGAATGGTTCGCTGCGCTGCGATCGTCTCGGTGGCACCATCTGGGCGCATGACTTGCACGCCGTGAACGCGGCCTGCTTGTGCGTATAATGTGACTGCACGGCGTTCGCAAATAAGGGGGATGCCAAGATGCTCGATCCGGCCGCGCAGCGCATTGATCAACTCTTCGCCCGAGCGTGTCGGCAGGCCGTGCATTCTTCGCCGTCCATGTCCTGGATAGTCGAAATTGGTGACAACGCTGAACGGCAAGCCGTGGGTTTGCATCAGCCAGTCAATGACGGGGGCGGCGTTATGGGCAAGCACATCCACCAAGGCTTGCTCGTTTTCGCCACGTGCTTTTTTCTGGATGTCTTGTGCGAACAAGGTGGCACTGTCCTCGATTCCCGCCTCCTGCTGGAGCTTGGTCCCTGCGGCAGGTATCAGACCGGCACTCAGCGCGGTTGAGCCTGAAGGCAAGGGGTCAGCCTCGATCACAAGGACGTCCTGGCCCGTTTCATATGCGCGCAGGGCTGCAATCATACCCGCAGCGCCGGCGCCAATAACGAGGGTGCCAACCTCGATGTCATACTCTGGCAGTGGGGCTGCGATATCAGGATGTGCCATCAAAGCGCTTTCCCAAGGCGAGCATATCCGGTGTGCCAATCGCCGCGTTCAGCCCGTCAAAATCATACATCCTGCCTGCAAATGGTTTGTTTGACCCTGCGTTCTTTAAGCTGTTGTAATAGTCGTGCGCGGTGCGCGCCAAAGCCCGTACAATTCCGCCCGGAAAGATTACGATATCGAACCCCATATCTTGCAGGGTTTGGGCTGACGAAATTGGTGTGGCACCCCCTTCAACCATATTGGCAAGCAGGGGTACCTGTCCCTGAAACGTGTTTGCAATATGGCCCAATTCGGCCTCATCGCGGGGGGCTTCGATAAACAATACATCGGCGCCCGCTTCGATGTAGGTGCCTGCGCGGTCAATGGCAGCTTCTATTCCCTCAACGGCGATCGCGTCGGTGCGCGCAATGATAAGCGTATCGTGGCGGCGCGCATCGGCCATGGCAGAAATTTTTCCGGCCATTTCGGCGCAAGAGATCAGGGATTTGTCCGACAGATGACCACAGCGCTTGGGGTAGGTCTGATCCTCGACCTGAAGAGCAGCTGCGCCTGCACGCTCATAAGTCAGCATGGTGCGGCGCGCATTAAGCGCATTCCCGAAACCTGTATCTGCGTCCATGATCACGGGCAGATCAGAGCGGTCTGCGATCAGTGCCATAGTATCGGCCATCTCGCTTGCTGTGCAGAGCCCGATATCAGGGCGGCCCAAACGGGTATAGGTGACAGCGGCGCCCGACAAATAGAGCGCTTCAAAACCGGCGTCCGTGGCGAGCGTTGCAGTGAGCCCGTCATAGACGCCCGGTGCGATCAGAATGTCAGGCTGGGTCAGACGCGCGCGCAAGTTCATCGAGCTGCTCCGATTTCGTCCGTTGCCTCGGCGCAGGTCAGGATTCGTGTGACTGATCCAAGCGAGAGCAGGCTCGCCTCATGTACGTCCGTCTTGAACGCAGCACATCCATCAGACAGCATCACAGTGTGAATGTCGCGCAGATGGGCATCGCGCAGGGTGCTGGCCACGCCACCGTTCGTCACAATCCCGCCAACAAGCAGAGTATCAATGCCCATCGCGCGCAAAATATATTCCAGACGCGTTTGGTAAAAGGCCGAATAGGCTACTTTTTCGATGGTGAAATCCGCAGGCTTGAGCGTGTCGACAAGGTCATGACCAAAACCACCGGGGCTGAAATCTCCTTCGGTCAGAAACGGGCGCAGTTTTTTCAGATGCGCCGAGATCAAAGGTGCACCGCCGCGTCCCGGCACAAGTGTGAACTGCGCCGAAATATAGGTGCCGCCAGCAGCCACCAGTGCATCGCGTAGGGGGGCTATTCGCGCGGGCAGCGCGGCAATTTCGGGGGCTGACTGTCCTGCGCGTCCATAAGCGCCTTCAGGGTGCAAAAAGTCATTTTGCAAATCAATCGTCAGCAGGGCTGTGCGCTGTGGATTCATGATGTTTCCCTTTCAATCAAGGTATTGCCAAACTGATCTACACGACCTGAGAGGTCTGGTTCAATCAGAACGGTGGTGTCGGGCTGCTCAAGGATGGCGGGGCCATGAATGACCGCCCCGACAGGCAGTTCTAGACGCGCATAGATCTTTGTTTCGTGCCATTTCCCACCAAAATACACCTGCCGCGTGCCGCGCAAGGCCTGCTCGACAGAGCCACCTCTGGGTGCAAGCGTGGTCAGGTCAAAGCGCGGACGCTTTCCTGTAACCGCAGAGCGCAGATTGATGACACGGCGCACGCCGTCTTTCAGCAATCGCCCGTAGGTGGCGCGATACGCAGTATCAAACGCGTCACCAATCGCGCCTTCAGTGGGTGTAATCACGACACCATCTTTAACAGATATGATAAGTGGCACACTTACCGTGTGGGTTTGGCCAAGGTAGGCCATATCAAGGGTGAATGATGTTTCCCTTGCTTGAAACGTCGTGCGCGAGGCGTTCAACATAGCAAGGCCCTGATCCACATGCCGCTGCATATGTGCGGTAAGAGCTTGTGTGTCGATCCCGTCCAGCATCGTGTTGAGGGTTTGCACAAAATCCTGCCGCATGTCGGCAATCACACAGCCCATAGCAGAGGTCACGCCGGGATAGCGCGGCACGATAGCGCGGGCCAGACCGACCTCATGTAGCATCGCACCCGCATGCAGCGCACCGCCGCCGCCAAAGGGCATGAAGGCAAAACGTTTCGGATCAAACCCGCGCTCTACCGACACAAGGCGCAGTGCGCCCGCCATGCGGCTGTTGGCGACGCGTAAAATTGCTTCCGCAGCGGTCAGTGCATCAAGGCCAAGGGGTTTGCCTACGTGCTCTTCAATCGCTGTTATCGCGGCATCCACATCAAGGCGCGTTAGTTTCCCGCCGATAGGGTTGTCAGGGTCGATGCGGCCTAGAGCGACATTTGCGTCTGTAACTGTGGGGCGCGTGTTGCCTTGTCCATAGGCTACAGGTCCGGGGGTTGAGCCCGCACTTTCCGGACCGATGTTTAGCAATCCACCTTTATCGACCCACGCAATGGAGCCGCCACCCGCGCCAATCGTTGTAATCTCGATCATGGGGGATCGTACGACCATTCCAAAGTCAATCGAGGTTTGCTGGCTGAGCATGCTTTGCCCCTGCGCGATGAGAGAGACATCAAAAGATGTGCCGCCCATATCGCCTGTAATCACATCCGGAAAGCCCGCGGCTTGCGCAATGTATCCGGCGGCGACGACACCGGCGGCTGGACCCGACAACGCCGTGCGCACAGGCAATTTGGTCGCGGTGTCCACATCCATTACACCGCCGTTCGATTGAACGATCATGAATTCGCCTGCAAATCCGCCGCCTTTCAATGCGGTTTCAAGTCGGGCCAGATATCCAGACACTTCAGGTTGCAGGTAGGCATTGAGAGCCGTGGTTGAAAACCGTTCAAATTCGCGGATTTCGGGCAGGATTTCGGACGAACAAGAAACATGTGCGTTGGGCCAGATTTCCCGAACCGCAGCCACAGCCAGCGCCTCATTTTCTGGGTTAGCATAGGCATTCGCAAAGAGTATTGCGACAGCGAGGCAGCCGTCCTCAATGAGGTGTTGTGCTGCTGCCCGCACTGCATTCAGATCAACAGGCAGGCGTATGGTGCCATCTGCAAGTGTCCTTTCAGGTACTTCCAGTCGCTGTGCGCGGTCTGCGATTGGTGTGAAATCCCCGCGCAAACCCCATGTGCGGGGGCGGTCGCGGCGACGCATTTCCAGAACATCGCGCAGACCTTCGGTGGTGATCACGCCGATCTTTGCACCTTTGCGCTCCAAAAGGGCATTGGTGCCCGCGGTCGTGCCATGTACGACGACAGATACCTCGGCCAGATCATCGACACGCGATCTGATCCCGCTCAGGAATCCTTCGGATTGGTCAGGCCGCGAGGTAGGAACTTTTGCGACCTCCGCGAAGCCGCTGGTCTCGTCCAGAACAAAGATATCTGTAAAAGTACCGCCAACATCGACGCCAATCATTTTTTTCGCAGGTGTCTTGCTCATAGGGTAACCTCTTGCCATGCGGTGCCGTATGTTTTGTCCGCCTCTTGTGGACTTGTCAGACCCGCTGCCACGTCACGGGCCACGGCGGCTGGGGCGCGTTTGGAAGCGGGGCCATAGCCGCCGCCACCGGGCGTTTCCAGCCGTACAGATTGGCCTTGCTCCAGCCGGATACCAACCATTTTCGAGGCCATAGGCGGATGATGCCAACCATCTTCCTGTTCAAAACTGAAGACGTTAAGTGCTGCGTTGCCGCCGCCTAAAATACCAGTGGGCGCATAACGCCCGCGCTCTCCGAACAAAAACGCCTTTGCGCCATTTCCCTCTAGCACTTCGATTTCATAGACTGCCCCCAAGCCACCGCGGTGTGTGCCGGCGCCTGCACTGTCAGGTCGCAAGGCCCACTGCTTGAACATCACCGGATAGGCCGCCTCAAGGATCTCCATTGGCGGAATGGTGGCTGTCGAGATCGGCGCATTGCCGTGATTAAGCCCGTCCCCGTCTATCGATCCGCCATGTCCGCCGCCATAAAAGCTGAACATGACCCATGGCTTGCCGTTGTCGCGGGTGCCGGAGATCGACAGCGCGTTGATGGTGCCATAGGCGTTTGCCACAACCCGCTCTGGCGCGGCGCCTGCTGCGGCTGCAAAAATCACGTCGATCATGCGCAAAATCGTCTCGGTATAGCCGCCAACGGGAGCAGGAAAGGGTGCCGACAAAAGCGACCCTTCGGGTATCTTGACCATGATGGGGCGCATTACCCCTGCGTTCGCGGGCAGTGCAGGGAAAATGTGTTTTATCGCGACATACGCAGTGGCAACGGCGGTCGGCAGCGCAATGTTCACCGGACCTGCGCAGCGCGGTGCGGTTCCTTCAAAATCAAGGGTCATGGTATCACCCGAAATTTCCAGAGCGACAGTGATTGGCAGGGGTGTGTCAGTGATCCCGTCATTGTCGAGGTAATCCGTGGCGGTCCATCGCCCGTCGGGCAGGGAGGTCAGCTCGGCGCGCATCAAAGTCTCGGCGCTGTTTTGCAGTGCGTCCAGACCTGCGCGAACTGTATCGGCACCGTATTCTGCCAATAATTCATCCATGCGCCGCACACCCAGATCAAGGGCACCAAGCTGACCGTTCAGATCACCTTGAGCCGATTGCGGCAGTCGCGTGTTGCGCATGAGAATGTCGATGATGTCAGTTTGCACGACACCTGCCTTCGCCAGCCGGACAGGGGGCAGAACGAACGCCTCCTGAAAGGCATCTGTGGCCGCAGGATTGTAGTTGCCCGGAACAGCGCCGCCGACATCATGCCAATGGCCAACAGAAGCGAGATAGCAAAATAGTTTACCCTCGAAATAATAGGGCCGTACCAGTCGCATATCGCTCAGATGGGTTCCGCCAAGATGGGCATCGTTGAAGATGTATATATCGCCATCTTCAAGGTCTCCGTTCTCGGCGGCCTTATCAATTACGGCCTTTACTGCGAAGCTCATCACGCCGACAAATATCGGCAGACCGGATTTCCCTTGGACCAGCGTGTCACCAGACACAGCGTGATATAGGCCGTGGCTGGCATCATGCGCCTCGGCGATGATGGGGTTAAAGGCTGCGCGGAAGAGGGTCGCGTCCATCTCGTCTGCAATCTGTTCCATCCGGCCTGCCAGAACGGCCAGTGTGATGGGATCAATATCTACGCTCATGTCTTTCCCTTGTGCTCGGATATATCATTCCAGACGTCTTGCCGCGTGAGCAGCCCTTCGATCACTTCAAACCGATCAATGAAACGGATGCCTTCAAACGGGGTTCCATCGGACCATTCGCCGTTCAGCGTGCCGCGGCAATATACGGTAGCGTGGGCCCCCGCCGATTGCAGTGCATCAAACCCGTCATAGGTTTTTGTCACAAATCGGTAGCGGGGGGTTGCCCAAGCGATCAGTTCTTCAAGGCGGTGCATCTGCTTGCTTCCGGGGAATGTCATAACAAAGTTTGAACCAAGCAAGCTTTGTGCAGCTGCCAAATCCCGGCGCTCCATCGCAGTGAGGAACCGGCGCACGACTTCCGCAGGGTCCGGCAGCGCGGCAGCAGGTGCGCGATGCTGTCGTCCACGCATGTAGGCGGCGCGGGGCATCTCGTGAATCATCACTGTTACAGCTTCGGGCGGCGCGGGAACGACGATACGCACCGCATCCGTTAGCGCTTCACCCATGCGGGTCTTTTCGTCGTCGCTATATCCCTCAAGGATATGGAGTTCAATAATCGGCACGCCATCCTCCGTAATATCTGTATTTTTTGTAATACATATAAGACGACTTGGATAGAACAAATATTTTAGTAGTTGTAGTACAGTTTTCTTGCATTTGTAAAAATCACCGTTAAGCTCAATCTGCAAAGGAGAGCAAATCACGATGCGTGCAAAGCTTGTCGATCCAGCTGTAAGCGGCCTCCCGGAGGGAGGAAAGGCGCGCCGCGTCTACTTGCAACTGCTTGATGGAATCACCCGGGGTATTTACCCTGATGGCACTGCTCTTCCGGCGGAGCAGAAGCTGTGCGTCGAACTGAATGTCTCTCGGGTTACCTTGCGCCGGGCATTGGATGCATTGAACGGCGAGGGGCTGATCGAGCGCCGTGCCGGGGCTGGAACGTGGGTGCGCGCCCCGAAGTTGAAGCCATCAATGGCGGCAGATTTCACTACTTTGATGCCTCAGGTGGTCCAAATGGGTCATGAAACGACGGCGCGGTTGCTGTCGTTCAGCTACGGGGCACCGCCTGCAACTGTTGCGGAGGCGATGAAGATATCCCTCACGGCGCACGTGCAGACTGCTGTGCGTTTGCGCCTGATTGAGGGGCAGCCGTTCTCGCATCTCACGACATATGTACCAGAGCATATCGCGCAGAATTATTCTGAGTCAGAGCTCGCAACCTCTCCTTTGTTCCGCCTGCTTGAGAGGTCTGGCGTCGAAGTCGAGACCGCGGATCAAAGTGTGAGTGCGACGCTGGCCTCTCCTGATGTGGCGGGGCATTTGGGGCTAAGTATCGGTGCGCCGCTGCTGACGCTCAACCGTGTCGTGCGCGATGCGCAAGGGCGCGGCGTTGAATATCTTGCGGCACTCTACCGTCCTGACATGTTCAAGCTGGAAATGAGCCTGAGCCGTGTCGGTGCTGGCGACGCGCGCCATTGGGAGCCTGTGGTCAACCCGACGCGGGCGGAGACGGCGAAATGAGCGCTGCTCTGACCTTGATGGACAAATTGTGGGACGCGCATGAAGTGTTGTGCCGCGAGGATGGCACTTCTCTTCTCTGGGTGGACAGGCATCTGGTGCACGAAGGATCGCACCATGCCTTTGCCAAGCTCGCTGCGCGAAACATGAACGTGGCAGAGCCTGAACTCACTTTCGGTGTTGTAGATCATTATGCACCAACACGCGCCGGCGATGTTGCGCCCGATATTCGCCGGATGATCAAGACGCTGGGCGATAATGCGCGGGACGCCGGGATCAGATTGTTTGATCTGCATGATCCCGAGCAGGGCATCGTTCACGTAATCGGGCCTGAGCAGGGGCTGACATTGCCGGGTCTGCTTATAAATTGTGGTGACAGTCATACGTCGACCCATGGCGCGTTCGGGGCACTGGCCTTTGGCGTGGGGGCGACAGAAGTGGCGCATATCCTGGCAGTACAGACCGTTTGGCAAAAGCGGCCCAAGAAGATGCGGATCACCTTTGACGGCGTGCTTGGTGCGGGCGTCACCGCGAAAGATATGGCGCTCCATTGGATTGCAGCGCTTGGTGCGGACGGCGCCCAAGGGTTTGCCGTGGAATATGCAGGCGATGCGGTGCGTGCGCTGAGCATGGAAGGGCGCATGACCTTGTGCAATCTAAGCATTGAGGGGGGCGCGCGGATGGGCATGGTTGCGCCTGATGACGTGACATTCGCATATTTGAGAGGCCGCTCTTTTGGGCCGCCTGATGCGGATTGGAATGACGCGATCGCTGATTGGCGCAAGCTGCATTCAGACGTTGATGCTGTCTTTGACCGCGAAGTGCGGATTGACGCATCAACCATCGCACCCACTGTGACATGGGGCACCTCGCCAGAGGATGCTTTGCCGATTTCAGGTCATGTACCGCACGCTGACGATGCAGAAAACATTCAGGCGACGCTAGAGTATATGGGGCTTGATGCGGGCATGGCCCTAAGCAGTATTGCTGTTGATCAGGTCTTTATCGGGTCTTGCACAAACGGGCGCATTGAAGATTTGCGGATGGCAGCCAAAGTGCTGGAAGGCAGGCGTGCCGTTGTGCCGGGGCTTGTCTCGCCTGGGTCAGCCAAGGTCAAAAAGCAGGCAGAAGACGAAGGCCTTGCACTGGTATTTATGCAGGCAGGGCTGGAATGGGCCGGCGCTGGCTGCTCGATGTGCGTGGGGATGAACGGCGATCTGGTCGAGCCAGGCAAACGCTGTGCCTCCTCAACCAACCGTAATTTCAAAGGGCGGCAAGGACGCGGTGCGCGCACTCATTTGATGAGCCCTGCCATGGTTGCCGCAGCAGCGGTAACGGGCCATTTAACCGATGTGCGCCCCTTGCTGGAGGGGCGGCTATGAGCGGCTGGCAGACATTGACAGGCAGCGCGGTTGCTTTGCCGCACTCCAACATAGACACCGATCAACTTATCCCTGCGCGGTTCATGTCACAGCCGCGTGGCGCCGGTTATGGCAGCTTCTTGCTCCACGATCTGCGTGGGGCGCAGGAGGGACATCTGCTGGACCAGTACAGGCCAAAGGTACTGGTTGCTGGGCGGAATTTCGGCAGTGGCAGCAGCCGTGAGGCAGCGGTTTATGCACTGGTGGACTATGGCATCAAGGCTGTTTTCGCCCCGAGTTTTGGCGATATCTTTGCGGGCAATGCGGTCAACAATGGCCTTCTTGCGGCGCAAATTGATGATGGTGTGTTGGCGATGTTGATTGCCACAATGGCAGACACCGCAGGTGGGGCGTATGTTGATCTCACCACGGGCTGCGCGCGCATTGCAGGGCATGACATCGGTTTTGACCTTGATCCAGTGCGCCGCCAGAAATTGATAAACGGGTGGGATGATATCGATCTGACCGCTCAATATTCCGAGGAAATAAAGACGTTTCGCGCTGCGCGTTTTGCGGCGCACCCGTGGGCACTGCCTACTACGTAAACAACCATCAATGGCGCAAAATGCGCCGCTCAACAGGGAGAAAGACCAAATGAAACATACACTTCTCGGCGGTATCCTTGCCACGACAGCACTGGTCGGTACAGCATATGCACAAGAGACAATAACAGCCGTTCACGCGTTTCCTGAATCGCTCATCTACACCAAATCCTTCCTTGAGTTTGTCGATAAGGTGAACACAGCGGGCGAGGGTGTCGTACAGATCGAAGTGCGCGGTGGACCAGAGGCGATTGGCATGTTCCAACAGCCTGATGCGGTGCGCTCTGGCGTGGTCGATATGGTATACACACCCGGTAGTTTTTATGCGGGGGCTTTGCCCGAAAAAGACGCGCTTGTGACTTCGAACAAGGTCGCTTCTGAAGCCCGTGCAAATGGCGGGATTGAGTTGATCGACCAGATTCACCAAGAGAAAATGGGTGTAAAATACCTCGGCTGGTTCGACAGTGGCGTCTGCTATAACCTGTGGACGCGCGATGAGCCGACGCTGGATGATGGTGGCAATCTGGATGTCTCAGGCCTCAAACTGCGTGGCAATGCGGTCTATAACGCCTTCTTCTCTGACTATCTGGGCGCTCAGGTCATCGACTTGCCCACGACAGAGGTCTACTCCGCGCTGGAGCGCGGCATCGTGGATGCGACAGGTTGGACGCAGATCGGTTTGATTGATCTCAAATGGAATGAGTTTCTGAACTACCGGATTGAACCGTGCTTTTTCTCCACCGACCTTGGCACCATTGTAAACTTGGAAAAGTGGAACAGCCTTTCCGAGGAGGCTCGTACCATCGTGCAAGATGTTGCAATCGCCCATGAGGCGGAGTCAGCTGCCAAACTTGGCGCAGTACGTGACGAGGATTTCGCAGCACTAGAGGCCGCAGGTATGGAAGTTGTCACCCTTGAGGGCGCGGCAGCGGAAGCCTACCTCGAGGCGGCTGTGTCCAATACATGGGACCGCATGAAGTCGTTGATGGAAGAAAGCCCGCAGGGCGCCGATAACTTCGACAAGCTGATTGAGCTTTTCTACACCAAGTAAAACCAAGGCGTGCCGGGGGATTTCTTCGGCACGCATTTTATATCAGGGGTACGCAATGAACGTGATCGGCAGGCTCTATCTATGGGTGCTATACGCAATGGCGGGCATTGCGGGGGCGATGTTGATCTGGTTGATGATCTCTGTCGTGACCTCGGTCATGATGCGCAATTTGGGTCTACAGCCCTTTGCGTGGCTGTTTACCTCATCTGAGTATGCGATCCTGTATATGACAATGCTGGGTGCGCCTTGGTTGGTGCGTGAAAAGGGGCATGTGCATATTGAACTTGTCACCGCCGCATTGCCGCCACCCGCGCGCCGCGTCGTAAGCCGCAGTGTCGCCGCCGCTTGCGTCGCCGTCTGTGCCTTGTTGGCATGGAAAGGGGGCGAATTGATGCTAACCAATATTGCGCGCAATGATCTGGACGTACGCGCCTATTATTTTCCCAAATGGATCCTTACAGCAGCTTTCCCGATCAGCTTTGGGCTGATGGCGATGGAATTTAGCCGCTTTGTCTTTGGCTCCGACCTTATGCACTCCGGCGAAGCAGGAATTCACGAATAATGGAATGGTTTGAAGCGCTTGGCCTGCTCATAGGCTCTATTCTGGTGCTGATGGCCATTGGTATGCCGGTCGCACTGGCGTTTTTGGCGGCCAATATCATTGGCGCATGGCTGTTTATGGGCGGTGCGCGGGGCGTGACCTTGATGCTGAATAACGGCTTTGGCAGCCTCACGAATTTTGCGCTGGTGCCGATCCCGCTTTTCTTGCTGATGGGTGAAATTTTCTTTCACACCGGCCTTGGGGCGCGGATGTTCAACGCGATCGACAAGTTGTTGGGACGGCTGTCAGGGCGGCTAAGCTATGTGACGGTGTTGGGTGGAACCGCGTTTTCGACGCTGTCGGGATCCTCGATGGGGTCTACAGCGTTGCTTGGCTCGCTCATGGTGCCGGAAATGACGGACCGAGGGTACAAAAAGAAGATGTCGATTGGCCCGATCCTTGGCACGGGCGGCTTGGCGATCATCATACCACCCTCTGCGCTGGCGGTGTTGCTGGCAACTTTGGCGCGTGTGGACGTGGGTGCACTGCTAATAGCGGGGATTATTCCCGGCCTTATTTTGGCGAGCTTTTACATCGCGACGATCTTTATACAGACAAAGATCGATCCAGATGCTGCACCGGCCTATGACGTGGAAACGCTTGGATTGGGTCAGAAATTGTCGCTGCTATTCAGAGACATTCTGCCAATGCTGTCGGTTATGGTGATGATCGTGTTCGGTATGGTGGGTGGGCTGATCACACCATCCGAAGCAGCGGCATTTGGCGCACTTGGGGTGCTTTTGCTGGCGGTCGTCTTTCGCTGTCTCACGTGGGAGGCGATGAAGCGCTCTGTCATTGGTGCGCTGCGGGTGAGCTTGATGGCCTATCTCATCGTCTTTGGCTCTGCCACATTCAGCCAGTTGTTGGCATTTTCTGGTGCAAGCTCTGGTTTGATCCGCTGGGCAACGTCCTTTGATCTGGCCCCCATTGCGATGCTCTTGGCAATGTTCGCGGTGCTGCTGCTGCTCGGCATGTTTATGGAACAAATCTCCATGATGCTGCTGACTGTGCCGATCTTCTTTCCATTGGCGGTAACGCTGGGGTTTGATCCAATTTGGTTTGCGTTGATCATCCTTCTCGCGCTCGAGATAAGTTTTACCACGCCACCCTTTGGATTATTGTTGTTTGTGATGAAGGGGGTTGCCCCCAAGGATACCACGATGCGCGAGATTTACGCCGCCGCGATCCCCTATATCGGGTGTTCAATGCTGCTGGTTCTCTTGCTGATCCTGTTCCCACAGTTGGCGTTGTGGCTACCCAGTTTGTAGCAGGTAGAAGTTGCTGAATTCTTACGGCTTGCCGTGGATGTTATTGGCAATCCAATGCGGAAGGGCGCGTTCACCCGCTTTGACGTGGGCGCGCTCTTTCAAGCGCGCTGAGCGGCTTGGTTCTTTTGGTTTTCGGGATCCTCCTTGGCAGCCCCGATCAACCAGCTGCGGAATTTACCTGCGTCGGGGTGATCTTGGCCGGCTTCCGGCGCGATGAGGTAGAAAGCTTCGGAAAGTGGTGCCCGCAAGTCAAACGGACAGACCAGACGAGCGCGCTCAATTTCAGGGGCAAGCATTGAAGACCGCGCAAGCGCGATGCCACCGCCCCGTGCTGCAAACTCAAAGGTAATGAAGCGAGGTGTCAAATTGCAGCCCTTGGCCTGCATTGACACAGCTTGCCCTGGCATGCCTGGATTATCCGTTGCCTAAAGGTGGTGATTGGAATTTTGCAGAATATGTCAAGTGGGGACTGGAGAATGAAGCTTGCACAGCGACATTAACAGCGAACTCGATTCGGTCAGGTGGCTTGGATCAAGGCATGCGCGATGACTGTAGGCGAGCTCTATCCTGGCTACTGCAAGTTGGATTGTTATTTGATGTTTGCCATGTCGTGATGGATTAATGAGGACAGGTCTGTGGGGCAAGGACATCTTTTTTCGGGCATATCCGTAATATCACTTACTATAAAATTAAACATAGTATAACCTACAGCCTAATTTGGCTGCATTTTGGACTTCTTTGTCTAATTGCCGGCCTTGCGCTAGCTTATCAGAGGTCTCGCTCAGGTTCGCTCACATTCAATTGTGTCGAGACTGCACGCGTAAACTTCTAATCATTATGGTTGAACTATGCTTAGATGTTATATCTTACGGTGTCAAGAATATCTTTCGAAGCATATGGGCTGCGCTTTGGTGTTGGTGGCAGCCATGGGTTTGTCACTGCCACATGCCGTATCGGCGCAGCAAGCCCCTGTAGCAGAGCAAGTCGCTGAGCCCTTAGCTGGGGTGAATCAGCTTACGCAAACAGCAGTCCAGCTGGGTGTGTTGACATGTGCGGCGCGGGTCCAGCAGGTCACTTCCTTCCTAGGAGTTACACCGGACACAAGGGCTTCCTTGCGCCGACCAGCGTCTCCGCCTGACATCAATAGCTTTTCTATTGCGATGATGGTGCAGGCTGATGGAATTCCCGGGCTCGGGACGGCTGATTTTTATCCGGTGCAAGGCGGGTGCAAGGCAACCTACAACCTAACTCTCACTTATCCGCAATCATGTGACGATTTACGCTCCTCCAGCTTTGCGTCGCTTAGCGAAGAGCCTGAATTATCTAATAGCATCAGAGTATTGTCTGGGGCACCTAATCTTCGGGTCGTCTTAATAGACGCCGGTGAAGAGTGTACCGCCGTCAAAACCGAAACACTAGAATAGTACCAAAGGCAAAACATGCAGCTTAAAACTTTCTTATTATTAACATCTTGCGGGACAGCTATGGCGTCTGCGGTGATGGGAAGTGACGCGACCACCTCGACGACGTCAAGTGGCTCGACGGTCGTTTCTATCAATGGTGTAACTAACACCACGGTTGTGCTTACTAACTGGACAGGAACCACTACAGTCACGGGAGCAATACCCACATCAGTTACAAGCAACGTAACCGCGACATCCCTTAACACATCTGGTAGCGGAGCGACCAGCTTAGGTAACGCGAGCGGTGTCACCTCGATAAATGGTTCCGCGGTAAACATAAGTGGCCCTACGTCTGTGCAATCTACCCTTGGTGTTACCGGTGCCACGACGCTTAACGATAGGGCTACGATTACCAGCGGTGGCCTTGACGTCACGGGTGACACGATCCTGAACAACAGTCTTGAAGTTACCAGTGGTGCGACCCTTAGGTCTACGCTGGATGTGGACGGCGCCACGACGCTTAACGATAGGGCTACGATTACCAGCGGTGGCCTTGACGTCACGGGTGACACGATCCTGAACAACAGTCTTGAGGTTACCAGTGGTGCGACCCTTAGGTCTACGCTGGATGTGGACGGCGCCACGACGCTTAATCAAACCTCGATTACAGGTGCCACGTCGATTGTTGGGGCAACAACGATCAACACAACGGGCAGTGCCGCAACTACCATTGGCACAGGTACAGGCAATACAGTTCTAGGCGCTGCCAATAACACTGCATCATTGCTTAGCAGCACCATTAACATTGGGACCGGAAGCTATCAGACAGATGTCGCGATCGGCTCTAGTCAAAGCGCAACGAGCATTGCATTAAATGCTGGGAGCTCTGGCATTCAACTCCTTGATGGCCAGACCAGCATTAACACGCTAAGCGGCTCGTCCAACACCAGCATCGGGGCTGCCGGCAACACCAGTTCAATACTCAGCACCAATATTTCTTTAGGAAATGCTACGACGGCGACCAACGTCTTTGTTGGTACAGGAACTGCAGCGAACACTGTATCAGTGGGCAATTCTGTCAACGGAACGGTGGTGAACGTTGCGGCTGGAAATTCCGCGATGGATCTGGAAAATGGCTCAATTCGCAACAAAGTCTCCTCTTCCAGAGGGGTTTCCGGCGAAAGTGTTATTGCCGACAACGGTTCACGGCGCTTAGTCGCCAACGATAACGGCGTGATAACTGAAGTAACAGCGGCAGATACAACGTCTGGTGCTTCTGCCGCGGTGGTTGTTACGAACAGCAATGACAAGGTCCATGGCCTTGTTGTGCAGGAAACCAAAACTACGCTTACGGGTGGCAACAGCAACTCAGCCAGTATGACGCTGGATGATAGTGGTGCAACTTTCTCCAATCCTGCGACCGGTCGACCTGTGCAGGTGCACGGGGTCGCCAACGGAACTGAGCCTTTTGATGCGGTCAACGTGCGGCAACTTTACAGCGGTTTAGCGACTGTTTTGGCGGCGTCCCCTGAACTTAATCTTCAGCCTGGCCAGTCCGGTTTTGGTATCGGCTACGGAGCATATGGTGGATATGGCGCGATTGGCATCGGTATTGGACATATGTCCGCCTCCGGTGTGGTCTTAAAAGGCAGCGTCTCCAAGGGCACCCATAGCGAGTTGGCTGTCAGCACGAGCATTTCCTGGACTTGGTAGAGTGTCCGGTGGACTTGTCCTGGCCGTTTGGTGGAAGATACACTTTGTTTGCATGCCTAGGTTGATAATCTGCGATAACTATGTGAGCCCGCCCAATTCCCTAAGGGTGGTGTTAAACCACCTCAGGAGAGCGGCCCACACCTAGTGCTAAAGCGCCAAACGCGAGTGCAAATAGCTTCCGCCAACGTTTGAGGTGGCGTGCGCATCAAGCCGTTTTACGAAATCGAAGCGTAGAAAATATGCTGGATGAGAGTATTTTTGAGACCGTGGTTGAAATGCGCAAGTTCTTGTTATCAGTTACATAATGATAGAACTTTGGCCAAAGTATGTACTATATTTTTTGGTGGTGTGGGCCTTTGTGAGATGAGCAATCAGTAGGCAAGATCACGACACAAACAATACAAAAAGGGAACATCTTCGATGGCAGTAACGACACATTCTATGCTCTACTTCGGTCGTCTTGCAGTGATCGACACTGACGAGTCGGCGGTCGGCTATGAAGGCGCATTTGACCTCAGAGGCACAACGACTCAATCTCCCGATTTGCAAGTTATGGTTGTGACGATAGACGACATATATAGTGACGACAAAATAACGGCGGACGACAATGCAGCCTCTGTGCGAGATGAAGTGTCCTACGATCTGGATGGGACGTCCTACACATCCGAAGTTGACGCGAGCTTTCGTGTATCACTATCCGTCACATTTTCTGATGGAAGCGCAGTCAGCTTTAACGATTTTGCCATTCAAATGCCGAACGGGGACACATTTCTTACTCTTCTTTATTCTGATAATGCCGCTCTGCTCGACGGCAAAAATATTTCCGAAATTACATTCACAAGTGTGAACAGAACTGAGTATGCTCTGAATATTTCCAGTTTTAATGACGTTAATTCAAGTGTCGTCTGCTTCAATCAGGGCAGCTTAATCGAAACCGCCGAGGGACCAGTTCGCGTAGAAGACTTGAAACCTGGCGTTCTCGTGAAAACGTACAAAAATGGTCTTCAGCCCCTTCGCGCGGTTCTGAAAAGAAAAATCAGCCAGGACGAGCTTCAGAATAATGAAAAACTTCGGCCAGTGAGGATTGGTGAAGGCTCTTTAGGGAATGAGCTGCCGACACAAGACCTAATTGTCTCTCGACAGCACCGGATGCTTGTCCAGTCCCCAATATGCAAACGCATGTTCGGTCAGGTGGACGCCTTGGTCTCTGGGATACGATTGACGAAGCTTCCGGGAATAGATGTCGATTATAAAATAGATGTCGTCGTGTACTATCATCTGGTGTTTGATAATCACGAGATTGTTACGGCCAATGGGGCACTTTCTGAAAGTTTTTACCCTGGCCCAATGGCCCTTAAAGCTCTGGCACCAGAAGCTTATGATGAAATTGTGTTAATATTTCCTGACCTGAAAAACGACAAGTTTGCGTTAAAATCAGGGGCGCTTATTCCAACGCATAAGCAACAAGCTGCTCTTATATCGCGGCACCTCAAGAACAAAAAAGCTATTCAAGTTGGTCGAATTTAACCGAAGACGCGCGATTTCAAAGGCGCGCCTGCTCATCACGAGAGTTTGTGGGTCTCAGAGTAATAGTCCTTGGTTTTATTTCGGGAACTCTAGTCGTGTGTGGAGTAGTATAAATTCCTCAAGTACGCGCGCTGCGTGGTAAGCGCCCAAGTGCTAGGCCCCGTTGATCCTGGCCATGTCAGTCCATCGCATGCAATACAGCTGGCTGGCATACGTATTTGAGTGCCGATGCTAAAGCGAGCGGGCACAGGCCGATTAAGACAGGCCAAAAAGCCACACTATCTTAAGCGGAAACTCGCAGCTTTAGATAGAATGCACACTTCAATTTTGTTTGTTATTTCAAACACAAAGAGCAGCTTGGCGGCTTGGGGTAGCGCCAGATAATTGGAGAGCAATGCGACGAAAAGTTGAAATAAGACAAGAAAAAAGCCAGATCAATCCGACCATCATTACCATGTTTCACGGTAAGAGAGTCGAATTATCTGGCCCTAGAGCGTTTGACCGCCGCGTGAGTGCTGCGGAAGCGTTCTGTCGTGTTTTGTCGCTCGGGAACGTTGTGTTTCCCGTTCAGCTCAAGTTCTCAAGAAAGCTGACAGGTCGGACGGTGATCAGGGCAAGCCAGCCGCAATCGCCAGGCGTGCTGCCGACATTGTCAAAATCATCTCCAGAAGAGACGTGCTTCGTGCCTTGCGTTTCTCCAGCGGTCGCTGCGTCAGCGACGAATGCCAGTGCCTTGAAGGGCCGCGTGCGGGGGCATCCAAGGCTAAACGCAAACGCCGCGGGGTCGCACGACACCCGCACCTCAAGAATTCTCAACAAGCGCAGGGCTTTAAGTGAGCCTGCGTGCAACGATCTCAAAGATATCACCGCGCCATTTTTGGTGGAGCGCGGCCCCGAAACAAATAACTGCGGCACTGCCAGCGGTTTCCAGAACAAAAAAATAAGGTAGACGAGCATGAAAGATTTCAACAACAGCGCATCCAATGCAGGTCTTAGCATCGTAGCGATCGACGCGCTTGTGAACACATCGGCGTCCAAAGCCTACATCATCGAAAATCATGCAGCAGACGTGCTGCCAATTGGCGTTCAAAGTGCGAGCTATCAGGGGCAGGACGCGGCATTCATTCGGGTTGCTGTTGATGATGCCGAGCTTGAGGCCTACGCCGCCTCCTCTGGCGGTGCTATTGAGGTTGTTGAGCTCCCTGACACAGCCGCCGCCCGAGCGAAATTTTTGGCGCAGTGGGCAAAGAAAGCTGCCACCAAGAATAAAAATGCCTTGTTGCCGCTGCTGTTGTTGCCACTTGCTGCTTGCGGCGTTAGCGATACAGATCTGAGCCTTGAGGGTGTGGTGTCTGCTGCTGAGTTGATTGCGCTGGATGCAGCGGCGACTGGCGTTATCGACGCAGCGGAAATCACAACCCTGACGGGCCTGGCTGCGGACGTTAACACTGTGCTGACGTCTGCTGGGCTTACCGGCCTTGGCGGCGAAGCTGTCACGCTGAGCGACGTAGTGCTTGATGCGGAGACATTGAACACGCTGGACGGTAATACGACTGGTGCGATTGATGCATCTACAATTACAACTCTGACGGGCCTGGCAGCGGACGTTAACACTGCGTTGACGTCTGCCGGGTTCACCGGCCTTGGCGGCGAAGCTGTCACTCTGAGTGATGTAGTGCTTGCTGCGACGACATTGAACACGTTGGACGGCAATACGACTGGCGTGATTGATGCGTCTACTATTACAACCCTGACGGGTTTGACCGTGGATCTTAACACTGCGTTTGCTTCTGCCGGGCTCACCGGCCTTGGCGGCGAAGCTGTCACGCTGAGCGATGTAGTGCTTGATGCGGAGGCATTGAACACGCTGGACGGTAATACGACTGGCGTGATTGATGCGTCTACGATTACAACCCTGACGGGCAGTGCCGCAGAAATTATTGCGATCCTGAACAGCGGGACATCGATAGCTGCAAACATAAATTTTGTAATTGATGAAGACGCGTCAGCCGCAGACATCCAGACCATCGCGGCGGCAACCACAGGGTCTTTAACGGCCACTTTGGCAAGCGGCTCAACGCTAATCGATCTTTCCTCAGCCACATCCTCTGCGATGTCACTCACCGTTAATGGCGATGGGGTCACGTTCCTTAGCACTTCTGATTTTGGCGGTGCAGCTGTGACAGTGACTGGTACAGGCAAAGCGTCTTTCCAGGAGGGCGTTAACCTTGTCGGAACTACGTTTGACGTCGAAGCCGATGCTTTGCTTGAGTTGACAGTAAGCCAAATAGACACGGTCAGCCAAAGTGGCACCATTACGGGCGCTGGCGATGTTCAAGTTATTATTGCTGATCCTGACGGTGCGGGAGCAGTAGCCGACAGCATCAATGCATTGATAAATGTTGATCTGGAAGGTGGAACCTTGACGTTCGACCTTCTGGACGACCTTGATACGCTCGTTCTCAAAGCGGGCAGCTCCATCGATCTTGGTGGTGGTGATCTGGTCATCGATGACGGTACCGTAGATATTCTGACAAACGCCGCTGACTTCTTGAACGTTGGAAGTGTGATCGTGAACTCGGGATTGACGCTTTCTGTGTCGCAGTTGCAGCAGTTGAGCGGCAAGGTGGAGACGCAGGGTGAGGGCCGTTTGGATGTAAAGGTCACCTCTGCCGAAGATGTAGCTGCGCTGGAAAGCATTGTTGGCAGTCTTGTGACCGCTGGATCGGTCCCTCAGATCTCGGTCGGGGTGAGCGCTTCTGTCACTGATACGGATCTGCAAACAGCTATTGATAGTGAGCTTGACTCCGATTTTGCGACGGCGATTTCTGCAGCAACTGGTGCGAATATTCCGGTCACGAACAGTCAGAATGTGGCGCTTAATGTTGGTCCTACGTTGAGCCTTGATACGGGTTCCGATACCGGAGCCATTGATGGCCGGAGTGCGGTTGATATTCCAGTGATTAACGTCGTATTGCCGTTCGATGGATCGGGTTCTTTGGTGCAGGACGGTGACGAACTTGTCATTTATGTCGGTGGAACTGAAGTACACCGCGACGCCCTTGCCGGAGGTGCCTCTAATACGGCAGTAACACTTGCTCTTGGCGATATTGTCGAGGGTTCAAATCTGATTAGTGCTGCAATTGTGCGTGGCGAAACTTCCGTTGTTTCGAACGAAATGCGCTACATCCTCGATACTATTGCGCCTTTGGCACCTACGGTGGTTGGAATTAACACTATTTCTGACGGCGTCATGAATGCGGCAGACGCTGACGGCGTTTTCATTCGAGTGAATTTGCCTGATGGTGCGGCTAAAGGCGGCACTATGACGCTTAAGCTTGGGACGGAGATCTTTGGATCGGCTAGTGTTGGTGCTTCCCAGCTAAGTGACGGGTACGTTGACTTTTTCGCGACTCAAACGACGCTCGGTAGCGATGGGGTAAAAACGTTCACTGCAGTACTGACCGATGCGGTTGGCAACGTCGGCACTGCTTCTGAATCTTTTGTGCTGACGCTTGATACCACTGCGGCAGCTCCGGGCATAAACACGGTTGCCGAGAACGACGTTATCAATATCGGTGAAGAAACATCGATTATAAGCGGAACCACTGAAGCGGGATCAAGCGTCTCAGTGGTGTTTGGATCAGTTACCAAAGCGGCAACCGTGGATGGAACATCATGGTCTTACCAGCTGACGACAGACGACATTGCGGCAATGGGGCAGGGCGCAGAGACTATTGCTGTGACCCAGACCGATGCGGCGGGTAACGTCAGCACATCAGCGCAGAAAACGATCTCAATAGATACCGTGGCTTCTTTGACACTCACGGCGACCCTAGACGCAGATTCTGGCACTGTGACATTCTCCGGGACGTCTAGCGGTGCGCTCGCCATAGCCTTCGAAAACGGCACTGCCACCTTCACGCAGGGTAGTGCAACCGCGTCAACTACGATTACTGCTGCTGATTTGCAGGCGCTCACCCTAACATTTGCTGAAACCACTGATTCAGCTGTGACGCTTGACCTGACAGGGTCAGGTGTGCCTGGCGAATTCGTCTTGCAAACTTCGTTTCTTGATGAGATCACACTGACAGGTGAGCTTGGTGACGTCTCCGTTGTACGCCTGCAGGTGACCGATTCAGACGTAAATTCTCAGGAACTGGTCAGCTTCAAGATCGACACCTCCGGTGTAACAGGCTCGTCCGCTCAGCTAATTTTTGATCTTCCAGAGTCTGCAGAGGGCAGTTCAAACCCGCTGGATAATGATACAATTATATTGTCTGCTGACAGCGTTATCTCGTCAGTTTTCTCAACCGTTTCTGTAGACGATGGTGCCCTTGATGCAACTGCCAGCGACAGTATCCTTGTAGGTGGTCAGAACATAACAATCGCCTCCACGCTTACTATATTGGCGTCAGACCTCGCGGCAGAAGGGTCTGTGTCCAGCATTGATGAAAGCGGCACAATCGTTGTGGTTGTCGACTCCGAAGCCGAGCTTAGTGCACTTTATGATTTGTTGTCTCCGAACGGGGTGCCGACAGAAACATTTAAAATCATTGGTGCACAACTTGTCGTACGCGTTGATGGTGATAGTGGGACTTCCACCTATTATTCAGCCGATACCGAAGATGGAGCGATCTATTCTACGACAGACACGGCAGATTTCCCTGGAACGGAGATCGCAGATCCGTCGCTAGTCGTTCTTGATGTTGCTCTAACCTCTAACGATCAGCCGTCTCTTTCACTGCTTGATCTCGCAGTAGCCATCGATCCTGTTGTATTCCCAGGTATTCCGACGCTGACGCAGATGGTGGATGATCTGCAGACGGATGTTGATGCTGCGGTTTCGGACATTGCGACGAACCTCGCATCGATCGGGACACTTCAGACGAACCTTGATGTTGTTGAAGCACTTGTTGGTTCGACGTCTGTTGCGTCACAGATCGCGTCGGCACAAACGACGTTGCAAGCTGCGATCACGACAGTTGCGAC
>NZ_MUHR01000036.1 GCF_002105285.1 Planktotalea arctica
GCTTTCTTCAAAGCTTCGCCCAAATCGATGTTTTCCCAAGAGAACCCGCCATCCGCATCAGGCGCGCGGCCGAAGTGGCCATAGGCCGCTGTGCGCTCATAGATGGGTTTGTTGAGTTGCAGATGCTCGCGAATGCCGCGCGGCGTGAGGTCCATGCACTGATCAATCGCTTTTTCGATCTGCTGATCGGGGACTTCGCCCGTACCGAACGTGTCACAATAGATCGACAGGGGCTTGGACACGCCGATAGCATAGCTAAGCTGGATCGTGCATTTCTTCGCCATCCCCGAGGCCACAACGTTCTTGGCAAGGTAGCGGGCTGCGTAGGCCGCAGAGCGATCCACCTTGGTCGGATCCTTACCCGAGAACGCACCGCCGCCATGGGGCGCTGCGCCGCCGTAGGTGTCCACGATGATCTTGCGGCCTGTCAAGCCCGCGTCGCCGTCAGGTCCACCGATCACGAAGGTGCCTGTTGGGTTGACCCACCACTCCGTCGCCTCGGTGATCCAGCCAGAGGGCAGGACTTCGCGGATATAAGGCTCTACGATGGCGCGGATATCGTCGGATGTCTGGCTCTCATCGCTATGCTGCGTGGACAGAACGATCGATGAGACGCCAACAGGCTTGCCGCCCTCATAGATCACGGAAAGCTGCGATTTCGCATCTGGGCGGAGCGTTGGCTCCGTGCCATCTTTGCGCACTTCTGCAAGGCGGCGCAGGATCGCGTGCGCATAGTGGATCGGCGCGGGCATCAGCGCTTCGGTTTCATCTGTGGCAAAGCCGAACATGATGCCCTGATCACCAGCGCCCTCGTCTTTGCCCGCGCTGGAATCGACGCCCTGCGCGATATGCGCGGATTGCTCGTGCAGCAGGTTGGTGATCTTGCAGGTCGCGTGGTGGAACTTGTCCTGCTCGTAGCCGATATCCTTGATACACGCGCGCGCAATGTCCTCGATGCGGCCCATATATTCGGTCAGCTTGGATTGATCCGAAAGGCCAACCTCGCCGCCGATGACCACTTGATTGGTGGTTGCAAAGGTTTCGGCGGCAACGCGCGCCTCAGGCTCTTCGCGCAAAAAGGCGTCGAGCACCGCGTCGGAAATGCGATCGCACAATTTGTCGGGATGACCCTCGGAAACAGATTCCGAAGTGAATGTGTAAT
>NZ_MUHR01000037.1 GCF_002105285.1 Planktotalea arctica
CTGACGGCATCTGGTGATGGAGCTCTGATTATAGGAGACTTGTCGGATAACCTGGTAAACGATAATGGCAGTAGCCTGAACGTGGTGATAACGAACTCCGTAAACGTTCAAATCACTGACCAAGCAACACTGGCGCAACTAAAGGCGATTAACGATGCCACGTCAGGTACTATTACACTCGATGACAGCGGGTTAGATATCTCTGGCTCAACCTCTGATCTTGTTGCCGCTCTCACGGGAATAACCGGATATACGGGCAACATCACGGTGACCGATCAGGCTACCCTTGAGCAGCTTGTGACTATCAACAATGCCGTTGATGGTACGATCACGTTGGATGTAACCGCACAGGCCTTGTCCGGTTCATCGACTGATATGTCTGCAGCATTTTCAGGTGTCACCGATGGTTATGAGGGCAACCTCACGATTGCCGGAACACTAACCAATGCAGCAGGTGTCACTGCGGTGAACACGGTTGCGGCGGCTACAACTGGTAAACTGAGTGCCACGTTGGAGGCGACGAGCACCGAACTTGATTCTCTTTCGTCGACTTCAACAGATGAGGTGGTAATAACAGTCACTGACGGTGCTGCGACAGCAGTCGAAGCAACAACGCTTAGTGCAATTGGTGGAAAGACGGCCAGCGATGTGACTGTGTCGAATGCCATCGTTGTTTCTGGCACGCTTGCGGAGACAACTGCAGCGTTTGTAACTGCCGATACTCTGGTGATTGGCTCTAGTGCGGTGGTCCAACTGGATGACACTGCGGGGAGCTCTATCGCGGCCTCAGGCTTAAACACGCTGGCCGGTAGGGTGGCGAGTGTTGAAGTTTCATCTGGAGCAATATTGACTGGCTCGCAAGCTAACGTCACCACGGCTCTCACAACTGACAGTGTGACCTACCCAAACAACGACTACGATGTTTCGATTACAGGAGCTTTTGGTATCGATGCAGCGCTCATCAACATGTATAATGCCGTTGCTGGGTCAACATCCGGTGAACTGAGCGTCACGGGGACAGGCTTTGGTGATACGCTAAATGCTTCTTCCTTCACTGGTAATGGCTCTAATGGTTTGACGCTCAATGGTGGCAGTGGCTCAGATGTCATTGTTGGCACGAGCTTTGACGATGTGATTAGTGGTGGCAATGGGACCGATGTGATCACTGCTGGTGCTGGGTCAGATAACATCACCGGAGGGGCTGGTTCTGATACGTTCGTTTTCAACAGCGTTAGCGGTGCGGACACTATCGTTGACTACACTGTAGCGGACGACAGCATCCAACTCTCAAAAGCTATCTTCACTGGACTTGGTGATATAGGAGCTTTGTCATCTGACGAGTTCGTATCCGGAGCTGGTCTGGCAGCTGCTGCTGATGAGACTGATCGTATCGTTTATGATACAACATCTGGTGCCCTGTATTACGATGCGGATGGTGCAGGTGGTGATGCCGCGGTTCAGATTGCCACATTTACGGGTACTCCAGATCTACTTAGTTCCGAATTCGCGATAATTGCCTAATCGTTCAGTAATCTAAAAATAGAACCCAAAAGAAGCGGCGGTCTCCGCCGCTTCTTTTACTTCCGAGGTGATCATGACCGACGAGACAACCCCTACAATCACGCTGGATGGCGCGGGCTACGCTGTGTCTGATATAACGCAGACTGCAGGTGATACGTTGCAATCGCTCCAGTTCGCCGAGGCGAAACTGCGGCAGTTGCAGGGCGAGCTTGCGGTGTCAAAGACGGCGCATGTTGCCTATGCGCGTGCGTTGAAAGCCGAGCTGGAGTTGCAGGCCCCTACGGAGAAACCATGAGCGAGCGGTTTCGCATAGACGGCGTCGAATACGCGACGGATGGCCTGAGCCAGGAGGGCAGGGATCTTGTGGCACGGCTGACATTTGCCCGGCTGACGCTGCAGGAGCTGAACAACCAGCAGGCGCTGCTGACGAAAGCAAAGAACGCTTATATCGCGGATCTGAAGTTAGAAATCGTTCAGGGACGGACCGGCGTCGATCTGGGTTCTTTGTTCAGTGATGACTAAACCGAAAAGCAAAGGGAAACATCCATGCCAAAGATCACAATCGACGACATCGAATATAATACCGAGGATCTTACTGAGAACGGCAAAGCGCAATTGGCGAGCCTGCAATTTCTTGAGGGCCAAATGCTGAAAATCCGCAATGAAATGGCGGTCTACCAGACAGCGCAACGTAGTTATGTGGCCGCGCTCAAAGCTGAGATTGCACGGTCTGGCGTCCAGCCTTTGACAATCGCAGAAGAGCCTGGGCTTGAGAGCAACAAGCCGGATTAGAATGATGCGAATGTCGAGACGAGTATTTGGCTATTATCGATTGTTTCTCTGGATGGAGCCATAATTGAGACATGCATTCCGCAATCAAGCATAAATCGGTAAGTGATCTTTTGCACATTCGATTTGAAAACGAAGCGGCGATAGAATTTAAAATAATCGTAGTAGACTGAGGCATCAAATGAGCATCGAAAATTATATGGCGCAACGAGTGTGCAGGCCTTTTCATATAAACGAGAAAAGAGATGTTCGGTTTGTGCGAGGTCAAATCGCACAGCCCCGGATAGCAACTCTTAGCGCGGTCAGTTTGATACTTTTGTTGGCGGCCTGTGGAGATCGTCCTTCTGACATAGAACAGATGTCGACAAGTTTGACTGCGACGCTTGCCGACGCGTCATTGATGGAGGCCCCGCACGAGGGGGCAGGGGTCGATATTGCATCGGGCTTTCGTTCGGCCATACGCGACGCAGTCGAGGCGCATGAGGGCTACCGCGCGGCACTTTTCTTGGAACAAGAAATGATGAACCGGGTTGACGTTGCCCAGAGCGTGCGGCGTCCACAAATTACGGGAAACTCAACCGTTGGTGGGATGCGTGAGCAGGGCGGCACGCAGCCTGACGAAACAACGGCGGGTGTCGCGGCTGGCATCACCATTTCACAGTTGATCTATGACGGCGGCGAAAGTGCCTCCAACGTCAATCGCGCAACGGCGGAGGCTTTGGGCGCGCGCGCGGAGCGGACTGCGCGCGGGAATGATATTGCTCTAGAAGCGGCACGGGCCTGGATTGACGTTTGGCAATACGAGGCGCGGCTGACACTCTTGCGCAAGCGGACTGCAGAAATGGACACAGTGGTCGAGCAGATTGAGCGGATGGCCTCGAATGGTATGATCGATCGTGCGGCTCTTGATAGTGCCAGACGCCAGATCGTCGATATTACGTTGGAGGAGACGCGCTTACATGCGGACCTCCAGCAGGCACACGTTCGATTTGTGCGGTTTTTTAACCAGCAGCCGAAGGCGATGTCGCGCCCTGCAGAGATCGTGAGCCTGGCGGATGCGCAAACGCAAGCTAAGACTTGGCAACAAGCTCCCGCCTTGCAGCGTAGTGCTGCGGAATTGATCGTAGCACGCAGCGCTGTTGCTGGTGCGCAGGCATCCTTCAAGCCGCGAGCGCGGCTTCAGGCGGGCGTGACTTCGCCGATGCAGGATGGAGAGAGCACCGACACGAGTGTAGGAGTCATGTTAGAGTATACGTTTGGCGATGGTGGGAGACGCCGTGCGCAACTGCGGGCTGCAGAAGCACGGGTTGAGGCGGTGGAAACCCAACTTACGGACGCGCAGCGCACCCTCAAGGCAGAGATGGACGCAGCGGTTCGCCAGTTGGCGGCCATCGATCGCTCCATGCCTTTGGTTGCGCGGCAGATCGCACTCAGCGCCTCGGAGGCGCAAACGGCACGGTCCCAACTCGCGACCGGGCAGTCCAACCTGCGCCAGGTGATCGAAGCTAAAATTCAAAACTACCGTGCGGAAGACCGTCAAATTTCTATGAGTGCAGAGATACTTGCACTGCAGCTTACAATATCCTCTCGCACAGGTGCTCTTGTGCAGCTGATCGGATTGACGTCCAATGTGTCCGAGTAACCGCTCGCTAAGAGATGCTAATATAAAAGGACCTTCCCCATATGGAGGATAAATCGACCGACGAAGCCAGTCTTCCAACTGTGGCTAACGTCGCAGCAAAGCTGGAAGGTGATGGCGTCTCTGTGGTATCTGTGCGTTCCGGCGAAGAGGCAGAGAAGCCCGGTGAGCCCGAGGACATTGCCACGCCAGACCTTCGGGATGATACGTCCTGTGAACCCGGTGTGGAGCCGCAAGCGGTTCCTGCGAGCGATGGCGCCACAGCGCTGATCCACGCTGTTCAACATATTCTGGCTTTGTCTGGCATGGCGTTTTCGGCGGGTGCGGTGCGGGATTTGCCAGAACTGACCAGCGACGTTTTTGATCCGAAGTCTGCAATTTCTGCGCTACGCCATGTCGGGTTTGAGGCCACTTACGGAGAGATGAAGCTAAAAAAGCTGCGCGCAACACATTGCCCGGCGATTGGCTTTCTCAAAGGTGGTGAAGCGGTTGTGGTCCATGCCATCGACGAAAGCGGCATGATCCATGTGCGCCGGTTTGGTGGCGAAGAACAGTTTGTTGAGGAGCAGTTGACGCAAAGAGATTTGGGTAATCAGCTGGAACCCTTTATTATTTTGGCGCGCTGGGTGCATGAGGCCTCCAAGGTGAAGGGTAAGAACGACTGGTTTTGGGGCTCTCTGCTGCAAGGCAAATGGCTCTACGGCCAGGTGCTTATTGCGGCAGCAATCACAAACTTTCTGGGCCTGTCCACCTCGCTTTTCATCATGGTGGTCTATGATCGCGTGGTGCCGAACGAGGCGATTGAATCGCTGATTGCACTGACAATTGGCGTGCTGATCGCACTGGCCTTTGACTTTATCATCAAGACGCTACGGGCGCAGTTTGTTGACAAGGCGGGCAAGCGCGCTGATGCGCGCATGTCGCGGCTGATCTTTGATAAAATCTTGAACATGCGTCTAGACAACCGCCGTCAAAAGTCAGGCGCAATGGCGAGCATCGTACGGGAGTTTGACACGTTGAGGGAATTTTTCACCTCGGCAACGCTCGTGGCCGTCGTAGATCTGCCGTTCATCTTCCTGTTCATTTGGGTGATCTCGCTGATTGCGGGGCCGTTGGCGCTGGTGCCGTTGATTGCAGTGCCGCTGGTAATCCTGTCCGGCCTCGTCATCCAACCGTTTCTGGCGCGCATTGCTGAGAGTTCGATGCAGAGCAATATGTCCAAGCAAAGCGTTTTAGTTGAAACGCTCAACGGGTTAGAAACAGTGCAAGCCACAGGCTCTGGTCGACTGATGCGGCGACGTTTTGAGGAAGCCTCGGATGCGCAATCGGAACTTGGATTGAAGAACCGGATGCTGTCTCAATTTGCCATCAATTCCGCGGCCTCGGTCCAGCAATTGGCCCAGATTGCCACGATCTTCTACGGTGTGTTCTTGATCCAAGATGGCATCATTACCATGGGGGCGATGATTGCTGCTGTGATCTTGGGGGGACGGACGCTTGCACCTCTTTCTCAGCTTGCGTCGGCAATGTCGCGGGCGAACGGCGCGCGGCAATCGTACCGCTCGCTCTCGACTGTGATGAATGATGAGGATGATCAATCAGCGCAATCACGGTCGCGGTTAAGCCGCCCGCATCTTTCTGGCGAGATTGAGTTCAAGAACGTGAGCTACACATTCCCAGGCTCTGACAGTGCGATTATACGGAACCTGTCGCTCAAAATACCGGCAGGTCAGAAAGTGGCCGTTGTCGGTCGAATGGGGTCGGGGAAGTCCACGATGTCTCGCCTGATCTCGGGACTGATAGAACCGAGCGAAGGAGCGGTACTGATCGATGGGGTTGACCTGCGCCAGATCGATAAATCCGATGTGCGCCGCAACGTCGGTGTGATGTTGCAGGATACTTGGCTGTTCTCTGGAACAGTGAAAGAAAACCTACAGATGGGTTTTTATGAATACGACGATGCCCATCTGCTCAATATCTCCAAACTCTCTGGTGTTGACGATTTTGTGGCGAGCCATCCTCAAGGCTATGATATGGAATTGCGCGAACGGGGGGAGGGGCTTTCGGGCGGGCAGCGCCAGTCTATTAACCTTGCGCGGGCTTTGCTACATGACCCAAATCTGCTGGTTTTAGATGAGCCGACAAGCTCGATGGACACAGCGACCGAGAAGTCTGTGATTGGGCGCTTGAAGGTTTGGGCCGGGTCCCGAACGCTGGTGATGGTAACACACCGCAACACACTTCTGGAGCTCGCTGATAGGGTTCTTGTCATGGATCAGGGGGCGATCGTCGCCGATACGACCCCCGAAAAACTCAAAGCACAAGCACGATAGGGGCGAGCAGGATGTCTAATACTGATTTTAAATCCTTATCGCGTGAGATGGCAGGCCGTGAAGGTCTGGGCGGCTCAACCATCATGTTTACAATCATCGCGCTGGTCGGGCTGGCTCTGGTTTGGGCCAATTGGGCTGAGTTAGACAACGTGACGCGCGGCGAGGGGCGGATCGTGTCATCGGTACAAAACCAGATGGTGCAAGCGTCCGAGGGCGGTGTGATTTTAAGGCGCTATGTGACGGAGAATACCGTTGTTGCAGAGGGTGAGGTTTTGTTCGAACTTGATCCCGTCGACGCAAGCAGTGAACTGAACCGCTTAGCGCAGCGGCTGGCAGGACTGGATGTCAAAGAGCTTCGCCTGCGCGCAGAAATCAATGGGACGGAGTTCTCTGTGCCCACTGATCTAAATGCACGCTCACCCATGGTGGCGTTGACCGAGCAAAGCCTGTTTGCCGCTCGCCGCGCCGAGTTAGCTGGACAGCTTGCGGTTCTGGAGCAACGCTTGCAGCAACGTCAGCAGGATTTGCGAGCGGCTGAAAACAGCTTGGGGACGGCTGAGCGCACTGCTGTCTTTTTGGACGAAGAAATCGCCGTGGTCGCACCCTTGGTGCGTGACAACATTGCCCCGGCTACACGGCTTTTGGAATTGCAGCGTCAGCGTGAGCAAGCACTTGGCGAGCGCGATCGCAGCAGTGTTGGCATTGACCAAGCGCGCTCAAGCATGGTTGAGCTTGAAACTGAAATCGACAATGCAAAAGCCAACTACAAGCTCCGTGCAATGGATGAAATCAACACCGTCGTTGCTGAGCAAAGCGAACTGGCAGAATCCTTGCCGCGGCTAGAAGAACGGGTAAGCCGCACGATCATCCGCGCCCCCATGGAGGGGATCGTAAGCCGTCTGAACTTCCGCACGCCCGGTGGATTTGTGAATACCGGCGATGTGATGCTGGAGCTGGTGCCAACGGGTGAGGCACTGATCATTGAGGCCCGAATTATGCCGCAGGACATCTCTCGTATCCGTTTGGATGACGCTGTTCGCATTCGGCTGTCGGCGTACGATTCAGCTAAATACGGCACAGTGGACGGCCGCGTGATCCAGATTAGTCCCGACGCTGTGGTTGATGAACGTAACCAAGGCGCGAGCCATTACCTGGTGGATGTGGCGATAGAGGGTGATCTGGTTCTTGAGGAAACCGGCCAAGCGATCACCTTTATTCCTGGCATGACAGCGACGGTGGATGTCCTGTCGGGCAAACGTACCGTTTTGGAGTACATCTGGCAGCCCATGGCGAAGGTTCAAGAACTTGCACTCCGGGACTGAGGAGACGTCTATGATCAGGAGAGGCAAGCGCTTATGCGGTTCTTAGGAACGATTTTGATAGGTGTCAGTTGGATTGTACTGCTGATTACAAGTCTTGGGGGAATAGCTGCAGGGTGGCTTTATTACGGCTACAGTAAGTTGGACTGTCATCCGATGTTTGCCAAATCGGATGCAGCTTGCAGTGTTCTGTCTACATGGGCCTCTGAGCATGTGATGATCGCTGGACGTGCGCTTATGCCCTATCGCGGAGTGTTGACCTCTGAGCAGGATATTTTGCTCCTATCGGCGCTTTGCGCAGTTGGTACGGCGCTACTCATCCAGGCGGTACACCGCGTTTTGGTCCGACGCCGGAAGCGCCGATTGGGTGTATTCTCGGATGTGAAAGGCTTTCGGCCTATAGATCTGTCAGTTGATTCATGAGCGCGGCGTTGTATCATACTCCCCAGAAGTGGGGCAGCTTACGTCGCTAGAGATCGCGAGTGAAACGAGATCGTCGATGCAAATTTTCAAAGCAACGGCAAGCTTGCTGAGCGTGGTCACAGAACCGGTCTTACGGCCAGCTTCTATGTCTATAATCTGGACACGGTTCACTTTGGAGCGGCGCGCCAATTCAGCTTGGGTGAGGTTTCGGTGTTCTCTCCAGACCAGAAGGGGCGATTTGCCATCCAAGAGCTGATCGACAACGAACGACGGAAGCAGTTCTTCTTCGCCCATCTCGAGGCGCTTGAGGACTTCAGAAACACTCTGCAGATCGCTGAGGTCTTCCTCAAGTGCTTTGAGCCGGAGATATTCGTCCCTCGGGATGGTGACCATTTCATTCATCTGCGTCACTCCTTGTAGGCGCTGCCGCGCGGCTTGACTTCGAGTATCTCAATTATAACACCATCGCGCATAATTACGCGCCAATCCCCCACGCGTAACCTTACCACTCCGTCCAGACCACGCAGCGCTTTGACATTGTTCGCCTGTGAGGCGGGATCCTCAGCAAAGGATCTGACCTTTTCGCGTATGCGCAGTGCAAGATTTCGTGGCATTCGCATCAGCGCTTTCTGTGCGGTTCGGGTATAGGCGATTTCTTTCATTTCGTTGCATAGATGACTTTTGCGGTGTAGTCAAGGGTTACACCCCCCGTCAGACCGATTGCTTCGATACATCAAAGTCACGGTCAAAGCAATTTTGTGACTGTCCCACCCATGCGGTAGTCAGGGCATGGCCTGATGGATATGCATTAAATTGTGCCCACCATGGCGTCACATCTCCCGCCCGTACCACCTGACGCGCCCGATGATGTTGACCTCGTCAGCGGTTCCCTCGCGGACAGTATCTTACGTCGCCTTCAGCAGTGGCTTCGCATTGATTTTTATGTTCATCGACGCGAGAACTTTCAGCACCGTCCCTAGCTCTGGATTGCCGGCGCTGCTGAGCGCCCGGTACAGACTTTCGCGGCTTACCCCTGCCTCCTGTGCTATTCGCTTCATTCCCTTGGCGCGTGCGACCACGCCGATTGCATCGCTGATGAAGGCCACATCCTGGGTCTCGAAGGCGCCTTGCCGATTTTGGACTCCGCGAAGCTTAGCAACAGGCGGAACGTATCTCTGTAAGCGGCGATTGTGCGTGGGCTGACGGCCCGCTGATGGCCCAAGTGTTCAACGAAGAAACGTTGGAGCAAAGTGGAAAAGGTCGGTATCAAGGTTGGATCAGCCATGATGGTGTTCTCCTGCTGCCGCCGCGAATTGCTCAAAGCTCTTGCCGGCTACGGCCATGAGATCCGGGACGCCGGTCAGATACCAGTATGTGTCGGATTGCGGGTTTCGGTAATTCTCGGACACGCGTTTCGGTAAATCCCGGACAGTTTCAGGAAGGTTTGGGACCGGTTGGTGATCGCCTGCGCCGTTACGGCATTCTGTCGGTCTTGAACAAGACTGGGAGGATCCATGCCAAGACGGAAGCAAGCGAGGCGTACGACTGTGCAAGACATACGAGCGATACTGCGGCTGACGCATGAA